>JBALVY010000004.1:0-337634 GCA_036960375.1 Pseudomonadales bacterium
AGCCGATGCATTTGTTCAGGTCCATGACCATGGCGAGTTGTCTATTGCTCATGATGCAGTCCCTCCTACTACGTACTCGGCACGTTCGATATCGACGCCCGATTCATTGGATAATTGATTGGGATTCCATTTGTACATGTCGAATTTCAGATGGCCCCAGTTGCCCACCAACTCAAGCGGCTGGATCAAGGTGGCGACGATAGTGTTGAGGCCTTTTTGGTCACGCATCTGGTAGGGTTCCCAGGCGTGTTCCATCATCACCTGATTGTCTCGTACTGTTGGCACCACCTTGGCTTGGGCGAAGAATTCTCCCAGGCCGTTAAATACCCTCACCTGGCCGCCATCCTCGATACCCTTTGCCGCGGCCATGGCCGGGTTAATATAGACATGGGGTTCGCCGCGCTGTTGGCGCATCATGTATTTGTTGGAGCGCCAGGTGGTGTGAATACCCCAGCGGGTATGCGGGGTATAAAACGTGTAAGGGAAGTTTGAACTGGCAGGCCCTGCGTTATCCCGCGCGGTGGGTACACTGGAGTCCAGCTTCTGGAACCATTCGTGGTCGCAGTAGAAGGTGATGCGGCCGGACACAGTGGGGTAGGGCGTCTTGTCTTCTAATTGTGTTCGCCAGGCCTGTATGGGTTTATCCGGGCTTACCTTGGCGGTGGCGGGTGAGGGGCTCTCCCAGATAGTCACGAAACCCTTGTTCACTGCTTCGTCAAAGGATTGTCCCTGGAACTGTGGGCTGTTCTCAATCAGGAAGCGAACTTCCTCTTTTGCGGTCATGAGTTTTCCGTCCATGGTGTAATCATCATGAATAGTGTGTAAGTCGCGGCTGAACGGGCCGTCCTGGTAAGAGGAAATACCGCGGGCGATGGCTTTCTCCTGGATTTTTTTAGTCAACAGGACATACAGCTCCCATTCCGGCTTGGCCTCACCGATCGGTTTAACGGGCGCGGTAAACAGATTACCAAAGCGGTGCATCGGCGTGATCCGGAAGTCCCAGCCCTCGTAGTGTCCTGCGGCGGGGAGCACATAATCTGCATACATGGCAGTGGAGTCCATGCGGATATTGATATTGACGAATAGTTCGGAGAACTCTTCCAGAATACGCTCCCGGTAGTGCGGCCCCTTGTTGCGGGCGAATTTATTGTCGGCCTGCAGGATGGCGCCTTTTATCCCATCATAGACGGGCATTTGACCACTCTCGATGGCGTTTTCGATCATAGCCTGCATCTCTTCCACGTCGAAGCCGGTGCGGGCCTTCAGTTTGTCATTGTCGTAATGTGCTCGGGCCTCAATGATTTTTTTGCCATGAACAAACTCGCCCAATCCGCCGCATTCGAAACGTGGCATTTTCCCCGTTTGCATGAAGCCTAGCAGGAAGGACGTTTCGAAACCCATGAAGCTGAATGGGCTCCAGTAGCCGCCTGTCTCACCGCCGTGGCCGGTGAGAGCGCACATCAGGATCTGGGCCCACTGGGTGTAAATACCGTTCAACATCTTGGCGGAGGCAAAACCTGCGGCTATCACGGCCTTTTTGGCTGCGGCGAAGCGACGTGCTTCGTCGCGCACGATATCGGGATGGAGGCCGGTTTTTTCCTGGGTGGCCTCGGGCGAGAACTTCATCGCCTCCATACGCATGTGCACAAATGCAGGTTGCACGGCGATGTCAGCCACGCTGAACTTACCCTGTAGTGCCGGGGTGATCGCGCCCAAGGCCAGCGTTTTTTCCTCGCTGCCCATAGATCCGGGTGCTTTTACCGCGCTGTTGGTGCTTTCGTCCCAGAGGTAGAACACATCATCGCTGCCTTCGGCTTCGAGATCGGACTCGCGCAGCAGCTTGCGATTGTCGTCCCGCACCAGCAGGGTAAGATCCGTCTGTTCGCGAACAAAACTTTCCGCCACCAGCTCTTCTTCCAGGATGGTATGCACCATGGCCATATAGAGAAAGGGGTCGGCGCCGGGCTTGATGTTGAGCCAGCGATCGGTGTGGATGGCGGTGGGGTTATAGTCTGGCGAGGTGGCTACTACTCTGGCGCCATTGTATTTAGCCTCCCACACATAATGGGCATCCGGTATGCGCGTGGCATTGACATTGAGGTAGGAGAGCAGCAGATAGTCGGCGCCGAACCAGGCATCGGAAGTCGCGTTCTCCATGTTATCGCCATAGGCGAGATACTGGCCCGACTGGCCGTCGCCGACATCAGTCAGAGAGTCTTCCTGGACGCCCCCTAGCAGGGCTGCGAAGCGTAAACCCGCCGCCAACTTGCCATTAGATACTGTGCCGGTTCCCGTGTGGGTCGCCAGGCAGCCCGGACCATGGGCTTCATACATGTCGATAATTTTGTCTGCGATCTCCTCTGTGGCTTGATCCCACGAGATACGCTGCCATTTGCCTTCGCCGCGTTCACCTGCCCGTTTCATGGGATAGCGAATGCGATCCGGGTCGTACATGGCTTGCGAATGGATTGCGCCCTTCTGACATCCGCGCGGGTTGGTGTCGGGAATGTCGTCGGCGATTTGCGGATATTGGGCCAGTTGTTCCTCACGAACGACGATGCCGTCTTTGGCGATGACCTTGAAAGCACAGTTGCCGTGGCAGTTGACACAGTGGGCTGCATAGCCAACCACGTCGTGTTCGTATTCCTTGCGGTAGGCGTCTTCCCAGCCGCGGTAGGGGTAGTCGGTCGTCAGGGTATTGTGGACGGGTTCCAGCGAGGTCAGTGACCAGGCATTTTCGGCATTCAGGATACCGATGCCAACCACGCCGGAAACTTTGAGGAAATCGCGTCGGTCTAGTTTTTTCATTCAATACACCTCGTGAAAACGCCATAATTTTGATATAAGTTATAATATATTGCGAATAATACTCGAATAAACTAAAAAAACAATGCATAAGTTATAATATATTGTTATAAATGATCATCGGCAATGAACGGATCCAACAGGTTTCGATGTCAAACAACATTTGGTGCAGCAGTTATGGTAAAGGTAGAATCCTGTAGTATAGATGCTGAGCCACAAGAGGCCCTGCCAGATCATCACCCGCTAGAGGCAAGCAATTTGAGTACCATCACGGATACCACATTTACTGCTATTTTCGAGAGCTTGGCCACGGGCAGAGACTCCTCGGATCGAGTATTACTGACCATAATCGAAGGTTTGCTGGACGGGCGCTACAAGCCGGGCCAGCGTGTTGTCGCCAGGCAATTGGCGGAAGAGTTGGGTGTCAGTATTGTGCCTGTGCGGGAAGCTATTCATATACTTGCCGGTGAGGGTGTCGTTGAACTGTCTGCTCGCAAAGGCGCACGCATCCGCGCTCTTGATAAAGAGGAAGTAGGCAACTGGTGGGAGATC
This sequence comes from Pseudomonadales bacterium, assembly GCA_036960375.1. Lineage (GTDB taxonomy): Bacteria > Pseudomonadota > Gammaproteobacteria > Pseudomonadales > CAWVSB01 > CAWVSB01. The sequence continues at coordinate 3,358 of JBALVY010000004.1, forward strand.
CACGGTTCAGTTGGCAGGTTAGGTGTGCGCTTCGCCGCCCAGCGCATTGGCGAGCGGGAGGACAGTGTTGCCAAGGTTCTGGATGCAATGGATCTCATCCGCGAGCAAGCTGGTAAGTTGGAGGGCTTCGATTTTGTCATGGTGCTGCTACGCTTCCATATGGTTATGCACGACGTGGCGCGTATGCCAGAACTCAACGAAGCTACTCGTCGCCTGGGTATATTCTTCTGGGCCATCTTCTTTCCAGAATATATTCCTATGCGAGACTATGGCGAATCCTACATTCGCAATCACCAACGCGTTACCGATGCCATTATCAATGGCGACCCGGTTGCCGCTGAGGCTGCCTACCAGTACCACATTGACTGGACTGACGCCCTTATTGCTGGTGAGCGTCCGGACCAATCAAAACCCTGGGTACATCACAAGTCGCGTTAAGCAAGCTCCCCTTCTCTTTACGCGGGTCAGCTTGCTCGCAGGCTAAGACTTGACGCCGTATTAGAGATTTACCTCAATTATGCGCGTCTTGGCTGGGCCTTCTTCATAGGGCGTTAGCATGCGGATATTGAGTTTCAAGTGCTGGAACAGCCACTGGTCGTCACGCCGCACATACTCATCGGCGTAGGTTGCCGACAACCATAGAGCTGCGCCCTGGAATACCATCGGTTGCCACAGAAACCACTGGCCGGTCGCCGTGTCACCGTCGATCTCAATGATGGGGTTCGAAATCTGGTGTACAGCAAAGGGTACCAGCGCGCTGGATGCAGAGAAAAATTCGTGGATACCTGCGCGCCCCTCGGCATAGCCTAAAATGCTACCGTCCCAAATGGCGTCTTCGGTGAACAAGGCAGCCAGCTTGTCAGGGTTGTAATCGTCATCGCAAGCGGAGGCGTAGCGCGCCTTTAATTGTTTGATGTCTTCTATGTCGGCGAGGCGACGTACGGTTTTTTCCAGATCAAAGCTCATAATTGAATCCTCTTGGTTATAGTTGTGCGCCAGGGGCGACTTGTTTATGCCACGGTGTTGCCTGTTCATAGGCGTGGGCAGTCTGAATTAACAGGGCTTCTTCACAGTGACGCCCCACCAGTTGCAGGCTCAGTGGCAGCCCGGAAGCTGAGAAACCCATCGGTACGGAAATGGTTGGGCTACCGGAGAAATTAAACGGTGCCTGATACAAAGTGGAGGAACCTACGACTTCCATGGGAAGTAGAAATTGGTGTGGGAAATCTGTCAGCGCAGGTGCCGGACCGGCTAGAGATGGGCACAGCAGCATGTCTACATTCAGGAATGTCCTGGCGAGAATTTGCTTTACCCGGCCGCGCGCAGTGTAAGCCAGCGAGATGTCCTCGCCACTACGAGAGTTGCCGTGCTCCAGAACACTGCGAAACACTGGACCATAGTCATCTGCTCGAGATGGGTAGAATTCGCGGTGGTGCATGGCGGTTTCGACGGCGGTTAGGTCAATCCAGCGATCCGCGCCTTCCTCTATGCCGGTAACATCCACAGCTATGATTTCTGCACCCAGACTGGACAGCATGTCGGCGGCTGCCTGCAGAGCGGCGCCAACCTCAGGGTCAACCTGAGCGTTATAGTTTGAATCGACACCAATACGCAGTCCCTTTATATCTGACCCTATAAGGGCGGTAAAGTCCGGCACCGGGATATCAAGGGAGGTGGGGTCCTGAATATCAAAGCCGGCGATGGCGTTCAGCACGAGGGCGGCGTCTTCTACTGAGTTTGCGATGGGCCCTATGTGATCCAAAGATTCAGATAAGGGGAAAGCATTGTGACGGCTTACTCTGCCGTAGGTCGGTTTTATACCAACCACGCCGTTGGCGGCAGCCGGTCCGCGAATTGAGCCGCCGGTGTCTGAGCCGATGGCCGCGCAGCACAGGTGGGCTGCGGTTGCTACGGCCGAACCGCTGGAAGACACCCCGGGCCAGTGCTTTTCATTCCAGGGATTGACGGGTGCATCCAATTCGGGGTGGTATCCCCACAGGGCGAACTCAGTCATGTTGGTTTTGCCAAGACAGATAGCACCCGCCGCCGCTAATTTATCGACGACGGTGGCATTGGCGTCGGGAATCGAGTCGGCCAGAATGGTCGAGGAAGCCGTTGTCTTGAGATCTTTGGTAAATAGCAGATCTTTGAGACCTAGTGGAATGCCATGTAGCGGGCCTCGATAGTTGCCGCCGTTAATTTCTGCTTCTGCCGCTTCGGCCTGGGCCATAGCCTGCTCACTTGCGACTGTATTATAGGCGTGCAAGCCGGGGTTTAGTTTCTCTATACGAGCCAGCATCGAGCGCGTGAGTTCAACGGGGGATAGTTGTCCCTGTTTAATGCGGGCAGCTAGAGTAGCAATAGAATAGGTACTGTAGTCAGTGCTCATAAGGCAGGTTTCCATTTCAGTTTGGTTATGCTCGACAGGCAATATATTATAATAAAATAAAATATCCAAGATATTTTTTGGTTTTAATTATAATAAATAGGTATATATTAGGGTATATGAAGGAGTTTATAGTCATATGTTATAACAAAAACATTGACAGTGAGGCCGATGGCGGCTATCTTTGCCGTCGATGTTATAACAAAAGCCGCTGTGGCTTCTTAACCATTACGTTCCGGAGGGGAATATGATCCATAAAACATTTACTAAATCAGTAATCTCTTTAGCGATAAGCTCGTGCTTTGTGGCCAGCTCGGTCGCATGGGGTCAAATGCTTGAAGAGGTCGTGGTTACGGCCCAGAAGCGTGCAGAGAGCGTGCAGGACATTCCCATAGCTATAACCGCATTGAGTGGAAGCGATATTGAAAAGTTGGGCTGGGAAAAGCCTAATGATGTCGCAGCGCAAGTACCCAATATGCAGGTAAGCGCACCGCTCGGCGATGTACAGCCGCTATTCTCTATTCGTGGTGTGTCCATGGTCGACTACACACCCAGCCAGGCGAGCCCGATTGGCGTCTATATGGATGAAGGTTATTTGGGTGCTACTTATACCCACGGTATGGCTCAGTTTGATCTGGAGCGTATCGAAGTTCTGCGTGGACCGCAGGGTACTTTATATGGCAAAAACACTACAGGTGGTGCAATCAACCTGCTAAGCAATACCCCAGATATTGACGCCGGTGTCGACGGTTATGTGAAGCTGGGTGTACAAAATTTTAACGGAACCCTGGTAGAAGGTGCAGTTGAGAATACTTTAGTAGAAGGCAAATTGGCCGGTCGTATAGCGATTAAGTCAAAGCATGTAGATGGCTACTGGAAAAATGCTATCGGCCCCGATATGAATGAAACAGACTATACCACTGCTCGAGTGGGTTTGAACTGGGAACCTACCGAGACCTTTGGTGCTGTATTCAAATACACCTATGCAAAGAGTGATGCAAAATCAGCAGCACCGCGCATTGATGCAACAACGCCTCTGGGCACAACCCTGGCCGGACTGCCTTCCAACAAGCAGCGCCACGGCGGATCGATCAATCGAGCGGGTGATACTGTTGTAAAATCCAATATAGCCAACCTCCGATTGAATTGGGATATTGGTAATTACTCTATCGTCTCCGTGACCAATGGTTATGACGCGGAGTACTTTGCGCGTACTGATACTGACGGAACTGAAGCTACTTTGGCCGGCATCGATTGGGCATCAGAAACCAAAGCCTTTGCGCAGGATTTACGCCTGGTCTCTAATCTCGACGGCCCCTTTAACTTTATCGCCGGTATTTACTACGGTAATGAAGACATAGATACACATATCCTTCATGAAGATTTTTTCCATGATCCCGATGGTGCTATCGCTTTAACTCTGACCAAACTGAGTATTGGCGCCGGTCTGCAGGGTGATCCTGCTTTGTCCGCTCATCTCGCCGTGTTGGCTGATGCACTGCCAGAATTTGGTATGGTTGATCGTCGCTTCGATGTAGAAAAGGAAAGCTATGCGGTTTATACCGATATGACTTTTGATGCGACTGATCGCCTGTCATTCAATTTGGGCTTGCGCTATACCAGCGATGAAACCACTCGCGACTATATTAACTATTCTCGATTTGAGCGGGACGGTACTCCCATGGGTTCCTTTTTGCCTGGCAATAAACTTAGCGCGCAGTTTATAGCAATGGGGATAGATGCGCCGTTCGTTACATGGGCTCTGTCACAGGGCGTACCAATTCCTGCTGGCACCTATTTGGATGGTGTATATACAACCGATTCTGGAGAAGTTCGCTCCGAAAAAGAAACCGCCGTTACGGGTAAGCTGGCAATCAATTACCAGATTAATGACGACAGCATGGTTTATGGTAGCTACTCGAAGGGTTTCCGTTCTGGAAGCTTTAACAATGGTCTGGTATACGCAGATCAGAAGAATGAAAACGGCGCCTACGTTAAGCCGGAATATATCGATGCTTATGAAATAGGTTTCAAAAGTGAATTCTTCGATAGCATGTTGCGCCTGAACGGTGCGGCGTTCTACTACGATTATCAAGATCAGCAGTTTGTTACTCAGGTAGGTATATCGGCCAACCTTTATAACGCTGGCGGAGCTGACATTAAAGGCCTTGAGTTAGAGTTACTCGCAGCACCTACTGAAGGTCTGACGCTTCAGGCAGGTTTGGGTTTACTCGATGCTGAGTATACGGAGCTTTATCTTCCTAAACTGTCGACACCACTAAACCCTGTAGACGAGGTGGATCTAAAGGGCAATACACCAGTATCTTCACCCGAGTTGAACTTCAACTTTATGGTGGACTACGAGTTTGATATTTCCGATACCTGGTATTCCGCCATTAACTTCAATGGCACGTTTACTGATGACCAGTGGTTCAGTGCCTATAACGAAGCAGAAGGACATGAGGACATCAGTCAGGAAGCGTACTGGGTAATGAATGCAAGGCTGACTTTCGCTGATAAGGATGATCGTCTGGCTGTCTCTCTTTGGGTGCGTAATCTTGCCGATGAGGAATATGACGTCTATGCAATTAACCTGCAGGGTGGCTTCGGAACAAACTACTTTATGGAAGGCGCGCCTAGAATGTACGGCGCAGAGCTTACATACCGCTTCTAAGTTAGTGCCGCTTTAGGGAGAGTGGTCGGTATTGTCCGATCACTCACAGAACAACTACCCCTTGACGTCGGCCCCAGGGCCGATTTTTTCTAACAGGGTTTGATTTGGCCTTAGGCCATGGTGTTATTATGAATAACGAAGAAACAATTGCTTACGTAAAACAGTTCTACGCGGACTTTTTGGCTTGTACCGATTTGCCCGCATTTCTTGAAAAATATATTGTTGACGAAGTTGTGTGGGAGAACTTTCTGCCTTCCAATATTCCATTTGGCGGGTCCTTCTCTGGCAAGGCAGCCTATGCTGAGTATCTGACAATACTTTTGCAAGCCATAGATATGCAGCAGTTTGATATTGACAAAATTGTCGTTGATGGCGAACTGGTAGTTATATTTGGATCTGAGACAAGTAAAGTTTATGCCACAGAATTGAGCTATACCATGGATTGGATTCATGAGTTGAAGATTGTCGATGGCATGATTGTATATGCGCGGGAATACAATGATACCGCTGCGATGACTATCGCTTTTCCCCCAGCCGGCTAATCGGCCTATTGCTATTCGGCTGATATTCATACAGCCGTCGTTGTCGATTTTGCGTATTGATAATAGCAATAGTTGAGTCACTATCGCGTGCCCGCAGCTAAGACTTATACGCGAAACTTCTGCAAACGCAGCAAGATCCAGAATGAGATGAGGAGATAGCAATATGTTCGGTTTGATGCAGAATTTTCCACTAATAGTTCCAAGAATATTGGACTGTGCAGGGCGGTTTCATGCGAATACCGAAATCGTATCGCGTCGTACGGAAGGCGATATACATCGCTATACATTTTTTGATATGGGTCGACGTACAAAGCGTCTTGCCAAGGCGCTGACTCGCTTGGGGGTGGAACCAGAACAGGTAGTAGCCACAATCGCCTGGAACGAATATCGTCATTGGGATCGCTCATCCTAAGTGGTGGTTTCCCGATGACATCCTCTATGTTGATAACATACCGCTGGGTGCTACCGTCTGCCGGGTACCTGAGTGCGCGCAAGCCCCTGAGGGTGACCACACATACTAGAGGATTTTTCATTGATGAATACCGAACTTTTTGATCTTAAAGACAAGGTCGCTCTTGTAACCGGCTCCAGTCGAGGCATAGGCGAGGAGATAGTTCGCCTGTTAGCCAAGCAAGGAGCGCACGTCATTGTCTCCAGCCGAAAGTTGGCGGATTGCCAAACAGTGGTTGACGCAATAATTGCCGATGGCGGCAGCGCTGAAGCACTTGAATGTCATATTGGTGATGCGGATGCGGTGGAACCATTGTTTGGTGAAATTGAAAGACGCCACGGGCACCTGGATATATTAGTGAACAACGCGGCAACCAACCCTTATTACGGTCCCATTCTCGATACCGATTTGGCTTCCTTTCAGAAAACCGTCGATGTAAATATTCGTGGCTACTTCTTCATGACGATTGCGGCTGGAAAAATGATGAAGCAGAGCGGCGGTGGCTGTATTGTGAATACCGCATCGGTAAACGCACTCACGCCTTCGCCGGGACAATCAATTTATTCCATTACCAAAGCGGCCGTGGTTAGCATGACCAAGGCCTTTGCCAAAGAGCTTGGTCAATACAATATTCGCGTCAACGCGATTCTACCCGGTTTTACCGAGACCAAGTTCGCTGGCGCACTTTTTGATAACGAAGATATGTACGATTCCATCGTAAAGACTATTCCGCTCGGGCGTCATGCTGCTCCAAGTGAAATGGCGGGCGCCGTTTTATATCTGGTTTCAGATGCCAGTAGTTATACCACCGGCCATGCTTTGGTGGTCGATGGTGGCCTTACAATTTAGACAGAATACAGAGTAAAAAGGGAATAGGCATGGGTCATTATCGGCGTATTTAACGCCTCTATCAAGAGACCAAATTCACTTATTTGAAAAGCATCTACGAATTGGAGTTATGTATGTTTAAGAGCAAACTATTTGTCAATCTCGTCGCCGGTATAATATTGCCGCTACTTATAGCGTCATTTTCTGCCCAGGCCGCTGGGCCTGGTAGTAAAATCATCTATGACGCAGAGTATCTATTGTCGCTAGATCAACATCGTGACGAGTGGAAAGAGCAAGACCAGCAGATTTCACAAAAACTGGCCGAGATGAAGAAAAAATACGGTAAGTCTCCGAATATCATTCACATTATGTGGGACGACAACAGCCTGGGGCAGGTGGGTGTTCCGATAATGAATAAGGTATTGGGTTTCGATACACCCCGTTTTAATCAAATGGCGGAGGAGGGGATTAGCTTCAGCCGAATGTACTCAGAGCCTTCGTGTACACCTACGCGTACCGCGGCACTAACAGGGCGTTTGTCTGTCCGAGCGGGCATGTATAAGGTGGGGTTTCCGCCAGATGGTATGGGTTTGCACAAAGACGAAGTCACCATTGCAGAGGTATTGTCGAAGGTGGGTTATCAGACCGCGTTTATCGGCAAGGCACATCAGGGCGATATCGAGCAGAGCTACATGAACAATCAAGGCTTTGATTACGCCAATTTTTCTATGTACAACCAGTATCCCTTTATTGCCTGGCAGCCAGGTGGCCCGGTAGTGGGTTTGTTTGAGAACCAAAAGGACAAAAATTATGAGGTCGACAAGCATTTTGGTCCGCTGGGTTATGTTAATCAGTTAGAAGGCCGCAAAGGTGAAAAGCCCAGAGTATTTATGGGCAATAGCCGCGCCGATTACAAGAAACTGCTAAGGGTTAATCAGCAACAAGTCATCGACTATATCGACAGCAATGCTGCCAGCGACAAGCCATTCTATATGGCCTACTGGCCCCATGTATTTGATGCTGCACGCAAGCCTGAAGAGTTGACTACTAGCGCAAACAATTGGGTTGCAGAGAGTCTGGTTGATCTGGATCGAGATATAGGACAGATTCTGGATAAATTAAGGGCGGCTGGCATTGCTGAGAACACCCTGGTGATAGCCATGGCGGATAATGGCCCCATGCACGAACTGGCGCCGCTTACCCAGGAGCCGATTTTCCGCGGTGGCAAAGGTGACTATCTGGAAGGTGGCATTCGCGTGCCAGCGTTTGCGTGGTGGCCTGGCGTTATTGCAGCAGATCAGATTGTCGGTGATATAGTCAGTGTGCACGATTTGTTTACCACGTTTATTAGCCTGGCAGGTGGACTGAATAAGATCCCTACTGATCGAGTCATAGACGGTATTGATCAATCTTCGTTATTACTCAATGGCGATGGATACTCGCGTCGTGATTACTTGCATATCTATACCGGCGATATTTTGGCCGCCTCAATGAAGCAGCAGATAAAGCGAAAGTGGGTCGGAGAAAGGCCTGGGCTTATGGGCGATGATTTCACCAGTGTTTATCTCGATACAAAAGAAGAGCACTTAAAAATGGCACCATATTTATGGGCGTGGGCGGCCTTTGATCATATGAAAGAGCGTCATGAAGCGATGATAAGAGAGTATCCGAATCGTGCTCCTACCCATGGCAAGCCTTACGAGGGAATCGTTGATTTACCCGCAGCGGCCCAAGCCTTGGCAGATCGATTGCCTACGACCTACCAGTAGGTTCTTGCTGGCCCAAATTTTCCTGGCACGGGCGACCTTGTTGGGAAAATATTTGGTTTATCCAATGTCGTTAGTTAAGGTGTTCGTTTCTAACTAATTGAATCAAGACTATATTTTTGCAAATGAAACAATATGTCTGACAAAGGCTTCTTGTCGCTGCTCGTTGACACCCTCAAATATCATTTTTTGGAGGTAGGTGGAGGAGCCCATAATCATCCTGGCTCGGTCATGGATGTCTTCCTCTGGGTCATTAGTAGCTGATCCCGATCGAATTATTTCGCAAAACGTATCCAGTATTTGCGTTTCATAATGTTGGTATTGCGCCTGTAATTCCGGCACGAAATTGGTACCCCACATTAGCCAGACCCGCATAATGTTTGGCCTCTCATCGATCAAGGCGATAGATTTTAAGCCGCTCTGGTAGAGGCGTTCCTCTAAGTCCTTTTCCTGGGGCGCTATATCCACTACAGATTGCACTACATAATTTCCCACTTCATCCAGTACTTGTTGAATTAAAACTTCCCGAGAGGGGAAATAAGAGAAGACGGTAGGGGCGGCTACGCCGGCAGCTTTAGCCACATCGACATGTTTAACGGTACCAATTCCCTTCGATGCAAAAACATCCACGGCGACGCTTAATAAGCGTTGTTTTCTTTCTTTGGGTTTAAGCTTGCTAGCTCGAACGCGCTTGGCCGTGTTGCTCATTTTCTCTCCTGAAAACACTGGTTGTATATGTTTAGTATGGCAGCTATGGAAGGATTTTATATCGAAAACATGATAAAAAAGCTAATTATATCAGATGCTTATAGATTAACCTTGGTTATGTCTCTATAAATATCACCTGTAGTGATCTAAACGTCATTGACGAATTGGTCACTATTAGATAGTATAGCCTCAACATTTTCACTTTAGCAAGCTAATGAGGATAGAAATATGATTGAGCTGATTCACTGGATAGCTTTGGCGGTAGCCACTGGGGCAGGGTTTATCTATTTTCGTGACCTTGGTGATGTTTCCCAGGCCATACTCACGGTGCATCGCAAGAATATGATTTTTGCTATCCGTAACGAATATAAATTAATAGCTGTTGCCTTAGTCGGGAGTGCAGTTGCCGTTGTAATGAATATATATTATGGCGCTGGGAACAAAACACTGTGTTATGCGGTGGCGGGCATAAATGCTTTTTTCATTGGTTTTCCCTATATTTGGCTGCACTGCGGTTTGCGCAACCAGCAAAACCGGGCGAAGTATTACAGTATTGAAGAAGCCAGGGATTATGTCCGTGATGATGAGAGTGTCATCGTGCTGGAGAATAACGGCGAAGCGCGAGCTCACCCTGATTTCCATATCAAGCGTCCGCACCTAGCGGGTAACCCTGAAGGTTTAGGCGGTGAGAATATTATCATCACGTACTGTTGTATGACGCATCTAGGTCACGGTTATAAGCCGGAAATCGATGGTGAATCACTGGATTTGGAAGTGCTTGCCCAGCATGGTAATAACCTGATTATGCGGGATGAAACCACCGGTGAACCGATTCAGCAAATGTACGGTACCCGTGAACGTGACGGTCGCTGGAGCGAGCACAAGATGCAGCAGTGGCCGACTTTTCGTATGCCCTTCAGCGCTTATGCAAAAGCGTATCCAGCAGGAACGGTATTTCTCAATAAAATTCCCGCTATTAGCAAAAATCCACTGCTGTGGTTAGTAGACAATTTAGTTGAAATTGTTTTTCTGTGGGGAACAGTTCCCCATCACCATAAGGATGCCCTGTTGTTCAATACTATGGATGTAGAAGATAAGCGCCTTCGCCGTAAAGAATTGGTATGGGGTTTCGATATAGGCAAAGAGTCGATGGCCTATAGCGAGAAATATATTCGTGAGCAGGGCAACGTCGTGAATGCAACTGTGGGTGGTCGCGATATAGTTGCTGCTTATGATCCCAGCTATGAAAGTGTGAATATCTGGTTCAACGATAGTGGTAATCCGGTGAAAGAAATTGATTTCTTTGGCAAGTCTGAGCAGGGTGAGTTGGAGCGGGTGGAAACGGTTAAGGCAGGTTTGTACTGGTGTGTCTGGATTAACTATTTCCCGGAAAGTCAGCTAAATAATGATGGTGTTTCAAGCAAGCAATATGAGCATTTGTTTGCAGCAGCTTGATCCTATATCAGCCGATAACCGTCTAACATGCGAAGTGTTGTGGTAATACCTTGGAGGACAACGAGCTACCAGTAGAATTTTTGACGCAAATCACCTCAATAGGAAGCGCGCTAAGTGGGAACAGCCTACAATCTGTTTGTACATGGTTTTTACACTCAATAGAGGATTTGCAGCAATGGGCCTGTCAGGGCTCGGCTGGTCTCTGCACAGTGACATTGCAGTGCCCTACATCATTAACTACGGCTCTGAAAAGCAAAAGCAGAAGTATGTTCCCGGCTGCATTTCGGGAGATATTATTACTGCTATTGCCATGACCGAGCCGGGCACCGGTTCGGACCTGCAGGGAATAAAAACAACCGCTATCGTCGACGGCGATGATTATATTATCAACGGTTCCAAAACCTTTGTTACTAATGGTCAGTTGGCGGATCTTGTGGTTGTCGTTGTCAAGACTGATCCATCGGCCGGCGCGGCAGGCGTGAGTTTGATTTTGGTTGAAGCGGGAACGCCTGGTTTCGATAAGGGAAAAAACCTGGAAAAACTGGGTTTGAAAGCACAGGATACTTCGGAGTTATTTTTTAATGATGTGCGGGTACCCAAAGCCAATGTGTTAGGTGAGGAAGGCAAGGGTTTTGCCTATCTCATGCAGGAGTTACCACAGGAGCGCATGAGTATCGCTATTGGTGCTGTAGCCAGCGCCAAATCCATTCTGCAACAGACGGTAGACTATGTAAAAGAACGTAAAGCATTTGATAAACCTATTTCAGCATTCCAGAATACACAGTTTAAGTTGGCCGAACAGGATGCCGAAGTGAGTGTTGCTGAGGTCTATGTTGATCGATGCCTGGAATTATTGGTGGAAGGCAATCTTGATGCAGCAACCGCGTCAAAGGCTAAATTGATTAGTACCGAAATGCAGGGTCGCGTGATTGACGAATGCCTTCAGCTCTACGGTGGTTACGGCTATATGTGGGAATATCCCGTTGCCCGTGCCTATGCCGATGCACGAGTACAGAGAATCTATGGTGGTACCAGCGAAGTAATGAAAATGATTATTTCGCGGGCCTTGCTCAGCTAGATTTTATCAAAGTAAAAAACGCCGGCAACTGCCGGCGTTTTTTTATACTACGGTTTAATTACTCCTTTTCTTCTATCGCTTTGAGGTTGGCATTCTTTTTTCTCCAGGCATCGCCCATGCTGTTCTTCAAAGCCTCCGGCATAATGTCGTAAGGAACGACAAGATCGTCGTCAATGGGCCACTCTTCGAGTAACTCAGGCTGATAATCTTTGGGGTAGTACTTCTTCGGATCTATCTGCATTTCTCTGACATAGGGTTCCTGAATTTTTTCCCTGCTGGTGGTTGGCATGGGGACAATGAGTTGACCATTGGTGAAGTCCTGCTGTGGCGCCCTGCTATTGGGGAATTCTGGCAGTATTCCCTCGCGAACCCATATTTGGTCTTTGGTGACGTTAACCACAATGCCGTCGGGCGCGCCGAAGTGATAAGGTCCTTTCCAGTGCTCTCGAACTTCGGCGACTGTTTCTTCGTTTAACCAAGGGTCGAAGGTCATGTGGGTAGTCATAAACATACGGGGCTTCACCTGGTTGGCGACATAACCCGCGGCGTATCCTGGGGTGTGGTGCGTATCGATGGTGTATCGCGCCAGGAATGGCGGTACGCCCTGTACCCCGGAATTGATCTCCACAACCTCTTGCTGCAGCTCAGTGACATATACGTCACAGCCCTTGGCATACTTCGCGTCAAGCTTGCTAGGGCGTCCGTCACCGGTCCAGACAAAGCACATGCCATTCCAATCCAGCCTATAGGCCGATGCACCATCTTTGGCATGGGAGCGCTGCCAGTGAATAACCTTTACGCCATTCTCGTCGTAAATTAGACCGCCGTTATCTCTAAAATCAAATTCGGTGACAGCAACATCATGGCCCTGGCCAACAGGAAAGACATTGAAGGCATCGCGGTGCCAGCCCAACATCTGCTTCATGCCCTCTACCATGGCCTTGGTACCATATTCCGGGGTGCGACCGGAGGGGCCAAATACCCGCAGTGGCTCGTGCCAACGCCCGGCCCAACCTCCGAACATATACACATAGGGCAGCGATCCGAAATGGTCTACATGGAGGTGAGTAATAAAGATATTATTAATTTCGTTTAAAGCAACTCTGGCAGCAACATAATTTGCAACTGCGCCTTCACCGATATCGAAGACAAATTTATCGCCGTTACCCAGCTCGACAAAGATCGAGGTATTCATTTGGCCAGGGCGAATCGTAGGGGATGTGCCCATAAATATAATGCGCATTTCTTCTGGCTGTACATCCTCTGTTCCAGGGTACCAATTCGCGGCACTTTGTAGCCAGGGTTGGGGGCTAATGCCCTCAAACATCAGGCCCTCCTTCCAACGCCCACCGGGCACGCCTCCTTGCAATATGGCTATGATTTTATCGGTTGTTGAGGGCTCTTGTACGGGTACAGGTTTTGCGACAGCACTCCCTGTCGCGATCAGACCCGCTAACGCAGCGGTGCTTGCAATTCGTTCCCAGTAATTCATCGTTAGATCCTTCCTTTTTAATAATTGTCTATTGGCTGCGTGAAATCCTATCGAGCATCAGGTTTGTTAATACCAACGTAGCTCTCCCGGCCCGTGGTAAAAAACCCGCGTGGCTAGAATCTTCGTTTCCATCTATAGGGTAGTTGATGTAGCGTCGATCGCTATAAAAAAGCGATATTCTTAGAATTGGACTGAGATATACACCTATAAAAAAAGGGGAATTAGAAGATGGGTGAAGCCTAATCACTATCTTTTGCACTAACCATTATTTACTATCCTCTATTAGACCTTCTCTGCGGGCGACATCCCAATGAAAATACTTATCTATAGCTTACTTGCGCTTTTGCTGCTGTTAGTCGGAGCCTGGTTTTACACACCTTACCTGGATCGTTACGAGCCATCGGGGCAGGTAGACATTGCCGAGCTGTCGGCGCCGGTGCGAATAGTACGCGATGACAAGGGTATTCCTTATGTGTTTGCTGAAAACCTTGATGACGTAGTACTTGGCCAGGGTTTTGTGATGGCACAGGACCGATTATTCCAAATACATATGATGCGTTTATTGGCGCAAGGGAGGTTGTCGGAGTTAATTGGTGAGGCGGGCCTACCGATGGACACGCTTGTTCGTGTATTGAATATTCCAGCGATAGGACGCAAACAGACAGCGCTGTTAAGCAGCGAGGAGCGTCGCTATTACCAGCGCTATATTGATGGTGTTAACGCCTACCTGCGTGAACGCGGCGATGAATTGACTTTACCGCTACGTTCTAAGCCGCCACCACCCTGGACGCTGGATGAGTTGATTACCTCACAAGTATTTAATTACTGGGGCAGCACAGTGAATTGGCGGGAGGAATTATTAAGCCAGGCGCTGATTGATCATTTGGGTGTAGACGTCGCCAGCCAAATCTCACAAATAACGATTAATGCAGACGATGAGCACCGTGCTCGTTCTGAGTCCAATTATAGCTATCAACGGTCCTCGCCGGTTTCACCACGGTTGCCCGAGCAGCATGACAGCAGCGATCTATTGGATCCGCTACCGGCTCCCGATCATCAGGGCAGCAATACCTGGATTACTGGCTCGGCTAAATCCGTTGGCGGTATGCCAATCGTCGCCAGCGATCCGCATATTGACGCCAGACGTTTGCCAGGTTTTTGGTATCCTATCGGTTTAATTACACCAGAATTGCGGGCGGTGGGAGCGGGCGTAGGTGGCTCGCCGGGGATCGGCATAGGACGCACCGATGATATTGCCTGGGGCATTACCAATGGCTACGGCGATATGGTTGATCTTTATATTGAGAAAATTGACCCGCACAATCCGGACAACTATTTAGAGGGTAAAATCTCCATACCCTTTACTGTTCGCGAAGAAATTATCCGTATTAAAGACAGTGATAGCCCCGACGGCTTTCGCCAGCAGCTCTTAACTGTTCGAGCTACCGGCCGAGGCCCCATTATAACTGATCACAAGTTAGGGCAGGGTTCCAGTCATACCTTATCAATGCGTTGGGCTGCGCCAGAATTTATGGGCCCTAGAATGAGTGCGCGGGATTTATTACTGGCGAAAAATGTTGACCAGGCCTTGACGGCACTGGGGCATGCTGCCATGCCGTTAACTTATGTGGTGGCGGATATGGCAGGTAATATTGCGCGCACTGGAACAGGTTTCATTCCGCGACGGGTTCGCGGTGATGGTGCAGCACCGTTACCGGTGGTTGATAGTAGCGATAGCTGGGATGGCCGTATCCCGTCCACTGAAATGCCGCAAGTCCTGAACCCGGAACAGCATTGGCTGGGCAGCGCTAACCACCGTATTTTAGCTGAAGATTACCCCCATCATTATTCGACATTTTTCGCACACTCCTGGCGCTATCGTCGGATTCGTGAGCAAATGCACAATATCGACCAGTGGGCGACCGCAGATCATTGGCAGTTACAGCTGGATACAAAAAATATGTTTGCCGAGCGTCTGGCGCCCATAATGGCGCAAGCTTTGCTGCAATATGAAGAAACCCAACAGCTGGGGGAGTTATTGTCCCAGTGGAATTATATCGATGATGCCACCCGCCCAGAGCCCCTGATTTTCCAATCGATGCTGCGTCACTATGCGAAAGCGGTAGTTATCGACGAATTGGGGGAAGGCCTGTCAAAACAATACCTCAATGATTACTACTATTGGCATGAGCGTATTACCAAAATAACAATGGACGAAAATTCCAGCTGGCTTGACGATATCACCACCGAGAAAAAAGAAACCCGGGACGATCTTTTTGTGCGGGCCGGACACTCAGCATTAACTGAGTTGGTGGCTCTGTATGGTGATAACCCAGAACGTTGGAGTTGGGGAGAGGCCCATACCATTACTTTCTCCCACCCTTTAATTAGTGGAAAACTGGCCGCAAATTGGTTGGGAGGTGGCACTTATCCGGCCCATGGTTCTGGAGAGACCTTGAACCGCGCGGCGTATAAATATGGCCAGCCCTACGAGACCACATTTTTTGCTTCTATGCGCATGGTTATGGACCTGGCGGATTCGGAGAAAATTGAAGCGCATATTCCAGGTGGTGTTAGCGAACGCTTATTTGATCCGCATATGACCAATATGTTGCCCAATTGGGTTTCGGGCAAGCCCGATTACTGGTGGTTTAGTGATGAGGCAATAGAAGCGCACGCGGTGAGTGAGATGGTGTTGACTCCTTAGTAGGAGGACACCCCGGCGCGACTTTGCATATTCCGCCCGTTGTACTTATTCGTCAGCCAGTGCGTGTATGGCGATTTCCAGGGCGGCTTGTGAATCCACTCGGGTGGCGTAGCCTTCCAGGAACAACTTGCCGACCACGATGCCGTTGGGGTCAATAATGATCATGCCGGGGTAGGGTATGCCGTAAGATTCATCGCCTGGTGGGTATTCTTGGTTGACGATACCCAGCGTTTTGAATGTCGTAACATCAATATCAGACAGCAGAGGGATGCTAATCTCGAATTGGTCAATAAAGACTTGCTGCAACTTAGGGCTGTCGTAAGTGATACCCACCAAGCCGATACCGGCTTTATCAAAAGCCGCTTTGTGCTCCTGTAGCTGAATCATCTGTTTCATACAGAAGGGGCACCATTCCATGGAGCGGCTGGCGACTAAGACAGTCCCTTTATCACCGGCAAACTGTGAAATCTGCGAGAGTTCTTTGTCTTTATACAGCGCACGAACCGCCGGAAAACTGGACCCCAACGCTGGCCCTGGGTCGAAATTATCATCGTCAGCGGCGACAAACATATCTGCAGTAATTTTCGCGTATAAGGCCTCTTTTGCCGGTGCTTGAAAAATGTAGAGTGCAAGGGCAGCGATAGAAAGGCACGCTAGGCTAATAATTAGAATCTTTTTCAAGAGAACTCCGGTTTTGCCAGGGGCTTGATGTGCTATCTTACAGCGTTTGCGATTTAAAGGTATTCCGGTTGTCGAATGAATGGCTGGTACTGAGAATTGATAATACTGACATGAGGATGTAGGGCTTGGAAACAATCAGCATTGAAACGCTGGGACTGATAGGTCTAGTAGGACTGGTCGTGAGTGCTTTTGTTGCAACCAATCTGGACAATCTACTTATCCTGGTGGTTTTACTGGGAGCCAATACCCGGCAGCGCTCTATGGTTTTGCTGGGATTTGTTTGCTCCACTCTCGCGGTGATGAGTGTATCTGTAATCGGCGTGGTGGTAGGTTCTGTATTGCAAGCGGGACTGATTGGCTATATGGGCCTGGTGCCCCTGCTGCTTGGCTGTTATATGCTGTATAAGTCCTGGACGGGAGTAGAGCATCCGGATGTGGCGGACGATGCTCTGGCAAATCGAAGCGGCGCTGGCGTTTGGCTGGGCAGTTTTGGGCTGCTGTTCAGCAACAGCGGCGACAGCGTTGTGGTATTCCTGCCGCTACTTGCCGACAGTGGCCTGTCTTCCGTGCCATTCATTCTTTGCAGCTACCTGGCTTGTAGCCTGTTGTTCGCGGGTTTAGCTAACTTGATCGCCGGTCGCCGGGAACTGGCGCTTCTAATTGAACAGCGTGCGGAGAAGATTGTGCCCTGGATAATGATCGCCGTGGGTACTTATATTTTACTGAATACGGCAACAGATAGATTGTCGTAAAATTTATTACGTAGGAGAATAAGTTGAGATCAATTTTATCAATTGTCGCAATAGCCTCAGTAACACTTGCAAGTTCATTGGCGTGTGCCCAAAACAAACCCAATATTGTCTATATTTTGGTCGACAATTGGGGTTGGGGTGACCTTAGTGTACAAGGGGGAATGATCCCGACACCTAATATTGATAGCGTTGCTAAAGAAGGTCTGCGTTTGACCAATTTTAACGTACAAAATCAGTGTACGCCTACGCGCTCTGCACTTCATACTGGCCGTCTACCGATTCGGTCCGGTACTCAAAAAGTACCTGCACCGGGTGAGCCAGACGGTCTCGCCAAATGGGAATATACCCTGCCTGAACTACTCTCCGATGCGGGTTACAGTACCGCGCTTTATGGCAAGTGGCATGTAGGCTCGCAAGTTGGCAAGCTGCCCAATGATCAGGGTTATGATGAGTTTTGGGGGCATGCTGAAGGAACTAATGCCGCGTCCTATACCAGTACTCCTCAATTTGACCCTACTGTTGCTACCGTGCCTTATATATGGGAAGGCACCAAAGGTAAAAAGGCCACCAAGGTTAAAAAATTCGACCTGCAAGCCAGAGCAATGATGGATAGCGTCATAGTCGAAAAATCCGTCGCATTCATAAAGAAAAACGCCAAAGCGGGTAAGCCGTTCTATAGCTATATAGGCCTGACGCATTTTCATCCACCATTTTTGGTGCACCCGGATTTCGAGAACGTGTCAAAAGCCGGTGTCTTCGCCGATACCGTAATGGAGGTTGACCATAATGTCGGTCAAATCATCAAGGGAATTAAAGAAGCGGGTATAGAAGACAATACGCTGGTAATTTTGACCGGTGACAACGGTGCGGGTTTTTTCCCCGTTACCGGCGTGGCTTCCGGCGAGGTCGGTGGCTCAAACGGTCCTTGGCGTGGAGGCCTTAGCACGGCTTATGAGGGTGGCATGCGCACGCCGGCGATGATTCGGTGGCCGGGTAAGATTCCCTCCGATGTTGTATCTGACGAAATATTTGCTGATCTTGATTGGTATCCAACCATTGCCACTATCGCGGGTGCTAAAAATCGTATTCCCACAGACCGTCCGATTGATGGAATTAATCAACAGGATTTTCTGTTAGGCAAACAAACAAAATCCAATCGCGACTATGTTGTCACTTTTGTTGGTGACGATATATGGGCAGTTAAATGGCGTACTATGAAGGTCCATTTTATGGCAGCGGAGGGGACTCATGCGCTTGTGCAGAAGTTTACTTTCCCGCAAGTTTATGATATTAAAAATGACCCGTCGGAAAACTTTGAACTGTGGGGTAATGACGGCTACGCTCATGCGTGGGTTATGGAGCCCGTAATGAAAATTCTGGGTGATCTAAAAAATAGCATGGTGAAATACCCGAATATACCGCCTGGCAAAGAGTTTGACGGGTATAAATAGCTGGTAACCCGCAAGGCGGTCTTGTTGCCGGTGTGTTTGGCTCCGTCAACCTAGCCCGTTTACGCGTACGTTAATAGAACATAAAGCAGGAATTTTAACGGCAATAGTGGCTGTTCTTCATTGTGCCAGAGCGTCAATAATTGTGTCCAGACTCGATTGATAAGACCGATAGTTGACCTCGATGGGGTGAAGCTTGTCTCCGACAGCCAATACCAGTGAAGGAAAACTGTATACGCCGATTTTACGGCGCAGAGAAAAATTCTCTTCTAGTTCAGTCTGTATTTCCGGACTACCCAAATCCTCTGTAAATTGCTTTTCATCCAATCCCAGCTCCGAGGCCAAGGTGACCAGAGTGCTGTTATCAGATGGATTCATTGCGCGTAAATAATAGGCGTATTGGATTGCGTCGATCATGGCCTGTTCTGCTTGCTGCCTTGCAGCCGCCAGTACAGCCCGACAGGCGGGGTAGGTGCTGCGGCGCGGTTGACACTGCTGCCAAAAATCGTAGTTGAATTTCGCGCCGGTCTGCTCGGCAACATTGGCCCAATAACCGGCAATGGTTTTCTGTTGTTCCAGCGGCATGGGTTCATCTGAGTCGGGAGCCAGTCCACCGACGACATTCACTACAGTGACGGAATCTGGTAAAGCTGCGCGCAGTTGATTCCATACTTCACGATAGCCCCAGCACCAGCTGCACATAGGGTCGTGAACGTGGTACAGCGTTGCTTGCGGGTGTGTTTTCATTGTTCTGTATCCAGTAAAAACTCATAGCAGCCCAGCGATTTTCCGTTGGCCAGTATTTCCAGTTTATGTTTTCCTGAATAATATTTTCGGGTTGAGATTGGCTTGATTGGATGAGACTTTGTCAGTATTAGGGTTTGATATGGTGCCAGATCAACGGATTTAAGTTTGAAGACTTTAGCTTTTTGCAGGCCGTTTGCTTTAACAAAATGAATGGCAAAATCGATGACCATTTTTTGATTATTGGCCGATGTCGATTTCAAGGCTATTTCAAAATTCAGCGGTTCACCTAATTGCAGCCTATCTTTAGTCAGCTGTATACCGAGCTTTGCCAGCTGCAGGTTTGTTGAGTAACCCAATAGCGGGAAAACGTCCGGATGGCCTGCCTTAACCAGTGTTCTGGTAGCGTGTTTAATGACCCAGTGAACTTCCGGGCTGGCATCGGTGTACCAGCGCTTACAGATATCGATGACTAAATCTGGATGATCCTTGGCAATATCATTGAGATGATTAGCCACCGAGCGTCGAACATAGAGACTGTCGTCGTCTTTGAGTATTTCCAGCAAAGGCAAGTTAGGCGATGGGTCAATAATAAAGGGTTTTAACTGCATGCCCCAGGGCAGGCGAGGGCGGGTACCCTCAGAAACCAGTCGGCGCAGGTGATCATCTTCATTGTTGACCCATGCGTCTAAGTGTTTCTGGCAGATCTCCGGATGAGCTATCAAAAATGGCCGAATGGCGAATTCTGCCGAGAACATACTGGTTAACTCTTTTAGGGTATCCAGCGCTGCTTCGGGTTGGGACAGGCCGTGAACACCGACATAATCGATAAAAGGCCATGCGGCAAAACCTCTGAAGGCATCATCAGGATTACCATAGTTCCATGCCGCGGGCAGTTGTTTTAACAAAACTGCCGTTTCGATAAAGTCTGGCGGAAAAACACCGTGCAGTACTTCAATGAGATGTGACACACGTTCCTTCAGCTCCAGTTTATCCAGCCCCTTTAGCGCCCGAGAGGTAAATTTTTTCCGCTCAAAGTCTGGTAGTAGCTGTTCAAGGGCACTGGCCATACGCTGCACAGCGGGCTTGGCGAGGCCGTTTTTCATTGGTTCCATTAATTTGTCCACTTTTTATTACCGTGGCATCATAGCAGAATCTTAGCTACAGCCAGTGGCTTATATCTGCTACGCTTATCGCCTGTTTATCGTTATATAAGAGGATTAAGAATGATCAAAGTCAGCGTGTTATATCCCAGTTCCGAAGGCAGTACTTTCGACATCGATTATTATGTCAACAGCCATATGCCATTGGTGGCAGAGAAGGTTGGTTCAGCCATTAAGGGTGTATCGGTAGACGAAGGCCTGGGCGGACCAGAACCCGGTTCGGCTCCAGCTTATATGGCGATGGGGCATATGTTATATGAGTCAGTAGAGGCCTTTCAGACCGCCTTTGGCCCTCATATGGAAGAGATTCTTGCTGATCTACCCAACTTCACCAACGCGCAACCGACAATACAAATTAGTGAAGTCAAACTTTGAACTAAGTGAACAAGAACTACAGGGTTGCCTGCGGCTCGTCCCCTTCTCGCTGCATGTGCCGACTTTGGAGGACTAACTATTTTATGACGCGTGTGACGCTATTAGGTGTGCTTTTTTACTGCGTTTCGTATTCTGCTTTTCTAGCCGCGGAAAATAGTGCCGCGGAGTCTTTTCCCGTTCACGAGGGAAAGCATCTTCTCGAATTGGCCTATACCTCAATAGACGGTTTTGATCGTAATATAGTGCTAGTAGCACCAAGTTATACTTACTCCTACAGCCGAAAATTGCGCTTTTCCGCTACCACCCAATTAATGAATCTTGAGGTAGGGGAAAATGTTGGCGAAAATGCTAATGAAAGAGTTGATGAGATAGGGCTTGGAGACAGCTCTTTTTCAATTCAATATGATCCGGGTGAAAACCTTACTTCGGCGCCATGGATACCGCGTTCGCTTGGTCTCTTCGTCTCAGTTTTAATTCCTACGGGCGACACCGATGAAGGCTTGAGCAACGATTCATGGGGTGGCACAGTGGGTGCAGGTTGGCCGATTTTTTTAAGAGATTCTCTCCTGTTGATACCCGCATTTGCATATACAAAAACGTTCAAACATGGTGAATATTCTTTTCCGGCAGAAGAGTTTAGCCTTGGTGCAAGCCTTGTTTGGGTATCGTCCTCCGGTTTTTGGTTGGGTATTGAACCCGTGATCACTCGCGATATGGTAGCGGGGGAGTATATTGATACCATCGCTCTGGCAATCGGTAAATCTTTTCGCAATGGTCTGGGACTTGAGTTGCATTGGGGGACTCAAAATCGGATAGAGTCATTCGCGGACAGAGATGATGATATTTTATTGTTCAGTGTAAATTGGCAGTTTGGGCGGCCGCCAGGTCACTGATCTACCAGTAGTTCCTTGAAACCTGTGAGCAGGGCGTCACGATCAAAACCCTCTTTACGGCCAATTAATACCAGAGATGATTCGTCTATCCTGGAACTTAGGACAAACGGCCAAAGATCCGAAACCCCAGCATATAATCGTGTGGAATTGGATGGACAAATGGATGTTTCCGTGTCACATTATAAATGGATGGAAACGGATGTTTTATTGGATGGCTAGATGAATATTGAAACGCTAAAAGTGACCAATAATATTTTGTCACTGATCTCAGCACTCGATGAGTTCAAAGGGGCATGGCAGGCTATTGGACGAATTGCCCCTGAGCGTCTGTCTAATCTACGCCATGTCGCCACCATTGAAAGTATCGGCTCTTCCACCCGAATTGAAGGTGCAAAGCTCTCTAACCGCGAAATTGAGAAGCTTCTATCGAATCTCGATGCTCAGTCCTTTGCAAACAGAGATGAACAGGAAGTCGCGAGCTATGCCGCCGTCATGGAAACGCTATTCGAGCATTCGGGCGATATCCCGCTTACAGTCAATTACATTCAGCAGCTTCACGGGCAACTACTCCAATATTCTGCTAAGGATGAACGGCATCGTGGGCAGTACAAAATACTCTCTAATAGTGTTGAAGCTTTTTCGCCGGAGGGTGAAAGTCTTGGCGTGATCTTTCAAACAGCAACCCCATTTGATATCCCTCGCCTCATGGATGAGCTGATTGATTGGACAAATACCGCTGTCGAAGAGAAGTCCCTTCACCCGCTTTTAGTGACGGCAGTGTTCACGGTGGTTTTTCTTGAAATTCATCCATTCCAGGATGGCAACGGTAGGCTGTCTCGCATCCTGACGACCTTGCTGCTGTTGAAGGCTGGCTATGCCTACGTGCCCTACAGTTCGCTGGAGAGCGTTATTGAGGCTAACAAGGAAAGCTATTACCTCGCCCTCAGACAAACCCAGGGCACGATCAGAACGGACGCACCAGACTGGCAACCGTGGGTGACCTATTTTCTGCAATCTCTCGCCAAACAAAAGCAGAAACTGGAAGCAAAGATTAAGCGAGAGCGGCTCATTCTTGGTGATCTGCCAGAACTGTCGGTGCAGATTCTAGAGATTGCGCGTGAGCACGGTAGAGTGACTGTCAGCGAAGTAGAGAAAACGACGGGGGTTAGCCGGAATACGATTAAGGATCACATCAAGACGTTGACGAAGAACCGACAGCTTGCACGCCACGGCGCAGGCAGGGGTACTTGGTATTCGATGTTCTAAAGTACGGTCAGAAATGAGTAAGCGGTTAATAAACGACAGGGTGGCACGTTAGATATGGATGTGTTCGTCTATCAGTTTGCGCAGTTGTACAAGCTTCACTGATTGGCGCACCTGCAGGTCGGGGTGGGAATTCAAGAGAGCCTTATTATGTCGGAACCAGTCAATCACGTTGCCAGTAAAGTATTGGGCCCCATGCTTGTACTTCTAGAGCAGGAACTTGCCCGAGCTGATATTACCCGCCCTGACGGGGTGCCAGTAAATGGTGAACAATTTGCTCAATGGTATTTGGCGGCGGTACAGGCCTTGGAAGTGTATGTGGCAGAACGCGACAATCATCCTCCGGTAACCAATAGAGACATTCAAATGATGTGCCGTTGTGCTTTAACTGCACTCACGTTGGGGGAAGCGATTGATCTGGTTGGCGATTTTGCCGACATGCTCGCCCCACGTTGTGGTGCTACGTCGTTGACACTGCTCGATGATCAAACTGCGATCTTTAAAATGGACAGCTATCGCAATAGCAACGATGCAGTAGCCAATTTAGTTGATATCACAGGTCTATACGCGTTTTATCAATTGTTTCAGTGGTTGGTGGCGGCACCTTTGCCGTTACGGCAAGTGGGTCTAGGGCCATGTCAGAGAGAGGATGTGATGCCGTTGCTGAATTTATTTGGTGCACCGGCATTGGCTAGTGGCCCGCTATTAAGTCTCACATTCGATACCCGCTGGCTGGCCGCACCAGTGGCTAGACGGAGTGCTGAATTAACAGACTTTCTGGCCCATTTCCCCTGCAGTATTTTTCACCAGCAAACTGACTCTCTAGCAGAGCAGGTTGCCACGCTGATTGGTGCCCATCTAGATCAGCAAATGGCTTTACCGAGTCAGGCTGATATCGCTGCTACTCTGCAACTTGCACAATCGACTATGCGCAGAAAGTTACAGCAGGCCGGTACCGGCTTTCGACGGCTGCGTGATCAATGCCTTTATGAGCGAGCATGTGAATGCCTTGCAGATGAAAATCTGACTATCGAAGAGATTAGCCGCCAGTTAATGTTTGCTGATACTACGGCGTTTAGTCGTGCATTCAAACATTGGTCGGCTGAGTCGCCCACTGCCTGGCGTCGCAGGCATTTTACATCCTCGTCAGTTTGATAGAAGCGTAAATATGTCTTATTCGATCATATACTATGACTCAATAGTTCATTGTGGCGTATGCCGTTTACCGCTAAGCTGATTGTCTGGATAGTGGCCCGCAAGCAAATAACAGCCATAGAGCGAGCGTAAAAATGATCGATAAAGAACAAGCCCAGGGTCTTCGGTTTATTATTATTGGTGCCGGTATGTCGGGCATCCTCAGCGCTATTAAGCTATTGGACGCAGGCATTAGCAATTTTGTTGTCTATGAAAAAGCTGATCGTATCGGCGGGACTTGGCGCGAAAATACTTACCCCGGTCTTACCTGTGATGTGCCCTCGCATTCCTATACCTATACCTTTGAACCCAACCCGGATTGGACCCGTCATTTACCTCCCGGTGCGGAAATTCAGCAATACTTTGAGCGCACTACCGAAAAGTATGGTGTCGAGAAACATATCCGGTTTAATCAGGAAATTACTCACTGTGATTTTCGCGATGGCCAGTGGTATTTGCAAAAGAAAGATGGCGAGATGGATAAGGCTGATGTGGTTATTGCCGCGACCGGTGTATTACACCATCCGACATTGCCCAGTATTGCTGGTATGAAAGATTTTGAGGGCAGTATATTTCACACGGCGCGTTGGGACCACAGCGCGCCGCTGGAAGGAAAACGGGTCGGTATCATTGGCAATGGGTCTACCGGTGTACAGATTGTCTCTAACCTGGTGCATAGAGCGGCCAAGGTGTGTCATTTTCAACGTACGCCGCAGTGGATAATGCCGGTGATAAATTCTGAATTTTCTGAACAGGAGAGAGCGGCGTTTAGAGCCGACCAACAGTTACTTCGCGATCTACGCAACGACCCTGAATATGTCGCCTCGGTGGAGCTTTTTACCCAGGCAATTGCTGATCCGGATTCCGAAGCCATGGCCCAAATTGAGGCGGTAGTATTAGATAATTTGGAACAGAGCGTTCAAGATCCGATCTTGAAAGAGAAGCTGCGGCCTGACTATCGGGCAGCGTGTAAACGGCTGATTTTTTCTCCTGATTACTATCAGGCGATACAAAGCGACACTGCTGAATTAGTCACCGACCGGATACACTGTATCGAAGCGAATGGTGTGCGCACAACAGACGGCGTGCTGCACGAGTTAGACGTGATAGCGCTGGCGACGGGTTTCGATGCCGGTATGTTTATGCGACCGATGGCAATTACCGGTCGCAATGGTGTGACATTGGAAGATGCTTGGCAGGACAGGCCCACGGCTTACCTTTCGGTCACCATTCCGGAATTCCCTAATTTCTTTATGCTTAACGGTCCCAATGGACCAGTGGGAAATTTCTCACTAATCGATGTGGCAGAACTCGAATGGGGCTATATCTGGCAGTTGATAGAAAAGTTGCGTGCCAAAGAATATAGCGAGATTTGCGCAACACAAAACGCCCTGGAACAATTTGATAAAGAGCGCATAGCAGCTGCGCGTAAAACTATCTTTGGTTCTGGTTGCAAAAGCTGGTATCTGGATGCAGAAGGTATCCCCGCAACCTGGCCCTGGAGTATGAGTCATTTTGAAGAGCGGATGGCCAAGCCAGATTACACCGCGATGGATATGCGCTAAGACCTAGTGCATACGACTATTGTTTGTAGCGCTTTCTTTCGGTACTCGGGTTGACATTAAAACGTTGCGAGTAGGCACGGGTAAAGTGACTTTGGTCGCTAAAGCCGGTGAGGTGCGCTATTTCACCCAGCGTGGAGTTGGTCTCCAGCATTAAATGTCTTGCCCTGTCTAATCGAATTTCGGTGATGTACTGGCGCGGTGTTTTGCCCAGATGTTTTTTAAACCGGCGTTCCAAAGCGCTAATGGATATATGTGAGAAATTAGCCAGCTGGGCTACCGTTAGCGCATCCATATAATGTTCTCTAATATATTCGACCGGTGCATTTAGATCACGAAAGGGCGTCAGTGAAATATCCGTTTTTTGCAGGTGTCGGCTGAAACCAAAAGTGCCGATTATCTCATCATCGTAGTTATAGACCGGCCATTTTGAGGTCAGAAACCAGGTCGGCTCTTCGTCGTGATTATTGATTAATTCCAATCTATCGGTGATGACTTCTCCCGACAAAGCCAGCTCATCGTCTCGCACATAGCCACTGGCCATATAGGCCTCAGAAAGGTCAAAGTCGTTTTTTCCTAGCAGTTGATCCGGGTGCTGATAATTAAAGCGTCGTAAAAAGAGCTGGTTGGCGTTTACAAAGCGGCCATCAGTGTCTTTCAGCCAGGCGTGGGTATCGGGCACCACGTCCAGCAGGGCGAAGCCGCTATGGGCTTCATCGAGGTCATGTAAGCGTATTTTGGACATATTCTTATGCTTGCGCCGAATTTATACAAATAATAAGTGAATTTGTTCAAGCTTACGAGCACTTGTTTGCGGTTTACTAGCATCCTGAAGGATTTTGCGAGAACGGCCTTTGAGTTGTACCAGCCGTTTTGGGTCTTATAACGTGACTGGAGCAGCTAGATGACAAAAGTAAGAATGGGCATGGTTGGCGGTGGCGAAGGAGCTTTTATTGGTGCCGTTCATCGCATGGCGGCAGGCATAGACGGCGAGATTGAACTGGTATGTGGCGCTTTCAGTAGTGACCCCCAGCGTTCGGTGCGCTCGGGACTAGCACTGCATTTACCCGAGGCCCGTTGTTACGCCGGTTATGAAGACATGATGCAAAAAGAGGCCGCACTGCCGGTTGATGAGCGCATGCAATTTGTTGCCATCGTCACGCCCAACCATATGCATTTTCCGGTAGCCAAAGCGGCGCTACTGGCAGGCTTTCATGTATTGTCAGACAAGCCGGCAACCTTTAATTTGGATGAAGCTCTGCAGTTACGTTCCCTGGTAGAGCAAACCGGGCAGCTCTACGGTTTAACCCATACCTATACCGGATACCCTCTGGTGAAAGAAGCCAGAGCGCGTATTGCCGCAGGTGCTCTGGGTAAAATTCGCAAAGTGATTGTCGAATACCCGCAGGGTTGGTTGGCCGGGCCTGAAGAAGATGCCGATAACAAACAGGCTGCGTGGCGGCTTGACCCAAAACAGGCGGGTATCAGTAGTTGCATGGGCGATATTGGCGTGCATGCGGCCAACCTGGCTGAATATATTAGCGGTGCTAACATTTCTGAAATTTGCGCTGATCTTACCGCCTTTGTTGATGGGCGTGATTTGGATGACGACGGCTCCATTTTGTTGCGTTTTGAAGGCGGCGCCAAAGGTGTATTGCTGTCGAGTCAGGTCAGTGTAGGTGAAGAAAACTCGCTTAAAATACGTGTCTATGGTGAGCAGGGCGGTTTGGAGTGGAGTCAGCTGGAGCCCAATACTTTGTGGTTAAAGTGGGCTGATCGGCCAACTGAAATGCTGCGCACTGGTGGTGACTATTTGAGTGAAATCGCTAATCTGAATACCCGTACCCCTATGGGCCACCCCGAGGGATATCTTGAAGCATTCGGTAATATTTATATGGCATTTATCGCCAAAATTCGCGCCACTGACATTAACGCACAGCACGATGCCAGGGCTGATGACTGCCCCGGTGTAGAGGAGGCCGTACGCGGCATGGCATTTATTGAACTTGCCGTCAGTGCCAGCGCCAGCGATGTGAAGTGGCATGAATTTGTGAATCATTAATGTGAAATCGTAACGGATAAAAAGGATAAGACAATGTCAAAGATGAAAGGACCGGCTATTTTTTTAGCACAGTTTGCAGGCGATGAAAAACCGTTCAATTCCTTGCCCGATATAACCAAGTGGGCAGGTGGGCTAGGTTATAAAGGTGTTCAGATGCCAACTTGGGCAGGTAATCTGTTCGATTTACAGCGTGCCGCCGAGAGTAAAACCTACTGCGATGAGGTAAAAGGTATTTGTGCTGAAAATGGCGTGGAGATTACCGAACTCTCTACCCATTTACAGGGTCAGTTGGTGGCAGTTCACCCAGCCTATGATGAGCAGTTTGATGGTTTTGCTCCACCAGAGGTGCACGGCAACCCGCAGGCACGCCAACAATGGGCCGTCGAGCAAATGATGCTGGCTGCCAAGGCAAGTCAGAATTTGGGTCTGAACGCTCACGCGACTTTTTCCGGCGCACTGCTTTGGCAAACCATGTACCCGTGGCCACAGCGTCCCGAGGGTCTGGTAGAGACGGGCTTTAAAGAATTGGCCAAAAGATGGACGCCTATTCTGAATGCTTTTGATGATGCCGGTGTCGATCTCTGTTATGAAATTCACCCCGGTGAAGACCTGCACGACGGCGTGACCTTTGAGCGTTTTCTTGAAGCAACAGGCAATCATAAACGCTGTCATATACTCTATGACCCCAGTCACTTTGTGCTGCAACAGTTAGACTATGTGCAGTTCATCGATATCTATCATGAGCATATAAAAATGTTTCATGTGAAGGATGCAGAATTTGTGCCCAACGGACGTTCGGGTATTTACGGTGGTTATCAAAGCTGGATTGACCGCCCTGGACGTTTTCGCTCGCTGGGAGATGGCCAGGTGGACTTTAGTGCGATATTTAGCGGTTTGGCAAAATACGGGTATGATGGCTGGGCGGTACTGGAATGGGAATGCTGTTTGAAACACCCTGAAGATGGTGCAGCCGAAGGCGCGCCGTTTATCGAAAAGCATATTATTCGCACAACCGACAAAGCCTTTGATGATTTTGCCGGTGGTGAAGCCGACGAAAACAGCAATCGTCGAATTTTAGGTTTGAACTAAAAATAATAAGAGATAATAGATTATGCCAAATACAGAAATTGATCGTTCACGTCTTTACCATGTAGGCAACCTGTCCATTTTTATGATTGGGCTGGGCTTTGCTGTTAGGGCCAATATTGCGCCAGATTTACAGGCAAACATCTATGATCATATAGATCTCGCTAACTCAGCCTCTATGGTGGGTGAGGCCTTGGGCATCACCTTTACCGGTTTCGCCTTAACGCTATTATTTGGCAGCGCACTGGTTGATGTAGTCGGCATGAAGCGCATGTTGTTGCTCTCAGCCATAGGTTATGTCGCAGGTGCTGCAGGTTTGATTCTGGCATCAACCATGCCTGTTGGCAGCAGTGTAGAAACCGTGGTATTGATAAGTCTATTACTGACTGGTCTGGGATGGGGCGCCGTTGAAGCGGCATCTAATCCGATGGTGGCCGCACTGTATCCTGAAGAAAAAACACACAGGCTAAATATTCTTCATGCCTGGTGGCCGGCAGGCATTGTTGTAGGTGGTCTACTGGGTGTGGGTATTTCCGCGGCAGGTCTGCCGTGGGAGCTCAACATGTTGGTACTGTTACTACCTGCGCTGGCTCTGGCCTGGATGGTGGCAGGTTCCGTATTTCCGGTTACTGAAAGAGTGGCTACCGGCGTGAGTTATACCGGCATGTTTATGGAGCTACTCAAACGACCCTTGTTTTGGGTGTTCTGGGTCTGCATGTATTTTACCGCGGCATCTGAGTTGGCGCCTGGCCAATGGGTGAACATTTCTCTATCGAATATTGTTGGCATGCAGGGCATTGTATTGCTTGTCTACGTCAGCGCACTGATGTTTGTGATGCGACATTTTGCCGGCCCCATTGTGGCGCGCATTTCCTCGGTAGGTTTAATGTTCTTCAGTTGTATTGCAGCCGGTGTGGGTCTCTATACTTTAAGCTTGGCTGATTCACCGGTTACCGCGTTTGCCGCTGCCACTATTTGGGGTATTGGTGTTTGTTATATGTGGCCAACCATGCTGGCCATTGTATCCGAGCGCTTTACCCGCGGTGGTGCTTTGGCAATGGGCCTGATGGGTTTTGCCGGCGGTATGTCTATTCAGTTTGTATTGCCTCAAATGGGCATGATCTTTGACAGTGCCAAAGCAGAGGCTGCCGGAGGCGCAGATAAACTCGCTACATTATCGCCAGAGGCGATGACAGAAGTGGTGCGCTATGCCTCGGTTGAGTCTTTCCAGTCGGTGGCCATTGTGCCTATCGTGCTGTTACCGGTGTTTGGGGCTATTTGGCTTTATGACCGCTCACGTGCGAAATCGGCTCAGGCCGAGACGGCTTGAGCCAGGTTTTATCGAGGAATGTCACCAAAGCTCTTTTTCAAATTCTATTGATTTAGTCTCGGTGGTATAGACTTTTAGATTGATTCTGTCTGTTTCGATGTCTATCACCATCAAGCCGGTTGCAGCCCTGCCGTATAATCTGTTGGGAGCATCGCCCACGGCAGATATTTTTTGTTTATTTGCTGCGCCGCTGACAAGATGAAAGCGTTTCATTGGGCTCTCGGTGGATTCAAATACCTGCAGGCTGTGGTCATGGCCTGCTGCAAAAATGACACGTTCCATGCCGGCCACTGTTTCTTGTAAACCCGCTATCATTTGTTGATAGCCGGGGTCAGCCAAGTTGCCTTTTCCTGTTTTGTCTTTTCTGATTATGGGGCTGGAAGGGTCTCTCTTATCTGCATGCCGATAACCCGCGTGAGCGCCAAGTGACTCGATTGGGTGGTGACTGGCAATTAACAATAGATTATTCGGATTGACTGAGCGCGAATGGTTTATGAGTGTTTTAAGCCTGCTTAAGGCCAGTGATAAATTCTTGCCATCTCCCTGTAACATCCAGCTACTGTCCAGAAACAGGATGCTCACGCCCTCCAGCGTAACAATTTCAGGAAGTGGATCGTGGCCGGCAGAATAGGGCACAAAATGAGCCTGCAGCTTTTGTTGTTGCGCGTATTTGGCGATATAGGCGGCTTGGTCGTCCACCTGTTTCGGTTTCCAGTCATGATTACCCGGCAGTAAATACAGGCGGCTTGTGCTGAGTTTTGCCACCTGTAATTGCGCAGTAAGGTAACTTATTTCCTTGAGTTGTTGGCTGTTAAACGTCGTTTGTTTCTCTTTCAATACGGGAAATCCCGTTTTATAAATATTGTCGCCCAAAAATAGTGTCGCGGTTTTTGTTGGTATTTGGGAGGCCAAATCGGCGGCCAGTTGGAGAGTTGGTTCCAGAGGAGAGATTTCGGAATAACCGGCATCACCCAACAGGATGAGACGTTGAGTGAGCTCCCCGGCCTGAACAGTCGCCGTTTGACACGACGCCATCATCAGTACAAACAAGAGCCTAAGTTGAATCTGGCGCTGGTGATCCTTCATAGAGGCCTCTTTTTATCGGGCGGATGAACCCTGTATTTGTCGCAGTAGGTTTTGCAGATGATTATTTTCCGGGTCTTGTGCCAGTTCACTGGTGACCAATTGGTATGCTTGCTGCCACTTGCCCTGTTGCGCATAGAGACTGACCAGCCCCTGAATAAATTCCGGGTTACCGGGAGTCAGGTTTAGGGCTTGTAGATAAGCTTGTTCTGCCGTGTCTGTTTTGCCTTGCTGCTGCCGCAATACGGCAAGATTGTACCAGGCGCGCGGGTTATTACCGGTGCGACCGGCCGCTTCCAGATAGTGTTCTGCCTGCGCCATATCTCCTAACTCTGCCATTAACAATCCCAGAGCGTAATGCGCTGGGGCAGCATTGGGTTCCAGCTCCAGTACCGCCTCATAGGTCTCCACTGCTTCGTCACGACGCCCCTGTTGGTAATACAGTTGGGCCAGATTCAGCCGTGAAGCATTAAATCTGTTGTCGATGGCAAGTGTTTGCTTGTAGCTTTGTTCAGCTAGCGAGAACTCACCCTGCGTCTGCTGGTCGATGCCAATCTGGTGTTGGCCAGAGGGGAAGTCCGCATTAATGGCCAGTGATTCCAGGTATTCCGCGCGGGCCTGTCGAAATTCACTTTGTTGTTGGCTGGGGAAATCGTTCTCGTGGGCTTCACTAAGACTACTGGCTGCGGCAATTCGAACCGAACGTACTGGATCGTCTAATATATTGATCAATAAATGCAGCTTGCTGGATAAAGGCAGCTCCGCGAATGCACGTGCAGCCATTGTACGCACCAGAGGTTCGGGGTCTTTCAGGGCCAGTTGCAGGGCAGCTGATACGTTGTCATCCAGCGCCAACGGCGACAGGATATGTGCGGCCGTGGCTCTGGCAATGGCCGGTTGCTTGCGATCATTTAGTAGTTTCACCAAAGGCGAAATCGCCACACCTGGATTGGACTCCGCCAGCGCCAGCACCTCGGAGAAATGGGCCTGACGTATTTCACCAAACCAGTCTATTAGTGTGCTTGCTGCCCACTGGTTAGTCTCGTCAATGTGGCAGCCAATACAGGCGTTGGGCGTACCGTACTTAAGACTCAAGTCTGGCCGCGGACGACGCAGGCTATGATCGCGACGAAAATCATTACCCATATAAACCTTACCGGGCATATGACAATCAACACACTGGTTGCCAGCAGATTGTGCCGGTAGCTTGAGTGCCGCACCGTCATTGGCCTCGTGATGGTGATGAGCGGGTGTGTCGTATTGATCGGGCAGATGGCATTGAGCGCACAGGGCGTTACCTTGTTTGCGCAAGCGAACCGAGTGAGCTTGGTGGCAATTAATGCAGCTTACATCGTTGTGGTACATCTTGCTTTGCGTAAATGATCCATAGACAAAGACTTCATCGAGGATCTGGCCATCGCTGTGGTATAAGCCGTTTTGTAATACCGAGGGCAGGTAGTGATCTAGTAGCTCATCGCTGTCATGGCGGTAAGATTGAGTCAGTTGTTGCCTTCGCGAGTGGCAGCGTCCGCATTTGTCTACCACCTGCCGGGAAGGTTCACCAGCCAGCATATCCAGATGGGCAGCTGCCCCATTACCCAGGTCGCCAGATTTTGCAGCTGCGATATGCTGGCTGCCCGGTCCATGGCAGGCTTCGCAAGATACATTAATGGCCGACCATTGGGTGTTATAGCTCTGCCTGGTGACGTCAAAGTTTTTTTCCAGCCCGGTGGTATGACAGTCGGCGCACATGCTATTCCAGTTCATGCCGCCCTCAGTCCAATAGATCCACTCGCCATGCTGGGGCTGCAACGCTTCTTGCAGGTGAAACCATTTCTTTTCGATGACGTCCCAGGCAATGGGCACCATCTGTAACCTGCCGCCGGGGAAGGCAACAATATATTGCTGCAGGGGAGTAGTGCCGAAGGTATATAGCACTTCGTATTCCGCCACCACGCCATCAGGCCCAGGTGTTTCCACATAATATTTGCTATCGATTATATAAAAACGGCTGTGTTCGTCACCGTAGTGAAACTCAACTTCAGCAAAATCGCCCTTCACTGTATCGACCGAGGCGTGTTGCATAGCTTGCTGATGATGAGACCCATTCCACGCCTCATATTCGACCTGATGGCAAGTCGCGCAGTCTTCGCTACCCGTGTATGTGGCGCTGGCCGTTGGCTCTGCATTGGACGGCTGGGGATCACTGCAAGCCGCCAGAAAAATGACCGTGAGTAGGCTCAGCGCTGCGCTAAGCATGGTTAGTAAACGCTGTGATGGCATAGAAATAACAAGATCTATTTGAACTGCATGAGTGAATGATAACGCTTGCCTCGCAGTATCGCATAGAAAAAGTAGATTATAAATAAAATACACTATATGCTTCCGTTTCTATCATAATATGGTCTGCGGTGAGCGTGTTTTTACCCCTGGCATCTAATTGTTACAAGAGGAATACCGATGAATAAGTCTGCTCCAACAAAAGACCGCAGTTTTCCGAGATTGCGGCGCCGGGCTGCAATGTGGTCGCTTGGGGCTGCTCTTTCTTCCGGTTCAGTTGTTGCGCTGGAGAGCTATTCTGCTGATTGGGAGTCGCTGGCGAACAAGGATATTCCAGAGTGGGTAATAGATGCCAAGTTTGGCGTATATACACACTGGGGCGTATTCTCTGTACCCGCCCACGGTGGTCCAGATTACGCGCCCAATTTGTATAGTTACAAGCGCGATATTAAAGATACCTACAGCTACCACACTGAAAAATACGGCGCGATAGAAGATTTTGGCTATACCGACTTCATCGACAAGTTTACTGCCCCTGAATTTGAGGCCAGCGAGTGGGTGGGTTTAATGCATGAGGCCGGGGCTAAATTTGGCGGCATCTGTTTGGTTCACCATGACGGCTTTCTGTTGTGGGATTCAAAAGTGAATCGTTGGAATGCCGGTAACATGGGCCCTAAGAAAGATATTTATGGTGAGATAGCGGCAGAGGTACGAAAATATCCTGATATGAAACTGGCAGCCACCTTTCACCACGGTCGGACTCCCGGCTGGATGGCTAAAAACCTGCCTAAAAATCCTCCGCCCGAAGCCGCCAATTGGGATGTCAATAACCCTGAATTTAAGGATTTCTTCTGGGATTCTAAAGACCCGGAAGCGATGAAAGAGTTTAGCCGACAGTGGCAGGCCAAAGTGCAGGAGGTAATCGATACCTACAAACCAGACTTGATCTGGTTTGACGGCCTGCGCTCGGCGATGCGCCACGATCACCCGCCGGAAAGCATGGTGAAGGATGTGATGGCGTATTACTACAATGAATCAGACAAGCGCGGTCAGGACGTCGTCATCGCCAACAAACATGCCGGAGAATTTAATTTTCCCGAACAGGTCGGATTACGGAGTTATGAAGGTGGCCGTGATATGCCCGAACATATTCCCGGTTATTATCTTACCGACCGAGCCATTGGTTATCCTTGGAGTTATGTCAATAATAAGCAATACCGTGATGGGGCAGATTTCCACCTTGGCTTTCTGATCGACAATGTCGCTCGCGGTGGTATCTATCTCTTGTCGCTAACGCCCAAAGGCGATGGGTCTATCTCCGATGGCGAGATAGAAATAATGCAAGGTATGGGCCGTTGGCTAAAAGCCAATGGCGAGGCCATTTACGGTACGCGCCGTTACTCCGTCTATGGGGAAGGTCAGCACCTGATTTATAAAAAACTCAAGAAGGGTAAAACGATCTACGCCTGGGACTATCGCATCCTTGGCGCTCAGGATGTGAGATTTACACAGAAGAATAATTCGCTCTACGCTATTTCCCTGGAGATGCCCCAGAGCCGTCAATTAACTCTTGCAACTTTTACCACCGACTACCAGCTGTCGACTGATAACAAGATCAAGCGTATTCAATTACTGGACTCAGACCTGCCGGTTGAGTGGACACGAGATGACAAGGGGCTTCACCTGAGGTTTCCTGAGACCTATACCGGAGAATTTGCTCATACTTTCAAAATTGAGGTGGAAGGTGAGTTGATCGTGACGGAGCCCGATGCCGCGGGTATTGCCGAATTGGCCCGTCAGGGCAGGATAAGTTTGCAGCCAGAAGATGAGATGCGGGTCCTGGATACGGATGAATAAGCATTCTTTTAGAATGCCGCTTGTCGAAAGGAAACTCTTAGGAAATCTGTGTTTATTTGGTAATACACAATAATTTGGCTTTTGCTGTGTCTGCTTGCCCGTTCCTGCCATTTCCTTTGTATGCGAGACTTTTAGAGAGATATAAGCGAAACAAAGACTTGACCTAGGCAGAACTTCGGCCTAATATTTGAATGTATATTAAATATAAAAGACATTATACAGAAGCCTGATAAAAGAAGATTACGGAAATAGCGGCAAATTAGCCATTGCCGAGAATCATTTGAGCAAAGAATAGAGCCGAGAATGGCAAGGTAGCAGATGGAATTTATCCACTTACATGACAACGATACCGTGGTGGTAGCGCTCGAACCGCTGGCCGCGGGTGTTTGTATACATTTACCCGGCGGAGAGGTAGCAATATCAACTGAGCTATTACCCGGGCATAAATATGCTGCCAGGCCTATTTTCGTTGGCGAGGCAGTCTACAAATACGCTGCACCCATTGGTTATGCTACTGCCGATATTGCCCTCGGTGAGCACGTTCATACGCACAATATGAAAACGACTTTGTCTGGTATTGAAAACTATGAGTATCAGCCTCAGTTGCCCATAAGTCGTCAGAATAGTGAAGACACCAAACGACATTTTATGGGTTACCGCCGAGCTAACGGTAAAGTGGGCACGCGCAACGAAATCTGGATAATGAGTACAGTAGGTTGTGTTTCCCGATTAGCCCAGAAAATAGCGATAAAGGCTGAAGTATTACATGAGACGCAGTGTGACGGTGTGTTCGCCTTTACACATCCCTTTGGTTGCTCGCAAACCGGCGACGACCTGGATTCTACCCGAGATATCATGGCTGCCTTGGCACAGCATCCCAATGCAGGCGGTGTTCTGGTATTGGGCCTGGGTTGTGAAAATAACCAGGGCAAAAACTTGCTGGCAAAGATACCGGCCGAATTTCATTCCCGTATTCGATTCTTCAATTGCCAGCAGGCCGAAGATGAAATCGCCGAAGGTCTGGCTGCAGTGGCAGAGCTCGCTGAGCTGGCCAGTCAGGACCAGCGTACGGAATGCCCTTTATCCGATCTTGTGCTGGGCATGAAGTGTGGTGGATCTGATGGCTTTAGTGGTTTATCGGCAAACCCGCTTGTTGGACGCATGGCGGACCGTTTATGCGATGTGGGCGGAACGGTACTATTGACTGAAACGCCAGAGATGTTTGGTGCCGAGCAAATACTGATGAATCGGGCTTGCGATGAAGCAGTATTCGAGCAGACGGTCAGTCTAATCAACGACTTCAAGCAATACTTTCTGGACTATAAACAGAATATTTATGACAACCCATCACCGGGTAATAAAGATGG
The DNA here is from genome assembly GCA_036960375.1 of Pseudomonadales bacterium. GTDB lineage: Bacteria > Pseudomonadota > Gammaproteobacteria > Pseudomonadales > CAWVSB01 > CAWVSB01. The sequence goes on from JBALVY010000004.1 coordinate 40,585, forward strand.
CGGCATTACTACGCTGGAAGAGAAGTCCATGGGTGCGATACAGAAAGGTGGCACGGCAACCGTTCGGGGCGTGCTGGCTTATGCCGAGCCGGTCAAGCAATCGGGACTGAATTTACTGCAGTCTCCGGGCAATGACGCCGTGTCGTCGACAGCTCTGACGGCCTCGGGCGCAACCGTTATTCTGTTTACTACCGGCAGAGGAACGCCTTTGGGTTTTCCTGCTCCCACGGTAAAAATTTCCTCTAATACTGGTTTGGCGCAAGCTAAGAAAAATTGGATAGATTTTGATGCGGGCCAGTTATTTTCTCAGCACTCCATGGCCTCTCTGGCCGATGAGTTTATTGAATACATTATTCAAGTTGCCTCTGGTCAGCAAACCTGTTCAGAGCGAAACGACCAGCGCGAAATTGCGATATGGAAGAATGGCGTAACCTTATAATTATTGAATTAATCTGTTCGTATGGGCTGGGCCCTAATTGAACAAAAACAGGAAAATGTGATGAAAGCTGTTGTATGTGTTGAACCGGGAAAAATTGTTATAGAAGACAGAGAAGATCCTGAGCATCGTGATGATTGGGTAAAGCTGCGTGTTCGGCGTGTTGGCATTTGCGGTACCGATTTTCATATCTATAAGGGTCAGCACCCGTTTCTGGAATACCCTCGTGTGATGGGCCATGAATTGTCCGGTGAGGTGCTTTCTGTGCCAGTGGGCTCCAGTTTGAAAATCGGAGAGCCAGTTATCGTAAACCCCTATTTGCCTTGTGGTGAATGTATCACCTGTCGCAAGGGGAAGTTTAATTGTTGTGTCAATATCGAAGTGCTGGGCGTACATGCCGATGGTGGTATGTGTGAATATATTTATGTACCCGAAGCGGCACTTTATTCAGCCGAAGGTTTGACTTTATCTCAGGCGGCTATGGTCGAATTCCTGTCCATTGGTGCACACGGCGTGCGTCGCGGCGAAGTTAAACCCGGTGATCGAGTGTTAGTAGTCGGCGCGGGTCCGATAGGTTTGGGAGCGGCGATATTTTTGTCACTCATTGATGACGTCAAAGTTGCAGTGCTGGATCTCAGCGCTGAACGCGTCGCCACGGCGATGGAAATCATTCCCATGGCGCAAGGTATTGTTGGTGGAGACGGTGCGTTGGCCGCTATGCAGACCTTTACCGACGGCGAGATGTTTGATGTGGTGTTCGATGCGACAGGTAATAAGTATGCAATGGAATCGAGTATCAACTATGTTGCCCATGGCGGTAGTTGCGTATTTATCAGCGTTATTAAAGAAGACATCAGCTTTTCGGATCCGTCTTTCCATTCTCGGGAATTGCGCCTTATTGGTAGTCGCAATGCCACACGTGAAGACTTCCATTATGTGATCTCCTGTATTAAAGAAGGCAAGGTGCCTACTGACCAGCTGAATACGCACGAGGCGAGTCTTGAGGAATTACCGGATAAAATTCCACAATGGTTGGCTGATAACAACGGCCTGATTAAAGCAATCGCCTGTCTCTAGAGGCAACAATATATTCTTAATAGAAAAGACGGCGGGCGCGGAGCAAGAGGCTCCGTGCCGGAAGGATTTGGTATAAATGAATCAACTTTCTGACATGAACCTGACTGCCCTACAGCCTGGAGTCAATAATCTCGGCTACGACCGTACTTTGGTAGATATAGGCATAGTGCACTTTGGTCCCGGTGCCTTTCATCGAGCTCACCAGGCGGTATATACCGATGATTTGTTACGTTTGCAGGGCGGTAATTGGGGCATTTGTGAAGTGTCGGTTAACAGTCCCACTTTTCGTGATGCGGTGCGAGAGCAAGATAATCTCTATACACTTGCGATACTTGATCGCAATCCATCCCAGCAAATTATTGGGGCTATCAAAGAAGTTTTAGTCGCCCCGGAAAACCCCGCAGCGGTTATTGACAGGCTAGGCAACCCACAAACACAGGCAGTTACCCTGACCATTACCGAGAAGGGTTATTGTCTTACACCTGCCGGAAAACTGGACAGCTCTCACGAGGGCATTCAGCACGATATCACTCATCTCGATCGGCCCAAGACGGCAATCGGTTATCTGGTGGCAGGCTTGCGAAAACGCCGCGAAGATGGCAGTAAACCCTTTGTGGTGATTAGCTGCGATAACCTGACGGATAATGGTCAGCGCTTGAGAAATGCGGTGATGGAATTGGCTGCGAAAATTGACCCGCAACTGGCCCAATGGATTACGCAAGAGGTGTATTTCCCTTGCACCATGGTTGACAGTATTACGCCGGCGACAGATGACCTGGTAAGAGATTGTGTGTCGCAGGAGATCGGCTTGCGCGATAATTGGCCGGTACAGCGCGAAGGTTTTACGCAATGGGTCATTGAAGATTTACCTGGCGCGGTTCTGCCACCCTGGAATTTGGTCGGAGCCACTTTCAGCAACGATGTACAGGGCTTTGAAGCTGCCAAGCTGCGTATTCTTAATGGCACACATTCCAGTCTGGCGTTCGCTGGTTTATTGGCCGGTTGTGAAACCGTAGAGCAGGCCATTGGTAGCGATTATATTCGGGCCTATATCGATCAAATGTTACAGCGTGAAATTATCCCGACCATTCAGCCAGTAGAGGGGCTCGACCTGCAGCGTTACGCCAGAGAGATCCTTGCGCGTTTCGAAAACCCCGCTATCCGTCATTTCCTATCGCAAATAGCGTGGGACAGCAGTCAAAAAATACCTTTTCGTCTTCTTGGTACTATTCAGGATAACCTGCTGGCAGGTCGCAGTTGTGACTTACAATGCCTGGCTGTAGCAGCCTGGATGCGACTGATTCAGAAGATGTCACGTGAGCAACAAGCGATTACCGATCCGCTGAGTGCACGCCTGCAGCAGATTGGCCAGTGCGAAGACCAGAGTGATGAATCCTGTGTTGACGCCTTTTTGTCGATTACCGATATGTTTCCCCCTTCGTTGGCGGCGGACCTGTGCTTTAGACAATCGGTTATGGCCAGTTATAGTCATTTGGCACCGGCTAATCTCGATGTTGTGGATCATGCCATGGCAGAGGTCTGCAGCGTGTGACTAATGGCCTGATGTGTATCGGCGAGTGCATGATGGAGCTCAGCGGTGATCTTCATAGCCCGACCATCCAGCGAAGTTTTGCAGGTGATACTTATAATGCCGCAGTTTATGCCAAACGCTGGGCGCCGGAATTATCGGTGTCATTTCTGACTGCCATCGGTACCGATGCGGTAAGTGATTTAATGCTGAGTACCTGGCGGGCTCACGGTCTCGATTGCTCGCAGGTTTTGCGATCGGAAGACGCAATACCCGGCACTTATATGATTCATACCGACGGTGGTGGAGAGCGAAGTTTTATCTATTGGCGCAAAAACTCCGCCGCCACGCAATTACTGAGTTTACTTGGGCAAGGCGGTGGAATAGATTGCATTGCAGATGTTCGCTATGTTTTTTTTAGTGGTATATCACTGGCAATATTATCGGAAATAGATCGACAATCATTACTGGACTTACTCGCTATATTACGACGTCGTGGAGCCAGAATAGCCTTCGATCCCAACTATCGTCCAGCATTATGGGAAGGCCTGGAGCAGGCCCAGCACTGGATGGTGAACGCCTATAAGGTGTCTGATATCGTTCTGCCTGGACTGGAAGATCACACCGAACTATTTGGTCATCAGCAGCGCGAAGAGGTGGACGCGATGCTGCAATACTGTGGTGTTGAAGAGAGGGTTATCAAGTGTGACGAGGCTGGAGTCTACGCCAGCTGCGACGGCGAAACTGCCCATCAAGCTTTTATACCCGCACCCCAGCAAGTTGACAGTACCGCAGCAGGCGATTCTTTTGCTGGCACCTATTTGGCGCAACGTCTCGCTGGGGCCACACTGCAGCAGTCAATCTCTGCAGCAAGCCAGATTGCAGGCTGCGTGGTACAGCATCGCGGCGCTATAATTGATAAACAGGCTTACGACGCCTGCCGCGATGGACCTGCAATCATTTCTGCTTAATCAGGCTTGCCAGTCTTGGGTTAATTAACCGTTCGGCTAACATGGCCTGCCAAAAACCCGCAGGTACCTCGGTGGTAGCCAGCGCTATATTTGTGCTGATGCGTTTCGCTGATGACGTATTCAAAGCGACACTTGCGATGTTATTAAACAGGAACGAGAACTGTACACAGGCCAGCGCCGGCTCTATGTCGAAATTATCGCAAATGGCATAAAATCTATCACGCCAGGCAAACGCTTCGGGATGGCTCTCGGGGCTAATCTTTTGATAGTTAAAAAATTCACCGCCTACCAGAAAACCCGCATTAAACACGGCTGAATTGATGACCGCCACACCTTGTTGTTGCAGCTTATCCAGCAATGACAGCGCGTTGTCTGCATGTGTGTAAGGCGTGATGGAGTTTGCAAACATAGCCCAGTCAAGCTGCACGTGATCTGAAATCAGATCAATCGAGGTGATATCTTTTGCGCCGATACCTATCGAAGACACAATGCCTTTTTGTTTGAGTTCGGCCAAAGCGCGGTAGGCCTCGAGTAATTGCTCCAGACGCCGGGCATGTTCTGTTGCATCGCGCGCGCCATCGAGGAATTCATCCGGGTCATGTACGGACACAATATCGGCACAGTAGTTACCCAGCAATTGGTTACCTTGCTCGAAGCAGTCGAGAATGCCCTGGTAACTGATGTCCTGCACTGCGTCGTATTGAATATTTTTCCAAACCCCGACCTCAAACGTGGGTTCATCCGTAGTCAGCGGCACCCGCTTCCAACCCAATTTGTTGCTGATACTGACCTGGCCCGGTTCGACCCCCAGATCGGCCAGACAGCCGCCCAGCGACTCGAGCGCCAGACCCGCGCCATATTTGCCCGCACTATCAAACATCGCCTGAGCGCCGCTTTGACGCACGATCTCGCCGACAATAGCTTTTTTTGTGTCATAGCTTGGTTCTTCGTAAAGATTGCCCAGACTACTGGTGCCGAATATGACTTTGGGGAGCATAAACCTGTCCTGTAAATTAAGTGTTTATTGTGTCCAGACCTTTGCTTTCTTTCTGGCCTGGTGTTTTCTCTTGCATACGAGCTATTATTTACATATTATATATAAAATACAATATAAATCGAATCATTATTTTTCGATTGCCATGGCTTTGGCGCCTGGTTGATTCTCTCAAAAGGATATAGACAGTGACAATACAGAAGCAATTTCTGCGTTATTTCTGGCGCACTCCCGCCACTCTGGCAGCGATGTGTAGCCTCATGGCTGTTACCGCCTGCAGCGATCCTGCTGTTGACAGCCCGGCAGTTGCAGACGAGCAGCCGATGAACGTATTGTTTATTCTCACCGATGATCAGGCATGGGATACCGTAGGCGCTCTGGGTAATAGCCAGATTAGCACACCGGCGATGGATTCACTGGTAGAGCAGGGCATGAACTTCTCTTATGTGTTTAATCAGGGGGCTTGGTCGGGCGCAGTTTGCCTGCCGAGTCGGCAAATGATTAATACCGGCAGGCACCTTTACCGTACAGGCCTTGATGCCCGGGGTAAGAACGACGCACGTCACGTAGCGAAGTACCCGGTATTCGGTGAGACCTTTCTGAACAATGGTTACGACACTTTCCAAAGCGGTAAGTGGCACTTGAATATGGATGTATGGAAGCGTAGCTTCAATCACGGCGTGGCAATCCACAAAGCCGGCATGAGTCGTCATGAAAAGGGCGGACAATGGCAGGCAAACTTTACCGACTTTGATCCTGCTGGCAAAGGCAAAAAGGCATTCCTGGATTATCAAGCCGATAAACACAGTTCAGAGGTCATTGCGGATGCTGCCGTCGATTTTATCGGCGCTCGTAATGTGGCAGAGAAGCCGTTTATGATGTATGTCGCGTTTCTTGCGCCTCATGATCCGCGTCAGGCACCGCAAGAATTCCTCGATAAATACCCACCCGATTCCATTCAAGTTCCAGCGGCATATTTACCCTATCATCCCTTTGATCAGGGTGACTATTATCTGCGCGATGAAGTGTTGGCAGGTTTTCCCCGCGGCAAAAAGGTCGTTCAGGAAAATATTTCTGACTACTATGCAATGATTGAACATATGGATGGACAGATAGGTCGTATTCTTGCCGCGCTGGAAGCCAGCGGTAAAGCCGATAATACTCTGGTGATCTTTACTTCCGATCATGGCTTGGCCGTAGGTAAACACGGTTTGATGGGCAAGCAAAATCAATACGATCACAGCGTGCGAGCCCCCTTTGTCGTGAAAGGACCCGGGGTGCCGGCTGGTAAAACCGTAGCGGGTATGTTTTACCTCAATAGCGTATTCCCAACTGCAGTGGAAATGGCGGGCTTAAAAATTCCTGATTCGGTCGATGCGCCCAGTATTGTGCCCCTCATCAAGGGTCAAAAACAGGCGATGTTCGATACCGTCTATGGCGGATACCGGCATTTTCAGCGCATGTTACGTAGCCAGGATTACAAGCTGATTTACTATCCAATGATTAAACGCACTCAGTTGTTCGACTTGCGTCAGGATCCTGAGGAATTGAACGATGTCAGCAGGCTGCCAGAGCACAGTGAACGCATCATTAACATGATGGCGCAACTGGCCGAGTGGCAAGACATAGTGGAAGATCCGCTGGATATTAATGACCCGCAAGCCAGCTATGATGACTTTTTGAAACTGACCTGGAATTAAGAGCAATGAATATGACTAAATTACAAAAATTCCAGGCTGTTGCATTGCGTGCGACAGTGGCCTGTATTGTCGCTAGTGGTCTGGCCATAACGAGTCTGGCTGCATCAGCGGCGGGCAAACAGCCCAACATTATATTTATCATGTCGGACGACCATGCCGCTAACGCAATATCCAGTTATGGCAGCCGTCTTTCCAGCGTGGTGAAAACACCGAATATTGATCGTCTGGCCAACGAAGGTGTTCGTCTCAATAGTATGTTTGCCGCCAATTCCATTTGCACGCCCAGTAGAGCTTCTATTCTGACCGGCCAGTACAGTCATACCAATGGCGTACGGACGCTGGATGACGTGATAGACCCCGCGGGTGACAACCTGGCTAAACAGTTGAAGCAGGCCGGTTATAACACCGCGATTATTGGCAAGTGGCATTTGAAATCCGAGCCCTCCGGTTTCGATTATTACAATGTATTGCCCGGACAGGGTCGATACCACAACCCCCGCTTAAAAGAGATGGGCGATTCCTGGGTTGATGGTGATGTAGGCGGCAAGGTATATAAGGGCTATGTCAGTGATGTCATTACCGATCTGGCACTGGACTGGGTGTCACAACGCGATGCCGACGCGCCTTTCTTTTTGATGTTACATCACAAGGCGCCACACGGTTTGTGGGAGCCACCCAAGCGTTATGAAGATCTGTATGCCGATGTCTTCATTCCCGAGCCTGAAAGTCTGTATAAACGTGGCAATCATGGTCCCACAGATGACGTCATCATTGATGGCAAAAAAGGCCAGCAGTTCGGATCCTCCGTATCCCGCAGGATGGAAGGTCGAGGTCTGGTTACCCGTATGTTAAAAGACCGTTGGCCTACCGGTACTCTCGAGTTGGATACCTACGACAAAGACACCGTGACCAGTGCGGCCTACCAGAAATATCTGAAAGATTATTTGCGTACAGCCGCATCGGTTGATGACAGCGTGGGTAAGGTATTGGACTATCTTGACCAGCAGGGTCTGGCCGATAATACGATTGTGATCTATACCTCCGATCAGGGTATGTTGCTCGGCGAACATGATTATTATGACAAACGTTGGATCTACGAAGAATCGATTCAAATGCCGTTTCTTATACGCTACCCGGGAGTTGTGCCCAAGCAACAAACCAGCGATGCGCTATTTGCTAATATTGATATAGCGCCCACCTTGCTGGAGTTTGCCGGTCAGTCTGCACCTGCGTTAATCCAGGGTAAGAGTTTCAAAACCGCCTTGGAAAACCCGGCCCAGGCTGTCGGTGACGATTCACTCTACTACCGTTATTGGTTGCACATGGCGCATCACTATGTGCCTGCGCATTACGGGCTGCGTACCAGTGACTATAAACTGGTGTTCTTCTACGGCTTAGCGCTGGATGCCAATGGCTCTATGCCGGCTAGTACTCCGCCATACTGGGAACTGTATGACCTGAAGAATGACCCCCGAGAGATGAATAACCTGATCAAGGATCCTGCTTACCAGAAAATCGCCCTGGATCTAAAAGAGCAATTGATGCAGGTTAAGACCGAGGTAGGGGATGACGATAGCCAATACCCTGAGCTGCAGGCACTTGCTGAGAAGGGTTGGTCGCTTTAGCGCCGGATCGATGCGTTAATGCCGCAATACTATAAGCGATAGAAGCTTTGGGCGTTGCCACCAAAGATGGCGTCTACTTCTTTACGGGAGTGGGCGGCAAGGTGGTCTATTAGCAGGCCTTCTACTCTCTTGTAATCCGCGGCGACCAGACAGACTGGCCAATCCGAACCAAACATTAGCCGTTCAGAACCGAAGCAATCCAGTACATGGTTGAGGTAAGGGCTGATGTCGCCCTCAGACCAATTGTGCCAATCAGCTTCCGTCACCATACCGGAAGCTTTGCAAAATACATGGCTGTGTTCAGCTATCTCACGCATATCATCGTACCAGGCCGACGAGGTGTGGCCAGCCATATCAGGTTTGGCTATATGATTAATCACCAGACGCATGGGTGGCAGTTGCTCAAGGAGTTTTTTCACTGCGGGCAGTTGATCGGCTACTACCAGTATTTCGTAGCAATAATCCTTGGCTGCCAGCAATTTAACCCCATCGATAAATGCTGCTTGCAACATAAAATCGTCAGACTCGCCCTGCAATACATGACGAAAACCTTTCAGTTTTTTATTGGCCTCAAATTCGGTCAGTTGTTGCTCCAGGTCATCGGCGCACAAATCTATCCAACCGATAACTCCCAGGATAAAGTCGTTAGCATTGGCCAATGAGAGTAACCAACGTGTTTCTTCCAAAGACTGCCGAGCCTGTACCGCTATGCTGCCATCTATACCGGCCTCTGCCAGTACTGATTGGAAAATCTGAGGCGTATAATCGGCGCGAAGCCGGGCCATCGCATCGTCAATCCAGTCATAGTCATGGGCGTTATAGAGCCAGAAATGGTTGTGGGCATCAATTTTCATCGTAGTGTGCTCGTTGCTCTCGGCTGTCTGTTTATGATTCGGTTGCTTTCAGTTCGACCCGCCGGCGTGCCTTTGATTTGGACATATATTCAGCGAAGCTTGCTTCTGGCGTATCATTTTTTAGCGGATCGCCTACCGCTTGTTTTAGTGTTTCCAGCTGAGCTTGCAATTCGATGATCAGTTGTGCATTTTCGGGATCGTCAGACAAATCGTTCATTTCCCAGGGATCGTTCTGAAGATCAAACAGCTGGGTTTTTTTCAACATCGGATAATAGATCAATTTATAGTTGTCGGTTCGCACCATGCGCTGAAAATGTTTGTAGGCACCGTAAATCGCCTCGTGTTCAGTGTCGCGCTCGCCGCGAATTAACGGCGTAATACTGGCAGTATCAACACTGTCTGGGATAGCGATATCGGCCAGATCCAGAACGGTGGGAAATATACTATGCAGATAGAACATACCCGGTGCCTGTTTAGCGACCGGAATACCCGGCCCGCTAATGATGAAGGGAGCTCGAATGCTGGCATCATACTGACTTTGTTTACCGAGCAAACCATGCTGGCCCGCGGCGAGACCGTGGTCAGAGGTAAATATTACGATGGTATTATCGGCATAGGGCGAGCTGTCCAGCGTATCCAGAATGCGGCCTATCTGCGCATCCAGGTGAGTTATCATGGCATAGTATTCGCCAATAAACGGTTTCACTGTCGCCTCTACACGAGGGAAGGGTAGTAATACCTCGTCCCTGATGTAGTGATCGCCCTCATCGAAAGGGTGCTCAGGCAGAAAATTTGGTGGCAGTGTTATAGCTGATGCTGGGTACATGTCGACATATTCTTGCGGTGACTGGCGCGGGTCGTGGGGGGCCAGAAACGCGACATACATAAAAAAGGGTTTATCGTTACGCTGCTCTTTAGCCTGCAAGTAGGTGATGGCCGAATCAGCCAACAGCTCGCTGGTATGTTTATTTTCGGTGCGTACCACAAAGTTTTCAGGGTTGTCGTCATTGCCATCATATTCGGCGACCCGTGGTTCGAATTGACCACCTTTGCCCTCGGCTGACATGCCGCCTTCATAAATCGCTGAGCCGAGCGAAAAGCTGCGGCGGAAAGACGCGTTATCAACATGCCACTTGCCGGTCATAAATGTTTCATAACCTGCCTGCTGTAATACTTCACCCATCAGCGGGTACTTCTTGGCATGGTCATTTTTAGCGGTTTTGGGGCCAAGGCCGGTGCGGTAGAGGTGACGGCCAGTATTGATCATACGACGGCTGGGAGCGCACACTGCACCGGACCAGGCGCCCTGGTTAAAGACATGAGTAAAGCTGGTGCCCTGCGCCGCTAAGCGATCCATATTGGGTGTTAATATCTCGCTATTACCCAATGCCCCGATGGTATTGACAGTCTGGTCATCGGTGAGGATAAACAGAAAGTTGGGCTGTTCTGCCTGTGTCGTTTCAGTATTAGCCTCAAGGGAATTTACTGCAGCCTTAAGCCCTGGACTGCCGGCTAGTAGCGCAAATCCCACTATCAGGCAGGCAATGTGGGAGGGCAGACGGAATCGGGGTTGCTTTGTCATCAGTGGTTTTCCTCATGGTGCTTAATAGTAGTCAAGTTTTTAAAAAGTATTCGTGTGAACGAAGCCAGATCCTAAATCGGTGTTTTATAGATAGGCCAGTCGCCCAGGCGCGGGATGCCGTCGTCTATAATTGCCGGGGCGCTGGCATCCAGCGTGCCATGCACTTCGATCTTGAAACTGTGGGCAATGTCACTTGGTAATTGTTCGGGAAATTGAATAGTCAAACCGCTATCGCTCTGCGTCCAGCTAATGTCTTTGTCACTGCCAACCAGCCGTACCGATTTTATCCCGGCACCATTCTGTTCAACGTTGCCTTTATGCAGTGTCTGTATTGATACCTCTGAGGAAACCGGTCGCCCCAGTACAATGGCATAAAGTGTATTGCCGTTGCGAGTGAAGCGTATGGCTTCGCCTTTACTTTCCGTTAGCAGATTATAATCCCAGCTGGCCATTATGCGTTTTTTACCTGAGCCAGTGACTTTGGTCGAAGTGTTATACATTTCTTCTGCCCCGATCCCCTCACCGGCAATTTTCCACGGGCGGGTGTCGTAAATAGCCTCTCCGTTTACCCTTAGCCACTGTCCCATGCCGGCCATAATTGCTTTCTCTTCGCTGGGAATAGAACCGTCGCCTCTGGGGGTTAGCGAGAGAAGGAAGCTGCCGCCGCGTGCGACGATGTCGATCAGGCTGGTAATGTGATAATGGTGGTCGTGAGGGTATTCCTTGCCTACAACATAGTTCCAGGGGTAGGCAATAGCGCGATCAATATTCCAATCGCCCCGTACATCCTGTTCCATATCGCGGGCGTTTTCATAGGTGCGCAAGCCCACACCAATGGGAAAGTTCCATTTCAGACTGGCCGGCAGTTTGTTAAAAATAAAGGGCTGGTCGGTATAATCCGTGCCGTTGTTGTAGAAGTCGGCAAAGGTCTTCAGCAACTTATCGTCTTTTATGATGCCTGCTTTTTTACCCTTGGCTAAGCCATCAAACCACAGCAGGTCTGGCTGGTATTTATCGATGACTTCATTGATCTTGTTGTGCCATTCGTTGCTAAATTCTTCGATGCTGACAGTTTCCGGGTTGCGGTAGATATAGTCCAGCTCGGGGTCAAAGATATCCAGCTTGGCGCGTTGTTCAGGGCTGTACTGGTCAGCTTCCTGGAAACCGAAACCGTAGGTTCGGGCGTGGTGAAATGTTGCCAGCAGCTTCATGTCGGTTTTGCGCACGGCGCCCGCAATCTCACCGAAGATGTCACGTTTTGGACCGGTGTCCATACTGTCAAAAGCCGTATACTCGCTATCCCACAGGCAATAGCCGTCGTGGTGCACCAGGTGAATGCCAGCGTAACGGGCGCCAGCGTCTTCCATAATGGCTACCCACTCATCGGCGTTAAAAGCGGGCGCGGTAAACATGGGCAGGAAATCCTTATAGCCAAATTCTTCAATAGGGCCATAGGTTTTTTCGTGGTGAGCACGGATTCCGTGCCGCTTTGCATCAGATTGGGGGCTCAGGTACATATCTGCACCGTAGGTATTGATGCCGAATTCAGGAAAAGAATACAAACCCCAATGTGTATACACGCCGAACTTGGCGTCTTTCAACCATTCAGGTACCTCGGCTGAGGCCAGAGATTCCCAAGTGGGCTCGAACCTGGCTTGCGCCTGTGGTGTTGGCTCTGTCGCCTCTGCCTGAGGAGCCTCAGGTTGACAGGCCAGCAGGATACCGCTCAGGCATAAAACATAAAGGGGTTTGTATTTTAGCATCACTGATAATCCTTATTTTTCAGTTTCTTTACTTTTGTTCTTTTTGTTCTTCTTCTTTTTATTCAAGGTGCCATCGCCACTGCCACCCCACATGTCTGCCAACTCTGCGGGGTCGTTGTTTTCAAACGGCGTATTGCGGTCGGCCAGACGTACATATTTGCGGTAACCGTGGTCCTTGCTCTTTTTGTCAAAGGTTTCGGGGGCCTCCCAGCCTTCCTCTTCCCAACGTACCATCCACTGGTCATATTTGGCGCGCAGTTCTTCGAGTAGCTCTGCCGAGGCGGCATCTTGGGTAACGCTGTGGCTTTCCAGCGGGTCTAGGTTAATCAGGAATAACTCTTCTGCGCGATCGAAGCCCTTCATGCCGCCGTAGAACCAGTGGATATATTTCGCCTCAGGCGTCACAACGCCCAACGACTGCGCGGAAGGCGTACCCCATACGCTAATCAGCAGTAGAGAATCATGTAAGGCGGTATCTTTGGGTGTTTTACCCGCTTCGATTGTCGCCATGATGGGCGCAAGGCTCTTACCCTGTACTTTTTCAGGTGCATCGACGCCGGCATAGTCAAGAATGGTTGGCGCGATATCGATATTGCCGGTTAACACTGTGGAGGTATTGAAGTCACCGCTCACGGGTGATCTTGGGTCGTAGATAAAAGTAGGAGAGCGGGTAGAGGCATCATAGGCGTAGAGCTTACCGGAATAGCCTTTGCTGCCATTTTGATGACCATTGTCCCCGGCAAATATGACGATGGTATTGTCTGCCAGACCTTGTTCTTCAAGCATGTCGAGGATGCGACCTACGGCCATGTCCATGCCGTATACCAGACCGTGATAGCCCGCCATCTGTTTATCGTAATTACTTAACCACGCCTCACCCAGGCGCTGTGGCCGACCGGATAGCGCTTGCTTGGGCGCATTGGGATCCAGGCCATAATCTTCCGGTTTAGGAAATTCGGCATTGGCGTAAATGTGTTTGTAGCGGGGGTCAACGGCGTAAGGACCGTGAGGTGCCTTGAAGCTGACCTGCAAGACAAAGGGTTTGTCCTGTGCCGCTGCCTTTTGCAGAAAGTCCTCGGCCATCAAACCCAATGCATGGGTAGTATGCTCTTCTTTACCGCCAAAGTTTTCGAACCAGGCATCGGCGTCGGGGTTTTCGGTGATTTCGTATTTACCCTGGCCCAGCCAGGCGCCCCAGTAATCGAAGCTGGGTCGCACCATATCGGCGTTGCCTTTTTTACCCGAAGTTTCCAGTACATGGAAACCCAGCTTGCCCAACATGCCGGTGTAGTAGCCGTTTTGTTTCAGTACATGGTGGTAGGTTTGCTGCCAGAGATCAGGGCTCATGCTGCCGTGGGCAAAGTTTGTGCCAGTGCTGAACTCGTAGAGTCCGCTGGAATACTGTGCTCGGCTTCCCATGCAGATAGCGGTGGTATTATAGCTGCGAGTAAAGTGCACAGACTTCTGCGCCAGCTGATCAAGATTGGGCGTTTGCAGATCGAACTTATCCATGTAGCCGAAGGAATCCCAGCGCATATCGTCTGACAGGATAAACAGAATATTGGGTTTCTCACTCGCTTGAGCCAGCGTAGAAATGACGCCTAATACGATCGTAAAGAATAGGTTCAGGGTTTTATTCATGTTCGCATTCTACCTTGTATAAATGGCTCATCATTGTTGCTACGACTTGTTGTTGTTGTTGTTGTTTTTTTTCTTTTTCTTGTTTTTCTTTTCGCCCTTGACCTTGTCATCGATCCAGAGTTCAACGGGAGTGAACTCTGTCGTGTAATCTGCGCCACTGTGGCTGTCTTTGAAGGACTGATTAGCAGCATTCAATGTTGCTATCATCGTGGCTGCCTGCTCGGGGTATTGGCCGATGATATTTTTGGTCTCAGCTGGATCATCTAGCAAGTGATACATTTCAGCTTTATTGACGCCTTGCTTATATCGGCTTACCAGTTTTAGATTACCCTCGATAATTGTCATGCTTTCGCGGTGGCGAAAAGGAATGGCTTTGGTTCTGCTGCCGTCTTCTTCGGTGAGTAAGGACAACAAACTGGTTCCGTCCAGCGGCCGATTGTCGGGGTAATGTGCGCCCGTTATATCGACGACAGTGGGCAAATAATCCAGCGTTGATGCAGCGGTATCGATAACCCGCCCGGCCTCAATGTTGCCTGGCCAGAATGCCAGCGTAGGCACCCGCACACCGCCTTCGTAGAGAGAGCGTTTGCGGCCTCTGAGTCCACCGGTTTGACCTGCATGACGGCCTTTAACTTCCTTGCCTTCGGGTCCGTTGTCACTGGTGAAAGTGATTAAGGTATTATTGCTCAGTCCAAGTTGATCCAGCTTTGTGCGCAGTCGGCCAATTTGTTCATCCATTTCAGTGATGGCGCCATAATAGTGTGCCGCATCTTTTTCGCTGTCGGGGTAGAGCGCCAGGTATTCTGGTCCGGCCAATACCGGTGCATGGGGGGCATGAAACCAGACGACGGCGAAGAACGGCTGTTGTTGGTCTGCGGCTTCTTCAATAAACGGGATAACGCGATCCATCACCACACGACTGGCTCCGCCTTTAAGGCTGGGGTCAGTAGGGTCAACTGCTACACCGTTGTCATAAAAGGGATTGTCTTTAGCGCGGCCACCTTGGCTGGGGTCCCAGGTAGGCACAGCCGATTCAGTCACAAACGAGGAGTCATAGCCGTGCCAGGCCGGCGGAGAGTAATTGAGCTCCGGCTTGCGCGACTCCCCCTTGGAAGATATCTCTTTACTGAGCGTACCCAGATGCCATTTTCCAAAATGCCCGGTGCGGTATCCCTGTTCCTTGAGGATCTCCGCGATGGTGATTTCTTGTTTGGGTAAATGGCCTTCATTGGCACCAAATATGCCGTAGCGGAAAGCATGGCGGCCGGTCAAATAAGTCCCCCTGGTAGGAGAGCATACCGGCGCCCCTGCATGAAAGTTGGTCATTAATGCGCCGTCTTTGGCCATGCTGTCGAGATGCGGCGTTTGGATGATGCTATTACCGTTAAAGCCGGTGTCGCCATAGCCCAGGTCGTCGGCCATGATCAGAACCATGTTTGGTCTAGAGGGTGAGGCATCGGCGTAAACAAGGCTTGACGCTATTAGACCTGCGCCTAGAAGCAGGCTAAATGGCTTTAACATGTTCGACATTTTCAGCTATCCAAATACGGTGCGAGTAGTTCAAGACCTGGCCACTTCTTTTTGCCGACAGGTTTTTCGTTGGTTTGGCGCGGGCCTTCGGTACTGCGGCCGTTGTTGATATAGCTCGCCAGCAGACGGGTCAGTTGGTCAGCAATTTCCGGATGCGTAGCCTGTAGGTTGGTCCTTTCGGTCGGGTCTTGATCCATATTGAATAGTTGGCGCTCGCCAGCTGGTAGCACTGGCTGGTCCTCATCCTTGGGGTTTTTGCGGCGCGTGCCTCCCGACTCATGAAGAATCAGTTTCCATGGCCCTCTGCGGATCGCATAACGGCCGCTGTCGGAGTGATAGACAACACCGCCGCGAGCTTCATCTTCCACGCTCTTGCCCTGCAATACAGGCAGCATGGAAATACTGTCGACGCCCGTCGCAGGGTTGAGATCGGTGTCGGTAATATCGGCGATCGTCGCCATTAAATCGGTTGTTGAGGCGTGGTAGTCGCTGCTGCTACCGGTAGGAATCTGTCCAGGCCAGCGCGCGATAAAGGGTACCCGGTGGCCTCCCTCGTAAAGGGATCCTTTTAACCCACGGTATTGGCCGCTTGAGTAGTGACCTTGTTGCTGCATGTTATCCAGTTTCGCCATAGGTGATACGCCGTTGTCCGCAGTAAAAATGAACAGGGTATTACTGGCCACATTCATTTCCTCTAGCGCGGCAGCGATACGGCCTACCTGATAGTCCACTTCCATCACGAAATCGCCGTGCGGTGATAATTTGCTCTTGTCGACAAATTCAGGGCTGGGGACAATCGGGCTATGAGGAGCGTTCAGTGGCAGGTATAAGAAAAACGGCTGCTGAGGATTGCGTTTTTGCTGGTTCTCGATCCAGCCAATCGATTTGTCGATCAAGGTGGTCATGACCTGGTTTTGTTTGAAGTCTTTTGCCATCCAGCCTTCTTTAGCGCTGATTAGACCGGCGGCCTTAACCGCTTCTTTGTCGGCCAGAAACTGGAATTCGCCCAGAATACGATCATTCTCGATATAGGCGTGGGGGTTCATATTGAGTGAGGCCGAAATACCAAAATAATAATCGAAACCAACGCTATTAGGGCCATTTCTCAAGGCGGCACTGAGATCGACGTTTTTACCCGCGGGCTTAATCGACAGACCATCGGTGCTGGTCCAGTCCATGCCAAGGTGCCACTTGCCCACAACAGCGGTGGCATAGCCCTGTTTTTTTAGCAGGGAAGCAACGGTTTCTTGATCAGCTGTTATTAAATGATCGCTGTGGCCCTTTGTTACACCGTTTTTCAGACGGCTACGCCAGGCATAGCGGCCAGTAAGAATGCCGTAGCGGGTAGGGGTGCATACTGCTGAATTAGTATGCACGTCTGTCAGGCGCATGCCTTCATTGGCCAACTGGTCAAGGTGGGGCGTAGCGATTTTACTGTTGGCGTTAAATGCGGTGACATCGCCAATACCCATGTCATCGGCCAGTATATAAACGATATTAGGTGGGGTGCTTGCACCCCAACTGCTTGAGGTGGCGAATATCAAGAGGCCTACAATGCACCGTAGTGCGGAAGTGATGCCTTGGCGACGTATATTATTGCGTATATCCATAATCCGAGGGCACCATCTTTAAGTGTATTGTTAGATCATCACGATAGCATTTTATAAATAAAAGTCAATCTATGAGGAGTGTAAAGTATTGTAAAAAAAAGCCCCGCAGAGCGGGGCGATAGAGAGGGTTTAGTGCTTAGTACTTGTAACGGACACCCAGCTGGTAGCGACGCCCGTTCCAGTCATTCAAAGACAACATACTCGAGTCATTGTTAAAATACTCTATCAGGTGTTCGTCGGTCATGTTCTGCGCTGTGAAAGTCGCAGACCACTGGCCGTTGAACTTGTATCCCAGCGAGAGATCCAGCGTACCAAAATCAGCTTGCCACGAAGGCGCTTGACCCTTTCCCTTGGAGGGGGTTTTTAAGTGCTCACCGCGGAAGTTATAGGCGAGGCGGGCATTGATACCATACTTTTCGTAGTACACGATAATATTGTAAGCGTGTTCGGACAGCCCCGTCATCGGCAACTTCAGATCACCAAGAATGGGGTTTTCACTCTTGTAATCGGCATCGCTGTCGATGTAGGTATAGTTCAGGATGCTACCCAGACCGTCAAATGGCGAGGGTAGTTTACTGAAGTGTTGCTGGTAGTTCAGTTCAAGTCCGCGAACCTCCGCCTCATCACCATTGACGGGCGATTTAATGGTGACGCCAGCTTCATTAACTATTTCGGCTTTATAGATAAAGTCTTTAATGTTTTTGGCGAAGAAGGTTGCACCTAATAGGCCATCTTCCGCGAAATACCATTCTAATGACAGATCCACTTGGTCAGCAACCATGGGGTTTAGCCAGGGGTTGCCTGTGACTATTCTGTCGTCGGTCTCAGAGTACTTTGCACCCGGCGACAGGTCCGACATCTTTGGCCGCGCCATAGCTCGAGATATGGCAACTCGGCCGAGCAGTTGATCAGTAATCGAATACGCCAGGTTGAAGCTGGGCAATACATTGTTATAGTTATTTTCTATGCTGACCGGCACTGCAACGTCATCAATAATATGATAAGCGTTAGAGGTCACTTCCGTACTGACGACCCTGACGCCCAGGTTACCGCGTACTCGATCGTCATTATCGAAATTCAGCATGATGTAGCCTGACCGGGCTTTCTCCTCGATAACATAGGTGCCACCATAGTTAATGGCGAATTCAGGGATTTCACCGTCAGGGTATTGGTCGGCCACAAAGTCCAGAGCATCGTCAAAATCGACGTTCACCCAACCGTCGGCCACCGATTGTACTTCACCATCAAGGAAGTTGGAGACAGGGAAGGGATTAGTTCCAAATACCGGATTACCGTCGTCATCTACCGAGTTGAGCGGAACGTTCAGGTTTTCTGTTACCAGGTCACCATCCTCGTCTATATAGCGGATCTTGGATGAACGCAGATCGGCGTCGTAGCGATCTTTTTCCCGAGTGCTTGCCCTGAGACCGGTGCTAATCACTTTTACCCAGCCACCTTCCACGTCCCAATCCAGGTCCAGCACTGCGGCATCTTCGGTATCCACTACATTACGATCAGAGAGGGTGTAACTTGCTAGTTGATACTCATCGGCATTGGTAATATCCGTAGCGCCGTCTTCTCGTCCGCCTTCGCCAAAGTCCCACTGCATATAATCCCCGGTTACGCTGTAAGCATGGGGAGTCACTTGCCATTTATCGACAACTTTATTCTTGCTGTTTCTTTCTGAGTAGCTTATGAGTGTGCTTTGGAATTTGAAGAAGTCGGGCCGCTTCTGGGTTGACTCCCCTGAGTACACGTTAGCACGAATCAACAGGTTATCAATGCGGTGGCTGAAACCCAAACTACCGAGAAAATTTGTAGTCTCCAGTGTCGATTCAATCTGGTTGAAATCGGGAGAGCCGTTGCTGATCGAGCCGCCAACTAGAACATCGTCAGAGAAGGTGTAATCGAGATCTTCTCTGAGGTATCGAGAGTCCTGAGTGAACTTGTTTTTATTATTGGGTGTTTTGGCCTTAAAATTAAACGCGGTATTGATCTGCCAGCGTTCCCACGAGCGTTCCAGCTTACTGTAGGAAAGGTCCAGATAAATATCGGTTTCATCTGAGGGTTGCCATTGCAGTGAAAGATTGGCACCCACGCGATCTCGTTGCTCCGTATACAGACGAGCATTGGTTTTATCCGGGGTCCAAACCAGATCCTCATCGTCGATGACGCCATCTTCGTTTATATCCAGATAATTATCCGGTGTTACGTTGGCGATGTCGCTACTGATCAAGGCATGGTTATAGATCCAGCCAAGAGGCTCTTCGGTATCCTGGCGTACATTTTTTTCTTCATAGTTGAGGCCTATCAGTACGCCAAAGGTATTGTCAGCAAAACTCTGGCTTCCGATTATCGTCAACAAAGGGTCGGTTTCTTCGGCAAGATCGTTGTAGCTGGCCTTGGCCGATACGGTCAGTTGGGGGCCTTCTTTGTCCAGACCGCGATTGGTCTTGAGATTCACGCGGCCGCCCAGACTGCCTTCTGCATGGCTGGCCTGGGGAGTCTTGTGTACTTCAATGGCAGAAAATAGTTGCGATGAAAAACTGTCAAAAGTGGCCGAGCGGTCGTCGCCGCCAGATGTTAGCGTGGCACCATTGATGCTCACCTGATTGTAGTCGGGATCCATACCGCGAATATAGATCTTCGAACCTTCGCCCTGGTCGCGGCTGATGGTCACACCGGAAATGCGCTGCATGGCTTCAGCGACGTTTTGGTCCGGTGTTTTACCGATATCTTCGGCCATGATAGCGTCCATAATATGGTTGCTTTCGCGCTTACGCTGCAGAGCCTTAAGCAGACTGCCCCGGTAGCCTTCTACCACAATTTCTTCAATGACCTGGTCTGGAGAGGCTTGGGCGATTGCGGTTTCCTCAGCGTAGGCCAGCTGAGCCCCACTAGCCATAAGCAGAGTGGCTTGAGTGCATGCCAGATAGAGTGTGTTTTTACGTGCGAATTTCATTGATATAGCCTCCGATCCCCTAGGGGTTTATATTTGTATTTTTATAGGTATTGAGTGAGTAATGTTTTCTTTTATGAGTAAAGATTTGTAAACATATTTGTCCTTTTGTTTATAAAAGTCAAATGATTTTATTAATAAAAATCCAATAGACAGGCCTTATTTGTATTAAAGTTTGGTATAGCTGGATTTATGAAGAGCAGGCGGTGAGGACTATTTAGTTCGAGTGATTTGACCGTAAAGGCGCACCAGCATTGGTTTCCTTGTCTTGTAGCGTCTGTAGCTAGGCCGGTATTGTTGAGGGTCAGGCGTGCATTTTTCATCAAAATAGAAGCAATACTTGTATTCTATTTATAAAAACCTATACTTGTGGTGAGTAGAATTTAAAAAACAATCATTGATAAACCAGGATAAGCCCATGTCTGTATCTACACACCCTTTATCAACACACTCTAGTGGAATGAGAAAGTTCAGCTTGCTGGCTATGGCAATTACACTAGCGGCATGTCAAGGCGAGAGTAACACCAGCAGCGAGGCGCAGTCTTCGGCGGTACCGGCGCCAGTTAGTGCAGCGATGGCTGAGAGTGAGCCGCTGGTTTTTGAAGGCACCGTTGAATCTCTGCAGCAGTATCAGGCGCCTGAATGGTTTCGTGATGCCAAGCTCGGTATCTACCTGCATTGGGGAGCTTATTCGGTTGCGGAGCAGGGTGAATGGTATCCCCGGTATATGTATGTTGAGGGTCGCCCTGAGTATGCCCATCATCTGGAAAACTATGGTCATCCGTCCGAGCACGGTTATAAAGACATTATAGACTTATGGAAGGCTGAAAAATTTGATCCTGACCGATTGGTAAAGCTGTTTAAACAGGCGGGGGCCAAATATTTCTCGCCTGTAGCGGTTCATCATGACAACTTCGACCTATGGGATTCTATCCACCATGAATGGAATGCCGTGGACAAGGGTCCAGGCAAGGATTTGATAGGCATGTGGCGCAAAGCTACCCTGGATAACGGTCTACGTTGGGGCGTAACAACTCACTTGTCGCGTTCCTATAGCTGGCTAAATACTTCAAAAGGTGCAGACAAGGAAGGGCCTTATGCTGGAGTGCCTTATGACGGTAATGATCCTGCCTACGCCAGCCTATACCACCCACCGCATGATGATACTCATCCCCGAGCGCCGGAAAACCCATCCAAAGAGTGGCGTGATCAATGGGCCAGTCGTATGATAGATCTTATCGACAATTACCAACCCGATATCTTTTATTTCGATTGCGCGATACCTTTTCGCGGTGAGGATGAAGGTCAAACTGGTATGGATGTCATCGCTCACCTCTATAATACCAGTATAAAAAATCACGACGGCAAGATGGAAGCCGTGATGGCAGTCAAAGAGCGCCCATGGCAGGGATTGTACGCAGATGGCGTGACTACCCTGGATTACGAGCGTGGCAAGGCCAGCCATATTTTGCCAGAGCCGTGGCAAACCGATGATTCGATAGGTCCATGGGGCTATCGAGATCGCGGCGGCTGGATGGATACCCACGGCAAACTGCGGGCTGTGGAATATATGGATTCCAATATGGTGATCGATAAGTTCATCGATATTGTCAGCAAAAACGGCAATATGTTGTTGAATATTCCCATTCGAGCCGATGGCACCCTGGACGACGATACCGAGCAAGTGCTGGAAGGCATGGGTGGCTGGCTGGAAGTCAACGGCGAAGCTATTTACGGCTCTCGTCCTTGGTATATGTATGGTGAAGGCCCAACCACTGAAATCGATCATCGGGCCACGCGTTCACCCTATACCCGCAAAGACATTCGCTTTACCACTAACAATGGCAAGCTTTACGCCATGATTCTGGATTGGCCCGGAGCCGGTAAAAAATTCACTATTCAGAATATTACCGCTATGAATACACGTATTGGCAAGGTGACTGCGGTTGATATGCTGGGCGCTGACGGCCCGCTGGTATGGGAACAATCCGGTGACGGCCTGGTCATCACGATGCCTAAAGACAAGCCCAATGATATCGCCTATACCTTGCGTATCACCATTGATGGCGGCGTCCAGCCGGGAGTCTAATGATGACGGACAGTCGTTTTTGTATGGCGTTGGATCTCATAGATGATCCAGCGCTAATAGGCGAATACAAACGCTATCACGCAGCAGGGCAGGCATGGCCAGAGATCACCGACAGTATTAAGAGCGCCGGTATTGTCGATATGCAGATTTATCTGCTGGGCAATCGTCTCTTTATGATGATGGATGTCGATGAATCATTTTCATTTGAGGCCAAGGACCTGGCCGATGCTAACAACGTGAAGGTGCAACAATGGGAAGCGCTTATGCTGAATTTTCAGCAGCCACTAAAGTGGGCGGAGCCGGGGCAAAAGTGGATGCCGATGGAGCTAATTTACCAATTGCCTGGCTAGCGCCTTGGTGTACAAAAACCCTTGATCAAAATAATCTGGAAACATCATCAAAAAACTTCGCGATGTTTTACTAGCAATAGCGGTGATTGTGCAGTTAGGCTGTGGCGCAGCTGAGTCGCCTGCGGATATTTTTACGTCCGCCACAGTCTCGTCGAGCGAGACATCGGATAGGGCTATTCAGGACTGGCAGGATATGCGTTTTGGATTGTTTATCCACTGGGGAGTGTATTCCCTTCCGGCAGGCGTTTGGCAGGGCCAACAGATTGAAAAGCTGGGAGAACAAATTCAGCGTCATGCGGATATCAGCATGGCCGACTACGAGAAGCTTGCGCGCCAATTTAATCCGGTCAATTTCGACGCCGATGAGATAGTACAGCTTGCCAAGCGGGCAGGCATGCGTTATATCGTCCTTACGGCCAAGCATCATGATGGTTTTGCCATGTTTGATTCGGCCCATACCGATTTTGATATTGTGGATTTTACTCAGTATAAAAGGGATATCCTCAAGCAGTTAGCCGATGCCTGCGCCCGCCACGGTTTGAAGCTGGGTATCTATTATTCCACTCCGGATTGGCATTTCAATGGACCTGAACCGGAACGCAACCCTCAAGATGGCAAGATGTCAGTATTTGCTGAAGTATCAAAAGCCAACGAAGATTACCAGGTTGCCCAGTTAGAAGAGCTATTAAGTAATTACGGCGATATTGCGCAAGTATTCTTTGACATGGGTGAGCCCAGCGAAGCCCAGAGTAAGCGCTTTCGCGATACGGTAAAGGGCCTGCAGCCCAATACACTTATTAACGGCCGCATAATGAACAACCAGGGCGATTTCCTGACAATGCAGGACAATCATGTGCCCGATGTGCCTATCAGCGAGTTTCCCTGGGAGAGCCCCGGAACCTTCTACCATACCTGGGGTTATAAATCCTGGGTCAAGGGTGACCCGCTGCCGCAGCAAGTTCGAACTCAGGTTCGCAAGCTGTCATCCATCAGTAGTATGGGTGGAAATTTCCTTCTCAATATCGGCCCGAAGAGCGATGGCAGCGTGGTAGCGTATGAGCGGGATGTTCTGGAAGGCGTTGGACAGTGGGTTGATGTTCACCGTGAGGCCATATTTGGTACAGGATTAAATCCTTTCAACAGACTAGCGTGGGGGCAAGCCTCTACTGCTGCCCACAAGCTGTATCTACATATTTATCAATGGCCCAAAGATGATCAATTATTGGTTCCTGGTCTGCAAAGCACTGTGACCAAAGCCTATGCGCTTTCCGCGAGAGAACAGGCACTATCTACCCGTAGCGATGGCACCAATCTGCAAGTCGATCTTTCCGCTCTGCATCAAGACCCCAGCCTGACGATTGTCGTATTGGAGTATGAAGGTGATCTGTCGATTGTGCCGGTACATAGTGCGCCCAATGAGAAGGGTGAACTGGTATTAAAGGGAGAATTGGCGACCCGCCATGGCAAGTATGGACGGCAAAGTTACCGCGCCATGTTAAAGGATTTTTATCGCAGCTGGTATATTGCTATACCGGAGCCTGGCGACTATAAAGCCGAGATTATTTACAAAATGCGCTACGATCAAAAACGATTTGTACTCCAGGCCGAAAGCGATAGTGTGCAATTTAATCTGCAAGGTAATGGCGCGCGAAAAGCGGCCGCCAACAGTGTTGATGGCAATGAGAGAATAGCCGTCTCCAGGGCCGTTGGTGGCAGTCTACGTCAGGCAGAAGTGGGAGTTGTTCACTTTGATCACGCTGGTATTCAACAAGTTTACCTTCGCCCGGGCCAGAACTTTGAGTTATTGGCGCGAAGCCGGGATTTCAACCAACAAGATCAGAAATATCGCGCGATGAATATTGATATCGAGGCTATCCGGCTGTTACCAATCGCCAACGACGAGTAATAGTTATCGCCTATTGACTTTTATATAGAAAGTACACAATAATACGAATCAAACCTAAGTCCCGGTTTCAGGGTGGCACCTGATTTTACCAACTATAAATTTAATAAGGGTAGACGCTATGAGCACCATCGATACAACGGCAGACCAGGCGGTCGTGACCGAAAGCAAAACCGAGCTGGTTCCGAAAGAACTACTGGCGTCATTTGTATTAATCACCTGTTGTTTTGCCCTGTGGGGTTTTGCCAACGATATTACCAATCCCATGGTGGCAGCGTTCCAGAAGATTTTCCTTACCGGCGCGACGGAAGCGACCTGGATACAGGTTGCCTTTTATGGCGGATACGG
Source organism: Pseudomonadales bacterium (assembly GCA_036960375.1). GTDB lineage: Bacteria > Pseudomonadota > Gammaproteobacteria > Pseudomonadales > CAWVSB01 > CAWVSB01. The sequence continues at coordinate 65,545 of JBALVY010000004.1, forward strand.
TGTGATGGCCTTTCCCGCTGCGCTGTTTATTCGCAAATACTCATATAAAGCAGGCATTATGGTTGGCTTGGGTTTATATGCGCTAGGTGGGTTTCTATTTATTCCCGCCAGTAATATGGGTGAGTTTTTTCCTTTTCTGTTTGCCTACTTTGTAATTACCTGCGGTCTTTCTTTTCTCGAGACCACGGCCAATCCGTATATCTTGTCGATGGGCCCTGAGGAAACAGCAACTCGCAGGCTTAACCTTGCGCAGGCCTTTAACCCGATAGGCTCCCTGATTGGTATGTTCACCGCATCGCAATTAATTTTAGCGAAGTTGGATCCGCGTACCCAGGACGTACGGGAAATGTTACCGGCAGAGGAATTTGAAGCGCTCAAATCTGCGGACCTCAGCATTGTCGCAAGCCCTTATATTGCCATTGGGCTGGTGATTACGCTGATGTTTGTGGTCATCGCACTGAAGAAAATGCCCAACGCGAAAGCCAGCGAGACAGATGACCTGAGTCTGAAAGCAATATTTGGCCGCCTGTTCCACTCTACAAAATACATTGAAGGTGTGATTGCCCAAATGTTTTATGTGGGTGCACAGATTATGTGTTGGACCTTTATTATTCATTACGGTACCGAAGTGTTTATGGGCCAAGGGATGGCAGAGCGCGATGCTCAGGTGCTGTCGCAGCAGTATAATATTGCCGCCATGGTGCTGTTTTGCGTAAGTCGTTTTGTATGCACCTTTATGCTTAAGTATGTATCACCGGGCGCCTTGTTGATGTATCTCGCTGCTGGTGGCATGGTTCTGGCTGCAGGAACTATCTTTATTGGCGGTATGTTCGGTTTGTATTGCCTGGTAGCTATATCAGGCTGTATGTCGCTGATGTTTCCCACTATTTATGGTATCGCCCTGAAGGGTATCAAAGGTGATGACGCCAAGATTGCGGCATCAGGCCTGATCATGGCTATTGTAGGCGGTACCTTCTTGCCTATGTTGCAAGCGGGTGTCATTGATGGCTGGTCAATGGGCTTTTTGTCCGGCCCGCAGGCGTCGTTTGCCTTGCCGCTGGCGTGTTTTATCTTTATTGCCATCTACGGTTATCGCACAGTGAATGTTCATGGTATCAAGTAACCTCATCATAGTATGAGCAACAGGGCGTCCCTTCGGGCCGCCCTTTTTTTCCGGCAGCAAGCCCTACTAAGTATTTACCCATTGGCGGAGTAGAGAACATGTTTTTTGATAAAAAATTGAGTTTACCGAAGTGGGTGTGGATAGTGATTTTGGTGAGTTTGGTGGCGCTACCAACATCAGCGGCAGATCAGCGTACCAATATAATCCTGATCATGGCCGACGATGTCAGTCCGGATATTTATGGCGTATATGGTCAACCGGCCGCTGCAAAAACGCCTAATGTCGATAGATTGGCTAGTCAGGGCGTCACATTTAAAACAGCCTGGGCTACCGCTATGTGCGGATCGTCCCGGGTCGAAATTATGACCGGTCGTTATGCAAATACTACCGGGGTTTACCACAATCGTATCTGGATCGGTGATTCCGGAGGTAATGTGTATACGGATAACATAGGCTTTTCGAAGATACTTCATGAGGCAGGATATGCGACCGCGATTACCGGTAAATGGCATGCGGGTGTACAGCAGCCTTACGAAGATGTTCTGGCCTTTGAAGAATATGCGCTATGGGAAAACCTAAAAGAGATCGCCAAACTGCCGGGCTCACCAAAATTTACTGGTCTGCTCGAGGATGAGACAACGACGTCCCGCTATTGGCATCCTGCTTATGTTGTTAATGGACAATTACTGGATACCCAGCCGGAAGATTTTAGTCTGGATATAGAAGCAGAGTTTATTAAAGATTTTATGTCGCGCAGTGTCGCTGCAGGTAAACCGTTCCTGGCCTATTGGCCCACTGTGGCTCCCCACGGCACACGTACCGGTCAACCCACAAACCCGCTTCGTGGAGAACCCGGCGTTCTGGGTGACTCGCCAACATCTGAAGAGAACGAGGCACGCTTTAGATCACTGAACGAATACCTCGACCTTAAGATTGGAGAAGTAATGGCCAAGGTTGATGAGCTGGGTATAGCCGATAATACCGTGATTATTTTTGTGTCCGACAACGGCACGGCGGTGACAGCAAAAACGCGTGGTGTAGAACGGGGTCCCCATGTGGTGTTTGTCGCTGCCGGTAAAGGTATCAAAAACCTGGGCATAACGGATGAGTTGACGGATTTTTCCGATATCGCACCAACATTGATCGAGATAGCCGGCGCAGAAAACTCAATTCCCCAGGCTACTGAATTTGATGGCAAGAGTCTGATGCCTTTCCTGTCTGGGCAAACCGAGAGTCACAGAGAGTGGATCTATGCCTATATAGCCGGCTCACAATTGTTGAGAACCAAGGATTATATGCTGGAGGTAGTTAACCCTGTTTTGGGAACGCCAAAGGGTCGTTTTTACCACACCGGCAATAACCGTTTTGGTCATGGCTATGTACTAGTGGGTGACCAGCAAGAACACCAGGCGGCGCGGCAGCGGTTTGATGAAATTCTGGCACAGTATTCTCCGCTTACCCGCGACCATGAATTCTTCAAGAGCAAAAAAGGTAAAAAGTTTTTGGCCGAATACGAACAGCCCAAATCGCGGGAGAAACATTTGTATAGTCATAAGGACTACGATTTTTACGACCAGACTTATGTGGAATAAGGCTTAAAGATAATGACATTCAGATTTTGGCTGTTGGCGCTGTTATTTTTGTCGTCCTGGGTGGCAGCCGGCCAGCCTAACGTCATCCTGATAATGACTGATGATCAGGGTTACGGCGATATTTCTGCTCATGGTAATAGCATGATCAATACCCCCCAGATTGATCGGCTGCATAGTGAGTCAGTGCGTCTGACTAATTACCATGTTGATCCAACCTGCGCGCCGACCCGGGCGGCGCTGATGACTGGCCGCTACTCAAGCCGCACCGGAGTTTGGCACACGGTGATGGGCCGTGAACTCATGGACCCGTCGGAAACCACCGTGGCGGAGGTATTCAAAAACAACGGATATCGTACGGCTATGGTGGGCAAATGGCATCTGGGTGATAACTATCCTCTATTACCAGAAGATCGCGGCTTCGATTACGTATTGCGCCATGGAGCAGGTGGCGTCAGCCAGGTTCCCGATGCATGGGGTAACGATTATTTTGATGATCGTTACTGGGAGCAGGGAAAATTAAAACCGTTTCAGGGTTATGTTACGGATGTCTTTTTCGATCATGCCATGGAATTTATTGAGGCTGAGTCTCAGTCGCCATTTTTTCTCTATCTATCGACTAACGCACCGCACGGTCCATTTAACGTCGCCGATAGCTATGCCGAGCCATATCGCAAAGCCGGGGTGCCCGAGCCGATGGCGCCTTTTTACGGCATGATCACCAACATCGACGATAATCTGGGCCGCCTCCGCGATAAGCTTACCGAACTAGGCATTGCTGAAAATACCATTCTGATTTTTACCACCGATAATGGTACTTCGGCGGGCGTAAAGCAGAAGAAAAAGCCGGGCCAGTGGTCGGGTTACGATGGCGGTATGCGGGGCAAAAAGAATTCCGAGTACGACGGCGGGCACCGCGTGCCTTTTTTCCTGCATTGGCCGGATGGAAACTTTTCCCAGGGCCGTGATGTAAAAACGCTGTCCGCCCATATCGATGTGCTGCCCACACTGGCGGAATTGGCCGGCCTACAGGCGAATACAAATAAACCGATAGATGGTAGCTCTCTTGTTCAATCAATGCGCGGCCAGAACGATCTTGAGCGGACTTTGTTTGTCCATTCTCAGCGTATTAACACGCCAGAAAAATGGCGCAAGTCTGCTGTTATGACACCCCGTTGGCGCCTGATCAATGGCACTGAGCTTTACGATATGCTGGAAGATCCCCGTCAACAAGATGACCTGGCGAAAACACATCCCGCGAGGGTGCAGCAGTTGAGAGAGCAATATGATGGATGGTGGCAAAGTCTTGAGCCTTCTTTCTCTCTGGACTATCACATTTTGGTAGGTGTTGTACCCGGTCAGGAGTCTCGAATTACCTCCCACGATTGGCAAGCAAGCGGCGGTCCCTGGAACCAGGCTCAGGTATTGGAAAACGTGTTCAATAACGGTCCTTGGGCTATTGAGGTATTCGAACCAGGGCGTTACCGCATCGAACTTTATCAACGCGACCGTGATGCGGCCTGGCCTCTGTCGGCTGTGACAGCGGAGATAAAAATTGCGGATACTCGATTGCGCGAGAAGATCGAACCCGGAGCAACTTCCGTAACTTTTGACGTAACCCTGACCAAGGGAAAAGCGCAACTGCAGACGTGGTTGCATGACGCCGATAATAAATCCCGAGGGGCCTTTTATGTGTATGTTACACGCGAGTAGGCGAAGGTTCCCGCTCTAGAGGAAGGAATTCAGCAATGAATTCAGCTGATGAAATAAATCAGAGGCATGAAAATAATAGATGCGAAGGAAAAACATGACAAAGTGTTTGGAAAATTGAAATGGCTGCCGTCTGTGGCAGCGCTGTTGGGTATTGTTTTGTACTGCTCGTCGCTACAGGCAGAAGATGAGCTGAAGCCTGAGCGTCCCAATATCCTTTTTATCCTGCTCGATGATATGGGTAAAGAGTGGGTCAGTGCCTATGGCGCGGAAGATATAGAGACGCCTAATATCGATAGCTTGGCGGCGACCGGAATGCGTTTTGATAATGCCTGGTCGCATCCGCAGTGTACGCCGTCGCGGGTGGCATTGATGAGTGGCCAGTACCCCTTTCGTAATGGCTGGGTCAATCATTGGGATACGCCGCGCTGGGGGGTGGCCTACTACGATTGGAAGACCAATCCCAGCATGGCGCGAATTTTACAGTCGGCGGGCTATGCGACTGTGGCCGCTGGTAAATGGCAGATTAACGATTTCCGCCTGCAGCCCGAGGTGATGGTAAAACATGGCTTTGACGATTACGCCATGTGGACGGGATATGAAGAGGGTGTAGAGGCCAGCGCAGAGCGCTATTGGAATCCCTATATTCATACTAAAGAGGGCAGTCGGACTTACCCCGGCGAATTTGGCGAGGACATTTTCTCGGACTTTATTCTGGACTTCGTACGTGAGCATAAGGACCAGCCGTGGTTTGCCTACTATCCTATGAATCTTCCTCACGGGCCGTTAACAAACACGCCATTGCAGCCAGATGTTAGCGAGAAATACGATATGCATAAGGCGATGGTAGCTTATGCCGATGTCATTCTGGCGAAACTGATTAACGAGCTTGAGGCGATGGGCGAGCGTGAGAATACCATTATTGTCTGGACCACGGATAACGGCACGGCCAGAAATATTAACGGCACATTGAACGGTCGAGCAGTGAAGGGAGGAAAGACCCTGAGCACGGAAAATGGAATTAATTCGCCGTTTATTGTTAACGCGCCGGGCATGACGCCTGCTGGCGTGATCACCGACGCACTGGTGGATTTCACTGACTTACTGCCAACATTTGCCGAATTGGCAGGTGCTGAATTACCTGCCGACACGGTATTTGATGGTCAATCTTTCGCGCCTCTGATACAGGGCCTGGCATCAGATGGCCCACGGGATACCATTCTGGCGATGGGTGGTAGAAATGAAGCCAAGGTGTCGGATCGGGGAGTGGAAAACGGCTACGAATACCGCGACCGCGTCATTCGTGACAAGCGCTATAAGCTATTTGTGCGGTCTTCGCCGCAACGTGGATATGAACGTCTGGTGGATCTTTGGCAGGACCCGGATGAAAGCGAAAATCTTCTGGGCAGTGATGACCCCACGGTAGCCCAGGCTCGCGCCAGGCTTATCGATGCGGCGGAAAAACTCCCGGATCGAGATAATGATTCGCGCTATACCCGCAGAGCGGCCAATCCCTGGGATCTTCCGGTAAGTGTTCGTAGTCAGGAATGGAAACAATAATGATGTGTATTAAAGAGAACCTCTTCAGTGTCTGCAGTGCGTTGATAATGTCCTTCTGTTTGTTGGCTATTTCGAATGTTACCGGTGCCGGTGAAGTCAATATTGTGTACGTGGCGACTGATGGAGAGGACAGCAGCAAAAACCACGCAGGGAGTATTGATAGACCTTATCGCAGTCTCGCCTTTGCTCTGTCTCATGCCGAAAAAGGTCAGTGGGTTGTTATGCGAGGTGGACGTTACCACGAGTCGGCCGGCATCCGGGGACTGAAGCAGGTATCTCTCTATGCCTACCCCGGTGAGCAGGTGGTATTTGATGGCACCGTCGCGATAGAAAATATTTCATCCAATGGCAAGTGGACTCAAGTATCCAGCAATATCTACCGGCACGCTGTAAGGCAACCGGTAATGCAACTATTTAGGGACGGCGAGGCATTGGTGCCGGCTCGATGGCCAAACGCCTCTTTTGAAACAGGTACGATTTATACTCGCGATGTATGGGCGCTTGCTGATAGAAAGCTCTCTCGTAACGGTCGCGCAGTCAATGACGACAGCGCGCACTCGTTGGCTAATTCAGGCCTCGATCTTTCTGATGCCTTGGTAATTGCTAATTTTGGCAGCTTCCAGACATGGACCCGCAGAATTACGCAACACACGCCGGGTGAGGGCACCTTCGAATTTGAGCAAGTGCCAAATTTTCGTCAGGGCTCGCCAGGCCTCTATTATTACGTAGAAGGTAAGTTGGAGTTTCTTGACCAGCCTGAGGAATGGTATTACGACCCGGTCGAGAAAGCGGTATATATTTGGAGCGATGACAAACCGGCAGACGATTATCGGGCTAAAGTGCAGTCTTATGCTATTAACGGCCGCGGATGGCAGTCAGTGCTGATTAACGGTATTGATTTTTTCGCGACAACCATGCGTTGTGAAAACTGCTCCGATCTGACGGTAGAGAATGTTAATTTTGATTACGCCTCTGTCTCTAAACGAATGTTGGCTGGCGATAATTATCAGTCGGACCTTACCTATTTCTCCTCTCGTGACGTGGACAGTGGCATTACCATTCGTAACTGTCGCATTAGCCATACCGACTCCCAAGCGTTGGTTATCAAGGCTGACTTCGCTGTTATTGAAAATTGTGAATTCGCCAATATCGATTATGCCGCCAGCGACAGCTATCATCATGGCGAGTCGATTCATCTCGATGGCAAGGGCAATATCTTTCGGGGTAATACCATTGTTAATGCTGGAGCGTCGTCGGCTCTTTCGGCCACGGATTGGTTTGTTGCCGAATTTAATGATATTTCTCGCACTGGTTTTGCACAGTCCGACGGCGCCATGATTCATGTGCGGATACCCTCACAAACCGGTGTCAAAGTGCGTTTTAACTGGTGTCATGACTCACCCAAATACGGTGTACGATTTGACGCGCCAATCCCGCCGGTAAGATGGGGTAACAATGGTCTTATTCACCATAATGTGGTGTGGAATGCCGCTGGCATTATGGTGAAAGGTGAACAACATAAGATCTTCCACAACTTAACCATGGCGAACGCAGGGATAGATTTGCGCATTCTGGATGACAGCAGCGATGGCGGTGGCGGTAACAGGGGCACCGTAACAATGAACAACGCCTCTGATTCAATATCGGGTCATCGCAAGAAACAGTCTCCTGTTCCCGGAGAGTCTGCGGCTAATTTTAACGGCCTGGAATCCGCTGTTAATCTTTCTGATCAATTGCAGGATCCGGCAAGCCTGGATTTCAGGCCCAAAGAAAACTCGGTCTTATTGGGTGCCGGAGAGCCTATTGCAGCCGTCCGCTATCCCGATAGCGATAGCATTGATATCGGCCCCTATCGGCGAGACGACAAATATTACTGGATCCCTGGGCGTCAGGCGGAGGCTGCGTCCCGGCCGATTCCTGCAGATGGCGCTACAGTCAATGCTGCGCCTGTTGACCTGATATGGCTGCAGGCCTGGCAGTCGGCGGAGCATTATCTTTATTTCGGTAAGGATCCTCGCAAGGTCGACAAGGCCGATGTGAATGATGAGGAATTTCAGGGCAAGATTGATCTGGAAAGTAATATGTTTAGCGCCGGGAAACTGACAGCTGGTGACTGGTATTGGCGTGTCGATGCGCAGGTGGGTGAGGATGTAAAGAAAGGTAAAGTTTGGGCGTTTTCAGTGAAATAGAAGATGACTCGTGGTAATTTTGTTCAATCATTAACGTCGGGATGTATCGACAGCGGGAGAGATTGAACCGTGCAAAAGCAAGACCTTGAAGTGGCGATTGCCGTCAACAGATATGGGTTAGGTTCACGGCCAGGCGAGTGGCAGGCCGCTAAGAGAGATCCAAAACAATGGCTGCTTGATCAGATGGTGAGCCCTCAGTTCGACCCGGCGGTCGGAAATCTCGATATGGCCTACGACGCGCTGGCCGTTAGCCGCGACATGAAAAAACAGAAAAAGCAGATGCTTGCTCAGGGCATGGAAGCAGAAAAAGGTAAAAATGATCCCACTAAGGGGCTACAACGTAATCTGATACGAGACGGATTTGAACGTTCGTTAATGACCGAACAGCCCTTTAGCATGCGCATGTTTGACTTCTTTTCCAACCACTTCAGTATTACCACCGGCGGTAATGTTCTGGGGGCGGTCGGGCCTCTGCTGGAGCGCGAAGCGATCGCGCCAAATCTGTTTGGTCGATTTGAACATATGTTGCTGGCAGTAGAGCAGCATCCGGCTATGTTGGTTTATCTGAATAACGAAAAATCTATCGGCCCTCACTCCCGTATGGGGAAGAAAAAGGGCGGTGGTTTAAATGAGAATCTAGCGCGAGAAATACTGGAACTGCATACGCTCGGGGTAGATGGTGGCTATGATTTAGACGATATACAGCAGTTGGCAATGGCTATCAGTGGCTGGAGTGTCTCGCGAGGTAGGGACAAAGAGCCTCAGCAAGGTTTTATCTTCCGCCAATACGGCCATGAGCCAGGTAAACGTGAAATTCTTGGTACATCGTATTCCCAGCAGGGAGTTAAACAGGGGCAGGCGGTTTTACGCGACTTGGCCAAGCACCCTTCAACCGCCCGCTTTATTTCACAGAAAATGGTGCGCTATTTCATTAGTGACGAGCCCTCATCAGATCTTGTCGATGCGATGGAAAATACGTGGATGCAGACCGGGGGAAACATAAAGGCCGTGACGACTACCATGCTTGGGCATGAGGACGCCTGGGCCCCGACATTAGAGAAGTTCAAAACCCCACGCGAGTTTGTGATCTCGTGTTTACGTGCCTGTGATGTAACACCGGGTTCCCGAAAGACAGCTCGCTTCAACAAGCAGTTTGTTGGTACTTTGAGCGCGATGGGTCAAGCGCCTTTTAAAGCAGGCTCGCCAGCGGGCTACAGTAGCGACAATGAGTCCTGGACAGGTGCTGACGCATTAATGAAGCGTATTGACTGGGTCTCACAGCTGACCGACCGGGTAAAGAGGGATCCGATTAAAGTAGCGCAGCAGACCCTTGGAGACAGTTTGTCTGAAACAACACGTCTGGCGGTGAGCCGAGCAGAAAGCAGGCAACAGGGCTTGGCCCTGTTATTACTCAGCCCTGAATTTCAACGACGTTAAGCCGGGAGTTATTGTGATGCAAAGAAGACAACTGTTGAGATTAGCTGGCGCAGGAATGCTTAGCTGGAATGTGCCTTTTGCACTAGCGGGGCAAACCCAGCGACCCAAGGTTATTTGGGTTCTACTCCGCGGTGGCATGGATTCATTGCATTGCGTTTTACCCTTGGCCGATGATGATTTAATGCGCCAGCGCGAGGGCATTGTGGCCGGCGTCGCCGATAAAGCGCTGCCGCTCGAGCAGGGTTTTGCACTCCACCCCGCAATGGATAATATGTACAAGCTGTATGGGCAGGGTGAGTTGATTCCGATAGTTGCAACAGGCTCTGGTGCTGAAACACGATCTCACTTTCGGGCACAGGATTTTATTGAATGCGGGCTGCCAGAACTCAACCATGATAGCGGTTGGCTCAATAGGGCTGTTGTCGCTCATCAAGGTGAAGGCCTGGCGATCGCCCATTCCATTCCCGTCAGTCTACGCGGCGATCTTCTGGCAAAAACCTGGTTTCCCGACTCGCTCCCCCCAGCCGAGGATGATCTTTACGCCAGGCTTCAAGGTCTTTATCAGGACGATACGCTATTGCACGATCGCTTGATGGATGGTCTAGAAACGCGCGATAAACTCGGTGATATGAAGAGCAGTAAAGCGTCACAGCGCTTTACTTCCTTAGCGGATTCTTGCGCCAGATTAATGGTGCAGGCTGATGGGCCCGATTGCGCCATGTTAGAGATGGGAGGATGGGATACTCATAATAATGCTCAGTTTCGACTAAATCGCCAGTTTAGTGAGCTCGATGCAGGAATTGCTCGAATGAAACGGTTATTAGGCACTCAATGGAATAACACGGTAGTCATGGTTGCCAGTGAATTTGGTCGCACCGTTGCCGAGAACGGAACCAAAGGCAGTGATCACGGAACCGGAGGAGCAATGTTCCTCGCAGGCGGTGCGGTACAAGGTGGTCGCGTCATGGGCGACTGGCCGGGGCTGGCTAAGTCCAACCAATTTGAAGGCCGCGACCTACGACCAACGACCGACGTAAGAGCTTGGATGGCGGCAACCTTGCATCAACACTGGCAGCTGAGTGAGTCTCAGTTACAGAATGTATTTCCCGGCATCTCACCGGTTGATGCTCGTCTTATTAAGCGTGTTTGATGAGCGTAGAGAAAAAGTGATCGGAAGTAGAAAAAAGCTGTGATTCTCCAATTAAAAGTATATTATATATAAAAATCATATCGGAGAATATCATGTTATCGGTAGTAAAACGAGTAATGCGCATTGTTGCTGTCACCACTATGGCGCTGGCAGGATGGTGTCAGGCGGCCGACCAACGACCCAACATTTTATTTATTATCACCGACGATCAACATCGTATTGATTTTAATTTTCTGTCCGAAGGTCGAGACCAACAGGGCAATGCATTTAACTTAACGCCCAATATTGATCGTCTGTCCAATGAAGGTGTGATATTCAATTCCATGTTTGCCACTACCTCGGTTTGCACGCCAAGCCGTTTTTCGGTGTTGAGCGGGCGCTATGCTAGCCGTGCGGAGAGTCACCGGTTTACTCGGGACCTGGAGGAATTTGGCCAGGCCAATGTATCTTTTAATACCCATATTCTCGAGAGTACGCCAAATCTCGCGTCTACCTTAAAAGCGGCGGGGTATTTCACCGGCGGCGTAGGAAAGAATCACGTTATAGAGGCGGAATTTCCCCATAAGATTAAGCGCGATGTTGATGTTACCGACAAAAATGTAAAGCGTCAGCTTAGAGCTAATCAGGACGCTCAGATTGCCGCCTATCATGCCGTGGGTTTCGATTTTGCTGATCGTATTTATGCCGGTAACGTGCCGGGCCAATACCCCAAGGCGGTAGAAGGCCACAATCAAGATTGGATTACTGAAGGTGCGATTAACTTCCTCGATCAGGCCGCGCAAAAAGAGCAGCCTTTCTTTCTTTATTTTGGTACTACGCTGGAACATGGTCCTCACAAACAGGGCAGCAAATATAAGGCCGACCCCCGTATGACGCCTGTTGGTTTGCTGGCCGAAGAAGATGTTCCAAAGGTTCAACCCAACCGGGCGTCATTGAAGCAAAGAGTAGATGAAGCCGGTCTGGAAGAAAGAGCGGCAGATGTCTTGTGGCTTGACGATGGCATTGGTGCTGTTTTGCAAAAGCTGGATGCTATCGGTGAACTGGATAACACCGTTATATTCTATTTTGATGACCACGGCGTCGAGGGCGGTAAAGGATCCCTATATCAAGGTGGAGTATTAACACCTTCTTTTGTTTGGGGACCAAAATATTTTAAGGGCGGGCGAGAGTTGAACGAAATTGTGGCTAATATAGACTTTGCCCCAACTATTTATGAGCTTGCGGGGGTTCCGGCCAAGGCTAAGCCGGTAGTTGATGGTGAGAGCTTTGTAAGTCTGCTAAATGAAACAAAGTCTGATTGGCGTTCTGAATTAGTCATGGAGATTGGTATGACTCGCGCCATAATTAGCGACGGATGGAAATATCTGGCGTTCAATGTTCCCGAAGGGAAAGCTAATATGGCTATGGATCGTCGAGCCAAGTTGGCTGGCAGCCAAAGCAAAAAACCAAACCAAAACAATAAGGCTACCGACCCCTGGATGCACATGGGTGACACACCCGGTGGTCGAGGTCTGGAAGGCCTGGTTTTAAAAAGCTATGGTGAAGAAAACTATTTTCAGCCAGAACAGCTTTATCATTATGCGGTTGATCCGCGTGAGCGTAACAATCTTATAACTGATCCACAATATGCAGATCGTCGTGCTGATTTACGTCGCCGATTGGCGAACGAACTACAGGATTTTCCGGGTAACTTCGGTGACTTGAAACCGTGAGTCTTAAGTTGCTGTGTTGGAGTATAAGGATTGATTAGTCGTTGAAGGTGATTTCATGCCGCTAGCAGAGTTGCTACGGTTATCAAAACTACTGGTGATTCCACTACTGCTTGGAATAACAGCCTGTGCCTCCAATACCCAGCCTCTGCCAGAGCAGGGCCAGCTGGTGCCCAAGCTGCCTGAGCAGTTCAGTATTTCTGGCGAAGGTGAATTACCCCTGCAATGGTGGCAGAATTTCGACGATACGCAGCTTAATCAGTGGGTCGAACTCGGTTTACAATCCAATAACTCTTTGGCGGCAAGCATTGCTCGCTTAGATGCCGATCGGGCTGTGATAACTCAGTCACACAGCAAGCGTTTTCCCGACCTGCAGCTTTCGGGCAACGTAGCAGGCAGGCGCATAGAGGGAGAGCAACTTTATACCAGCCGCATCGGTCTGGATTCCAGTTGGGAACTGGATTTGTGGGGACGGCTATCGTCACTGGAAGATAGATCCCGTTGGGACTACTTCGGTGGAGAGGCCACAACCAAGCTGCGAGCCAATCTGGTGGCGGGAAATATCTCACAGACCTGGTATAGCTGGGTATCGGAGTTTGAAAAAGATCGCTTGCTCACCGAACAATATGATCGGGTTGAAAGGGCCCTGCTGGTAATTCGCAAGCGCTTTAGTCTGGGCAATGATTCGGCTACCGATATCTGGCAGCAGGAACGCCTACTGGAATCTATTCACACTCAGCAGTTGCGTACCCGCCGTGATCTGGAATTGAATCGCCAGCGTCTGGCGAACTGGGTTGGGGTATCGGTTGATCGCATTCCGGCAAGCCCTAACGGTACGCTTCCGCAGTTACAGGCTCTGCCTGATACGGGTCTTGTGGTAAATGCCTTAATAGAACGTCCCGATATACAGCGCGCCTACGCTTCATTGCGATCGGCCGATGCGTCACTTGCCACGGCAGTGGCTGACCGCTTACCGCGGATTACCCTGCGTGCCAGCGCCGATTCGGTGCGGGCTGGCAGCAGTGAGTTATTTGACGCGTGGATTACCGAAATAGCAGCAGGTCTGGTAATGCCAATCTTTGATGCGGGGCAGCGACGCGCGGTTGTCGATCAGCGCGAGGCCTTGCGGTCGGCGGCACTCTCCGATTACCGGCAAAGCTGGTTCGATGCCATTATGGAAGTAGAGGATGCACTAACCCGTAATAAGTATCAGGTTGAGGTTGTCGAGAGCATCGAAACTCAACTTCAGTTAGCACGTAAAACGGAAGGTGTTTCGCGCTTGTCTTATTTGGTAGGCAGTGAAGATTATTTACGCTTGTTGCGTAGCCAAGAGACCACTCTGTTTCTCGAGCGCCAATACGTTGATGCTCAATTGTTACTAGTCGAGTTGCGAATAGCCCTGTATAGGTCTTTAAGTCATGGCGAGTTTATTACACCAGGTAAGGATACTGACATTGTATCACGGCGGAGTATGTAAGGAATGATAAGAGAGTTCTACCAGCGTTATAGAAAATCTTTGCCTATATTATTGCTGGTAATGGTGGTTCCGCTTTCGTGGTGGATTTTAACTAGCGACAGCCTCGATAAACCTCGTGCCCGTAATCACGAAGGGCAGACTTTACGTATCGTCAATGTGAGACCGATCAAAAAGGGTGACTATCTACCTATATGGCAGGCTTCGGGCGAAGTGTCGCCAGCAGAACAGGTCAAGGTTGTGGCTGAGGTCAGCGGTATTATTTCCGAGCTTGGACCTAAAGCGAATCCCGGGCAATTGGTAGAGGCAGGTGACTGGTTAGTAAAGTTGGATCAGCGCGAGCTTCAATTGCAACTGCTGGGACAGCAGGCGCAACTGGTTCAGGCTCAGGCCAATCTTGAACTGGAGCAGGCCAATCAAGAATTGGCCCGCCAGGAATATGAGTTAGTGAAAGACAGCATTCAAGCGACCGACAAATTGAATACCGCCCTTGTATTGAAGGAACCCCAGGTAGCCACGGCGAAGGCCCGGGTGGCCGCCGCTCAGGCCAATCTCGATAAAGCACAACTGAATCTGGAGCGGGCTATCATCAAAGCACCTTTCCGTGGTGTCATTACTTCGCGTCTGGTGGGGCGGGGTAGTAAAGTGAATTTGAGCAGCGGACTTTTTGAGCTGGTGAATACCGATACCTTCTGGCTTGAAGTAAAAGTACCTCGTGCGTTTCTGTCACAACTGGATACGGAGACTGAGGTTATCATTCGCCATGAAGGTGTGTGGCCGAGTGGTGTTCAGCGTCAGGCCAGAGTCTTTTCGGTTCTGCCCGATATGGACAGCCGTGACCGGCAGGCCAAGATATTACTGACTATCGAGGATCCTTTATCGCTTATCGATAGCAGCCAACCGCGGGTATTTGTTAATGATTTCCTGACAGTTGATCTGCCAGGTCAATTGCTTGCCAATAGTTGGATGATAGAGCCGGCATGGTTAATGCCGCAACAGTTTGTGTGGGTAGTCGACAGCAATAATCTTCTCTATAAACGTGAGGTAAAGTTACTGTTTAAAGGACGCAAGAGATTTTATGTTGAAGGCGACTTTCAGCCTGGAGATCGCGCCCTGGCTGAAAAAATGGACATTGCAACCCAAGGAATGGAAGTTAAGCCTCGGCAACAGAGTAAGAGCAAGCGAAAATCCAAGGGTGAAAGATCTTGAACCCCATCAGTTGGATGACCCGCCACGGGATTGCGCCTAATCTGCTAATGCTGGTACTGATTATTGGCGGGCTGGTGATGTCGGTAGTCATCCGCAAGGAATATTTACCTGAAACCACACTCGATATAGTTCAGGTTGTTGTGCAATACCCCGGTGCCTCCCCCGACGAATTGGAAAGCGCGGTTGCCGTTCCCATTGAATCCGCGCTTGACGGGCTGGATGGTGTTCGCAGTGTTAAAACGAAAATAACTACGGGCCGCGCCAAAATCAGTGTCGAGCTGGCGGCAGGCGGCAAAGGCCAAAAGATCTATCAGGATATCCAGCAAGCGGTGGATCGAATTACCAGCTTCCCGCAGGGTATCGAGAAACCCTATATCGGTTTGGCGAACCGGGTGATCGACGTAATGGAAATTGCTGTACACGCGGACCTGGATCGACTTGCGGTAAAACGGTTGGCGGAACAGTTGCAAGATCGCTTGCTACAGTCACCCGATATTACCCAGGTTGTACTCAGAGGCCTGCCGAAAGAAGAACTGCATGTCGAAATTTCCTCTGCCACTCTGCAACGCTATAACCTGGATCTTGACGGAGTGGCACAACGCCTGAAAAAAAGTGCAGTGGAACAGTCTGCAGGAAGCATCAAATCCAGTCAGGGCGATATTCTGGTCAAAGTTGATGAGCGCAGAAACTGGGCCGATGAATTTGCCACAATTCCGATAGTATCGAGCGGTGAAGGCGATCGTTTACAACTTGCAGATATCGCCACGGTAAGTGACGGCTTTGCGGACGACCGCGAACTGATTACCTTTGATGGTCAACCGGCTGTTACCCTGAGAATCTACCGAACCGGTAATCAGACCCCAAAAGATATTGCCAATGCGGTCACCGACATGTGGCCAGATCTAGAAAACATATTGCCTCCCGCTGCGGGTATGACCGTGGTTGACGATGATGCCAAAAATTACTCTAAGCGGCTGGGTTTATTGCTAAAAAATGCATTTTATGGCCTGTTACTTGTATTGGTTTTGATGAGCCTGTTTCTAGAGCATCGCTTGGCGTTTTGGGTAGTGGCAGGCATACCCAGTGCGTTCCTGGGAGCGATACTCTTCCTGCCACTGTTTGACGTATCTATCAATATGGTGTCGATGTTCGGCTTTATTATTGCTATTGGTATTGTTGTCGATGATGCGATTATTGCGGGGGAAAACATATATTCCCATATGCAAGATGGTCAGCCTTTTGAGCAAGCGGCGCTACTGGGCGCCCGCGAAGTGGCCATGCCCCTAACCATTGCGATACTGACCAATATAGTGGCTTTTCTGCCGTTGCTGTTGTTAACGGGCTATATGAAACTTCTGTTTGGTGCCATTCCCATTGTGGTAGTGCTCTGTTTTATTGTGTCATGGGTCGAAGCACTTTTCATATTACCTTCGCACCTGGCGCGATTGAAAGAGGAGCCTGGTACTCGATTCGGCAAGTGGATGGATAGAGTTCAGGGCCGTTTCGACCGGCGCTTCCAGGCTTTTATACATAATACTTATCGTCCGTTGCTGCGGCGTAGTTTGGCCTGGCCGGAGCTCACAGCCGTTCTTGCCTTATGTGTCTTTATGTTGGTTATTAGCTATGCCTACAGTGGAAAAATGGGATTTAGCCTAATGCCCAAAATGGAAGGTCGTTGGGTGAAAGCCAGTATAGAGCTGCCCGAAGATGTCCCGCTAGCCAAGGTACTGTCGATTCGTGACAGGGTGGAAGCTAGCGCCAGAGAAGTACAGCTGGAAAATAAACTGGATAATGAAATAGTCAGTATTCGCAGTGAAATATTTGAAACTAATCTAGAAGTCGCCTTGCTGCTGGCTCCCAGTGAAGAACGAGAGATTAGTACGGCCGAGGTCAAAGAGCTGTGGCGAGAGAAAACCCAAACTTTTAGAGAGTTAGGCAAGTTTCGGTTTTCTAGCGCGCGGCGCGGTTCCAGCGCACTGGCGGACGCGTCGATAACGCTGGAATTCAGGCATGCAGATCCCGAAGTATTGGCGGAGGCGATAGCTGAAGCGCAAAGTTTCGCCTCCCGAATAGATGGCGTTGTGGGTGCGGTAAGTACTATGACCAATGGAAAACCGCAGTGGAAGCTGAAGCTCAACGAAAACGGACGCAGTCTAGGCCTGGATGCAGCCGATCTATCAAAGCAGCTAAGAACTGCATTATACGGCGCGCGAGCCCTGCGCCAGCATCGCGGCAAAAATCAAGTCACGGTATTAGTCCGGCTGCCCTTGAGTGAGCGGCAGGCGATCTCCGATGTAGAGAACATGCTTATTCGTACCGGCAACGGTGGCTATTCTCCTTTGTATGAGGTGGCGGAAATTGAGACGACTTTCTCTGCTTCCCGCATAATCCGCCTGGACGGTGACCGAATAGAAAGCCTCGGCGTAGAGGTATTGCCAGAAGAGGCCGTGCCTGCGGTAGGTGCCTTGCTGAGCGAGCATCTGGTACCCGATTTGCTCGCTAAATATCCGGCTTTAAAAGTGGGTTATGGTGGCCAGCAGCGACAGATAAAGGAAAGCATTAGCAGTCTGCAAATCGGCGCTGCGTTTGCATTGGGTGCCATCTATTGTCTTCTTGCGATTGCATTTCATAGCTACAGCCAACCGCTGTTAATTATGGCGGTAATCCCGTTTGGCGCCGTAGGTGCGATAGTGGGGCATATGGTGCTGGGTTTTGGTCTAAGCGTGGTTAGCCTGATGGGCATGCTGGCCCTGGCGGGCGTGGTAGTCAACGACAGTCTGATTCTGGTTGAGTATGCCAATAAACGGCGCCAAGCAGGTGACAGAATTGAAGAAGCTATTCTCAAAGCCGGAGAGCGACGATTTAGACCGATCATCCTCACCACTTTAACGACTTTTGGTGGTCTGGCGCCAATGGTATTCGAAACATCACGACAGGCGCAGTTTATTGTGCCTATGGCGGTGTCTCTGGGTTTTGGGATTCTTATTACCACTGTCGTCTGTTTGTTGGTATTGCCTTCACTCTACCTGATGCTTGAGCGCAGGCTTCACCCTGAGCCCCGGTATACTTCTACGCAAGTTAAAGCCTAAGCCCGTTCGGATATTATTTTGCGCTTATTCCAATAAGCCGTGAGCCGAACGCATCAGAGTTTTACGGCTGGTATTGAGATGGTTTTCCAAGCTCATAATAGAGCCACGGATATCCTTGGCTAAAAGCTTGGTGATAAGGTCGATATGTTCCTCTACGGCCACCATGTTGCGTTCTTGCTCATCGCCTTTTTGCCATTGGTAATGGTAGTGACAAACAAACGATACGATGTCGAAAAACTGGCGAATAAATCGATTATCAGCACTGCTCTGAATAGCCAGATGCAGGCGGCGGTCAAGGTGAGGTAGATCTTGAAAACGCTCTGGATTACGCAAAAGCTCGCGGTGGTCGGTTAGCAGTTGCTGAAGTTCATCCCAGACAGGGTCATCGTCGGTCTTTTCAAGTAATTTCGACAGTGAGCTCATTTCCAGTATACGGCGAAAATCGACTAACTCGCGGGCAAACTTTTCATCGAACTCGACCATTTGCCATTGAGCGCGCGGATTTTTTTTGATTAGACCAATGCGTGAAAATTTAATGAGAAATTCGCGTACGGTAATGGTGTTGCAGCCTGACCGCTTGGCCAGATCCAGTTCAGAAAACATATCCCCGGGTAGTAGTTTGCCGGTATTGATCAGGTCCAGGAAAAAAGTTTCGATCAACTCTTCCTTGGAAGAGGGTTCGTTGCGAAGGTCAAAATAGTCGGTTTTTCGAGGTTTGCGCAGTATCTTTTTTGCGGTGCCGGCTTTTTCAATAATATCGACGCTTTGAAGTTGGTCAAGCACATTACGTACCGTAGTTCGGCTCACACCGAGAGACTTGGACAACGACAAGTCATTAGGTAGTAGCTTGGTGCCCGGATAGTTATTAACAATAATATCCAGTGTTTCGTTTGTCGCTTTTTGAACCAGATAGCTTAGCTTGCTCATTGTTTTTCCTGTAATAGTGGCACCTTATTGGCTCACTATGTTTACTGGCCGTTATATATAAAATTTATAGTCAAGGATTCTAGCATGTACTCCAAAGTGCATAAATACCGATATGAAAAATAATTACAGGTTCAGTTTCGGTTGAATTTAATTGGCCCATGTGATTTGGCAAGCACTAATATCTACGCTACACACATTGGTGGTAAAAACAGCTTATCTTTTTCTTGCACGTATTGTACATTATATATAATATACTATCAATGGCTTGGCATGTGATCCTTTTTACGGCGCACAGAGGTCAAATATCACCTAAGGATTTGTTCTATGGTTTTCGCTCGTAGTTATCATGTTTTAACGGTTTTGATAGGTTTACTTATTCTGCCAGCGGGGTTTGCTGCAGACCTAAACAGCAAGCCTAATATTCTTTTTATCATGTCGGATGATCATACCCCTCAGGCTATCGGTGCTTACGGTAGTCGCTTGGCCGAACTCGATCCGACGCCTAATCTGGATATTTTGGCCAGAGAAGGCACGCGTTTTAATAAGGTGTTTGTCACCAATTCCATTTGCACGCCCAGTCGCGCCACAATTATCACCGGTCAGTACAGCCAAACCAACGGAGTATTGGATCTGGATGGCAATATACCCGTTGCGCAGCAACATCTTCCACGCCTGATGGCCGAGGCGGGTTATGAAACAGCGATGATCGGTAAGTGGCATTTGCATGATGAGCCCGCCGCCTTTGATTATTACAAAGTATTACCAGGCCAGGGCAAGTACTTTGACCCGGTGTTCAGAGACAGTGCCAGTGACAAGGCGTGGCCGAATAATAAGGTGAAGTACGTCGGTCATTCGTCTGATGTAATTACCGACATTTCTCTGCGTTGGTTAGCGCAGCGTGATAGATCCAGGCCATTTTTCCTGATGCATCATTTCAAAGCACCCCATGACATGTTTGAAAACGCGCCGCGCTACGATGATTTTTTAGCGGATGTGAATATTCCGGAACCCGCAAGTCTTTATGATCAGGCGGGGTGGGGCTCTGTGGCGACAAAAGGTGAAAATGACTCGCTGGTGACTGAGATAGGCACTTCAGTATCCAAGCGTAACCCGCGACGAAATATGGGTATCCATATGGATGTCGACCAGCAATTGGACGACAGGGCATACACGCACGAGTCTTATCAACGCTATATAAAACGTTATTTGCGCACGGTTCGCGGTGTTGACGACAATCTTAAGCGCCTGCTGGATCACTTAAAGGACACTGGCGAGTACGATAATACGATTATTCTCTATACCGGCGACCAGGGCATGATGCTCGGTGAGCACGATCTGATAGATAAGCGCTGGATGTATGAAGAATCCCTGCGCATGCCACTCATTATTCGTCATCCGGGTAAACAGACGGCTCCCGCTACTAGCGAACTGTTGATCAATAATACGGACTTTGCGCCTCTGATACTCGATATGGCCGGTGTAGCGACGCCCGACTATATGCAGGGCCGCAGCTTTGCTCCCGTGCTGGATAACCAGCCCTTGGAGGATTGGCGAAAGGCGACTTACTACCGTTACTGGATGCATCGGGCTCATCACGATGTGCCGTCTCATTTCGGCGTCCGCAGTACAGATTACAAACTGATATTTTTCTACGGCGCTCATTACGATGCGACACCCGCATCCTCCGATGTGAACTATGCGGGCAAAAACTGGAGTCGTAAGGACAAGGTGGTTCCCTCCAAAGTCAGGACTCCTGTGGCGTGGGAATTCTACGATTTGCGCACTGACCCTGAAGAATTAAATAACCGTTACGACGACCCGAGGTACCAGCAGGTGATTGCGGAGCTTAAGGCGGAGTTAAGTCGTCAGCGTGAAGAATACCAGGAAACCGATGCGGCTTATCCACATCTTCAAGCAATTATTGGTGCTCATTGGGAGCAATGATTTCAAGGCTCTCGAGTCATTTCACGAAGGGACATAGATATGTTGAATAAAAAATTACTGCCAGTGCTTTGCGCCTTGGGCGGGCTTGCCATGGCCTCGTCAATTCAAGCCGCAGAGTCCTACACCGGGGAATGGGATTCACTATCCAAAAAAGATATTCCCGAATGGATTAAGGATGCCAAATTTGGCGTCTATACCCACTGGGGTATTTATTCGGTACCTGCTCATGGCGGGCCTGATTATGAGACTAACCTGTACGGTGTGGAAGCTGACCGCAAGGGTGCCTATTCCTACCATACCGAGAAATACGGTGAGCTGAAGGATTTTGGCTATTCTGATTTTATCCCGATGTTTACTGCTCCCAAATTTAATGCTGATGAGTGGGTGGCGGTGATGCATGGGGCTGGAGCAAAATTTGGTGGCATTGCACTGGTGCACCACGATGGCTTTTTACTGTGGGATTCAAAAGTCAGTCGTTGGAACGCCAAGAACATGGGCCCCAAGCGTAATATCTATGGAGAGATTGCTGAAGCCGTTGGAAAATATCCCGACATGAAGCTGGCTGCCACGTTTCACCATGGCCGGACTATTGGCTACGCTCGCAAGCAGCTGCCCGAAGAGCTACCCGCAGATGCCGATCAGTGGGATATTTTTGATCCGCAACTGGCAGACTTTTTCTGGGACGACGACGATGCGTCTAAAGCGCGATTTAGCGTAGATTGGGAGGCAAAAATTAAGGAGGTGATTGATACCTATAACCCGGATTTTGTCTGGTTTGATGGTTTACGTACCTCAATGAAAAACGATCATCCGCCAGAACAGACGGTGAAGGACGTCATGGCCTATTACTACAATGAGGCTGATAAACGCGATCAGGATGTTGTAATCGCGAACAAACACGCAGGCGACTTTAACTTTCCTACCGATGTCGGCTTGCTAAGTTTTGAGAACGGCCGCGATATGGCCGAGTACCAACCCGGCTATTGGTTGTCTGATCGTGCTATAGGCTATCCGTGGAGTTATGTTAATAACAAAACCTACCGCGATGGCCCCGGCTATCAAGTCGATAGTATCGTCGACATCGTCTCTCGTGGCGGTATCCTGCTGTTATCTTTGACCCCAAAAGGCGATGGCTCGATAGCGCAAGAAGAGCAGGACATAATGCGCGGTATTGGTCGTTGGATGAGCGCCAATGGTGAGGCGATTTATAGCACACGTCGTTACTCAGTATACGGCGAGGGCACATCGAAACTGACCAAGCAGGTCAAAGTTAAGGATAGAATTAAGGTTAAGTGGGATCATCGCAAGGTAGATGCCAGTGATGTACGTTTTACCCAAAAAGATAATACCCTCTATGCTATTTCACTGCAGATGCCCGAAAACCGGCTACTGACGGTTAATACGCTCACAGCGGACTACCGCATATCCACAGAGA
Organism: Pseudomonadales bacterium; assembly: GCA_036960375.1. GTDB lineage: Bacteria > Pseudomonadota > Gammaproteobacteria > Pseudomonadales > CAWVSB01 > CAWVSB01. Next base: position 88,090 of record JBALVY010000004.1, read on the forward strand.
ATAAAATAACCCGGATCAGCCTGCTGGATAGTGCCGATGAAGTGAAATGGACCCGCGATGACCAAGGCTTGCACCTGAATTTTCCAGAAGGATATGAAGGTGAATTTGCCCATGCTTTTAAAATTGAAGTGGCTGGTGAATTGATTGTTACTGAGCCTGATGCCGAGAGTATTAGACTATTGGCCACAAAGGCGAAGTAAATCACGGCGGGAGCTAAATAGGGCTAATAACGAGCGTTAAATCCAACTATACTGGACAGCAGTCCGGATAAAAAAATAATTGGCCTAAGAGCTCGCAACAATGACCGCAGCAAAAAAATTTAACCGTAGAGATTTCATTCGCCAGGGCTTCGCCGGAGCGACAGCCATGTCGCTATCGGGCCTGGGCCTTGACAGTTTATTGCACTCTAGTCGGGCTAATGCTCAATCTGCCTCGGGATACAAGGCCACGGTGTTCCTGTTCTTGTCGGGTGGTAACGATTCATACAATATGCTGGCGCCCATATCGGGGGATCTGCGGGCGCGCTACGATCAAGGGCGGGGGTTTATAGCTCTGCCAAGTCAAGAGTTGCGCCCGCTCTCTTTGGCTACGCCTGTAGATATATTCGACGGTACAACATATAGCGACTTCGGCTTTCATCCGAACTGCCCGCAACTGGCACAACTATTTAACGCCGGTGACCTCAATGTGGTGTGTAACGCCGGCAACATGATCACCCCGGTTGAGCGTGAAGCCTATGTCGATGGCACGGTTGCGTTGCCACCACAATTATTTTCCCATGCTGACCAGCAGCGTCAGTTGCAGAGCGAACCCAGCAATCCTTTTCGTTATGGTTGGGGAGGGCGAATGGCTGAGCTATTAGCCAGTCACAATACTGACGCTCTGGTATCGCCGTTGATAACGCTTTCTGGTCTCAATGCCTTTCAGGTATCACGTGACAGCTTGATTAGTGCATACGGTTTGAGTAATGACGGCGCGCTTGCCCTTAATTCCTATAACGGCAATCGTCGTTCTATGGTCGATACTTCAATGTTGGCGGCTGTATCGGGCAGCGATCTGTTTAGTCAGAAGTATGCCGGTGTCTTTGACTCGGCCCGAACCGCCGAAGTTATTGTGCGGGCTGCGTTTGATGAAGCCGATGCAACCGGTGTCGATTATGACGCTATTTTTCAAGCTGCGGGCGGTACAAACACCACCACGCAGAGGCGTCTCAAAACAGTGGCAAAAATGATCGCTGGCCGAAATTCGACTACCAATAATCGCCCCATATTTTTTGTCTCAATGGGGGGCTTTGATACCCATAAGAATATACTGGGAAGTCACGCGGCCTTGATGGCCGACCTTGATGCATCTGTGAAGGGGTTTCGCGACGCACTTGTAGCACAAGGCGATTTTGATTCAGTAGTGACGATGGTCGGTTCGGAATTCGGCAGGACTTTTACTCCGAACGGTGACAATGCAGAGGCAGGGTCAGATCACGGTTGGGGCGGGCACATGATGTTTATGGGCGGAGCCGTTGCTGGCGGAAAAATGCTGGGCGTTCATCCGGATTTCCGACTGGATGAGGGGCTGGACACAGGGCGCGGCCGATGGATTCCGACCACTTCGGGGTCACAATGTGCGGCGGAAATAGCCCGCTGGATGGATGTTCCAGAGTCAGAGCTTGTGCAAATCTTTCCTTCCTTATCGAATTTCGGTGGTGCACCAGCGCCATCGATCATAGTGTGATACAGCAATGAATATTATTAGGCACGTCAGTCTCTATTTTGTACTTCTCACGCTCATTTCTTGTGGCGGTGGTGGCGGTGGTGGCGGTGGTGGTGATGGAGGCGACGGATCAACTGTACCTCCCCCTGTTGTCGTAAGCTCTGAGGTCAGTCTGGCAGTGGTTACTGACGAGGCAACTGCGATAGAAGCCTCTGCCCAATTCGCCAAGTATCAGATCAGCAGAACCGGCGGCAGTGACGCGATCTCTGTTAGTTTTTCCTTGTCCGGCAATTCTGATCCTGTCAAAGGCTCGGCGACAAGTTCGGATTTCGAACTACACTACAGCGATGGTGGCGCAGTGCAGGGTACTACACTGGAACTTGCTGCCAATCAGAACTCTCGTGTTATTGAAGTCAGGCCCGTTGCAGACTCACTCAATGAAATTCCTGAGGTCGCTACCTTCACTCTTGCCTCTGGGGCAAACTACACACTTGGAACCTCCACTACGGCAGAAATATTGATCATTGAGGCGACCAATGCAGATGCCAATCGCAAAGTATTTCTGGGTTCCTTCGTGGCGCAGGACGGCGTCGCGACTACCGCATCGGGCACGGCCAGTTTTATTCTCCAAGGTGACAATGACGCGGGCTTGATGAATTATACGTTCTCTAATCTCGGTAGTGAGCAAGTCGATCAGCATATCCACCTTACCAACGGCCCGATACTTAAGGACGTTGGGTTTTCAGGGCCGGTGTTCGACTTCCCCTGGCAGCTGTCGCTGGAAAATGGCGCGCCATTTAACACGGAGCAGGAGCTCTTAGACGCACTCTACGACGGCAGAGTATTCATTAATATCCACACTGCTAATTTCCCGGGAGGGGAAATCAAAGCCGTGTTTGTTTACGATTCTTCAGTCACTCCACCACCAACGGCTATCCTGACCAAGGACGAGGTGGACTACGATATCGTTCGTTTCCTGAATCAGGCTACCTTTGGCGCAACACCAGAAGACTACACTGCCTTACGTAGCCAGATCGCTGAAGACGGCGCCAATCGGATGTCCGTTTATTCAGAGTGGATTGAATCGCAATTTCAGCTGCCAACGACGGAATTTCTCCCGCTTGTAGATGCCCAGCTGCCCATATTTCTTGACGATGCTGGTGACGACGAGCCGGGACACAATATTCGTAAGGATGCTTTCTGGACCGTGGCGGCTTTCGGAAAAGATCAGCTGCGTCAACGTATCGCGTTTGCACTGAGTCAGATTTTGGTCATCAGCGAGCAGAATTCCGACGTGCGCAATGCGCATCGGGGAACTGCAGATTACTACGACACCTTGGCACGTCATGCCGACCAGACATATAGGGACCTGCTCGAAGAGGTAAGCCGGCATTCCGTCATGGGCACTTATCTCAGTCATCTTCGCAACGAAAAAGAAGACCCGGAAGCGGGCTTTTACCCAGACGAAAATTACGCTCGCGAGGTAATGCAGCTGTTCAGTTTCGGTCTGGTAGCACGAAACCCCAATGGCTCGATAAAATTAGGCCCGAACAACCTTCCACTGGAAACCTACAATAATGAGGTCATCAAGGAGATGGCACAGGTTTTCACCGGCCTCAGTTTTAGTAAGACCGTGTCGGCTGGCCAAATGGTCGACAACAACAATTTTCGTCTCGGTAATAATTTCGGCAACGGTTACCAGTATCGCTGGACCGAACCTATGAAGTATTACTCCGACAGGCATGACATGTCGGAAAAAGTTCTGTTCACAGATAACGGCGCGCAAGTAGTGATTCCAGCCGGCACATCGCCGGACCAGGAGCTCGATAGAGTGATTGACGCGTTGGTAGCGCACAGTGGTACGGCCCCTTATGTCGCGGAGAGATTGATCCAACGATTTGTCACATCAAATCCCAGTCCCGATTACATTGAGCGGGTTGCCGGCGCGTTTGGTGCAACCGGTGATATGGCGGCCGTCGTCCGCGCTATCTTGCTCGACGAAGAGGCGCGAAACCCGACACTGATGAATAATTCGAAATTTGGTAAATTCAAAGAGCCCGTGCTGCAACTGACCGCCATGCTGCGTTTGCATGAGGCATATTCGTCTGTCTCCCTTAATGGCAGTGCAGGTGCTGGCGGCTATGCGCTCGACTATTCGAACGCGGGCCATTTTGATGACGGCGCCATGCTATTACGGATGGGTGGTATGAATATCGGGCAAGAAGCGCTGATGTCACCCTCGGTTTTCAATTTCTATTCACCTGATTTTGCGCCAACAGGCGCCTTGTCGAGTAACTCACTGGTCGCACCGGAACTTGGCTTGGTCACTGAGACCCAAATATATACGGCATTTAATGTGTATCACAATTTAATTCGCAATGGGGTGCGCCGGAACAACAGGTATACGAGAGAAAATGACGTTATTGAGCAGGAGCAGCTGCGAGTCAGATTGAGTGACGCCGTAGTCAATGACATTTGGAATACAGCCGCAGGCAATGAAGCTGAGAAGGCTGTAGCAGTCGCCGAGTTCCTTGATTTCTATATGAATGCAGGCCGCCTTAAGTATATTGGGAACTCGCCAACGCTTGTGGCTTTGGCGGACGCCTTGGCTGCTTCTCCAGCTCCTTCGACCGAGTTTTTTGAACTGGCGACATACGGTTCAGCCTTGCTGCCGGAATTTATGGTTCAAAAGTAATGTCCCGCGGTTCCTCATCCTGTAAATGGTAATGGCTTCCCAGCCTGCAAATACTTAAATACCTCGATATAAAACGAGCTTACTCGATTGGCTATTTATAGCCAATCGAGTCTCTGTATTTATTGATCAAACAAAAAAAGGCCCCTGTATTAGGGGCCGAGGGGGAGGTTGCACCGCTACCAATGAGTGCGGTGCATAAAGACTCTTTAGAACGTGACCCGGACCCCAACTCGGTAGGTGCGGCCATAGTAATTCAGGCTGTGGGTTCTTGATGCATAACCGGAGTTGTCAAATATGTTACCTTCAACAGCAACACCCGTCTGACTCGCTGTCACAAAAGATACGGTCTGGAATGTACGCGGTACTTCGTCCATTATGTTTACCGCGTTGGCGGTAATCGCGACCTTGTCGGTGATTTTCCACTGGAATGATGCATCGAGGGTGCCAAAGTCATCTGCCCAGGTAGACATCTGCAGTCGTGCTGGACTGACTAGTCTCTCAGAGCGCCAGCTGTAGGCCAGGCGGGCAGAAACGGCAGTGTTTTCCCAAAATAACGTGGCGTTGTAGCTGTGCTTGGACGTGTTTGTCAGAGGGAATTTGTCATAGGGGTCAACTTCTCCCTCACGTGAATCGTAGTCCGCTTCGCTGTCTACATAGGTGTAGTTGAGCTGAGTACCCAAACCACTCAGGGCGCCGGGCAGCATGTCAAAGGTCTGCTGGTAGCCGAGCTCAAGGCCTTTTATCTCGGCGGTCGAGCCATTGACTGCTGAGGTGGTAAGTACCTGGGTTACTGGCGGATTTATCGGGTCGATATTTTCATCGCGCAATGGTTCCCCGGTGTATGGGTTGATGATTTCCTGTCCACTGACGGAGGTAAACACGAAATCCTTCATGTCTTTGTAGAATATAGCCGCTGACAGTAAGTTGGCCTCGCCAAAGTACCATTCCCAGGATACATCAAAGTTAGTCGATACTAATGGATCCAGATCTGGGTTGCCGCCACTTGCCGTCGTTTCCGAAAACGAGGAGACGTTAACATTTTGGCTGGCCCGCAACTGATCAAAAGAAGGGCGAGCCATAGTTTTTGACGCTGCAAATCGGAGGATCATGTCATCGCGCAGAGAGTAGTTCAGGTTAAGGCTGGGCAGTACTTCGCTATATTCCTTTTTGCCCTGCGAGGGGTTAATGGTAAAGCAGACATTACCAGTGACTTCATCGCACATGTCCTCAGTTAAAGTGAAGTAGTTGGGCCATGGGTCACGCCAGGTAAAGCCTGAGTTACCGTTGGCTTCCACAGAAGTATTGACGTAGCGCAAGCCAAAATTACCGCTCAATCTGCTATCAAGTAATTCGAAATTAGCCTTGGCATAAAAGGATGAAACCTCTTCTGCTACGTCCCAGGTATTGATAGGGTTTTCTTCAGCCTGTGGCACGCCGTCTGGAAATAGAAGGGCAAATGCAGTATCAAAGTCAGGAACTATCCACTCAGTAGCCGCTCCTGGGGCCGCTTCGCCGCCTAACCAGGGGTCCGAGCCGGGAAATGGGCTGTTCATATCGGCCAGCGTTGTTTTATTTGCGCCGGACACTAGATCATTTGCTTTAATGCCTACGTCGTGCTGATATCGGTCTTTACTGCGGTCAGAATATTTGGCTCCAAATTCAAGTTTGGTAAAGCCAGCGCTATCCAAATCGTAGTCCAGGTCAATAAAGAAAGATGTTGCTTTGTCCGTCACTTCGCGACCATTAATTCGGACTTGACTCAGTATGGGACCTGTTTCAGGGTGGTTAATCGGATCAAACCAGGAGCCAAACAGGATGCTGCATTGTCCGGGTGTGCCAATTTGCGTGCCACCGCTTGTCGGTGTATTTGTCGTTGTATCAACTTCACTGCCACAACTGTAGCCTGTGGGGGGTGTTTGAGGGGTTTTACCACCTCCTGCGGGCCCCTGGAAATTTACCTGTCGCCAAACTGGAATATCCTGCTGGGTATCGGTGTAGTTTATACGGGCGTCTATGTCCCATGCGCCAAGGCTCAGGCTTCCTCCAAAGGTGCCGGCAAAGGTGGTTCTTTCTTCCTCTTGAAACCGGGATTGCATAAAGCCTGTGCCTTTGCCTACCCTGCTATAAACCCAGGTATCACTATCTTCGTCAATAATAGCTCCGCCAGTTACAGGTTTGTCCGCGCCGCGATAAAAGTTTTTCAACTGAAAGGTGTATTTTTCAAAATCGTATTTTAAATCGGAATGGCTGAGATCCAGGTAGACCTGAGAATTATCGGTGGGTAACCATTGCAGAACAATGTTCGCCGTATTGGTTTTTCGGTCCTTGAAGTTGACTGTTTGTGACACTGAATGCGGGTTAACACCCCAAACGTCGCCCGCAATAGTTTCACCAGTTTGCAGGCTAACAGGGTCTTTGAATTTGCTGATGCGGTAATCGCCGGTTTCGTAATAGTCGCTGCGAATAAACTGATTGTCCTGAACAAAGCTGGCGGCGATGCCTAAACGATCATCAAGAAATTTTTGAGTGGTTGAAAAACTGAATTTATAATCGTCGTGTCCGTCAAAATCCGTACTACGCCATTGTACCTCAGCAGTTGTACGTGCATAGCTGCGTTCCAGTGGACGTCCTGTCGTTAAGTTGACGGCACCACCCAGACTTCCTTCATTCTGGTCTGCACTGGAAGTCTTAAAGACCTCGATTTTAGACAGTACGTCGGCCGAAAAAGCGCTCAAATCGACGGCTCGGCCGTCCCCTGAGGAACCAAGTTCAACACCGTTCATTGAAATCGAATTGAGATTTGGGTCGATACCGCGAACGGTAACGGTTGAGCCCACCCCGTCAACAGACTGAATTGAGATACCAGTCACCCGTCTTAAGGCTTCAGCGATATTCGAATCTGTGGATTTACCGATGTCTTCCGAAAAAATAGAGTCAGTAATACCTTCGTTTGCTCGTTTGGCGTCTCTCCCTGCGATAATGGAGGCCTTATATCCGGTAACGACTATTTCCTCAAGGGCCGCGCCGTCTTCTGATGAAGTACCTTGGGCTAGCGCGATATGAGGCGACATGGCGCCAGCGGCAACGGCCATAAGGGCTGCGCGGCAGGCGATGTGGATTTTACTTTTCTTGAATACAGTCATGACATTCCCTCTAAATGGTGCTTTATGTTGTTTTGTTGACTATTAAATATAAAGGACAAAACCAGCCTAAGGCATTCCAATGGGTTTGTATAGTGTTTTTTGTTAACAATATTACATTTCTTAACAATACAATCCGATTCTTAAACTCTATCGACACTAGCCTCTGTATACAATGCCTGTATACGGTGTGGCTGACCGCGTTGTACCAAAACTATGTGGTGATCACTTTAACTATAGCCCTTGATTTGGCATGAGGTATATAAGCTTTGCGTATGGAAAAGTGGTTTATTCTATTTAAAAAACATACATTCACTGTATTAATATACGTAGTTCTATTGTATATTGTTAACTAAATATGTTTTGGATTGAGAACTGTATGAATAGAACAACAAAAGCAATTTTTGTATTTGTAGCATTGTTTTCGATGATTTCCGTATGTTCTGCTGAACAGAATTTGAGTACCGCGATGCAGCGTTACCACGACACATGGGGCGGAAAAAACCCGGCAGATAATGAGTTTTACTCTTCCTTTCGTTATCAGCCAGCCAAAGGGCTGGGCTACGAAAAAGGTATTAGCCGAAGAGACCCCAGCCCAATCATCAAGGTAGGGGATACCTACTATGTGTATTACACGCGTACCGAGCAAGGGCCTAAACCCGTAGGATACGAAAAGGCCGATGAAACAACGCCGGCTAATACCTGGGACTTGGCCTCCATCTATTATGCCAGCTCTACAGACACATATAGCTGGACTGAACAGGGCCTGGCAGTGGGTCGGGGGCCGCAAGGCGAGTTTGACGACCGCAGCGTATTTACCCCCGGTATTCTGGTCTGGAAAGAAAAGTACTACTTGTACTATCAGGCGGTGCAAAGTCCATTCAATCAACGCACCCGCAATGTTATCGGTATGAGTTGGGCGGATAGCCCCGAGGGGCCATGGCATCGATTTGGGCAGCCCGTTCTGCAGCCTGGTACCCCGGGAGTCTGGAAGGGTGATAAAATCGATCGATCCAAAATCAGCCAAGAGGGTGCTTTTGACAGTCTGAAAGTGCATGACCCCTATTTGTTGGTTCGCGACGGTCAAATTTACCTTTATTATAAGGCCCATCCCATGGGTCTGGCAGGTGATAAAGCACTATCCTATCCTGATTTCTCGGGCGGTTTGGCTATTGCTGAAAATCCTGAAGGGCCGTTTGTCAAATCACCCATAAACCCGGTTCTCAATAGTGGTCATGAGGTTGTCTTGTGGCCCTATAAAGAGGGTGTGGCAGCGCTGGTCACCGCTAATGGGCCGGAAAAAAACACCATTCAATGGTCTCCCGATGGCCAAAACTTTGAGATCAAAGCAAATATTGTACTACCCCCTGATGCAGCAGGGCCCTATGTTCCTGATGCGTTCACAAATACAAAGGACGGCAAAGGCATTACCTGGGGGCTTTCTCATATTTCCCAGTCCAAAGAAAAACCCTGGCCCCATCTTATTCGCTTTGAATCAGATTTAACCGGCGCTAAAAATCGCAAGTACAAAAGAGAAAACATCCGCTTTGGCGAAGAATCCTTGTTTAAGGCAGGCAAACGTTAAGGCGTAACTGGAGGTCGGTGAAAACTGGCCATGTAAATATAACAATAGAGATTAATATTATGAAAAAAAGTGTATTGGCAATCGCATTAGTGGCATTTACTGTAACCGCCGTAGCAGGCGAGCAACGAGTGTTTACAACACTGGATAGTAATCAGGATGACCAGCTGTCAAAAGAAGAATTTCTCGTTCATGTGAAAGATGAAGACAAAATGTCTCAGGTTTTCGATAAGCGCGATAAGGACCAGAGTGGATTTCTTACTGAAGACGAATATACGCTGAAAAAATCAAAATAGAGGTATTTCTCTTGCCGCCGGGCAGCGTATTTAATAGTTCAATTGGATGCGCTATGCCCCTGAATGTTCGAATACTTACAATAATCTGATAGGTGCATTGATGGGTGATTTAACAACTGGCGTCGGATTTGCGCTACTAGCCGGCTTGATGCTGGGTTTATACGCGTTGCCACAGAAGTATGTCAAAAATTTCTCGGAAGAGAATACCTGGGGCCTTTTTTTCCTATTAACGATGTTTGTTGTTCCCCTTATAGCCACATTTGGCATTATGAGTGGTATTGCTCAGGTGTTTTCCACTTTGTCGCCAAAGACCTTGACGATTATCGTGGTGAGTAGTTTTTTGTGGGGCACGGGTGTGATGATGTGGGGCAAAGCCATTCACCACATTGGTGTATCGCTGGGTTTTAGCCTGTTTATTGGCACCGTTATTTTGGTCGGTTCGTTATTACCTTTCTTTGTTGACGGCGTACCGGAAGGTCCCGCCTTCTCCGCGATTATTATTGGCCTGCTGTTTATGTTAGCGGGCATTATCGCCAATGGAAGAGCGGGTATGTTGCGTGAGCGCGATGAACAAGCCAGTGGCGAAGCGGGCGGTGCAGTCACCTCGATGGCCAAGGGCATCAGTATCGCCATATCTGGCGGCCTTTTGGCGACAGGCTTTAGTCTGGCGAATGCGGTTGGGCGCCCTCCTTTACATGAAGCCAGTCTCGCGCAGGGCAATCCCGAATGGGTAACGGCCTTAGCAGTTATGTTCCCAATCTTTCTGAGTGGTGGCGTAGTAATGACCTTGTATTTTGCCTGGCAGTTAACCAGTAATAAGAGTTGGGCAAATTTTAAGACGCCAGATTTGGGCAAGAATATATCCTTAATCGCTGTTATGGCCTTTTTCCACTACGCGGCTTCCGCCGTATTTGCATACGCAGCATTCAATCTGGGCGCTGCGGGTAACACCGTTGGTTATGCCATCTTTAATACGGCCTGTGTGGTAACCGCTATTGTCAGCGGTCTACTTACTGGCGAGTGGCGGCAAGCTTCAGCCAAGGCAAAAAACACATTGTATGCTGGTCTGGTATGCATGGTAATGGGTGTACTGGTTATTTCGTTAGCTAATACCTTATAGCTGGACGCGAGCCAGGCTGAATTTTGGGGTGAAGTAGGATGAAAATTGAAAGAAACGATTTTGGCGTTGTTAATGGCCAGCCAGTAGATCTGTTTGTGCTTGCTAACGATGCAGGGATGGTAGTAAAAATAACTAACTATGGCGCAATCATTACCTCAGTCAACGTGCCCGATAGCACAGGTAAATTAGCCGATGTAGTGTGCGGCTTCGATACACTAGACGGCTATTTTAGCGAGGAATATAGGAGCAATGCGCCGTATTTTGGATGTATTGTCGGACGCTATGCCGGGCGTATCGAGCAAGGTCAATTTGCGCTTGGTGATCAAGAGTTTCAGCTTGCGAAGAATGATGCTGCGAACAGCCTTCATGGTGGCACAGTAGGTTTCGATAAAAAGGTTTGGGCGGCGCAAGAGGTTACTGACGAGGATTCAGTTGGCTTGAATTTAACACTGGTGTCTGAGGATGGGGAGGAGGGTTATCCCGGCGAAATTTGCATAGAAGTGCAGTACCGCTTAACCAGAGATAATGCCATTTTGATTCGCTATATAGCGACTACGAATAAAGCCACACCGCTGTCGCTTACCAACCACAGTTATTTTAACTTGAATGGTTTTTCTTCACCGATTTTAGATCATCGATTGGCTATTAGCTCCAACAGTTTTTTGCTGATAGACGACGACAATGTGCCTCGTGGTGAACAAACTCGTGTTGATGGCGCTGATGACTTTACTAATATGAAGCCGATTAGAGAGGCCTTTGAGGTATTACCTCAAGGTTTTGAACACTATTACTTATTTGACAAACCTCGCGCCACAAAGCAAGAGGTGGCGGTTGTCGAAGAGCCGCAAAGCGGTAGAACACTCCGCGTGATTACCACGGAGCCTGGGATGTTGTTCTATACGGGGTTTTATACATCCGACACATTGCAACGCGAAAGCGGTGCTAGTTTTGGTCAATTCAGGGCGATGTGTTTTGAAACGTCAAAATACCCCAATGGCCCTAATATTCCCGGCTCACCTGACAGTATTCTGCATCCAGGAGAGCGCTATTTTGAAGAGACAGAATTTCACTTTGGTTGGTAGATTAGGTTGGATACTTTGATGAGAAAAGCCATTTTTATTTTTCTATCGGTCATGTGCTGTAGTGGTGTCTTTGCACAAACGTATCAGTCCGACTGGGAGTCACTGTCTACCCACCAGGCCTCGCCAAAATGGTTTAGAGATGCAAAGTTTGGTATCTATTTCCATTGGGGGCCTTATTCGGTGCCAGCTTATGGTAACGAACATTATCCTCGAACCCTGTACGGCCACCCCAGTGGTAAAAAACCGGTGGAAGATACGAATAAGCGTAACCATAACCTGGGAGTGGGCTTTCAGACTTACAGGGAGCATGAGTTTCACAACAAGACATTCGGAAAGCCCCAGAATTTTGAGTATCACGATTTAATTCCACTGTTTGTGGCTTCTCATTTTGATGCACAAGAGTGGGCAGATCTGTTTTTCCTGTCGGGTGCTAAATTTGCCGGACCGGTGGCGGAGCATCATGACGGCTACGCTATGTGGGATTCAGAATTAACGCCCTGGAACGCGATGGATACAGGACCAATGCGTGACGTTGTTGGCGAAATGGCGCAGGCTATACGCAAGCACGACATGAAGTTTATCACGACATTTCATCATGCGAAAAATGGCAGGTCGGTGGATACCGCAGAATCCCCACGCTGGTGGCACTATCATGGTCGTGAGAAATATTGGCAACGAGTGAATTCTGACTACAGCGATAATTCTGAATTACAGATGCTTTACGGCAATATGCCAACCGAGAGCTGGCTGAAAATGTGGAACGGAAAATTGGAAGAGGTGATTGATCAGTATCAGCCCGATATGATCTGGTTCGATTCCTGGCTGGATAAAATCCCCGAGACTAATAGACAGCAGTTTGCCGCTTATTACCTTAATGCTGCGCAAAAGTGGAATAAAGAGGTAATGATCACCTACAAACAGGAAGATATGCCGCAATCGGTCGGCGTAGTAGATTTTGAAAAGGGCCGCTTGGATAAATTAACGGATTTTAGCTGGCTGACAGACGACACCATCAGTGCGGGAAGCTGGACCACGACTGGGTCCTGGTCATATACCGAAGAGCTGGATATAAAAAGCAGTAAGGAGTTGGTGCATACGCTGATAGATATAGTCAGTAAAAATGGTCAGCTGCTATTAAACGTGTCACCCACGGCCGATGGCTTAATTCCACAAGAGCAGCGGGAATCATTATTAGGAGTGGGGCAGTGGCTACTGGCAAATGGGGAGGCTATCTATGCCACCCGACCTTTTGTAAGTTATGGGGAAGGTCCTAAACGTTTGAAATCGTCTGGACATTTTGTAGAAATGGACGGGGAGTATAACCACGAGAATATACGTTTTACTACCAGCGGATCCACCCTATATGCCATTCAAATGGGCTGGCCAGGCAGTAATAAGCCGATCTTGATTAAGTCTTTGGCAGATGCACTGCTACCTGGATTAGAAATCACTGATGTGTCTGTTGTCGGTTCGCCAGATGAAATACAGTGGCACAAAGGCGAGCAGGGGCTCTTGCTTACCTCACCCTCTGAAGCTCCCAATAAAATTGCGATAATTTACAAGATTGAAACCAATGGACATTTTTAGAGATAAACGTCTGCTATCGCATCCAGTAATACTGATTAGGACTTCGCTCCACAGCGAACCCGTCGGAGTCGATGATGCGCCTTGGTAGTCGAATCGTATTATTCTTAATACTTGCACTGGAATCAATCTCCGTTTTAGCGGAAGTTGAGCTTCATGTTGCTCCGTCCGGTGAAAAGGGCAATCCCGGTACGGAATTACGGCCCTTCGCCAGTTTGCAGCAGGCGCGGGATAAGATTCGGCGACTGAAGAAAAAGGGCACTGAGGATACGTTTACAGTGACTGTCCACGAGGGCAGCTACCTGATAAACCAATCCATTCGGTTTCAGGCAGTAGATGGTGGCAGCGCGAATGCACCGGTAACCTATCGAAGCGCCAGTGGTGAAAGCGCACGTTTTTTTGGTGGAATAAAACTCGAGGCTACACAATTTAAGCCGCTATCTGATCAAGCGTTTATTGGACGTCTGGTAAGCCCTGAAGCGGCAGCGAAAATACAGGTTGTAGATCTTCTAGCGCTTGGCATACGAGACTACGGGGAATTGAGTCGTCATGCATGGGGTTTGACCACCAAAGATAGAATACCTCCGGTGTCCTTGATTATAGATAGCCAGCGTATGTCGCTCGCTCGTTGGCCCAATATAACGGATGACTCACCCTATATGGTCTACAGACATTTTTTGGAGACTGATCGTCCCTTAAAAGGTTATGAAAGAACCGTTCAGAAGATAATCGATAAGGTGAGGTTTCCCGGCGAACTCACTTTCACTAAAGTACTGGATTATGGCGGTAGGGCATCCTCTAGCCCGCGCAGCAAAGGCGGTTCTTTCCAGGTGGCATTCGACAGGATGAAATATTGGCAAAATATTGACGATATCTTTGTTGATGGCGTATTCGGTTCAACCTGGGAGTGGAGTTATAACCGCCTTGCTTCAGTCGACGTGGATAAACGATCGATTACCCTCGCACACCCGGAGTTAAACGGTATAGGGCGCGGAAATTCTGTTCGACTGCCTCATTTTCATTTTGATAACATACCAGAGGAACTGGATAGTCCCGGGGAATATTATATCGATAGGGAAAAGGGCTTGTTGTATCTCTATCCACCGGAAGACTTCGCCCACAAGCCTATTGTGCTTGTTACTCTGGATGAGCCCATGTTGAGTATTCAGAATACTCAGCATTTGGTTTTCGATGGATTGAAGTTCGAAGCTGGACGATATCTTGGTGTAGAGATAAAAAACAGTGCGAACATAATGATAAAGAATACCACCGTGGCAAATTTTACCGGTGGTGGCATCGACATTTCCGGGCAAAATAACTGGGTGCTCAACAGCCATATTTACGGGACGGGAGCATTTGGCGTTCATCTGGATGGAGGCGATAAAAAAACTCTTTCACCGGGCAACAATGTGGTGGCAAATAGCCATATCCACGACTTTGGCTGGGAAGTGAAATCACAACAGCCGGGCATATTTATCGATGGTGTTGGCAATCACGCGACACAGAATAAGATACATGATGGCACGCATTTTGCGATTCGAATACGCGATGCCAACGATGTTATTGTAGAGCGCAATGAGATATACGATTTGCCAAAATACCACCATTTCGATGGTGGGGCCTTGTATATTCACAGTGGAAGATATCCTCAGGCTCGCGGAGTTGAAATTCGTCACAACTATTTTCACGATATTCCTACTATAGGAGTTTATCCCGACAATTTTAGTTGGGGCGTCAGCATCTATGGAAATATTTTTCAGCAGGTTGGTGTCCAGACCGGAAGGCCTGCGGTATACGTTAATGGCGGCGGAGCCAATCGTACATTTAATAACCTGTTGATAGACTGCGTAGAAATATACCGGCAGGGTAGACGCCCCCAGGACGCTTACTGGATGGATCACTGGAATAAGGTGATGGATCAGTTTGGCGATGGCAAGATTGAAAATACGGCTTATGCAAAATACCCTGATTTTCGTAGTTGGTTAGAAAAAAAGCAGCCCGCTGAGTTCTATACGCCCACCAGCTATGTATTTGATAATGTCATGTATAGCGCTACGGTTTCCATGTTAAACCAATCAAAACCAGATGCTGTGGTGGATAAATCAGAAAATTTGCACAGCGATAGTAATTGGGTCACGAACGAAGACCCGGGCTTTGTGGATTTCGATAACGGAGATTACAGCTTGCGGCCAGATTCGATAATTTTCCAAAAAATGCCTGATTTTAACTCGATTCCGTTTAGCGAGATCGGATTACAGTGACTAGAGTGTCATCTGCTGCTGGGCGGTGTGCTGGCTCCGGCTAACGAATATTTCCTTTTAATGCCGCAATTGCGATCTTGCTGTCACCCGATTTTAGACCGTTGAGAATAGCGCGATGTTCCGCAATACATTCCTTCGCAGCCGAGATACGCTTGTAGTTCATACGCATACGAAAGATGATAGGTTGCCAGATATTGACGAGCTCATCGCCACCGGATTTCCGCACCAGGTAACGGTGGAATTGCATATCGAGTTGGGTTACTCGTGCGTAGTCTTGGTCATCAAAAGCCTTGCCCAAAGCCGACAGAATATCCTCAAGGTGAGCGAAGTCTGTATCGTCCAGAGTGTTGCTGCATTCTCGCATGGCGAAAGTTTCGACGTCAATCCGAAGCTTAATCATCAGCTTCTGTAGCGCGGGAGTTAACGCACTATTTACCGCCACGCCACAGTTGTTTTTCGAAACCAGCAGGCCTTCTTTTGTTAATTGTATGAATACGTCCCGGATGGGACCGCGAGAAACACCGAAACGTTCTGCGAGAATCTGTTCTTTAAGTTTTGTATTTTCTGCGAGCTCACCGTTGAAAATCTCTGCTCTGATTTTATTGGCTATCTGCTCGCGGATGGGTACTATTACCGATGAATTCGGCATGAGACTGTTCCTTGTATCACAATATTTTGGTGTTTTCTAACAGGTATTTCAGATCAAAGCTCCAACTAATTTTTACTATAGCATAAGTACACAGTGCGTTTTTCCCGATATTGATCCAGCCCGTATTGACCGTCTTCGCCGCCATAGCCACTCATTTTAAGGCCATTGTGAAAACCCTGATGTTGCTCACCGATTCCGCGGTTGATATAAACTTCACCTACATCAAGTTCATTAATACATCGTTCAATGACATCAAGACTGTTGCTGTAGAGATAAGCGGATAAACCAAATTCGCTGTCATTGGCCATGTTAATCGCGTGCTCTATATCGGTAAATTTAAATACAGGGATAACGGGGCCAAAAGTTTCTGCCTGGGCGATATTCCAGCTGTGGCCAACGTTAGTTAAAACCGTCGGCTGGTACCACGCACCGCCTTCAAATCCTTTAACCGTGGCCACGCTGCCGCCACATATTATAGTGGCACCTTGTTGCACGGCTTGCTGGACTTGTCGATCAAGCCGTTCAATTTCCAGGCCGTTAATTTTGGGGCCCATCTGGCTGGCAGGGTCCATCGGATTGCCGACTTTAATCGCAGCTACGTGGGCGAGAAACCTCTCCATAAAAGACTCATAGACGTCTTCATGTACATAAAGACGCTCAGCGCAGGTACAGATTTGCCCGCAATTGGCGAAGCGAGCAGTGCATGCATCTTCCGCAGCCTTATCCAGGTCAGCGTCCGGCATCACTATAAATGGCGCTTTACCGCCCAGTTCCAGCATGACTGAGGTCAAATTTTCGGCACTGCTACGGTAGATGGCTTGTCCGGCTCTGGTGCTGCCGGTCATTGTAATCAGCCGGGTGATAGGGCTTTCGCATAGATGCTGCCCCACGGATGATGCCGTGCCGTTAACAATGTTTAGGACACCCGCGGGCAGCCCCGCCGCATTGGCCAAGCGCCCGAGTTCCATCGTGCTCAGTGGCGTTTCTTCGGTAGGCTTTAATACCATGGTGTTGCCCGTTACCAGTGCCGGTCCAATCTTTCGACCGGCCAGCGCCAATGGGAAATTCCACGCGGTGATAGCCACCACAACACCTTTGGATATTTTTCGAATATAGATTTTTTCGTTTTCGTTATCTGAGGGCAGTATGTCGCCTTCGCTCATCAATGCATGATCACAGGCATACTCGATAAAACTTGCTGTTACTTCTACTTCTCCGCGGGCGACGTCTATCAATTTTCCCTGTTCCTGCACTAGTAGTTCGGCCAATGCGTCGGTTTCAGCGCGTATAGCGGCGGCGAATTTACGCAGAATGGCTGCCCGTTGTCGCGCTGGTGTTTTGCTCCAACCGGAATGCGCTGCTTGTGCAGCTTCCAGCGCGAGCTGCGCGTCTGCAGTACAGCCAAGTGGGACATGGCCAAGTTCTTCACCTGTCGAGGGATTATAAACAGGTATCACTTCATTGGATTGTGAAGATTGATATTTACCATTGATAAATTGTAAACCATTGGTGATTTTTAGCATGCCTATCTCCCCATCCATCCGCCATCCACCATCATGATACTGCCGCTCATGTAATCTGACGCCTGAGAAGCCAAAAACACTACAGGCCCCTTAAAGTCATCTGCTTCTCCCCAGCGTCCCTTGGGGATTCTGGCTAGTATAGACTCGGCGCGCTGCGGGTCATTGCGCAACGCCTCGGTATTGTCCGTGGCTATGTAGCCTGGCGCGATTCCATTGACGTTTACCCCCTGGCCAGCCCATTCGTTGGACAGTGCCATAATCAATTGACCGATGGCGCCTTTGCTTGCTGCGTAGCCAGGTACGGTCACTCCGCCCTGGAAACTTAGCAGAGATGCGGTAAAAATAATTTTTCCAGACTTGCGCTCAAGCATCGGTTTAGCAATTTCTCTGGATAAAATAAACTGGGCGTTAAGATTGACATCGATAACCTGATCCCAGTATTGGTCACTGTGTTCATGGGCCGGAGCGCGCAGAATGGTACCGGCATTATTGACCAGGATGTCTATTTTTTTGTGTTGTGTATCGACTTTTTCGATAAATGCGTAAAGCGCAGCACGGTCGCTGAAATCGCATTGATAGGCGCTAAAAGAGCGGCCCAACGCTCGCACCTGTTGTTCGACCGCTGAACCCTGAAGCTCAAGCGAGGCAGATACACCGATAATATCAGCACCGGCCTCGGCGAGGGCGACGGCCATAGCCTGGCCTATACCGCGTTTACAACCAGTGACCAGCGCTACCTTACCTTGCAGGCTGAATTGCTCCATGATCATAGCTCTACGTCCAACTGCTGGCAGGCCACTAATGCTTTCATACCCTGGGGCGAATTATCCATGCCAGAAAATGCTTGTTCTATATCTGCCAGTGCCGAAATTGAGGTTATAAATGGAGCAAGGTCGATTTGATGAGTTGCTACCAACTCAATGGCCTGTTCAAAATCCTGAGGTTGATATACCCGAGCGCCGACCAGTTCAAGTTCCTTCCAAAAAAATTGGAACAGGTCTACAGTGGGTTTTTCACTGTGAATAGCTACCATGCAGATTCTGGCGCGAACTGCTGCGATGGAGGTCATTACATCGATCGAAGCTTGTACTCCGGAAACCTCAAAAATAACGTCGGCACCTTTACCATTAGTCCACTCGTCGACGACCTTGGGTAGATCCTCGGTAAGGGGATTAACAGTTAATACCCCATTGTTTTCGGAAAATGTCTGTCTCGTCGGGTTGATTTCCGACATCATTACCTCGGCACCGATCGCCTGCGCGACCAGCGCGATTAACTGGCCGATGGGCCCGCCGCCCAGTACTACCGCTTTTTCTCCTTGTCGAAGTCGGGCCCTGGCCACATCGTGGCAGGCAACAGCCAAAGGTTCAATTAGCGCACCTTGTTGGAGAGAAACCGCATCAGGTAGCTTATGTAGAGTTCGGGCTTTGACTGTCCAGAAGTTCTGGAATGCACCAGCAGAGTCGACACCCATAAACTTGAGATTGTGACAGATATGCATGAGCCCGTTGTCGCAGGCGGGACAGTGGCCACAATAATCCAGTGGTCTGACAACGACCCGGTCTCCGATCTCGAAATTGTGTACCTCCGGTCCCATGCTGATAATCGTACCTGACATCTCATGGCCAATAATCTGTGGTGGTGCCACACGTTGATCCATGATGCCGTGATAAATGTGCATGTCAGTGCCACAAACTCCAACAAACCCTACCTCCAGGCAGACTTCGTCATCCTGTGGCGTGACCGCTTCGGCGGGTCTAAGGCAAAACTGTTTGTTGCCGGTATAGTAAGCCGCTTGCATGATTATTTCCTTTTTTGTAAGCGTTAAAACGGGAGTTTAATAGCGTGCGCATGAAGCAAGTCGTAATCGAATATAACCCCATGGCCGGCAGTGTCAGGCGCAATGGCCTTGCTGTTTTCCAAAATCAACGGCCGCTTTGTGTACTGGTCGATCGGAAAAGAATGTACTTCCATCCAGCCGGCATGTTCTTGTGATGCCATCAGCGACACGTGCAGTTCATGCATGCCGTGGGTACAGATAGGTAGATGACTTTTTTGGGCCAATTGGGCGACATTCAGCCATTGGGTAATGCCGCCGATATTTGAGGCGTCAGGCTGAAGATAGCCGAGCTGTGCCTGGGCAATGGCGTATTCAAACTCGTAAATAGTATGCAAGTTTTCCCCCATCGCCAGCGGTATATCAATGTTATTGGCAATTTCGCCATAACCAAGATAGTCGTCCGGAATGGTGGGCTCTTCAAACCAGGTCAAATTGTAGGGTTCAAATGCTCTACCGGCGGCAATGGCTTGTTCTACCGACATAGAATAATTGGCATCGACCATAAATAGGCGTTTGTCACCGATAAGCTCTCGCACCGCCGCGATTCTTTCGACATCGGTATGCAGCGATGTTTGTCCAACTTTGATCTTTACTGCTTCAAAACCGCGATCGAGATAGCCCTGTACGTTATTGAGTAATTTTTCTGTCGAGAAATTTAGATCGATACCACCGGCATAGGCGTTAACGACGTTACTTGCGCCGCCGGCTACCTGCCACAGCGGCATATTGAGACGCTTGCAACGGATATCCCATAGTGCAATGTCAACCGCCGATATTGCAAAAGATACCAGCCCACCGCGCCCTATGTAATGTAGATGCCATGCCATTTGGTCATTCAAGTGTTCGATGTGATTGGCATCCTGTCCAATCAGGAAGGGGGTTAATTCATCTTTTAAAAGGGAGTAGATTGCACGACCGCCTCTGCCCCCAGTATAGGTATAGCCAACACCTTCCATACCGTCCTGACAGCTTATGCGGCACACAATCAACTCAAAATGGGTATGATCTCCATGTTTGGCATCGGCTAATACCTCGGCTAGTGGCACGCGATAATACTCCGTGGAGATCGCGTTAATTTTATTTGCCCGAGGGGCGAACTCTGCTGATAGCTGCATATTATGGCGTTTTTAACTGTTTATTAAATTTACCCTTTTGGTGCTCTACCACAGGGGTTTATCTATATTAAGCAAAATATTGGTTGCCTTTATGATTGAGGATTGTATATTATAAATAAAATTCCTGCTAGATAAATATTATTTATTGTTGACAATATGGCTTTCCAGGTCTCTGCAAAGCCTGTGATACAGAGACAAACGAAATGGTGCGAATATGCGAAATTTGATTTTACTTTTAGTGGTGTTATCCAGTGTTTCGATGGCTGCCGAACAAAAGCAGCCTGAAGGGCAAACCGGGAAATATATTGAAGATCAACAGGCAGTGGAGGATTGGGCCAATATTGACAGCCGCCCGGTGCCTGGCTGGTGGCAGGATGCGAAATTCGGTATTTTCATTCATTGGGGTGTTTATTCTGTACCCTCATACGCCATCAAAGGTACCTATTCAGAATGGTACTGGCATAACAAGGATGGCTCCCCGGTCAAAGCCAAAAAACAATTGCGTCACGACAGTACTAATCAATTTCATGATTCTGTCTACGGAAAAGACAAAAAGTACCAGGATTTTGCTCCTGAATTCAAAGCTGAACTATTTGACCCTGAGCACTGGGCAAATGTATTCCAGCAGGCCGGTGCCAAATATGTCGTATTGACTAGCAAACATCATGATGGATATACCCTGTGGCCGAGCAAACAGGCCTCGACCAGTTTTGGTTACCCATGGAACAGTGTTGAGGTAGGCCCAAAGCGTGATCTTGTCGGTGAGCTGACAGATGCGGTAAACAAAACCGATGTGCGTATGGGGCTCTACTATTCGCTGTGGGACTGGTTTAATCCGCTTTGGGAGCAGGATAAAGACGCGTACGTCGATCAGGTTATGCTGCCCCAGTTGCACGAACTGGTAGACAAGTACAAACCTCAGATTTTGTTCACCGATGGAGATTGGATTGAGCACTACTCAAAGTGGCGTAGCCTCGAATTTCTGGATTGGCTAATTAATGAATCTGAGGTTAAGGATGACGTGGTTTTTAATGATCGTTGGGGCAAAGTCAGGAAGCTCCATGGCGGTTATTACACGACGGAGTATGGCGCAGGACTTGAGGACAGCTCCAAACCCTGGGAGGAAAATCGTGGTATCGGCTATTCGTTTGGTTTTAATCGCATTGAAACCCTGGAAGATTACAACTCGGCGCAAAAGCTGATCTTTATGTTGGTTGATATCGTTAGTCGTGGTGGTAATTTTCTTCTGGATATTGGCCCTACCGCCGACGGCCGTATACCCGTGATTATGGAAGATCGGTTAATAGAAATGGGAAAGTGGCTGACCATTAATGGTGAAGCGATTTATGGCACACGTCAGTGGAAAGTTGACGCACAGTGGTCTGAGGGGATTAATCCCGGATTTTCTGGCGAAGAGAGTTTCGGCGACCGCAGGCACGGTGGCTACGATGTTTTTGAATCAACTATTGATCCTAAACCGGGTTATGCCGTTAAAGAATTATTCTTTACCCAAAAAGACCACACGGTATATGCATTTATGCCTTCATGGCCGGCGAGTAACGAAGTGGAAATTCGAGATATCGAAGTAGCTGCGGATACGATAATTACCATGCTGGGTCACGATGGACCGCTTGCATACCGTAAAACTAAAACAGGTGTCGCTGTCAGCTTACCTGCTGTTGTGCCTGGTAAATTGCCTTCTGAACATATCTGGACACTGAAACTTAGCAACGCCAAATAATTGCCCTGAGCAAACCGTAGAAATTCGCCCGTTAATCGGGCAGAAGGATTTCTGCGGCCTGAATTTTATCGTTTTGAATAAGGTAATACGCTGAATGAACACCGCCAAATTGATAGTTTCGACTCTGTTGTGCTTTTCACTTGTTGGTTGCGGCGGTGGTGGAGGTGGCTCGACCACCAGCAGCAACGGTTCCGGTTCCGGGTCAGAGCAATCGGATTCGACTATTTTCACGATCAGTGGTGTAGGCAACGTAACAGTTGATGAAAATACCGGCTATACGGGTGAAGTTCCAACTACCAGTGGTGATACACCCGTAGGCAATTTAGATTGGTCGCTTTCCGGTGACGATGTAAACCAATTTGGCGTTGATGCCGCTACCGGTGTAATTTCTATGGCGGTGAAAGACTATGAAAACCCGCTGGACAGTAATTTTGATAATGTATACGAAATTATTTTGCGGGTATCTGATACTGACAATCATAGCGCAACAAAGGCCATCACTATTTCTGTAAAGGATGTGCAAGAGTCGGTGTCTGCTCCGTCTCCGCAGGCATGTATTGTTGATGAATCGTCTATTGCAGGAGATGCGGTCTATATTGCAGCCAGTGGTGAGGATAGTGCATCGGCCGATGGCAGTATAAGCGCGCCGTTCAGGACTCTATCCTTTGCACTACAAAGCCTTGCACAGGCACAGCTTGTTGACCGTCCCGGATTGACACTGTATCTCCGCGAAGGAGAGTATCTGGATTCTGTCACTAATCTGCGAGTCAAGGGAGCTGCGGGTAATCCAGTCACTATTGCAGCGTACCCGTGTGAAAATGTGCGTTTGACCGGCGCTGTCGCTCTGCAGCAAACTAAGCTCTCGGATTGGCAGCAGCACTATCAGAATATATACAAAATCGAAGTAGATCGGCCAGTGTGGCAGCTGTTTTTGGATGATCAGCAAATGATGCCCGCGCGCTGGCCCAATGCTAATTTCTTGCCATTAACAGCAGCCAACACATCATCGGTGTATTCGATCAACGTGTGGGCAGAAGGAGAAGATGCGCCTGGTAAAAACGGTGTTATGCGAAATGCCATATCCGGAGTGGACAGCCATGCTGCATATCATAATCTTGCGACAGCGAAAAACTACCGCGGTGACGCACTGGATGCCAGCGACGCGATAATTGTGGCAAACACCGCGAGTTTTATAAGCTACTCGAGGATGGTTAAGGCCTATAATGATATGCCTGACTTCCTTGATTATGCGAATACCTCAGAGCCCGAAGCGGGTATTGACCGTTCGGTTGGTCATACGCCAGGGAGTAATGTTTTTACGCATGAGCCCGTGCCTGGTGGCTATAAAGGCAAAAAGCTTAGCTACTATCTTGAGGCAAAACTGGATCTGTTGGATCAATCGGGGGAGTGGTATTACGAAGAGGTTGATGGGCGACATTATGTGTATCTTTGGGCTCCATCCAGCGGTGTTCCCGCTGGAAATATTAACCTGCGTGATCGAGGTTATGCCATCGATGTCGGCGATTGGGAATACGTCCAACTAAAAAATATAGAATACTTTGCAACGGCGGTGCGCTGTGACCCCTGCCATAATATCACTATTGAAGACTCTCAATTTCGCTTCAGCGCGGCATCCAGACGTATGCTTAAAGAATGGGGTGATGAGGAAACAGGCTATGGCCGAAACCAGCTGATTTTTCTGTCGTCCAAGTCAGTACGCCCCGATGACAGCGGCTTGATTTTCCGCAACAACATCGTGCGGGACACCGACGTACAGACACTTATTTTGAGTGGCGGCGGGGCGGTTATTGATAATAACGACTTTTATCAACTGGATTATTCGGCCGCAGATACCATCGCGCCCGATGCCACGGTAATGATTACCGCAATGAGTGGCCAAGCTGCATATTTTACCAATAACACGATGGATATCATTGGCACATCGACGATGTTTGTGCCTGAAGGTGGTAGCTTGCACGCTAATTACAATAACTTGATTACGGGCGGTTTTGCGCAAAATGACGGTGCCAGTTTTCAGCTCCGAAAAGCACAGCAGTTTGCGGTCGACATCTCCTATAACTGGGCTCATGATTCAGCAAAATACGGTATTCGTTTCGACGCGCCATTTAATACCACAAACGAAACCTCCGGCGGTCGTTTTGGCATGATTCACCATAACGTTGTCTGGAATGCCAATGGCCTAATGGTAAAGGGTGACGACCACCGGGTATTTCACAACACCACATGGAATAACAGCAACGTCGACTTGAGAATGCTAGTGGAGACCAATGTGCATTATCTCAACGATCGCTCTATCGCGGCCAATAATGCCTCAGACTCAATTTCAAGCGAGCGGGGTTCACGCACAGACATTTCTGCGCTTTTTCTTGGTAAAGATAGCGACGGAAACCCATTAAAAGATAGCCGAGAAAACTTCAACGGCGTTGAGGTGGAGAACGAAGCTCTGGATAATTCAGAACTGTTGGAAAGCCAGTTAAATGATCCTCACAATTATGATTTTAGGCCCAAAAGATCGGGCTTGTTACACGATACCGGCGCATTGATAGATAGCCCAGATACAGACTCTCAATATTTTGCTGATTACACGGGAGAAGCGCCGATTCCGGTCTATTTTGAGCGCACAGTACAGGGTGACAAGCTTGATTTGGGCGCCTATGAGCTGGATGCTCCTTATTACTGGATTCCAGGATACAAGGAGAAAACTGCCAGTTTTCCCATACCCCGAGATGAGCAGACCGATACCGATGCATTACCGGTGGCTGCCGAGGTATCGCTAATGTGGCGCGAAGCTTACAAGGCACAAAAGCACAATGTCTATTTGGCTGATTCAGAAACAAGCCTTTACCAGATTGAAGTTGGAAATCTCGATAATAGTGCGTTTGTGGGTGCGTTTAGGTCAGGTGAAGCCAATATAGCAAATCCGCCCGGTCCGCTGGACCCGGGTACCTACTATTGGAGAGTCGACGCAGTAACAGCAGAACAGATTGTGCGCGGTTCAATATGGCAGTTCACTGTAGGGGTATCAAACTAAAATACCACAGGCGATAAAATTTCATCACAAGCTACAGGATTTTTCCGCATAGGATGATTCGGTGAAAGCCGTAGCTATTATCTTTTTCATGAATTTTGCTAAAGAGGACATATTTCAATAAAGTGTTAATATCGCACTATGCAGTATAGTGAGCCTAAATACTTTAGAGGATGTGCCAATGTTTCAACGTTCTAAACTCGCCTTGGTATGGCTATCGTTTTTCTGCCTTATTGCCACGCCCGCTTTGGCGCTGACAAAAGATGAATCAGACCAGTTTCTTAAAGAAATCGAAAGCACGCAAAAAGAAATCACCTACTATAAAAACAAATCTGACAATGCATCTGACGAAGATCGCATATTATTCGTCATGCAATATTTAGATCGCGAAAAGCGCTTGCGTGAAACTTTAGACCTGCTGGTCACGGATGTTACTGCTAACGAAGTACCGTTACCTGAAAAAGTAACTCTCACCAAAAAAGTCCTGGAGCTACTCCAAATACAATCAGGGGTAATTAAAGAAGAGATCGTATTGATTGAAAACTTCATCGCCAAAGCCAAGAAAACTCGTCTAAAAGCCAATACTACTATAAATATAATGACTGGTGATCAGCAAATCCAAAAGGGGATCATGTTACTAGACGAGCATATTGAAGCGCTGTATTACAACGCAATGCATTTAGATGCATTGGGAGGAGAATCCAAAACTGATTTAGTGTATTTGGACCAACTCCTCAATACCTACACCATTCAGGCTGCGGGCCAATTGGAACTAATAATTACGGCTCTCGATGAGGTGGCAGACTTGCTAAGTTATGCGCCTGAAGACGCTAAAGTCGAACTAACATCCAGGGAAAAAATTCTTGAGCATTCGAAGTTTAATGCCTCCGAGAGTCTGTCCCGACGCATTGCACTAATGGATCTCCGTGATCTGGAGACAGCGAGCTTTCAACACATATTAATATTGGCGACCGGACAAGTTTCCGGGGAAATATTTGACACCGAAGTCGCCTTTGATCTGGTCTCGAGAATATCAGACGCCATTGAGCAATGGTTAATGGATAACGGTATTGACCTGGTATGGAAATTAATTCTATTTGTCTTGCTCATAATGCTTTTCCGTGCCTTGGCCGCCATTTCGGGGCGGCTCGTCGGCTCGGCATTATTAAAGTCGAATCTCCAGTTGTCAGGGTTATTAAGGGAGTTTTTTATATCAATTACCTCTAAAATAGTGATGGTGGTTGGTATATTAGTTGCGCTGTCTCAACTGGGCATCCAGGTAACCCCGCTATTAGCCGGTTTAGGTATGGTCGGTCTTGTGGTAGGTTTTGCATTACAAGATACCCTGTCAAACTTTGCCTCAGGTCTTATGATATTGATCTATCACCCCTTTGATGAGGGCGACTTGGTAGAGGCGGCAGGTGTATCAGGCTTTGTATCTAAATTGAGTTTAGTATCCACAACTATTCTGACGCTAGATAATCAAAGCCTTGTGGTTCCCAATTCCAAAATTTGGGGTGATGTTATTCGCAATGTGACCTCGCAAAGACAGCGTCGCGTAGATCTCGTGTTTAGTATTGGTTATGGCGATGATATTCCTCTGGCTGAAAAAGTATTGACAGAAATACTTGAGTCTCACAAATCAGTTCTCAAAACACCGGAGCCAATGGTGAAGCTGCATACGCTAAACGAATCTTCCGTTGATTTTGTTGTTAGGCCCTGGGTTCAAACGGAAGACTATTGGGATGTATACTGGGACGTGACTCGCTCAGTCAAACAACGCTTTGATGAGGAGAATATAAGCATTCCCTTTCCTCAGCGGGATGTGCATATACAACAGCTATAGATTTACACTACGACTAACGTGAAATTTACTGGAACTAGGACATGCAACAAACACTGGTGACCATTGGCATGCTGGCTGGAGGCTTGGGTCTCTTCATGCTGGCAGTCAGTATGATTACCGATGGACTCAAACCAGCCGCTGGCCCCGCTTTACGTCAGCTCTTATCCAAGTGGACACGATCCCCGTTGCGCGGAATTTTCACCGGTATTGCTATTACCGGCATTGTGCAGTCATCCAGTGCGGTGACGGTGGCTACTATTGGTTTTGTTAACGCCGGCCTTATCTCCATGCGGCAGGCACTCGGTATTGTGTACGGCTCGAATATCGGCACCACTATGACGGGCTGGTTGGTCGCCGTAGTCGGTTTTGGTATAGACGTAGACGCATTTGCCCTGCCTCTTATCGGTATTGGCATGTTGCTGCGTCTTACCGGTGGGGAAAGCAAACGAGCACCCTTTGGGCTGACCCTGGTAGGTTTTGGACTGTTTTTTATTGGCATCGATGTGCTCAAGGATGCCTTCGATGGTCTTTTGCTCACTATCGATTTAAACGGCTACTCTGAGGCAGGTATATGGAGCGTATTGATCTATGTGGGCATAGGTTTTCTGATGACCGTGCTGACCCAGTCATCGAGCGCCGCGATTGCTATAATTTTTACTGCAGCCGCAGGTGGTGTTCTGGGTCTTAACGCTGCTGCTGCGATGATTATTGGCGCCAACGTGGGTACTACCTCTACAGCTGGTATAGCGGTTATCGGTGCAACCGCAAATGCCAAACGAGTGGCATGCGCACATATTATTTTCAATGTTGGAACTGCAGTGATTGCCTTGCTGGCCCTGCCAGTATTGTTCTGGATAGTCCAAAAGACTGAACAGCTGCTCGGTCTGGAGGCTATACCCGTGGTCACTCTGGCTCTGTTTCATACCTTTTTTAATATCTCCGGTGTATTGTTAATATTCCCACTTAATAGCCGTTTAGCCAGTTTTCTGGAAAAGCGTTTTGTTACTCAGGAGGAGGTTGAAGGGCGACCCAGATATTTGGATAAGACGGTAGCCGTATCACCCCCGTTGGCGATCAATGCGCTGGCTCTGGAATTGGCTCGCGTAACAACCATTGTCAGACGAATGGGCCTGGAGGCCTTGAATACTGAATTGATACACGGCAAGCAATTAGCCAGCGATCACGTGGTTGTACATAAATTATCTGGCGCGGTGTCCAAGTTTATCTCCAGACTTGAAAGGAGTTTGCTCAGCAAAGAGGTATCTGCACAACTAGCCCTGGTTTTACGTGCCGAGCAGCATTTGTTGGCCAGCGGAGATCACGCCTTGCTGATTGCGAAGGCACAGAGCGATATCGAAGATATTGAGGATCGCGCATTAATGGAACCCATGACATTTTTTTATGTACGGGCGGTCAAACTGATGGAAATGGCTGATCCAGCAGATTCGAGTTTCTCTTACGCAGA
This sequence comes from Pseudomonadales bacterium, assembly GCA_036960375.1. Taxonomy (GTDB): domain Bacteria; phylum Pseudomonadota; class Gammaproteobacteria; order Pseudomonadales; family CAWVSB01; genus CAWVSB01. The sequence continues at coordinate 116,785 of JBALVY010000004.1, forward strand.
ATGTGATCTTGAACTGGATCGTATGCAGCAAGTCTATGAAGATGTGAAGGAGGCACTGTTAGCGGCCGGGGTGGCCTTACGTATTCCCATACCCGCGATGATTGATATTCTGGACCAGAATAGCCGTATTCGTAAAATGCTTCGTCAATTGGTCAAGGCCATGCATTACCTCAGCGAGTTGTCTGTGACCACCGATACGGAGGTGAAGGATGCGGAGCAGAAGCCAGAGCTGGAACAAGAACAAGAACCAGACATTGAGCAAGACGAAATAGATGCAGAAATAGATCGGTCTGCGGGCTTCGTCCCCTAACAAGCTTGAATCTCTACTCGGGCAGACCCAGCGCGCGTTTGGCAATGATATTCAATTGGATCTCACTGGTACCACCGGCGATGGTTAAGCCGTAACCGAGTAGCCAGTCTCGCACTGCCTGTTTCTCGATGTCATTAAATTGGTCGCCTTCCCAGCCCAGGCCCAGGCTTCCCATCATATCGATCATCAGTTGCAACTTGCGTTTTTCTTCTTCTGTTGTAGCGTATTTTAAAATGGTCATGGTCTGGCCGGCAGAAGGTAACCCCGCAATAAACTCTTCCTGTACGCGCTGGGTGCTCAGCTCTACTGCTCTGGCGCGCATTTGATTTTCAACGATGCGTTGGCGCAACTCCGGGTCGGCTATTTTTCCGTTGTTAAATGCGAGATATTTTTTGGCCAAAGCCGCAGGCTCAGGTTTGGGCGATGCAAAACTTTTCTCGATGTTTCCCATGGCAAGCCGCTCAAAAACCAATAGACGCTTGGCAACAGTCCAGCCTTCATCGACTTCCCCCAACACATGGCTAAGCGGGACTTTGACATCGTCAAAAAATGTCTGGCAAAAATCGCTGCCGCCATTAATTAACTGTATGGGTTCGACGCTAATACCGTCACTGGCCAGATCGACCAATACAAAGGTTATGCCATGCTGCTTGGCGCCTGAATGACTGGTTCTGACCAGGCAGAACATCCAGTCTGCTTTGTCAGCCATAGAACTCCATATTTTGCTGCCATTAATGGTTAGGTAGTCACCATCGACTTCGGCCTTGCAGTTCAGGCTAGCGAGATCAGAGCCTGCACCGGGTTCGCTATAGCCCTGGCACCAGAATATTTCGCCCTTGGCGATAGCTGAAAGGTGTTCCAGTTTCTGGCCGTCGCTGCCAAACTCCAGAATAACCGGGCCAATCATCCATAAACCCATGCCGACTAAGGGTAATCGGCAGTTTAGACTGTCCATTTCCTGGCTGAGAATTTCAGCTTCAGCCTGAGATAGGCCACCACCGCCATATTCACGCGGCCAACTGGGCGCCAGCCAGCCACGCTCGCGCATCAATTCGAACCAGACGCGCTGTGTATCGGAATTAAACTGTGTCTTTCTTCCGCCAAAAAAATAATCCTTTTGCGTCGCCGGGGTACGCATCTGGGCGGGGCAGTGTTGCTCTAGCCAGTCGCGGGTTTGTTGACGAAAATCTTCCAGTTCAGACATGGGCAATGAGGCCTATCTATTAAAGAACGCTATGGCGGCGGCTTGGGTTTCTTTGCTCATGGCAGTCTCCATCATGTTTTTTGATTCCAGTTTAATCACGCTGCCAAGGTCTTGATTGATAGCGGCGTTTAAATTCTGTTTCATGTTTCTATAGCTTAGATTGGGCATTGCCACAATGCGGTCGGTAATCTGTTTCGTTTTTGTCTCCAATTCACTGTGCGGTACCAGCCAATTGAGAAGATTCAGCTTAAGAGCCTGCACGGCACTAAGTCGCTCGCTCAAGAAGTACAGCTCACGCGCTTTGGCAGTGCCTACCAAATGGGTCAAAAAATAGCTGCCGCCGAAATCACCGGACATGGCTACATTGATGAAGGCGGTAGTGAAATGTGCGTTTTCACTGCCTACACGCAAATCGCAAGCCAGCGCCAGCGCCATACCCGCACCAGCACATGCGCCATTGACTGCTGCAATAGTGGGTTTGGGCATTTCATGTAAGATGCGCGCGCTTTGCGCCCACGCCTCAAGCTTTTGGGTCAGCGCTTGCGACTCCTCAATGCCTTCGCCGCTAGCCAGGCCGCTAATATCGCCACCGGCACAAAAAGCTTTATCGCCAGCCCCGGTAATCACAACACAGCGCACATCGCTGTCATCTGCCAGCTGGCTTAATAAACCGGGCAGTCTATCCAGCAGTTCCACATCCAGAGTATTGTAGGCTTCGGGTCTATTAAGCGTGACCGTAGCGACTCCGGCTTCTATATTGACCATGCAGCTTGTCATCTAAACTCCTAAATTTATTTGCGCAGCACTTATTGACTGTATTGCGTTCGATATTTGTCACGAATTTCACGGCGCATAATTTTACCTGTCTCGGTGCGAGGCAGGTTTTCTTCAAATACTAACTCGCGAGGTACCTGGTATTTAGCCAAATGCTGCAGGCAATGCTGTTTAATGTCATCGCGAAGACTGTCGTTAATACTTATCCCCTCCAGCAGTTGAATGGCACCCAGCACACTTTCGCCCCATTCCTCATCATGAATACCCACCACGCAGCAGTCTTTCACCGCGCCATGCTGCAATAACACACCTTCTATTTCGGCGGGGTAAATATTGACCCCGCCAGAGATAATCGTATCGGCTTTGCGGTCACACAGATAGAGGTAAGCGTCTTCGTCGACATAGCCAATATCGCCCAGAGTATACTTATCGCCACGGTAAACCGACGCCGTTTTAGCCGGGTCGTCCTTGTATTCGAAACGATTGTCGGGCGCCTTAAAATAGATATTGCCGGGCTCGCCGGTTGCCACTTCGTTGCCTTCATCATCAAGGATGTAGATAGCCTGATCCGGCCGCGGTTTGCCTACCGAACCCGGATGTTGCAGCCATTCCTGCGAGCTGATGCTGATACCACCGCCTTCGCTGCCACCATAGAATTCAAATAAAACCGGGCCAAACCAGTCTATCATTCGTCGCTTAACGTCTGTGGATGTGGGGGCGGCACCGTGGCAGACCAATTTCAATGAGCTCAGGTCATATTTGTGACGTACGGCCTCGGGCAATTGCAACAGTCTGACAAAGTGGGTAGGTACTAAAAAGGTAGAGCAAATTTTTTCAGCCTCGACCAAACGTAAAAATTCCTCCGGGTCCCATTGTTCCATAATGACCAGGTCGGCGCCCAATAGAGCAGAACCGTCGCCATAGGCGGTGGGGGCTGCGTGGTATAGCGGGGCGGCTACCAGATGCGGTTGTTGCGCGTTATCGCCGATATAGGCCGACAGTAACTGCATGGCCATAGTGCTGGCATAACTGGGCGGCGGTCCGTCAACGGGCGCGGCGGGTTTTACACCCTTGGGTTTGCCTGTGGTGCCAGAGGTATAGGGCATAAAAGCACCGGCCAGCGGCCGCGCCAGATCGTCGGCCGAGAAATCATTCATTTCCTCATAACGACGAAAACCCGGTATATCACCACCGACGGCAAATCGGGCGCTTTCGGGGATGAAATGAGCAATTTCCTGAGCGACCTCAGAGAAATTGGCATGGGCCACCAGCGCGCGAGCTTCCGAGTTTTCAACGATATAGGCGATATCGGGATTTTTTAAATGCCAATTGATCGGCGTAAAGGTTCGTCCCGACCAGGTCGTTCCCCGCAGGCAGTCGAGATATTCTCGACCATTGGGCAACAGTACCGAAACTACGGCCCTGACTGGGACTTCAGCAGTGTCCAGTAACCGTGCAAATCGGTTGCCGTTGTGCTGGATGGAGTCGTTATTTAATGTAATGGCCACTTTTTACTCTTCATCTATTTTTGATTTAGATTGTCTACCAATTAGGGGATAGTTGGTAGCTAGATCGATTCCTGTTACCTCACAATATGTTAACTATTGCCGAGTGTATTTTGCGCAGCTAAAACTGAAGTAGAGCACGATATAGCTGACTCCATCAGCTTTACCGAGGATTGGCTCGTATTTGGCGATGATATATTGACTATTATCGCCAGGGGGTAGATAAGCACGCCCCAGACTTCTATTATGGCCGGCTACAGCAGGAGAAACCGCTATGAATGCCGCTAATGAACTACTGAATCAAGACGTTGCCGATATGCTACAGGCAAGTTTTAACTTACAAAAGCAGAGCTATCTGGCTCACCCCACGCCTGACTACAAGCAACGGGTGGCGGACTTAAAAGCGCTCAAGCTGATGATTAACGAAAACAGGGAAGACATTATCTCTGCCATTAGTGAGGACTATAGCAACCGCTCCCGTCATGAGAGCCTGTTCGCTGAAATTATCACGGTGACCGATGGTATTAATGACACCATCAAAAGACTTAAAAAATGGATGAAAGTACAGCACCGCCACACAGACCCTATGATGTTTATGGGTGGCAAGGCCCGTATTATTCCTCAGCCATTGGGCGTAATTGGCCTCATTATCCCGTGGAACTTTCCGATTAACCTATGTTTTTCCCAGCTTACCGCCGCCTTTGCCGCAGGTAACCGGTCTATGGTCAAAATGTCGGAGAACTCTATTGCTCTGACCCGTCTGTTGATGAAGATTTCCAGCCGTTATTTCCCCGTCGACAAACTCGAGTTTTTTGAAGAGACCGGTGGTGTAGGCGTTGAGTTTTCTCAAATCCCCTTTGATCTGATTGTATTCACCGGTTCTGGTCAAACCGGCCGCGCGGTTATGGCATCTGCGGCTAAAAATCTTACCCCTGTTGTACTCGAGTTGGGTGGTAAGGCGCCGGCCGTTATCGACCCGCAATATCCTCTGGAAAAAGCCGTCGAACGCATCATGTTTGTTAAGCAGTTTAACGCCGGACAAATTTGCACCAATGTCGACTACGTTTTTGTTCACGAAAGCCAGAAAGAACAGTTTGTAGAATTGACCAAGACCTATGTTGCCAAACATTGCCCGGATATAAACAGCGTTGATTACACCGCCATTATTGATAACCGCTCGGTCAAACGCTTGGCCGATACACTGGAAGATGCCAAAGCCAAGGGCGCAACCGTTATCAATCTGTCGGTTAATCAAGAAATTAACGAAGAGAATCGCAAGTTTCCTCTACACCTTGTACTGGACACCAGCGAAGATATGACGGTTCGTCAGCGTGAGACATTTGGCCCCATCTTGATGGTGATCACCTATAGAGAACCCAGCGAGGTAATGGACTACGTTAATCAGCGTGACCGACCTTTGGCTTTGTATCCCTTTACTAATAACAAGGCATTGGCAGCTGAATATATCGACCGGATTATGTCTGGTGGTGTGACAGTCAATGACGCACTGTTTCATGTGGCTCAGCACGACATTCCCTTTGGCGGTGTTGGCCCCAGTGGTATGGGTCACTATCATGGTTATGAAGGTTTCACGACTTTCTCAAAATTGCGCCCGGTATTTTATCAGGCAGGTTTTACCACCATGAAATTCTTGGCGCCACCTTATGGCAAGTTTGCCACTACCGTATTTGAAACGATTGCTAAACTGAAAAGCTAAATGACTATCGCGTCTGAATCTAAGGTTCAGGCGCGGTTTACGTTTTGCGTATATACGGCAAAATCATTTTTATCTGAGTAACTCTTTATGTCGCACAATGTAGACCCCACGCGCGAGCAGTTTGACAATTTTAAGAGCCTGCCACGTGATACGCCGATACTGATGCTCAACCTGATTCGGCTACGTGACACCGCTGATTATCCCGATGGTCGCACGGCTACCGGCGCCCAAGCCTATGCCAGTTATGGTCAGGCCACTGCGTCCATATTAAAACGTCTTGGTGGTGAAATCATCTGGCGCGGCAAACCCGAGGCTATGGTTATTGGCCCTGCGGACGAGCAGTGGGATATCGCCTTTATTGTACGTTACCCCAATTCAGGTGCTTTTATGGCTATGGTGACCGATGCCGACTATCAATTGGCGGTGGTACATCGTCAGGCAGCGGTAGATGATAGCCGTCTGGTACGAATGGGTGAGGCGGGTGCAGGCGAAGGCTTTTCTGCCTAACGTGTTTTCTGTTAGTCTAGGCTAAAAATATTTCGGGGCTTTAATCCTATGTCCGTAGATTTCCGTAGCCGCAAAGACACCGACACCGTCGAGCCGATAGTGCCGAGCCAATTCTTTAGTCAAACCTTAGCCGCCGCGCTTAATACCCATGCCCAACTACTGGCGCCGGGTATATCTTATCTTGCTGTTCCACCATTCAGTTTTGATATTGATGGCGAAGTCTGGACTCTTGTCTGTGACGGTGACCGGGTGAATATTATTGCCGGCGATATCTCCGGTGCTTCCAAAACACGCTTAAGTCAGCAAGACTTTGACGGCCTGATACGCGATTGGTTTACTCCTATTACCTTTTTTGTTGGTGGCACGCTCGATATGCAGGCCGGCAGCCTTGATGATTTTATTAACTGCTGGCTGATACTCAGAGCAGCGCTGGATGGACGTGCAATCTATACACCCGGCACAATCGACTTTAAAGACAGGCACGGCGAGCCACTGGACCTTAATAGCAATTTCACGCTGGAAGATGACCCTGAAGATATTTCCCATTTTTTGCATGAGGCCGGTTATTTACATTTACGTGGCATGTTTAGCGAAGCAGAAATGGCTCAGATATCGGCCGACATGGATGCCGCTGCACCGGGATATTTCGATGGCGATGGCAAAAGCTGGTGGGCAGAAACCGCCGATGGCACCAATCATTTAGTGCGCATGCAATATTTTCAAAAACATTCGGCGATAACTGACAGGCTGCTAAAGGATCCGCGTTTATTAGCCATAGGCGATATCACTGGCGATGCACACCAACATTATGGCCTGGGTGAAAACGCAATAGAGGCGTTAATTAAGCCACTGAATATAGTCAAAGGCATATCCGATTTGCCCTGGCATAAAGATTGTAGCCTGGGTCGTCACAGTTACGACTGCTGCAAACTCACCGTGGGTATTTCAGTGACCGGCGCAGATGCCGACTCAGGTCAGTTGCGGGTAGTAGCGGGTTCACATCGTGCATTAATGTGGCCTTCGCTTATTTCGCCCGGTAGCCACGATCTACCCGAGATAGACCTGCCAACCGCCACCGGCGATGTCACGGTACATCTCAGCTGTACTATGCACATGGCGCAGGCCCCAAAAGATAAAGAGAGAAGGGTAATGTATACCGGTTTTGAATTGCCGGTAGAAGATCGAATCGCTGCGGCTAAATCGGTTGATCGTATCAGTGTAGTCAGGGAAGGTGCTTACAAAACGGTTTCGCAGTAGGTTCGAGCAGAGTTTTAATCACCGTGATTTAACGCTGCATCCCGTGTGACATTGTCAAAATGCTCAGAATGTTATATTCATTAACGTTTCCCCAAATACGATTTAAATAGGCAATAAATGACAGAGTACGATTATATCATTGTAGGCGCCGGAACAGCGGGCTGTGTATTAGCCAACCGCCTCACAGCAGACGGCAAGCACAGTGTGTTATTGCTAGAGGCCGGTGGCAAAGATAACTACTTCTGGATCAAGATCCCGGTAGGCTATTTGTATACCATAGGCAACCCTCGCACCGACTGGTGTTATGAAACCGAACCCGACGAAGGCCTGAATGGCCGTACCATCGGTTATGCCCGTGGCAAGGTGCTGGGTGGCTGCTCATCCATAAATGCCATGATATACATGCGCGGCCAGCGCAGTGATTACGAACATTGGGCCTCTTTGGGTAATCGAGGCTGGGGCTGGGATGACGTACTACCTGTATTTAAACAGTCGGAAAAATACCAGCATGGCGCTGACGAGTTTCACGGTGACCAAGGCGAAATGAATGTTGAAGAGCGTCGGGTCAATTGGGAAATCCTCGATGCCTGGCGCGAAGCCGCAGCCGAAGTCGGTATTCCTAAAATCGAAGAGTTCAACCGCGGCGATAATTTTGGCAACGCCTATTTCCAAATGAACCAGAAAAACGGCCAGCGCTGGAGTGCCGCACACGCTTTTTTAAATCCGGCCAAGGCACGGACCAACCTGACTATCCGTATCAAGTCTCACGTGCTGGGTTTAGAACTTGAGACAACAGAGCAGGGCCTTAAAGCCATAGGTGTCAACGCACAATGTGGTAAAGACGCGCCGATGCTATTTAAAGCACGTAGAGAAGTAATTTTGGCGGCAGGGGCTATTGGTTCACCACAAATACTGCAGCTGTCGGGTATCGGTCCCAAAGAATTACTGCAGAGCCACGGCATAGAAGTTAAAAAGGATTTACCCGGTGTCGGTGAAAACCTGCAAGATCACCTTCAAGTGCGCACTGTGTATAAAGTCAGCAATACCGTGACATTGAATCAGCGTTTCCACTCGTTAATTGGCAAAGCCGTAATGGGCATGGAATACGTATTCAAAAAATCTGGCCCACTGACCATGCCGCCCTCGCAACTAGGCGCCTTTACCAAAAGCGACCCATTGCAACCAACCGCCAATATGGAATGGCACGTGCAGCCCTTGTCATTAGATAAGTTTGGCGACCCGCTACACAAGTTCAATGCCATAACGCCCAGCGTGTGCAATTTACGCCCAACCAGCCGTGGCCACGTTCGTATTAACAGCGCAAAACCGGAAGATTACCCCACCATCAAACAAAATTACCTGTCGACAGAAGAAGATAAACAAGTGGCGATAGCCGGCCTGCGCTATACCCGAAAAATTATGGCCGCCGATGCCCTAAAACCATTCCAGCCAGAAGAGTGGAAACCCGGCCCCGACTTACAAACCGACCAGGACCTGTTAAACGCAGCAGGCGACCTGGGTACCACTATTTTTCACCCGGTAGGCACCTGTAAAATGGGCAACGACCCTATGGCTGTCGTCAACGACCGCCTACAAGTTCACGGCGTAGCAAATTTGCGCGTCATAGACGCCTCCATTATGCCCACCATCACCTCCGGTAATACCAACGCCCCCACAGTCATGATCGCCGAAAAAGGCGCCCAGTTCATACTGGAGGACGAAGCACTATAGACTTATACAATGGGGGACGGAGCACTATATCGGCGCCTACCGGCGCCGATATAGTGCTCCGTCCCCCATTGTATAATTTACATCTGCTACACTTCCTATTCAGTCCACCAACGCAATCAAGGAAGATAGCGATGCCAAGACGTGCAAGATTATGCCTGCCCGGTGTTCCGCACCATATTATTCAGCGCGGTAATAACCGCCAAGCCTGCTTTCCATTGGAGCAAGATTACCGATGGTATTTACGCTGGCTGGACGAATATGCCGAAACCTATGAGTGTGATATTCATGCCTACGTGCTAATGACTAATCACGTTCATTTACTGATAACGCCACCCGATAAGGAGGCGCTATCTATGATGATGCGCTGCCTGTCGCAACGTTTCTCCCAGCATATCAATAAAACGTATGAACGCACGGGTACGCTGTGGGACAGCAGGTTTAAGTCATGTATTGCCGGCGAAGAGCGCTATATTTTGGCCTGTTATCGTTATATAGAGATGAACCCGGTGCGTGCGGGCATGGTTGAACACCCGGCGGAATACCCCTGGTCTAGTTACCGCAGCAATGCCGAGCTGGTGTTTGATGCTTTGGTTTCACCGCAAGCGACATACAATCTACTGGGTAAAACCCGGGAGACTCGGGCTGATGCTTACAAACAGCTGTTTTATTCCCCCAAGGTTGATGGCACTATTGACGATATTCGCACCGCCACCCGTGGCAATTACGCGCTGGGCTCGGCTGCGTTTAAGCGACAGGTTGAAAAGACCTTAGGCCAACCTGTCTCGAAGCGAAAGCCCGGGCGGCAAACGAAAACGGCATAGTGATATAGTGCTCCGTCCCTCATTGTATAGGTTGATGTATGCGTTTGATTCGGCTTTTGAAAAATGACATTGCTCGTGAGGCTGCTGAGTGGGTAGACGATGACCTGATTAGTGAAACTCAGGCTGAGCGCATCTGCGAACGCTATGACGTTGACTACCACCGCGGCCAAAGCCGTACTGTGGGTTATACGGTGTTGCTGAGTTTGGGTTATCTGTTTATTGCGCTCAGTTTGATCACCCTGCTGGGTGCCAATTGGGATGATATTCCACGCGCCGTGCGCATGTGGGGCTTAATTGCGGCTACCGTTGGCGTACAGGTTTATGGGCTCAGAATTCATCAGAAAGGTGACGTCGACCGCGCCTCGCTTCTGTTTGTACTCGGCAATTTTATTTACGGTGCCGCCATTATTCTTATCGCTCAAACTTATCACCTTGGCGAACACATGCCCGACGGTATTTTCTGGTGGGCGCTGGGTTGTCTGCCTTTTGCTGTTTGGCTAAAACACCCTGTACTTATGGTGCAGGCCCTGGCATTGGGTTTGCTGTGGTTTTTTGTCGAATACGGACAAAACTTTTATCCGACGCTCTTCCCTGTATTTATAGCCGCTGGTGTATACGGTCTGTATTACGGTAAGCGCAACCTGATGGTCTTTATGCTGGTTATTTTCAGCATCGGTTTTTGGGTAGAGGCCAGTCTTGCTGCACTCTGGCGAGATGGTCGTCATCTCGACTTACATGCCGAGCACCTGCTGGTGACTATCGCCATGTTCATCTTCGCCTATGGCCTGAGTCAATCGATGGCCAAATTAGATACGGTGACCGCCAAAGATTATGCCGCGGTATTAGCGGTATGGAGTTTACGTTTTGGTCTTGTTCTGCTGTTTGTGCTGGGCTTTGATGAACCCTGGGAAGAACTACTGTCTGCTAAGTGGCAACACCTGAGTAGTATGGCTGTAATCAGCGGGCTGTTTTTGTGTGCCGGGTTGTGGCTGGCACAGCGTGCCGGCAAGTTGTTTCCGCTGTCGTATATCGTGGCCGTCTTTGTTATTAGCACTGCGGCGGTGTTGGGCATTCGTGATTCCGACTACGACTTTGTGTTCCAGGTGGGCGCCAACATCACCATGGTAGTGCTCGGCGTGAGTTTGATCTTGCGCGGAATTCAGCAGGGTATCTCGCATTACTTTTTTCTTGGTATCTGTGTCATTTTACTCACCGCCTTCGCGCGTTATGTTGACCTCATAGGTGACTATCTCGGTGGCTCTGCACTGTTTTTGGTTTTTGCCATTGTGCTACTGGCCGCAGCCCGCTACTGGAAACACCATAAAACACTGGAGGAGGCAGCATGAAAAACAAAAGCCTGCTGTTTCTGGCCTGCGCCGTTGTGTTTCAGTTTCTGGTGCTCACTGGCATGTATGTTAAAGCCGCCATGCCGCTGTGGACGGGGACAGAAATCAAAGTCGCTACAGTGCCTATTGACCCCCGGTCTTTGTTACGCGGTAACTATGCCCGTATGCGTTACGACTTCTCGCAGATAAGTACAGATAACTTGCCAGACAATGAAGATATAAGAGAAGGTGAGCGGGTCTACCTTGCGCTCAGCGCAGGCCCCAAAGGTGTGTATATACCGGGTGAGTTATCGCTTAAGCCACCGGCCGATGAGGTTTTTATCCGAGGGCGTATTGAATATCGCCATTCTGACGAAGAAACAGAGTATTTCCATATCAAATACGGCATAGAAGCTTTCTTTGCCCCCAAAGAGCAGGCCTTAGAGCTGCAGCACCAATTACGAGACGGCGGTATTGCTGTATTAATGGTTGATGCCCAAGGCCATGCGCGGTTAAAGTCTGTCGAATGATGTAATATAGCCAGTCTAATAAAAACTGGGGTATGAATTCTGAAAGCGATCAAATTTTTTGTCGCCCTGCTGTGTGTGGCGGGGCTCATCTACATTGTGGCGGAATATGGCGATGCGCCACCTGCTGACCTGCAGGTTAAGGAACAGGCCGTCTCTGAACCCGAGGTGTTCGAGCGCGAAAGGCCTTCATCGGTAGGTATACATACCCGCATTTCCGACCCATGGTATGGTGATTTTGATGCCATGGTAGAAGAGCGTATTATTCGTGCGCTGGTAGTGCCCAACCGCACCAACTACTTTCTCGACGGCCCCGCCCAGCGCGGTGCTTCTTATGAATTTCTGAAGAAATTTGAAACATCGCTGAACAAAAAGCTCAAAACCCGCCACTTAAAGATTCAGCTGATTATCATCCCTACTACACGCCAACATATTCTTTCAGATTTAATCGCAGGCAAGGGTGACATTGCGATAGGCAACCTGACCGTGACGGAACAGCGCTTGCTGGCGGTAAATTTTACTTTGCCGATTGTAAGCAACATAGATGAAATTATCGTCGCCGCCGCTAACGCACCTAAGCTTAGCTCTTTGGATGACCTATCGGGCAAGAAGTTATACATCCGCAAGAGCAGCAGCTTTTGGCAAAGTGCTCGCGCCTTAAATGGCGAGCTGGTGCTGGCAGGTAAAGAGCCGGTTAACTTGATAGCAGCCGATGAAGTACTGGAAACAGAAGATATTCTGGAAATGGTCAACGCCAATATGGTGCCCTATACCGTAGCAGACAATTATCTGGCGGAGTTTTGGGCGCAGGTATATACCAATATACAACCGCACAATGAGCTAAAACTCAGGGAAGACTCCAATATTGCCTGGGCTATTCGTAAAGATACGCCACTGCTTAAAGCAGAGCTCGATGGTTTCATCAAGCAAAACCGCAAAGGGACTTTATTAGGGAATATTCTGTTTCGGCGTTATCTGCAGGATACCCAATGGGTCGATAAATCACTGGATGATGTCTCAGCCGATAAATTTAACGGCACTATGGAGTTCTTTGAAAAATACGGTGCTGAATACAATTTTGACCCACTAATGCTGGCAGCAGTAGGCTATCAGGAAAGCAAGCTCAAGCAGTCGCGGCGCAGCTCACGTGGCGCCGTAGGTGTAATGCAGTTATTACCCACGACCGCAGCAGATAAAAATGTCGGCATTAAAAACATCCAGCAGGTAGAAAATAATATTCACGCCGGTACCAAATACCTGCGATTTATATCCGATCGATATTTTGACGACCCGGCTTTAACCGAGCTCGATCGCAATATGTTGACCTTTGCCAGCTATAACGCCGGCCCCGCACGCATTCGGCGACTACGTAATAGAGCGGCAGAGCAGGGCCTAGACCCCAACGTCTGGTTCGATAATGTCGAAGTATTAGCCGCTAAAGATATAGGCAATGAAACAGTACAATACGTCAGTAATATCTATAAATACTACGTAGCCTACAAATACCTCGAAGATCACAACAATGGGGGACGGAGCACTATATCGGCGCCTCTGGCGCCGATATAGTGCTCCGTCCCCCATTGTTTCTGGAGCGTGACAAATGATTGAACTGTATACCGCCGCCACACCTAATGGCTGGAAAATATCGGCATTGCTCGAAGAGCTCGAGCTGCCTTATGAAGTCACGCATATTGATATCGGAACGGGTGCGCAGCATGAGGAGGCCTTTCTGGCGATAAACCCCAACGGTAAAATTCCGGCTCTTATCGACCGCGGTAACAACGACCTGGCCATCTTTGAGTCGGGCGCTATCATGATGTATCTGGCAGAAAAGACCGGTAAATTGCTGCCCACAGAAACAGCCGCCCGCTATAAGGTTATTCAATGGCTGATGTTTCAGATGGCAGGCGTTGGGCCTATGCAGGGCCAGGCCAATGTCTTCTTTCGTTATTTCCCTGAAAAAATTCAGCCCGCCATAGACCGCTACCAGCACGAGTGCCGTCGTTTGTTTACCGTAATGGACAAGCAACTGGCTGATAACGAATTTATTGCCGGTGAGCTGAGCATTGCCGACTTCGCCCTGTGGTCTTGGGCGCGTATCTATTTTTGGGCAGGTATCGATATAGACGGGCTGGAGCATTTCGCTCGCTGGTTAAATACCATGGAGACCCGGCCCTCATGTCAGCGCGGTGCCGACGTGCCCACCAAAATCGATTTTGCCGACATACTCAACGATGAAGAGAGCGCCGCCAAAGCCGTTAAAACGGCGCAGGCCATGTTGGTGAAGTAAGCGGCTGCGCAACGGTGTCTGTTGCCAGAGCTAGCTCTTCAGTGCCTTCAAACCTGCGGTTAAGTCGATGGGCATTGGGAATACAATAGTCGAGCTTTTATCGCCAGCAATTTCGACCAGGGTTTGCAGGTAGCGTAACTGTAATGCCTGCTCTTGCTGGGCCAGAATTTTTGCCGCCTCCAGTAACTTTTCGGACGCTTCAAATTCACCCTGCGCATGAATAACCTTGGCGCGCCGCTCGCGTTCGGCCTCGGCCTGTTTGGCTATAGCCCGGATCATGCTCTCGTCCAGATCGACATGTTTAATTTCGACATTGGCCACCTTAATACCCCAGGCATCGGTTTGCTTGTCGAGAATAAGCTGTACGTCGGCGTTGAGTTTTTCTCGCTCGGCCAGCATGTCGTCGAGTTCGTGTTGCCCCAATACCGAGCGCAGGGTGGTTTGCGATAACTGGCTGGTGGCTTCAAAAAAGTTCTCTACCTGGATAATGGCTTTTTGCGGGTCGACCACCCGAAAGTAAATAACCGCATTCACTTTGACCGAGACGTTATCGCGCGAGATAACGTCCTGGGTGGGTACATCCATGACCACGGTGCGCAGGCCTACCCGCACCATCTGTTGTAGTATCGGGATGATAATGACCAGGCCCGGCCCCTTCACTTTATAAAACCGCCCAAGCATAAATACCACACCGCGATCGTATTCACGCAGCACCCGAAACATCGACAATAACAATGCGAGTACCAGTACCACCATAATTAGCGGGATGCTCAATGCGCCTATGAGAATATCCATCATCACTCTCCTGTGTCTTTTTTAACCTGCAGCACGACACCGTCGGCTGCCGTAACGGATACGGTGTCGTCCAGTTGTAAGGGGGTATCACTTTCGACCTGCCATAATTCGCCATCGAGCCGCACCATAATCTCGTCGCCGTGGGCATATTCGACCACGGCCGCTTGCCCCACCAGATGATGTAAACCGGTGACCACCGCCTGTTTGCGGGCTTTCATAATCATGCCCACACCAAATATCAACAAAGCGCCACTGAACAGGGTCAGGCTGGCAATAATGGGCAGCGCAATTTGATAGCCGGGTAAGTCGGTGTCCATCAGCATAATGGAGCCAAAGACAAATGCCACAATGCCGCCCACGCCCAATACCCCAAAGCTGGGTGCCAGCGCCTCGGCCGTCATCAGTGCCACGCCCAGTAATATCAGCGCCAGCCCCACATAACTCACCGGCAATACCTGAAAGGCATACATAGCCAACAACAGGCAGACCGCACCCAATACGCCCGGCACGCCAAAACCGGGGTTGGAGAACTCAATAATCAAACCGTAAATGCCGGCCATCATCAGCAAATAGGCAATATTGGGGTTGGTTATCACGGCTAAAAACTCGCTGCGCCAGTCAATAGGATAGTGATATACCTCAACCCCTGCAGTGGCCAGTGTGATGGCAGTATCTCCCAGTAGCACGGTGCGGCCATCGAGCTGGGTCATTAAATCGTCGATGTTATTGGCGATGAGTTCAATCACCTGCATCTCTAGCGCCTGTTCGGCTGGTAGGCTGGCTCCTTCACGCACCGCCTTCACAGCCCACTGCGCATTGCGCCCGCGCAGGCTAGCCAAGCCCTCAATATAGGCCACCGCATCATTAATGATCTTGCGCTCCATCGCGGTGGCCGGCTCCAGCTGAGGAGGGGCCTGCTGGTCGCCGTCCTCGCCAGCAATCTCGGGTATTTTGGGTATGGAAGGCATGCCTATTTGTATCGGCGTGGCGGCACCCAAATTGGTGGCCGGCGCCATGGCCGCAACATGGCAGGCATACAGAATATAGGTACCGGCACTGGCCGCACGAGCACCACCGGGGGCGACATAAGCCACAATAGGAATAGGCGAGGCGAGAATGGTTTTGATCATTGAACGCATGGCCGTATCCAGCCCACCCGGGGTATCTATTTGCAATACCACCAGCTTGGCGTCGGCCTCGCGGGCATACTCCAACCCGCGCTCCATATGGTCGGCGGTTGCGGGGCCAATCGCGCCTTTGATATCAATTAGCCATACCGGGCTGTTCGCCAGCGCAGGCGCTGCCAGCAGACATAATACAGCGAGCACGGCAGCTAACGGTTTACTGTAGCTCATGGCATATCCTCTGTGACGGATATCGCGGGTACCTCTAGTAATATTAGGCCGATACCACGGCTTATCAAGGCCATAGCTTGACCTGCATCATAGGAAGGCGATAATGCGATTAAGCCGCTTTTCTTTATGCCAAGGCCTTATAAGGATCGCCGATGGAACTCACCCTAACCTACGACATGCGCGCCCCGCACTTTGGCGCCAAAGCCAACGAGCTATACGCAGCCGCGCTAGACCAAGCTGCCTGGGCCGATGATCTCGGTTTTGATATCATCGGCCTGGGTGAGCACCACAGCGCTGAAGACGGCTATAACCCGTCACCGCTGATACTGGCCAGCGCCATGGCCGCCCGTACCAAAAGCATCAAGCTGCGCACCTCAGTGCTGCTGGCTCCTCTATACGACCCGGTCAAACTGGCTGAAGACGCCGCTATCACGCAAACCTTGTCTAATGGCCGCCTATTACTTGGCTTGGGAGCCGGTTATCGCCCTAGTGAGTTTGAAACCTTCGGCAAAAAGCTCGAAGACCGCTGGCAAACCATGGGCGAGGTATGTGCATTTCTCAAACAAGCCTGGCAGGGCAAACCCTTTGAGTACCAAGGCCGCCAGTGTTTGGTCACCCCGGCGCCACTGCCAGGCCCGCCACCCATCTTATTAGGTGGAGGCTCACCAGCCGCCGCCCGCCGTGCCGCCCACATAGCCGACGGCTGGTTTCCACCACTAGAGCCCAAGCTCTGGACCCCCTATAGAGAAGAATGCATCAAACTCAACAAAGCCGACCCCGGTGAATACCCCAAACACGGCCCCATTTTCCTGTGGATAAGTGACAATCCCGAAAAAGCCTGGGATACCCTCATGCCGCACATCCAGCATCAGTTGCAGTCTTATAGCGCATGGACCATAGAGGCCTTTGGCAAGGCGGCAGGCCCGTATGCCAAAGCCATGACACCCGAGACCATCAAGCACAGCGGGGCCTATCAAGTACTCACACCCGAGCAAGCGCTAGCCATGGCGGCCGATCTCGGCGATAACAGTGTTTTGTTTTTGAACCCCTTGCTAGCCGGCATCGATCCGGAACTTTCATGGCAAATGTTAGAGCTCTACGAGAAAGAAGTGCACCCATACCTGGCAAAAACAAACTAGTTGCAGGCTTTAGTTGATAGAGATAGTGCCTATGGCTTTGTTGTGTGCGTTTTATCAGTCTGGCAGCGTGTGATTTAATTCAGTTTGAAAAACACGGAGGCGATCGATGATGGTCGTAAACGAGTCGGGCGTACTGAAAAACATACCGCCCTTTATCGCACTACTGTGATCTAGAGCGATTTTTTCAATTCGTTCCGCATTAGGGATTAGCTGCAGCGCTCCCATTTTAATCATTTCATAATTCACCCCTTTTACTGCCCAGCGCTGCTGCTTCATGGCGATGACATCATCCATAGCGGTAGAGCAGGTAAGGGGGTCGGTCAGCTGTTTCTGCAGTAGACAGTCTACGTCGTACCAGTGCCTTGCTAGCCGTTCGGGGTTGGGTTCATTGGTTTGGGTTGAAAACTGATGAAGCGCTGTGAGCTTTTCCCAAAGAATATAGTCGGGTCTATATGCTTGAACAGATGCCGATGGAAACTCAATGCTATCAAGTACGTCTATCTCATTTAGATAAGGCTGAACACTCTTAGTGACCGTCGGCCTGCCTCTATTTCGGCCGCCAAATTCCAGAAGAATATAGTCGAGTTGATAGTGGCTATCCTGGGATGTCACTCTTGGGTAATGGATATATATTTTCTCGCCATTAGATTGCGCTTCAAGTGCCGCATTCAGCCCGGCTAAGCCAAAATCTTCAAATCTTTTGTTAAGACGATCAACCAGGGCGTTAGTCCATTCGGTGAGCCGTATCGATTGCCGCTTTCGGAATTTATCATTTTGACTTCTGCTTGCGGTGGTGGCTGTCCATTCGGCAAGTTCGTTCTGGCTGCCCGCTAAGTCGGCCCAATGGACGGAAAGGTCAATGTCTTCAGAAAAACGCTCAATGGCATTCCAGCATTTGCTTAATGCAGTGCCGCCTTTGAAAGCAATCGAGAAGTCGCCCAGCAATTGTTCATCAAAGAGTAGCCGCAAAACCTCGGTGACCCACAAGTCCTTTTCCAGGAAGTTATCAGCCAGCCCCGCCGGATGGTGTTGCGCCGCCAGTGTCAGAAGTTCGGCTAACTCACTCTGTTGCCCGGCGTTGGAGTAGTAGTCGAGGATATGCATTAATCGAGGGCCTGCTCAAACTGAGCCAATTTTTTATTCCAGCCATTGGGCAATGCCGCCTTACTGAGCTTAGTCACCACATACTGTGCTTCACTTTCGGATAGTGATAGCCGGTTAAAAGCATTTTGCAAATTCGAC
This sequence comes from Pseudomonadales bacterium, assembly GCA_036960375.1. Taxonomy (GTDB): domain Bacteria; phylum Pseudomonadota; class Gammaproteobacteria; order Pseudomonadales; family CAWVSB01; genus CAWVSB01. The sequence goes on from JBALVY010000004.1 coordinate 135,284, forward strand.
CACTCCACAAATTGTGGCGACGTCACCGCCATGCTGCGTAGCAGGGCGCCTTCAGGTTGGCTGGCCCAACGAAGCTTGGTGTCAGTGATATGTCGTACCTCAACCACATCATGGCCAATTTTGAATGTTCGGCTGGGGCCGTTGGTCCAAAATATCTTCTTGATGGGGGCCTGGGTTTGAAGCCCAAGCCGGTAGGCGGCCTCCAGGCCCTGGTGTACGAGTTTGTAATTGTGTTTTTTGGCCCATGCGCGCGCTACTTGCTCTGCGCTTGTGGTGGTCTTGATGGAGGGCGTGCTGGCCAATGGTTTTGGGCGAACATAGAAACCCTTGGATACTCTTTCAATCGTCCCTTCTTTGGCCAGCCGGCTCAGCGCTTTTTGCACAGACGTTGTGCTACCCAGCGAGTAAAAACCACGGATGGCAAAAGGCGTTCCCCGTTGCATGCGGTTAATCCGTAACTTCACCTTCTCTGAAACAGACATAAATATTTAAACCTGACAAAAAACTATAATGTATAGTTGAATAAATATAGTTAAAACAGTAATATATGTCAATATTATGTCAGGTTAAGTATCTATTACATTAATAGATTATGTGATGAATAGCACAGCTAAATACTAAACCACTATGAAAGAGAAGTGCACCCATACCTGGCGCGCTAAACCGCCACTAGGCACAAACCACATTTATCCACAGTAATTGTACGAATATCATACAAGCCCGAGATAGGGTACAATAGCTCCATAGAATATCCCCTCCTTATTAATCAACAGCACAAAGGACAATGTGATGGACGATCGAGTCAGAAGTATTCAATGCCCCGACAAATGTAAAATTTTCGAGAAAAACGCCCGTGACCGCGGTTATGACGGTCTGGCCCAACAAGCCATAGAACGTTCATTAGTACTGCGTGCCGAGCTACACGGCGCAGACACAGAAGCCGAGCTCAAGGCACTGGAGGCAGTATTTGCCTACGAAGAAGTACTGAGCCGTAAAAACCGCAAAAAGACCCGCGCCGTAGGTACCTGGCAGCTTATTCGCAAGCACGGTATTTTGCCCGCCGTTGAGCGCACAGTCATAAACAAGCCGGAAGCAGAGGCGTATCAGGCACTAAAAGACATAGGCCTGGAAAACTACGCTTTTGAGATAGTGATAACCAGCAACCCTGAATTGTTCTCCAAAGATGTGGTTAAAACATCGGAAGAGCGCATGAAAGAGTGGCAGCACTAATTCTCCGCCCTTCATTACCCCGTACGTCCGTATGGGGTAATACTTAGCCACACCGTACAAGCACGAATAGTCAGCCAGCCCCACAAAAAGCACAATAGATCCAAGTTAATTGAAACAAGGAATCTAGACATGGCTTTTCAACGACACAACGTAAGACACATTGCCGCTAGCCACCATGCACAGCCAGTTGTAGCCCGCGTAGCCACTTTTCAGTATGAAGAGCTAGGCATTGCCGAGCCAGCAGCACCTAGAACCCCTATCTACCCCAAAGCACCGCTAATGCCTGCACAGCCTGAAATGAGCCTGTTACAGAGCTTGGTACCCTTTAGTCAGCTTCGAGCCCAGCGTGTTTACAAAAAGGCCCTGGCCGACTGGAAAGATGACAACATACTGTGGGACCGCGCCGTAGAACACGCCAACCGTGTTTATCGCTCGCAGGTTAACCTGCATGAAGCCGAGTATTACGGCTGGAAACTGATTAAAGCCCGGCACGAGAAGCACCAGGCAGCCAAAAAAGCTGAATTCGAATTACGCCCTAAATATTCATTGGCAGGCGCTGCTCGTAAGACACTGTCGTCAAACCGTGGCAAATCTATACAGCACTCTTACCTGCCGCTGCCCCAGGTTAGCCGCTAGGCACAGTCAACCATTGTTGCCCCTTCATTCCCTAATCGAATATAGGGGTAATTCCGTATCCAAAATCGTATAAGCACGAATGGCCTACTAACCCCGCAAGGCGCACAATAGCTACAGGTTCAATGAGGAGTAAGGAGTAGGGACATGGTTTTTCAACGACACAACGTAAGACAAGTTGCTGCCAACCACCACGCCCAGCCAATGGCTGTTGCTACAGTAGGGCACGCTAGCCGTCTGTATCGTTCGCAAGCCAATGCAAAACCCATGCAAGGCAAATATATGCCACTGCCCCGAGTAGTGCGCTAAGCCAAAGTTTATTATTGCTGCCCCTTCACTCCCCGGTTGGGGTGGCAATTTCTACCCTCAAAATTCGCTCCAGCCCCCTCAGTTCTATAAAAATATCCGTTATACGTAAGTGATCTACTCCAAATAACCCATTTCCCGCAACGATTCATCGTCTAGCCGCATTTTTTTCAGCAGAGCCTGAAAGTGGGGGTGTTCCCACAGGTCTTTGTCATTGCGGTTAACATGTAAATAAAAGCCGCCAGGTTCGCCACCTTCAACGGCCTGTTCGAGCCATTTCATACCCTCCTCAAGATCGCCCAGCTCTATAGCCAGGGTGCCGATGGGACGATAGGGTCCGCTGGTTTCAGGCGCCAGTGAAATCATGTTGGCAAGAGTCTCGCGGGCAGCTTGTGGCTGCTTATTGGCCAATTGCAACAATCCTCGTGTTTCTAGCAACAGTATGTTTGTTGGCGGGAGTACGGTGGCCAGGTGTGCCACTTGTTTCTCTGCGTTGGCGACATCGGCGGCTTGAAGATAGGCGATTGTTAATACATAGGAGGTTAAGGGCAGTCCGGGGTCGAGAGCGAGGGCTTCTTTCAGTTTGGCGATTCCCCTTTCGGTTTGGTGACTATCAAATAACAATGTCGCGCCATAAACGACTTTTATACGGGCATTCAGCGGGTCATTCCTTTCCAGCGTTGTGAGTATCGCATGCGCTTCTTTATAGCGCCTAGTCGGTATTAGTACGGAGTTGGCGTAAACAAGGTAGGACTGCGTGCGGTCGCCCACGCCCTGTTGCGCCGACTTGAACAGAGTTTCTGCGCGCTGCCAGTCTTTGCTTGCCAGTAGTACCCGGATAGCCTTGCCGGCCAGTGCTTCACTGAGATTGGGATTGAGCAGCAGTGCGCGCTCCAGTGAGTTATCCGCTAAATCCTTGTAGGTATTCACCTGCTGATTGGTGAACAGGCCCATCAGGTCATAGACCAGAGACATGCCGGCAAAGGGCTCTGCGTAGTCGGGGTCTACCGCGATGGCCCTTTGATAAAACGCGATGGCTCTGGGCCATGCCTGCATACCACCCTGGTGAAATATATAGCGACCCTGCAGAAATAGATTATAAGCTTCGATGTTTTCCGTGCCTCTACCGGGGAAGGCTACCGGCTCAATGCCCAGCTGGGCTTTCAGGGCTTCGACAATCGCCGAGGCTATTTCGTCCTGAATCGCAAAGATGTCAGTTATCTCACGATCGTAAGAGTGAGACCACAGGTGGTAGCCGTCGGCCACTTTGATCAACTGGGCAGTGATTCGGAGTCTGTTATCGGCCTTGCGGACACTACCTTCCAGAATGGTGTCGACATCAAGCTTCTCACCGATGGCCCTGATATCCTCGGTTTTTCCCTTAAACGCAAAGGCAGATGTGCGTGCCACCACCCGCAGATCAGAGATCTGTGCCAGCAGGTTAATCAGCTCCTCCGCAATGCCGTCGCTGAAATACTCATTGTCCTTATCCCCACTCATGTTGACGAAGGGCAATACCGCAATAGACCGGGCTTCCTTTAAAGTGCTTTCTTGCTGTGCAGTGGCTGTAGCAATTTTCGTGTCGTTGGCCGTTTGCTGAATGCCTTGATCAGTGAATCTGTCTGCATACAGGTAACCCACCGTTATCACTAGCAGGCCAATCACTAAAAACTCGATGACACGCATCATCGACAGTGGCTGGTGTTCTCCCCGTGTATCCGATGGTGTACGGCTGAGCCCCTCCGGTGTCAGATCAAACGCCCAGGCAAGAATAACGGCAATGGGAAACCCCAGCGCAGATAACAGCAGTACCAGTGATACAGTCCAGTCCGGAAGACCCATATGAGGAGAGACAAGATCCGCCACTTCAAGCAGCATCCACGCTGCCGCAGAGTAAACAATGGCAACCTTATAGACATTGCGTCTTTTGAGTTCAGTCAAAAATCCGCGCATTAGACCTTCTCGGCAGCAGTTTCACGGGTAATGCGTATAAGTGTAGGCGCATATGGGCGAATTTGCGCGGCAAGCATTGAAGCCAGCATGGCGAAAGAATATTCCACAGAACACAGGCCATATTGCCCAAAATTCGCTAAAATGCTCCAACTTACCCAGCGACACACAGGCAAAAGAACACAATGGATGTAAAAGCACTGTCAGAACAAAACCTGCGGCTACTTGAGCCGCCCGAAGTGACCTACGTAGAAGTGGTAGACGATCACAACCTTATCATCTCATTCAGCTATGGCTTCGACAAACCCGTTAACCTGAAGCAATTTGTTGAATCGGGGGTGATCCCCACCGACGGTATCCACCATTTTGATATTGAAGGTGACTTTGTCAGCTGGCCGACCACCCAGGCACTGTCGGTGCATTTACTTTATGGCCTGGCCAGACGCCAGGAACTGGGGGTGTCTATCGAGACCGATGTCGCCTTACCAGCACTGAAGCAAAAAACCGTCAAAATAGAACTCAAAGACGAAGGCGAAGGCGTAGTCACCATAAGCACCGCCAGTATTATTCTCGCCTTAATTAACTCCGGAATAGATGGCGCCGACCTGGCCGAGTGGATGATGGACTTCTATTGCGCCATGAGCGTGGCAGCAGAAGGCCAAGAGGCCTATGTGCCAGCACAGATACAAGGCTATTTTCAGTCACGGGCTTATGGGGTTCAGTTTGCTTAAAACCCATTTCTATAGGCTAGTGGTTTCAATATGGTCCACCTGATTCGGCTTTTGTCTGGCGGCCACCAGGCAGCCCACAACAATTAACGCCGTGCCAATAAGCGTGGTTGCCGTGACTTCTTCCCCAAACACCAGCCACCCGAACAAGGCCGCCCAAATAAATGCCGTGTATTCAACAGGGATGAGTATCTTGGCCTCGGCCCTGGCGTAAGCCCAAGACAACAGCAGTATTGAAACAAAGCCAAGTACCGCTGCCAAGGTGAGCTCAGGTAACGATGCCGCCGATGGCACAACGGCAAAAAATGGCGCCAGCAAAGCGTAGGCTCCACAAATTGTCGCGCTCTGAAAAAATGCAATTTCGGCTGGCTTGGCAATCAGCGCTTGCTGCCGTTGAAGAATCAAGTTGTAGGCATAGAGTACCGCCGATACTAATATTGCAGCCACACCCAATGCGGCCTTATCACTATAAGCCCCTGCGGCTGAACCACTGACGATGACCAAGGTACCCAGCAAGCCAATCATTGAGGCGAATACAGCCTGCCGTCCTATCGATTCCTTTAATAAAGCCGCTGCCAGATAGAGTGCAATTAGTGGGGCAATGAAAGACAAACCTATGGCCTCGGCGATAGGCACATGCGTTAGCCCCCAAAAGAAAAGGTATGCCATTACCGATGTGACAACACCGCGCCAGACATGCAACTTTAAGTGGGTAGTGGCGGGCCAGGCTTGTCGCTTCCAAAGGAACAATATTGCCGATAACAAAAAAGCGATGAGGGTGCGCCAAAGCATGGCGTTATAGGTGCCCAGGTCAATGGCCAGGCCTTTCATCAGTACATCCATGCCTGCAAAAGTGGCTATACCTAAGGTGGCCACGGTAAAAGGTACCGTGTTAGTGGTCGCTACTTGGTTCATGGGGGCACTGTTTTGAATGAGCGTTTGTCGAACGCTACTCTAACGGTAGTACACTGCGGCGTCGATCATTAATTGGCGTCACCTTCGCCTAATAAATAGCTAGCAGGTTTATTCCGACTCTACCCCCACAAAATTGTCACCAAAGCTATAAGACACCAAGCGGCTTAACTCCATTAAGCTACGGCCAGACTCCTGCTGTAAGTCATTAAAAAAGCGCTGTGAGTTAGTTAAAGCACTTTTAGTCGTAATGCCAGTATCGACAACCTTATACGCCCGTAAAAAGCCCTCTACATCGCGGCTCAGTAAAAAGGTGTCTTTACCTAGGGCCCGCAAGGCATAGGGCCCAATATTGCCCCCCAGGCGCGTACCGTTCTTTTTTAAATACACCCACAAGCCCGTAATGTCATCTACCGGCCAGTTGGCCACAAACTCGGCAAAGCTAATGTTGTAATGATTACGAACCGAGTGAATAAAAATGGCATTGTCGCGTATCGCCCATACCTTTTTATGGTTACGAATAATGCGCTTGTCCTGGGCTCTACGCTCCAGCATCTCGTCGGGCATCATTATTAGCTTGTCTATGTCGAAATCCCAAAACAGCTCTTCAAAGTTATCCCACTTGGCCTCTACCACACGCCAGACAAAACCCGACTGAAACAGCTTTTTAGACAACTCAGACAAATAGGTAGCATCAGGAATGTTTTTTAACTGACGCTTGGTCTTGGGGGTGTCTAATAAGGCTTCAACCTGCTTTTTGCCGCCTTTGCGCTGGCAGGCCATATCAAAAATTGTGTCGTAGGTTACCAAGGTGAATCCTTTGTGTATTGGGCGTGGGTAGTAGTGCAGGCAATGTTACCGTAAAGGGGGGTGATGGCAAGGCAAAGCCCTGCAAACCTATCCACTGCTACTACCCAAATAGGTAGCTCAGCCGTAAGTCTTGTATGTTATTTGATCTAAACGAGCTAACTTATTGAATTAAAATAGAATTTTATTGGTGTTCGTCTCTAGTTTATGTAGTATTAAGCGCAACAAAAAAGCCGGTTGTTAACGGTAGCAGGAAGCGACAAAAGCACAGGAGTGCATAGTGAGTCTCGACGCATAGGACTGTGCACGAATGAGCTTCGAAGAATGGCTTGCCGCTATAGGTAAGTTTACCTTAAAAGTGAATTGCTATTTCGATAGCAGCGCTGCTTGTTTGCGCGCTATAGAACGAATCAAGCTATTGTCTAGATCTATTATTTGGCTAAACCTCACGTCAAAACCCACACAGCAACACTTGTTTGACCATTTTGGGCTCACTTCCTTAATCTTGGAACTACATATCCTTTTTGCGCTAGGAAATGGGGTGAAAAATGAGTAAGCATAAAACTCCAGAAGGATTTGGTGATAACTCCGTACTGAAGCGAGTAAATCAAATGGCCCTGTATAAACCCCCTGTGATTCCGCCAAGCCGATGTGACAACCAGATATGTTTAAGATTAGAGCGAGACATATATGCAATTTAAAGATGCGCTAAGTGTACTGTCGAAGTCGTCACCCTATGCGGTAGCCACAGCCAGTGAGCTGGCAACTACGGAATTTGATGAGCTGAAGAAATGCCTTTATGTTGAAACTGATATAGAAAAATCATTTAGACGAAAGTTAGAAGTAATCCAGTCAGATGAAATTATTTTTTTGTGTGGTAGTAGTGGCGATGGAAAGTCGGAAATACTGACAAAATATAAAAAGCAATACGAGCAGTATGCCGATTTTCACTTGGATGCGACACATAGCTTTGAGCCAGACATGAGCGCTGTCGATACGCTAGACGACGTGTTCGCCAAACATGTTGGGAGTCCCCGTGCTTTGGTGGTTGGTATCAATATTGGCATGCTGGGTAATTATGAGCGTGAGGGTAGCGATGCTAACGCCGAAATTAAGGTCGCAATTGATAATTTTCTCAAGCACAAGACGGTTGCCAGTCGATATACCTTCCTTGATTTTGAGGCCTTTCCCAAATTTACCATCGATGGCGGGCGGGTCAGTTCGCCATTTTTCAGAGCGTTACTCGATAATGTGGTGAAAGATGACAGCAGTAATGCATTTCGTGATTACTTTAATAAGGCATATGGAAATCCGAGGGAGGCTGTGCTTTGTTCGAATTACCTTATGTTGAGGGATAGAAGAATCCAAAATGTGGTTGTTGAATTATTGCTTAGTGCTCGTATTCGAAAAGATCAGTTTGTCACTGCACGTATGTTATTAGATTTTATACACTGCATCCTGACAGGCCCAAAATACCTATTCGATAATCTGTTCGATAGTGGTGATAACGAGCTGTTGAAAGTGCTAGTCGATTTTGACCCCAGCGTTATTCGCAATCATAAACTCGATCTTTTTATCCTACATCGCACTCTGGATTTACAAGATGAGGGGTTCCAGAAATTCCAGATTGAGGCCAATGAGAAATTTAATTTGCCAAAGAATATTGGCCCGCAATCGACCGTGCGTATGTTTTATTTGTTGAAAGAGTGCCCGCTAGGCGACAATTACCATTTTGGATTTAGAAACTCCTTTAATGAATATTCGCTGCAGAAATATAAGGAGGTGTGGGAAGCCCATAAACGGTACAGTGGCGATAGTAGCGATAAAAAGTGGTTGCGAGACTTCTATCGCGAGATAGTATTGAAGGCCATCAACAAATATGCCAACCGCAATGCACCGTATCTTTCCAAAGACGAGTTCTATCTGTCGTCTCATGGTGGTTGCGATCTCGCCGCCGAGGTGGAAATAAATGTCGTTTATAAGTCCATCGAGTCTGACGAATCTGATGACTTAGTTGCTTTCAATATGTATCTGGAGGTTGATGGAGAGAGGCTTGAGGCGATACCAATTGGTGTGAATCTTCTGATACTGATGATGGACATTGTGGCCGGATATCGTCCTAACAAATATGACAAAAACAGTGTGGTATTACTGGATGAGTTAATTACGAAAATCACCGAGACGGCTAATGCTGCGGATATGTTGTATCTCTACAAAGAAGATAAACGCATCAAGCTCAAGGTCAATTCGGATAATGAAATTCTGGTGAATGGTTTATAGTATGTCGATTTTGAAAAAAGATCTTAAGGTCAAGGGCACTAACAACTTAAGTAGTTACTTTCCCATACGAACCAGAAGTAGCGAGGGGGCCTTCGATTGGGATGTCGCTCAAGGCATCGTGGTTCGTAACATCTATCAGAAGGAAATAAAAAGGTCGGTTAGGGACGCTAAAAATGTAGAAGATAAGCTCGCACATAGCTTAAACTGCTTTCGAGATGTCTGTCGCTGCGATTTTGATGACCGTCTGGATGAGCCCGCACTGTGGGAGTATATCGATGAGATGTACTTTAGCGGTGATGCGGTCTTTCGAGTGGCGCCTGAAAGTTTGTTGTTTAAACTTTCAGGCCTAACCAGCCGTTCCCCGAAGCACCGTCTGGGCGATATGTTTTCGAGCCTTATGCAGGCTTTTTATGTAGAGAAGCCCGCGCGAATGAAACGCAATTTTCTCGAGCGCCAGGTAGTTGATAGCTTGCGCAGCGATAAAATATTGGTGGAATATGGCGGGCGTCGCACGGCAACAGGTTTAAACGAAAAACCGTTTTTACCTTACTTAACGAGTTATTTTCAGCAGGACTTGTCATTTCTAACTTCACACCCTCGTTATCTAATTGATAACCTCGAAGAGCTGCTGAAACTCTACGCTTATCTTTATACAGCGCAGTTAGCATTGAATATCAATGGCTGGCGCTCAGAGCCTGATTCCAAACCACTGTATTTTATTATGGAAAACGAAACGGCGAGCAAAGAGCGTTCTGATTTAGTGAAAAATGGCCATCAAATGGTAGCAAAGCAGTTTAAATATCTATTTCCTTATTTGACCGTCTCGGAGAGCCTACAGGCTCCGGATGTTGAGGCACACGAACATTACTTACCTTTATGGGAGTTGGCCTCGAAATTGACAGAGAGTGATGCACCGGCGCTAAAATCTTATGCTAGGAATTTCGCAGAAAATAGAAACCAAGATGGAGAATATCAATTTCCTTATGTTGAAGACAACGAAGACCCACTATATTGGCTGGAAATTATTTTGGAAACATCGCTCAGACAGTTCGATAAGGGTAAAACACGTGCATCCGCACAGAGTAAGTTTATAGGATTTACCGAGTTAGAGCTTTGCAGCGCCTTCGTCAAGCCCCGCGGTCAGACGGGCAATGTTTTGGTGATGAATCAAGACTATTTGATGTTACTCACAAATCTGGCTATTGGCGAAAGGAATGAGAAATTGAGATTCCATGAACTTTTAGATGAGTTTCAAGCGCGCGGTGTTTATTTTGACAAGTTGAGCCAGAAATCGCTCATTCGGTTTTATGAGCGAGTTGGAAATGTTGAGAGAATGAGTGATAGTGGAGACGCGGTTTATGTCCGTAAAACTGTTTGAAGAATTTCTGGTAAGTCACTTTCTGGGCTGGGCAAATAACAAACTCGTGGCGGGTTTTCGTTATCAATTTCAATCGCCGAATATCGATAGTAGTCGCAAGCTTTATAGCTCCTTTGTGAAAGAGGGTGAGATTGGCGGATTTATCGACGTCAGGGATGTCAAACTACCTTTTATTCGTTGTGGTACTGTAAAATTAATCCCAGTCATTCACGGAGAGAGAGGTGAAATCGGTTACACCGAAAACTTTATCTCCTATTTACGAGATGAGGTCTCAGATCAGCAAGGTGGTTTTACCAATTCGGCTCTATTTATAATTCATAACAGCTTGCTCGATACTCTAATTAATAGTGCAGATGATTTAACCGGTGAGGGGGGCATTTTTGATCTTGCGAATATTAAAGCATCTCTAGAAGCTCTGATTGACGAGACTGATGCAGCTCAAGGTAAGGAAGTCTCAACAATATTATTGGAGTACCAGTTTGACCTAATCATCGAAGATAAAGGTAGCATGTTTGGCTTTGAGTCACTCTACGCAGCTATTTCTAATGGTAATATTCGCTTTCACGAGATCGGCTTGCTGGATGACCCCGCTATATTGTATATGCAGGACCAGCCCGAACAGATTCGCAAACGGCTCGATAAGAATAGAGCGCTGCGTGAAAATATTAGAGGTGTGAGAGAGCACTATCCGGATCAACTGAATGATAATCTGCCAGATTTCGGTAAATCGTTTATCGATAAGTATTTTAAATCGCATGACCCTGAAGCTTGGCAAAAGGTGACCCTCGATGAATATCTTGAGGAGCAGGAGAATAATCGAGAGCAGCAGCTGATCATCACTGACGAAAATTCGGCCGTGGGTAAGTTGGTGGTACGATCTAAGAACGAAAGTAAAACCGCACAAAAAGAGCGGCACGTGCTACTAGTTATCGATGAAGGATTCGAAAAATTTGATTTCGTCATCAAATTTGAAGGTGGTAAGGTCCTCAAATCTGAAATCAAACTAAGGGATAGATGTAAAGAGCTCAGTGTCTCAGATAATGTCAAATTGAGAGGCGGTTCTGTTAATACAGAGTTGCTAGTTTCGGGGCCAATGAGGGATGAGCCTAGATTCTTCATGTTGAGTCTAGATCGGCCAAAGACCTCAGAGAAGTTCAAGTTTAAGTGCTTGGTAGTTAAGCAAGGCCTGTTTAATACGGAAGAAATAGAGACTTGTTTTGTCATCAATCCTTCGAAGCGATTGGTCACATTACAAACCCCGGAGACCGATTTAAAAGTGGCGTTAGATGGCGCTGATGAACGGCGCGAACCGCTGGTTTCGGTTGGGCAGGACTTTAAGGTAGATAAACAAGATGTCATCGACTTTGAGCAGATCTCTAATGAGGTTGACCGTATCGAGTTTACTCTCAGAAATGGATCTTCTTCGCTAACTTTTGATATAGAGGGCGCAGCGCCTACGGGTGCGTTAACGCTGCCGCTAATGTTTGATCAGAGTCGTGGAATTAAATTGTTTACCGATGGTTTTTTTGGCGTCTACAATCGTACTAAGCGACGTGTCTATATCGAGAATAAAGAGGTCAAAGGTAGTTCGAAAAACCTAGACTTTTTGTATAGGGAGGCTCTATTTGTCGATCAAGAGTTGGTCTATGTAAATGATGCTGAGTCTGACGGGGAGCTTGAGTTCGAATTTAACCTTGACGCGCTATTAACAATAGATGCGGGTCTGGGTGACGCCTATAGTGCGCTATTTGCTTATTATCGTCGCAATAAGACTCTACCCTCACTCTGTGGATGGGGCGAGGAGTACCGTGCTTTACTAACGGTGGTCGTACGCAATTACCACCGCTACTTATCGGCCATCGAAAATAAGGCATATCTGGAAACTGATCAGAAAACTGTGCTCACCTTGGGTATGATGATTATCGACGGTGAGGAGCATATCACCCCGTTTCACCCTTTGGTTTTGGCGTATTACCTGGCATTAGCCGAGCAGTCGGTTATCGACCCGTCGAATAGTTTCCTTGCTTTACCCAAAGTAACTCTGCAGCGACTTAATCCACAGGGCTTGTTACCGTTTATCTATGATGAGCATCATGACTTCTCTTATGTGAAAGCGCTAGACGAAAACTGCTTCTGGCTACACTGTGTGCCGCATCAAGAGACCAACTACGGCTTTGTGACGAAACTTGTGAAAGACAAGATTGCCGAATTTTCCCAAGCCTTTAGTTCGCTGTTTAAACAGGCTAAGGGCGAGGGCGCTCGACCTGTGTTGATCATAAATTCAGTGAACAATTACGAGAACAATGAGTTGTTCTCGGGCATCGTTGAGCATGTTATCAAGCAGAAGGGCAAAACCTTCGACATTCATGTCAATATTTACGACGATAGGCTTAGTGAGTGCGAATTTGACCGTTTCTCAGAAATGGCCAGTTACGAGAAGATAAAGCAGCGCTATGGTTTGAATAAGGGCGTGGCCAAAAATCATGCCGACACTATTGTTGACCTGCTCCGCACCCGCGTCACTTACAGTAAGTTTACTCATAATGAGTCGAATGAGCAGGTCTACGCTCATCTCACCTTTTTCCGAAACAACCAAAAGGTTAAGGTGGTCGATGTCGACCCTGATGAACGCCTCTCCGGGGTGAGCTGTCATGGCCTGATCAACGGCGAGGCCTCTGCTAGCGAACAGGGTAACTATATTACCGGTTTTGGGCTTAGCAATGTTGAATACCATGGACTGCTGCATGTCGAAATTGCAGCTATCTTAGGTCGGATGTATAAACCGGCGAGGGCGTCTACAGCTGAATACCGTAATAACAGTGCCATTGCGTTAGCGGTAGACGATAAGTTCAAAACCCTTTTGGAACGCTCTTATACCAGCTCTATTTGGACATCGATAATCGATCCAAAAGTGACGCTGGATTTCTTCGAACACAGCCAGAATATGTTGTTGATTCACTATTCGGATCAATACACCAGTTCCGCCAGTTATGATGCAATAACTGTTACTCGCCAAACGGACCTCTATGACAAAGTTCTTGAGAAGGGCGAGGGAGGTCTTATTGGTGAGTTCAATGCTTTCAACGGCGAGTGGCTGCTGAAGATGATTAACGATAATGAAAAAAATCGTAAGGAGAAGAAAGGAATATTAGCTGCCTATAAGTTAATCAGTTGCCTTTTAGTAGAATCAGATATCACTTGGGTGCCTATGTCCGCGGCCGAGATGGTGCGGGTGTCCGGAAATATAGGCCTTAAGATGTCGGAATCAGAGTTTTCACGTCACTTAAATGGGTATAAGTCTGGGGCTATTTCAGACGATGTGTTGTTTGTTGGTTTTAAAGATGAATCGCTATATCTATTGCCGCTGGAGGTTAAAACGGGGGTAAGCTATGACCGGAAGAAAGCAATCGAGCAGGCGCAGGAATTATCGCGCTACCTTTCTGAAGTGGTGCTCAGTGGTAGGTCGCTGGCGAGTAAGCTTTACCGTAGTTTGTTTATTCGCCAGGCCCTGATGCAGATTGATAAGTATGAACTCTACTCTGTTTACCCTGAGGACTATTTCGCACCATTCCTTGAACGAAAGGAATGGTGGCTCCAGGGCGATTATGATGTTGCAGCAGTGCCTGATTATCCTCGGGGATTTGTGGTGGCTAACTTGGAGGGAGGGCAGTATATAGAGACTAAAGTAAAGGATATCGATGGAGTGCTGGTTGTCGAAAGCCCATACGGATTCATATCATCAATGATTGCCAGGCCGCTGCAGGAAATACTTAGTAATGTTAAATCAACGCCTGCAGCGAAAATTCCACCCAGGTATTACCTAAAACCGCGGAGTCCTAGCGTAAATGTGATCGCTGAAAATTCATTATCTGTAAGCGTGAGTACGCCTAAGTCTGAGGGTGCTTCGGACACTATTGAGGCCGATGGTGTTATACCAATAAACACTCAGACGGATTCTCCTGGGTGTAGGATTCTAATAGGTGCCAATGTAAAAAACGATGAAGGTGTATATTGGGAGTTTGATCATAAGGACTTGCCGAATAGACATCTAATTATATTTGGGCGTTCAGGACAGGGGAAAACATACTGTATCCAGGGCCTCTTAATGGATATGGCATCTAACAAGGTTAATTCAATGGTGGTTGATTACACCAACGGCTTTCTTCCTGATCAGTTGGAAGAGGAGTTCAATGATGAAGTTAACCCTAAGACGGACTTGGTCGCTCATGCGCCGCTAGCGCTGAACCCTTTTAAGCGCCAATCTCAAACCGTTGCTGGATTTAATCTGACAGACAAATCGCATGATGTAGCTGCTAGGATTTCTTCCGTATTTAATTCTGTATATTCAACTATTGGCGAACAACAGCTGCCAACTATGATTCGTGTTATTGAGGAAGGGTTGGATGTATATGGAGCTGACTATGGATTTGAGAGGATGTTGTCAGACCTCAACGATTCAGGAAAGGTTGGTGAGGCCTTAGCAAATAAATTGACCCCAATGGTCAAGGCAAATATCTTCTCCACGAATCGAGATGAAAAAGGTTGGGGAGATATTTATAACTCTGAAGAGTCGAGAACTAGACTAATTCAGCTCGCTAGACTGTCGCGCGATGTATGGAGACTAGCCACTGAGTTCATTCTTTGGGATTTGTATGCATATGCTTGTTCTACTGGAACTAAGTCAAAACCACTCCCTGTCGTGTTGGATGAAGTCCAAAATTTAGACCACCGTTTGGATAGCCCATTAGGGAAAATGCTGACTGAGGGGAGAAAATACGGATTATCTCTAATCCTCGCAACTCAGACTCTCAGCAATCTTAAAAGAGATGAGCAGGATCGTCTGTTTCAAGCTGCGCATAAGTTATTTTTTGCGCCGGCCGAAACTGAGGTTAAGAAATATGCAGAAATTCTTGAGATCACAGTGAAAGGCTCAACTCGCCAGCATTGGATTGAAGAGCTTAGTTCATTAAGTAAAGGCCATTGTTTGTCTGTAGGTTATCATTTGAACGCTAATGGATTTTTAGAGCTTGGTGTGAAAAAGGTGCATGTATCGGCCTTGGGGAATAGGGTCAGTGATAAAGTTTCGACTACTGTTCAGTATGGTAGGGAAATTTGAGTGCTTGTCCTGGAGTGAGCTGCTGTCTGGATAAATGCTGTAGCCTTTATATGGATGATTATAGGAAGCATTGTACGGTAAAAAATGAATGTTCTTGGGATTTTTAGCATTGAAAAAGAGTTTTTGTGATGAAGATTAAAGCAACTGATCCGGACATATTTTCTATCTGTAACAGGATAGAAAAAGGCATGATTGACTTAAAGCCTGAATTTCAGCGTGGAGATGTTTGGAACTCTTCAAAGAAGAAGCTCCTTATAGACTCTATCTTGCGTGATTGGCAGGTTCCGCCTATTCACGTAATTAGGGTTAATGGCGCTCAGGAGGTACTGGATGGTCAGCAAAGGTTAAGGGCCATTTATGATTTCTATACGGGATGTTTTTCTGTGAATGGAAATATAGAGCCTTACAATGAAGAGATTTTCCGTTTGCATGGACTTCTGTATAAGGATCTTAGTGATGATTTGAAAATGCATTTTGATCTTTACTCCATAAGAGTATTTGAGATCGCAGAGTACGCTTCAGGTGAGCCAGGCGAGTTATTTAATAGGCTGAATAATGCCTTAAATTTGACCTCTGCAGAAAAAAGAAATGCTTATGTTGGTCAGGTTACTTCTCAGGCGAAAGAACTGGTCGGGGTTATTGATGAGGGAGGCCTAGATAAATCATTTTTGGGGTTTTCTAATAATAGAATGGCTTATGACGATCTCTTGATCAAGATCTGTTTTATGCTTGAAGAACATGGATTGTCTACAAAGGTCACGGATAAATCCTTAAGTGATCGATATAAAGCAGATGCGAAATTCCCTGATGATGTATTTCGATCGGTGAAACGCGCGATAGAGTTGCTTTCTGATATTCGGGCTCGATGTTTGGGGTTGGATGTTGATGTGCACGTTACTAAGGCAACTGCATTCACCTGGATATATTTTATTGCAAAGATTTACAGGATGTCATCAGGTGATATAGATGCGGAAGCGGTTATTAGTGCTTTCATTTCTTTTGAAGGCGGTCGGTTTAAGTATCGTGATGGAGGTGGGGTTGTTGAAATTCCTGGCGTTCCTCTTTCAACTTCAACGCTTGAATCCATCTTTGAGCTCTATAATTATAGAGCGTCTTCAAAAGTCATGACCTTAGAATCTATGTTGATTAGAGAGTCTGTGGTGATTCTTTTTTATACTTATATTTGTGGGGGGGCGGAGTTGGACGAGGAGAGCCGTAATGTGGCATTAAGACTGTCAACTTTATTGAGCGAGAATAGTGATGAGGCGAAGCATATCGTATCCAGTTTTGTTCTGGATGATGCCTCGGGGCGCCCCCTGTTATGAGAATGGCGAAGAGGCAAGATTTTTGGCGGCATACTGACAGTCGAAAGGGCTTTCCGTTATGGATAGAGCAGGTTTTAGTAAAAGGTGTGGAAGGCTTTGATGATCTGGATATACGTTTACACTCCGGCGTTTCCGTTTTATGCGGTCGAAGTGGAACAGGTAAGTCAACACTTCTAAAGATAATCTATCGGCTTCTGTCTGGGGACGAAAGTTTCAGTCGAACTTTATTTGAAAGGCTGGATATTTCTGGAGCGGAGGTTCTGATTAAGAGTAGCGATGGAAATGTTGTTAGCTACACCGATGGAACTGCCAATAATTTTGAAAAGGTTAACTATTTTGATCCTGCAGCTTTGTCCGTACTTGTTGTTCAGAGAATTTTTTCTGACTCTAATGTCCGCGATTGGATAGAGGGTGTAGATGCTAATCAGGTGCTGAATGATAGATTAAGTGATGTAAGAAGAGTAACCGGAAAAAAGTACTCTCGTGTTGATGTGTTTGAGGTCTCTGGTGTTTTAGAGCATGACGAGGTATTACCGTATATAAGTGTTTGCTATCGAGGTAACACCTATACGAATGAGAGTATGGGGCTCGGTGAGCATAAAATGTTGATAATGCTTTGGAAATTATTTACTTTGGAACGAAAATCAGTGCTTTTAGTGGAGGAACCAGAAGCTTTTTTGTGCCCGAGAAGTCAAGTTGAATTTATGGATGTAGTGGCTCAAGTGAGCTGTAATTCTCACTCCCTGTTGTTGATGTCCTCGCACTCCGAACATATTGTTTCCAAGGTTTCTCTCGATTCTAACGTGATAATGCAGGAAAGCTACTCTAAAGGGTTTTCGTTGGTGGGTGCTAGTCATCATTATAAATACCTCAGTTCACTTGGCTTAAGTCTGCCAAAGACTGGGTGTCTTTTGGTAGAGGATGGCTTTGCGGGCTATGTGTTATCTCGAATATTACTTAGAAATGATTCGTTTGTTTACCATGCTTTCCATATTGCAGTTCAGGATGGTGAGTCTAATATCGAGAAATTGATTAAGCATTACCAAGAAAAAGCAAGCTATAAGCTCATAGGGGTGTTTGACGCGGACTATAGGGGGAAAATTAATGAGGAAAATTATTTTTGGCCCATTTGTTTTCTGCCGGGTGAGGACTATCTTCCTCCAGAGCAGTTGGTGATAAATGATTTTAGAGCAAGAATTCCGGTGTATGCTGAAAAGTTGAACTTAGATGTTAGCGTTGTAAGTGACGCCTTGAGTTTGGAGGTTGATCATCATGATTTTTTCATTGAGATTTCAAAATTACTTAAAGTTGGCCTGTCTACATTAAAGGAAGCAGCAGTGGATCTTTGGCTAGACGAGCAGAGTAATGGTGTTGAAGAGTTTTTATTCGCATTAGAGAATTTCGGTTCTAAGGTAACGGCCTCCGTTGAGGGGGAAGGTGATGAACACTTCATTAATGTGGCGGATAAACTTTTGTATTCAGTGCATGGGTCAAATTATAGTCTAGATCTAAATAAACTGTCTGGGAAAAAACTAACAGGCTACGTTCAGTACTCGAATGGTGTGCCTGTTTATCGTATCTTAAATGAGGCATAGATTGTTAGTATATATGAACTTTAGTATGGGCTAGTTGTGCTCATATTGTGTGAGCGCTAGAAGATTCTTCATTCCCTCAATTCTTGTGACTCCATCATCTATATGTGCCGTCCACGCATCATGAAGTTGGTGTTTCTGTAACTCTGGGTAGGCTGCTTTCAATAGAAGCTCGGTCACCAATCCATGGTCACCAAGCCACGTGTGCTTATCCAATTCACGTCCGGTATGTTCTACGCTAGTATTTTCTAAATCAAAGCGAAACCCTCGCTCCATTGATGTGAAAAAAGCCAGTCTTGCTCCAATATTGGCCGTCAATCCTGTATTTCCTTGAAGTCTACGTAGATAGTTGGTGGCACTCTCAGAAATTTTCATCTTGTTTGGTAGCATAATTATAAACCCTTCTCAAGTGCGCCAGAAATAGCCTTCATTAAATTCAGAACAGCCCTTTTTAGAATTATAGTCCACTGAAAAGGCATGTGATATCTCAGGCGATAACTCACTGTAAAAGTCTTCATCTATCTCTGTATCTGTAGAGAGAATTAAAACTTGGTGGCTAGCTGTCGGGAAGTAGTTTTTTACAAGCTTAGTACGATGCTTCGAGTCTAGTCTTCCAAGTGGTGTGTCGATGATAATTGGCAGGTTTCGACCTGAAGTGCGCCCCAGGGCCTCGAGCATGGCTATCGCGTAGATCTGTTTTTCGCCTGCGGAAAGCTTCTTCTTGTTAATAGCCTGGCCATGCTTATCCGTGAGTTCAACATCAAACGTCTTTGAGTCGATTTTGGCCAAGATGTCCATATCGTCTTTACGAGCTAACTTACCAAAGGATTTGATAAATTCTTGCTCAAGTGTAGCAAGTTTACGAATCTTGGTTTGCTCTGAGAAATCACTCAACATATCTCGAGAGTTAGCTGCTAGTTCAATGCCCTGGTCGTGACTCATGGACTTACTGTATTTTTCATCCAAGTCCCTGAGCCTTCTTAGGTTATCCATGGCTTTTCGAAGCGCTCGCTTGGCGTCTTCTTTGTTAACCTCCACTTGTTTAATTAGACCACCTTTCTGGCCCTGTAGCTCTCCTAGCTCGGCAAGGATATCGTTCAAGCGAGCTTCATCTGGCGCACGGGCGATATTGGCTGCAGCAACGTTTAATTCATCCTCAAGCTCTTCTACGCGTGAGCTCAACTTCTTTAACTGTTTTACCTGTTGCGGTACGTAGGATGTAATCAACGCTTGAATGCGGTCGTACTCACTATTTGATATGTCGTGGATGATCTCCGTGTTTTCATCAATCGCCATGACAGGGTCGAAGGTGGAGTCAATGGCTGTATTAATTGCGTCTTTGCTGTCTTTACCCATCGCCTTGGCTAGCTCACTGCGTAGTTTCTTTATGTGCTTCTTAAGTTCCTTTTTTGCCGCATGTTGGCTCTTAACGGATTTTTCTACCTCAAGTTGTTTTAGCAGTTTACTTATAGATTTATTTGCTAATGCTAGGGGGATAGCGTCTGCAAAGAGTTCTTTGATCTGACTATTGGCGCTATCTTTTTCTTTGATTATTTGTTCTACGCGGATTTCTTCGGCTTGACGAGACTTTGCCCAGGCTCCTCCCAGGTCATTGATGCGCTGCTGGGTTGTATCGACTTCTGCGGTTAAACTAACTAATTCAGTATTGAGATGCTCATTTTTTCCAATGTACATTTGATACTCGGCGTAGCTTTCTTGGTATTGCTTTTCAAGAGATTTTAATTCTTTGGCGATATCTTTCGGTAGCTTGGATTGTGTGTTCTCGCGCAGGTAGATACCAAGATCAGCCCTCAAACGGTCAACGATATCCAGGCCCAGTAAACGCTTAATGGCATCAGCTAAAGCCTCGTTGGCTTCGTCTTCTGCAAGGTCTGCAATTTTTTCACCGTCAAAAAAGAACAGGTCTGCTACACCGATTGGTATAAGTTCATTGAGGAAACTCTGCAATTGTTCACTGCTTAAGCCTTCAAGAATCTTGTCATCTCTATATATTTCCAGGTGTTCGACTATTTTCTTACCTGTTACCTCCCAGCTGCGAATGATTTTAAAATCACTGACTGTGCCATGTTTTCCATAGGTAAAAGCAAGTTCGATGGATGCCGCATTGGGAGCGACAATGGCTTTACGTGGTTTGTGGATATATTCGAGTAGTTGTTGATGGTAGGCCTGATTAGATATGCTTCGGCCCATACTCTGGCGCCCGTATAGGGCAAGCCTTACCGCAGTTAGGGTCGTTGTTTTACCTGCACCATTTAAACCGCCAAAGAGCACGATAGGGCGTTTGTGGCCGTATCTAACCCTTGGTGCAAGGTCAATGTCATGTCTTCCGCTGAATACACCGAAATCATTAAGGCTTAGGGACTTGAGTATCATGTTTAAATTTTCTCGTATTCTGCTGCTAATTCTTTTAGCTTTTCGTCGTAACCTACATCAAGCGTTTTTAATCCTGGTGTGTGCTTGTTGGCATCCATTTTTTTCTTGATGTCTTCTAATGAACCCCAGTCTCGATTCAGGAGTGAGCCCATGGATTTATATAAGCCTTTTCGTCGGCTGAGGCCGTCCATTGAAAGCTCCAACTCGATGAGTTTCATCGCTAGTTCGTAGGGGACCTCATGTTTGCTCTCCAGCTCTTTAAGTAGATCAGCGTCCGCTTGTGTAAAGGCCCCGGCATCTTGGTCTGCCCAGTCTAGGTCTACACCATAGACCTCTTTGTAAATCTGAGGTAGTGTATCGGCCCAGTCGGGCTCGTTGGGGTCAAACATCCATTCTCGACGTATGGCATAGAGCTCTTCGGGTTGAATGAGTGAAATTTTTATCCCTTCGTCATTCAGTTTTTTTTCAATCGACAGGAGTTCCTTTAGCCACTCTTGGCGCTGTTTCATCCAGTAGGGGCCAGGTATGGTTTTAACGATGGTATCGTCATCATTATTGATACCTCTAGTTGCATACTGAACTTTCCCGGTACGCCTTTTATAATTTCGATATTTATCTTTGGTTTCTGGGTTGGTGCTTTTATAAAGTTTGTTTCGAAATTTCTTAAGTTCCAACAACCATTCATTGCCATTGCCTGACTCAATAAGGCCTTCAATTGCTCGGTCTTTTGTCACCACGGTACAGGTCCAGCAGCCAAAACGTGAATTTCCGCAAGAGGGCGTGCTGGTATCTGTGACCAGCGGGCATTCACCGTCGGTTGAATCCTTATAGAGATGGAAGAGTTCAAAATGGTCGCCACCCCAGGGGGCGGGGGCGCCCAAAAGATACATCCAGACATCGTCATGAGTCCAATCTTCTATGGGGGTATAGGTGAGTGCTCCTGTGAGTGTTGCATGGCGTTTAAATCTTGACCCTTTTATTTCTCGGGCTGCTTTCTTAAGGGTTCCATCCTCGTTGCGGACTTCCTTGCCTTCAATGTTCGTTTTTCTTGAGCTTCCTTCTTGTTTACGTGCTCCCAATACCACTATAACTTCACCAAATTTCGCGACTTTATCCAGGATAAATTCACTGACTGGGTCGATTTTCATGCGTTCCGTACACCACCTAAAACTCTGGGTGGGTGCGGGGTAGCCTCTACCTAGTAAATTAGCCCAAAAAGTTTGGTCCATTTTAGGTAGAACAATGTGGGCCGTCATAGGTAGCTTATGTTTTTTTGCGTGGATGTTAATTTGTTCAATGGCACCGGTAACCATATCTACCACCTGCGGTGTTTCTACCAGGGTGTCAGAGGAAATAACAAAAATATGTTTATGGCGCTGTTTCTTTTTTAACTTTAAGAGTGCGACATAGATTAGTGAGAGTATTGTTGTGCTATCTTTGCCACCACTAAAGCCGATTACCCAAGGTTTATCGTCCTCTAGGTAAAGTGTTTGTATCTCTTCAACCATGGTGGGCAATTTTGCATCGCTGGCTAGCAAATCATCCATAGTTTCATAAAGTGGTTTCTGTGCGCTCATTGGTTAAATTGCTCTTCTAGTTGCTTGCTATCGGCGCTTAAGGGGACGCCTAAGTGCGTTTTTATTAAATTGGCTGTTAGCGCTACGTTAGCGCGTGCTTTACTCAACTTGCCATACATTAGCGCTCGGCCTTCCCAGACTTCTGTGTTGGAGCGAGACCAGTCTATATTGCGTAATTGTTTCAGTTGCTTCTGCCAGGCCTTTGGTTTTTGGCTGATCAAATCGGCGCCGGCACTACCCAATGCTTGTAACGTTACTCCATGGGCATGGACATAGTTCTGCCTAAGCTCAGCAGTACTGACTTCCTTCTTTTCAGCCGCTTGCCAGTCGGGCATATTTAGACAGACTTCGTTCCAAAACTCTGATGCAAGTGCTTTCTCTTCTTCGCTTATTTGATCTTTAGCACTCTTGCGGAGAAGGGCGCGACTGGCGAGTTTAATGCTGCTTAACGTGAAGAGCTTACTGCTGCGGTTTGAGAGGCTCGATTTATCCCTTTCCGTTAGACGCCGAAAACAGTTCACGTTGTCGACGACGTGGCGTGCAAGCTCTGAGCTGGGGTCCCTGAGGTCATAGAGGGTGCTTAATGAGTCATTTGGTCGGACGGCGTGCTTGTTAAGGTCAGCGAACATTTGCTGGCTGCGCTTAAGGTCTTCATCCACAAAGAACAGAACGGGAATGTGATCGTGGCCAAGTTCATGGGCCTCCTTAATGGCTTCTTCGATGGCGGCTCTTCTATGTTGTCCATCATTGATCAATATTTGTGCGCTCATTGAGACGGTTAACATGCCTAAATTGACTGCTGGACCTGTGTCTGCCATGGGTTCGAAATGAACTTGTTCATCGACAGAGGCAGTAATGGCCGAGAGCGTGTAATTTAGAGGGTTGGTTATTAAATAGTCAGCTATCTCTGGTATTCGACTCTTATTAAGGGAGCGTTGTGCCCGTAGCTCAGGTGGCACTTCTTCCTCGTCGAAAACGAATATCTTTGGGACAAGCCGCATAGGACACATAGCTATATAGCAGGGTCTGCCAGCCTGTACGCCGCGAGCTGCCGGGAATGTATGGCTGTATTCATCAATGAGTGTTTTGGCCATGTTAATACCGCTAAATAAATAAGTAAGTGTTTAATGATTGCGCGTGAAATTGTATGTTATAAATTATCCCAATGGAAGTCAAAATATGACTTCCATTGGGATAATTTATAACAATCTAGCGCTATTATGACAAGGAGAGGTGTTAATTAGGCCTTATATTAATACGTCAGAGGTGATTATTATTTAGGTATCTATTGGGCTAAACGTGGTTTTATTGTCTAATGGCTGTGGCGAGAATGGGCCATAATAGTCAAAGAAATCAATGTCCTGATCACGCATTTTTATTTTAATACGCTCTTTTAATAGTGGTTTGTCTTTATTCCAATCGTCATAAACCATTAAGCTAACTTTACCACTGCCTATGTGCGCTTTTATCAAGCTAACATCCTCCAGTTCTCCGTATAGTTGAGTTGCACACCCTATATAGACTCTGAGTTCCTTTGGGCATTGTTTCAAGTATTGCTTGTGGAATATCAAGTCGTGTTGTCCGTTTAGCTGGCTAGCGGGGAGGCTACCGTGAGCGGTGAGGCAGCTGCTGTAGATCACCTCAGTATCAGAAACACTGAAGAGTAGTTCTTTTCCTAAGTCTCGGGCCTTGGAGTACTGACCAAAGAAAGCTTTGATGTCTCGTTGTAAGCTTGTTGGCATTCTTACGTAGGCATCTCGCCTCTTAAAAAAGCTGAGTGCGAAATAGACTAGCAGGTCGTCCTTTCTTTCCTGCTGTGCCTGGTCAAATTGCGATGTGTCAAAATGTTGCATGCAGAGGCTGAGCGCTCGAGTATGAGATCCTATGAGTTGTTTGATTTGAGCGTGGTTCTCAAATTCATCATTGGCAGGCAGTCTAGCTAAGTCTAGTGTCGTATACCAAAAGTCTTCGAATAGTACTTGGTTTTTCTCAAATAGGTCTTTCGCTTGTTTGGTTTCCATAATTTTTGGAGGTCTGGAGGAGATCTGTCGCCATTGATGCTTTCGGCTCTGTCGTTCAACTAAGAAATTCTGTTCCTCTATCTTGTCTTTGAAGACGACAAATATACCTGGGCTGAGAGCAATGGCATTGGTTTCGAGTGAGCTTTCAATGTACTGCTGAAGCTCACCCTGCGCATAATATTTTTGGAAGGTGTTGCGGGAGGTGATTACACCATCCTTAAAAGGCTTGAACCGTTCGTATACTCGTTCATTGCCTAGCATTGCCGACACGACGAGCAGCTTCTGTGCGTAGCTATAAGCTCTAATAAGCGTTTCTTTGCGTTCTTCTTTGTCTTCAATGACATTGATGACGTAGCCTAGGTTAACGATGTCACAAGGTTCAATGTCGGTATCAGGCCGATGAACTGGGTCCCATCCTATGCATTCAATGCCATGGCTTTCAAACTCTCGGAGGTCGTCGCCTTTGCCACAGCCATAGTCAAGAGTAGAGAATCTCCCGTCTAAATAACCGCGTTGTGCGATGAGAAACATTGGGTACGAAAGCTTATCTCTCGAAAGCGCGGTTCTATGCCTCTGAATTTCACCATCAAAATCGGGCTGATCTACTTGTGGTCGCTTATGGTCAAGCGGTTTGAGATGTCCGCTTTCATCAAGGTAGTAGCCTTTGCGCTTAATGAGTCTTGCCCAGCTTTGCTTAAACCCGATTATTCGCGTGTTCTCATAGAGCCCTATGTCTTCTCCTTCGAGGGTAAATTGATGTAGCTCCTCTATTAGCGGGTTGTCTGGATGCAGAAATGTCTCTCGACGGTGGAGAATAGGAGGGTTGTCAGATTTATCATAATTGGCTTTCCTAAGGCTAAGCTTAGTTAGGTCGATAGTGTGGCTTTGATGCAGCGCAGGGTAGGGGTAGTCGAAGAAGGTTGGATAGTTAAGTAAAGACAAGCGAAAGTCTCGTTTATAGAGCTTCAATACATTCCATTGAGAGCCACCTATTTTTAACGCGATGGCTACCTTCTTGAGAAATCTTTGAAGTTCAATCGGGATACCTTCAATTGAATCTTTGTGGAGATATAAGGCTTCCGGTAATTGCTTACCATACGCGATCGATTTTACTAACTCCGCATATTCGCTGAAGATCACGGTTAAGAGCCTCTACATACAATAGATGCATTTTAGTTTATCTTTCTCTTGTAGATGAGTGAACCTCTATTGGTAAAAAGGGATAAGTATGGCTTTATCGTTGATGGCTCTTCTATGCATAGGCGCAATTGGATATTTGGCTCAAACCACCGGGCTCTGCATGGTCCGTGGAGTCAATGAAGCGGCATCTGGTAAACCTTTGTTCTTGCTCGCTATTCTATTTAGTGGCGCGTTTTCTTGGGTGTCCTTACTTTGGGCTCACTTTTTTGACCTAACTGCCCCTTTTAGCTCATTTGAGGCAACTTGGTTCGCTTTAGCTGGGGGTTTATTGTTTGGCGTCGGTGCCGCGCTAAATAATGGATGTGGAGTGTCTACAATTAGTAAGTTGGCACGTGGGCAGCTGGGAATGTTCGCTACGGTCGCGGGTTGGTTGATCGGATGGATACTGTTAACATTTTTGGTGCTAGACGTAGAGAAAGTCGCATTAGCCGTTCCTCAAGAACTGCATTACGGTGCGCTAGCTGGTTTGTCGGTGCTTATTCTTATTTGGCTTGTTTTTTTAAAGCCAAGGGATCGCAAGATATGGCTTAGCATGCTAATGATTGGGTTATTGGCCGGGTTCGCTTTTCTCTACGAGCCTAAATGGACGCCTAGTGGTTTGTTGAAGGATATCAGTTATTCAATCTGGAGCGATGACCAAAGGATTTGGCCGAATAATTATCGCTTTGTCCTAATGGTCGCTCTTCTATTGGGAATGATTACAGCGGCGGTCAGGACCGGTTCGTTCTTGCTTGAAAAGCCCGGATTGCGAGTACTTGGTAATCATTTAATTGCCGGCATTCTAATGGGAGTGGGTGCGGCGATTGCTAGCGGTGGAAATGACTCGCAGCTTTTGCTGGGCTTGCCCTCGTTGTCTCCTGCCGGCTTAGTGACCGTACTGGCTATGTTGCTTGGGATTTTTGTTGGTAGGAAGCTTCGCTTTGTATAAAGGTGACTTAACCCCGCAATAAATCTAGATCGGGGTCTTTTCAGACTAAAGCCGTGTTACAGCGCGAACTAGATCGGTAGTTTGGCGAGGGGAGGAGTGTCAAGGGCGTTATGCGTCCAAATAAACCTTTATTGGCTTGATTCGTATGATTTCTGTAGCGCCTTCGGGGTCTTCCATGGTCCGAGTTTTTTAGGTTTGAGTCGCACGATATTTTTGTCTTCTATTGAAATTATACCAAGGTCAGAAAGCCCTGTAGGCTCGCTATAAACTTGAATTATCTTGCGTGCAATTTGTTGGTTGAGCTTACTGCCAGGGCCGAAGTGTTTCATGCTATGGGGGCTTAGTTTGACCGCAAGCCCTTCAAGTAACTCGTCTTTGGTAAAGGTAGAGTGCTGCGGAAGAAACTCGACAGAAAAATAGTGCCAAGCTTCCGCACGCTCTGTATCGGTAACCAGTTCATGGTGTAAGAACCACTTGCTCGTAATTGATTCCAAGGTAGGGTCATTCTCATAAACCACCTTTCCCATCTCGGTTAAAACCAACGGTAGGCCCATTTCAGCAAGGCCGGTCTTGTGGAGCCAGCTTCTATAGGTGGCAGCGAAAGGCGCACCATATCCGAAGGGTTTTGCTAAATCTTTGTCTTTTAATTTGGGGTTTTTTAGGGCCAGCTTAATTAAGCCCGCCATTCTGGGGCAATCAAGAGCAAAATTACCATGGAATAAAACGGCCATATGTGGAACCCCAATATGTCGTAACTGGTTGCTGAGCAAGTGTAGACAGCATAAGGGCAGTAACTTTGAAAAGCTACCCCTCACTAACGGACCATTGTCTTAGCAATTGGCAACAAGTAAAAATTTACGATGATCTGCTTTTTGATCTGGCCGCAGAAATAACCGGCCGAAGTTTACCAAACAAAGGTATCCCCAGCTGTTTGATATGATCACATATATTGTCGTTGAATAGCAGGGTGTTTATATTGCTTGCCCTGCGCTTTGAGTGCTGCTCAACAATGCGCATGGCTTCGAGCTTGTTTTGCGCAAGAGGTATGACATCGCCTTTGCTATTACCTATGCAGTAGTCGTTTCCCTTCTTTGTCAGCATAAAGTTGGCCGGTTTGACGGCAATAGATTGTTTGTTGGTTTCGCAACCCCAGGTTTTGGCCAAGCCCTGTAAATACTTGGGTAGAATGCGGTCATAGATATGTTCGCCGCCTTCCTCAAGCTGATTGCCGATAATGTCGATATGGTGGTTGGCGTCGGTAATGGCAATGCCGTCCAGATTTTGGCTCACTGCAATAGACATGGCAGTATTGATCGCCGTTTCATACCAGGTGCTGGCCCAGGGCATTATCGCCGGTCCTGTACCCGCCTCGTAGATATGGCTGTTGTTGCCGCGTTTTTGCAGCCAGTCACTCTGCAGTTCTTCTATTACCAATAAGTGCTTGCCCTGGCGGGTGAAGCGCGTGGATGTGCGTAGATGGAACAGCACATTGCGGATACGGAAGTGCTCGTTGTAAAAATGCGCCGGGAACTCTGGCAGGGTTAATACCCATTCCCGTCTGTCTTCACCTCCGGGGAGCGAGTGGGCGTCCCACTGAGTATGGGGTACCAGCGTGGGGGAGCTGGGAAAGCGGCTCGCCAGTGCCTTCTCTAGCCTTCGCTGAGCCAAGCCAAGTGAGTTATCGGTGCGCCGGCTAGACGTATCGAGTGCCTGCCATTGTTCGTCTACTACCAGCCAGGTACCTTGCTGATCAAATAATGTGGGCTGGTTCAGACGGAGAATTTTGTATCCCAAAGCGGGGTGGCTATATTCCAGGCGAGCAACGCCATGGCGCAAGCCCAGTTTCTTCTCAATACTGGCGGGGATCGGTTTGTCTTCGTGCTGCATGGTACTGGTTGACTTGACCTTGCTGGCCACCAGTTCTCGTAGCACAGGAGTCACTTCCCGATAGGTACAGTGGGATATAAGGTCGGTCGTATTCAGCCGTTTGTCGTTAGCTTGCTGATCCAGCCAGCGGTACATCTCATTCCAGGTTTTTTCGTCTTTGGCAAGCCCGGGGAGTTTGGCAATCTGTCGGCGCCATTGGTCAGCATTCTGCAGGTTACCCCGTAAACTCATGGCGGTGGGGGAGTAATATCGCAAGGCCGCCGTGCGGTATTTGTCACACCGGTGCCGGTTTTTGAGTTTACCGAGCAACAGCTTGCCAATTCGCTGAATCATTTGGCCTTTCATGAGTTGGTCAATGACATCATGGCCCAACCCTGGGTAGGCTGCTAGTACGTCGTTGTTTTGCAGTAATGACTTGCCGAGAAACCGCCATGCAACTCGGTCGTCTTCCAGTGTGTATTCCACCCACTCAGTCAGTGCAAGTAGATCATCTCGTGAATGTGGTGAGGCGGAAATAAAGTTGGTGTCTAACGGTTGTTCGATACCTCTTACTATCGACAAGCCTAATATCTTGCCATCCCGGGTCCTCATTGGAGGCAGCTCTTCTTTGCTCACTTGTGCCAAATTCATGTTTTGTGTCCCAGGGCAAATAGCTGTTGATCAACATAGTGTGTAGTATATACTACACACTATGTTAGGACCATACCTTCGACAACGCAGGGAAGCGCTGAAAGCCAAGGACAAGTGCTATTCCCTCAGGCAGGTGGCTAAGCGTGTGGGCATAGAGCCTGCTTACCTGAGCAAGATAGAGCGGGGTGAAATGGCGCCTCCGTCTGAGGTCACACTCAAGAAGTTGGCTATAGAGCTAAGTCTCGATGCCGATGTAATTTTGGCCATGGCAGGCAAGGTATCTAAAGACTTGCAGGAGATTATCTGCGATAGACCGGAGTTGTTTGCCGAGTTATTGCGGCACATGAAAGATTTACCCGATCACGCAGTTTTACGTGTGGTGCGGGAGGTAACGGATGGCGACTGGTAGGGCCGCCTGATAAGCAAAAGAGGAATGGATGATGATAGAGCTTAAAAACGACCGACTTGTATTTAATTTTCCGGAAGTACACCCAACGGCAACAGCCGATATCAGTTTTCAGCGTACTTTGCGCATACCGGATGATGGTAATACCTACCCCTTACCGGCGGGTTTGGGTGAGTTCCCCCTGTCGCATATTGAGGACCACGCTGCCAAGGTGCCGGCAGACATGTTAAAGCGTGGTGGGGTATTGATGCCCATGTACCAATCTGAAGCTTTGTGGCTCAATTTCAGCGACGACGGTTATCCCATGGCTATCAAAGTCGCAGCAGGTAAGATCAATGCGGTCACCGGCAAGCCGTGGTCAGACGCCCTTGCGGAGCAACCCCAGGACTACGTGGTATTACCTGAGCAGCTCTGGCTGGACGGCTACAATGTGGGGGAAGATCTGATTCGTCAGTTTGTGGCCATGCCGTTGGGTGAGGGCTATACGGCAGAGGAGCAGATTACCGGTGAAGCAGAGTTTGGAGGTTTGCAGCTTATCGTCTACCCCATGAAGGCGGAGGTGTATTACAAACTGTTTGAGACCCGCAGTGTTATAGATGACGATATGGAATTCTTGGACATACCCGCGTTCCTTCGCCGTCCCAGTGAGACTTGTGAGTCGATGGGTTTAGCTGCTGGTGGCTTAATGCGGCAGGAAATATATGAGGATGAATACGGTATGGATGTCTGGGATACGGAATCGGCATCACGTTGTTTTATTCATCTGTGCAATAGTGTCGACTATGCCGCCATAACAGGCAGAAAGCCGCCCCATGCCCCCTATACATCCAAAGACTATGCGCAAAACGGTATTCCCTGGTTCGACTACTATGGCGGCGAAGCCAAACCCTTGCCTGGCAGTGCCATTTTAGGTGGATTGAAAAGCCTCGCTCAGATAGCCAAGGATAAAGGCGAGGTCATCTGGGGCAATGAAACAACCAATGTGGGTAAAGTGAAGGTGATTAAAGGCGAGAAGACAAACAGTGTATCGGAGGGACCGTTTTGATTTTTCATATTCCGCATTCATCGACACTTATACCCGAAGACCAGCGACAGCTGCTGCAATTCACCGAGTCCGAATTGGCCGCCGAGCTGTTGGCTTTGACAGACCATTTCACTGAAGAGTTATTCTCGCCGCACGCAGGGCCTGACGATGTCGCACTGGTGTTTCCTGTTAGCCGTTTGGTCACGGATGTAGAAAGGTTTAGTGACGATGCCGATGAGACGATGTCTAAAGTAGGCATGGGAGCAATCTATACTCACTCCAGTCAGAGAAAGCGTTTTCGACTAGCCCCTGAGCCAAGTGAACGGGATGCCTTGTTGAACCTCTACTATGTTCCACATCATCAGGCTTTTGGGGAGGCGGTAGCAACGCAGCTCGAAAAAGATGGCACCGCATTGATAATCGACTGCCACAGTTTCCCCTCCAAGGCTTTGCCTTATGAACCGGATCAAGACCCCGATCGACCAGTTTTTTGTATCGGCACGGATGATTTTCATACCCCGAAAGGTTTGGTAGAAGAGATTGCGCATTATCTAGAGTCGGCAGGATATAGCGTGAAGGTCAATGCACCCTTTGCCGGCAGTATTGTGCCAATGGCTTATTATGGGAAGAACGACCATGTGCATTCGCTGATGCTGGAAATTAACAGAGCGTTGTATATGGATGAGACAACCGGGTTGAAGTTGGGCTCGTTTGATGAGGTGAAAGGCTGTGTTGAACGGGTTGTATCGATTTGTCGTGGTTTTGGTGACGCACAGTAGGCGCAGCACTATCATTTATTAGCAAGGAGCAAAAATGTCCAGCGTATTTGATGACGAACTACTTGCCGATTATATGTCCGATTTTTGGGGCTATGGTAATCCGCAAGGGCGCTACTGGTTTGTGGGTATGGAGGAGGGCGGTGGTGATTCATATGATGATATCGCACGCAGAATTTCTCAGTGGGACAAACGTGGTAGAAACTCGTTAGAAGATATCTACGAGTACCACATGGATATTCAGGTCCCTAAATGGTTCAAAAAAGGCGCGCCTTTACAATCAACCTGGAATAAATTGATTCGAGTGTTATTGGCTGCAAAGGGCGAAGAGCCAGAGAGGGAAGCCGTTCGGGCGTATCAGATCGACCGACTGGCGCGTGCAGACGATGAAGTGTGTTTGTTAGAGCTACTTCCCTTGCCGTCGCCATCAACCACTCATTGGCTTTATAGTCAGCACTCTACAATACCAGAGCTTAGAAGCCGCGAAGAATATACTCGGGTAGTGGGCGAGTATAGGGCCACAAAGATTAATGAAATGATTACGAAGCAACAGCCGGCCTTTGTGATGTTCTACGGTATGAGTTATTTGGATTGGTGGAAGAAGGTTGCGGGGGTAGATCTTGTTAAACATGATTTTCAGGATAAAGCTGCTTACTTTGGGGAAATTGGAGGCACGAAATTGGCTGTCACTCAGCACCCTGTGGCTACTGGCGTTACACTTGAGTATTTTCATTCTGTCGGAAGGTATTTACGGGGATAAGTATTTTGGAGGATATTTATGAATGAAGTAGCTGTCGAGGCCTTTAACGGCATATCTACAAAAATAATAACCTTCATGGTCTGCATGGTAGTTGCCTATTGCTCTATTACATTGATTGTTTATAAAACGAAGTTATGTGCCAATTTTTCGAAACCCGTGAGGGAGGCTATTCATAAGCTGTCTTTCATCTCCATACTCTGTGTTATTTGGTATGTTATTACATAAGGATAATTGACATGTATTTTACTCCAATAATACTAGTCGTACTAAAGTCCTTTTGGTATCTGGTGCCGCTGTTTGTTCTGGCAATGCTCCTCAAATCTCCCTGGTTCAAGGGTGTGATGGGAGAGGTACTGGTGAATATTGTATTAAAGTATCGGCTGCCCAAGGATACTTATAACCTGCTTAAGAATGTCACGCTGCCAACTTCTGATGGTAGTACACAAATTGATCATATTTTGATCTCTCGCTATGGTATCTTTGCGATAGAGACCAAGAATATGAAAGGCTGGATCTTTGGTTCTGAAAGTCAGAAGCAATGGACCCAGCAGATATTTAAGCACAAAAGTAAATTTCAGAACCCGTTGCATCAAAACTATAAACATACAAGGGTATTGGCAGATTGCCTGGATATTGATCACGATAATATATTTTCGCTGATTGTATTTGTAGGTGACAGCGTTTTTAAGACTAAAGTGCCCGATAACGTGGTCTATGCAGGTGACATTCCTCGCTTCGTGAAATCCAAAGAAGAGACGATTTTCTCGGAGCGCGAGGTCTCTGGTATGGTAGAGGCTGTGGGTGCTGGTCGGCTAAAACCGTCTTTGAAGACAAACCGTGACCATGTAAAACACGTTAGAGAGATTAAGGAACGGAAATCCAGTGAGAAGTCGTGCCCTAAGTGTGGCAACGCTATGACCATGCGAAAGGCTAAGAGTGGAGCAAATGCTGGAAACAATTTTTGGGGTTGCTCACAGTTTCCCAAATGCCGTTCGATAGTACCGGTTTAATTAAGAGTTGGGATCAGCTCGTACTGAAATAAAATACGGAGATACAGGTTTTCATGAAAGGAAAAGAAGAGATGAGGCCTATAAATCTTTTTCTTTCAGTGATTTACCTTACCACTGTACTTTAACCTATATCCATTAAAGCAGGTTTTAGCCAAATGACTTTAGATCAAATTCTCGCTTCCTTAAACGACCATAAGGTCAGAGCCACCTACGGTGCAGTAGGTAAGCTGATAGGGCTGCCAGCGATAGGCGTTGCTGCACGTCTTGGTGATAGAAGGCGTGAGGCTTCCTGGGTTGTCAACGCTTCAACTGGCAAGCCCAGTGGGTATCCTGATTCAATGTACCACCCTGAGCTTTATCACTATGCCGGTGTCATTAAAACTCCAGAGAATCTCAGCGCTTTAATCAATGGTGAAACGAATGTTGAATCTTTGTTGGTTGAGGTTAAACCCAGGCAGAAGTCTATTGGGGGTCTAGCTAAGCGTAAGCCGCCAACAGAGTCTTATCAGCTCGCATCCATTAAACCCGTTGAAGGTCAGATATTACTGATGGGTATAGACCTTGCCTGGTTGAGTGATAAGAATGGATCGGGTATTGCGGTGGGTGTTTTAGACGGTAATCAGTTGGAGTTGAAACAGCTTTATTCTGGTGTGATTGGATTAGATCGGGTTATTGCTATCATTGACAGCCAGCAGGGTCTCAGTGGTCTTGCAATAGACGCTCCCTTAATCATTACTAACCAGTCGGGAACCAGGCCCTGTGAAAAAGCCCTGAGTTCGGTTTACAGCCCGAAGTGGGCCGGCTGTCATCCGTCTAATCTGGATAGATATCCCAATGCGGCCAGTGTGCAATTAGCCCAGCATCTTCAGTCAAATGGCTTTGATCATCTGGGGAAACCTCAAGGTAAATGGCAGCTGGAATGTTATCCGCATCCAGCCATTATTAATCTGTTTGGCCTGGACAAGCGGCTCGCCTATAAAAAGGGCTCCGTCGCTGATAAGAAGCATGGGCAGCAACAACTGGCCAATTATCTTAGAACGCTGCGAAACAGCAGTAACCTGGTGCTAACAATCAACCCTGATTGTGAAAGCTATTTTGATCCGGAGCGGATTGAAAGTCTGTCAGGGCAGGGCGTTAAAGACAATGAAGATGGACTAGATGCCGCACTGTGTTTATATATAGCAGCTCTCTATGCGACAGGTAGCTCAATGGAGTGTTATGGCGACCTTGATGAGGGTTATATAGTGGTTCCCAGTTCGTAAGAAGAGATCTCAGGGTCGGATCTTGAGGGGAAGGGCGTGATGGTCTTCGTTATTCATTAGCGAGTAAGATGTTAAGTTGTTGATTTTTTTAGGGTATGGACTATTATGATGTGCAAAGGAATTTGATAATAAAATTTAGGGAAAGGATTCTAGTATGGCAAAGTTTTTGAATACCAGTGCAACCAATTATTACTTAGAAGAGCTGATAAAAAGCGCGTCAGACCGCCTTATTCTAATAAGTCCATTTCTCAAGTTAAACGATCGAATAAAGGAACTTTTAGAAGACAAAAACAGGCTAAAGATCGACGTTCGGATTGTTTATGGAAAAAGTGAATTGCAACCCGCAGAGATTAGCTGGCTAAACGAACTTTCTTTTATTCGTACAAGCTTCTGTAAAAACCTACATGCAAAATGCTATATAAATGAAAACTCTTGCATTATTACAAGCTTAAACCTCTATGAGTTCAGCCAGGTTAATAACAACGAAATGGGTGTTCACGTCTCTCGTGATGAGGACTCAGAAATGTATAAAGATACTTATGAGGAGGCCCAGCGAATAATTAGAATTAGCGATGAGGTAAGAATATCATTAGAGAAAATCGATAAGCCTAAAAATCCTGATCCATTACCGAGTGCTAAGGTCGAGAACGAGGCAATATCGAAAATTACATCTTCAAAACTGGCCGCCAAACTAAAGATAAAAACACCCGAGTTATTGGAGGTGCTGATGTCCGGCGGTTATGTTAAGGAGGTGGGTGAGAGCCAAGCACTAACAGAGAAAGGTGAGTCTTGTGGCGGTGAGGCCAAAAAGGGTCGATTTGGTGAATATTTTATTTGGCCTGAAAACTTTGTACCTGAATCAAAGATTGGCTAACAAGATACTCCGGCATCGATTGAAAAGTCACTTTTCTTACTGTGATCTGGAACCTACAGAGTATTTATTCCAGCTACAGTCTGGCCGTATTGATTAGTTGCTTTTTAAGTATCCATCGTGAAGTCCGCGCTGAAAAGAAGGCATTCAGTTAATGATGAAATATCTCCACTTTCTAGCCCTAGACAAATACCTGGAACGGAGCAGCCATTGGTATAGGTTCTGGCGGTATACGGTAACCGCATTATTATCTCCACTATTTCTCGCTATGATTTTTGCAACTATAACTACCATTTTCAGCGAATCTGCATTTCTAATTAGAAATGAGGTGGTAATTAGTGAATGGCTTACCAAATTAATGGTATTTGTTCTCTACATATCTCCCACAATGATAGCCGCTAACCAAGAGCACAATAAAATTCTATGGATTGCTACTATAAACGTAGCCCTAGGCTGGACCGGTATCGGCTGGTTAGTCGCTATGGCATGGGGAACTGGCTGGGATGTATCGAAAAAATGGGGCAGTAATTATTCCTAGTTGTAAACGGGTATCTACCTCCAAAGACTCGGTATTTAAACCGGAAATCAAACTGGTGATAGGTCAGTGACAGAGTCGGTGGGCTTGTTGATTCAGCAGAGCTCACGAGTGTGCTAGTGTTCGGTAACGATCAGGTTATAAATCATAATAAAGGAAAAATTATGCCAAGAAGGCTCACGGCAACAAAGGAAGGTACCCATCAGGCTCTAAAGAATACCTCGTTCGAGAGCATGGTCATTAGCTGGTTAATGCAAGACGGATGGCAGGTATTTACTCCAGTTTTGGATCATGGGCATGCTACTGATATTCTTATATCAGATGGCCCCAATTACCATCGAATTCAAATTAAAACAGTCGAAGCGTCAAGTGATGACCACGTCGTTGAAAATCGTTGGAAGGATAGTTATGTCGATGTGGTTGTGTTCTTTGCTCGAAATTCCAATTGGGGGTATGTGACGCCAGCCTTTTCGGAGAATAGACGCAAGCTCTCATACGATGGGCATCAGAAATTCATCCAGGGAAAAAATGAATTTCTGAAAGCATTTCATAAACTCTAGATATTTTTTGGCGATCATGATTCTATTCTTGGGCAAGGTCATGGCTCTAGACTGTGAGCCGCTGGGGCATATTTATGAATGAAGTGCCGCTCTATAGTACAGGTTTAATAAAATGCGCTTTACAAAAATAATATTATTGGTGCTTATTCTAGGTGTCGTCTACGATCGTATTCAAGATAAAAACTTCACCGTTCCGAGTTTCCCGTCCCCTAGTAGTCACAAATCCAATTCCGCCATCTCACAAGCCTACGCCAACCAACAAAGCGACATACAAGTTCGCGGCACCGGCAAGGTATCGCGCATACTACGCGACGACAACGAAGGCAGTCGTCATCAAAAGTTTATTCTTCGCTTATCTACAGGGCAGACAATACTGATTAGCCATAATATCGACCTGGCAGATCGTATTGATGGTTTGAGAGAAGGCGATGAAGTGAGTTTTAATGGCGAATACGAATGGAATGACAGGGGCGGGGTGGTTCACTGGACCCACCATGACCCGGCTGGGCGTCATGAGGGCGGTTGGCTGGAGCACGATGGTATTAGCTATCAATAGCTTGCTTGATAAACAGGATCTTAGGGTCAGGTCTCTTTTGGCCAGGGACGATTGTTGAAAACGGTACCCCCTGGCGTTCTCTTTAATACTACTTCTTACTCGGCCCAGGGAAAAACCTATTGGTTGTTTGCTGATAGGTTTTATACTCGGGTCGTTTCTTTACGGAATAATATTCTGACGGCACTGCGCCGGTATAGTGTACGAGCGTGGTGTACATCATTTTCGAAGCAAACAAGAGCCCCGCCCCAAGCAAGCCCCAAATAATGAAAGGCTCTGTTTTATGCAGCGCAAGCCAAGAGGGTATTGACGCTATGATCAATCCGTTCCAGACCATCCACTCGGCAAAGTAATTTGGGTGCCTGCTATATTTCCATAGGCCTATATTGCAGACGGTATTTTTCTCTCCAGATTTTTTCATGGTGCGTAGGAAGGCGATTTTTTGGGCGTCGGCCACAGATTCCATGGTAAAAGCGCCCGCCCAAACCAGCAAACCAATGACCTCCAGGCTGTGGATCTGTTCGCTTGGGTTGCTGGCTATTACCAATGCGGGCATGGCTAAAAAAGAAGCGTTAGCCAACCCCTGCAAGATAGCTTCGGCTTGCATGGCCAGTTTGGTATGGGTTTTACCGGCGCTTATCCATCGCTGTTTTTGGTATTCATAGCGCGGAAATTCTTTTTTAAGCCGCCCCATCTGCCACATTTTTAAGGCCCCTAGGCCCATTCGGCTGCCTGCAAATATGTAGGCGATACTCACTACGCCAACGCGCCAGGGGTCGCCGTCACTGAGTAGCCAGGTTAAGCCGCCTATTACCGCCAGCCCCCAGGGCCAGCCAATATCAACATAGGACATGCGCCCCGTTATCCAGATAGGAATACACACAACCAAGGCAAACAGGGTTAATTGCAGTATGCCATTGATGAAACCAATGGATGCCAGCGTGTCAGTCGACATCAGCAAGGCCCAACCCGCAGTAAAAGGTAAGAGGGGGGCGAAATATTTCATAAGGTTTACCTGTGTAGATCTTGGGGTCAGGTCTTGAATGGTGAATTTCCTTGCGAGATGTAAAATTTTGCTAAGCTGTTAGCTTAATAATCAATAAAGTATTAAGAATGAGACTATGGTAGACCAATTCTAATATAGTTTCCCCGTGCTTTGTATCATGTCATCTCTAGATTTGATCTGCATTATTCAAGACCTGGCCCTTGGGTAGGGTAAAATATAAACAGTTTTGGAACGCCATATGGGCATTGCCAGTCAGCCGTCAAAACTCAGCCTGCCACAACGCAATCCCGGCGTTGTCACTGTGCTCGACTACCTGATTAAAAAGTTCCCTGCCATTAAACCGCTAGTGTGGCGGCAGCGTATGATCGATGGCAAGGTACACTGGCACGATGGTCGTCTCATCAAGCCCGAGACCCTGTTCCAAGCGCAGCAGCGCGTTTATTATTATCGCGAAGTCGAGAGCGAACCCATCATTCCCTTTACCGAGACGGTTTTGTATCAAGATGAGCATATTTTGGTTGCCCATAAACCGCACTTTTTGGCGCTTATACCTGGCGGAGTGTTTGTTAATGAATGCCTGCAAAACCGACTACGACTAAAGACGGGTATTGCGTCACTACAAGCACTACACCGCTTAGACAGAGTTACCGCGGGTCTTGTACTTTTTTCTACCAACCCGGACACACGCCACCTGTATCACCAGCTTTTTAATAATGGCCAGATACAAAAAACCTATCAGGCCATTGCTTGCGTTGGCACTGACCAACACATTGTCGGTCAGCAGTGGCAGGTGAAAAACCGCCTGGTGTCGTCCCAGCCGCGCTTTCGTATGCATGTTGTAGAGGGTGAAGCCAATAGTCACTCGGTT
The DNA here is from genome assembly GCA_036960375.1 of Pseudomonadales bacterium. Lineage (GTDB taxonomy): Bacteria > Pseudomonadota > Gammaproteobacteria > Pseudomonadales > CAWVSB01 > CAWVSB01. Next base: position 173,809 of record JBALVY010000004.1, read on the forward strand.
ATCCAAGGCATTAGCCAGTGTGGCGACAAGGCGCTATTCGAGCTCAAGCCTATTACGGGTAAAACACATCAACTACGTGTCCATATGCAAACGCTGGGCTGGCCGATATTGAACGACAAGTACTACCCCGCGCTAGAAGAGGAGTCCCCCGATAACTACGCCAAGCCTCTGCAATTACTTGCCAAAGAGCTGCGCTTTGTTGATCCGGTGACTCAGGAACCTCGTCTTTTTTGCAATCCGGAGAATCTGCGCTGGGAAGAGATCTCGGGGGCATGGCAGTGCGACAATTTAGAATGAACATAGGTGCCAGAGGGTACTAATCATTTGCAGGCTAATCTATCGACTATACTTCTATGGGACTACTTTACATGAAGGATAGTAAGCAATGCCAATGTGCGAGCCTACACCAACGATTAAATGGGCCAAAGATACCGCTACTTTTACATTTTCTGGAGCGAGATGGCTGAGTTCTAGTTTCAGAATTGGTAAGTTTACAACTAGCGGTACTTTGGCTACCACCCATGCCGCGACGGTAGTCACGATGACGGGTCAGGTTAAAGCATTTTGTCCGCAGGGCTGTACTGCTAATACCACGGCGTCGGGCCCCTTTGAGAACATGAGTATTAAAGGGTGGTGGGGTGGTTCGGCAACGATTACGCATACAACTGAGGTAAAAGGTGTATTTGTATGTGAGCAAGTTCCTGATGGCGTTATTGAATATAAGCGCTGAGCTTACGGTGTCCCTACCCCAATAAGAATTTAATAGACAAAGGGAAATATAATATGACGCCATATGACATTATCTCATGGACCGTTATTGTTGGTTTTATCGTTGTTTTTATTCTCACTTTGCTGGGGATGATAGGAAAAATAACGTTCTCTAACCCTCGACATCTCAATAAGCTATTTACGGTATTGATACTGGAGGTGGTGGCGTTGGGTATATTGATTTTTAATGACGGATTCTCGCGTAAAGATCAATTTCTATCTAGAGCCGAGTTACTCTATGACGATGCTCAAGAGTTATATGAGCTTAAGGACTATGATGAGGCTTTAGGTAAACTCGCCCTAATATCAGGTATCGATGGTGAGCCAGATGAGTTTCGTATTGCCGATATATTTTTATTGCGCGGTGACATTTACTTCAACCGACAAATGTATGCTGAGGCGGTCAATCAATATTCCATCTACGTTGAAATGGCGCCCAATAGTGTCGATGCCTTGTCACGCTATGCGCGATCTTTGCGAGCCGTTCATCGTTATGATGATGCAAAAATTGTTGCTGAAAGGGCTTATGCCATTAATCAAAATCACTATTATGTGTTGAATAACCTTAACAATATTTATCGGCGTGAAGCGGGCTTTTTACTGGATGGAGAGCGGGTGGAGGCAAGCGATAGACTGTTTGAAAAGGCTCGGCAGTATGTTGTTAGCATGCGCAGGATTGCAGACGTCGCAACTGAAAATCAATATAAGAAAAAACTCAATGCAGATGTTGCCATGGCGGCCTTGAATTGGCAGTGGGAACGTTTAGGGGCCGCTATAGCCCTTTATGAGAAAATTGCCGTTGATTACCCTGACCATTCACGATCATTCGAAGATTTGGCCGCTATTTACCTGGAGTATGGTGAAGACACTAGTTCTATTGCGTATATCGAGAAATCCTTAGGTTTATATAACAAGCTCTATTTGGAAGCGCTGGATGACCAAGACAAAATCTATATGGGGTCGGGTATTGCTGAAGCGACCGCCATGTTGCCTAATCCAAGCCCCGATCAATTGACTCATGCAAAAAACACAGCGCTTCTTACTATTGCCCAAAACGAGACGCTCATAGATGACCCTTATGCACATTACGCGGCAGCAATACTGTACAAAAAAATGGACAATATTGAAGAAGCACAAAAATTTATCGATAATGCTATCCGCTATGAAAAGAGGCGGGCCAGTAATCCATTTACGTTTGATTATAAACGCCTGGTCAAATACGAGTTGTTGCGTAACTCATGGCAGAACAATAGTTAGTGGTACCAAGATGGGGAAAGGTCACTAATAGTTGCGACCCCTTGGGTGTCGTAGTCAATCTGGAGAAGTAACATGGGTCAGCCAACACAAACTCCACTGTCGTATTCGTTGCCCGCATTCGAGGAGTCTCATTACGATGATATTGAAACGAAGCTTAAGTCGCTTAGCGATTTAGGGTTTCGATGGGTTACCTTTACGCCTACCTATAAAGTCACTACATTTAAACGAAATCGTAAGGTAATTATACCGGGTACGCCAGTACCTCCACAGCCGGCATGGTTGGTGGCGCTTAAGATATTATTTAGGCGTATCAAAGCCCCAACAATAAAAATATTTGAAGATACGGTATATGACCTCGACCTCAGTCCAATGCCGATGGCGAAACTAAAAACAGCTGTTAATAAAGCAGTGTCGATGGGCTTTCACGTGAAAATTGAGCCGCATCTGGATTATGGCATTACCTTTGCTTCAACATATGAGCAAAATTGGCGAATGTTTATGCGGTTTCATCCTGATGATGGCGATAGTATGAATCCGCATTATTATACTGCTATTTTGTTACAAATCTTTTGGATAATACGAGACGCGGCAAAGCTGCCAAGGCCGCCCGAAAGTGGGCCCGCGTGTTTTGCACTGACTTTAGGCTCAGAGCTGGATGCCTCGTTATTTGAATTTTCTTGGGCATGGAATGATGTATTGTCTAGGTTGATTGCGCTGCGTAAGGCAGCAAATCTGGATAATCCCTTCAGACTTTCTTTTGGGCATAAGCTGAACTTCGATACGCTGACCAATTTACAAACGCATTTGGACCGTGTAAACATGGCGTTGCGGCGAGATAGAATGCCACAATGGAATATGGCCACCATTACGGGTGCGCGAGCCAATGCCATTCCGTATCTACAGCGTTTGGACTACTGTTCCTTCAGTTTTTACGCACCAATTGAGCCTAAGTTACCGAGTGGCACATTTGATTGGACTTCCGCTGCTACTGACGCTGATGAGGCTGCAATCGCGGTGGAGTTCGCGAAGGTGGCGCAAGGGCTTAGAGCGCAGCTTGGAACAGGTGTGCCTTTAGACATTGGTGAATTCGGCTTAGGTAATCTCCACGGTGAGGGTCCCTATGAGGATATACCAGGTGATTTTGTGTTTGAAACTATGTCGGGCGCCCTGGAGAAGCATGAGGGTGCTTTTGCTGCTAGGAGAAAGTACGTGCGAGCGCTAGGTAAATTCTTGTCGCAACAAAAATCAGAGTTTGCAGCGAAGCCTCCTCGCTGTAGTAACTATTTGCCGCTAACCTTCTGGACGGTTAAGCAGTACGACTTTCTCGGCTTATGGGATTACGACATAAGCCGTCTCGACGGTCCGACTTTTCCTCACGAGTTAGTAGTCGATGATGAGTTAAAGGAATGGGTGTCGGGATACAATAAGAAGGTCTATGGAGAGCAATAACACCTTTCCAATTGAGTCTGGACATTAGGACTCTTCGGCTTTAGAATTATTGTTACTGGCGTGTCACTCGCGATGAGGGCAGGCCTTAATCTGGCTATATGGGGTATCCTGGTAGCTACCACACCGTACCCGAGATAGGGCCGGGTGGACTTCTGAATAAGGAGCCACCGTGGCCAATATTATTCAAAAAAACCGTTCTCGCGCATTTTCTCATCAAAAAGGAAAGTGCTTCTATTGTCGTGCTCCAATGTGGCAGTCAGACCCCTCTCAGTTTGCACAATCGTATGGGCTTACTCTTGGTCAGTGCAGGGGGCTGCAATGTACCGCAGAGCACCTTCATGCGCGTCAAGATGGTGGCGATAACACTTCGTCTAATATTGTCGCCGCCTGTCTACGCTGCAACGGACGCAGGCACCAAAAGGCGAAGGCAATGGAGCCTGATAGGTATTTAAACTATGTAGCTAATAGACTACGCAAAGGTGGCTGGCATCAGCAGATTATTCGTGCGCAAATTCAACTCTAGTTAATGGTCAAATAGTTTTATTCGGTCAGCTTTAACGGCGAATACGAATGGAACGACAGGGGCGGGGTAGTGCACTGGACCCCTCATGACCCGGCAGGGCGTCATGAGGGCGGTTGGTTGGAGCATAAAGGCATCACTTACCGGTAGTAGGTGACCAGGCTTTGGAATTCATGTGGCACAATTATTATCTCCATATGCTCATCAGTCGCCAGCTGGCTTCACTTCTATGGATGCGCAAAGAAACTGTTCGCCGGTTAACACAGCAATATAGCTTTTTTCTAGCCTATTCTTTGTAAATGTTATTGTATTAAGCCTATCAGAACCATACCGGTGTGCCGAAGGGATTTGACCATTGGGGTCATAAAATTCAGCCTGAACATTAACGGTATATGCTTTAACGAAATTCAATATAGAGCTTTCATAGTTATTAATATCTCCACTCGGTAGCCGTTGCCCAGGCATATACCTCATAAAATTGCCCTTGACTGTAACAGGGGTATTTAACCAGATGTTTTTATATAGATAATTTGTGTCTTGAAATGGTGTGTTTGTACCACTTATATCATTACTAGTTTGGCAACTTTGACCGTTACTTTCGAAGTTTGTAGGCTTATCAGCGCTATTTGGAAGTAGTCTAGAGTATGGTCTGCCTATGCACACCCCTGAATTGGCTAGATTAAACAAGGGGTTTAAGTCCACCGTGGTTGGCAGGTTTTTAAACAATATATCATGAGCCAGTAAGTTAATTTGTATTTTTGTTGAGCTAGGTAAACCATTGGTCATATCCAGACAATACTCAGAGCCTGCCCGGCACTCTGACAAACACTGACTTATCTTAGGATTATTGACTTGATTATGCGGTAGCCTGGGCTCATCGTTGCAATTAGGGCTACTTACGAAACATCTGCTATTTTCTTTTATAGTGGCAGCCGCGTTATAGGGTGAGTCCGGATGACCAACGTCTCTCATGTGCCAACCGCAATTTAAAATTTTATCTTCACTAGGCCCAATACCCATCATGTTTGTTCGTACGAAGCTGGTTCCCCAGTAATTAGTGGCGAATACGTCGTAACTTAAGAATATTTTTTCCTTAGCTTCATCTTTTACAGAGGCTATCCAGTATGAGTGTTCAATTCCATTCCGTCCCACAAAATCGCAACTCTTATAAGGGCCTCTGCCTGTACCGGTAATTTTTTTGATTTGCATACATTGTTGTTCTGTCTCACAAGGTGGGGGAGGTTCACTACTTCCACCGCCCGAACAAGAAATAATGAGTAGACAATAAAGTAAAGGGAGCCATGTTTTCATGTTTATTTCCTTATAAATATGTGGCTCAATTTTGATAGTAAAAGTATAGACAGGTTTTGAGATTTAGCAAAAACCAGAGTAATTGGGCTCAGACCACGTTTTACTGCGAGTAATTACGAGATTTAATTGTGGTCTGTCCCCATTTTACGACGGCCCATAGCCGAAAAGGGCAAACACCGGTGCGCTCATTGTGAAAGTGGACACGCTCGATGATCCCTCCATTTTTAACAAAGCTAACATTGCGATATTTCTAAAGGATGGATAAACCAAAACATCGGGTGAGTTTGACAAGAAGCTGCAATCTGCCTTCGCAACCTGTCACTTTTTGTGCAAAGAGCCGCACAAAAAACGCCAACTTGCTACGCAGTAGAGCTTGGCGTTAAGGCCCTCTTGACATCGCAGAATATGTACATACAATGTATTTATGATTAATTTCAGCTGGGATCAAGCCAAAGCTAAATCCAACCTCAAGAAGCATGGAGTTTCTTTCGAGGAAGCTTAATCCGTCTTCTACGACGACCTAGCAGTCCAGTTCTACGACGAAGATACATCTGATGAGGAACGGTTCTTATTGCTCGGCATGAGCAATGAATCACGCATCCTCATGGTTGTGCACTGTGAGCGTGGAGATGACGGAGAAGAGCTGAGAATTATATCTGCACGGAAAGCCACGAAGAACGAGCAACAGTATTATCAAGGTGGTTCATCATGAAAAAAGAATATGATCTATCAAAAATGAAATCCCGGAAAAATCCCTATGCGTCAAAACTTAAAAAGCCCGTCACTATTAGGCTGAGCGAGGACGTCATTGACTATTTCAAGGTAATGGCAGAAGAGTCTGGTGTTCCCTACCAAAGCCTTATCAATTTATATCTCCGTGATTGCGCCAATCAACATCGCAAGGTTAGTATCCAGTGGCAGCCTTAACAAAACAAGCAAACGGTCAGCCGCTCAGGTAGTTTCAATGCAGTAATTGGGGACAGACCACGTTTTACTGCGAGTAATTACGAGAATTAATTGTGGTCTGTTCCCAATTTGCCGCGCCTGCCCCACCTTTTGTAGTAGTATGTAATACAAATGACTACAAAGCTGGAGCCTAGCCATGAGCGTCACAAGTATTCGCCTAAGCAGTGAAGTAGAAGCCCCCTTAGAAAGCCTTGCCACAAAACTCGATAGAAGCAAAAATTACCTTATTAATCAGGCTGTTAAAGAGTTTATTGCTCGCCAGGCAATGGAAGAATCTCGCTGGTCTGACACATTAGAGGCTCTCGACTCAGTAAAGTCGGGTAAGTCTATTGATGCCGCCGAAGTTGAGAGCTGGCTTCAAAGCTGGGGCTCAGCTGATGAGAAGGCTCCGCCGAGAGAATGAGTATTCAATATGCATCAGAGGTCGTTGATGATTTAAATAGGTTGCGTGAATTCATCTCTGAAAAGAATCCGTATGCTGCCCAGAGGGTGGCGGGTGAATTACTTGAGGGCATCAACAAGCTTCTAACATTTCCTAAGATGGGCATTCCTGTAGCTAGTGCACCTGATCCGGCGCTGATAAGAGATTTATTTATAGGCTCATACACAGTCAGGTATCTTTTGGCAGAAGATAATATTTATATACTACGGCTATGGCATAACAAAGAAGTTGAGAGAAACTTATAACCAGTTGCTCAACCAGCGTTCCGGCCAAAAAACAGCCTCCACTGAACAGCCTAAAGCGTGCTTCGCACACGGTTGCCGGTTAGCAAGGGAGTTATTGAGTTCCGCTTATGGCGCCTTTGAGAAGTTGCCATGACACATACCCGTTGTTTAGCTAAGATGTACGGTAGACGACCCTTTGCCGAATCATCGTCGATTTCGACAAAAAACTAAGATGACTTATACCTGACCCTTTTAGTACAGCCTTCAAAGTTGGCGTAAAACCCAAGATCACGAGCCAGTGGCTATATATCACAATTATAGATAAGCTAAGCCATTGATTTTTAGAGATACGCATATTTGAACAAGAGCCATAATTTGAGATGCAGGATTGCGAAGCAACCGTCCTATCTACCCACAACAATGCAACCTATCTGTGTTATCTTATTGTTTTCAATGAACAATTCTGAAAAACTACATGACCATAAGCCCACATCACACCTAAAAGTGATATAAGGCCGCTGGCTATTGAATAAAACTGTTATACCTATATCTCAAAAGGAGAATAATTATGAGTGAAGAAAATGAATATGATCAACATGCGAGCTATCGTAGCGGAAAGTTCACAGGTTTTGACATGGAATGGTACGACAAGCTGAGAGAAGGAAAATCAAGTTGGACCAAAGGTTCAGAGTATCGAGCATATCAAAACCGCGGTATTCCTATTGATGTTAAAGCAGGGCAGGTGGTGAAATTTCTGCAACCAGAGGGTCCCAATATCCTTGATGTGTGGTTCTTTGGTGCTGATATCAAAGATACTGCGGGAGAACAATACGACCCAATATTCACAGCTGGTCTAGAGGGGTTTATATGTCGAAAGAACTCAAGGCTATGGTCTAACTTGCCATATTTCCGTCCTATGGCCACTTACATTGATGACAATATAGACCCTTCTCTCATGCCAGATGAACACCATTGGCCCGTTTGGCACGGAGGACATTGTTCTCCTGAATTAAATGAAATGGGGTTTGATATTCATAACCATGCCTCCTGTCATACCAATTGTATTGAAGCTTTGGTAACTGCAGGTATGGACTTTGAAAAGGCCGATTCATTTGCTGCAACCCATAACATGTGTGTTTTCCAACCAATGGCTGTTTCCGATCAACCAATGCCAGGTGGGCATGTCTCTCCGACATGGCATAGTTCCCCTAGTAATTTAAAGCCAGGCACTTGGGTTGAGTTTTATGCAGAGATTGATTTATTACTTGCTGTCTCGCATTGTCCTTATGGTAACCAGTCAAAACCTCCGCATGAAGTAGATCATTATCCAATTGATATTGAAGTTTGGAATACAAATGTAACACCACAAGAAAGGCCAGAATGGACCGATTGGCGACCTGAGTTCAAGAAGAGACTTGAGCGACTTAAGGTAAAGGGAAGTTCAGGTGCTATTGGCAGGTATTACGGGGAAGAATAACTAGGAAGCCCAAAGATCACCTCGCTGGCAGTTCGAGTCATTTAGTCCAGCAGTTCTACTTGGTTATGAGAAATTAGCAAAAAGGCATAACAAGTAGCTGCAGTCGGACTCGTCAAACTGTCACTTTTTTGCCATAAACCCAGTAAAAAAGTGACAGTTTAACTCGCCGCTGAGCAAGGCGTTAATGAGTTCCGCTTATGGCACACAACAGAACCTAATGTGCGTTTCGCTAGAATTTGGTACGGTAGCGTCTGTAGTCGATCCAATGCGGACATTTCCATAGATTGATCTATCTCTGTTAGAAACCTAACAATAAGGAACTTCGAAAATGACGGAATATGAAACGGCCCAAGTGACCTTAGAGCTTATGGGAGTAATACAGACGCAGGTTTCGATGGTTCAAAGTGAGATAGTAAATTTTACTACCTTCTTATTTGGATACTTACTTGTAGCTTACTTTATAGGAGCCAAGCTGACTAGGCTGCAAATTACTATATTAAACATGCTTTACTTGGTGTCGGTAGCATCGTCGATCTTGTCAATTACGATCTTTGGACTAACTAGCGTTAGTCTTTCAGATACCCTACATCCATTATTACCAAAAGGGACTTCTCGCCCAATAACAGATACAGTCGAGTTTATAATTTTTGCTTCAACTCTGTTCGCAGTATTGACTTTTTCTTCTTTGTACTTCATGTGGAACGTCCGTCACCCTAATTCGAATGACGGTTAATGGCACACTTGAGCAGTCGACATGCGCCATGGTCGCTGGTTGGTTAAGATGTACGGTAGACGACCCAAAGCCGCACTCGAGTAAAGGCGATTCTACCTTCCCGTCCGCATAATCTGCCGATTAATTGCGCAAGAGATTAAAGGCCGTAACTTCAGTGGGTTACCACTGAGGAAAATACACATTTGGCGACGATATCACGCCTCTTCCTAATTAACGGTGAAAAGCCCAGATAACGCAGCAACACGCGGCTTCCACTGGACAGCTTTTCCGCAACTTCGTTGCTACAAAACTGCCGGTTAACTTGGTGTTATGTTTTCATGAGATTATATTGCCACATTATCCGGAGATGGCTAATACAATTGAATACGGTTATCCGAAAAAATACGTCAACATCCCCATTAAACCTCCAAAGCCCACTGTAATGCCCAGAAGCACCTTATATACCAGCTTGTGTGGTGGAAAATACGACGGAAACATGGCGGTTAGAGCCAGCAGGACACCTGCTCCGATGCTCATGATTGTACCGTAGCCCTGGGGAAGTAATAATCCACTTATGATCAGTAACATGTTAAGGATCATTGTGGTCCAGCGTAACATCCCAAACGTTGGCTCTTTAGGAAATACGATTATATCCTCTTCGGAAGTAATGTATTTACTACCCAATTTACATGCGGCCCGCATACCGCTGAAGCAGGCTCCATCGACGAAGCTCTTCTTTTCGGTAAATTCTCCGGTAAAATGAATATTGCCTACCGGTTTGGCTAAGTCGGGAAGCGCTTCAAGGAAAAATTCAGGGCTGAGCTCAAGTTCCCCAATGGGATATCTTGTCACCTTTGTATCGATAATGTATTTTTCCACATCGGATGCCTCCGGCATCACCCGTTTAAAGTCATTTAAAATCAGTTCTAAAATATTTTCATCAGATTTTGCTAAAAATGTTTCAATCTCCTTTTTTTCATCAGGAGGAATGGAGACAATGAAATTATAGATTAGCGGGTTGTCTTCATTCTTATCCTCGTCAGTATCGTAGGTCTGATCCATAATTCCCTGATAAATCGTGCCGTTGGAAATATGACCGTTAAAACGTTTCCAGGGGACATCTTTCTTAAGGATTACCGAAATAGTTGTAATCGGTCCATAATCCACTTTTTTAAGGGCTTCTTTTTTCCAATCCGGTATTTGTGGAAAGATTTTTAAGGTGGCCTGTGGAGGAATAGCTGTTACTGCCGATCTGGATTTGACAACGTGCTCTTTTCCGTCTTTTTCATAATAAATCGTAATGATACCGTTGTTTTCTTCTACCTTAGTCACTCCGGCTCCGCATATAGCTTTTCCTTCCAGTTTATCCACCAGGGCATCGGTGATTTTTTGAAAGCCATCTGTCACGAACCCCATATCTGCTGTTGAGAAAATATCATTCACCAGCACAAACCCCATCCCGGCCGATGTCCGTTCCGGTTTCGCCACACAGGCTCCACGCATATACGTTTTAACCAGGGCCAAAAGATCCGGATGGTAGCCTTTTAGGTATTCTTCGATATTTTGAGCTGCCAATTTCCGCCAGCGGGAATCTGTCATCGGCAATTCCTTGAAAATTTTCATTTTCCGGTATGTGATGGACATTAATTTTAGTGCCGAAAGTTTTGCTTTACTACCTAAAATCGCTTCCAGATCTGTATGGTATTTATTGTTTAAAAAGGCTGTGATTGGAACAGAATTGGGATCGTGGGTTACATATTCTACGCCAAGTTCTTTGATGAGGTGGTAAAAAGAAGAATCTTCCACAGTAAAAAACTGTGTACCGATGTTGTTGGTGGCTTCATGGACTTTTTCAGAAAGGACTCTTCCACCGAATCTGTGATCTTTTTCAAGTAGTAGGATGTTTTTATCCCTTAACATATACCCTGCAGTAAGCCCTGTGATTCCACCACCGATAATAACAGTATCATAAAGGTTTTCAGCAGTTCTAACTTTGTCTGGTTCACTAATCATGGCTCTATTCCTCCTTTAAATATTTATTCGATATCGATTACATAAGATCCTTGATTGGGTAAATATCATCTCATTATTCTCTTGCGTATAATTTATTTATACAAATGTAAAGAATATAGTAATTTTGACATCTGTCAAGTTTATTGAATTTGAACATGAAGCCTGTATGATGGGTAAACGAAATAATAATATGGTGACCACTTATGAAATTGAGTGCAGGTGAAAAAACGCGACAACAGATCCTAGATTCTGTCCTTGCGGTTATAGCCAAAGAAGGTGTTGATGCGATAACCCACCGCAGGGTAGGGCATGAAGCCGGGCTATCCCATGGTGTTGTAAGCTACCACTTCCCGATTCGGGATGAACTTATCTACAAGTCTTTCGAGTACTACTACAGCGATTTCGAAGATATTCAAACAAAGTTTGGATGGGATCCTGAGAAGAAGATGACTAAGCAGCAGCTTGTTGACATCATGACTGCTATTATTGCTGAAGAACTTACTAATGGCTCCTTAATCCTTGTGGAACAAGAACTGATTCTTATTGCAGCTCGTAACCCAGAGTATGCAACTCATTACCGAGAACGAGAAAAAATTTGGCTTGAGACATTGTCTAAAGGTCTGAAACGATCCGGCTACAAACAGCCACTACAGACAGCTCGGATCCTATTTAATTTTTCTAGTGGCTTCCTGCGCGAATGCCTGACAGATCCGTCATTAACAGAAAAGCACTTCAAACTGCGCACAAATATTCTCATAACAGCTTTATCATTACAAAACGAGTAACAAAAGAATCAAGGGGGTCGAATCACAACTAATCGACTAATCGACGAGGATGAATTCTTTGATAGTAATTCAGGGCAAGTTGTTGCCTGGCAAACCAAGGCAAAAGGAATCGTTTCATCAATCAATGCACATAACAAGGCAAGGCATTCGACAGTCAAAAGCGTCACTTAAATTGCTTGCGCAATCAACATTTTGTCCACCAATTTTAAGCCTTTGAATGAAGCGTTAATGAGTTCCGCCTTTGGCACACTTGAGAAGTTGCCATGCGCTATGATTACTGTTTGGTTAATATGTACGGTAGACGACCCAAAGCCGAATTCAGCAGCCGTTGGCTCACTAACTCGGGAATTAATGTCCTAAGGTATTGATTTTTATGGGGCGGCCACTATGCTCAAGAGGTATGGAAATTGGCGGATAAGTAGGGGATGCATGGAAATCTAGCTGTGGCGTGTTTCGATTGATTCTGTCCTATCCTTTTGAATTTGAAATAAAAATGTCTGGGCTGGCGCGCGGAAACCTCAGCAACTTGGTACTTTCGCGTTATAGAGCCACGGGCTTTATAATTCACTGTTATATTTTTAGGAGAGTGTGTGCGCATAAATTTAGCCTATATATTAATTTTATTTTTATCTGGTTGTACTTTTATTCCCGCCTCAGTAGGTTGTTTAGATTCTAAAGTGCCAAGGGTTAAACCTGAGTATAACCAAGATTTCTTACTCACTTATTCCGATACGAACACAGGAATTGTTACTGAGAAGCTTATAACTTGTGAATATTTCTACAACGCTCAGTGTAGTGCTAGAGGAAACTATTGGGATTGGAGGCAGTCACCTAAAATAGGTGAATATCAATTAACTTTAAATGATGGCCGAAAAGGGAAGTTGCTCTACCCTAGATGTCCAAATTTAATGGGAATAAATGAAAGCCAACTTAATTATACCGATATCATTTTAAGTACAGGAGAGTCTATACGGATTTCTAAAAAAAATGGTAGGTGGGTAAATAGAGTTTACGATAAAGTAACTAAAAAGCCTAAACTTGTCTTTGAAGTCCCTTTTACGATAAATATAAAAAAAATATAACAAGTCATTTCAGCAGGACAAAAAACAGTTGGTTTTTGCTCGTGCCTCGCTTATTTTAACCAACTATTTTATTGCCTCTGAATGAGGCGTTATGTTTCAGTAAGAAATTTGGAGGATTAATGCAAGTTTTGAAATCAGAAGGTGAAGTCCTTGATAAGATCGATGGCTACCCATTTAGTGCTAATTTTCAGGAAGTACCTACCGAGAATGGCGTATCCGTTAGGATTCATTATGTAGACGAAGGTCCAAAGGAAGGCCAGCCTATTGTATTACTCCATGGAAACCCAACCTGGAGTTACAGCTACCGAAAAGTTATCCCTATCTTGGCTGCCGCAGGCTATCGCGTTCTCGCTCCAGATTTAGTAGGACTCGGACGCTCCGACAAGCCAACTGCGCTTTCTGATTACTCAATCGCTCGCCACATAAGCTGGTTAGAGCACTGGTTTAACCTTCTTGACCTTGAAAACGTTACACTGGTTTGCCAGGATTGGGGAGGTATGATTGGCTTAAGTCTTGCCTCAAAAGATCATACTCGTTTTTCTGGAATACTCGTGACTAATACGGGGGTATACCATGAAAATGTCATGACTAAAGAGCAAATGCAGCACATAGAGAAATGGGCTGAGTTAGCGCGCTCCAGCCCGGATTTTCCCTTTGAGGCAAACTTGCAAGGGATGATTAATAGAAAACTAACGGAAACAGAGTTGGCTGCTTATTTATCCCCCTATAGCGTTCCTGAAAGTCGATGTGGACTTAGATCATTTCCCTCATTTATTCCGGTAATACCCTCCGGCAAAGAAGCCAAGGTGGAATGCTTGCGCACTTGGGAGCGGCTGCGCGACTGGCATAAACCCATGCTTATTGCTTACTCTGATGGTGACCCTCTAACAGCACCGTTCGCGAAAGTCTTTAAATCGCGAGTACCTGGAACCCAAGGTGAAGCGCATATTACGATTAAGGGTGGTGCACACAATGTCCAAGAAGACCGTCCGCAAGCGCTTGCAGAGGTTACTTTAAAGTTTGCCGTAAGATGCAGCCAGAGAACATAACAAACGCGTCAATCAGGACGCTCGCCAGCTCGCGCCTATTACGCGGGCGTTAGGCATATCGTTTAAATCAAGGTTTGGTGAATGAAAATAAATGTGTTTGGTAAAATTTATATCGCATTAATGTCAGTTTATTTTGTTATATCAGGTTTTAATGCCTTATTTGATATTGATTCTAAGCTCGCAAGAATAGGTTTAAGCGCTATCGATTCAGATGGTAAAATTGCATTCATTTTGATCTATTGTAGCTTGATGATCGGAATAGGTGTTTCAATTGCTTTGTTATATTACTTTAGCAAGACATGGGAGTATTCAGCACTACTCGCATCAATCATTATAGCCTCATTTATTAGCTTCAGGCTTGTGGGGGCATATATGGTTGGCGGTCTAAGTAATACTCAATTATCATTCTTAGGTGTAGAGTTACTTGAAGTAGCAGTAGGTATATTTCTTTTGTATAAATCAGATAAGCTCAATCAAAAATATGCCTAACAAGCCAATCAAGCAGGACTAAAAACAGTTTGCTGTTTCGTTCCTCAACATTTTAGCAAACAATTTTTAGCCCCTTATTGGGGCGTTAGGCGCACGAGGGGAAACGGATGGAATGGGAAGCAGCAACAGGAATCTCAGATATAGTCGGCACAATAGCAGTCATTATGTCTTTGGTGTATTTAGGACTCCAGATACGACAAAACAGTCGATCTATTGAAGGCTCAACGGAGCAGTCCTTGATGACAGCCGAGTTGGGAGTTTACGTATTGATTGCTCAACACCCTGGTATATATAGACGTGGTTGTGCCGATCTTTCAGATCTAGATCCAGATGAAGCTGTAGTTTTTGAGCAGCTGATACTAGCCATTATGTCGCAGCTATACGGTGCATTTGTTCAATACCAGCGTAACCTCATTCCAGAAACTGTTTGGCTTGCATATCTTAACGATTGGGAATCAAATATCGATGTGCCAGGGCTACAAGAAGTATGGATGCAAATGATCAACTCCTATCCAATAGAGTTTCGTCAATGCCTCACAGAGCACGAGGCTATGTTGGCAGCAGAAAAAGTGCCTAACAAATCAAGCAAGCGGGACGCCGTAACCGGCGCCCCTTCTTGAGGCGTTATGTGTCTAGGTATTGCCCAGTGCTATCTAAAGTAGGCCCTAGAGTTTTCTAGTCATTCTTTAAGAGGAATAAGATAAATGAGTCAATATGAACTTGCAGATTACGCCAATTCTCTTCTTGATACTTTCTTAACCGAATTTACAATTTTTCTTACCCTTGTTACCGCCTATATAATAACGGCATTTGTTGCTGGAGCAAGATTAACTACTTTTCAGCTCTGGATAATAAATATTGTTTTTTCAATATCAACCGGAATAATTGGAATGCTAGGGTTTCTTACGTTTAGTCGATTTTATATGCACGCTGTTATTGTAGAGACACCAGCAGGTAGTGCAGTTATCGAGCCTTTAGACTTCTCGTGGCCAATAGCATTTTTACTATCAGCATTAGTCGCAGGAAGTTTTATATTCATGTGGAGCATACGAAAGACAAAACATATTAGCTAATCAAAGACATGTTCAAGCGACACATAACAAATACATGAAGTGGATAGCTTTTCCGCTGCGCTTCAAAACTACAACTTATGTAAGGCGTTATACAAAAAGGTTCAGCATTGAATAATTATCATATAAAAGTGTTCGTAAACCACCTTGAACTTCTCAGTAAGTTTCTTACGAAAATCGAAGTGCATGTAAATTCTGACCCATCTATTCTAAAGGCTAGGTTAATAGATGACATGTTGCCTTTATTTGCTCAAGTTGAGATTGCAGCAAGTTTTTCTCTACGTACGTCCTGCCCTATTGCAAGTGTGGGTGTAGTATCATTTTCCCAAGAAAATAAGTCATTCTTAGGGTTACAAGCGCAGCTGCGAGAGACTGTCGATTATCTTGTTAAGTTAGACGATGTACCTAGTGATTTATCTGGTTGTTACATTACAGATATGGCAGGCCCTGTAGAGGTTAAGCTTCCAGCCTTCGACTTTATAAATAACTTTGCATTTCCAAACTTCTTTTTTCACTTAAGTATGGTATATGCAATAGCAAGAGCCAGCGGTATGCCAGCAACAAAGGGCGATTTTGATGGTATTCACAAATATCCGACTGGGTTTTCTTTCGAAGAATGAAAGCGTATAACAAAGGTAGCCAATTGACCTCCATAAGCTGTCTTGGTTTTTGCAAAAAGACGCAAAAACACAAGCCATCTTACTCCGGCAGTTGCTGGCGGCGTTATGAGCCCCTAAATATCCGGATGCAATAATCCTGAAAAATATGATGGTAATATAATTATGAGCCAAATATTTAGCCCGCTTCTAAAGCCAATCTTCACAGTCCCACTCTTATTAGTAATATTGAGCTTATCTGCTACTTACTACGCGAATGCTGAAAGTGAACAGAAAAACGTCTTGGCCGTACTAGATAAATACATGGACGCGGTCAATCGGATAGATATTGAAGGTATAACAGACACCTACCATTTTCCGCACTTTCGTGTGGCCAGAGGAGGTATTGTTATCTGGAATACGCCACAAGAAGCTATGCCAATCCTTGGTATGCCAAGGGATCAGCAGCTATCCGCGATGCGCGAAGCGCTTGGCGAGGAATGGCAACGGACCGAATGGGCGCATAAAACTGTCATCGCATCTAGTGAAACAAAGGTGCATGTCGACACTGAATTCATACGGTATAGCATTTCTGACAAGGAATTGGAGCGTGTCAATTCGCTGTATATATTAACTAAAGAAAATGGTATTTGGCGGATTAAGGGCCGGTCCAGTTTTTCTCCTCGTTAGAGAATCAAGCATATTCCTAGATATAGCACATGACAATGCCATCAATTTGACCGCTTTACGCTGCGCTTCAAGCAGCAAATTATGGCGGCGTTAATGGGTTCCGCTTTTGGCACACAACAGAACCTAATGTGCGTTTCGCTAGAATTTGGTACGGTAGCGTCTGTAGTCGACCCTTTTCGGAAGTCCAGTACGTAGCAATATGACTACCTTTCGTGGGGAACACCAGTGTCTAAATTGGAGGGGGAGTTCGACCTAATGACAGAATACGAAATCGCTGATCTGATTCTAAGTAATAGCGCGATGATGTACATGGACGGCGCCGCATTTATGACATTGTTGAGCGCTTACATTGTAGTGGTCCACTTGGTGGGCCGGTCGCTCACCAAGTTCCAATTGATTTTCATTAATTTTACCTTCGTTGGCTTGGCGACAAGTAGTGCATTGGGCTGGTTGGTCCTCTCGGACCGAAGCTCTGCACTATTACAGGAATTGGCTCAACAGAACCCTTCCAGTGCGCTAGTAGACATAGATGGCGGAGAAGGCCTCATAGTCTATTTCGTCTTTAGATCGCTGGTTATTCTGGGTGCTCTAATATACATGTGGCAACTTAGGCGAAGTAATGTTTCAGTACAGGACACATAACAAGGTGCTCTTGACATCGAAGCCAGTTGTGAATTATATCTGCACGGAAAGCCGCGAAGAACGAGCAACAGTATTATCAAGGGGGTTCATCATGAAAAAAGAATATGATCTATCAAAAATGAAATCCCGGAAAAATCCCTATGCGTCAAAACTTAAAAAGCCCGTCACTATTAGGCTGAGCGAGTACGTCATTGACTATTTCAAGGTAATGGCAGAAGAGTCTGGTGATCCCTACCAAAGCCTTATCAATTTATATCTCCGTGATTGCGCCAATCAACATCGGAAGGTTAATATCCAGTGGCAGCCTTAACAAAACAAGCAAGCGGTCAGCCGCCCAGGTAGTTTCAATGCGGAGCTTAACCTCGAAGCTGGGACATGAGACATCGGATATGAGACTGTGAGAAGGGAGTCAGCATGAACTTTGTGGATGAGCTTAAGCGCCGCAACGTCTTTCGTGTCGCTATCGCCTATGTAATTCTTGGTTGGGTCGTGATACAGGTGACCGACGTTGCCGTGCCGGCCTTGTACTTGCCGGACTGGGTGCCGTCCTTCGTCTTTTTTGTTGGGCTCATTGGCTTTCCCTTTGTGCTTCTCTTTGCCTGGGCTTTTGAACTCACGCCCGACGGGCTGAAGTCCAGCAAGGAAGTGAGTGGCGAGGACAGTATCCGGTCGCAGACGGCGCAACGCCTTGAGCATGGTGTTGTGGTATTACTGCTGATCGCGATTAGCTTTTTCGCCTGGGATAAATTCGGTGCCCAACCGGTTGATAATTCGGCTCCCACAGTGGTTGTGGCTCCGCCTCCCGCCGTTATCGGCCAGTCAATTGCCGTTTTGCCTTTTGTTAACATGTCTGACGATAAGGATTATTTTGCCGATGGTCTGTCGGAAGAGATTCTCAATCTGCTCGCCAAAAACCGTGAATTGAAAGTTGCAGGCCGCACGTCGAGCTTCAAGTTTAAGGGCCTGAACGACGATTTGCGTATTATTGGTGAAGCGCTCGATGTGGCGACCGTGCTAGAGGGCTCGGTGCGTAAGTCGGGCATGAAACTTCGCATCACGGCTCAGCTGATTAATGTCGCCGATGGCTATCACATTTGGTCGGAAACCTATGATCGGGAAATGACCGACATTTTTGCGGTGCAAGACGATATCGCTGCCAAAATTTTGGCTGCGCTAGAAATTCATTTAGGCACGGCGAAGCCCGCGCGCAAGCGTCCCACAGAAAACATGCTGGCCTACGAGAAATACTTGGCGGCAATGGCTCACTCGTCACAAGATACATGGAATTCCCAGACACCGATAAACTTACTAAAGGAAGTGGTTGAGATTGACCCCACCTTTGCCGAAGCCTGGGAGCTTTTGGCCTTAAATTACTGGCTCCGCGCGGGAACGGAAGGCTTACCGCAGGAAAAGTCCGCGATGCTTTGCTTTGAGGCTGCATCGATGGCCCTCGCGCTCGACCCCAGCCTATCCATTGCCAAGGCCATGGTGATAAGTGCCGGTGAAGGGACCACTTGGCACGGCGAGATCGAGGCCATGAAAAAGGCCTATCTAGAGCATCCGGATCATTCATTATTGTTGCGGGTCCTCTACACAGACCTCACCTCCACGGGGTATTTTGCTGAAGCACTGCCCTATACGCAGCGCTTGGTTAGCAATGACCCCTTATCAGCTCCTGCCCAATTCGCTCACGCTCGGGTGCTTTGGGCTCTAGGCCGACGTGATGAGGCCGAGGCTGCGGCTCAACGTGGGCTTGACTTGGGCGAACCCTTTCTGGCCTTCGAATTGTTTATTTCCAGGCTACAAGCGGGGGATCTGGACAACGCCATTTCTTTTTTTGCGAAGAACATGGAATTAGAGGGGCAAGATCCCAAAGGCGCAGAAGCCTTCGTGCGGGCTGCGCTAGACCCAGTCACTGGGAAGCCGTTCATATTGGATTACGTGAAGACGCTAGAGCCAGGGTGGACAGGCTTACGCTGGGCTTATCTTCTGGCTTTTGGCCATATGGACGAGCTTTATGATGAGCTTGAAGCAAACATCCACTCAGAGTTTGTTTGGTATGATGCAGAGCCAATGCTTTTTAATATAATGATACATGGACGGTTATCTTTCATCACTCATCCTCGTTATCTACCTACCATGGAAAAGATGGATGTTGTTTCCTCTTGGGATGTGCGCGGCGCACCCGATCATTGCAGCAAAGACAGCGGCGACTGGGTGTGTGAATAAATGTTCGCTCTTGGCACCTTTGGGCAGTCCGTATGAAACCTGTTCGTTGATTGGTTAAGGTGTGCGGTAGACGACCCTAAATGTTCTTATCCTTTTGAACTATATAAAATTAATGCCTGCGACCAGATCTCTTCAAACCCAAAAGGGCGCCAAAGTGATATAAGGCCATAGGCTCTTGAATAAGCTGTTATACCTAAAAGTACATTGACATGGCGTACGTATTTGCGTACGCTTTATGGATCGGAGGTGATTTATGACTACATTTAATGCAACCGAGGCTCGCTCCAAGCTCTACGCCCTCATTGACGAAACTACTGATACGCACCAACCCATTGTTATTACAGGGAAAAGAGGTAATGCGGTGCTTCTGGCCGAGGATGACTGGAAGGCCATCAATGAAACTCTCCATCTATTATCTGTACCTGGCATGAGGGAGTCTATCCAAGAGGGAATGGCATCCAACCTGGATGATTGCGATCAGGAGCTTGACTGGTAATGTGGCAGCTTTATTACACGAAGCAAGCTCAAAAAGATGCCAGAAAACTAGCTTCTTCCGGGCTGAAAAATAAAGCTCAAGAGTTACTTACCATCATTCAAACTGATCCATATCAGAACCCGCCGCCCTACGAAAAACTCGTAGGCGATCTTTCCGGCGCTTATTCTCGTCGTATCAATATTCAGCATAGACTTGTCTATCAAGTATTAGAAAAAGAAAAATCAATTAAGGTGCTTCGTCTATGGAGTCATTACGAGTAACGAAAACCGGTATAACAATTTTAGCCGTGCGACGCGAAAAAGCGTCGCGCGCATGCTAAAGGCGTTAATGAGTTCTGCTTTTGGCACAATGATGGCAGGAATGGTTCCGTAGTACCCCCGAAAGCGGACTTCTACGGCGAGAAAATGTACACTTCGCTCAACGACCCTCTACCGACTTGTCCTCGTTAATCAGATTATACCGACCAGTCGGCATACTAAGCGTTATAACTTTAAGGAAAGTGTCGAGTGATATCAAAAGAAAATTCAGAGCATTATTCGTGGGGAGGTAATTGTGATGGATGGCACCTTGTTAAGTCTCCAAAGCTTAGTGTAATCCAAGAGCTTGTTCCTCCAGGCTGTACGGAGATACGGCATTTTCATGAGCACTCAGAGCAATTTTTTTTCGTGCTTGCTGGTGTTGCCTCACTTGAGGTTAATGGAGTAGTCAGTAGGCTGGGGGCTCAGCAAGGTTTGCACGTTCCTGCCGGTACTCCACATCAACTTAAGAACGAGCATACAGAAAATCTTTCATTTATCGTTACATCCACACCGCCCAGTCACGGAGATCGAGTTGAGTTATAATAAACACATCAAATTGACTCCAAAAAGCTGCGCTTTTTTCGCAATTTATATGGGCGTTATTACCTTCCGTTGTTGGCACACTTGAGAAGTCGACATGCGCTATGGTCGCTGATTGGTTAAGACGTACGGTAGACGGCCCCTTTCGGACCTGCTGGTCTGTTATAGAAACGGTTATAGGTCTTTAGGACGGCCCTACTAGGAATGACGAACATGAGTGGAATAGAAGAAATAATTGCACGTGAGGCAATAACCCAATCAGTTTTGGCTATGGGCGATCTGCAAGCAAGTCATGTCGGGATTTATCAAAACCTCTTCTATATTTGCTGAGTCTGATGTTTATTTTCGCGGCTAGATTCGAAGTCATAAGTATTGTCACTTTGGCTCAAGGCAGCGAGGCAAAACTTTCCCAACTTCTAGAGTTTTCCTCTGATATTGCTGTCCCTATCACTTCGAAAACGATATGGGATAACATAATCATTTTCTCTATGGGAATTGTTGCTGCACTGACGTTCATGTGGGGCGTTCGAAGGGAAGAAAAAGATTAAGTTGTCGGAAATAGTGCTAGTCATGATTGGCTGCCTCATAACAATTAGAGCAATCGGCCCGTTTCACCTCCGTTTCTTTGGCGTTGAAAGGTCCGCTGCCAGTAACTAGGATCTTGTAGTAGATTGAGCGATATTAGGGGGTATTAATCCTTCCTATACCCGTAATCATTGTTTAATAGGCAGTAAGTTTATCCATGAAAAAATTTATCTTTATGCGTCTACTGATTATATGTGCAGGATTAACAACCATGCAGGTAAACGCGCAAGTTGATATAACGGTGAATACTTTAACTGTTATCGCTAATGATGTAGGTACAAAATATGGCATTAACCTCAACGCTGGTATTGATAGTGATTTAAATAGAGCAAAAGGCTACACCCCATTAGTTGATGTATTAAGCTCATTAGGTGTAAAACACTTGCGCTATCCGGGTGGAAAAAAGTCCTTGTATTATGCTTGGTCTACCCATCCTTTTACTGATGCCAATACAAGTTATTGGGTTCCTAGCTGGTATGAAAAAGCAGCAAAAAACACTCTGGATTTTGATGCATTCATGCTCATCGCTAAGCAAGTAGGCGCCGAGCCACATATTAACGTTGCCTATAATCCTCAGCATAACTTAGGTGCAGAACTCGCCGCAGCTTGGGTTAAATACGCCAATATTACTCACAACTACAATATTAAGTATTGGGAGATCGGTAATGAAATGTGGCAAAAGGATTTGGGTTTTAACATTAAAACATTGTGCACTTTGGCTAATACTTATGCTTTAACCATGAAAGCAGAAGATCCGAGTATTTTAATTGGAATCAGTTGGCGTAAGAACCAAGTACAGAAAGTCATCAATAACTGCGGTAATGCGATAGATTTCGTAGCTATTAGTGATTACACCAATTACCAAGGCTCATATAAGTCCTATGCCGATACGAATAATGCCAAACTTATTGGTGTCAACGAATCAGCAACAAAGAGAATTATTGTCTCCGAATTTGCCCCTTCTACTTGGACAAAAAATACCGAAGATTTAGCCAACGATACAGGCAAAGGAATTATTAATTTTGACCAAATAGGCCAATACTTAACAAGTCCAAATACTGAATACGCGGCCTTTTGGAATACGCATTGGTATGACTTAAGTAACACGCCACGTGATGCCATGGACAATGCAAACAACTTACTTCCGGTCGCTCTACCTATGACGCTTTGGGCAAGATACATAAAAAATCAACTGGTGGAGATCCGCAATAATCATTCAGACATAGTTACCTATGCTGCTTATGACCAAGACTCTGGCAATTTAAATTTGTTCATAATTAACAAAGGAATGAATGCCCATCAAACAAAGATCAAAATTAACGCCAAATATTCATATAAGGCAAAAGCTCTCGTTGAGCGGTTTCAAGGAAAAAGTGCCTTGGATAAGCAACCAACACTAAGTGTTGAAGAGGATGCTGATTTATCGAATAACACAATAAATACCGTATTACCTCCAACGTCTATATCGCTATTTTCATTATTAGCCAACGAATTTGTCGCTAAGCGCATAAGGTAACTGACCATTTATCAATTAATATTACTACTTATAATATCTTTGTTACCGTTAGCATCTGATAACATGACCGCTAACGACCCAAAGCCGAATTCAGCAGCCGTTGGCTCACTAACTCGGGAATTAATGTCCTAAGGTATTGATTTTTATGGGGCGGCCACTATGCTCAAGAGGTATGGAAATTGGCGGATAAGTAGGGGATGCATGGAAATCTAGCTGTGGCGTGTTTCGATTGATTCTGTCCTATCCTTTTGAATTTGAAATAAAAATGTCTGGGCTGGCGCGCGGAAACCTCAGCAACTTGGTACTTTCGCGTTATAGAGCCACGGGCTTTATAATTCACTGTTATGCACTGAACGCGAAGTTAATTAAATAAGGAATTCGATTTGCTTTATATTCTGAGCGGTACATCAAGATCTGGAAAAACTATCGTCGCTAAAGGGTTTCTAAAAAAGACGGGTATTCCTTATATGTCAGTTGACTCTATTATGATGGGGTTTACGAACGGAATACCAGAATATGGTATCCATGATAGGCTGTGGCCAAACGAAATCGCCGAGAAAATGTGGCCTTTCCTTAAAGCGATGTGCGAAAACATGATTTGGCAAGAAGTTGATTTCGTCTTAGAGGGGGAGGCATTTCTACCTCATCTTGTCCGTGAGCTGTTAGATAATCACCAAGATAAGGTTCAAGTCGCTTTCATGGGCTATGCAAATTCAGACCTGGAAGAAAAAGTTAACGATGTGAAAGCTCACAGCTCAGGTGTTGGAGACTGGTTAATCAATGAGCCCAATGATTACATAGAGAGCCATATCAAAAATATGATTGATTATAGCGAAATGATAAAAAGCGAGTGTACCAAACACGCGGTTCCATATTTCGATACGTCGAAAGATTTTGAAAGTTCAACCCATGCGGTGCTAAATAGTTTTACGGCATAGAAATGCATAACAAAAGCATCTTGCGGACTTGGGTAAACTGTCACCTTTTTTGCAAAAACACGCAAAAAAACCGCCAATTCACCCAAGCCGCAAATGCAGGCGTTAATCAGTTCCGCTTTTGACCCACAACAGACTTCCTTGAGAAATGGGGTTAACGAGAATCTTATAATCAATACTTTTGTGTTTAGCGCATTTATAATAATTGCCGGATCTGACAGCGATTGCAAAAGGCGCTTTTCTTTTAGCAATTGAACGCAAAAGGGCCCTAATTTCGCCTATACTCGAAGCTGCGACATGAGATAAGGGATAAGAGACTGTGAGAAGGGAGTCAACATGAACTTGTTGGATGAGCTTAAGCGCCGCAATGTCTTTCGTGTCGCCATCGCCTATGTAATTCTTGGTTGGGTCGTGATACAGGTGACCGACGTTGCCGTGCCGGCCTTGTACTTGCCGGACTGGGTGCCGTCCTTCGTCTTTTTTGTTGGGCTCATTGGCTTTCCCTTTGTGCTTCTCTTTGCCTGGGCTTTTGAACTCACGCCCGACGGGCTGAAGTCCAGCAAGGAAGTGAGTGGCGAGGACAGCATTCGGTCGCAGACAGCTCAACGCCTTGAGCATGGTGTTGTTGTATTACTGCTGATCGCGATTAGCTTTTTCGCCTGGGATAAATTCGGTGCTGAACCGGTTGCTGAACCGGTTGCTGATTCGGCTCCTACTGTGGAGATGGCTGCGGTGCCTCCCGCCGTTATCGGCCAGTCAATTGCAGTTTTGCCTTTCGTTAACATGTCTGACGATAAGGATTATTTTGCCGATGGTCTGTCGGAGGAGATTCTCAATCTGCTCGCCAAAAACCGTGAGTTGAAAGTTGCTGGCCGCACGTCGAGCTTCAAGTTTAAGGGCCTGAACGAAGACCTGCGTATTATTGGTAAGGCGCTCGATGTGGCGACCGTGCTTGAGGGCTCGGTGCGTAAGTCGGGCATGAAACTTCGTATCACGGCTCAGTTGATTAATGTCGCCGATGGCTATCACATTTGGTCGGAAACCTATGACCGGGAAATGACCGACATTTTTGCGGTGCAGGACGATATCGCTGCCAAAATTTTGGCTGCGCTAGAAATTCATTTAGGCACGGCGAAGCCCGCGCGTAAACGCCCAACAGAAAGCATGCTGGCCTACGAGAAATACTTGGCGGCGAAAGCTCACTCAGCACAAGATGCATGGAATTCCCTGACGCCGATAAACTTATTGAAGGAAGTGGTCGAGATTGACCCAAACTTTGCCGAAGCCTGGGAACTTTTGGCATTAGAATATTGGAACCGTGGTGGCATGGAAGGCATCCCTCAGGAAGAGGCGGCAGTACTCTGCCTAGAGGCCGCATCGATGGCGCTCGCGCTTGACCCAAGCCTTTCCATCGCCAAGGCCATGGTGATAAGTGCGGATCCAGAACAGGGCGCTTGGCACGCTGAAATTGAGGCCTTGGAAAAAGCCTCTCTAGAGTACCCAAATCACCTCACATTGCCCCTGGCCCTTATCTCTGACCTTATTTCCCTGGGGTACTTTGCTGAAGCACTCCCCTATGCGGAACATAGGGTGAGAAATAATCCTCTATCCGCAAATGCTCACTTCTCTCACGCACACGTTCTTTGGGCGCTGGGTCGCAGTGATGAGGCTGAGGCGGCGGCCCAGCGTACATTAGACTTGGGTGACCCCGCTGTGTCCTTCGACTTCTTTATTTCAAGACTGCGGGCGGGGGATCTGGATAAAGCTATTTATTATTATGCCATGAACATGGAGTTAAATGGGCAGGATCCCAAAGGAGCAGAAGCCTTCGTAAGGGCCGCGTTAGACGCTGCCACGGGGAAGCAGTTCGTCTTAGATTACGTTATGACGCTAGAGCCAGGGTGGGCAGGCGCACGCTGGGCTTATCTTCTGGCTTTTGGCCATATGGACGAGCTTTATGATGAGCTTGAAGCAAACATCCACTCAGAGTTTGTTTGGTATGATGCAGAGCCAATGCTTTTTAATATAATGATACATGGACGGTTATCTTTCATCACTCATCCTCGTTATCTACCTACCATGGAAAAGATGGATGTTGTTTCCTCTTGGGATGTGCGCGGCGCACCCGATCATTGCAGCAAAGACAGCGGCGACTGGGTGTGTGAATAAATGTTCGCTCTTGGCACCTTTAGGCAGTCCGTATGAAACCTGTTTGTTGATTGGTTAAGGTGTGTGGTAGACGACCCAAAGCAGACGCGCTGGCTGTTCAATCGTTGTTAGGAGATAATTTGTGAATATGTTTACTAAGTACAAACTAGTTTTACTGGTTATAGCTAGCTTTGCTAGTTCGGCACAAGCAGAAAAACTCAATGTTGGATGCTGAAGCACTTAGAATCTTTAAGGAGTCCGATGCCATATTTGGTTTTGCCCGTAACGATGAACAAACCACCTTGGCCGAGTTTCTTCCTCGAGTGAAAGTCGGCGCTGGCGGCAGTAATGAGTGGACCGGTGACATTGCGAACTATGCTTCGATCAATACCAATGTACTAGTGCTAGCCATTGAGAGAGCGACAGGTGTTAGTGCGGCCAAGCAAATAAGGGCTTTACTACAAAGGGTCGGGCCACAAGACACCGTTTATATGTTGACCGACTTTGACGGCTTGCCGATGCCCTCAGGTGGAATGGTCGTGACTGCTGTGGATTTTGCACGCTACGGTCGCATGCTGATAGGTGATAAGACACGGGTAAGAGCGGACCAAGAAGCGGCGCTTACGCAAGGGCAACTCGTGCCTGCAGCTATGTTAGGTGTGGACTCACGCTACTATAAATCAGCCATTATGAACCCTTATGGATTGGGCCATAGTGGCTGGGGTGGGCAAATCATCTGGGCAGATCCAGAATCGGGAGTCATTGTTGCCATTAATGGCCAAATTAACGGAGAGGCGCCTGCGCCTTATGATTACTATAATGTTGGTTATTCAGCGATTTATGAAGTAATTAACTACGTTCGTGCACAACAAGCTGACAAATAGATCATTACAGAACTAGAGTCGGTCGAATCTGCAGGTCGATATTTAAAGCTGCGTCGACAAGAACGGAGACATTTAGTGTTCCTGGCATCTGCTTGGAGAATTGGGAAATACTTCGTTGCATGGATTCACCTGATATTCTAGGGTTTCCGACCGGCCGCTAATGGCACACTTGAGAAGTCCGCATGAAACATGCTCGTTGTTTGAGTAGGATGTACGGTAAACGACCCGTAGCCTAATTGATCTGGCTCTTGGATATGTCTCCCCAGTAAGTGGCGATCATCAAACTTGAATTAATTGAGCCAACGGCTGATGTATATGAAGGGGGAACCTCCACAATGGATATTCCCATTAAAAAAACAATATATTAGATGTCTAAATGGAACTATGAACAGGGAATGTTATACCGACTAGTCGGCATACTAAGCGTTATGGTGCAGGCGAGCGTCTGCATCCGCCACAAAGCTGCCGTTCGACAAGCGGAGCGCCCAACAGGTACTATTGACCCAAAGCAGACCGTGGTTACAAATTTTACGCTGACAAAAATGGAGCAAAGAATATGAGAAGGGTATTATTGTTCGTGGTTTTTCTTTCCCTGGGCGGATGCTCGGTCTCGGAAGACTCAATGCAATCCGAAGTCTCCGCGAGCAAGTTTGAGCTCGGCCAGATGAATCGCGACTTTGCGGCCGCACTTAATGCGAAGGATGCAAAAGCGGCCGCAGCCGCCTATACAGAGGACGCTGTTTTGATCCCACCCGGAGAGCCTCTTGTGCGGGGAAGGGCGGCAATCGAGAAGTACTGGGCGGGTGCAATTGAGCTGGGCGGTATTCGCGATGTGTCTGTTGACTCGATGGATGCCCTAAGCTCGGGTTCGCTCGGTTATGAGACGGGCAGTTTCGTGCTCACGGTCAATGGTCCCAATGGCGAGGCCGTGATTCATAGGGGGCGATTTATTGAGCTACTCAGGCTCCAACCTGATGGCCAGTGGCTCTCAACACACGGGATTTGGAACGCGCCGCCTGAGAAATATAAACCTTAGGCAAAAGAATAAACTGTTAAACGTCAAAGTGAGAAAAACATGACAAACTACGAACTTGCTGATTATGCGGCTTCGATGATGGGTAACTTTCTTGCCGCGCTTACCATATATTTCTCAGTGGTTACGGCATATGTGGTTGCTGCCTTTGTCGCAGGCGATCGCTTCACTAGGGTACAACTGGCAATTGTTAACTCCAGTTTCGTAATTGCAGCTGCAATAGTGGGTTCTTTATCGGTTTTGATCTTTAAACGGTTTTTTTCATTTGCCACACAAGTAGAAACTCCCAGTACCGCGTTCAGACCATTCGACTTTACAATACCCTTGGGCTTACTCGTATTTATGATTTTCGTAGGGAGCCTAGTATTCATGTGGAACGTAAGAAAACGGAGGGACGCCTAGCATGGCGCTTAAGTGGGACCTCAGGGTCGCTGCGCATCCCGAAGGCCCCGTAGACATTGCACGCCAATTTATCGGCAATTACAATCCGATATCAAATAGGAAAATCACTATCAATGGGAGTTCTAGCATGTCAATTTTAAAAACGATAATGGCCTCGGTGGGTGTTTTTTTCTTCGTGTTTGCAAACCAGGCCTCGGCTTCTTCAGGGCCGAAATACGCTCATACGGGACCAACTATCATCACCAATGTGGCTGTCATCGACGGACTTGGAAATCCACCGGTTACCGGTCAGGACATCACCCTGGTTGATGGAAAAATTGCAGCTATCGGTGCAACTGGCAGCGTCAAATCTCCTGACGGTGCGTTGCGAATTGACGGCACCGGTATGACCGCCATGCCAGGCCTAATGGACTTACACGTTCACCTGCAGGGCGGGTGGGCAAACGGTCTGATCCCTGGTGAGCGCTATGCAGTACGCCTGGACGATGAGTCAGTACAACAACGCTTGAATGGTTACGTCTACTCAGGGGTAACGACCGTGCTGGATGTCGGTGGCGATCACAACTACCTGCTCAATAAACGGCAACAGCTAAAGACAGGAGAATTATTTGGGCCCAGGTTTTTCACCGTTGGGGCCCCTTGGAGCCAGTCGCCCAGCGGCTGGGATGCTGGAAATAACGGCGAAGGTGACTTTGCACTCTCGGTAAAAGTGAATAATTTGGATAACCTGTCTGAGGACATGGCCCGCTATAAGGCCGATGGGATTGAGATCATCAAGCTGTATGCCGGCCTAGGCACTGTGGCGATACAGGCCATTAATGAAGAGGCGCATAAATACGACATCCTCACGATTGCTGATCTGTGGATGCTCAATTTGAATCGTCCCCTCATGCAAACGACCGGCCTTGACGGCTGGGCGCATAGCGCGCCATTTGGCTTGGCGGCAAAATCAGACCATGAGTGGATGGCCGAAAATAATCGTTTCGTGATTGCCACGGCCAATGTCGGAGAAAAGTTGGGCGGCATGCGCGTCAAAGATGAGAACGGCCAGCGCTTGATGTTAAAGCAGCCACTGATTGTCGACATTTGGGGCAAGGCGGAAGTGAATGAGTTTTATGATGTCTACCCGCAAATTCGTGAAAATTATTACGAAGGTCCAGAATCATTTTATCAATCAAACAATTTTGGTGACCTGAGTAAGTTCAGAGCGGTAATGCTCGCCAATATCAAGGCCTCGTTTGATGCTGGTGTAGTTGTGGCCTGTGGTACGGATGATGTCTATCCGAGTATGTGGCCTGGTGAGTCTACGCATCGTGAAATGGAGTTATATGTCATGGCTGGTGTTTCCAATTTGGAAGCAATAAAGGCTTGCACCTACAATGGGGCTAAGGTTCTGCGTAGGGCTGAAGAGTTCGGTTCTCTACAGGTAGGTTTGTCGGCTGATGTACTGCTCGTCAAAGGTGATCCATCCAAGAATATTGACGACACCCGCAATGTTAAGCACGTGTTTATGCGCGGCCAACAGGTTGACCGGGATTCACTGAAGTTGAAATAGTAGGCAAGGTTCAATCTACGGCTGGATGCCGCTGATTTGAGCGTTAATGAGTTCCGCTATTGGCACGCTTGAGAAGTCGACATGCGCCATGGTCACTGATTGGTTAAGATGTACGGTAGACGACCCTAAGAAGAACCCTAGCTTAATCATTCTACATGGCAGGAGACGATTCATTAATGCCACAGAGTAAGTACTTTGCTTTCCTCGTTGGAGCTGTTGCAGTAATTGGGGACAGACCACGTTTTACTGCGAGTAATTACGAGAATTAATTGTGGTCTGAGCCCATTTTGCGTGTTTTCTTTGTCGTTGAGGGTAGTTGAGAATGTCTAATAAACCAGATGGTAAGCGGGGCATCAAATGAATGATGAGAATACGTGCGATGTAGTGGTAGTGGGTGCCGGTGCGGCCGGGCTTTGGGCGGCGGTGACGCTACGCGATGCAGGCAAGTCAGTGGTCGTTCTTGAGGCCAATGATCGCGTTGGCGGAAGACTCAAGCGTGGGATGCTCGATAATGAGGTTATTGATTTGGGCGGTCAATGGGCGGGTCCGGGTCAGGACTTTACCTATAAAGTGGCGACACGGTATGGCGTGGGAACATTTCTGACGCCGACAACGGGTAAGCAGCTTCTTGAAATAGACGGTGAAATGCACACCGAGGAAGATGCCGGCGTATTTAATAATGTCGTTGCTTCTTCCCATGACATTGTTGAGCTATGGTCTGAAAAAATGCGTGATCCTGTTTTTTGGGAGGGTGGGGAGCCACTTGTCTGGGACAAAAAAACGCTGGAAGCCTGGCTAATTGATACCGTTGAAGATGCACGAATACGGGGTTACCTCACCTCTACTACTCAAGCTTTATTTGCGGTGCATCCGTGCCAGATATCCATGTTGGATTTCTTTGGTAGCTTTGTTGAGCATACGATTGAAAAGGCAATAAGCCGAACCGACGGTGACCTAAAAGAGTGTTTTCACGGTGGTTTACATCAGATTACCACGCATATGGCGGCGGATCTGGGAGAGTCCGTTATCCTGGAAACGCCCGTGCGCGCAATTACCCAAAATGCAAGGTCAGTTACGGTGGTGGCCGATAAAGGCGTGTGGCAGGCACAACGTGTGATTGTGGCATCACCGCCACCCATGGCATCGCGAATCGACTTTACGCCGGCACTGCCGTTTCAAAAGAGTGGTTATATGGATCGCATGCCAATGGGCAATGTCATCAAGTGCCTACTGGCGTACTCCAGCCCGTTCTGGCGCGACCAGGGGTACTCAGGCCATGTGGCCACCACCTCGGGTGTGATCGACTCTATATCTGACGTGACGCCGCCTGGATATAATGGTGGTATTCTAGTGGCTTTTCTTGGTGGCCATAATGCGATGGCCTGGTCGGATACGACCACCACAGAACGGCGTCAGCGGGTGGTTGAAGGTGTCGCCCAATTACTGGGGCCCGACGCGCTGGAGCCACGCGACTACATTGACAATGTGTGGACCCTGGAACCGTGGATTCTGGGGGGTTATTCCTGTATTCCCGTGCCGGGAACCTACGGCATCTTCGGAGATTCACTGTCTGACCCCTGTGGGAGAATTCACTGGGCCAGTACCGAAACAGCAGAAAAGAACGGCGGCTATGTAGACGGTGCACTTCGCTCGGGTGAGCGCGCTGCGAACGAAGTGCTTGCTGAAATATGTCAGTAGATGCATGTCTAACAATCACAGGCAAGCGATGCCACAAAACAACCAATTACCTTAGAGAGAATGCATGTCACTCTTATTTGCAATGATTTCATTTTCTTTGGCTATGTCTATATCCCCAGGCCCTGTCAATATTATCATTTTGTCTTCAGGCGCAAACTACGGCATTCGAAGAACGTTTCCATTTGTTTCTGGAGCAACTATTGGTTTCACATTACTGTTAGTATTTATTGGATTGGGGTTCCATAAGATAATCAGTCAATACCCGTATTTTTTAAAGTATCTGGCTATAGCAGGGTCATTATTTATTATGTACATGGGGTATTTGATTGCTTCGTCAAAGCCAGAGTTACATATTGAAAGGAAAAGTCGCCCCAGTTTTTTGCAGGGTTTTATTTTACAGTGGCTAAATCCTAAAGCGTGGATGGCGTGTATTGCAGGAGTTTCTCTATTTTCATCACCCGATGGCAATCAACTATTTCTGACCTTTTTAGTAATATACTTTTTTGTTTGTTACTTCTCTCTTTTCTCTTGGTCTGTACTAGGAGATAAAGCGACTGTAATATTGGGTAGTCATTTTAGAATTACTGTATTTAATAAAGCTATGGGTGTGCTATTAGTGTTGACGGCCTGCTTTTTACTCTACGTGCAATTCATAGAAAATACCTAGTAGGGCAGTTACGCACGCCTTCGGCCAGGCAAAGTGCTGCGCGCTTGGCCCATTGCCTTGGCGTTAATGGGTTCCGATTTTTGCACACCTGAGAAGTTGACATGCGCCGTGGTCGCTGGTTGGTTAAGATGTACGGTAGACGACCCAAAGCCGAATTCAGCAGCCGTTGACTCACTAATTCGGAAGTTAAAGCCCTAAGACGTTGATTTCTATGGTGCAGCCGCTATGCTCAAGAGGCAGGGAAATTGGCGAATAAGTAGGGATACACGAAAATATTTCGTTGGTGTGTTTCAGCTGATCATGCCTCATCCCTTTGAATAAAAAAATGCCCGAACTAAGACGCGGCAACCTCAGCAACTTGACGCTTTCGTGTTTTAGAGCCTCGGGCTTTCTAATTTACTGTTATGCGAAGAGAGGTCATCTGCAATTATGAGCGAGTTAGCCAAAATCGATATACCAGCAGAGCATGATGTTTGTAAGGCAGACGACTCTGATATCGAATATGTCTGCGATATTCTAGCCAATGCGTTTACGGATGACCCTATCTTGTCGTGGGTAAGCGGGCATAAAAAAATCTATGGTTCACTGTTTAGGTGTGAAGTTGAGGCTCTGTATAAGCATCATGGGCAAGTCTATATAAACCGGGAGAAGTCTGGCGCGGCAATGTGGCTGCCTGCAGGCGTTTCATCTAAACAGCCTTTTCACTGGCGGCTAATCCCTGTTTTGTGGAAAATGATGAGAACTGGTGGGTTACAAAGTCTAATGCGGGGTGGGGAATTGGATAAAATCATGGCCGCCAATCACCCTCAAGAGCCACATTTCTATCTACATGCAATTGGGGCCCAGTTAGGTAATCAGGGAAGGGGTATTGGTTCTTCGCTAATGAAGGCTGGTTTAAAAGCCTGCGATGGATATGGAGTTCCAGCCTATTTAGAGTCTAGCAACGAAAGAAATAATCCGCTGTATGAGCGATATGGGTTTGAAATAATAGGTGAAATGACTTTGCCAGACTGTGGTCCAACTATGTGGTTCATGCGTAGAGAAAGTCGCTAATATTCAATAGAAACACGGCCTAGCTATTTATCAGAAAAAATCGTATAACAAACGCCTGCAATCTGACCTCCGGCAGTTGAAGCGGGCGTTAATGGGTTCCGATTTTGGCACACACCAGAACCTAGTATGGGATTCGCTAGAATTTGGTACGGTAGCGTCTGTTAACGACCCGAAAGCGACATCCGAGCATTAGAAATGTATATTTTTCAGCAACCCACTGCGGACTTCAGTTATCTTGGCGGCTAGAAATTTTAAATTCAGCTGCCCCTATAGATTTTTAATCTCCCCTCAGGTTTCTGAGTTGACCGTGGCCTATGAATGCGGACCACTGACAGCAGGTGACTTTCGAGTAACAAGTTAGTATGATCAGAAAACGGCCCAATGCAGAACCACTCACGGTACCCAAATCAACTCGCGTGCGAGCCTATTCACTAGCTAATAGGCTCTATGGAGAGGACAACATCAGTATGAAAATAAATATACAACCAACCTTAGTTGGAAAAAAAGTGACCCTTCGTCCCTTGCTGAGGAATGACTTTTCTGGGCTCTATAAGGCTGCATCGGACCCTATCATTTGGGAAACACACCCCGATTCAACTCGCTATAAAGAGGATGTCTTCCAAGAGCGGTTCTTTGAAGGTGCAATTACTAGCGGTGGTGCACTTACTGTAATCGATAATGAGTCAGGCCACATAATAGGCTCCTCTCGTTACTATAAGTTTCTTCCAGACAAACACGAAATATCTATCGGCTACACATTCTTGGAAAAGGCTGTGTGGGGAAGCGGTATTAATCAAGAGATAAAAGCACTTATGCTAGAGCATATATTCAGCTCGGTTAATACAGTTTGGTTTGGCGTGGGTGAAATCAACCTTCGTTCACGTAAGGCTGTCGAAAAACTAGGCGCCACCCTGTCCCGTAAGGCAGAGAAAGAATTGGATGGTAAGCCATACGTGCAATTATATTATAAGCTTGAAGCTCCAGAGTACAACGCCTAACGAGACGTGTTAGGCGCGACTGGCGTTAATGAGTTCTGCTATTGGCACACTTGACAAGTCGACATGCGCCATGGTCGCTGATTGGTTAAGATGTAGGTAGAGGACCCAAAGCGGTACCTTCTACGAAATGAAGACAAGAAGACTGAGGCACTAGCCTTAACCAGAAAAAACAAATAGTGACATGGGTTATCTCACTCTAGGCTCCCAGAGGCGTGATAGCAGAGTTGAGTGAAACGGACCTTCCGCTTCTAAGTGGTTGATTTTGAGCTATTTGTTCAAGAACGTTAGACTTGATAGATTCACAATAAACCGCCTGAGAAATATAAGCCTTAGGCAAAAGAATAAACTGTTATGCTCTCGACAGTTTTGATTCAACGTCCATATTTTTATGCAGTACGCGAATTATTTCAATTACGCCTACTGCATCCTGACGGTAAAAAATAAGATGACTTGCTTGTGGAAATTTTCTATAGCCTGTTCGTATGAAATCACAGCTTGTACCAATCTCAGGGTTCCTCGCAATCTGGAGAAAGCATTCATCTATTTGTTTAAGGTAGGTAATCCGCTGGGCTTTGCCCCATTCCTTTTCAGTAAACCGACCAATAGCTACAAGATCAGAGTACGCTTTCCTTGCTACCTTAAAGGTGGGCATCAATGATCTCTACCATCCAATTCATTCATGAGCTTTTCATAGCTGTAATCGGCGAAACCACTTTTTTCACCTTCTTCAAGCATAAGTCGAAGAGTCTCAATTTTAGTCTCCGAGCTCTCAAGCAACCTGAGGCCAGCGCGCACCACCTCACTTACGGAGCCATACCTGCCAGTTTTTACCTGGCCTGTAATAAACTCATCAAAGTGGGATCCAAGGGTAATACTCGTGTTTTTGGCCATGTCTTTACACCTCGCTATATCAATAAGTACCAATAAATACCAATATTAGGTATATTGCGTGACAAAGCATAACAAGTCAATCAACTTCGCGCCTTCGGCGCCGGACGCAGTAAAGCTGCGCCAGCAATTTCGGCATTGATTGCTGTACTTCGATTCCTTAGGGTAAAGTGGCCGGGAATAGGACGTTTGTTCCTTTTACTACTCTGAGACGGACCTGTCATGGAAAAAGCACAATTTGATATTTTGATTTTTGGTGCCAGCAGCTTTGTAGGCAAAATTCTTACCACCTATATGGCCGATCACTTTGGTGTGGATAACAAAGATTTCACATGGGCCATTGCAGGACGTTCTGAGACAAAACTCAAGGAAGTTAAAGACAGCCTGGGAGATAAAGGCAAAGGCCTGCAAGTCGTTCTCGCTGACGCAGCAGACGAAGCCTCGCTGACCGCGCTGTGTCATCAAACCCGCGTGGTCATTTCTACGGTGGGCCCTTACGCTCTCTATGGTGAGCCTCTGGTAAAAGTCTGCGCAGAAACAGGCACCGACTACTGTGATTTGACCGGTGAAGTTCAGTTTATTAAAGCCATGCTGGATAAATACGAGGGCACCGCCAAAGCATCAGGCGCGCGCATTGTTAACTGCTGTGGTTTTGATTCAATTCCTTCAGACATGGGGATTTATTTCTTACAGCGCCAAGCTCAGGAAAAACTGGGTAGACACTGTAACAACATCAAAATGCGTGTAAAAGCGATGAAGGGTGGAGCGTCGGGGGGCACCATTGCCAGTATTATTAATATCAGCAAGGAAGCATCGAAAAATGCAGAGCTGCGCAAACAACTGGCCAACCCTTATTTGATTTGCCCGGAACACCACGCGTTTTCTACACGCCAACACAGCGCCAATAAGCCTGAGTTTGATAAGGATTTTGACGCCTGGACTGCGCCCTTTATTATGGCGGTAATCAATACCCGCGTGGTGCATCGCAGTAATGCGCTGTTAGATAACGC
This sequence comes from Pseudomonadales bacterium, assembly GCA_036960375.1. Taxonomy (GTDB): domain Bacteria; phylum Pseudomonadota; class Gammaproteobacteria; order Pseudomonadales; family CAWVSB01; genus CAWVSB01. The sequence goes on from JBALVY010000004.1 coordinate 210,287, forward strand.
TTATGGCGAAGACTTCAAATATGAAGAGGCCATGTTGACCGGTAGCGGTTTTAAAGGCCGTTTAAGTGCTAGCGCGATAGTGGTTGGCTTGGGCGCATTTATGTTGGGATCCGTCGTAAAACCCACACGCTGGCTGCTGGAAAATTATGTATTACCCAAGGCAGGCGAAGGCCCTAGTCCGGATGAGCAGCTAAATGGGTATTATGATATTCGTTTTATAGGGAAAACGGATGATGGCCAGACAATACAGTGCAAGGTCACCGGCGATAGAGACCCAGGTTATGGCTCCACCGGAAAAATACTGGCACAGGCGGCGGCATCGTTAGCTATGGATATTAAAAAAGAAGACAGAGCAGGGGGTTTCTGGACTCCCGCCAGTATCTTTGATCAACGCTTTATTGATCGATTGGAAAACGACGCTGGTCTGGCTTTCGATGTGATCGATTAATTCAATTGGTTGCTCTAGATTCTGCCCAAGATATAGATGACCTTGATATCCCTGGATATAGGCTTCATCTCCTGAAGGGACAAAGAGAAGGTATTTGGTCTATTACAGTTTCGGCAAACTGGCGTCTTCCGTTTGAGTTTACCGATGGCAATGTTCACATCCTTGATTATGAGGACTATCACTAATGACTATAAACCGCCGGTTCTTTTGGCGTTAATGAGTTTCGCCTATGGCGCACTTGAGAACCCGCCACCTGGCGGCTTAGGTTTACAGTCGTTTTAGGAGAAAGAAGAAAACGGCGCATCCTGCTGACTGAGAGACCCCGCACGTGTAATGTGTGGGGAGGGGCTCTACTGTTGACATGGAGCCACTAATTGACTATATTTCGACCAGTGCCGAGTTGACCGCTTGCAGGGCACGTTAAATATACTTGCTAAACCGGAGATATAACCCGTGTTAGCGAAAGCAATGCGGGTTTTTTGGTTTTAGATTTTGGTGATTTAGGTATACCGCCGATTTGAGCGAATAGCTTGCAGGGCGGATTAGAAATACTGCTAAAGCATCAATCTTGGAGATACCCATGACAAGGCAACAACAACTTATCGCGGCTTATGAAAAAGGCCACTATACCGTTCAAACACCGGCTTTGCGCTTCACGCTACTAATTGCTCAACATTCTGGGCCTTTGGCTCGCTTACATGAGCAATTGGATGTATCGTTTTCGTTTTATATTACCGCGTATAACCCGCACAGTGAGCTATTTGACGAGGCTGACAATCAGGCTCGTCAGCAGGATTTGGTAGCCGATGTAGAGGCGCTGGGTCTTACTTACTATCCAGCTCGGGCGGTGGACCCACAAGGTGAGTGGCCGGTGGAAGAGAGCATTCTGGTTTGTGGCGGCTCTTTGCTAGAAGCGCAAGGCCTGGGCCAGAGATACGGCCAGAACGCCGTAGTCTATAACCTTGGCGCTGTGCCGTTGCTGTTGTTTCCGTTTTGGAAAAACCAGGAATCGTTTTTGCAGATCGCCTAAATGCCCATCTTTATTGGCTGGTACGGATCAGTCAGGCTTGATAATAGGCAGCACTAAATAGGATGGGTGTTCAGCAGAATGGTAAATGGTGTTATTGGCTACTTTCCATTCCGTTTCATCGTAGTTATTGCCGCCGGTATTTAAATTTCGTTCCAGCCGCGGAAAGTTAGAGCTGGAGATTTCCAGGCGGATTTTATGCCCCGGGGGGAAATAATTACTGCTGACATGTAAATCCAAATGTACCTGGTAAATCTTGTTCGGTTGCATTAATACACTTTTGGCTAAGCTGTCACGGTATCGCATGCGCAACGCGCCCTCTTGAATATTATAGGCACGGCCGTCGGGGTAGACATCGACCAGTTTGGCGGTGAAATCGGTATCCAGTGCAGACGATGAAACCGACAGCACCACTTCAATGGCTCCGGTTACCTCTATCCCTTCTTTAAGCGCTTCTGAGCTATAAACGAGTACGTCAGTGCGCAGTTCTATCTCTGCCTGGTCATAGCCCCCGGCCTCGGTATCACTGCCGGTACAGCAGGTATGGCCACCTAGAGAGGGCACAGGGTCGGCGGGATCGTAGATGAAGGTATCCGGACTGCTTTTTTGTGGGGGCTTCACTGCTAGTGCGCCATCGCCATTGCGGCTATTGGCTTTACCGTTGCTGGCTAAATACCATTTTTGATATTCGGTGCCTTTGGGTGGCCACACCTCGCTGCTCTGCCAGGTATTTTTACCCATAATGTAATATTGCACTTTGGGCATATCGGTAATGCCGTTATCAATGCCTTTTAACCAGTAGTCGTACCAGCGCAATTGAATGTCGTCGTAGGCCAAGCGCGCATCACCGACATCGCGTTTGCCTACTATGGTATTTTCTGTGGCCCGGGTGTAATTACAGTGAGTGCTGGGCCCCATAATCATAAATTGATTGTTGGCCGCCGTTTCGCTTTGGGCGTTTTCCCGGAACAGGCGAAACATTTCGATGGTTTCTTCGGGTCCGTAGTCGTACCAGGAGTCCATAAATAGCGCCGGCACATTGAAGGTATCGGTCTGTTGAGCTAAATCGAGATTACGAAAATACGCTGAGTCGGGCAGGTTGGTAGCCCACAATGCATAGTCGCTAGGGGGCATGCCTGCGCGGTCTAAAATTGTTGCGGTGGGTAATGTGGGTAAAAATGTTAAATAGTGATCGAAGTCGACAGTGGGCCCCTGGGAGAAATTCTTGGCTGCCTCTGACCGAAACCATTGCTGTCTATCGACTGTGGCAGGAGGATCATAAAAGACTTTTGAGCCACTGCCGGCAAACCAACCGGCTGTTTGCGCCAGTTCAAAAATACCGCCGCTAAAAGACTGCCAGGCGCGCCCGGGTGAATAGAAACCCGAGGCGGCCGACATGGGTATTGCCGCCAAATGATTGGGGTGTTTCACTGCAGCGAGCACCACTTGTGTCTCACCTTGATAGGAGCAGCCGCCACTGCCTACTTTGCCACTTGACCACGCTTGTGATATCAACCAATCCACGGTGTCATAACCGTCTTCGCGACGCTTGGTTGCAATGACATACTCGCCTTCGGATTCATAGCGACCGCGAATATCCTGGATAGCCACCACATAGCCCCGTTTTACCAGTTCTTTGTAGACGGGGTTCCAATTGATAATGTCAGTCTTGCCATATACCGTGCGCACCAACACGGTCGGCAACGGGCCTGTAGCGCTTTCTGGGAAATACAAATCAGTAGATAATAAAGTGCCATCGCTCATGGGCACCATGTGGCTTTTTTCCAGCTTGATGGCGTATTCGCCAGCGTGAACCAAAGAGCCAAAAAACAAGATGGTAATAGTAATTATTATTAGACGACTAAATTTCACCGTATACCTCTGACAGAAAACCCCGGGACAGTCCCTGCTGAATAATAGCAGTGTTCTGTTCCATTGCTATGCCCTTGTTATTCTTCTGCCCTTTATTACTTTGATTCTGCAGATCGCCTGGATAGCCGGTGATCCAGGCACGCAGGCTAATCACTACGGCGTAGTCGACAGGCTGAACCGCGTGTGACTATGCGCTACACTAGCTGCGGTAGCCTTCCAATCGCTTGAGTATTGCTATGAATGTATCGCCCGTCTCGACCGTTCTGCGTTCGATCTTTGTCACGGCCCTGTTGATGCTTGCTGTGCCTGGCTATGTATTGGCCGGCTCCTTGGAGGAAACCTGCGCTGAATACCCCGACCTGTGGGGTTGTCAGCCAGAATCGAAAATACCCACTTGCGAACGTATGCCGGATCTCGCCGGCTGTAAGGAACAAACTGCCAATAGCACCTGCGAGAGTCAGCCCGGCCAGGATGACTGTTTGCCTTCTCCCACAACAGAGGCGACAAACCAGAACCAAACCCAGCCACGCGAGCCGGATTGTTCGCTGTATGGCCACGCCGCGCCGTGTTCTGAGGGCGGCAATAAAACAAGCTCTGAATTCGATCCTGATGACATTGAGCTGGAGATTATTCCGCAAGATACCGACAACGTGCCCGCTCCGGAGTATGGCTATCTGGAACCGCCAACAGAAGAGCCCGGCGAGATGGCAGATGAAGAGTCTAAAGAGGAGACCGAGGAAGATGAATATGAAGAGGACACGACCGACCCTTGTGTAGTAGTCGATATGGCTTATCGGGTATTAGCTGCCAGCGAAGCCCAGTTAAAACTAGAACAAGCGACTTTGACGCATAGGCAGGGGGCCCAAAGTGGAGCGCAGGCTGAGCACAAACGTCAAACCGCCAAGCTTAAACGTGCGGTTGAAATGAATCGGAAGGCCAAGCAGGCCTATGATGAATATCTTGCCAATTGGAGTTACGCGCTGTCCTCACAGCCCGATATTGTCGGCCCAGTGTCCCTGGGGCCGGTGATGGATGTCACCATCGTCGAGGCGGGCACTTTTAGTGATACCGACTCATGGACAGATCAGGCCATAAATTGGCTAGGCAGCCTGTTTGACAGCGACAGTCCTGCCCGCCTGGCTGAGGCCAAGCGACTACTGAGCGAGATGGCACAACAGGTGAACGAATCATCCGCAGAGGCGCTGGCTGCGTTCGCCGATGTTTCAAAGCTCAATCGAGAGATCGAGCTAAATCAGGCTGACATAAACCGCGCTCAGCGCAATAGCGAAGCCTTGCAAGAACGCATTGATGGGGCCCGCGATGATATCGAATATGATGGGCCATACTGCTAGCGCCCTTAATTGAATCTAAGGTATTGATATGACACTACGCAGAAAAATATCCGTGGCCATAGTATTGCTAGTGCTGCTTATACTGTTTGTAGTGTTGCAACGCTGCCAGCAAACTCCGGCAGGGCCACCGGTGGGTTCTCAGCTTGAGCCGCCAGTAACCGCGAGTGGTCAAAAGCAGGCTTTTCTCACGGTCAGTAATTTACACGCGATAAGCGCCAGTCAGGCAAAAGTCACGATTGGCAATACGCTGAGCCAGCCCCTTACCCTGCACACCATCACCGTATGGGCGGGCGGTAAAGGGACTCCCTGTAGTGACACGCCCACCGCATTGATGGCCGTGGGCGAAGAGCGCACTTATACTCTGGTGTGCTCCAGCCGTTTGGATAGTGGGGCCGCTTATATGGTTGAGGTAGATACCAGTGACGGTACGCACCTGGCGGCGAGCTGGGCGCAGTAACATCGACAAACCCGTGCCCTATAGGCTTGGTCACATGGCACGGCTACTTCGGCTTTTGCATCACGGCGTACCAGTTCAAGGATAGCAGCTCTTCTTCTTCCGCTTGAATATACGATTCGGCATTGGCGTGCAGCCTGCGCATCAGTTTGAAGAACCGTTTGGGGAATACGCGGATGGCCGCCAAAAAGGAGCTTACTGCTTCGTATTTGTCATACAGCGCCACTTCTTTCTTGATGCATTCTACGGCGGGCTGGCCATGGGATTCCAGTAAATCAAAGCCTGCGTTTCTGAATGTATCTTCCCAGTACTTGTAGTGCCAAAAGCCACCAAATACGGTGAGTTCGCGGGTATGCTGAATCAGCATTCTGTGATCGGCATTGTCACGGTCGTAGTTGTCTAGCGCGGCAACGTCATCAAAACCAAACTTACCGCCGGGCTTTAAAATACGGAAGACTTCCTGCAGGGTGAATGCTGGGTCGCTGACATAGGTCATGGGTTGTATTGCGTATACGGCGTCAAAGCTGTTGTCTTCATAGGGCAGTGGTACGTTGAAGTCACCGACGATAAAATTGTCTTTGTTTAATTTGGGGTTTAGCCAGGATTTTTCGATCTGTGATTTATCGATGTTCATGCCGTACATGGTGGCGCCGGTAATTTCGCCCATGCTGGCTGCAATAGCGCCACAGCCGCAGCCTATCTCGAGCATTTTATCGCCTTTGCCAACACCGAGATGATTGGCCATTTTTTCTTCCAGCAGAATCTGGTTTTCCATCACTGATTTAGTGGGGTCCAAAACCGGTGGCATATACATCTTTTCGACCGAGCCGATGGTGCATAACAAATGGATGATTCGGTATAGCTGCTCAAGCTCCTCACTGCTGCCCTGTCGGTAGCCTTGCATGGGCACACCGTTGTCGTGATCCGCTTTGGTATTCTCGGGTGAGCCGATGAACAATTCGCCGTAGGTATTCATATAGACATCGCATTCAGCTTCACTTAGCTTCAACAAGCTACGCAGAGCGCCAAATTTGTCGCGGAAGGTGGTCATCTTTTGTGCCATAGTTTTTGCCTACACGTATTGATGTCTAAGTGAAAGTTGATATCATATTAACAAATATGGTAAATGTGTAAACAAACAACTGTTTTATTGCTGATATGTAATAAAGAGGATGTAGTCATTTGAGCAAGTCATTATGGTCTGGCAACCGGCCCGCCAGTGCAACAGATGCAAAACAGCGTTTATGTGAAGCGGCGCTTGAGTGCATTAAACGCAATGGTCTTGAAAAGACCTCAATGAGTGATATAGCCAAAGAGGCGGGTGTATCCAGGCCAACGCTGTATAAGTATTTTAAAAGTAAAAACGACGTATTTTTTGCCGCCATTGATGCAGTGGCTTTCAGTTTTGCCGAGTCGGTTGTAAGGCACGCCAGAGAGTTTGCCACCGTTGAAGAGCGCGTTATAGAGACTATTATTTATGTGGTGACCGAACTGCCCCGGCACAGACACCTGTCATTGGTCATCAATAATGAGTGTGCGGCCGCTTTAAGCAGCAGGGCCTTTTCTGACGAGGCCACCTTGGTATTTTCAAAAATGACGGCAGGCCCGTTGATTGAAATTCGCCCGGATCTTGAAGAGCAGGGCGCAGAAATAACCGAAGTGATGTCGCGCTTTGCCATCTCGATGATTGCATTCCCTGGCCGCTACTCTACCGACCTTGCAGGTTTGCGCGAGCTAATTAGAAAACGTATTTTGCCGGGGCTAATACAAAAAAACCAATAACACCCTTGTAGATGTTATTGGCTCTGCAAGATATAAATGAGTTTAGAAGCGGACGGTAACGTCGATACCGTACTGGCGTGGTGCGCCAACCGCGGTGTAATCGTAGCCATAAGCCTGTGAAAGGCTCAGTGCATAGATTGGCTCATCGTTTTCTTCGACATTTGTCATCCACATTGAGACGGAATAACGGTCTGCAGCATCATCAAAGCGCAACAGCAGGTTGGACTGCCAATAGCTATCTGCCCGAATGTTTTCAAAGCCCGGTGCATCGTTATAGGCTGAAAAATATTGTTCATCCTGATAGGTGGTATCCAGATGAAATACCAGTTCTCCTGCTGACCACTGTCCCAATACATAGTCAATTGCGCCATTGAAGTTCACTTTGGGTGCTTGCTGTAGTTCGTTACCCGAATAATCTTGATCGGTATTGCTTATTGGGTCGTTCAAGACCAAGGTTTTAAACTCTGTATTGACTAAACCCAGTCCCAGTTTCAGTGTCAATTTGTCGGTGATTAATGCTTGAAGCTCCAAATCCAAACCATAAATTTCAGAGCTGCCCGCGTTCTCCAGAACTTGGTTAATACCGATGACATTGATAAATTGTTGATCGGTGTAGTCATAGAAAAATACGGCACCGTTGAGCTGTAAGCGATTGTCCATGAACTGGCTTTTATAACCCAGCTCAAAGGCATTGACAAACTCGGGGTTGGCCGTAGTGACGTCGCCTTCTGCGCCCACTGCGCCGCCATTAAATGCGCTGGAGCGATAACCACGACTATAGCTGGCATAGAGCATTGAATCTTCGTTGAGTTGATGATCGATGCCCAATTTGCCTGTCCACTCACTATCTTGATAATTTTTAGTGGCCATAACGGCGTCTGGATCATAGGCAAAATCCAGAAAGGGGATGAGATTAAACAGTGGGTCGCGATTGATATCGCCGTAGATCGAATAAAAATCACGTAGCTCACCGTCGTCTTTGGTGTAACGTAAACCCAATGTCAGCGTGGTGGACTCACCCACATCAAAATCGAAGCTACTATAGAGAGCATAAGACTCCCGTTCCTGGGTATAGCCCTGACCGATAAAAAAGGCGTCAGCGGGTGAATCAAAATACAGGTCGTAGTCATTTTGAACATCCAGTTCATCGTTGGAATAATAGAGCCCAGCAATAAAATTGAATGGACCACTTAAATTACTGGTCAGTCTAAAATCTTGCGTGACCTGCTCTGAGTCGCTGTGGAAGTCAATTTCCAGCAGGCGTACTGGAGAACCGTCGGTATCAGCCTGATTCAGTGCATTGCCTTCCGTGAATGCGGTGATAGAGGTAAACGTATAGTCACCCAATGGCAGGTTGAAGGTTAAGGCCGCGCCTTTGGTATCGACGGTAAAAGGTGCTGGTTTGTTGTGCTCGCCCTCCCAGGAATTGTAGTTTTCCGGGCGCAGATATCCCAAACGGTTGGTGCCACCGGGGTCTGTGCCAATGGGTACTACAGCAAGCGCATTGGCATCACTGGTGCCCTTAAAGAGGCGTAGAGTGGCATCGAAGTTATCATTTTGGTAAAGGGCAGAAATGCGCAAAGCGGAATTATCAGTTGCACTCAAATCCGCTTTTCCGTCCATGTGGTTGTCATGAAAACCATCAACTTCAACGGTTGAAAATGCGATACGTACGCCTAAGGTGTCTTCAATGAGGGGTAGTTCTCCGGCACCTTTGAGTTTGCGTCTACCATAGTTGCCCACCGAGGCGGTGAGTTCGGCCTCGCTTACAAAGGTTGGGGCGCGGGTAATAAAATTAATGGCGCCACCGGTGGTGTTTTTGCCATACAAGGTTCCCTGTGGACCACGTAATACTTCTACGCGTTGCAAATCAAATAGTTGTAAACCCTGCATAAATGAAGCGCCAATAGAGACCTCATCAACATAAACGCCAATAGGGCTAGCCTGATTGGTGTTGTAGTCCACCATACTAATACCGCGTATGGAAAAAATTGGCTGCACATCACCATAGGGGGCACTGACTTGTAAATTGGGAATTTGAGATGCGATATCAGCAGCCGATTCCATTTTCAGTTTGTCGAGAGAATCGCCAGTAATGGCCGACACAGAAATGGGCACATCCTGCAGGCTTTGCTGTCTTTTTTCTGCTGTAACGATAACTTCTTCAAGTTCATTGGCTTGCGCGCCTGAAACCAAAGCGGCGCTTAACTGCACTCCCAGTAACGCGTAATAAAGATTTCTATTTTTGTTAAACTTCATCTATCTACCCTCCGGTACTATTATTGGATTATTCAGGGGGCCAAGATTAATGGAGTTTGAGGCGATAAGGACTGATCAGAGGGGACATTAATCTGACAAAAACGGACAGGTAGTATCGGGGCTATTGGCCGAGTGAGGCTGTTAGCGATAGCGACTGGGGGGCATGCCGGTCCACCGCTTGAAGGCGTGACAGAAGGCTGCGGGTTCACTATAGCCAATGCGCTCGGCGACTTGTTCGATAGTGAGTTTGCCGCTGAGTAGTAACTCTTTGGCGAGGGTGCTGCGCAGCCGCGTCAGAAGAGCCTGAAAACTGGTGTCTTCCTCTTTTAGCCTGCGACGCAGTGACCGTGGCGACAGGTGTAACTTGACCGCCACCTGCTCCAGCGACAGAAAATTACCCGTACCATCTATCATCAGGCACTCAATCATCTCGGCATAGCTGTTCTCGCCAGAGAGCCGTGCTACCAGGTCTTCACACTGCGTATAACATACCTGGAAGATGGTTGGATTGGCTTGCGGCAGGGGTGTGTCGAGTACGCTGGCATCGAATATCAGTGCGCTGCGTTCGGCACCAAAACGGACCGGGCAATTAAAAACTGCTTCGTACTGCGCCGCATTGGTCGGCTGCGAATAGCTAAAACAGACTTCCTGTAATGGCAGTTCTGTGCCAAGCATTTCATTACACAATATAACCAGCGCGCTAAAATCACGTTCCAGCATATAGCGCTGACAAGGGTCGAGTGACTCTACCTCGCGGCCCTCGAGTATTGCGGTGTCACCGTCTACAAGCTGTCGCCACCGCAGCCGGGTCCAACAGAGCCCGTGCAAACCGCTCAAGGTGTGCAGACCTTTATGCAGGGTATCGCTACTCATCATCGCCAGGCCCAACATACCGAAGGTGCTCAAATGATAGCGCGGGCCAATAGCCAGCCCTAGCCCGGGCACACCCAGTGCCTTGATGGCCGCCAGGGTAAAACTTAACTCTTGTCGCAAGTCCATTGTTGCGCTTGGGTCACCGATAGAATTAGAGGCGATATTGGCTGCGCTAAAGAATGGCGTGCAGTCAATGTCCTGTTCCTTGAGGTAAGTCACCAGTGGACTCAAACCATAAACCATACGTTGCAGCGCTATCTGCTCTACATGGCTGGCATACAGCTCTTTCATCGGTTTAGCACCATTGGTTGAATTTTAGCTATATTACTGGCTTGGCCGAAATAATCAAATTATTGACCGTTCAAAGCATCATATTGCGCAAGCTTTGTCGTTAATCTGGTATTTGTTGTGGTTGCCATTGAGCTTACGGGCTACCGCTTAACCCAGAATGGCTGTAAGGACAATACAATGCAGATGAACGCCTATATTGCCGGTGTCGGTATGACGCCATTCGGCAAACACCTGCAGCGCTCGCTGAAATCGCTGGCGGTCGAGGCGGCTCAGGCGGCTATGCACGATGCCGGTGTTGGCAACGCCGATATTAATGCGGCTTATCATGCCAATGTTGCCGCTGGCACCATGGTGGGGCAAATTTGTATTCCCGGGCAGGTAGCCTTTCGTGAAATGGGCTTGGGTGGCATACCGGTGGTGAATATTAAAAACGCCTGTGCGTCGGCCTCAACGGCATTTCAACAAGCCAGTGCGATGGTGACAGCGGGGCTCTACGATGTTGTGCTGGTAGTAGGTGTTGAAAAACTGTATCACCCGGATAAGGCGCGAACCTTTGCGGTGTTCGATGGCTGTGTCGATTTTGAAGATTTTGATAAGGTGGTAGCGAGCGTTAATGAGCGTATTAAGAACGCCGGCGGGCCCAGCCAGACGAGTAGCGCTAAACACTCTTTCTTCATGGATATCTATGCCTCCAAAGCGCTTGCCCATATGCAGGCCTACGGCACCACGCAGGCACAGTTTGCCGCGGTGACCGCTAAAAATTCGCGTCATGGCAGGCTTAACCCCAACGCACAATTTCACGATGTACTCAGCGTTGAGCAAGTACTGGCAGCGCGGAGCATTAGTTATCCTATGACCTTACCCATGTGCGCCCCCATTGCCGATGGCGCCGCTGCCGCTGTCGTGGTGAGTGAACGCAAAGCCCGCGAGCTGGGCATAAACCGGTGTATTCGGGTCAGATCATCGGTGCTTAATTCGGGCTGGGATTATCCACCCACAGATGAGTCAAACCTAGATGACAGTGCGCCGCAACTGACCGAGACCGTGGTTCAACAGGCCTACGGCCGTGCCGGTATAGGCCCCGAAGATCTCAGCCTGATCGAATTGCACGATGCATCAGCAACCTCTGAGTTAATGCTTTATGAAACGCTGGGGCTGTGCGCCGCCGGCGAAGGTGGCGCATTGGTGGAGAGTGGCGCCACCACACTAGGTGGAAAAATACCCGTCAATCCTTCTGGCGGCCTGGCCCGCAAGGGCCACCCCATTGGCGCTACCGGCTTGGCACAACTGGCGGAATTAACCTGGCAGCTGCGCGGTGATGCCGGTGCACGTCAAGTGCCAGGTGCCAAGGTGGCGCTGGCTGAAAACGGTGGCGGTTATATCGGCGACGATGTCGCGGCCATGGTTATGACTGTATTAAGCCGATAGGAATACAGCATGAATAATTCAAGCCCATTAGTACTTGCCAATATTATTGCGCAACATTGCCAGCAAAACGCAGAGCTGGATGCGCTGACCTTTGTGCATATTGCCGCCGATGGCAATCTCAAAGAAGAGCTGCGCAGCTACCAACAACTGTGGGACAACGGCCAACATATTGCAGCCGCTTTGGACGACGAAGGCATGCAAGCGGGAGACAGTTTTGGATTGTTGATGAAAAACCATCCAGAGTTTGTTGACGCCATGGTGGGAGCGAGTATCACCAATACGGTTTTTGTGCCGATTGACCCGCGCACCAAAGGTGAAAAGCTCAGCTACATGTTGAATTTTGCCGAATGTCGCGGTGTCATCGTGGCAGACTACGCGCTTGAAAATCTTCTGTCTGTACTGGATCAACAGGCGCTGTCCTCAGCACCCGAAGCGCTGGCTTGTAAGCTGGAATGGGTATGGGTACTTGAAACCGATGAGGCGCATGGCTCTGCAGCGGTATCTTCGGCCCGTATGCGCCAACTGAGTGATATCTATGCCGGACCAATACCCGCTATTGCGGTGCGCGTCTGTGACCCGGCAGGCGCCATGCAAATGCTGTTTACCTCAGGAACAACAGGCGACCCGAAGGCCATTGTGGCACCCCATAGCCGATTTGGCGGAAATGCCACGCTGGGTGAATTATTTGGCTTACGCGCAGGCGACCGTCCTTATACGGGTTTGTCCCTCACCCATGCCAATGCACAGATTATTACGCTGGGAATGGGTCTGTATATGGGTTTAAGAACGGTGGTGAGCCGGCAGTTTACCAAGTCGCGGTTGTGGGATATCACCCGCCATTATGGCTGTACCAGTTTTAATCTTCTGGGGGGTATGACCAACGCAATTTATAGTGAGCCTGCACGGCCGGACGATGACAAAAACCCGGTGAGATTTGTTCTCAGCGCAGGCATGCCGGCGAATTTATGGCAGGCATATCAGCAGCGCTTTAATGTGGATATTTTTGAATTTTATGGCTCCGCGGAAGGGGGCATAACTATCAACCCTCCGGGTGATGGTCCGATTGGCTCAATAGGAAAACCCTTGCCCGCGATGGAAGCCAGGATCGTCGATGAGAACGATCAGGAATGCGCAGCTAATGAGCACGGTGAAATTGTTTTTCGGGGTATTGATGGCCAGGCGCTGCCGGTGAATTATTTCAAAAACGCTGCAGCGTCCAAGCAAAAAAACCGCGCCGGATGGCTGCGAATGGGGGATATCGGCTACCGCGATGAACAGGGCTGGTTTTATTTTCTCTACCGTAAAGGAGGTGGCATTCGTCGCAACGGCGATTTTATTGACCCTGCACCGATAGAAAAGAAACTGGCTGAACATACACACATAGCCGATGTTTTTGTCTATGGCGTGGCGGCAGCGTCAGGCGCGGTCGGCGAAAAAGATATTGTCGCTGCGATTGTTATTGATGCAAAGGTCGAATTTAACAGCGCTGGGCTATTTGATTACTGTCGCCAAAATTTGCCAGCCAATGCCATTCCCAGTTACCTGCAGCTGGTTGACGATATTCCCAAAACAGCATCAGAAAAACCGCTGGAACGCGTATTGCTGGAACAGTTTTCAGCACCAACCGCGACACTATTTACTCAGTAATTTTTAATTATTAATCAGCAACAGAGGCAACCAAGCAATGAACAATAAAATTAGCGTACTAATATACGGTGCCAGTGGCTATACCGGCAAACTGGTGGCTGAATCTTTGGCACAACGGGATATGTCATTCTATTTTTCGGGCCGCAATAGAGAGCGGCTAGAGGCCGCACTGGATGTCGTCAATGAACGGCATGGCAGCCCCGTGAAAGCTGAAATAGTCACCGCAGATAGTACAGTCGATGAACTGTTGCCATTATTTAAGAAGGTGGATGTGGTCATTAATGTCACAGGCCCTTTTATGCAAATTGGCTGGCCAATTGTCGAGGCAGCGTTAGAAGCTGGCTGCCATTACATCGATACTTCAGGCGAGCAAGATTGGACCAACGCCGTTAAAGAAAAACTGGGTAGTGCGTTTGCCGAGAAAAATCTTCTGCTGTGCCCGGCCTGCTCCTACATGTGGGCTGCCGGTTCAATTGCGGCCGAAGTCGTATTGGAAACCGAGGGCGTCGATAGCCTCGATATCCTCTATCAAATTGAAAACGCACTACCGTCTGAGGCGTCTACCAAATCATTTTTGCGCATGGTATGTAACGATGTATCGCAATATTATCTCGACTTGAACGAGCTCAAGCCCTGGGCCAATGACAAAATGATTCATGCTGTGGCGCCCAACCGTAATTATACAATGGCCGCTCACCCCTGGGGCGGTGGCTGTGAACCCATATGGTATAAAGATGACCCCAGAGTGCGTAATTGCAAGGTTATTGCGGCAGGCGAAGAGTCGTTAATGCTGGCGGTGATTGATGCCATAAAAATGTTCAACGAACAAGCAGCGCATTTATCACAGCCTGAGCGTGAAGCCTGGACCAATACGATGGGTGATCAAATGGATAACGGCGAACCGGAGAAAGATGATATTGATGTGCAGCGGGGTGTTATTGTCTGTAATGGTCAAGGGCGACAGGTGACAACACAGTTTGTGATGAATTTGTCAGCACCCTATACCTGGACCGGCGATATGTGTGCCGAAGCGGCTCAACGACTCATCGATAACCAGCATAAAAGTGTTGGTTTTCAGTCGCCCGCCAAAGCGTTTGGTCATAGAGAACTGCTCGAAGTTTTCCATGAGCGCGGCTTTTGTAACCTGCCAGATTAATAATTTTAACGATAAAATAAGGATCAAATATCATGGCTTATGACTATAAAATGATTAATGTGCAATGCGAAGGCGGTGTGGCTACTGTCACACTGAACAATCCCCCGATCAATCTTGGGACAATAGCCCTATATGAAGAACTCTACGATTTAACAAAAGAATTGAGCGCTGACGATACGCTAACTGTCGTGGTATTAAAGAGCGATAATCCCGAATTTTTTATGGCCCACGTCGATGTCGAATATATTCTTACTTTTCCTATCGATGGTGAACCACAGCGAGCATCAGAGTTAACTGAATGGCATGCTGCCTGCCTGCGCTTACGCGACATGAATAAAGTTACCATTGCTCAAATAGAAGGCCGGGCCGGCGGTGGTGGCTGCGAGTTGGCCTCCTGTTGTGATATGCGCTTTGGTGTTATTGGGCAATCGGTATTGTGTCAAATGGAGGTTCCGCTAGGCATCATTCCGGGCAGTTGTGGTACCCAAACATTGCCCAAAATTATGGGTAGAAACCGCGCCATGGAAATGATCATGTCTGGCGATGACATCGATGCGGAGACGGCTGAGCGCTGGGGTTATTTTAATCGCATATTTGCAGCCGGCGATATTGGCCCCCATGTGGAAAAACTGGCAAAGCGAATTGCCTCTTTTTCTCCGCAAGCGGTTCGACTGGCCAAGCAAAGTGTGAACAGTGCCGAGGTATTGAGCCATGGCGCAATGCTGGACGAGGCCTATTTGATGGGGCGAGCCTTAAAGACGCCCGAAGCACAAAGCAATATGCGTCGCTTTATTGAGCTCGACGGGCAGTCACGTGAACAAGAGTTACGTATGGGTGCACTGTGTGGCGAGATTAATGTAAAGACGCCATAGTGATTACCGATCGCTAAAGGCCCATCTTCATCTGCCCGACATAGTCCATTTTGCCCAATGGCACACCTAATGAGCGCAAAATGCTGTAGGTGGTGGTGGCGTGGAAGTAGAAGTTGGGCAGTGAAAAGGACTGCAGGAAGTTCTGGTTGGTGAACGGTAGTTCGTGTTCGCCTACGTAGAATGTCAAATCTCCATCTGCCAGAGCATTCACTTCTGCGGCATCGAGTGCGGCAAGGCCGTCGCGGGCATCGCTGACGACGGCTTGTAGTGCTGCATAGTCCATGTCGAGCTCGAACGAGGGTGGGCTAAAGCTGCCACTTTGCATAGCTTGCATTGCACGCCATGAATGATGCGCCAGCGATACAATCTGAAAGTGGAAGGGCATCATGTCGGGGTGTAGTCGGGTCATGACGATTTCTTGCAGGTCTAGCCCGGTTTCCTCTGCGTAGCTTTTACCCTTGTCGAGCACGCCGATGGCGCCATCCAATACTTGCAAATAGCTTGGTACGCTGGCGTCATAAAATGAAATGGACATTGTATTTCCTTACGTCAAATAGGGTTTAACCAGCCTGAGCTGGGGCTTATAAGTGTCATAAGCGAGGCCCATTATAGCTATTTATTCGGCATTCTCAGCTTATAACTGTGCTTGCCTTGCAAGTTGTAGTCACAAGCGCCATATTAGGCACCACTGACAATTCTGTCTCTCTGCATATGAAGATTACTCACATGGCAAATCAAAACAACAAGGATCCCTGGGGATCTCAAAATCAATCACCACCGGACCTGGACGCTATTGTTCAGCAAGGCATCGATCAATTTAAAGGGCTATTTTCCGGGGGCGGCTCGGGTGGCGGCGCTAGCGGCGGTTCTGCCGGCGGTAAAGGCGGTGGTCTGGGTAGTAAGCTCATATTTGTATTGGTGATATTTGTCGGCCTTACCTTATGGTCGGCTTATTACACCGTGCCCAGTGATTCAGTAGCCGTGGTACAGCGTTTTGGTAAGTATTTAGATGAGGTGCCGCCTGGCTTGCATTTCAAACTACCGCTTGGCATGGATAAAGCCACTATTGTGCCGGTTAAACGGCAGTTAAAGCAGGAATTTGGCTTTACCACACCCGGTGCCCGTGATGCCTATCAGTCTCCACGTGCCAGTGACGGTGGCCGCGAAACTCAAATGGTGACCGGTGACTTAAATGCCGCCCTGGTCGAATGGGTAGTGCAATACCGGATATCTGACCCGGTTAAATATCTGTTTGAAGTGCGCGAGCCCGGTGCAACGCTACGTTATGTGTCAGAGTCGGTTATGCGTGAGGTTGTAGGTGACCGCACGGTAGATGAGGTGTTAACCATTGGCCGCCAAGAGATAGAAAGCGAAGCATTGATCAAAATGCAGGCGCTATCTATCAAATACGTGATGGGCATTAGCATTGACCAGGTGCAGCTGAAAAATATTAACCCGCCCAGGCCAGTTCAGGAATCCTTTAACGAGGTGAACCAGGCGCAGCAATCGAAAGAAAAATTGATCAATGAGGCGCGCCGTGATTACAACAAGGTGATACCGCTTGCCGAGGGTGAAAAAGATCAGAGAATTCGCGAGGCAGATGGTTATCGGCTTAAGCGTATTAACGAGGCCGAAGGTGATGTGGCCCGTTTTAACGCGCTGTTTACTGAATATGAAAAGGCTCCTGAAGTGACCCGTCGTCGTATTTATATTGAAACAATGCAAAAGGTATTGCCGACTATTGAATCTAAATATCTTATAGATGAAGAGATGCGAGGTTTACTGCCGCTGCTAAACCTGGATGCACAAAAAGGAGCTGGGAAATGAACGGCGCTAAGGGCATAGCCCTCCTAATACTCGTTATTGTGGCTTCATTTGTATTGGCCAAATCGGTCTATACAGTCAATGAAGTTGAGCAGGCTATTATTACCCAGTTTGGTAAGCCGGTAGGCGAGCCTATAACCGAGGCCGGGCTCAAATTTAAAACGCCTTTTATTCAAGAAGTGAGTTACATCGACAAACGTGTACTTGAATGGGATGGCGCGCCGTCCGATATGCCAACAAAAGATAAGCTGTATATTTCGGTAGATCTATTCGCCCGCTGGCGTGTGGTTGACCCGCTGCAATACTTTTTGCGCTTGCGCGATGAGCGTAGTGCGCAGTCTCGGTTGGACGATATTCTGGGCAGTGAAACCCGTAATGCGGTGGCCAAACACGAGTTGATTGAAATCATTCGTACCACTAAAGATCGTGTGCCACAGCGTGACGCCATGCTGTCGACTGAGCAAGATCAAGACGTGGGGACTCTGGTACCGATTGAGAAAGGACGCCAATTGGTTGAGCAAGAGATCTTTACAGAGGCCGCGAAAAAAGTCGGTGTATTTGGTATCGAATTATTGGATATTCGTTTCAAACGCATTAACTACAATGAAAGCGTGCGGCCCAAAATCTATGATCGAATGATCAGTGAGCGGCGCCAAATTGCTGAGCGTTTTTTGTCTGAAGGCAATGGTGAAGCGGCGAGAATACGGGGTAACCGAGTACGTGATTTGAACAAAATTCAATCGGAAGCGTACCGTCAGGTAGAAGAAATTCGCGGCTTGGCCGATGCTAAAGCCACGGAAATTTATGCCAGTGCTTACAATCAAAGCCCGCAGGCGGTAGAGTTTTACGAGTTTACCCGTACTATGGCGGCCTACCCAACTATCGTTGGTGAGCGTACTACGCTGGTATTATCTTCTGACTCGGAACTGTTTAAATACTTCAAAGGCATGTCGCCAGCGGATTAGAACAAGCAGTCACGTTGCCCTTATGAGCTAGTTTGTCGTATGACTAGCTCTGGCCAGGGCGACGAGTTCTAGTGTGAAACCCAGCAACATTTCTTGTTGTCTTCGACGTGAAATGGTGGCGATACCGTCACCATCCTGCTCCCCGTAGTAGCCCATTTGGGCGTGGTTACCACCGGCTATTTGTCGGTATAACACCTTGGCCGGGGCGTTTACCTTGTTTTCCTCTATGTCTTGGGCTGTCGACAGTAAGTCTTGCTCGGCTGTGACAATCATTGTTGGTGCGTCGTAGTCTTCCAGTCCTTCTTGACTGAAGTATGACGCAATCAGCAATAGGGCATCACCGGGTTTATCGGCTGCATACATAGTCGCGACTACACCACCTAGGGAGTGTCCGGCCAGTACAAAAAATTGGCAGTGTTGCTGAGCCAGTGGCGATGCTTTTGCCGCATCAGCCTGATCTATATTTATTATGGCCAAATTTAACGGTGGCCGTAGCAGGAATGTGTGCACGCCGGCAGTTGCCAGTTGTTGCATCAGTGGGGCATAGGCTTCCGGTTCTACCAAGCCTCCAGGGTAAAATATCAGGCAGGCCTTGTCGCCGTCTTGGGCAGAAAAACTATAATAATCGTCTTCGGTGATTGCACCCGCTAACGTAGCGGCAACTTCCGGCATCGGTGGCTTGGAGCAAGCGCTTAACAGCGATATGGTGATAATCAACGCTGTGGTAATGAACCCGTTTTGCACGATAGTAACCCTTTTTTTGTTCGGCTCGATTAAGGGCTATGTTAGAGCTTTGCCACGCTGTTGCAATAATCGGTTTAGCCAATCGCTACAAAAAACCACTGGCATAGGTAGTATGAAGCTGCTCAAATACTGGGCAGCGTTGGATACAGGGTTGCTTACCTGGGGTGGCGGTAGTACGAGCTGATTATGTTAGGTACCACAAAATGTGCGATAAAAGATGTCGCCATCTGCCGGTAAGTCTTGGTACTGACTGGTTGTGGCTATTTCGTCGTAAGGCGAGCGCAATACGGCAAGAATATCGTCGGCTGCTTGCGAGCTGCCACTCTCTTCGCAGGCGGCCAATACGGCTTCTATGTGGTGGTTTCTTGGGATGACTAGCGGGTTGTTGGCTTTCATTAGCGCTTTGGCAAATGCCATGTCTTCTTTGGCCCCGTCTAGCTGACTGCGCCAGCTGGTATAACTCTCACCCAATTGGTCGGTAAATTGTGCGGCAAGTGTTTCATCTTCAAGGGACTCGCTTAGTCGAATAAAGCTTTGAGTGTAATCCAGCTCTTTATCTTGCAGAGCTTGTAACAGATCGCTGATAAAATCTCGTTCACTTTCTGCTACGTCGGTCAAACCCAATTTGTTGGCATACATCTTAAAGTAGGCGCTTTGAAACTGTTCACCAAATTGATCTAAAACCGGTGTTACCAGCGCAATAGCTTCGTCCTGGTCCTCGGCAATAAGAGGCAATAAGGTCTCGGCCAGGCGTGTCATATTCCACAGCGTAATGCTGGGCTGCTTGCCAAAGGCGTAACGGCCTTGTGTATCAATGGAGCTGAATACTGTATCGGGGTTGTAGTTGCCCATCATGGCGCAGGGGCCAAAGTCGATGGTTTCACCAGAGATAGCGCAGTTGTCGGTATTCATCACACCATGAATAAAGCCTACGCGCATCCACGCGACTACCAATGTAATTTGCTTGTTTATGGCCGCCTGCAGAAATTGCAGAGCTTTGTTGCCGTCTTCCGATGTATTGATTTCAGGAAAGTGTCGCTCAATGCTGTGATCCATTAAGGCCTTAAGTGATTCCAGATCTTTACGTATGGCGAAATAGACAAAGGTGCCGACACGAATATGGCTTGCGGCGATGCGGGTCACCACCGCGCCGGGTTTAACGGTATCGCGGAACACGGTGTCGCCAGTAGTGACTACGGCCAAGCAACGCGAAGTAGGCACGCCCAAATAATACATCGCCTCACTCATGACGAACTCGCGAACCGCCGGACCCAGAGCACAACGACCGTCGCCACGCCTTGAATAGGGAGTAGGGCCCGAGCCTTTTAGCTGTATATCAAAGCGTTGCTGGTTTTCATCTAATACCTCGCCCAGTAAATGGGCACGGCCATCACCCAGCTGCGGGTTAAGCTGGCCAAACTGATGCCCGCTATAAGCCAACGCCATAGAGTCTGCACCATCGGTCAACTGATTGCCCGAAAACACCTGCGCCTGTAAGGCCGCGTCAGTGCTCAGTGGCTCGCCTATTTGCAGGCTATCGGCCAGAGAGGCATTCCACAGCATCAGTTCAGGCTTGGAAGCAGGCGTAGGCAATACCCGCTCATAAAACGCATCACCGAGTTGTGCGTAGCTGTTAGTAAAATTGATCATAACAATGCTTGATTAGCTGAATAGGCCGCTCATAGTAATACAATGGGGGACGGAGCACTATATCGCCGCGCTAGCGCGGCGATATAGTGCTCCGTCCCCCATTGTATTAATCCGCCGGTAGTTCGATACCTTTTTCGGTGTAGTACTTGGTCCAACTGCGTGTTGGCGTTTTGTTTTCTATAGTGATGTCTAGATCATCCAGTTTGGATTCGGTCACTTCATAATAGTTGCCGTCGTCGTCACTACCGGATTCGAGCACTCTTTCTTTATCGGTATAGGGGTCGGTAAACAAAAAGGCTTCATTGATAACTTGATATTTATCTCCTTCCAGCTTCCAGGCTGCGCGCGAGAAATCCTTATTGCCATCAAATATACCTTGGGTAAATCCATAGCTGTAGATGGGTGTGGAGTTGGGGCAGTCTTTGCAGGGTTTTAGGTGGGCATAGGCTGTGTCTAAAGCCGGAGCCAAATGTTTATCGAATGCCGGGATGGTATCGCCCGGGTCAACTACGTCACCCACATTGAGACCTTCCAGCACCGAGGTTGTGCCATCGTCGGTGTTTATGCGGCCATCTTCTACCGCGTCTGCGATAGACATACCGAAGCGGTATGCACCGACCGATGCCGGGTTTTCCTTTTGAGAAGAAGGGAGGCCAAGAACATCCTCATCGATAGATTCTAAAGCTGCTGACACGCCCCCAAACCCACCCGCTTTATTAAACTCAGCATACGCGCCACCGGCCTTGGCCTCCAGATTACCCAGGCCTACCATACCGACGACAAAGCCGTACATGGTATCGCTGAGTACATGGCGTGCGACACATCGGCCAAATAGGGTATAGCAGCGATCTTTTCTTTTACACTGTTTGGATGGGCATTGACGGAAGTCGCCAGGCCATGCGCGATGATCCGGGAAGTAATCCATCTCCTGTCCGTTGGCTAACATAAATACCAAGCCGTCAAATTGACCTTTCTCTTCGGAAGATAACTCTTCCATCCGCGCGGCAATCAATGCCAGTGCCTCCAAAAACCCCTTGGTAGCGTCGGGGCCGCAATAGGGCGTTGAATCTTCATCGTAGGATTTCTGTAAATCTGCCTGTTCCTGGGCACTCTGTTTTTCTACCAGCTCTTCCAGGGTGGGCTGTGTGGCTGTTTTGGTTGCCGTTGCGCCGCCAGCTGCCGCTGTGGCTGTTTTGGTGCTGTCGGGCACGGTAGTGGTATTTGTTCTGGTGGTGGATGGAGAGTCAGTGGGTTCTTCGGTTGTGGGTTGGTCGGCGGGCTCTTCCGGTGCAGGAGCTTCGGCCTCATCCAGATCATTGCTGCAGGGAATGCTGTCTAGCAGGTTGCCGTTGTCTGCCAGCTCCCTGGCCTGGGTTTTACCCGTGTATTCTATTTTAACTTTGCCATCGTCGCCCAAAGACAGGCGGAGAATAACCGGCTTGGTGTCGACCGGGTCATTTTTGGGGTTGGTGATATGGACCACGAGGTCAAGTGGCTCAGCCCGTAACATCTCGGGTGATACAGGGTATACGGTACCTACGGAGCGGGCACCGCTGGATGCCGTGTTAAAGCCGAGTTGACCCCAAATGGGTTCGATGGGGACTTCCTGCAAGCCGCGGATAACGCCTTCGGCAATGTCTTCGATCCAGGATTCGGTCCAGCCGCCTTCTTGGTGACTAGTGTGTTGGCCATCGACATAGGTATCTTTGGTCCAGGATACACTGAGTTCCCACTCGCCCCATATTTTGAACAAGAACAAGTCAATGGGTTCCAGGCGCCAACCCCGTGGGTTCATAAGATACACTTGCTGGAAGGTACCTTTGCCGATGGCGTCGTCTATATAGTTACTGACCATCAGGCCATCCGGGGTGAAGACGGTACCGGTGAGTAACTCGTAGACACCATCGTCGAGCTCTGTTTCGGTTTTATGTTTCTTTTTGATGGGGTCTTTAAAGGTTGGTGGCCCCGCCGGTTTACTACTGCCGCCACCACCGCCAAAGCCCAGCGCGCCTGCTGCGAAGCCAACCAGCTTGCCCGTGGCGTCTTCTTTAAATTCGGCGCCGCTGCCGACGCTGCCATTGGGTCCGACATTAATAGTTTGTGTCGCATCAAATGGTTGGCACTGACGAATACCGTAATCGCCCGCCAGCGCATACTCTTTTATTGGTGCTTCTATTAAGGAACCGATTTTTTTGGCAGGGCAGTATTTTTGTTCACAAGTGGCGAGTTGGGCCAGTAGGGTTTCGAAATAGCGAGCATAAGTGGCGATTTCCTGTTTGGTTTTTTCGACTTGGCTTTTCAGCCCGCTATAGTCTGATTTGTCCGGGTGTTTATATTGCAGGTAAGAGAGTTTGACCTTGTTGGCCTTTTCGATCATCTCCGCATAACGCAGCTGAGCTTCCAGCATTTGTAGGGTCATGTGGGCGCGTACCACCCAGCCCGGCAACGCATTTAATTGCTTAACGTAGTCAGCGCAGGGTAAACAGTTTGTGCTGTAGGGGCCTGTCCAGGGAATGTTGTATTGCGTGAGAATGGCTTTGGTATCAGGCTGGTAGGGCTGCTTGGTCGATTCACCGCCAATTTTTACAGCTTTCATTTTACTGGGTTTGCTGTCAGCGCAGGCAGTGCGTTCACATTGTGCTACAGCGCCTTGCAGGTAGCTGGCCTGTTGCTCCAATAACGTGACGTTTTTTCTGTGCAATTCCAGTTGAGCCGCCTGCAGTTCGAACAATTCAAGGTTGGCCGTTACTGCCAGGGTTTCAAAATCGGAAATGTCTCCCTTGCCTGGCCAAAGGGGTTCGGCTTTGCCTTTTTCTCGCGCTTTATTGGTTTCGCGCCAGTAGTGCAGCCAATAGCGGCTTTCAAGCAACCCCTGCACAGTGGCGTTGTACTGGTCCATCATTTTTGTGCATTGCTTGCATTTGGTTTCGACGGGTTTCCAGTCAACTTGTGTCAGCGTGGGATACTTGCCAGACCAGCCTTGGTGATTAGGGTCGCTGGTACTTTTTGCGTAAGCAGTGGCAGGCATAAGAAAGAGCATGCAGACCATGAGAAGTGTGGTGAAGAGAGCCGGGCTGAGGCGATGTTTCATAAATATCCCACTCTTTTTTGGCAGAATAGCCATTTATTGAGTGTAGACGCGATCCATTTTTAAGCAAATTCGCCAACAATGGGGGACGGAGTGAAGCTCCCCCAGTTTAACGGATACTTTAAATCAGCGACAATGTCGCTAAAGGAGTATCCCAATGACAACGAACAAAAGACCTTACACGAGTTATACGAAGGAATTTAAGCTTGAAGCGTTACGGTTGATGCGAGAATCAAATCGTCCGGCCAGTGAGATCGCCATGGAGCTAGGAATTCGGCGCAACCAGCTTTATAAATGGGCGGAACAGCTTAAATCCCATGAAGGACAGGCATTTGAAGGCCCTGGGCGCCCTAAGAAAGAAGACCAGGGCGAAGTAACCAGCCTGAAGCAGGAGAATAAACGCCTCAAAGAAGAGGTCGAGATACTAAAAAAGGCCGCGGCGTACTTTGCGAGAGAACTGAAGTGAAGTACGCATTTATCAAAGACCATTGTTGTGAGTACAAAATCACACGACTAACCACGGTATTAGATGTCTCTGTCAGCGGATATTATGACTGGCTCAATCGCCCTGAAAGCCCCAGAGCGAAGTCCAATCGTCGGTTGACGGCGAAGATTCAGACGTTTCATCAGGCAAGTAGAGGCACTTATGGGTCGCCACGCATACACAAAGATCTGGAGGAACAGGGCGACAAAGTGAGTGTTAATCGTGTTGCACGGTTAATGCGAGATGGCGATATTCAGTCGAAAATGACGAAAAAGTTTGTCATAACCACTGACTCAAGGCATGGCCTTCAGCCCGCCCCCGATCTACTACAAAGACGCTTTACTGTTGCTCAGCCTGACCATCCGATACAACGTTTATTGCTACGCGGCAAGGCTGGCTGTATCTTGCTGTCGTAGTGGATCTGTTCTCACGCTTGGTGATCGGTTGGTCAATGAGTAATAAAAATGACGCTCAGCTGGTACAGGACGCACTCACAATGGCAACATGGAGACGAAGTAAACCTCAGGGTGTCATTGTGCACTCCGATCAGGGTGCTACATATGCTTCAGGCGCTTACCAGCAGCTCTTACGAGACAATCAGTTAATCTGTAGCATGAGCCGTAAAGGTGAGTGTCTGGATAATGCGGTAGCAGAGAGCTTCTTCGGAACGCTGAAAACAGAATTAGTCGATCATGAGGACTATCGCACCAAGGCTGACGCCAAACAAAGTGTGTTTGAATATATTGAAATATTTTACAATCGGAAGAGACGACATTCACATTTAGATTATATTAGCCCGGAGGCGTATGAACGGCTTTATGTCTCTAATTAAAACCGTCCGTTTTATTGGGGGAGGCTCAGAGCACTATATCGCCGCGCTCGCGCGGCGATATAGTGCTCCGTCCCCCATTGTTTAAAAGATAAGACATAATTTATCTCTGCTTTTTGGCCGTCATTCTGTGTAAAATCTCAGCTTGTTTTTATGTTGACCGTCGTCTGGCGGCAAACGGAGTTCGTTTATGCAACAACCCGCCTGGGATATCCTCATTACTAACGCCTTGGTCTTTGATGGCAGTGGTGAAGAACCCAAGAAACGTGATATCGCCATTCGGCATGGCAAAATCGCTGCCAGCGGCAGTGCTTTACCCTCTAGCGAGGCTGCGCGAGTGATCGATGCGGCAGGGAAGTGGCTGATGCCCGGTCTGCTGGATATTCATACTCATCTGGATTTAGAGGTGGATCTTGATCCGCGTCTGCCGGAAGTGGTTCGGCACGGTACTACGACTGTGTTAGTGGGTAACTGTAGCCTGGGTACCGCTTTTGGTCAGCAGGTAGAAGGTGAGCAAAACCCGATTGTTGATTGTTTTACCCGGGTCGAGAATATCCCCAAGTCGGTATTACAGAAGTGTGTTGAGGCTGTGACTTGGGATAATACCGCCGACTATCTTGATCATTTTGCTGATATGCCGTTGGGGCCCAATGTGGGGGCTTTTCTACCGCACTCCATGTTACGCATTGAAGTCATGGGTTTGCAGGCCAGTATTAGCCGCGAGCCAACCGAGGCAGAATTACAAGAGATGGAAAGGCTGTTGGAGCAGGCGATGGAACAGGGCTATCTTGGTATGAGTACCGATGGATTGCCGTTTCACTTTCTGGCCAATGCCCCTAATACTGAAAAACGTATCCCTACCCAGTTTGCCAATTTTGGCGAATTGAAACGTTTGACCAAAGTGCTGCGTCGTTTCGACCGTGTTTGGCAAACCACACCAATTCTTGAAAGCCGAGTAATGATGTTTGTGTATTTTTTGTTGAGCAGCGGCACGCTGTTTGGCAAGACACTCAAAACCTCCGCGCTGTCGGTAATGGAATTTGTCCTGGCGCCAAAAACCATGGCGAGCTTTCTCGGTTTTGCGTCACTGGTCAACAGTAAACTGCTCAAGGGCAATATTCACTTTCAGGCGCTGGGTACCAACTTTAGGGTTTGGTCCGACGGCATCGTCAGCCCCTTGTTTGAGGAGCTGGATTCTACGGCGAAGTTGATTGCCAAAGAATATGAGGATGTTGAAGGTCGTTTAGCGATGCTAAACGACCCGGCGTGGGTAGAAGAGTTTCGAGAAGATTGGCGCCATGGCCGCTATGGTAATAACTTAGCTCATTGGAAGGCCAAAATGGGTGTGCCTGACCACTTGGTTGTGCGGGATTTACACCGAATGATATTTGATGGCGCGCCGTTGCCACAGTGGGAAGGTGAGAGCATGCAGCAGGTGTTGGATCGCCTGCAGGCTTATCAAGCGGGTAGTGTCAGCCAAGCCCGTGACGAGGCTGAAGCTGCGTGTTTTGATGCATTTCCCAAGCCCACCGAAGACGAAGTCGATTTCATGCTGCACATGATGCGCACCTACGATAAGTCTTTCCGTTTTTGGGTCGATGTAGGCAACGAGGGTAACCGGGTGACGCTAGATCTACTGATGCATAAAAACGCGATACCGGGTTTTAATGATTCCGGCGCGCATATTACCAATATGGCCTTTTTTGACGCGAATCTGTCGGCATTGAAATTAGCACAGGAAAAAGGGCTCTCGATGGTGGCGGCATTGGTTAAGCGTTTGACGCGTGAACCTGCGAAGTTTTTTGGACTGGATGTAGGAACCATAGAGGTTGGCGCGCAGGCCGACATTACTATCGTAGACCCGGATGCATTGGCCGGCTGGGACACCAACGAAAGCCGCCAGCTGCTATATCGCGAGTTATTTCAACACAATCAAATGGTCAACCGCTCAGATGGTGTAGTCAGCTATGTATTTATCAGCGGCGAGCCCGTTTGGGAGCTGGATGATTTTACCGAAGCGCTCGGCACCAAGACACTAGGCAGAGCACTGCGAGCCGCTTAATACAATGGGGGACGGAGCACTATATCGCAGCGATATAATGCTCCGTCCCCCATTGTTTAGATCAAGGCCCAGGCCTCCAGTACCTCGGCGCAATCTTCATCTATCTTCAGTGTTGCCATATCATCTGCACGCGTTTTCCCACGGTTAATGATCAGTATCGGTTTGTTGGTATTATCAGCCATTCTACAAAATCGAAATCCCGAATACACCGTTAAAGACGAGCCGATAACAACTAAAGCGTCTGCGCGTTCTAAAGCTTGCGTGGCTGTCTGTTGCCGTGCCTTGGGTACGTTGCCACCAAAAAATACTACGTCAGGCATCAGAATACCCTCGCAATACAAGCAATCTGGCGGCTGAATGGTGGACATCAGCTGGTCGTTTAAATCGGCATCGCCGTCCGGTCTTAATTGCGCCTTGAATCCGAGTAGTGATGGGTTGCTCTGCAGTAGTCGGGTTTGTAGTTGATCTCTGTTTTCCACTTGTTGACAACTGAGGCATACAACCTGGTCGAGCCGGCCATGCAGATCAACTACTTGCTGATGACCCGCCCGCTGATGCAGACGATCGACATTTTGAGTTACCAATAGATCGATAGCGCCGGCTTGTTCCAGCTGTGCCAATGCGTGGTGGGCGCGGTTGGGTTGCGCAGTGCTAATAGCAGGCCAGCCAACGGCGCTACGTGACCAATAACGCTGACGCTGTTTGGCATCTTTGATGAATTCATCATGCTGGATGGGTTTGCGACTTTGCCAATTTCCGCTGTCATCGCGATAGGTAGGAATGCCTGAACCTGCACTAATACCCGCACCGGTGATGGCCATCATGCGAGGGTATTTATGCACAAAATCTGTGAGAGCCTGTTGCCAGTCGTGGTTCATACTTGAGAGTTTACCTGATTTAATACAATGGGGGACGGAGCACTATATCGCCGCGCTTGCGCGGCGATATAGTGCTCCGTCCCCCATGTTTATAACTTTCTATAGGCGTCGAGTACCGGGGCGAACTCGGTCGGTGTTGAGCCGTGAATGACTATGCCATCGGCGCCGTTAGCGAGTTGGTTTTTCCAGCCTTTGGCGCAGTCTTCTGCAGTGCCTGTTGCTGCAGGTAGCCATTCTTTGGGAATGAGCTTGCTGATTTCTTCGAGTTGCTCCAGCGTGGCTACGCTATCGATGCCTCCAGGGATCGACTGCACGATGGGGCTTGCCCGGAAATCTTCCAGCACTTTTGGATCCCATTCATTTAAGGCGATGAGCATTTCTGCGTAACCGGGCGCTTGCATGTAGGTGGCCATACGTGCAACGAATTTGCGCAGGTAGTCTTCCTCTGTGGGTTCTACTGCGGTGGCAATGACAGACCACAGTTTCACTGCATTGGGATCACGACCGGCTTTGTCGGCTCCTTCCTGTACCAGCGTTTTGGCGCGGCGCAGGCCGTGGTCGGTGATAAAAGTATGTAGATGTACGCCATCAAAATGCTGGCCGGCAAAAGCCAGGCTCTTTGGTCCAAAGCCGACGAAGTGCAGTGGAATATCTGCATTCAACCAGTCGCCCATGCTGAGGTAGGGCAGTTTGCCCATGGGGCCTTCGTACATGACCTTTTCACCGTGCCAGAGTTGGCGCAAAATACCGATGGCGTCGACCAGTTGTGCATTGGTGACAGTCGTCAGTCCCATCAATTGATCGCGGATACTCACCCCACGGGCCAGCCCCAGTTCAAAACGTCCACCTGATAGATAGTGTAGGGAGCTCGCCATGGTCGCCAGCACCATAGGGTGCCGTGTATGTACATTAGTGGCTGCTGTTGCCACACGCAGCGTTTTAGTGGTGCTCAGTGCTGCCGAGCAGATAACTCCGGCATCCTTCACATCAAAACGCTCAGACAGCCACACTTTGCCCAGTCCTAGCGCTTCAGCCTGCTGGGCCTCGGCGATAGCATCGGCGGGAGTAGTAGTGTGACCAGGCAGCAAGTAGCAGCTAAGTTCCGGGTGTTGAGGTGTTTGCATATTCGAGCTCTGTTTCGTCAAAGGTGCTCTATTGTACGGATTTTATTTGAAGCAGGATCAGTTATGACTAAATTGACATCAGTTTATACAATGGGGGACGGAGCACTATATGCCAGCGCAAGCGCTGGCATATAGTGCTCCGTCCCCCATGTTTATATCAAATTCTTGGGGTTCAGTAGTATTTTCAGGCGGGCTTCATCGATATCGGTCATTTCGGTGGCCACGTCCAGAATTGGGCGTCCCTCTCTATACGCGCGCTTGGCTATTTCGGCTGCTTTACTGTAGCCGATCTCGCTATTGAGTGCGGTGATCAAAATAGGGTTTCGGGCCAGGTTGGCTTCTACTACGTCGGTATTTACTACAAAATCCGCGATAGCATTTTGCGCCAGTGCCTGACAACTGTTGGCTAAAAGGTCGATACTTTGCAGCAAATTGTGCGCAATCACCGGCAGCATGACATTGAGTTGAAAATTACCCGACTGGCCTGCAACAGTAATGGTGGTGTCATTGCCGATCACTTGCGCCGCGGCCATGGCCACGGCCTCTGGTATCACCGGGTTTACCTTGCCTGGCATAATGCTGCTGCCGGGCTGTAAAGCTTTAAGACTGATTTCGCCCAAGCCGGCTAGCGGGCCGCTGTTCATCCAACGCAAATCGTTGCAGATTTTCATCAACGCTACGGCCAGTGTTTTCAGCTGGCCAGATAATTCCACTGCCGTATCCTGGCTACTGATTGCTGCAAATAAATTATCGGCCGGCACAAACGTCACATCGGTTAATTCAGAAAGTTTGCGGGAAAAAATGGTGGCGAAGGTTTTTGCGGCGTTAATACCGGTACCGACGGCGGTGCCTCCTTGCGCCAACTGGCGCAGCCGTTGTTGGGTATCAACAATACGCTGTTGCGCTAAGGCGAGTTGAGCGCGCCAGGCAGAAAGTTCCTGAGAAAAGCTGAGCGGCATGGCATCCATTAAATGGGTACGGCCGGTTTTGATTTGCGCGTTTAATTCGGTTTCGCGAGTCGCAATTGCGCTTTGCAGTTGCTGCAGTGCGGGTAGTAATTGTTGATCAACGGCCAAACTGGCACTGAGGTGAATGGCCGTAGGAATAACATCATTGCTACTCTGGCTGCAGTTAACGTGATCGTTGGCATGTACCGGGCGTTTGAGCTGTTGCGTGGCAAGTGTTGCGATGACTTCATTGATGTTCATATTACTGCTGGTGCCAGAGCCTGTCTGAAATACATCGACTGGGAACTGGTCTGAATATTCGCCATCAGCAATACACAAAGCAGCTTGCACAATGGCGTCCGCTAGCTCGGTATCGAGTTCACCGAGTTCGGCATTGGCTTTGGCTGCTGCGGCTTTAATTAAACCGAGGCTGCGAATAAAACGCCGTGGCATGGCAATACCACTGATAGCAAAGTTATCGACGGCGCGCTGGGTCTGTGCACCGTACAAGGCTTTCTCTGGTACTTTCACTTCGCCCAGACTGTCTTTTTCTATCCGATATTTTTCGCTCATGGCACATGGTACTCCGGAGTTGCCGGTTTTTATACAATGGGGGACGGAGCACTAACGAAACATGGGGACGGAGCATTAATTACACGGAAACATGTGTAATTAATGCTCCGTCCCCGTTTTCGTTGAACAGTGCTCTGAAGCTCCCCCATTGTTTAGTTCACGCTAAGCCGATTCAGTACGTAATTCAGTACACCGCCGGCGAGGTAATATTCTACTTCTACCGCGGTGTCGAGTCGCGACTGTAAACCTATTTGACGCTGCTCGCCCGAGGGGTAATGAATTACCGCGGTGAATTCTTGCTTGGCGCTCAGTGGGTCATCCAGACCGAGGATGTCAAAGGTTTCATCACCGGTAAGAGACAGTGTTTTTCTGTTTTCGCCAGGCAGAAATTGTAAAGGTAATACACCCATACCCACTAAATTTGAGCGGTGTATGCGTTCAAAACTTTCGACAATAACGGCCTTTACACCGAGTAATAGTGTGCCCTTGGCGGCCCAGTCACGGCTAGAGCCGGTGCCGTATTCTTTACCGGCCACAACCACTGTGTTGATGTTCTTCGATTGATAGTCCATGGCTGCATCATAAATAAACATAGGCTCAGATGCGCCGCTAAGTCGCGTATATCCGCCTTCCAATTCAGGCGTCATTTCATTGCGGATACGAATATTACCAAAGGTGCCCCGCATCATGACTTGATGATTTCCCCGTCGAGAACCGTAGGAATTAAAGTCCGCCTCGGCTATGCCATTATCGCGTAGATAAAGTGCCGCGGGGCTGTCTAATGGGATAGCACCTGCAGGTGAAACATGGTCGGTGGTGATCGAGTCACCCAGCATTACCAGCATCGGTGCTTTGATGATATTGCCGCTATTGCCTTGGTATTGATCTTCAAAGAAGGGCGGTAATTGAATATAGGTTGAGTCTGCGGCAAACGCATAGTTTGGGTTATTACCGCTGTTGATGGCGCGCCATTGATCGTCGCCTTCAAACACGGCGCTATATTCTTTTTTGAACATCTCGCTATTGATGATTTGCATCAATTCGGCAATTTCTGCATCGCTGGGCCATATGTCGCGTAAATAGACAGGCTGGCCATCGTTGTCATTACCTAAAGAATCGGTGCTTAGGTCTATCAGTGTTGTGCCCACCAGGGCATATGCAACAATTAGTGGTGGTGAGGCGAGCCAGTTGGCTTGAACCAATGGATGGATACGACCTTCAAAGTTGCGGTTGCCCGATAGCACCGAGCAGACGATCAGATCATTCTCGCTTATGGTGTCTTCTACTTCAGGCAGTAGCGGCCCTGAATTACCGATACAGGTGGTACAGCCATAACCAACAAGATTAAAACCGAGGCTGTCGAGTGCATCGTTTAAACCTGCTTTTTCTAGATAGTCAGTGACAACTTTTGAGCCCGGTGCCAACGACGATTTTACCCAGGGTTTGCGTTGCAGACCTTTGGCTAGCGCTTTTTTGGCCACCAGGCCGGCGGCTATCATCACAGCTGGGTTGGAGGTATTGGTGCAAGAGGTTATGGCCGCGATAGCGATATCGCCGTGGTGCATGTCTTGCTGGCTGCCGGCCAAGGCAAAACCGATATTGCTTTGCGGAAGTTTGCCGCCCAACTCAATAAAGTCGGTCATTGCGGCCTGTAGTTCTGTTACTGGGACGCGGTCTTGTGGGCGTTTTGGTCCAGCCAGATTAGGCACTACCGTCGACATATCGAGCTGTAGGGCGGCGGCGAAATCAGGCACCGGGTAGTTTTCATCGCGCCACATACCCTGGGCTTTACAATAGGCCTCTACCAGAGCAAGACTGTCTTCTTCGCGACCACTTAAACGCAGATAGTGAATGGTTTGCGCGTCGATAGGAAAGAAGCCGCAGGTGGCGCCATATTCTGGCGCCATATTGGCGATGGTGGCACGGTCCGAAAGGGGCAGGTGGTCTAAACCGGAGCCGAAAAATTCGACAAATTTACCGACTACGCCATGCGCACGCAGTAATTCCACAACTCTGAGCACCAGATCGGTTGCGGTAATGCCTTCCTGCAATTGGCCGGTTAATTCAAACCCCACCACATCGGGGATTAGCATAGAAATTGGTTGTCCCAGCATCGCTGCTTCCGCCTCAATACCGCCAACGCCCCAGCCCAGTACACCCAAGCCGTTGATCATTGTGGTATGGCTGTCGGTACCGACTAGCGTATCCGGGTAGGCCACAAGCTTACCGTCCAGTTTTTCAGTCCACACGGCTTTGGCCAGGTATTCGAGGTTTACCTGGTGACAAATACCGGTGCCCGGGGGGACCACATTAAAATTGTCAAAAGCATTTTGGCCCCACTTCAAAAATTGATAACGCTCTTGATTACGTTCCATCTCAATATGAACATTTTCTTCAAATGCCGATTCGGTGGCGAATTTGTCGATGCTTACCGAGTGATCGATGACTAGATCGACTCTCGACAATGGATTGATTTTTTGTGGATCAAAACCGCGTTGGACCAATGCATGACGCATAGCCGCTAGGTCAACCACTGCCGGAACGCCGGTAAAATCTTGCATCAATACCCGAGCCGGGTGATAGGCGATTTCTTGCTCAGAGCCACGACCGGCGCTTGCTGCCAGGGCGTTTATATCTTCGCGCGTGCAAACATTACCGTCTTCATGACGGAGCAGGTTTTCTAACAAAACTTTAGTTGAAACGGGCAGACGACGAACCGCAGGGTTATCGGCCAGTTCACCTGAATTGAGCGCGTAATAATGAAATTGCGTGCCGTTTATTTGCAGCGTGCTTAAACTATCGAAAGAGTTCTTTGACGTAGACAAAATACATACCTCGTTGTGAATTCTATGCTTTATACAATGGGGGACGGAGCACTATATGCCAGCGTTTTCGCTGGCATATAGTGCTCCGTCCCCCATTGTTTAGATCACTCGGCCAAAACTGTGCTCGCCTTTGATGGTGGTGCGATGCACGAGGCGTTTTAGCTCCGGCGGGTGGCCTTGGGCGCGGTGCATGGTGCGCCAATTGTCCCACAAAACCATATCGTTGGGTTGCCAGTGATGGTCGTAGCTGAATTGCGCTTGGGTGGTATGAGCCACCAATTGATGAAGTAGGGCGTCGCCTTCTTCTCGGTCCATACCTATTACTTCACGCAGGTGCAGGGTGCTTACATTGAGTGATTTTTTACCGCTCACCTGATGAGTCCATACTAGCGGGTGTGCTATAGGCGGGAAGTCGGGATAGAAGGCGGTTTCGGTGTCTTTGTCTGTTTCGTCTCGTTTAACGTCGGGCCGGCCAAAACGAATTTCCTGAGGGTCGATAATAAATTCGAAGCGCGCTTCCAGCCCATCAATACGTTGTTTGATCTCGTCTGACAGTCCTTCATAGGCTGCGGCAGTATCGATCCAACCGGTGTCTCCACCTTGTTCGGGCATGTTGACCATTCTTAACAAGGCACCTCGGTTGGGCGTAGTGGTATAGACCAGGTCGGAGTGCCAGGGGATGCGGCTAACGGTTGGCTTGCCGTCATAGAGATATACCGGCGAAGTACTACGGTCCTTGTTGGCAAGCCAGATTAATTCCGGATAGCCTTCAAGGCGGATGTTTTCGATAGGGTGAACTTCTAACTCACCAAATACACGACTAAGCGCAAGTTGTTTTTCCGGGCTGTCGCCAATCTCGCGGAATAACAATATGCCTTTGTCGAGCCAGGCTTCTTGAAGCGCTTGTTGGTCAGCTTCTGCAATGGGGTTTTCAAGGTCTAGCTCAATAACTTCGGCGCCGATGCCGTTGGCCAGTGGAATAATCTGCATATTAAGCTGCCTTTGCTACTGTTTAGTTCAAAAGGAAGAAAGCACCGCAGGGCTATAGTAACCAAATAATGAGCCTTAGTTCGAATTAATATTAGGCCAGAAAAGCCCTGTGGATAAATAGGTTTATTCGATGAGTCGAATGGTATTTATAATTCGCTGTAAATATGAGCCGAATATCGGATTTATTCGGCTCATGGGAAATTAAATGTAATTTTTTCAATTAGATAGGGTAATTATGCCTATGGGGGACGGAGCACTATATACCAGCGCAAGCGCTGGCATATAGTGCTCCGTCCCTCATTGTTCTATTGCGCAGCTAGGCTGGTGTCAATCGTACTTCTTCTATCACTTGTTAAATGATGCTCCGTCCCCCATTGGATTTCTATCATGATCTCGTTACGGCGAAATACAGGTAGAGTCCAGGGCGGGTTGTACTGGTTAAGTTTTGGGTTACTCAAGGTATCCAGCTTCACGGTTTCCAGGGTCTGTTGAAGTTGGTTGGTATAACGCTTCACCTTGCCATCTGTTGCCCATCCGGAAAAAGGGATTACTGCGACTACTCGGGCGGGCAGGGAAATGATTTCTACATTGGCGTTATTGGGAACGGGTAGGGTCTCGAGTGAATACTGCGAGGGCATAGTGAAGGCCATGGTGGGCTTGTCGGTGTAGATGTCTTCTTGTACCGGTGCGGTCATGGAGATTGCATTATTACCGATATTGTCTCCAAAAATGAAACCTGCCAATGTTTTAAAACCGTTTGCGCTTTTGTTGTTCGAGGCAAGTGGAACTCTCGCCTGAATTACCGGGTGATAGTAGCGTACTTCTACCTCATCGTAGCTCTTTAGTACGTCGTATTTTGGTTCTTCCAGGCTATTGGCCATAGTGCTTACTCCAAAAAATAATATCATTGTGGTGCATTGAACAAGTATGCGGTGTAGTTGAATTTTCATCGGTCGGTCTCACGTTTTGTAGCGATATAGTTTTTATACGACGAGAAGGAAGAAGCCGATCATACTGATTGGCTATTAAGTTTTACTTTTATAGATCAAAAAATATTCATTGGTTTGTGGCCCAATCAGGCACTATTGTCCGTATACACAAACACTAATAGCTGGAGGTTTAATATGTCAGAAAAAAATAGTGTGCCAGAAACTGATTTCCCCTTGAGATTGGCGTTCACCGGGGCGGATGGTTTCCCTCGTATTGTGTCACTGTGGTATTTGGCAGAAGGCGGAAAAATATTCTGTGTAACTCATGACAAATCTTTTCTTAAGCGCCGTTTGGATGAATCTGGCAATGTGGCCTTCGAAATATCGAATAATGAGCCGCCATATAAAGGCACACGAGGTACAGCGAAGGTTGTAACCTACCCTCTTGCAGACACGCCATTGTTAGAGCGGCTTTTGAATCGCTATGTTGGTTCTTTAGAGGGCCGTTTGGCCGAGCTATTATTACTGCGTAAAGAATCTGAGATAATCATCGAGCTCACACCTGTTAAGCAGTCTTCCTGGGATTTTACCGAACGTATGTCTGACGCAGTTGCGTGACTATCGAATGGATGCAAAAGCCGATAATGCTCTCTCGCGGCCGTACTTAAGATCGACGATGGGGGCTGGGTAATCCGGCGCCTGTGCCGCCCTGGTAACCGGGGAGGGCAGGTGGATGTCTTTGCCGGTGATGCCAGTTAATTCAGGAACATACTGTTTTATGAATTCGCCCCGCGGATCAAAACGCTGGCTTTGGGTGACGGGGTTAAAAATTCTGAAATAGGGCACCGCATCGGTGCCTGTTGAAGCCGCCCATTGCCAACCGCCGTTATTTGATGCGAGATTGCCATCAATAAGCCTCTGCATAAAATATTGTTCGCCTCGTCGCCAATCAATAAGTAATTGTTTGGATAAAAACATGGCAACAATCATTCGCAGTCGATTATGCATCCAGCCTGTTTGGTTGAGCTGGCGCATAGCCGCGTCGACAATGGGTATACCGGTTTTGCCTTCACACCAGGCGTTAAAATCTGCGTCATTGTCGCGCCAAACGATGGCTTTGGTTTTTTCTTTAAACGGTTGGTTTCTGCTAACCTGAGGAAAGCTGTCCAGAATGTGGATATAGAAGTCTCTCCATATCAACTCGGAAATCCAGGTATCAATACCGGGTAGTCCGCCGGTGAGCCGACCATTATTGGCCTCAAGAGCCGCATTAAGACACTGACGTGCCGAAATAACACCTGCCGCGAGCCAGGGTGACAGGCTGCTGGTGCCATCAACTGATGGTATATCTCGGTAGTCTTTATAATCTTCAATACGTTCAAGGCAAAACCTTTGCAAAAATTCAGTGGCGGCTTGTTCGCCGATCGGCCACCGCGCTGCGTGGTCAGTCGACGACATGATGGGCAATGTCATAGAGGCCACTTCATCAGGTGGTTTTTGTTTTATTGGTTTGCCGCCAATATTTGGACGCAAAGACCGCCATTCCGACAGCCAGGATTTTTTAAACGGGGTAAATACGGTGTAAGGTTTGCCTGTTTGGGTTTTTAAGCTCGGCGCCAACATGGTTTGGTCGTGGAAAAGATGCAAATCACACGCGTATTCTTCGAGTGTGTCGATAACCGCGCGGTCACGTTTTTTCTCGTTCCAGCCATATTCATGATTGGCGTATACGTGAGTGAATTGGTGCTGCTCCATTAGTCTGTTAAAGACCTCTGGAATATCATCGAAGGTTTTCACTTCCATATATAGCAACGGAATATTGAATTCCGCCAGTGATTCACGAAGTGTTTGCACATGCCTGAGAGTAAAGTCTTCGCGCACAGGCGCCATGTCATGAATGCGCCACTGCGCCGGCGTGGCAATGAATAAACCGTACAGTGAGGCGGACGGATCTTCGCCAGCTATCGAAAGTGCTGTGTTATCAGCTACTCTCAAATCCTGACGGAACCACATCAGCTTATTTGGCATTTGGCGACTACCCTAAACGTGGTTAGTTAAACTAAGCTGATCGGGGTAGGGTAAAAAGAATGCCTGCTGATCGATGTAATTATTCTGATGGTGCTTGAAATGATGGCGGAGCAGGGTGAGCGGAACCACCAGTGGGATGAACCCGCTACGGTACTGCGTGATAAGCCCGCTCAACTCCTGTTTATCATCTGCGCTAAGCTGTTTCTTCAAGTAGCCTCGAACATGCTCCAGTACGTTACTGCGCGTTTTACGTGTTGCCATGTTGTTGAGCGCTTGCATCAATAGCTGGATAAATTCGTTTGCTATGACGTCCACCGGCTTGGCTTTGGCGTTGGCCAGCAGCTGGCCTATAGATTTATAACTGGCGATATGATGTGCCATTACCAGATACTTGTATCGAGCCCAGAATGTAATTAATCGACGGTGGCTGATGCCGCCTGCAACAAGTTGTTTCCACTCATGATAGGCGTATACCCTGCAGACGAAATTTTCGCGCAGCTTATGATCATGCATTCTACCGTCTTCCTCGAGTGGCAGCAGTGGATCCAGCCGATGAAGTTCCGCGGCAAACAGCCCCATGGCGTCGTTTGTGACGACGTTACCTTTGTCGTTATAGCGTTTCACTCGCTCGTAGCCACAGCTGGGCGAACCCTTGACCAGGATATAGCCAGCCATATCAGGGTTGTTTTCAACAACGGTGGCTGCATAGGCCTCCATTGGCGCTGAATAATCTATTGTTTGGGTATTGCTATCGACAATCTTGAGATCGCCTATTTCGCCTACCAAACGCACGGTTGCTCGTGGCACGCCCATGCCTATGCCCATCTCGGGACAGAAGGCATTCAACTGAATATGGCCTTTCAACGCCTCGATATTCTGGTTTTTTCGTTTGCTGTCGCCGTTATAACGGACTTTTTGACCAGTCAGGCATGCGCCGATGCCTACTACAGGTTTATTTGATGTCATGGTCTGTCACTCCCAATTAAGTAGTGACTATACGCACGCTAGATCAAAATGGACTTATACAATGGGGGACGGAGCACTATATACAACAGCTTCGCTGGGTATATAGTGCTCCGTCCCCCATTGGACTAAAGTGTGCGTAATTGTCGTGGTCAATTAATTCCGACGATTCCAATCACTAACAACCAAAATGCGAAGAATAATTTCAGATGCCTTGCGGATAAATGGGAAACGAGGGTTTTAGCAAAAACACCACCAAGCACCGCGCCTGGGCCAGCAAACAACACAACCTGCCAATAGACCTCAAAGCTGACCAACGTATGTTGCCAGATAGCGGACCAAACGGTACATGCGGATACAATGACTGCTGCAGCAACTGCCATGTTGACATCGAAACGTCTCAGTATTAAGTAGATTGCCAGTAGCTCGCCAACTCCAACCGACAGCCAAGCAGTAAGGGCTCCTCCAAAAATCCCGATAGATATCAGTGCAAACCAATCCCATCCATAAACTTGGCTGCGCCCACGATGAGGTTTTAAGAAAAGTACAGTAATAACAATGAAGAAGCCTAATAATAACGAAAACCAACTAAAGCTTTGATGTAATGATGAAGGAGGACGGATATCACCACTATAGACAAACCAGATGCCTAAGATACTAGCAATACTGGTGATAGCAATAATACGTTTAAAACCTTGCCATAAGCGAAGTTCTGTTTTCTCATTTTTGTAATGAAACCACCAAGTAAAAGCACCGGCGGTCATGCCAAAGCATTGAATGGCGAAGCTGGTAGCTATGGATT
This sequence comes from Pseudomonadales bacterium, assembly GCA_036960375.1. Taxonomy (GTDB): domain Bacteria; phylum Pseudomonadota; class Gammaproteobacteria; order Pseudomonadales; family CAWVSB01; genus CAWVSB01. The sequence continues at coordinate 249,453 of JBALVY010000004.1, forward strand.
TTTCCTCGCTGAATGCTAATTCATTAAACGCAGGAATAAATATAACCCCGCCACCTGCGCCCGTTGAATTAGCAAAGATGGCTCCTAGAACCCCCAGAAAACTAAAAATTCCATATTCTGAAATAATATCGCTTGTTGCAGGTGAAAAAAATAACAGCAAAAACCAAGCGATGATAAAACTGATAATGAATTTTGGATTTGATAGCCGCAGCGGATTGAGTTTCGTTTTAATACAATCTATTTCCGTTTCTTGTAGAGAATCTCGAGGTGTTAGTTCAGGCATGAATTTAATTAACTCACCTTGGTCCGTATACAGTCAGCAGTCACTTTAGTCGTTAAAAAATCCTGAGCTGCTTCAGATAAACAATGATTGGAAATGTAATTCCTACCTTGATCGTGTATTACAATCCAGCCAAGTTTAGTTTTTTTAAGTAAGTGAACTTGCGACCATGAAAGTGATAAATCAGCATAGAGAGATTGGCTAAAAATACCCGATTCATCAATCGTTAGTGATACTTCGCTATTGTATGCCTTACTCAGCATTTGTCGCATTACCCACCATGGCTGTTTATAATAAACACTGAAGGCTTCTAAAATACCTAAACAAAAAATAAACCAGGCGACATAAGAATTCATCTCAGCGCGGGTAATCAAAATGGTTCCAATAGCGGTTAATATTATTGCTTTAAAATAGGCTCTATAAGAATTTTCAATAAGCACTGATTCAGAATAACATTCTTGAAAATGTGCTTTATTTAATATGTAATTTGTTGAATAAGAAAGCGGCTGATTCATAATAAATGAGATAGCTTACTGTATGCGACTAACAGTAAGCTATCTTCCCATGAAGCGATAAGTGAATAGAATGTTCCAATTACCTGCGGAACGGTCGTAATTAGTGCTCGGTCCCCCATTGGCTACTTATTCGGGTTAATCAGAAACTTCTCGCCGGTGGCTTGTAGGCTATAGCGACTAATAGATTCCAGTTGAAGAGCTTCGGCCAGGGATATCTCCTCGCTGTAGTGTGATTTGAACGTGGTATTAATTTCCTTGGCCACCCGGGTTCGCATTGCAATCATTTTTTCGATGCCGGCTTTTTGCAAAAATGGCGTCAGTAACCAACCGCCGATACCCCAAGCCATGCCGAAGTTGCGATTCAGTGTGGAAGGTGCGCGACTGAGACCGCCATAGATATAGACCTGTTTGTGTACAGTCGAACCGTAGCGGCTATATTCCGTCGCTGTTAAATTGGCCGCTTTCTCCATTGCCGAAAGGATATCTCCGGCCAGGGTACCGCCGCCGATGGCATCAAAGGCGAGCGTTGCGCCAGTGGCTACTAGCGCGTCTACAAGATCTGACTGGAAAGATTCAGAGCTGGAATTGACTACCGTTTTGGCTCCCAGCTCACGAAGGATGGCTTCCTGTTCGGGTTTGCGTACGATATTGACCAGTTCGATGCCATCGGCCAAACAAATTTTATTCAGCATCTGACCCAGGTTGGAGGCCGCAGCGGTATGAACCAGTGCGGTATGACCTTCCATTCGCATGGTTTCGGTCATGGCCAAAGCGGTGAGTGGATTAACAAAGCTGGAAGCCGCCTGGGCGGGGGTCACGTCGTCGGCCATTACCAGACATTGCGCCGCTTTGAGCGCGCGATACTGCGAGTACATAGCACCACCGGCTACGCCCACTACTTTACCGATCAGCGCTTGTGCCTGCTCTGAAGAGCCTGCGGCTACAACCACACCGGCGCCTTCATTACCAACCGGCAGCGACTCACCGAGCCGAGCTTTAAGCGCCGGCATCGATGCTGTGGCAATCTCTGCGTTAATAACCGGACGTTCGTCGGTGCCGCTGAGAGCGCAAGTGCTCATATCCGCAGAACCCAATAGCAGGCCAAGGTCAGAGGGGTTAATTGGCGCGGCTTCAATGCGAATTACTACCTCATCTGCGGCAGGTTCGGGCATCGGCACGTCGGCTAAAGACAGTGTCAGGGTATTATTTGGATTAACTTCTGAGCGAAGCTGAAGTGGCATGGGGAGTATCCTTGTAGTTTAAGAAAATGCGGACAAATCGAAGTAGTCGCGCCAAGCCTTGATCTTACCACTTTCAAACTCGAATACCCCCATTACAGGAAGTTCTACCCGCCCAGTCGCCAGGTCCAAAATATCGGTCCGCTCATTCATAACCATGCCGTCGGGGCCTTCCAGCTGGTTATGTACGATGAAGTTGACCTCTTTGGCACCGCCCAGAAAGCCTTCAATAAAGGCCTGAATATCGGCTTTTCCAACGTTGGGAGGCCCCAGCGGAATGTTGGCATAGACTGCATCTTCGGTGAAGTGGTCCATGATGGCCTCGATGTCCAGGTCACACCAGGCCTTGATAAAACTGTTGGTTATATCTGTGTTGTTAATCATGTTGAATTTCCCATTGTGATTCAATGATGTGTTTTCACGTAGGCTATATTCTTGACTAAGTGTCGGTGTTTGTAAAACTGGAATCAGAGTAATAGCTGGTTCAAACAAGTCGAAAATGATAAATTAACCCACTTGTGACTCGGGGTTCACTTGTAGTGGGCCGTGAGACCCGTTCATCTTTGGAGCCATGGAAATAGTGAATAAACCCAAGCGTGACCCGCGTAGCCGCAACAGAGAGGCTACGGAACAGCTACTTATTGACGCCTGTGAGCGGATACTCCTAAGTCACGGCCCCGATGGAATCGGGGTTAATAATGTGGTGCAGGAAGCCGGCGTTGGCAAGCAGCTGCTATACAGATATTTCGATGGTTTACCAGGCCTCGTGTCTGCCTGGTTAGAGCGTAGCGCCCACTGGCCAACCGCACAGGAGCTGATTGGAGATGATGCGGATTTCGCTGCATTAAACTTTAGAAGTAAGGTTAAGACAATTCAGCATAACTATCTTGATGCTCTGCGCCAACGACCTGTCATCATGCGAATTATGGCCAGCGAGCTAATGCATCCCACGGCAATCACTTCGGTATTAGAGAAGGCCAGTGATAAAGTCGCTCGCGATCTCACCTTGATCATCAAAGACATGAGTGACGAGCAACAGGAAAATTTGGTTAATCTAAGTCTCGTTTTTTATTGCATGCTCAACTATTTATGCATGCGAGCGGTTACCAGCCCAAATTGTTTTGGTATGGACCTGGAGCAACAAAAAAGTTGGGATAGGATCGGTAAGATTGTAGATCTGCTGGTTGATAGTGTGCTCGACGATTAATGTTGCTTGTGTTTCTTTAGCCGACTATCTATTATTGTGACTACAGAGTCACAATAATACAAAGGACAACACGGCTAATGTCTGAACCAGCTCATCAACGATTGGGGCCCATTCATCTTATTGCGGGAATTAGCCGACTTAATGCCCTGACTTTTCTCTATGCCGCCTTTATAGGCATTACGCTCAATACCTTCGTTAATTTTATTCAGCCTTACGTACTGACCGAGCAGCTTCACATACCGCAGTCAGAGCAGGGCGCGCTGACCGGGAATTTAGTCTTTTACAGCGAAATTGTCCTTCTTTTGGTCTGTGGTATCGCAGGGTTGGTAGCGGATAAGAAGGGCAGGCGGTTTGTTTTTACCGTAGGTTTTGTTGTTTTGGCTCTGGGGTTCGTAGCCTATGGCTTTGTAGAAAATTCTCCTGAGCTTCTGCTATTAAGGCTTTGGATGGCCTTGGGCGTCGCATGTATCAACGTGATGGTCTCAACGGTACAGGCCGATTATCCTCAAGAGGAGTCGCGGGGAAAACTGGTCGGTCTAACGGGATTCTGCATCGGCCTGGGTGCACTTTTTTTGGTCTTTGTACTGTCAAAATTACCTTTCTGGTATTCCGCCTTCGCGGATGCCCGAACCGCCGGACTCTATACCTTGCTGACGGTAGCGCTGATAGCATTTCTTTCAGCTTTAGTCATGCGAATGGGGTTGTTTCATGACAAATCGGCGCCGGAAGACGATGCGCACGAGCATCTAACTTGGCGAGACCGATTTAGACAAAGTATTGTTGCCGCTAAACTTAATCCTAAGGTGGGCTTGTCCTATGCCTGTGCATTTGTAGCACGCAGCGATCTTATCGTCGTTGGGGTATTTTTTAGCCTTTGGTTAACCCATGCGGGTATCTCAAGTGGTATGAGCACAGCAAATGCAGTTAAGACTGCCGGAATGTATTTCGGTATTGTTCAAGCTAGCGCGTTGGTATCCGCACCACTGCTAGGTATTCTTAATGATCGTCTCGATAGGTTAGTAGCCCTCATCTGGGCACTGATTGTCGCTGCGGTTGGTTATGGTGTGATGGGTCTTATTACCGATCCGCTGGCCCCATCAATGATAGTAGCGTGCATTTTTCTTGGAATAGGTCAGATGGCTGTCATGCTGGCGAGTCAAACATTGATAGGACAGGAGGCACCAGCCCAAATGCGCGGGGCGGTTATGGGAACTTTCTCCGTGTGTGGCGCGATGGGTATTATGTTTATTACCAAGTTTGGAGGTGTCGCTTTCGATGTCTGGAAACCGGCTCCGTTTGTGATTGTGGCAGTGCTAAACTGTATGCTTCTAGTGGCTGCGGTTATCGTCAGGAGACGCGTCATTTCAACCTGATCTGTTCTATATCAGTATGAAATTTGCCAGGACTTATTGTATTGCTCAGGGTGCTCTAAAGCCCAGAGCATTTCTTTGGCCGCATCTGTCGTACTGATTTTCCAACGCAGTTTGCCCGGGGTGTCATGTCCCTGCCAACGTTGATAAGTCTCACTTGCCTCGCTGCTAACCAACTGAGGTGGTCGTATGATGGCGTAGGGGTGGCCTGAAATGCGTAGCAGTTGTTCTTGCTGCTCTTTGTCTGGCAGCACGTGGCGTAGAGTAATGCTGGTCACCATTCGCACAAGAACATTACCCAGCTTTTTGCTGTCTCCTACACCGAGGGATGACATAAAGATTAACGGTGTATTTTGTTGATGGCGTAAAGAGTGTATCAAGCCTGCGGTCAGTGCAGTCAATGGCGTTCCCGGCGACTTATTGAAAATCCCTAGAGTCGATAAGACTCCGTCATACTTATCCTGTTCAAGAATGGATAGGGTCGTTTTCTGGCTCAAGTCACCTTTTATGACCGTAAGCCCAGGGTGTTCAACAATGTCGAGCTTTTCAGGTGTTCGTACCAAAGCGGTAACGGCATAGTCTTTTTCCAGGCATAGCTTAAGTAGTTGACGACCAGCCCGCCCGGTTGCCCCTAAAAGTAAAAGCTTTTTTATGTGACCGTTGTTCATTTACGTTCCTGTAGAGCAGCAATCCGTAAAGCTTGCTGGTAATAAAAACTGTTGTGACTATATAGTCACATATGATAGATTGCAAATTAAGTTGTTGATTAAGACAGGAAATCGATTCATGGATTTTAAGAAAATAGTGGGAAAGCTGATTTTTGGGGAACTCACCGCCGATCTCGAGACTTATGGATCGAAGGTGGAAGAGACTATTATCAATACACTGGATGCGACGCCGGTAGAGTACTTTAAAGATCTGAGATCACTGACTAATTTGAAAGGTGATGACACCGGATTTGTTAAAGTTTTTACTGCGCCAAAACTCGATAGAGTCGCTAGCCTGTCAATAGACATTATGCCCGGCATGAGATACTTCAATATCCATATTATTCCTGACCATCATTACAATATTCCGCGCTATAGTTTCGAAGGAATGGTAACGACCAAAGGCAGCCAGTTGTCGATGGATCTGTATCCAGATATGGATATGATTATGGACTTTGACTATATCGATCGGCATTTTTCCGGCGTAGCGAAAGTCTATGAAAAGGCAAAAAAGCATAAATTGATTAAGCCTGAACCATCCAGACTGCCTCATATGCGAGTGCTCTGTTCTCCGTATTTCTTACTTGCCAACAAAGTTCCACAAGAAGCTCTAGTGGATATGCAGGGCTTTGCTCTTAGCTATTTTGACCAATGGCTAAAGATCTATCAGGCGGCTGAGGTACTGAATGACAGCGCTGCTGAGGAAAGGCTGGCACGTCGGATATTGATTGCTAAAACAATAATAGAAAACGACCCCGATCGCGACAAGGTGGTCGACACCTACGGCGAAGAAAAGACTCAGCTCATCGAAAAAGCCGCAATGCTCTAGAAAAGTTTCAGGTTCTGCTTGACAGAATTTGAGTTAGATGTGACTATCAAGTCACACTTGTGACTATAAAGTCACAGTAGGGCAAATTTTTCATAAAAACATAAACTGTATGAGGTAGTTCGTCATGAAGCAGTTCCAACTCTTACCACTGTGCATTGCGGTAGCAACCTGCGCTCCATTTGTTCAGGCTCAGAACGAGTCCGGTATCCAGCTTGAGGAGGTTATCGTTAGCGCTCGAATGAGAGAAGAATCTCTGCAGGATGTGCCTTTGTCCATCACTCCTTTCAGCATGGAAGATATTGAAAGACGTGATTTAGTCAATCTAGAGGATATCGCCAGTAATACCGTAGGTATGAGCTATCTGGGAGCCAGTACCTCTGGCTATCAATCGGCCCCGACAATACGAGGATTATCGACCGGTTTTTTACAGGATCGTGTACAAAATGTGGGCGTTTTTCTTAACGGCATTTATCTGCAGCGCCAGAGCATGATGAACATGGGCATGGTGGATATGGAACGGATGGAAATCGTCAAGGGGCCACAGAATTCCCTTTATGGACATAGCGCCTTCGCCGGAGCAATAAACTATGTGACTGCAAAGCCGCAAGAGGAGTTTAGTGGCTACCTGCATACAACGCAGGGTGATAACGAGCGCGAGGACTATCGGATAAGTCTGGGCGGCCCCATTATTGGGGATAGTTTGTTAGGCCGCATTACGCTGGGAAGCTCCGACTACGATGGCCATACAGACAATGAGCATCCTCTCAATGACGCCGACCCGGCTGGCTATAATAATCAGGGTCGCCTGGGAGGCTGGGAAGATGAAAGCTGGAATGTTGGACTCAGGTGGCATGCGAATGATTCCCTGTCGGTTGATTTAGGCTATTACGGTACGCGTCTACAACGTGAGAACCAGCCGCATTATGTGCTCGGTGGTCTGCGCGAAGTTGCTGTTATCCAGGTATCGCGCTATGACGATATGAATTCCAATACCGTATCTTTATTTAATTCTGATACCGGAGCGGAGTATGTCGGCAATACCATGTGGGATGGGGCACTGCCAACCACTCCGAGCGAGGGTACTTGCATTAACGAAATTCCCTTTGCCTATCCATGTCCAGCGGTGGACCAACGCAGCAGTGGTGTGGTGGTTGACCCTCGGGCTTATGGCTTTGTTGCAGACACAGACATTGTGACCTTTGGTTTTGATTGGGATATCAACGACACGCTTAGTCTTAGCTATCTTTACGGGCAGGTTAAACATGAAGGTTCAACCGCAGGTCCGGCGGAGCGCGATCCTCTCGGTGGCGCTACTTTGCTCGATCCTACTTTTGTGCCATACCCACAAATATTTGAAGTCTTTAGTAATATCTCCAGTGCGCGCCCCATTACAGAATTAGAGCAGAGCTCGCATGAATTGCGATTGGACTTAATACCTACCGACAATATTAGTGCCAGTATTGGTGTGTATTTTTCCAAGGTCGAGGACGAGCAGCACGACCAGACTTTCTTTGCACCGGTTTGCTCCGATCGTGATGTGAATGGTAGCGGCAGTAATGAAGATGAGATTGCCGCCTGTTCTATCGCTTATACAGATTCCCTCGATGTCTCTCCGCTCAACGATATTAACTACAATCCATTTTGGTTGTTTGCCGGACAGAAGTGGAACGGGGAGCCGGGCAACTGGACAAAATTTGAAGATAACACTCGGGCATTGTTCCTAACTGTGGATTGGAGTTTCACTGATCGTTTAAATCTGCGTTTTGAAGGGCGTTACAATCATGATGAACGTGAGATTCAACGGCTTACTGATGGTTTTGGTCTGGAGCCGGGCGAGCGCGGGATTATATTTGGCGGGTCTTTTCCGTTTCCTTATAGTTCGACTATTCAAAAAGAATTTGACTCCGATACGTTTACATATTTCGCACCACGGCTAGGTTTGGACTTTCATTTGAACGAGCAGAGCTTTCTTTACGGCTATGTTGCCAAGGGCGTTAAAGCCGGCGGTTTTAATAATGCCGCGGATGAAAGCCAACAGACATATGACGATGAAACCAATGTCACATTTGAAATAGGCAGTAAGAACCTTTTTCTCGATGCAAAACTGATGGTTAACGTCAGCGCATACTATATAGACTGGGAAAACATACAAGGCTCGGAGCCCGCCAAAAATGCGGATAGCATCAATTCCAGTTCGGTGGTCGGAAATATTGGTGATGCCGAGTCGATGGGTGTAGAGCTGGAGATGAAGTGGCTTGCTACCGAAAACCTGTCATTTGATTTTGGTCTGGCGCTCAATAGCGCTGAATACAAGTCGGGTACGGAATACGATCCCGCGCAGAGGCATTTTTACTATAACTGTGACCGACAGGTAGTTACCGGTGGTGGAGAGTCTGGTGACGAAAATGTTTGTGGGGATACCAGCGTAGGCGGTAACTCTCTGCCCCGTAACCCTGAAAATCAAGTCATGGCGGCGATAAATTATAGCTACCCCTTTAACGGTGGTTGGACCTTAGATGCCAGGTTGGATGGTAATTATCAATCGAAGCAATACATCACGCCACTTAATTCAGCCTATATCGAAGGGCGTACTTTGGCTAACGCTAACGTGATGCTTAGTTCGCAAGAACATTGGGAAATCTCTTTGTGGGTGAAGAATCTCCTTGATAAGGAATACGTCGGCGGCGTACTGGCCATTGCGGAGCAGAATAAGTTGATTGTTGCTCTTGGAGCCCCAAGATCTGTTGGTCTAGGAGTTAGGTTTAAGTTTTAAGAACCCCTTGCCGTGACATGAAAATGTCAGGTCGGCGCCCACTGGGCGCCTTTTTTATGTCCGCGAATTATTAATCAATTGTTTTCAGGGCCTGTGTCTCTGGCATAGGCCTCCCATGTGCCGATGGGGAAACCATCATCCCAGTCAGTGCAGGCTTCAAGATATTCGGGGTGATGCTTCTCGGCATAGGCCAGGACTTTTGGCGGGATGTCGGTAAACCCCTGATTGCTTTTGTGCGAATGCATGCGACCAAACAGGTGTCCGTCTATGCCGGACTGGCCCATCTTCATCCACGGCCACCAAGGGCTCAGACGTGAAAAACCGCAGGTATAAGGAGCCGATGCCAGTTCACGATTAGCTAAGTCCTCGGCGCGGGTGAAAAATGTGAAATGCTCGGAAGGATTGATGTATTCGCCAGTGCATGCCTTAGGCCAATGGTCCGCAGTAACCGGATTACGATAGCGATGAGTATAGTCCCATGACAGCAGCATTTGCTCGCCGCTGCGCTCCCACGGGAGAATGAATGGAACAGAGCCATCTTCGTTTACCACGCAGCTGCCGTCATTCATCAGCGTCGGTGCGTCCGCGCTATCGCCAAAATGGAACACAGGCATAGTTGGGGTAAGTTCGCCTCGTATACGATTATTGAGAAAGTTAAATACCTCGACGGTTTCTCCTGTGTAGGGGTTATCCCAATGCTCCAGGATGTCACCGGTCTCCAGGTCGGTGAAGTAGCCGGTTTCCTTGCCGCGTAATTTGACGTGGCCGTTGTCGAGCACTTTGGCTTCAAAGTTACCAAATCCCGTATAACCAAACAGAGGTTTCAGTCTTCCGGTCCCCACCAGGCCAAACATTGTGCCTCTGAAAGCGGGGTAGACAGGCACACCACCATAGCCAGCCCAAAGCTTGCCAAAAGCGTAGAGATTGTCGATAGGGTCGGCATAATTTAATGCAGTCCTTTTTGCGGCAGAGAGATTGTTGCCATCTCCAGCTGGGGCCAAAAGTTGTTCAATTCCATTGGGTAACAAACTCATTATTTTTATCTCACAGCGGTTAATCAGTCAGATAGATTAGCATATGTGACTTGCAAGTAACATTAGTCTATAGGCAAGGTTCTAGATTCACAGGGGCTTGGGAAGCAATAATCTGCACGGCGTTTGTGAGTGGGGATGAGAGCTTGGAGCACTATACAATGGGGGACGGAGCACTATATGCCAGCTTTGCTGGCATATAGTGCTCCGTCCCCCAGTGTATAAGTCCGTTGTTAGTGCAGTTTACGTATACGGATGTTGCGATACCAGACGGGGTCGCCGTGGTCTTGTAGTACGATGTAACCCTCTTGTGCCATGCCGAAGTTTGGGATATCGGCATATTTACTGGCGGCCAGTCTTTGCTTCCAGTCATCACTGCCTCGAATTATATCGACAACTTTTGTACCGTTGAGCCAGTGTTCAATGTGTTTGCCCTGCACGCGTATAACAACTGAATTCCATTTGCCGACCGGGTTTGTCATTTCGGGCTGAGGGACTACCAGGTCGTAGAGTGCGCCGGCGCGGTGACTGGGGATTTCTCCGTCGTCGTGACCTGTGTCATCCAGTACCTGCATCTCCAGGCCTTTGTGCCAGTTTGGATCATCTGTGTCGTTGCTTACCAGATAGAAAACACCGCTGTTGCCGCCGGCGGAGATTTTCCACTGCAGGCGGAGTTCAAAATTACTGAAGGCCTGTTTAGCGTAAATCAGGTCGCGGCTGGCACCACCAAACAGATAGTTGCTGACTAGCGGTAATATGCCCCAGGGGCCTGGGTCAAAGGACAGTTCATCGTTTTCTATTCGCCAGTTATCGATGGCGCCGTCATCGTCTTTGAAGTTACTCCAGCCATCGAGAGAACTGCCGTCAAACAGGCTAATCCATCGTTTAGCGGTCTGGTCGCTGTTGTTGGTTGTATTGGCAGGTTCGGCAGACAGGGTGAAAGACACCACGCTTGCAGTAATAATATAGAATGACTGTCGAAGAAATCGTTGTATCATCTCGTTTAAGTACACCTAAGTAATGATTGCGATAATTGTACAGGTTTATCTATTAGCGGAGCTATAGCGATGATTTTACACCACTATGAAATGTCCCCTTTTTCGGAAAAGACTCGGTTAATGTTGGGTTACAGTGCACTGCCTTGGCAGTCGGTTCTGTCGCCCTCTATGCCGCCGCGGCCTAATGTATTACCGCTAGCTGGTGCTTACCGAAAAATGCCGGTGGCACAGATTGGCGCTGATGTTTTCTGTGATAGCCGTATTATTGCTGAGGAGGTAGCTAATATCACGGGACTTGCGTTGCTCAACGTTAACCAGTGTGATGCTGCTGTAAAGGCCTTCGCACAAAGCATGGATAGCGAGGTTTTTATGTCGGTACTGGGTTCTATTCCGCCTATGCGTATACAGCGCGAATTGTATCGTCAGCTGGGTTTGTTTTCGATGTTGAAGTTCTTAAAAGATAGAATTGGCATGGCAAGAACGGCTACTGTCAAAATGACATCCACAATCGATACATCTCAGCACTGGGCAACGCTGGATGACATGCTGGTAAAAGACTTTTTGTTTGGTGATGAGCCCTGTGCAGCGGATTTTAGCGCCTATCACAGCCTGTGGTTTGTGCATTATGTGGCTAAAATGCCTTTGCCAGATCATTCCCGAGTGGCCGCCTGGTACCACCGGATGCACGCCTTTGGTCATGGCGAACGCAGCGACATAAGCCCCGAACAAGCCTTTGACGAAGCCGCCCACAGTGCGCCACGGTCTATTGGGAGAGAACAAACGCAAGATGCCAACATAGGCAAGGCAGTCAGTATTGCGCCCACCGATTACGCCAGAGATGCGGTGCAAGGTGAGTTGGTGGCTGCATCAGAGACCCGTTGGATATTGGCCCGGGATGATGCCCGCTGTGGTCTGGTGCATGTGCATTTTCCGCGTCAGGGCTTTGAGCTGATTTCCGTATAGCTTATCCACTTGAGCACGAGTAAAACCCCAAGGGGCTGACCCTTCGGGTTTTTGACTCAGTTTGTCAGGTCAATTCAGTAAACTGTCCTATACTTACGCAACGAATTTAAATCCGAAATACATCACTTAAACCAAAAGGAAATACTGGATGAACATCCTCATCGTTCTTACCTCTCACGACCAACTTGGCGACACTGGAGAGAAAACCGGTTTCTGGTTGGAAGAGTTTGCAGCACCTTATTATGTATTGGCTGATGCCGGTACACAGCTTACGTTGGCTTCACCCAAGGGTGGGCAGCCACCGCTCGACCCTAAAAGTGATGAGCCAGATTTTCATACGGACGCAACGGCGCGCTTCAAAGCAGACAGTGCGGCTCAAGCGGTTCTTGCTAATACTGTGAAACTAGCGGATGTCTCAGCTGATGACTACGATGCAGTATTTTATCCTGGTGGGCATGGCCCTATGTGGGATTTGGCCGAAGATTCCGACTCAATTGCACTAATTGAAGCGCTGTATGCAGCAGGTAAACCCGTTGCTGCGGTGTGTCATGCGCCTGCGGCACTGCGGCATACTAAGGCACCGGATGGTTCTGCTTTAGTTAAGGGTAAATCGGTTACCTGTTTCAGCAACAGCGAAGAAGACGCCGTGCAATTGACAGATATCGTGCCTTTTCTACTGGAAGACGAGTTGCAAGCGAAAGGTGCCACCTTTTCGAAAGCCGACGACTGGCATCCCTATGCTATTACAGATGGCAATTTGATTACCGGCCAGAATCCAGCCTCATCTGAGTTGGTGGCGCTTGCCTTAATGGAAAAGTTGAAAGTATAGAGAGCTAGTGTTTCACATATAGGGATAAGAATATGATCGGCATATGGAGTCAATACGCTCAAACCTATTTATTGGTATTTGTCGTGTCTACTTCGCTATTTTTCGCGCTGCCAATTTTTTTTAAGCCTATCGAATGGGCAAAGTTGATGGCGTGGAATATTCCCGAAGATACCGATCTGGCGGTATATTTTGGTCGCTGTCTGGGCGCATTTATTCTTGTAGTAGAGCTAGTAGCATTGCGGGCTGCACTGACGGGCGAAGGGTTGGTTTTTGCCTTTGAAATACTCGTGTTGGTTTTTTCTTTTATGCTGGTAGTGCATATATACGGCGCGTTAAGAAAGATTCAGCCGATCACGGAAACCCTGGAAAATATCTTGTGGGTTATTCTTTTGGTGCTAACGCTGGCGTTCTTTCCAGCCACATAAGGCACTCAAGATATTGAACGCCATAGTCAGCTTGTCACATAGACACTGATGCTGTGTGGCATAACGATCATGGTGGCCTTGCTGATTACGCTCTATGGTCTTTATGCAAACGCTTCTGCGGGTGAAGAGGGCACCAAGCGCCGTTAAATATTGCGGCGTGCGATGCATAAAATAAAGGAGTGATAAGATCACTCCTTTAACTGTTCTAACTATCTTATCTTATCTGAAATGTATTGATGCCTTTTTTAATGTACCAAGGTTACATGGTGAACTGTCTTACTACCATCAGCATGATTCTCAACCCACTCTTCGTAAAATTCGTTACTTCGGATTAAATGTCCTCGGCCGAAATCGCTGTTACCACTGTCTGCACTTGAGCCAGAGCCACATCGCTTAGGTCCGCCGCGACAAGGAGCAGGATCAGTTGTTCCACCATCATCTGCGGGATCTACAGGCGCTGCATAGCTATCATCGGCATCGGTGTGCGCATATATCTCATTTAACAATTCAATATCATGATCATTTGGCCTTGTACTGTTTTCAGACGTTGAATAATCCATACACGTACTCTGACTTGAGCCGTCTTCAGAGGTGTGTCCTAGGCCAAATAGATGACCAACTTCCTGGCACATAACGTGTGCTTTTTGAATTGAATCGGCCCAATAATACGCATAACTGTCGTTCATTTTAGCTGTACCCTTGGTAATATGGCCATTTGAATCTATATAGATTGAAGCCAGTCCTAACCAACCGTTATTACCATAAGTCGCATTGCAGACGCGGATTTTACCTGAGGAGGCGTTGCAGCGTTTTCGGGTTTTTGAACGATTATCAGACGAGGTAATACTCATATTCAGAGCGTCAGCCTTGTTCCAGTCAAGTATTGTAAGGTTTAGTTCCGCCTGCCACTCTGACGTCACGCTATCAATAACCTGTAGTGCCATTGGGTTTGCTGTTCTCGCCCAGTGATAATTACCCCAAGTGTGTTGGGTTTCTGGAGAGTGTGTGGCGAATACTGCGATAGGTACGAGTACTAGTATCGATAATACCGAAATAAAAATGCTTTTAGTTATTTTTGATCTTTCATTTATAGGCGTGCTCATTGTGTTATCCACCATTTTTCTGTGGCTCTATAGGACATGATCTATACCATATTTGGCCTCAGATATGTATAAGCGAATAGAAGCAATAGAAATTCATTCTAAAAAAAGAAAGTTAAAGAAGATATACTACTAGCTTTGAGGTGTGCTTCGTCTCCCGAAGAAAAGCATACAACTCGGAGTCCTCTATCATGTGCATGAAAAAGAAAGAGCGATTAAGGTGATTCGTCTTTGGACCCACTATGAATAAGCGTAATGATCCAGGGGATACCGTCGATAAGATTTTGCTGGCAGCGCGGCAGTGTTACCTTAAACAGGGCATTCGTGCTACAGGCATGAAAGAAGTGTCGGTGGCGGCTGATGTCGCAAGGTCTACTTTGTATCGCTATTTCCCCAGTAAAGATGACGTGCTGGTGGCGGTGATCAAACGTGAGATGGAAGCGGCCAATGTGGTTATCTCAAAAAAATTACAGAGTTATGAACAACCCGCCGACGTAGTGGTTGAAGGCATTTTGTTGGCTTTGCAAGAAATCCCCAGGCGACCTTTGCTTAAAGCGGTGTTTGCCTCAGATGAAGATTCCAGCGCGCGCGCAGTCATATGGCGTTCAGATATTATTGTCGAGTTTGGCGAGCAGTTGCTGGAGCACGTTATAGAGCCTGCACTCGAACTGGGATTACTGCAAGACAAGGTCAAACCCGAAATAATGGCGGAGTGGGTCTACCGTATCTTGCTGTCTTTACTCACGCTACCGAGTAACTGGGTTAAGTCGGATGATGACTTACGCGCTATGCTGCATGTTCTGCTGGTACCGGTGCTGCTGCGTTAGTGCTGCTGGGCTCGCTGTCGGCGGCTTTGGCATATTGCATGACTTCAAAGGCGCAATTATAACCGGGCAGAAACGTCACACCTGGCCCCGGGTGACATGAAGCGCCGCATAAAAACAGGTTATCAATTGGGGTTAAGTGTCCAGTGCCTTCTACCAGGCAGCGCTCGCCTAGCATTTGTTCCGGGTGCAGCGCACCATGAGTCCAGTCGCCATTGGTGGCGCCGTGCATACTTTCAAAATGATCGGCAGAGAATATCGCCTGATCGGTAATCAAACTTCTAAAATCGGGCAGGTATTCGCTGATGTGGTCAATAATCATCTCGCCGGCTTGGTCACGCAGTTTGCCACGTAATGATTTGTCTGCCTCACAAGGGAAGTAAAATCCGTAGGCGCTGGCAATATGAAAGCCATCCGGTGCAAGGCTTGGGTCCATCACCGTTGGGAACTGATAAGCCAGGGGTATCTTCGGTGGCATTTCGCCTTTAATACAGGCTTCATAACACTCTTGCATTAAATCCGGGTCGACCACCATGGCGCCGCCAAAACGGGCGCCATCAATATGATTGAGCGTATCAAACTGTGGGGCGAAGTCGGGCAGGCCTTTGAGTTTAAACAGCATGTGCACAAAGGCACCGTTGTGATTGGCGCCGTCTACCTTGCGCTGAAACTGTTCCGCCAAGGGGTGTTCTGCCAGCAGGCCCTTAAAAGTGGCGGGTTTGTCCAGATTCGAAATGATTGAATTGGCAAAAATCTGCTCACCATTCTTAAGTTCTACGCCGATAGCGCGGTTATTTTCCAGCAAAATGGTTTTAACCCGTTGTTTGAGGCGTATCTCGCCGCCAAGCTCTGTTATTTGTTGAGCCAGCGATTCAGATAACTTGCCCATGCCGCCTTTAACACGCTGCATCAGCCCTTCGGAACCGTCTTGCGCCAATGTGTAGATTAAGCAAAGCCCTGAGCCTGGTGTATAGGGGCCTTTATAGGTGGCCTGCACAGCCGCAAAAGCCATATTGCCGCGCAGTTCTTTGTGTCCTTCTTTATCCGGAAAAAACTGGTCAATGATATCCATCGCTGAGCCTTTAAAAGCCAGCTCCAGTTGGGCGCGTTTTTTAGCGGTTGGCGCAGCGGCGATAATATCTTCCAGATTTCGTGGTGCTTTGCGGGCGGTGAAACGATCAATCATTTCGGCAGGGTATTTACAGAAGGCGAGTAGTCGTACCATGCCCAACATAGCCGAGAAGCCAAAAGTCTTGAATATATTGTAAGCCAGCCGTATCGGGTTTTTAAAAAACACCAGTGGTCGGTCGTTGGCGCCACACAAGTTGACGGCCATTATCGGTAGGGGAATTAACTCCACACCGTGGTTTTCAAAATCGAAGTACTGTTTGATCTCGGCCGACAGCGGAAACATACAACTGGCACCCACTTCGTTAAGGCAGCCCTTGAGTATCTCGCGAGTACCCCCCATGCCACCGACGTAATTGTTTTTTTCCAGTACTAATACAGACTGACCTTCTTTAGCCAGTACGGTTGCGGCCGCCAAGCCGTTATGACCGCCACCGATGATGATGGCGTCATAGTGCTTATTGTCTGCTGTTTTCTCGGTATCTGTCATGGCGCTACTCTCTAATTTCAGTCGTTACACACAGGGGTATCAGTTGCTTAAATCTGCCAATTTAACGACAGTGGCCTGTGGTGTTTCTGCCTCACCTTCGACCAGGAAAAATCGCCAGAAAACCAGACCAAACAGGTTGCCTTCGGTATCCAGCCAATTGGGCAGGCCGGGGTTTTCATGGGCAATAATCATTTTGAAGCTGCCGTCGTCTTCCAGTACCGCTTGGGTCCGGTTAAGTGATACCGGACGGGTGCTGTAGTCCAGTGTTTGCTGGAAACGGTTCCATAAACACACGTTGGCAAAACGGCAGGTCGGCCAGCGGCCGGTAATGACCAGCGCTTCATCGGGACCAATAAAAAACGGTGCCATGGAATAATGCGCATCGACAGCGGCCAGGCCAAAGTCGCCGGGAGTTTGCGGCTCGGGGAAGTTGTTCGGGTTCAAGGACATAAACGACGGCAGTTCGCCACCAGCCAGTGTCGGCATATTGAGGGTACGGCTGCGTAAAATATTACATACGCGATCAATGCCCCCACTCACACTGTCATCATTTGGTGGTGCGGGTTGTTCAAACTCGCTGGTGCAGCGTATTTTCATGCGTGGCTCGAGCGAGGGCTCCAGCGCGGCTGGTGTCGCGTGTTCAAAATAATGTCGGGTAGTCACCCGGGACGCACCGTCGCCCAGCGGTAACCAGTTTCTATCCTGGGCCGGACCGCCAAGAGTGATGGTGAATTTGCCATCAGCATCGATGTCAATGTCTGTATCGTTAAGCGCGCCGCCGGTGGTGGTGATTTTATCGCTTTCGGCATCGTTCTCGATGGTCATTGAGAAGTAGACTGAGCCATTCATTTCGCCGTCTATCTGGTAAACATGCTCGGGGCTGACGGGTGCGTCGTAATAGATGGCGTCGCTATTGTCGCCGGTCAGCTTACGGCTAGGCGTGACGATACGACGGAAGTCTGGTGTGCGTTCATCCTTCTCAAAGTAGCCAACGATAGAGGCTTCCAGAATATGCATCAGCGCGCGGTGTGAACCGACAATATCTTCTGCCGAGTTGAGGTTCCACTCTTCGCTACACCAACGTTCATCAATTTCCTGCAGTAGGCCTATCAGTTTTTTAAGTGATGATCGGCTTTTTGTTTCTATGCTCATGTTTTATTCCTGTCGTCACAATAGCTGGGTAGTGTGTTTATAGGGTTTCTGATTGTATGTTATAGGCTTGCTGATAAGCGGAAAAGCGCTGTCGCTCTTTTTCAATATCCAGGCCGGAGTTTTGCAAATTATAGTGATGTTTTCCGTGGCGCTCGGTTTCTGAACCCGCGCTAAGAAAGTCGCTCATTTTTTGTCTAATCGTATCTGAAAACTCCAGATCAAAGTGATTGTAAACCTCTGCCATGGCAGCAACCGGGTCTTTGCGAAAGTGCGGAAACTGCACATCAAAAATACGTTCTTCAGTCAGCAAACCCTGTGCTCTGGCGTCCATGGTTTTTTGCGTGCCGTAGTCGAGTAAGTCGGCATAAGCCTGGGTGGCTTCTTTAAGGTCGACGTGATTAGAACCCAGACTGCGCAGTGTGGCTGACAAACTACCGATAGATAGCGCCACCTTGATAGGGTCGCGGTGAGTTTGTACGGCGCGGGCGTCGGGGTATTCGCGCAGCATGTCTTCGACATTCCACAGATACTGTGGCGACTTGAGTACCCAGGTATCGCCGGGGCATTTCCACTGCAGCATTTGTAACCAGCGGCGGTGGTTCTTGAATACCTCGGTCATGTCTTCTTGTATCAGCCATGACTGATACTGGGTTAAGCGATACTGCACATCAAAGATCATGGAGACAAAATCGTGACTGAATAGTGCAACACACTCTTGCGGCAATTCGGCGCCCATGGGGTGCATGTTTTTAAAATCGGGTAATAGACCGTCAATTCTGGACAGTTCTTGAGTGACCTGCGCGATACGCGGGTCGGTTTTATAGGTGGCGGTTTCCGGCGGAGGAAATGGGTAGGCCAGCTCCCAGCTTAGGGGCACTCGAAACTGTGGGTCCAGAGCCATCAACTCATGCATGCTGGTGGTGCCGGTGCGTGGCATACCCAGAATAAACAGCGGCGCGGTAATTTCCTCGTCGGCTATCTCAGGGTGTTGCTTGAATAGTTCGACAAATTTGAGCCGGTTGCCGAGCAGCCGCAGCATTTCCTGTCGCGCCATGATGCGTCCCAGGCCGGTAAGCCGGGCATCCTGTTCAAACGAGTCACAGAGCCGTTGCAGTGGTTGGTGAAAATAGTCGACCCCATAGTCGCTAAGGCCGGTTTGTTTACTGGCCAGCTTGAGCAACTTATCGGGCTGCAGATCGATTACTCGCTTTCCCATCGGCCCAAGCCCGGCAAAACCACCATTAAATAGCCGAATCGGCAAAGGGAGCTGGGCTTTGGTATCGACCATAGGGCGGTATCTCGCTTGGTTGTTGAAATAGCTATATCGGTTGAGTACTTTGTCGCCGATAGGACAAAATCAATAATATGTCCGATAGATGAAAAGCACAAGTCATCAGGCTATCGTATGAACGAATCGACATCTATTGCTAATAAGCTAAAACAGTCGGTGTTAAGATACAGCAACAATTGCAAAGCAAAGGGTCTGATTCAATTGAAAAGCCATTTCTATGCCTATATTAGTAAAATCCGCTGGTTACAACGCTGGGGTTTGAAACGTAATACGGTGCCTGAAAACGTCATGGAGCATAGCTGGGAGGTGGCGACTATCGCGCATGCGCTGGGTTTGATCAAAAACCGGTTTTTTGACGGTGACTTGGACGTTAACGCTGTAGTTGTAGCCGCGCTATACCACGACTGCGGTGAGGTGATTACCGGCGACATGCCATCACCCATCAAATACCATTCAAGTGAAATTACGCAGGCCTACAAGTCTATCGAGCGCCAGGCCGAGCGGGAGCTGCTGGGTCTACTGCCGCCTGAGCTTCAGGGCGACTATGAGTCGATGATTGTTGAAGACAAAATGCCTGCTGGACACAAGGTCATTATCAAGGCGGCCGATACTATCTCGGCCTATTTGAAATGCCAGATGGAGTTGTCGGCGGGTAATGCCGAATTTTCCAAAGCCGCTGAAGACATCAAGCTTAGGTTGGACAAGCTTGATTTACCCGAGATACGGTATTTTCTGGAAGTATTCTCATCCAGTTATGAACTCACGCTTGATGAGTTAATGAAGTAAACATAAAACTCGAACTTGAAAGGGGTTTCAGCTATTGCGCGGTGGTTTAGACCTGTGGATTTGGTACCCCAATCTGAGCCTGATGTATATGTGCGAATACTCTACATGTACAGGCAACCAATATAGACAAGTGCAGCCAAAACTCTATCATGCTCACTCACGTTAAATACTAGAAGTTATCGATGAAAATACTGCACACCTCCGACTGGCACATAGGTCGTCAGTTTCACAATGTATCGCTGCTTGAAGATCAAGCGCACGTGCTGGATCAGTTGGTTGATATTGCCAGGCAGCAAGCCGTTGACGTTGTGCTAATAGCGGGTGATGTCTACGACCGCTCGGTGCCGCCGGCCAATGCGGTGACCTTGCTGGATCACGTGCTTAACCGGCTGTGTAAAGAACTGGCCCTGCCAGTCATTATGATATCGGGCAATCACGACAGCCCTGAGCGGCTGGGTTTTGGCGCCAAGCAGTTGGGCGAGGCCGGTTTGTATATTGTGGGGCCATTAACTAATGAGTTAGCCCCCATCGTGCTGAAAGATGAACATGGCGATATCGCCTTTTATGGCATTCCCTACGTTGAACCTGCCACCGTGCGGGACAGATACGACGTAGAGGTGAATGGTCATGAAGAAGCGCTGGGTTTTTTGTCTGAGAAAATACAGGCGGATATAGAGGCGAAGGCTTATCACCGCTCAGTAGTCATCAGCCATTGTTTTCTCGATGGTGCAGACGATTGTGAATCTGAACGACCGCTGTCGGTAGGTGGTGCAGATAAAGTCTCGCCTGGGGTGTTTGCGCCGTTTAATTATGTCGCGCTGGGCCACTTGCATGCGCCGCAATATAAGGGCGGTGAGCACATTCGATATTCGGGTTCTATTCTCAAATATTCTTTCTCGGAAGAACACCATAAAAAGTCGGTCACTGTCGTGGATATGGATGCCACGGGATCTTGCGAAATCGAGAAGATACCGCTATTGCCGATACGCGATATGCGCTGCATAGAAGGGGAGTTGGAAAGCATTCTTGAGCTGGGCGTTAGCGACCCCCATGCCGATGATTATTTGTTGGTACGTTTGTTGGATACCCATGCGATTCTGGATCCAATGGGGAAATTACGCGCGGTATATCCCAATGTATTACATCTGGAAAAGCCCGGACTAATGGATGCCAGAGGGGTAGTTGAACCGAGTAGTGAACGGCTAAAAAAGGGTGAGTTGTCGATGTTTACGGATTTTTTCTCGCAGGTGCGCGGCGAAGATCTGGACGATGCCCAGCGCGGAGTGATCACTGAAATCATTGATGCAATTCACAGTGGCCGGGAGCATAACTAGATGCGACCGATGAAGTTAAGCATGACCGCCTTTGGACCGTTCAGTGGAACGGAAATTATCGATTTCACCAAGCTGCGGGATAACCCGCTGTTCCTTATTAATGGCCCAACTGGTTCTGGTAAAACGACGATACTGGATGGTATCTGTTATGCCTTGTATGGCAAGACCACGGGTAATGAACGTGATGCCAGTCAAATGCGCTGTGACCAGGCCGATGCAGAGCTTGTTACACAGGTAGAGCTGGTATTTGAGCTGGCCGGCACGGTATACCGCATTGCTCGAGAGCCCGAACAACACCGACCCAAGAAACGGGGCGAGGGTTTTACTACCCATAAAGCCAGAGCTGAGCTGAATCAGCGAAAGGCTGATGGAGAAGAAACCTTATTGGTGGCCGCTAAAGTACAGGATGCTACCGATAAAATAGAAGATCTCACCGGTTTGTCAGTAGAGCAATTCAGGCAGGTTATGGTATTGCCGCAGGGTGAGTTTCGCCGTTTACTTACTGCCGATTCACGTGAGAGAGAGAAGGTTTTCAGTCATCTGTTTCAAACCCATATTTACCGCAGAATAGAGGCTATTCTAAAAGATCGATCCAGTACTATTGGACGCGAAGTAGAGGCCAGTCTAAATAAACAAAAAGGCGTACTGAGTAGCTCGGGGCTTGAGACTGAAGCCGAATTATTTGATGAAATTGAACAGCAGAAACCGCTGTTAGCAGCGGCCCGCAAAACCAAACAGACTGCCACCGATATTTATACGGCGGCGCAGAAGCTGTGGGTTGAGGCAAGCGCGATTCAGAAGGATTATGAGCTGCTCAATAATGCTCAGACAACGTTAAGCGTGCTGAGTGAAGGCGGCGAAGAAATTGATAGTCAGCGAAAAGAGCTGGCCCGTGCGCGACAGGCCATCAAGCTTAAGCCTGAGCAACAAACATTTACCCTAGCCAGCAGCGCCAAACACAAGGCGAGTGCTAGTGTAGAGGGTGCCAAGCATCAGCTGGAAGTTCAGGTAAGCAGCCTGGCGACGGCCAATACAACATTGAAAACAGCCAGTGACAAACAGCCGCAACTCGATATACATACGCATAATATACAGAAGCTGGAGGCCTACCGTCAGAGAGTCACCCAGTTGAGTGAGGCCAGGCGGGCGCAGGCTGAGGCGATAACTGCACAGGCCTCTGCTGATAATGCGTTTCAGGCCGAGACTGCAAAACAGTTACAAAATCAGCAGGCTCAACAAGATGGTCAGGTCCAATTGGCCGGGATGAGCAAGGCACTGAAGGCTCTTCCTGGTCTGCGGGTACAATTGGAGAAATTGAACCTTCTGGTGACACAGAGAAGGGAACGGGATGTTCTGGCTGACCAGCAAAGAGTTTGTCTGGAAGATATTCAAAAACAGCAACAGCAACAGGGTGAATTGGCGCAGCAACTGAACAGTCTTAAAAAACACTCTAACAAACTGGAAATGGCCTGGCATATGGGGCAGGCGGCCTTGTTAGCACAAGACCTGACTGAAGGCGATGCTTGCCCCGTATGTGGCAGCGAAGAGCACCCGCTGCCTGCAACCGCTATAGCTGAGATCCCCGGCGATGAACAGCGTGAAGCGGCGAAAGCCGCTATTGAAAAATGTATTGTTTTGCAAAATACCGCTGGGGGTCAGTTAGCCACGCTGAATGCCAACCTGGGGCATCTAAAAACACGCGTTGAAGACCTGGGTTTATCTCTGGCTGAATACGCGACTAAATCTTTAGATGAATTAAATAACGAGAGGGATCTCTCAGCGAAAGTTGTCGCCGAGCTGGAGCTGGCCGAGCAGCAGGAAACACATTTAGCGAAATCCTTAGTTGAATTGGAGGAGTTGGCATCAGGCCTTAAGTCGTCGCTAGTCGCTGCTGAAGCTGCACGCAATGCCGCCAATACACAGCTGGCTGTCACTAGCGCCAATGTCGACAAGGCAGAGGCGGAAATTCCAGAGCAATACAGACTCGATGGCGCACTGGATACCGAAATAGGCTCGCTTCAACGTGTAATCGCCAGTTTGCAGCAAGAGTTTGAGCAAGCTACGGCTGCGGCTAAAACCGCTGGTTTGGCACACGCCTCGGCAAAGACCAGCCTTGATCATGCGCTTGGGGCTGAGGCCGATGCTGTACTTGGCCTGAAAACTGCTGCAGCCGGCTGGCAGGAGGTCTTGCTTCAATCCGAGTTTGCCGACGAAAATGCCTGGTTAGTGGCCAGCCGTAGTGACCAACAAGTGAATCTTTTGGTGAAACAGATTCAGGCTTACGATAGCGAACTTAGTGCTGCCAGAGGCTCAGTGAATGCGCTGCAACAAAAGCTCAAGGGTCAGGCACCACCGGAATTGGAAACCTTGCTTGTACAGCGAGATACCGCCGGGCAGCTGTTGAAGGAACAAGAAGCCGCATTTGCGGTAGTGGATAAGCGAGTCAGCCAATTACTCAATGTTGAACAACAACTTGTAGCAGCGAAAGAGGCCAACAAAACACTGGAGCAGCAATATCAGCTGATTGGCACCTTGTCTGATGTCGCCAATGGTAAAACGGGAAACCGCATTAGCCTGCAACGTTTTGTATTAAGTGTTTTGTTAGATGACGTACTAATAGAAGCTACCGCACGTCTCAAATTAATGAGCAAAGGCCGTTACGAATTATACCGTGATGAAGAAAAAGGCAAAGGCGGTGGTGCATCTGGTTTGGAGTTGATGGTAGAAGATGCCTATAACGGCAAGCGCCGTCCGGTGGCTACGCTATCGGGTGGTGAAAGTTTTATGGCCGCGCTGTCGCTGGCCTTGGGTTTATCGGATGTGGTGCAAGCTTATGCCGGCGGCATCAAGCTCGATACCCTGTTTATAGACGAAGGTTTTGGCAGCCTGGATCCTGAATCATTGGACCTGGCCATCAATACTTTAATAGACCTGCAGTCGTCTGGCCGTATGGTCGGTATTATTTCTCACGTACCTGAACTTAAAGAGCGTATTAGCACGCGGCTAGATGTGGCTACTGACCGCTCTGGTAGCCGCACCAGTTTGGTTATTGCTTAAGGTTTTTCTTGAAGGCTTAATTTACTCATACTAATGGGTGTTGATAGTTCACATAAATAGAACTATAGTTCCATTTATGTGAACTATCCATGAGAGAGTGATATGAGTCAACTGGGCGAGGCCTTGTTTACGACCACGCAGAGAAACGTACTGGCTCTGCTGTATGGCCACCCTGACAGGTCGTTCTATACTCGGGAGATTATTCGTAGAACCGGCATGGGAGTGGCAACGATTAAACGCGAGCTTGACCGAATGCAGGCTGCAGGAATTCTCACCCTGGTAAAGATTGGTAATCAGCATCATTACCAGGCCAATACCCTATGCCCAATATACGCTGAGCTTCTGGCCATAGTGCGTAAAACCTTTGGTATAGCCGATGTTATTGCAGAAGCACTCGTACCTATTGATGCTCATTTGGACTTGGCATTTGTTTACGGATCTTTAGCAAAGGGCACAGAGTCTAGTTCGAGCGATATAGACTTAATGTTAGTGGGTGACAGTATTGATTATGCTGATGTTATCGCGCTGTTAATGCCATTGG
Organism: Pseudomonadales bacterium; assembly: GCA_036960375.1. Taxonomy (GTDB): domain Bacteria; phylum Pseudomonadota; class Gammaproteobacteria; order Pseudomonadales; family CAWVSB01; genus CAWVSB01. The sequence goes on from JBALVY010000004.1 coordinate 274,321, forward strand.
AGGAATCTTTGCAGCGACCTATCCATCCTACTATTTACCTTGCTGACGATTTTAGAGTAAAGTTAGCAGGTAACAATAGTTTTCTACAGCGGGTGATGGATCACCCGAAACTAATGATTAAAGGATTAATCGATGAATACAAACAATCTTGAAAACCTGGTAAAGGCCGACCTGCTTCATGAAGAACCACCGGATGCGCGGGAGTTTGGTGGCGCAAAATTTTTGTTAGAAAAAGTAGGAGAGATGGAGCTATAAAGCTGTACTTCGACTTTATGTACTGAAGGAGAGGCGGAATAGATTTTCTGCCAGTATAAATTTAAAACAGAATCCAAGGATGGATGATATGAAAGCAAGTCTATTTGCAATATGTACTTTGTGCGTCACAGTTTCTCACGCGCAAACCAGCGCTTATAAGTGGGTCGATGAAAACGGCCTAACTCACTTTACGGCGAACCCGCCACCCACTTATATTACCGAGTCGGAATTGCTCCAGTATGGTAAATACCGTAGTGCTAAAGAGATGGACCCTTCGGTAAAACAGCAGCTGGCGGAAGATTTTGTTATTTATGAGCAATACCAAAAGCAACTAAGTCAAAATACTTTAGTGAACTATGATCAAAATTCGGCGGCCTCCAGCTTGTCGAGTGATGATTCCCGCTGTGCGTCATTGCAAGACAAAGAAAAGTCGCTTTTGGCTCAGATGCGACAGGGTTATACCGAGTCACAATCGCGCGCTATTAAAAAGAAGCACAGAGAACTACGGGATGCTATCCAGCTGGAATGCTGGTAGGCATATCGGTATTGCCCGGAAACTCATTTCTGCTAGAGTGTAGCGCTTACTCATTAAGTAAAAAACGAGGCTCCGGGCACTATGAATCGCTCAGTTTTATGGCATTACGCGCTATCTATATTGATTGTTGTGGCGGTAGCTATCGCTTGGTCTGGTGTTATTGATCAGTTATCGGCTGATTATGTGGGTGCTTCCATTACCGATGCGGGCATTATTTTTGGCACCGCCCGGGGTCTTAATGCGGTAGTGTCGGTGGCGCAGGGTACTGAGCTTAATTTGCCGTTTTTGACGCTGGCGCTGGGCGAGGTGTTGGACCCTGTTAACGATCTTATCGAACGCTTTTCTGCCGTTATGGTGTTTGTGCTTGGCAGTGTGATGTTGCAAAAAATTCTGTTGGTATTGGCCGCAAGTAATGCCTTTAATATCCTGTTCAGCCTAATTGGCCTTGCGCTAGTAGGGGCCTCGTTCAAATTTGGCGCGGCGAGTGACAGCAAAGTACTCAGGTTTTTTCTTTTAGCCTGCTTTTTTCGTTTTTCCCTCGCCTTTGTCGCAATGGCCAACGCCTATGTTGACTATCAGTTTCTTGAGGGTTCAGAGTCTGCCTCTCACGAGTCTATGAAGGAGTACCAGCAAATGGTGCGCGAGGTAAATCAAATTTCTGGCGGCTTGGGCAGTCATCAGGAGGAGATTGCAGCGTTACGTTCAAAGATGGCCTTTGCCAACGGCAAAATAGGCGCGGTGCAAGCTGAGCTTGGCGTGTTGCTAAAGAAAAAGTCTGAGCTAGACGTATCGCGTGAAAAACAGTGCAGTGATTTACCGCTACCGTTTTGTCAGCCTTACCCGGGCAGCGAAAAACCTGAGTTATTAGCTCAGACGGAAAGAGATTTGTTCCGTATTGAGGACGCCATCGCGCGAAAAGAAAACTCTATTCAAGACCTAAAGGCCTCTATTGAGGTTGATGAAGAAGGACTTGTGTGTCTGCAAAAAAGACAGGGAGGCGGAAAATGCAGTGTTTTCGAATATCTCGACCCGACTGATATCCGTGACCGACTGCAACAGAAAATTGAGCAATTGAATGGGCGTACGGCTGAATTTGTCGATAGCGCTATGAGTTTGCTGATGGCATTGCTGCTGAAATCTGTATTGATCCCGTTGGCTTTCTTCTATTTGTTGTTGTGCCTGGTACGCCTGGCTTTTAAGTCGCTTTCTAACGCTGCCACTGAATAAACAGGTTTATTATGAAGTCTGCTTTTCTACCCAGTAGTGCAGCCAATGCACGTGTGCTTATTCTTGGTTCCATGCCGGGTGAGGCTTCTTTGGCTGTGCAGGAATATTACGGCTTTGCTCGCAATGCCTTTTGGGGAATTATGGGTGAGTTGGTCGGCGCCGTACCTGAGCTTGAATATCAGGATAGGCTGCATAGATTACATGGGGCAGGCATTGCCTTATGGGATGTGGTGGCCGAGTGCGAGAGAAAGGGTAGCCTGGATAGCGCGATAGTCGAAGAGTCTCTGGTGGTGAATGACTTTGAGGCTTTTCTGGCTCGGTATTCCAATATTAGTGCTATATTTTTTAATGGAAAAGCCGCTGAACGTTTGTTTAAACGTTATGTATTAAAGCAGCAGTCTATTGCTAGCTCAATCGGCTTATACGCGTTGCCATCTACCAGCCCGGCCAATGCGAGTTTGTCTTTTCAGAACAAGTTGGCGCAATGGCAAATTGTACTTCAAATTCTCGAGGAGGGTCCCGTACAGAGCCAATAAGACTACTGGCACATAACGGTTGATGCGGCTATCTTTAAGGGCAGGTACAGTGAATTCCGAGGAAATTAAAATGGCGAATATAGTAATTTGTGCAGACGGTACCTGGAATCGCCCTGAAGAGGATCTGGCTGATGATCACCCCACTAATGTATTGAAAGTGGCCAGGGCGATTAATCCGCAAGTGTCAGGCACTAATCAGCATGTGTTTTATGACTGGGGTGTTGGCTCGTATTACAGTGCTTTGGCTGGCGGAGTGACCGGCAAGGGCATCCATAAAAACATTGTTGATGCTTATCGTTATATTGTTCAAAACTACCATGCCAACGACAAAATCTATTTGTTCGGTTTTAGTCGCGGTGCTTATACCGTGCGCGCGCTGTGTGGTCTGATTTACAACTGCGGTATTGTTAAACGTGCTGATGCCCGCTTGATAGAGCAGGCATGGCGGATTTATAAAAGCCCGTCGGATACCAACCATCCGGATGGTGACGAAGCTAAGTCCTTCCGTAATGACTACAGCCACAAATCGCGTAAAGTGCACTTTGTTGGCGCCTGGGATACCGTTGGAAAGCTGGGCATTCCGTTTAGTTTAATGGGGCTGTTGGATTCGAACGATGAGTTCTATGACACCAAAATGGGCCCCAATGTGGCGTTCGCTCGCCATGCCATGGCCATTGATGAGCAACGTAAAGACTTTGAACCTACGCTATGGTTGCCCAGAACAGGCGTCAATTTAGAGCAAGTGTGGTTCGCTGGGGTACATTCAGATATTGGTGGTTCGTACGCGCCAGATATCCCCGGAGGGCCTTGTGCCTCGGACGTATCATTGAACTGGATGTTGGTCGAAGCAAAAGCGGCAGGCTTGAAATTCGAAACGCATATAGGTGATGGTTTAAGTGATGGCTCTTTGTCCCGGCTGCATAAATCCCGCAATCATGTATATCGAAGTAAAAAACCTTTGCATCGTCCATTAATAGATCTCAAACGTCCCAGTGTGATTCACCCCAGTGTTAAACTCCGATATCTGGCCGATGAATCATATCGCCCACAAAAACTTAAACCGTTGGTAGACAGTTTGGGCTGGGATTCTATAAGTGTAGGTGTTTAGATTATGACAGGGGAATCGCTTTTTTATGGATATTGCTGACACCTTAATGGCGCAAATACAGCTGCTATGGCTTTTACCAGTGGCTTTTATCGTGCTGATGCTGTTCCGTTCGTTACGCTCAAGGGGCAGGCAAGACGACAAGGCGGTGAATAGAATTCTTTCGCAACTGCCAGAGACTGATTATCAGTTGATTGGTGATGTGACGCTGCCTCTGAATGACCAGCGCATACAGATCGATCATATTGTTGTATCCCCTTTTGGTGTGTTTGTCATTGAAGCCATAAATAGGAAGGGCGGGATATCAGGTGAGCCGAAGCAGGCCCAGTGGACCCAGCACAAGGGTCGACGTGAACACCCTTTCCCAAATCCATTGCGACAAAGCTTTCAGCAGATTAAAGCGCTTGAGGCCGTGCTAGGCAGTGCCAAGGGGCTTATGCCGGTGGTGGTGTTCATAGGGAAGAGCGAGTTTAGCTCGCCTATGCCCGACAATGTCATAATGGGGAGTGGGTTGATTAAGACTATTTGCGCGCAAAACTATTTGATGTTTTCCGATGCGCAAATGGGCGACATCATTAGGGCCATTGAGTCCGCTCGTCTGGCGTCAGGTAAGGCAAGCGTATCGCAGCTGCGTTACGGGCAGCAGTTGGAGGCGACTTCGCGACGTAGAAAACGGCTACTGGCATTAGCGCTTGTTTGCATGGCTTTCGGTTTTTTAGTCTGGCTAGTGGTTAAACAGGCCAGTATGCCAGTTCCTGATGACGCTGGAGCGGAGACTCGATATGGTGATCTAATTAGCTCAATCACGCCTGCGGCCAAATCCGAAGTCAAACCGGGCGCTAATACTGTGTGGGCCCCTGAGGTCTCGAATAGCGAACTACGCAGCGCGCGTCGAGCTTGCAATCAATATGTCTCACAGCTGCTTGAAGATGATACAGCCAGATTACATACCAAAAAGAACCAAGCGTGTGCCGAGTATGAGCGTTTGAAACAGGAGAATTAGTACACAGTGATATCCTTAACACCGGCTAAATCAACGGTTGAAATCGGCCAGCGAGAGCGACTGGCACATGCAGTATTATTTGAGCTGATACTGTTTTTTATCTGTTGGGTTATTATGCTGACTGTTTCAGACGGCAGCGTCGCAGTGGCTACAGCGTTGGTAGTCTCTGTTTCACTGACGGCGATGTTTTGTAATTACCTGTTCAATGTTATTTTCGACCGGATCTATGGCGAGGATAGAACCTCGCGTACTGTGGCTTTGCGTATATTTCACGCGCTGTGTTTTGAAGTTACAGTATTGATCTCGACTATACCCATGTTTGTTTTTGCACTGGATATAGGCTGGCTGGACGCCCTGCTATTTGACCTGGTGTTTATGTTGCTAGCCTTGGTGTATACCTACATCTTCAATTGGAGTTTCGATCAACTGCGGGTGCGCTGGATTGGCCCATATCCGCGTGAGCCGGGCTCGGAAAACTATTCGGTATAGCTGAGTAAGGAATAGCTTTACAGTGCCATTTTTATCGTCAAATCATCTTTTTCTGCCATCTTCTTCAACGTTTCCCGGTAATTGGTCGCATTATTTGAAGGCTGGTCTGCCAGAGCATAAGAAAGAAAATTCAGAATTAGAGGTTTGCTCAGCTGATGCTGGCGTGCCACGCTCATGATAGGGTCATTGGGTACTTCGTACTCGCAGGGCAGGGGAGCGGTATAGTCGCCAACGCCGGTGGCGGGTTCCCGTTTCATCAAATCGGCATGGAATGTGATGTCGTCATTAGGGCTGAGCGAATCTTTTGCCATCAGGCAGGGTATCGAGTCAGGGTTGATGCCAAAGAACGGGAAGTCGATAAAACCGAGATGAGACCCGCCAATCATTTTGACTAATACGCGTGGTGAATCGGCCCTGTCAAAAGCCGCTGCACTGGTGCTTGCGTAATCTACTAATAAGTCCTGATCGCCGTGTAGTAATAACATCGGGAGCTGGCGTGTCTGGTAAAATTCGGAATATAAAAAATCGCCGGCACCAGCTGACAGTAATATGGCGGCCTGCAAGCGTGGTTCGCGCAATTCACGGTCGAAACCCGCAAGGTAGGTGGTTAAACCGCCAAAGGAATGTCCGGCTAGCGCAATGCGTTCTGCATCTACTTTTCCTACTAGTGAGGTAGGCAATCCTGGGCTCACACCCAAGGCAATATCAATGACTCTGGTGATGTCACCAGGTTGGTTGAGTAGGTCGTTCAAATCCAGGGCGTCCATATCGTCGCCATTGGTATTAGGGAATTTTACCGCTGCTACAATATAACCGTGACTGGCCAGGTATTCAGTCAGCCAGAGAGCTTTGTCCGGTTGCCCGCCCAGACCATGGGCGAAAACCAGAAGAGGGGCTGGTTGAGTAATAGTCGCTGGCTGCCAAAAGGTGATTTCGAGTTGGCGTTGGCGACTGTCGTCTATGTCTATAATGGTGACGGACGGCGCAAGGGTTTGCGGGCCTGCCGGTGTTGGGTCGCTGCCGCATGCGCCGAGCAATAAAATGAGAGTAGCAAAAACAGCAATAGTGACCTTTGACATAGCGAATTTCCGGTTCAGGTTTTTCGCTAGTATATCGTCAAGCGGCTTAAGGGCCCGTTGCAGCTTGGTAATCTTTTATCCAGTCATCAACCTGTTGTTCCAGTATATGCATCGGCAGAGGACCATTTTTGAGTACCACGTCGTGAAACTCTCTGATATCAAATTGATCGCCCAGTTGTTGCTTGGCTTTTTCTCGCACCTTCAAAATTGTCAGCATGCCCACCTTGTAAGCCGTGGCCTGCGACGGCATAACAATGTGACGTTCAACCATTTTCATAGCATCTAATTCGGCATTAGGCGTATTGGCCACGTAGTAGGCAATGCCCTCTTCGCGCGTCCACTTTTTAGCATGTATGCCGGTATCGACTACCAGTCGACAAGCGCGCCACAGTTCCATTGCCAACCGGCCAAAGTCGGAATAAGGGTCTTGATAAAGACCAATTTCTTTGGGCAGAAGTTCTGAATATAAACCCCAGCCTTCGGAGTAGGCGGTATAACCACCAAATTTGCGGAATTTGGGGATATCTTGTAATTCCTGCGCGATAGCTATTTGCATATGGTGGCCAGGAATGCCTTCATGGTAGGCCAGCGCCGCCATTTGGTAACTGGGCATGGAATCCATGTTATACAGATTGGCGTAAAAAAGCCCGGGTCGCTGGCCGTCTTCAGAAGGACGTTGGTAAAAGGCTTTACCTGCAGACTGTTCGCGGAATGCCTCTACCGCGCGTACCTCAATGTCTGCTTTGGGTTTGGTTAGAAATAGACTGTCCAGTCTGCCTTTCATATCCTCAATCAGGGCTCGTGCTTCTGTCAAGTAACGTTCGCGACCTTCTTCTGTTTGAGGGTAGATCAGGCTTTGATCATTGCGCACGGCCTGCATAAATTCTTGCAGCTTACCTTCAAAGCCGATGGTGTCCCGGACTTCGCGCATTTCATTGTGGATACGATCGACTTCAGCCAGGCCTATTTGGTGGATTTCTTCGGCGCTCAGCGTCGTTGTTGTAGTGCGCTTAAGTGCTACATTGAAAAACTCGTCACCGTCTGGCAGTTTCCACACGCCTGCATCGTCGGTGGCTATCTCCGCTAGTGTTTGCAAATAATCGATGAGTTTTTCATAGCTGGGATGAACCGACTGGCTCAGCGCGCTTTCGGCTTCTTTGATCAGTGCCGTTTGTTCTGCGCTACTGATGTTGATGTCATCTTGTGCCGCCAGTTTTTGTATCTTGCTTTTGAAATCTGCCAGCAGTGTGCTATCGGGACCGCTGTCAAATGGGGCGCCGCTAATGATATTGCGAGAATCACGTATCACATTCGGAAAAACAAATTTTGGGGGGATGATACTTAGCTCTTTGCGCTTATCCAGGCCCAGCATCAGTTCATCGAAAAAAGCCGGAAGTGCATTAAGGCGAGCGATATAGGCTTCTGCGTCGGCCAGTGTGTCTATTTTGTGCTGGTTGATTAGCAGATTGGCTACGCCGCTGTGCAAGCCAAACATCTGATTGACGGGGTAGTTATGATAGCGCCACTTAAAATTGGCGATTCCTTGTTCGAGCTTTTGTATCTTTAAGCGATAGCTCAGCTGTGTGGCCTCATCAAGCAGAGAGACGTCCAGTTCGAGGAGTTCGGCTAGCTGAGCCTTGGCGATGGACAGAGATTGTGATGAAAATGCCTCGCTAATGTCGTCCCATTTCCCCATGTTGGTTTTGCGGCCCAGGCTGGTTTGGCTCATTGGGCTGCGAGCTACACCTTCTTCAAAAAAACGCTCGAACAGAGCATTGGCTTTTTCAGACTCGGTTTGTGCGGCAGGTTTCTCGACTATTACGGGTTCATTATGCTCGTTACTGCAGGCGACGAGCGTGATTAGTAGGCATAACAAGGCGGTGAGAGGGGTGTGTTTAAGCAGCATGAAGTGGTCCAAGTCATTTTTGGTAAATTGTATCAGGAATAATCTGTGTTCCAACGAGCAGCCGGAACAATCATGAGATTTTTTGGCTAGAGCACTATATCGCGCCAGCGATATAGTGCTCCGTCCCCCATTGTTTAGACGTAGGCTACTGCGCCGCCGTCGATACGGATATTTTGGCCGTTTATGAATCCGGCTTTGTCGCTGCAGATAAATGCCACCAGATCGGCCACTTCCTGCATGTCGGCTATGCGTCCGCAGGGGTTGGGGTATTCGGTCTCGACGATTTTAGCGAGAATGTCAGCCCAGTTATCGCCCCAGCCCTTCTTTTGTGCGCGTTTACGAAAGCCTGCTTCGAGCTCGGCTGTTTGAATATAGCCTGGAGAGACGGTATTAACGGTAATACCGGTATGGCTGAGTTCTTTGGTGAGGCTGACACCCATGGTGGCTAGCGCGCCTTTGGCTGCGTAATAGTGCGGCATGATGGAGTTTGGCTGGTGGCTGCCAATGGTGCCGAGCTGGACAATACGGCCCCAGCCGCGTGTTTTCATTGCAGGAACCACACCTTGAATGAGTCTGGCGGCCGATAAGACGTTCTTTTGATACATATCGAGCCAGTCTTCGCTGCTGGAGCTGGTCCATCGACCGGCAGAGGCGGTGCCGTAGTTATTTACCAGTATATCGATATCGCCGGCGACCGCTTTGGCCTGAGCCAGAGCCTGAGTAGCGCCAGCATCAGTGGTGAGGTCTCCCCAGATGGCATAGCTGCCGGGATTTTCGGCCGCGCAAGCCTCGGCTGCGCCTTCCTCGTTGCTGTGAAATATCACGCTGGCGCCTTCTTTAGCCAGCGTTTGGGCTATTACCTTGCCGGTTCCGCGGTTGCTGCCGCTTATCAGGGCGGTTTTGTCTTTCAGTTGTAAGTCCATTGTGCGATTTGGTCTCTATTAAGCGTATTAGCCATAGTCGCATAAGGTCGCACTATGGCAAAATGGAATACTGAATTTATTGATGAGAAAAGCGTTTATGAATTACTGCCCCCAATGTTCCACTTCCTTGTCTGAGATCCTGATCGACAGTGAAATTCGTCGTGGTTGCCCGGATACAGACTGCGGTTATGTCTTATGGAATAACCCCATTCCCGTTATTGCGATGATTGTGGAAGTTGAAGGCGGGGTGGTTATGGCGCATAACGTGGCCTGGCCACATAAATTCTTCTCTATCATCACGGGTTTTCTGGAGCAGGGTGAAGATCCACTCGAATGCGCCAAGCGTGAAACCATGGAGGAGCTTAATTTACATGCACTGGAGACGACGCTAGTCGGCGTATACCCCTTTGCTCAGCAAAATCAGGTGATTATTGCCTACCATATTCGAGCAGCGGGTGAAATTAAGCTTAATCATGAACTCGATGACTACAAAATTGTACCCATAGACAAGCTGAAAGGCTGGGATATGGGCACTGGCCTTGCCATCAATGAATGGTTGGAAAAGCGACGTGGAGAAGAAACAACAGTATGAGTTATTTACCCTGTGAGATAGTAGAAACCCAATCGAGTGTTAATGCTTCGGTTATCTGGCTGCATGGTTTGGGCGCCAGCGGCAACGATTTTGTACCCATTGTGCCCGAGCTACACTTGCCAGCAAGCCTTAGTGTACGTTTTGTATTTCCCCATGCACCGTCAATTCCTATTACTATTAACGGCGGCATGGTGATGCCAGCCTGGTATGACATTATTGCCATGGATATGGAGCGAGAGATCGATACCGATCAAATAATGGCTTCTGCCGGTGCTGTCACGGCGTTGATAGAGCGCGAGATTGCCCAAGGCATACCGAGCGAACGCATTGTCATCGCCGGTTTTTCGCAGGGTGGAGCGGTAGCCTATCAAGCGGCACTGAGTTACAACAAACCTCTGGCTGGCCTAATGACCATGTCGACCTATTTCGCCACCTATAAAACAATTGTGCCTTCGGGGGTAAACAAAAGCCTGCCGATTCATCTGTTTCATGGCAGCCAAGACGCTATGGTGCCCGAGCAAATGGGCCAACATGCGCTGGAAGTATTGCAGTTGCTGGGGCATACCGCAGAGTATAAGTCCTATCCCATGGGACATGAGGTTTGCGCACAGCAAATCCAGGATATCTCCGCATGGCTGCAGAAAGTACTGTGAAGATTGAAAACAATGGGGGACGGAGCACTATATGCCGGCGCTAGCGCCGGCATATAGTGCTCCGTCCCCCATGTGGGTAACTTGATGGCTAAAAAATCGGCTGGTCTTAGTCGTAGTTCGGTGCTTCGCAGTCTCAGTGTATCGATTGCGGGCGCGCGGACGGGTGGTGCTATGGTGGCTGATAGCGCTTTGAATAAGATAATGCCCGGTAGAAAATCCAATGCCTTGTTAGAGCGAGAGGCGAAAAACTTTGCTGCTGAACTTGGTCGCCTGAAGGGGACCTATGTCAAGGTCGGACAAATGCTGGCCTTGCTGGGTGAGCACTTTTTGCCCGCTGAGTTAACTGAGGCTCTGCATGAGTTGGATTCGCAAACTTTCCCCTTACCCTGGGAAGCTATGCAGCCGGCAATGGAAGAACGGATGGGTGAGTGTTACCACCAGCTGATAATAGACGAAGAGCCTCTGGCGGCTGCTTCGCTGGCGCAGGTGCATCGTGCTGAAGTCATAGCGACAGGTGAACAAATTGTTTTAAAGGTTTTGTACCCTGGCGTGCAAGATACTATTGATGTCGATTTTAACGCTGTCGTTCGTATGCTGAAGATGACCCGTTGGGTTAAAAGCTCTCGTGAGTTTAGCGAGTGGCTTGAGATTATTCGCGAGCAACTGCATTTGGAAGTTGACTACAAGCGTGAAGCAAAAATGATGCGGCGCATGCAGGGCCTTTTGGACGGGGATGAGCGATACCTTGTGCCAAAGGTATATACGCAATTTTGTTCTGCACACGTATTGGCGATGGAATATGTCGACGGCGAAAAAGTCACCAGTGACGTCGTAAGTGACTTACCGCAGCGACAGCGTAATACATTGGCCAAGAGCATGCTCGACCTGTTTTTTCATGAGATATACCAGTGGCGATTTATTCAAACGGACCCAAACTTTGGTAATTATCTGATAACTCAAAAACAGGGTAAAACACAGCTGGTTTTGTTGGACTTTGGCTCAGTGATGGAATGCTCTGCTACATTTTGTCGTGCTCTCGGCGCCACCATTAAGGCCGGTCAGCTTGGTGATCGTGCAGGAGTTATTGCAGGGCTTATTGAATTGGGTTGTCTGGATGAAGATAGCGCCGAAGGAGCTAAAGATACCTTTGGCGATTTTTGTCTACATATTCTGGAGCCCCTGCGTGATACAGACCAGCTTCCCGATGACTCAGTTAATGGTGACCACCAATATTGCTGGGGTCGTTCGGATCTTTTAAGGCGGGCGGGCAAAAATGCAGCCAAGTCCGTTGTTAATAAAGATTTTAGTATGCCCTCACAGGAGTTTGCATTTATTGCACGCAAGCTGACAGGTGTATTTACTTTTATTGCCGTATTGGACGCCGAGTTTAATGGTGGTCCAATATTGCAAAAACATATTCAAAATAGTCGTAAGAGCTCGGCTACCAAACGCAAGGCGAAGTAAGACATGGCGGATGACAATAAAAGCAAGGTGCCAGCTTCACGTATAGGGCGTTTTGGGCGGGTGACACGTTTGGCGGGTAGTCTCGCTGGCGGAATGGCGGCAGAGGGTATTCGTCAGGTACGCCAGGGTAAGCGGCCGAAGTTACAACACATGTTACTGACTCCTGCCAACGCACAGCGCTTGACTACGGAGCTTGCCAAAATGCGCGGTGCAGCGATGAAAATGGGTCAAATTTTGTCGATGGATGCTGGCGATATGATTCCGCCAGAACTGGCCGATATTTTGGCCCGCTTACGCTCCGATGCCCATACCATGCCGATGAAACAGCTCAAGCAGGTATTGCTGGAAAGCTACGGTGAGGACTGGCGTGAACGTTTTGGCAGTTTTGATTATAAACCTGTTGCCGCCGCTTCTATTGGTCAGGTGCATAAAGCACGTAGTTTGGATGGCGAATGGCTGGCGCTTAAAATCCAGTATCCTGGAATTCGGCAGAGTATCGATAGCGACGTCGACAATTTAGGTGGCCTGATCAAGGTGACAGGCTTATTGCCTAAGGAGTTCAAGCTCAAACCCTTGCTGGCCGAAATAAAACTGCAATTGCACGATGAAGCCAATTACGAACTGGAGGCCGAATATCTCGCCAATTTTGGGGACATTCTGGCAGATGATGATCGCTTTGTGGTGCCTAAGCTGCACCCGGAACATTCCAACGATACCATTCTGGCAATGGACTATATCGATGCGGTACCGATTGAAGAATTGGCTAATGCCTGGCCAGTTGTACGGGATAAAGCCGTCTCTTCTTTGTTTGAATTAATGTTGCGAGAGTTATTTGACTTGCACCTTATGCAAACCGACCCAAATTTTGCCAACTACCAATACGAGGAAGATACCGGCCGTATCGTTCTGCTCGATTTTGGCGCAACGCGACGCTTTGATTCAGAGTTTAGTCAGGGCTATATCCAGTTGATAAAAGCGATGCTGGAAGATGACGATCAGAAGATTCTGGCGACAGCCAAGGCAATAGGTTATAACCACAGTCAAAGCTCACTGGGTTATCAGAAGATATTGCTGTCGCTATTTAAAATTATCGGCGAGATATTTTCCTCCGATACGCCCTATGATTTTAATAACTCCGATATTGTTGACAGAATGAATGAAATTAATCTCGATATGCAAGAGTATAAAGACGAATGGACAACACCGCCGATTGATGCGCTATTTTTTCATCGTAAACTCGGCGGTTTGTTTCTATTGGCTAGCCGTCTGGATGCCAAAGTCGCCATTCGCCCGCTACTAGAGCCCTATCTCTAAAATGGGGGACGGAGCACTATTTAAGCACTTATCCACAAGGCTATAGACCGCTATGTCACAAGCAATAGTAAAATTTACCTTTGAGAAAGAAACCAAGAACAGCGTGCGCTACATGGAAGTGCCTGAAGAAGGCAAGGCACCGGTTGTCGGTAGTCTGTATGTGCAGAAATGGTTTGCCGGTAATTGTAAAAACCTCGAAATCACCATAGACAAAAAAGATTAGGAAAATCAAGCAAATGGCCACGATGAAAAGCGAACCCAATACGCAAGTTTATAAAACCGTACACGGCCTTGCCGAAGAAATGATGCGTGCGTCATATCGGCAAGAGGATGAAAAGTTCAGTACGCTTTACGAACAGCTCAATGCGCTGTGTATTGAACATGAGCGAACCGATAAAAATCACCCGGTACAGTGGGAGACACTGGCCGATTTTACCGAAGACTCCGATCAGGCACTGGCCCATTATAAAAAGGCCTTGAGGCTGGCGAAGACGATTGATAACAGGGAATATGTGGCATCTATCTGTTACGCCATGGCGGTGTTGTTGAAGGAAGTGAATAAACTGCCGGAGGCTTTGGCTTTAGCGGAGCAGGCGGCTGAGGCTGCTCAACAAATCAGCGATGACGATCTGAAAGAAGAGATTAAAACGTTGCTTGGTGATCTGCAAGACGTTTGATCGGGTTTTATGGAAGCGCCCCGCACACGTTTAGACCGTTTTATCAGCAGTCATGCCGGTATTAACCGGCGTGATGTGCGAGCAGTATTAGCCAGCGGTCGTGTTTTAGTTGATGGTGTGATGGCGCGAGAAATTAATCAGGTGGTGCATGAGTTCTCTCATATCGTACTTGATGGAAAAGTTTTGCAGGCCAATACGCCGAGTTATGTGATGATGCATAAACCCGCCGGCGTGGTCAGTGCCACCAAAGACCCTCGGCACAAAACGGTTATCGATTTGTTGGATCGGCCGGATAGAAGCTCTTTGCATATCGTTGGGCGACTGGATTTTAATTCATCGGGTTTATTGTTATTGACCAACGATGGGCGTTGGTCGCGGCGCCTGAGCTTGCCAGAAACCAAGGTCGCCAAAGTCTATAGGGTTAAACTGGCAAAGGCCTTGACGCAGGACTATGTGGCGGCTTTTGCAGAGGGTATGTATTTTGCCTATGAACATATCACAACTCGTCCAGCCATTTTAAAAATCCTCGACGAAACTGAGGCCGAGGTGGTATTGGAAGAAGGGCGTTACCATCAGATTAAACGTATGTTCGGGCGCTTTGACAATGAGGTGCTAGAGTTACACCGAGTTTCTGTTGGCGGCCTTAGTCTAGACCCTAATTTGGCAGCGGGGCAAAGCCGAGACTTAACTGCGGCAGAACTTGCTGGGTTTAAGCTGTAAACAAACGAGATTAGATCGAGACTCTTTGGTTCAGCTTGTTGCCGCTCAAAGTCAGGCAAACTCGTCATCGCCGCGTAGATTAGTGTATTATTCCAGCGGCTACCGTATTGACTCACCTTTAGGAATGTAAAAATCCATGTATAAACTCGTTATTGTTGCTGTTGTTATCGCTCTGGTTGTATTTTATTTTCAAAGCAGCAACCAAAGTAAAAAGCTGAGTCTTGAAAACAAACAAAAAGGTGCCGAGTTTTTAGGCGCCAACGCGCTAAAGGATGATGTGATTACGACATCTTCCGGCCTGCAATATCTTGTCTTAAGTAAGGGCACAGGAACGGAGCACCCCACGGCGAGTAATAAAGTCAAAGTGCATTATCACGGCACTTTAACTGATGGCACCGTGTTTGATAGTTCTGTTGACCGTGGTCAGCCACTGGAGTTCGGCCTGGGCCAGGTCATTAAAGGTTGGACTGAAGGTTTGCAGTTAATGGTAGTAGGTGAGAAGGCGCGCTTATTTATACCCAGTGATCTCGCTTACGGCAATAAATCTGCAGGCACCATCAAACCCGGCTCAACCCTCATTTTTGATGTAGAACTGCTGGAAATCAATTAATAGGGGACGGAGCATAATTGCGCTCATACAGTTCTTGCCCCATCGCTTTTATCTGCTGGTCTATTATCCAATCCATCGTCGTGAGTAGGCCCAGATATTTATCCGGGGCTTGCTCTAGTGTCTGTAGCACAAATGCAATGGCCTCAATGGTTGAAATAGCCTCATCTGTGGGCTCTTTTCTGATGCGATAGCGTGAAATATGTTGTGGTGAAAAACCGACTTTTGGCAGTTGCGCCAGAATAGGTGACTCAAACAACATGCGTTTGGTTTTACGCCAGGTACCATCCAGAAACAACAGCGGGCGTATCGGCTCGTTGCTAATATCTTCCAATGACAGGCTGTTTTCATCGGGATATACCAAATAGGGCTGTTGTTGCTCGATTCTTTCCAGCAGGACGCCGTCAGAGGCGGGTATTTCGCCAATTTCTGTCTGGCAGTCAGTGAGGCTCAGTTGCGCAATCTTTGCTGTGCCGATGGCTCTACGGGCTTCACCCGGGTGCTGTAATATCAACACCGGCCACTGATTTTGGATTAACTGCACCGTATGGCAAAAGCACACAGAGAGAGGACGGGCACATTGGGGGCAAAGCGGGCGTGGCATGTTTTTGCGTTTCCTGTTTTCCTATTTGGGTAAATGGCCGACTTTTACCCAAATAACGCTATCTTCTTCTACGTAAGGGTTATGTTGGCTTAAGTGCGGGCTGCGTATCCAACTGCCGGCCGGGTAGCTGCCAAATTCGTCTTTAAACTCGCCGCTAATAACGTAAATTTCTTCGCCACCAAAATGGGTATGGGGCTGAAACTTTTCTCCTGCTGGCCATTTGACCAGCGCAACCTGTTCGCCCTCGTGTGCGTGCAAGGGCATGACTTGCAGATTGCCATTGCCAGGCAGCCACTCAGTATTATGGGTATCTATTACTACATGTGCGGTATCACTGTTCTGAAATTGATGCAGTTTAACCAGCAAGACGCAGCCTTCTTCGCTAAAGGGGGCGTGGCGAAAGCCTTCGGGGTTTCTCAGATAGGTACCGGCTTTGTAGTCACCGGTTTCATCTGAAAAGGTGCCTTCGAGTACCAGAATTTCTTCGCCTAGCGGGTGATCGTGAGCGGAAAAACTCGCTCCGGGTGCATAGCGCACAATACTGGTGGCGTGACCGCGTTCAGCTTCTTCGCGAGCCAGACGTTTGCGATCAACACCGGGCATCGGGCTGGCGGTCCATTGCTCATTTGTACTATCAATGACCACCCGTTGGCTAAAATCCATATTTAACATAATTTATTCCTCAACACAGGTGACAGCAAAGCCATTTCAATATTTGTTAAGCTAGTGTGTAATGAACGGCTTTGCAACAGGGAAGGATTATTTCAGACAATGGAAAGAATTGATGTACTAATCGTGGGTGGGGGGATTTCTGGTGTCGGAGCGGCCTGTTATATACACGCCAATTGCCCCGACAAGACTTACGCGGTGCTGGAAGCGCGTGACGCCATTGGCGGAACCTGGGATCTGTTTCGTTACCCCGGTATTCGCTCTGACTCCGATATGTATACCATGGGTTATGCTTTTAGGCCTTGGCTCGGCGATAAGGCCTTGGCTGATGGCGAATCTATTCGTAATTATATCTCAGATACGGCCAACGAGAATAAGGTGAATGAGCATATTCGCACGGGTCATCGAGCGACGTCGGCAAACTGGCATACTGAGACGGCCTGTTGGCAGGTAGAGGTGATGAAAACCGCAACCGGCGAAGTCGAGACCTTGGAGTGTGGTTTTCTGTATATCTGTACGGGCTATTACGATTACGACAAGCCACATGCGCCGGAGTTTGCCAGCAGCGAAACCTTCAAGGGTAAAATTGTGCATCCTCAACTCTGGCCAGAGACACTCGATTACGAGGACAAACGCGTGGTAGTCATTGGCAGCGGTGCAACCGCCGTGACGCTGGTACCGGCGATGACCGACAAAGCCGCGCATGTCACCATGTTGCAGCGCACACCCACCTATGTTTTATCGGTCAGTGAAGTAGATTCTCTCAGCACATTTTTGCGACAGTATTTACCCAATAAAATAAGCTATAGCATTACCCGTTGGAAGAATATTTTGATGGGCATGCTGGTCTATCAGCTGTGTACACGCCGCCCGGAATGGGCCAAAGCCTATGTGCGCAAGGGTGTGACTGCGATGTTGGCACCGGACTATGATATCGACAAACACTTTACCCCCTCTTATGAACCCTGGGACCAGCGTTTGTGTATGGTGCCCAATGGTGATCTTTTTCATGTGATTAATGAAGGCAAGGCCACTGTGGTGACTGATCATATTGAATGTTTTACCGACAACGGGATTCAGCTGAAATCTGGCGAGACGCTGGAGGCGGATATCATTATCACGGCGACCGGCCTGAAGATGAAATTATTTGATGAAATACCGATGAGTGTTGACGGCGAACCGGTCGTTGTCCCTGAAAAGACCGTGTATCAAGGCATGATGTTGAGCGATGTGCCCAATATGGCCTTTACCTTGGGGTATACCAATGCCTCATGGACTTTAAAGGCGGACCTGGCGGCTGACTTTATTACCCGTGTTCTCAATTACATGGACAAACATAACTACCGCCAATGCTGCCCGCTTGACAATAGCGGAGAGGTACATGATGAGCCCATTATGACACTCAAGTCTGGTTATATAGAGAGGGCGCTGGGCAGCTTGCCGCGTGAGGGGAAAAAGGCACCGTGGAAAATGTATCAGAACTATGTTCTGGACAAACTTACTTTCAAATTGGCCTCTTTGGACGATGGCAATATGGAATTTAAGCCTTAGCCCCGCGTTTGTATGATTGAGCGCGTTATTGACTGGCCGCTTCATGCAACCACTTCTCAGTAGAACTGATCTTCAGACCTTCGAGTTTTTGTAACAGCTTGAGGTTGATATTGTTAAGAGCGTATTGGCTGCGCAGGCGCTGCATCATCTTTAACCATAAACCTGCGGTCATTTCGGCATCGGCCAGGGCGCGGTGAAATTGTCCGGTCTGTTTTACCTCGGTATATCGCACCAATGTGCCCAGCTTATGGTTAGGGGCGTTGGGGTAGAGTCTTCTGGCTATGCGCATAGAGCATAGAAATGGCTGTTCGCGCTCAAAACCCAGGCCTTCATATTCTGCGTCCAAAAAACCGCGGTCAAAACTGGCGTTATGAGCTACTACTACGGAGTCCTCCAGAAACGCCTGTAACTGAGGGATAACCTCTCGGCAGTTTGGCGCATCCGACAGCATCTCGTTGCTGATGCCGGTATAGTCTTCGATAAACGAACTGACTCTATAACCCGGGTTCATCAGGCTTTGATATTGCTCCACTATTTTGCCGTCTACAACAGCAACTGCACCCACTTCAATGACTCGGTCTCCTCCGCGTGCGGACAAACCAGTAGTTTCGAAATCGAGAACGATGGTGCGTTGCTTCATAATTTTAATTTCCGGATCAGGTTTCCCTATTGTGTGGTTTAATGATGTCGGCTTTCAATAGCTACATACAAAAACAATAGAAATAGACGGGAGTAAGTAATGGAATTAGTAGCATTGGTAACAATATTTATGTGTCTGCAGCTGACCTATTTCATGATGAACGTAGGTGGGGCACGTGGAAAATCCGGCGTTAGCGCCCCGGCAACAACGGGTGATGAGATATTTGAACGCCATTATCGTGTGCATATGAATACCATCGAGCAGTTGGTTATTACGCTGCCCTTACTGTGGGTTGCTGGTTCATACTTTGATGCGCAGATTGCAGCAGGCTTGGGTCTGGTGTTTATTGTGGGCCGGTTTATGTATGCGGCGGGTTACGTTAAAGAGCCGGTAAAACGCGGCGCAGGTATGGGAATCGGGTCTTTAGCTACCCTGGGTTTGCTCGGCTGCTCTTTGTGGGGTGTTATCAGCGGAATGCTGGCCTAACCTTTGCCGATGCAATGAACGTGACCGACAAAACGGTCACGTTCATTAGTTTTCTCGAAATTTTAAACTCTCAGGATTAACAATTCGCGCTGTTGGGCAGATTTGGTTGCCAGCTCAGATGCCTGCTCACCAAAAAGTGCCTCTACCTTATCGCGTTTAATTTTCAGTGTCGGCGTTAATACGCCGTTGTCTATTCCCCAAGCTTCGCAGCAGACGATAACAGCGCCGATTCGGGCATGTTTATCAACGTTTGCATTGACCGCTTCCGCAGTTTTACGCAAGTTGTCATCGACTTCTGTTTGTTCTACTGCCTGGGCTATTTCGGATAATACGCAGACCATGACGGGTTTGGAGTATCCGCGCCCTAACAAACAGAGTTGTTCTGTATGTGGGCTGCTGGAAAAATGATCTTCCATCGGTACCGGCGCGACATATTTACCCTGAATGGTTTTGAAGTAGTCTTTTACGCGGCCGGTCAGTGTGATATAGCCCTCGTCGTCTATTTTGGCTTTGTCGCCCGTGTGAACCCAACCATCAACAAACGTTTCGGCAGTTTTTTCCGGGTTTTTGTAATAGCCTGGCGATAAGCCAGTAGCTTTAACCTGCAGTTCATCTTCGTCTGACAGGCGTACTTCGACCTCTAACATATTACGGCCAATAGAGCCGAGTTTTCGCTCGCCTTTACGGTTGGCGATAAGTCCCATGGCTTCGGTTTGGCCGAAACCTTCCATGACTTCCATGCCGAGCGTGTCATACCATTCAAGCAGCGCGCGCGAAATAGGCGCGGCGGCAGAAAGTAGATAGTCTGTTTCCAACAGGCCCAGCATAGCCTTTACGGCTTGGCCTGTGCCTTTGGCGTCTGCGGCTAACATAGCATCGAGTTTTTCTTGCGAACCGATACCTGTCAGCACTGCCTGTTGGAATTGCTCCCACACTCTGGGTGCACCAAAAAAGAAATTGGGTTTGGTGGTGGTCAAATCCCTGTTGAGGGTGGCCAGTGATTCGTTGAAGTCTATTTGACCGTTCATGAGTATCGATTGCACCTCGACTAGCTGGCGCTCTGCAATATGAGACAGCGGAAGATAGGAAAGAAATTGTGGGTCTTTTCGCAGTTGAAAGGCCAGATCAAAACGCGAAGTAGGAATCAGCATCGAGTCGTGTGTTTGCATTGAGCCCTTGGGTAAGCCGGTTGTTCCGGAGGTAAAGACCAGTGATATCAAATCGTCATGTTGACACTGATAGGCCGGTGTCTTTCCTTTGCCTGCGGCGATGATGTCATCCCATTTGGCATAAGCATCGTCTAGCTCAACCCCGGGTAGAGTGATAATTTTGACATGGCTTGGAACGATCGAACGAATATTTTCCCAGTTTTCGGATTCACCTAAAAACAGCACACTGACTTCGGCAAATTCGAGTATGTATTGTGTGGTATCGGCTGGCAGGGTGGTAAACAGAGGAATGATGACATTGCCTGCACTAATGGCGGCCAAATCCGCAAGGACCCAATGAGCCCGATTACGCGATAAAATAGCGCACTTGGTCTGAGCTTTAAACTCATTCTCCATCCAGCTGGCGGCGGCGTTGACCTCATCTCTGGCCTGACTCCAACTCCACTCGGTATAGTTATCGCCTTGACGGTCACGTAGCCAGATTTTATCAGGTGTCTCTTGAGCTCTAGAGGCAAGGCAGCCGGGAATTGTCGAATCAGTCATAGTATTGTCTTATCTTGGGTTATTAGACCCATATAGTAAGACATTACACGGCCGCTTCCCAGCCCTTACATAATCAGTATTGCTGCGCTTTATAGCCGATTTAGCGCAGATCGCCGGTATCGAATCGCTTAATAGAGAAGAATCCGCCGAGTAGTAAATCGCCATCAGGCAGGAATACGGTAATGCCGCCCCAGGTGTTCCATAAAACGCTGTTATTGGGAAACTCCCAAGTGGCTTTGATTTCTCCTGTTTCCCAGTCGGCGGCGAAGTATTCGTAGGTTTGATCTTTCTTATTGGCGATATACACCAAACCGTTCGCGTCTGAAACGGCGGGCGGCATCCAGTCTGTGTTGTCTACGTCATTGAGCGACCAGGTAGCGACAAAACGATTTTCATCTGGTAACCAGTCATATTTTTGTATGCCAGTGGGGGCCGGGCGGGTTACCCCAGAGGCGAAGGCACTGGCGATTAAATCCCGTGGAATGGGGGAGGGCTCCGGATAGGTGCTGTTAACCACCAGGACGCCGTTGCCGTATACCACCGGTGAGGCTTCGATTGTGGTTTTGCTGATAGTCAAAGGGATTTGGTCGGCAATTCGAGCAGATTTAGTACCCGGCTTTTGAGTGAAATCGGCCGGTATTTCGTCGCGCCAGAATGCTACAACATTGGCGCCCTCGGCGCTGCCGTCTGAAATAACAACGAGCTTGTCTTCGTCATCACCAAAACCCAGCAGGGAAGGTGTTGTGCCTGAGCCGTGGGATGCTGCGCCAAGTTCCCAGGCTTCACCTTCGGGCATTACGTCATACTCGGTGGCCCATGCGCCATCGCTTTTCTGTTGCGAGAGTTCAGAGCCAGTCCATACCAGCTTATGCATTTTCTGTGAGGTGACGACATAAATACCGTTTTTGTCGTCTACTGCGATGGAGTTCTCGACCCACTCGCCGGGAAACATGACATAGTCCTGCACCTGCAGGTTACGGTCTACCACGATGACAGAGCCAGTGGCGGCGGCAACAATATAACCATCGTAGGTCATGGTGACACCTAAGATGATGTCAATTTTTTCTGCGTCTTCTGGCGGTAGTTGCGCCACAATATTGGCATGTTTAACCGGTAACAGCGGCTGATCTATCTGGTTGTCGTCAAAGGATTTGACCAGAGAGTGTTTATCGAAATTGGTGTAGTGGTAGCCGTCTTTATCGATAACTGCATAAGCGCCTGAGGGCATGGTGCGCAGGTTGACGTTGAGCTTCCAGTACATTAGCCAGGAGTTGAGCAATATGCGCCAATCAGATTCATCATGGCGGGCCGCATCCATGTCGGCCATGACCTCGTTGATCAACTCGTCGGTGCCTTCAGCGTGGACATCTTCGCGGCCGGGGTAAGCAACATTGGATATCAGTTCAAAGCTTTCGCCTGTTGCGCGAACTTTGAGTATGCCCAGCGGCGTACTGGCAATAACGACCGTGTCGTCACCTATCACTTTATAGGTGGGTGCCGAACACCACAATACGGGTATAGACTGAGACTCATCAAGCGTAAGCTTTTTGCCAATTCTGGGGCCATCGACCTCTGTTGCATCGGTTTGCCCCGGGTTGTGATGTGAAATGGCATAGGGGCTGTTGGCTAACCAGGGATTTTTAGGTGGTAATTCTATGGCCTGAGTTATGGCTGGAATATACAAACCTACTATAAGGAGCAGAAAGCTCGTGTTGCTTATTTTCATGTTGGAATCTCTGTAAGCTAATGACCATTAGTCAGCCGACATAATAACTGTTGATTATGTTGTTTTCAGTGAAATTTCTGTTAGCCGCGTTCTATCCCCGCAGGAGAATCAGGTTTAGGCTCCTCGTGGCCGTGGCCGTTGTTGCTAGTGCTGATATTCTGCTGAATGACGACTGTGCCGGCCAGTTTGTCATGCCAACCCTGTTTGCGTTTATCGAAGACGATCCAGATAAAACCCAAAAAAAACGGCAGCGTCGAAACGATATAAGCGAAATAGCGACCGACAGACTGACCTACCGAGGGTATATCACCCGTTTTGGCATCTACGACTTTCAAGCGTAATAACATCTTGCCCGGGGTGGCGCCAAAGCGGTGCCACAAATAGATGGTCAGAATAGCGGGTAGTATATTTTGCAGAAATTGCGGCCAAAACTCCATGTCCAACGGATCTTGATAGAGAAAGTCAGTGCCATAGAGCAATGTCAGTAATACGATCAGTACCATGATAAGTAAAATCGAGTCGACCAGTGATGCGCCAAAGCGAAGCCAGAAACCGGCGTAGTGTTTGTCTTCCATTATTTAACTCCTGACGTAAATTGACGGCGTTTTCCGGTCTCTGTATAGGCTTGTATGCCCGTGAGGGCTAGGGTAGCCTTGCTCCCGATACTATGCCAGCTTTTGCATAAGAACAGGACTTCTCATGAGTAAAACACCGAGTACCATT
Source organism: Pseudomonadales bacterium (assembly GCA_036960375.1). Classification (GTDB taxonomy): domain Bacteria; phylum Pseudomonadota; class Gammaproteobacteria; order Pseudomonadales; family CAWVSB01; genus CAWVSB01. Next base: position 297,517 of record JBALVY010000004.1, read on the forward strand.
CGTATTGGCCGACGCTACCGCCCCAACCGGCTAGAGGGGCCGTATGACATGGTAGTTATTGGCTCTGGTATTGGTGGCTTAACGGCCGCCGCCTGTTTGGCCAAGATGGGGAAAAAAGTCTGTGTATTGGAGCAGCACTATACCGCGGGTGGTTTTACCCATAGCTATGAGCGTAATGGTTATGAGTGGGATGTGGGCGTGCATTACATTGGTGATGTGGGTAGCTCACGTGCAATGGGGCGGCGTTTATTTGATTACGTGACTGACGGGGCCCTTGAGTGGGAGCCTATGGATGACCATTTCGATCGGATTTTTCTTGGCTCTGAGCAATTTGATCTAGTCGCTGGAAAAGTGGCTTATCGTGAAGCGCTGGTGGCTGCCTTTCCTGAAGAAGAGCAGGCCATCGATACGTATCTGCGTTATATGCGAGGGGTAAAAGACGGCGTGCGCTTGTATACCCTGAGTAAAATAATACCCGCATGGGCAAGTAAAGCGGTCGGTAAAATACAGCAACGTAAGTCTCCGCCATTTTTTAATCAAACCACCCGCGAAGTGTTGGAAAGTATTACTGATAATCAAAAATTGATTGCCGTGCTGACTGGCCAGTGGGGGGACTGCGGCCTGCCGCCGGCGAAGTCGAGTTTTATTATTCACAGCATGATAGCCCAGCATTATATTAATGGTGGATTTTACCCGGTTGGCGGCGCATCGCGTATGGCTGAAACCATTTTGCCGGTTATTCAGCAGGCTGGCGGAGACGTATTTACCTATGCGTCGGTAGAAAAGATTCTGCTGCATGATAAGGGCGCTTATGGTGTGCGTATGGCCGATGGCCATGAGATTGAGGCTCCCATCGTTATTAGTAATGCTGGAGTCTTCAATACCTTTAATGATTTACTCGATGATGAGGTTCCACAGCGCGAAGTTTATCTGGCTCATTTACGGCAGGTAGAGCCGTCAATGGCCAGTATCTGTTTGTATATTGGAATCAAGGATACTGCCGAAAATTTACAACTACCCAAAACCAATTTCTGGATTTACGGCAGCGAAAATTATGAGGCGGATATTGCCACATTTGATGCCGATCCGGATTCCGGTTTCCCGATGGTATATATCTCATTTCCGTCAGCCAAAGATCCCAGTTTTGAAAGCCGTTACCCCGGCCGGGCTACTATCGAGATTGTGGCGCCTGGTCCGCATGACTGGTTTGCCCAATGGGCTGATAAACCCTGGGGTAAGCGCGGCGACGACTACGAAGCCTTAAAAGAGCGTTTGTCACAGCGTCTGCTAAAAAGCCTGTATGAGAAATTGCCACAGCTAGAAGGAAAAATTGATTATTACGAGCTGTCGACGTCACTTTCAACCGACTTTTTTTGCCGCTATAAAAAGGGCGAAATCTATGGCCTTGACCATACACCGCAGCGTTTTGAGCAAGACTGGCTAAAACCCAAAACCGATATTGCGGGCCTCTATTTAACAGGGCAGGACATTATGACCTGCGGGGTAATGGGAGCCATGGTCGGGGGCCTGTTGACCGCCATACAGCTTGGCGGTCTAAAAGGACTGAAGCTGGGCAAGCAGATGTTCCTGTAGGCAAAATTAGCGGAAGAAGACCACTTCATCCGGGTAAGTTTCATATTCGCAATTGCCGGAATTGGGCCTGTGTTCAATTACGTTGCCAAAGAAATACCGAAAATCGTCAGGTGGGTAGTCTTTGCATACCCAAACATTCACTTCTTCGATTGGCAGGCAGGCAATCCCGTAACGCGTTTCATAACGTAGTCGCACACGAGGTTGGCAGCTCAAGCGCGCCCATTTCTCTGCTGTCATTGGGTCTATTTCAGCGGATTTCTGCTGCGCTTTTTCAACTTCTTCGGCCGGTGGTGGCGGCAAATCGTCTGGTACGATGGCACTGTTAGGCGGCAATACATCGATCTCTTCGGGCGCACCCAAATCAGCGTTAAGGCTGTCGCCGAAGTGGACTTTTCCGTCAGCGTCTACCCATTTGTATACCTGCGCATGAACAGATGCGCAGACCAGCAGCGTAACAATAAATAATAGAGTTTTTTTCATAGACCTAGTCGAAAACCATTTGTTTTAGAGCAGATGCTGCATCGCCGGAAGCGTCGCGAGTGGTGGTGTAAAGCGCATGATCTTTTATTCCAGCCAGTGGTGATACCTCGAGGCTCCACAGGGCTTTTATTTCATTCGGTATCAAAGAGTAGCGTATATCAATGACCTTGTAATGATTGTCGGGATCTTTGGCAATATAGCCATTGGAAAACCAGCGGAATCTCTCGATATCTTTGGCCTGCTGCGATTCAGGCAACAACCAGGGTAGGTCGCGGGCAAGAACCAGTTTTTCGACACTCTCACCGGGGTAGATTTTACTCGTAGTTCCAACGCGTACCGCATCAACATAATAGCGGTCTTCAGTCTCGTAGACGGTTTTCCATACCAATAAATTAGCAAAGCTGGGTTTTGCCTCAAGCTGAATAGGCTGATGGCCTCTACTGGAGGCTATTTCCCAGCCGACGGCTGTAGCGCGATCGCGCTGTACCACACCTATAAGCGGGTAAATCAGTATCCATGCCAGCGCCAGGCGGGCAAAGAGAACCCGTTGCTTCCACCCTGCTGCGACTACCAAGCCTAGAATAGGTAGCGTATACAGAGGGTCGATAATAGGCAGATTGTTCCAGGCGATACGGGCATCACTGAAAGGCCACAATAACTGCGTGCCGTAGGTGGTACAGGAGTCGAGCAGCCCGTGGGTAGCGTAACCAAGAAAACAGTAGATATAAGCTTGTTTGAAATTGAGGCCCCAGCGTCTACCAAACAGCTGCCACAGCACAGCAGCGCAAATGAGTGCGCCAAAGGGGATAAAGAATAAAGAGTGCGTGAACTGTCGATGATATTCCAAAAAAAGTAGCGGGTCAGTGCTGCTGCGAATCAATACATCAAGATCAGGCGCCATACCCGCTAGCAAGCCCATGGTGCCGGCGACTGCCAGCTGTTTTTTATTGGCGACGGTAGCTTGCGGTAGCGCAGCCCCGAGTACACCTTGTGTCAGTGGGTCCATGGTCTCTACTTTAATTCTGAGTACCGCAAGATGGTAGACCATGTGATAGCCATCGTCACGGGGAATTTGGTCAGGTTGCGGAGGGGGCGGCAGTGTTTGATTCCTGAAAGACTAACATTTCTTAATGAGCGTGGTTAAGTGTCTAGTGTATGGTTAAGTCTGCTGCTACTCATAAGGAAAGCTGGGGCTTCTTGGTGGTCATCCGTCGACGGATGAATGACGCGCTGGCAAGAACACTAAAATAATTTCTAATAAGGTGCGATTGGGATATGAAAGAGAATTCGGCGTTAAGCGTAGCCATTATTGGCGCAGGGCCCGCAGGTATTGCGGCTGGTCATGAGCTGTTGGCTCAGGGCTTTAAAGACTTTACCATTTTTGAGAAGGAATCCGCCGCCGGTGGTACCTGGCATATGCACAGTTATCCTGGTTTAGCCTGTGATGTGTGGGCGCATGCTTATACTTTTTCTTATGCGCCAAACCCGAACTTTACTGAAAACTTTGTCGGCTTTGCTGAAATTGCCGCGTATTTACAGCGTTGCGCGACAGAATTCGGATTGGATCCACATATTAAGCTGAATACCCGCATTCTCTCTGCCAAATGGCAGCCAGAAGGGCACTGGCTTATTCAGACTGATGACGGTAAAGAAAATACATTTGATGTCATTATTAATGCGATGGGCAATCAGCATACGCCCGTCATTCCACAGCTTGAGGCGATGGAGAGTTTTACTGGCCACAGTTGGCACAGCACCGAATGGAACCACGACGTCGATCTTAGCGGTAAAAACATTGTTGTAGTTGGTTCAGCCGCGGCAGCTGTGCAAGTTGTACCTGAGCTTGCCAAGGTGGCGAAGCAATTAACCGTATTACAGCGCTCACCGAACTGGATTTTACCGCGCGGTAAAAAGCCGTATTCTCAAATGAAAATCCGAGCCTTTAATCGTTGGCCTTGGCTGGTACGGTTGTTACGTTGGGGGCAACGCAAATTGATGGCCATTATGCATAAAGGCGCCTTGTTGGGCGCCAAGCAGATGGATACCTTTGAAAATATGGGTCGTAAGTACATCAACAAAGCCATTGAAGACCCTGCGCTGCGTGCTGCTTTGACTCCCAGCAGTCGTTTTGGCTGTAAGCGGCCTTTGGTTGCCGATGATTTTTACCCGGCGCTTAATCAACCTAATGTTGATTTGGTTGCCGAAGGTGCCAAGGGGCTATACCCCACAGGTATTGTGACCGCCAGTGGTCAGCAAATCGAAGCCGATGTGATTATCTATTGTACTGGTTATCGGGTTATGGACTTCGACCGAATAGAGGTGGTAGGCAAAGACGAGCGCAATATGGCTGAAGAGCTCGCCGAAGCGCCAGAAGCCTATAAAGGTAGTGCGGTGCCAGGTTATCCCAATTACTTTTTTGCGGTGGGACCCAATGCACTGGTGTTATCTGCGCCTTATTTCAATTCGGCAGAGGTCAACGTTGCCTATATAGTCAACCTACTGGCCGAGATGCGCTCTCAGGGCACCACTTCGATTGAGGTGAAAGCTGATATTTGCCGTGCATATAATGATGACTTACAGCAAAAAATCCCCTTGTTTTCCTGGGGCAGTGGCGAATGTACAACATACTATGAGACGGCATCAGGCCATCATCCGTTTCTGTTTCCCGGTAATTTCAAGTCTTATGTTACTGAGCGAGAAAACTCCAGCCTGCAGGATTACCAAACAATTTAAACTAAAGCGGCTCTTAATGGTCGTATAGTTATACGGCTATATAAGTGAGTAAGTGTAATGAAGCTTTTTATTGTTTTGATAGGCTCCCTGATGTTGAGCTTTGGGGTGCAGGCTGAAAAAATTGAGACCGCGGTATTTGCCGCGGGCTGTTTTTGGTGTGTCGAGGCTGAGTATCAAGATCTGGATGGAGTGAAAACCGCGATTTCCGGTTTTACTGGCGGAGCGCTGGAAAACCCCACCTATAAAGGTAACCATCAGGGGCATTATGAGGCGGTAGAAATCACCTATGATGCCGACATTATCAGCTATCAGCATTTACTCGATGTGTATTGGGTTAACGTCGATCCATTTGATGACAAAGGCCAGTTTTGTGACAAAGGTGCCAGTTATTTAAGCGCCATATTTGTTGCCAATGACCCGCAGCGTAAGTCGGCCGAAGCCAGCCGACAGAAGGTGGTTGAGCAATTCGATGATCAAACAGTCGTTACCCCGATATTAGCCAGCGCTAAATTTTGGCCAGTAGAGGAATACCATCAAGACTACTATCTGAAAAATCCCCTGCGTTACAAATATTACCGCTTTGGCTGTGGTCGAGATAAACGCCTCAAAGCCATATGGGGATAGTTATACAATGAGAGACAGTTATACAATGGGGGACAGTTATACAATGAGGGACGGAGCATTAATTACACGGAAACATGTGTAATTAATGCTCCGTCCCTCATTGTATAACTGCCGCGAGATTATGATTAGACTCAACTTTCATGTATTTGAACGGCCGGATGAAGGGCTGAAACCCTTGGGGTTTTTGCGTACGCTGCTTATTGTGATTTCTACCCATCTGGGGGTGCGTTCGCGCAAAAACCGAGTTGATGATTTTAATCGGGCCAATGGTTTGCATATTTTTGTGGCGGGGGTGATTTATTTCGCCTGCATTATTTTTGGCTTGATTATGCTGGTGCGATATTTGGCTGGGTAGGGCGACCGTGCCCTCCGGCTTTCATTCGTAGTTTGTATCGCTCGTAGTTGTGCCAGGCGGTGCTGGGGCCTATTGAGACGTACAGCGTTTATACAGGTGTCTCTCTTATACTGATTTGCTATTATCTATACTCAAAACATGGAGATTTATCATGAATCGTTTTTTTAGTATTTTGTTGTTAGGCAGTGTGTTTTTGTTGGGTTGTAGTGAGTCGGCGGTCAGTGATGATGACTACATGCCTACGGTCTCTACCTCGGCTACTGGCGAATTACATGCTATCCCTGATATTGCTGTTATTAACGGCAGGGTTCAAGAGCAGGCCAAAGATGCAGGCGATGCCATGGCTGCTGCGCGCAAGCAGCTGGATCAGGTCATCGAGTATGTGAAAACTCAGGGTATTGCTGAGGAAGATCTACAGGCAGCGCAAATACTGGTGCAGGCGCAGTGGCATTATCCGCGTAATGAGCCAAGACAATTGACCGGTTACCAGGCCAATGCCAGTTTTACTATTAAGCTGCGCGATACAGCGGGTTTGTCGCAGATCTACGGTGGTGTCATAAAGGCAGGCGCTAATACCATTGATTCTGTGAGTTTTGAATTTAGTAACTACGATGAGCTCGAATTACAGGCCATTGGCTTGGCGGTTGAAAAGGCTCAGCGTAAAGCGGCCGCTGGCCTGGCACCGCTCGGCCAAAAAGTCGGTAAAGTGGTCAGCATGCAGGTGGATACCCATTGGCAGCCCCAGCCTATGCCTAGAGGTAAGATGATGGCGATGGAAGCCTCATCTGACGCTATGGCGGCACCTGCGCAAATTAATGTCGGTAATCAGCCTATCAAGGCAACGGTATCGGTGTCATTTATTATTGATTGAGTGGCTGTAATTGAGCTGGCAGGACGCCAGATAGCCCCAAATGTTGAAAATTGACTTCGAATTGCGGGGTTCGAGGTCGATATTGGTCCATTTAGGCCAAGCCGTCATAATTAGACCTATTAATTCATATTTAATACTTGGTGTTTTCGCCAATTTGTACTTCAATAGAGGTAGCACTATATAAATTAATAAAACACTAGGGGAAATACAGCATGTCTATGCACTCTATGCGCTATCTGAAAAAAACCTTACCTTTAATGATCGCTGCTGCCACGGCGGTTAGCTCGCAGGCTTTTGCCCAAGGCTTAATGCTAGAGGAAGTGGTGGTTACGGCACAGAAACGTACTGAAAATATTCAAGATGTACCTATTTCTATCACGGCCTACTCAGCCGAAGGGCTGGAAAAGCTAAACGTGCGTAATTTGACCGATGTTGGCCGCTTTACCCCTGGCGTCGAAATGAACAATGACAACGCGCTGCAGCCTACTTACAGTATTCGTGGTATTCAAACCTCTGACTGGACAATTGGTTCTGATCCGTCGGTTGCAGTCTATGTTGATGGCGTGTATTCCGCTCGAGCGGCGGGTGCTGAAACTGCGCTGGCTGATGTGGCCCGGGTAGAAATCCTCAAGGGCCCGCAGGGCACATTGTTTGGTCGTAATGCGACCGGTGGTGCTATTCATATTATTTCTGCTTTACCTGAATTTGAAAATGGCGGTCGTATTAAGCTGACCGGCGGTAATTATGACCGTCGCGACGCTGAACTAATGGGTAATTTCGCTGCATCTGATACTTTGGCGTTTCGCGCTAATATCACCACCCGTAATCGTGATGGTTATCTTGAAGACTTGACCGGTGGTAAAGCCTATAACGAAGAAAGTCGCTATGGCGGACGCTTGTCAATGTTATGGCAGCCCAGTGACGCAACCAGTGTTGTTCTGCGTGCCGATATGGGCAAGCTTGATCAACAATCAGCGGCTCAGTATACGGCTATTCCTGCTGTATTTGAGAGCGCAAACCTCGACAGTACTCACGACGATTTTGGAGATATAACACATGACTCACCCGCGCAGGAATATCGTGATATGTGGGGCGCCTCTATGGAGATCAACCATACCTTGAGTAACGATATTACCTTTACCTCGATTACGGGCTACAGAGATTTTGAAACCAAATTGAATGAAGATTTGGATGGCTCTAATAATCTTGAATATGAATTCTTTTCCAATAATCCTGAGCAGAGTAAATATATTTCGCAGGAATTTCGTTTTACTGGCTCGACGGATAGTGTTAATTGGACCGCTGGAGCGAGTTACTCGAATGAAGACGTTGAGCACATTACCAAGGCGACGTTTAATTACAGCACTCTGGAAAACTTTGCCGTTTATACCGGCATAAAAGATTCCCCGTTAGGAGATATCTATAGCGAACAGGAATTAGCGGGTTTATTGCCAGGGTTAAGGCAAGCTAATCAGGCAAATGTAAATGCAATGCAGCTGCCGTACTATTGTGAAGGTGGCCCCTATGAAACTAATTGCGATGGCATAGTAATGGCGTCATTTCTCTATAGTTTTTTGGGTGACCCTACTGGCGATGGTACTTTCCAAGGGATTTTCCCATGGGGCGGCAACCCTTATGCGGGGCAAGACCCTGGTGATGGCATCAGGTATTTACAAGAGTACTTAGTTAATCCGATAACTAACCATGCACTTTGGCCTGAGCAGGTTGATACACAAGGAGACTATACGAGTTGGGCTATATATGGCGATGCGACTTGGGCGGTTAACGAAAAAATGAATTTGACTGGCGGTCTGCGTTATACGCTCGATAAAAAAGATTTTGCTATGCAGTCTAACTATCAGAATTATATTCCTACAGCTCCTGGCTTTCCTTTTCCTGTAATACCCTTAGGTCTGGCATTCTTCAATAATGGTAACAGCGCCGTCGATACAAATCAGAGTGACGAATGGGATGCTTTGTCAGGTCGTCTCGTACTCGACTACCTGGTAGGTGAAGACACCATGTTATACGGTAGTATTGCTACGGGTTTCAAATCGGGTGGCTTTAATAGCTTGAGTAATGGACCGGGAATCGAGAACTCATTTGATGCGGAAGAAGTTATTAACTATGAGATTGGTAGCAAAGGCACTTATTTGGATGGCGCCTTGCAGTTGAATGCGGCATTGTTCTTCTACGACTATACCAACCTTCAGGAACTCTCTTTAATCGGTCAACCCATTCCGACTTATCAGCTGCGTAATGCGGATGCGGAAGGCAAGGGCCTGGAAGTCGAGTTTAACTGGCGCATCACAGAAGGTTTCAGAATGGCTGGTAACTACAGCTATTTGGATACCGAGTATACCAAGTACAATATTATTGAAGCGGCGGGTGAAACTGAAGAAGATGACAAAACCGGTCAGCCTCGTGTTGATACGCCAAAAAACAAAGTTAATCTATTAGCTGAATATGTCATGCCAGTTAGCAACTTTGGTGATGTGTCTTTCCGCATTGACTGGACTTGGGTTGACGAGAGACCAGGAGATGATGCTAGTAAGTGGGTCGATTCATACTCTCTGACTAATGCCCGTGTGGATTTTATGTCTGAAAACCAACGCTGGGGCGTGTCTGGCTGGGTTACCAATCTTGCGGACACAGAGAATATTCAGGGATATGGCGGCAACGGCGAGGCAATTGGTTCACTGACTCAGTGGCGTTTAACACCTAGGATGTACGGTATGGATGTAGTCTTTAACTTCTAAATACCTAGTAAGCTAAAAGGGCAGGCTAATAGCTTGCCCTTTTTTAATGCCTCGAAAAAAGTATTTTGAATTACATGCAAATCTTATTCGCGGGCAGATCCCATCAGCTCAATCAGCCGCGATGGATAGTCGGTAATTATCCCATCAATACCCATGGCCATAAGGGCTTTCATTTCATCGGTCTCATTGATCGTCCAGGCATAAACCTGAAAGCCATCACTATGCGCCTGTCGTATAAAACGTGGGCTTAATACATCTATTGGCCCTGAACTAGGTGGTAGCTGTAATACCTGTGCATTGGGTTTAAAAAAACTGCCCAAACCCATTTTACTGGCAATAACATATATATTGGCCTCACGGCTGGAGGCACCTGTCTCAACGTCTGGACAGGTATGTCTAAAGTCTGCGATCACATTATGGTCAAATGAACCGACTGTTACGTGGTCTGCCATATAATAGGTATGCAACATTTGGCACAGCTGAGCAGCCATTGACGGCGATGTCGGTTTGATTTCTATCGTCATGGCTTGAGCGGGAAAACGCTCGAACAGGGATTGAAGTGTCGGCACCGTAACGCCTTTATTTCGAAACGGGAATTCGCCACTGGGTTCATCTTCAAACCAATTGTAGCCTGCATCCAGTGATTGTATTTCCGCCAGTGTCATATCACGAATAAAGCCGCTGCCATTGGTTGTACGGTCTACTGTTTCGTCATGCATTACTACAAGTTGACCATCGGAAGTCAGATGGATATCCAGTTCAAATTCATCGACCTGACCCAGCTTCTCAGCTTGTTCAAATGCCAGTAGCGTATTGGATGGCCACTGCCCATAACCACCCTGATGGACCAGGATTCTAGGAGATAAATTTTCATTGGGCTCAACTGAACAGCCAGTGATAAAAATGGCGAGTAATAGGTAAAGGGGTGTTGAGTAGAAAGCTCTTTTTTTACTAGGTTGATTTGAAAGGTAAGCCGTCATTGTTATAGCACCACATTATTAGTTTATCCTCAAAGCCTATCATTTTTAGGTCGTCGCAACACGGTTGGTCAGTGTTTGTCGAAGTCTTACCGTTCTGATTCATAAATAGCATTTATCTATAAACAGATATTCATAAGAAGCAATCGGTCTTAGTGGTGGCTGGAACTATTTCAAATACGAACTAAATTTAATCCATTAATAATTTTATGGAATTAGAAGAACCTGCACTAAGAGGTATGAACAGGCATAAGATTTATATGCCTGAAACAAAAAAAGTAAAGGGAGTTCTGTTATGAAAAAAGTGTCAAAAACTATTGCTCTAATTGCTCTAATTTCTCTAACGCCACTGATGTGGTGTGTGAATAGCTTTGCCGAAGATCCACCGCCACCTAACTTTGCTGCAATTGAAGCTCATATCTGTCAATACAATGACGGTATGGGGCCGGCAGATCTGGCCAAGGTAAACAAACAATATAATACCTGGGCGGATAAAAACGATAAGACTTCATATACCGCGTGGACGATGACTCCGGATTTTTACAGTGGTGAAGCCCGCGATGTTGTATGGCTTGGCGCCTGGCCAGATGGCAATGAAATGGGCCAAGGTCTACAGAACTGGCGTGACAAAGGCCGATCAGTGGCAGCTGAGTTTGCCAAGGTGGTTAGTTGCAAGTCTCATCTAAGTGCGGGTTCGGTCAATATTCGAGCACCGGTAGATACCTGGCCAACACCTTCTGGCTTGGCGATGTTCTCGGATTGTCATGTTGTGGAGGGTAAAACAGTTATGGACTCTATGGCGGCTCATCGGGAATGGGCAAAACACTTGGATGCTACCGGGTCTAAAGCCGGAATGTGGGCGTTTTTTCCAGGCTTCGGTTACACCGATAGTGACACTGATTATATGATAGTGGTAAGCCACCCGGACTATATCTCGATGGGTGCTGACTGGGAAAACTATACCAATGGCCAAGGTTGGGCCAAGGGTATGGAATTAGCTAAGGGCGTTGTGACTTGTGACAGTCCACGAGTTTACTATAGCGAGCTAGTGAGAAATGGTGGCATGAAGCCGAACTAAAACTGAATGCTACGAGTATTGTGTGGCCGGGTCATTTCCCGGCCACTAATGCCGTTTTTTAACCGTTTACTCTTTGAACAAAATTGGCGATATTATTGTAGGCCTCTTCGGCCTCTGGTAAATCACGGCCGAAACCTTGCCATACATGAACCATGCCGTGCCAGGTTTCCAGCTCGGCAGGGCTTCCTTGCGCCCGCGCTTTGTTAACATAACGTCTGGCATCATCAATCAATATTTCAGATTCGCTGGCCTGTATCAGTAAAGGCGGTAAACCTGATAAGTCTCCGTAAATAGGAGACAGCAGAGGGTTTGCCGGACGCATACGGTTCTGCAGGGTCAATAACCACATTAACAAGGCTCTGGGCGTGCGGTTAACTATTTTTGCAATAGTGCCGAGTAATGGGTCAACTCGGGCGTTCTTTTGTATTGCGGAACCCGATAAGCCTGAATCAACAATGGGGGAGAGGGCTATTGCGCCGCTTGCCTGACGAAGCTTATTGTCTCGTGCCCACGCCAACAGCATTAGCGTTAGATTGCCACCGGCCGAATCGCCAGCGACAAAAAGTTGATCTGTAGGGCCGCTATTTTGTGGGCCGTTTTCCAGTATCCAGCGATAGGCCTTCTGACAGTCTTCGATGCAATGTTTACGGGCGTTTTCAGGCATAAGACGGTAGTCGATCAGCAGCGCTGATAAGCCTGTGCGGGTTACGATATCTGCCACGATAGCGCGATGGCTTTTGGGGCTGCCCATCATAAAAGCGCCGCCATGCACATACAGCAAGCGTTTGTCGTTTGCTGTCGAGTCCGCTGGTACCACCCATTCAGCGTACATACCGTCTATGTCTATTGGGCTAATACTGACGGTGCTTAAGTCTGCCTCATCTCCGAGTCTATCCATGACCTCGCGAGAATGGCTCAAGCTCTTGCTACCCGAGGCTGCCTGCATCTCCCTACCCAAGATGCGCATGTTTTCGACAACTTGCTGAGCGCCTTCACTGGCTTGTGGGCGCACTGTATCGTGAACAGGGAAGTCATATGAGCTTAGCTCTGGGCCAGCCAGATAAAAGCGGGCAATGGCCCAGAAGACAAGAATACTGGAAAATAGAAAAAAGAAGATTGGCCAAAGCACAGTTTTTACCTCGTATTGTATATAGCGGCGTATTCTATCGGAAATACTGCATTTGCATAGCGCTGTCTGTGATTTTGTTATGGATGATCAGCCAATGTAGTACGACAAAAAAAAGGGGCAGAGTATTATCTCTGCCCCTGGATTTTTAATAACTATTTTAAATTGCCGGTTTATGTATTTTAAAGAAGATAGCGTACAGGGTAGGTACAACTGTCAGTGTCAACACAGTAGCAAAACCCAGCCCTGCCATTACCGTGATAGACATATTGACAAAAAACACATCGGCGAGCAGAGGCATTAAACCGAGTATTGTGGTTGCAGCGGCCAATACGACAGGCCGCATTCGGCTGACAGATGAGTCGATAATTGCATTGTAGCCGTCCTTACCTTCTTCAATCTGCTGGTCAATTTCTTCAATAAGTACAATGGCATTTTTGATCAGTAGGCCTACTAAGGACAATGCACCGAGAATCGACATAAAGTCGAAAGCCCCTCCAGTAGAGAGTAGTCCTGCGGTAATGCCAATGATAGCCAGAGGCACGGTTAGCCAAATAATTGTAGGTTGGCGCACCTTGGCAAACAGGAAGATACTGGTAATTATCATTAACAGAAAACCGACGGGTAAAGACGATGCCAAACCCGCTTGTGCTTTGGCCGAATCTTCGTATTCTCCGCCCCATGACAGGCTGTAACCGGGCGGTAACTTCTCTGCTTCAAGTTGTTCTTTAATTCGCAAGAATAACGGGCCAGCAGACTCACCCGTAGGATTACATGAAGCAATAATGGTCTGAGCTCTATTACGGCTTCGGACGACGGTGTTTTCCCAGCGGGTTTGATAGCTGCTGATAACCTGCGAAGCAGGTATAGAGCGCTCCAGCACCGGGCTCCATACCTGAATATCGCGCAGGCTATCAATATCACCGCGTTCCTCTTCTGACGCTCGCATTTTGATAGTTAATATTCGGATGCCATCACGATAAGTCCCGACGGGAGTACCATCGAAGGCGTATTGCAGTGCGCTGCCCAAATCTTGCCGAGTGATGCCCAGTTGGCGTCCAACCTGTTCGTTAAAAATGGGTGTAACCACTTTTACTGGTTCGCGCCAGTCATCTCGGATTTCCTTGGCTTCTGGATCAGAACGCATAAGCGCTTTTGCATTTTCAGATAGCTCACGTAATACAACCGGATCGGGGCCGCTATAGCGTGCTTCAATTTTTGCATCACGCCCCGGGCCGATACGCATAGCCTTGACGATAGGGTCTGTCCAGGGCAGCTCGGTGCGCATGTATTGCTCTACATTCTTCCACACAGCGGGTATCTGGTCGCGCCTTTCAGTTTCCACAATAATTTGTGAATAAACCGGTGCTGCCTCTCTGGCATCGTATACCAATGTAAAACGTTGATGAGGGCCACCAATGACTGTACTGGTTTGAACCACACCGGGAATGCTTCGCAGGTACTCACTGATTTGTAAGGTGTCTTCACGGGTCTTGCGAATGTCGGTGCCTTCAGGCTCCCATACGTCGACAAAAAATATCGGCGTACTGGAGTCTGGGAAAAAACCGCTTTTGACGTAGCCAAATCCGATCACGGATACGATGAATAAGGCGATCACGATGGAGACAGTGAACCAGCGAAAATCCACCGCTTTTTTAACTATTCCGCGATAGATCTGAAACATTTTACCCGCATAAGGGTCAGGTGTTTCGGCATCGGGATCACCGGTTTTCAACAACAATGCGCATAGTAGCGGGGTCGTACTAATAGCGGTAATCCACGAAAGGCTTAAGGAAATCAAGATGACGTAAAACAGTGAGCTGGCAAATTCTCCGGTGGAATCAGGCGAAAGGCCTATTGCGGAAAAGGCTAGAATACCGATTGCGGTACCACCAAACAGGGCCCATATCGTTTTGCCAACGGTCTCGCCGGCTGCTTTACTGGCGCTCATACCCGATTGCATGCGTATCAACATACCCTCGGCAATAACAATGGCGTTATCGACCAACATGCCCAACGCAATGACCAGCGCGCCCAGCGAGATACGTTGTAATTCTATGCCGTACATTTCCATGATGAACAGTGTGCCGGCTACGGTAATTAATAATACACAGCCGATAATGATGCCGATCCGCAGGCCCATAAACAGAAGCAGCACCACGATAACGATGGCTACCGCCTGCGCAACACTGACTAAAAAGCCACTAACGGAAGTATCCACCTCTCCCGGTTGGTTATAGACTAATGACACCTCCATACCCAAGGGAATTACCGGCAGTAATTCGGTTACTCGTTGCTCGAGACTTTCGCCAATTGCCACGACATTTTGTCCACCAAGCATGGAAATACCAAAGGAAAGGCCTGGGTTGCCATTCACGTAGTACATCTTTATGGGAACTTCTTCGTACTCGCGGGTAATCGTGGCGATATCTTTCAGGTAGATAAGTCGTTTGTCACTGGAGCTGATTAGTACATCGCCAATGGACTGCACTGACTGAAAATCGCCGGTAGGGCTAATACGAAGATAATCGTCGCCAACACTGACGCTGCCAGAGTTTACTACCGCATTTTGCGATTCGAGCACATGAGCAATAGAACCGGGAGAAATGCCCAGTTCAGCCATTCTTGCTCGGGAGATATCCACATAAACTACTTCTCGTTGCTCACCATCAATGGAGACCTTGCGCACTCCAGGCACCATGACCAGCTCTTTCTTGAGAGCGTCGGCCGTATCCCAAATTTCTCGCCAGGAATAACCTTCGCCAGTGAGAACGGCATATACGCCGTAAACATCACCAAAATCATCCAACACTATGGGTGCTTGGGCACCGGGGGGTAAATTGGGAGCCACATCAATGATTTTGCGGCGTAATTCATCGAAAATTTCAGGGAAGTCTTTTTTGCGATATTCGTCTTTGAACTCAATTAATATATCGGATACGCCGGGCCGGGAGACGGACATTTTTATCCATTTCACCTGTTCCAGTTTTTGAATAGCATCTTCGATGTGGTAGGTGACCTCGTTTTGTACCTCCAGGGCTGTTGCACCCGGGTAGAGGGTCACAATTTTGGCATTCTTGATAGTAAACTCAGGATCTTCCAGTTTACCGATACTTTGATACGCTACCAGTCCGCCACCGACCATGATAATGACCAATAACCAAGATACGACCCTATTCTTAACCGAGTATTCCCCGATATTCATAACACTTTCCTTTCGTTAATCACTCGGTTCAGGATGGGTCGCTGGCGCGTGGAACGGCCTGCTCTGACAGTTTCATGCGCGTCACTTCCATTCCCTCTGCTAGATAGGATGCACCCACGCTAATTATTTCATCACCTGCCAGAAGGCCAGAGGTGACCTCGATTTGACTGCCTGACATACGTCCAATGGTGATATCTCGCTTGCTGACGGTCAGGGTATCGCGGTTGAGAATCCATACCAGTGCCTCAAGGCCGCTGTCTGCGACGACCGCCTTAACGGGAACCCAATGCGCTTCCTCCTGGGAGATCAGGCGAGAAAAATCAACATGTACAGTCGCTGTCATACCAGGAAGTACCAGAAAGTCAGACGGCGCAGGCAAGCCAAATGTGACTTCATAGGTTTGTGTTTGACTATCGGCTTTGGTCGCCGCTTCCTTTATGACTAGATCAAATTTGTTATCCCTCCT
The DNA here is from genome assembly GCA_036960375.1 of Pseudomonadales bacterium. GTDB lineage: Bacteria > Pseudomonadota > Gammaproteobacteria > Pseudomonadales > CAWVSB01 > CAWVSB01. The sequence goes on from JBALVY010000004.1 coordinate 313,784, forward strand.
GCCTTCAAAGGTTACCCAGTTTACCGTATCTTCCTTGCTGTTTTTTGCCGGGTTGGAGCGGAACTTTCGGATCAGTGATTCCGGAAGATCGATTTTGACTTCTAATTGATTAATATTCTGCACGTTAAAAATAAGCTCTTTGGCGGTGACTTCTTCAAAATTGTCTATATATCGCTTGGCAAGACGGCCCTCAAAGGGAGCCCTTAATTCGGTATAAGCCAGGTTCTGTTTGGCCTGTGTCAGAGTTGCAGTACTGGTTTTGAGTTCTGCTTCCATTCTGTCAAAATCCAGCCGTGAAATATTGCCATCCACGATGAGGTCCTGAGCACGTTCAAAATTACGTTTGTTTTTGTCATATACCGCTTGTTTGTCTTGTACCGTGATGGCAAAGTCGGTTGGATCCAACTGGGCCAAAAGTTGCCCTTCGCTGACTTCATCACCTTCACCGACATACAGCTTCTGTACGGTGCCTGAAACGCGAAAGGCAAGTTCAGCTCGCTGAGAGGCATCAATACGGCCCGGAAATTGGCGTACACCTGCCCCGGCATCACCTTCGACGGTAAATATTTTAACGGGTCTTATTGGCTGGGCTTCCGGTGCGGCAGTGTCTGCGCCACAACCCGTGAGTAGATACAGCCCGAGTAGGCAGTATGTATAGCGTCGAAGGCTTGCTAGCATGGTTGTACCCTTATCTAATGCTTAGAACTGTTATGGCTATTTCAGTACCAAATAGCATAGCAGTCACTTTGGAATGCAACAACGTTAATAAGTGATACATAAGTTTAAAAGTGGGCACTGGCAGATAACAACGATAGTATTGTTGTTGTCGTTTGAGTCTATAGGTGCCTCAAGATCAGGTGAGAGAAATATGTCGATATCTATTGTGTTGGTAGAACCCGTCAGGGCAGTGAATGTTGGCGCTGCTGCGCGCGCGATGAAAACAATGGGTTTCGAACAGCTAATACTGGTCTCCAGCCAATTGCATCTCAGCGAAGAGGCGCATTGGGTGGCTCACGGCTCGACTGATGTGCTGGATACGACGGTGTGTATTGAGTCGGTGACCGAGTTGCGATCTCAATTTGACCTGCTGATTGGCTGCACGGCGAGGGAACGGGGTCATAGCCGGACTTACCTTAATGCTGACGAGCTAAATACTCGATTGCGCAAACGGCAACAGAATCAGCGAGTCGCATTGGTGTTTGGGCGTGAATCGACGGGTCTGACCAATGAAGAACTGAACTGCTGTGACCTATTCAGTTATATTCCTATGGCAGGTGATTACCCCTCCATGAATTTGGGGCAGGCGGTGATGGTCTACTGTTATGCATTGAGCGCCTTAGATACTTCATTGGGCGCGCAGCCTCAAGCTGCAATGGCAGGGCAAATGCACGCATTACAAGATAAGGCTGGCGACTTACTAAATAAATTGGTGAGCCCGCCAGATGAAAAGCTTTTGCAATGGTTAGAAGACGGCATCGCATTGCTGGGTGAGCGAGATATCAAAATGGCCCATCAGTTGCTTAACGACGTGGTAAAAAAATTGAAAGTCTCTTAATGTAACAACTATCAGCTGGGTTTGATGCCGTGTCCGCTATCAATTAAATGGGAATAGATAATGCAGCAGGCGATTGCTAATGACTTGATCCGCCGTTTGTTGGAACAGGTCGAGTCCAATAGTACCGAGCAGTGTCCTGATGTGCTGGAAGAGCCGGCAGATTTTTTCCTGAATGAGAAAAGATGGCAGCAAGAGCGGCAGCAGTTTTTTATTGATACGCCTCAGGTGGTGGGTTTTGCCGGGCAAATAGCGAAGCCAGGTAGTTATCTGACGACCGAAGTGATGGGAACTCCAATTGTTATCACTCGCGATGAAGCTGGCCTTGTTCATGCATTTATTAACGCTTGCGGTCACCGTGGGGCGCAGGTGGCAAGCGGATGTGGTGAGCGGAGACGCTTGAATTGTATTTTTCACGGTTGGAGTTACACGTTGGATGGAAAATTGGCAGGGAGGCCCCAAGAGAACGCATTCGATCCCGCTGATGAGCGGCTCAATCTGCGCCGATTACCTATAAATATAGATTCAGGGCTCATTGTGGTGGGCTCACGTCCTGGCATTAGCCAGCATACAGTCGATCATTTTTTAGATGACATTGCCCCACAAATACAAAACTATCCGTTTGATTCTGTCATCGGTCTGGAAACGCGGCGAATTGAAGTCGACGCTAATTGGAAATTGGTGGTTGGGCTTAGCCATGAGGCCTACCATTTCTCTGTATTACACCGAAAAAGCCTGGCGCCGGTAATGACCGCTAATGCGGTATTTGATTTCTTCGGTTCACATTCGCGCTGGGGTTTTCCGTTACGCAATATTGAAGAGCTGGCACAATTGCCACTGGATCAGTGGCCTGTCCGACCGCCGGCGGCGTTCAATCATACGTTTTTTCCAGGCACAGTAGTTGTAGTTCCACCAGTTGACGCGCAGATGATTCGCGTGGAACCGGGCTCGTCTCCTGGTAAATCAGTGGTGTATTATTCAGGCGTCTGTGAAAGTGAGGCCAGCAGGGAAAGCAGTCAACAAGCCTATGAGTTCGGCGGTGATATCTTTTCTACTGAGGACTTGCCCGCAGCAGCGCAATGTCAGAAGGGCATTGGTGCGCGCAACACGGTAAGTTTCATTGGCCGCAACGAGCCAGTGGTGCAGTTTTGGCACCGGTTATGGCGCCAGAACCTGTTAGACGAATAGCAAAATGTCAGTGTCCCTTGGTTGACGAACTAATCCGGATTGGCCGCTAACCACGTGGCGACGACCCACGCAGCGACATTCTGTTTCAGATTGTTCGGCTCTATTTTATCCAGCGTGTCATCTGCTGTGTGATGGACATCAAAATAATCCATGCCGTTCTGGCGCAATCGAAACGTCGTCACGCCTTGCTCAGACAAAGGACCGATATCGGGTCCGCCGCTACCGGGTTCATGTCCGACGGTAATATCCAGTGCTGCTAGCACCGGTTCGGCGCGGCTGGCCAATTGCTCATTGTTGGCATCAAAATGATGAATTAAGCCAGCGCCGAAATCGGACTCTGATGCCCAGACATGTTGTGCTAACTCCGTCTCGTGATCTTTGGCATACGACTTGGCACCCCACAATCCCTGTTCTTCATTGGCAAACAATACCAGTCTTATAGATCGTTGAGGCCGTTCGGTAAAGCCCGCAATTTGGGCCGCGACTGCTGTGGTGATGGCAACGCCGGCGCCGTCGTCAATTGCGCCAGTGCCCAGATCCCAGGAGTCGAGGTGAGCTCCTATCAGAACAATTTCTTCTGGTGTGTCTTTGCCATCGAGTTGGGCAATGACATTCCATGAGCTGCCTTCGGCTTGCAAGCTGACTTTTGTATCAATACCTACGGTCACCGCTTCACCTCGGGCCAGTATCCGGCGTAACTGGTCAGCATCGGGCGAGGACAGGGCTGCGGCGGGAATGGGGTCATCGAGTAGTACACCAACGCCGGTATGGGGTAGGCGATGGCTGTCGGTTCCCACTGAACGAATTAGAACCGCAAGACCGCCTTTTTCCTTAGTAAGGGTGGCGCCTTTATAACGCATTATGACCGTTTTACCATAACCGCTGCCGTCCTTGGTTCTTTGCGTCGCTTCATCGATAAAGACTATTTTTCCCTTGATTGTGTCTTCTGATGCGGCTTCAAGCTCAGCCAGGGTGGGAAAAGCAATGATCTCACCGCTTAACTCGCCTTTGGTTGAAGCGCTATAGCCCAGGGCGGTAATGTGAAGTGGCTGTGGGTAAGGAGAAATGATTCTGGCGCTTTCATGGCTACGCTGCCAAATGGGAAATGTAACGGGTTCGAGCCAAACTTTGTCAAATTCCAGCGATTCCAGTTTTTTCTTTGCCCATGCCACTGCTCGATGATCACTGTCTGTACCCGCTAAGCGAGGGCCGACCTCCGTGGTTAACGATTCAACAAGTTGCCAGGCATGATTGGACAGTAGCGCCTCGTCTCGCAATACTTCCGCGATGCCCGTTTGCCGATCTGATGCCTGCGAGACGGCGCTCAGGCTCAGGGCAAAACTCAAACTCAGGGTGCTTAGAATAGTGCTATTTTTCATCGGTTTCGTCCATAATTGGCAAGCTAAACTGGCAGCGTTTGTATTTTCCACTTGAGCAGTATGGCCTAATGTTAGCGGGTATGTTAACTGACAAGTTTTAATCTACAGATAATAAATGGCAAAAGCCTGCAGGTCATGGCATAAATGATCTATACGTGTTGCAGGGAGCTTGTGGCTACTTGAATGCTAGCTAGCTCAGCAAGACTGGCGGCGGAGCATTTTAGTAATTCGGCATGAATACGCGTTTGGTAACTGTCTGACTTAAGTGAAATTATCATCACGGCATTGCCGCCAGCTTCGCTGGCCAGTACTTGTGCCTTGCCTACCGCCACCTTCGCATTGCCTCGCAAATTACGGGTGGTATCTGTAGCTGTTTTGGCTTCGCCAATGATCGTGCAGTTACTGGCCTGCTTTTGCCAATTTTTAATAACCGGGACATCGGGCTTGTCGGCCAAAGCAAGCGGGGCAAAAAGTGCGCTGGTCAGTAGGCCACAGCAGAGCAATTTGGTCATGAGTCCTCGTTACGCGTTTTTCGCGATATTTTTATTCTGGACAGTAGTCTGTAGCCTATCAAAAATGTGACTTGGTTCACATCTCTATTATTCCTAAGGAGCGGGGTCGGGTACTAGGATTGACTGGTTACGGGGCTTCGAGATTATTACGATTCATTATTAATACTAGTGTATTAATATTTTCAGTATTAAGATGCGGGCTTGAGTCGTTTAAGTAAAAAACATGAAAGAGAGTGTATCGCTATGGCCCTAACAAGAATTCTGCGTAGTTTGGTATTACTGGTCTTCTGTACTCCTGCTTGGGCTTTGGATCAGCCAAACGTCATTATTATGTTAGCCGATGACCTAGGCTGGTCAGATGTGGGTTTTCACGATGGCGATATTGATACGCCCTCGCTGGATCGTCTTGCAGCTCAGGGAATGGAACTGTCGCGTTTTTATACCACACCAATATGTTCACCAACGCGTGCAGCGATGATGACAGGACGTAACCCGATGCGTTTAGGCGTCGCTTATGGTGTTATTTGGCCGTGGGCAAACACTGGGGTACATCCCGACGAACACTTTATGCCGCAGAGCTTCGAAAGCGCCGGATATCAGACGGCCATGGTAGGTAAGTGGCACCTGGGCCACGCTCAAGCAACCTATCACCCCAATAATCGCGGTTTTGAGTATTTTTACGGTCACCTGCAAACAGAGGTAGGTTTTTATCCGCCTTTTGCTAATCAGGGAGGCAAGGATTTTCAGCGTAATGGCGTATCCATTGATGACCAAGGCTATGAAACCTTTCTACTGGCGGATGAAGTATCCCGTTATATTCGCGAGCGCGATCACGACAAACCCTTCTTCCTATATATGCCGTTTATAGCTCCGCATACGCCGCTTGATGCGCCACAGGAGTTGCAGGACAAATACAAAGATATTGAAACAGACTTGCCTCCGGCACGTAGCCCCGACACAGATGATACGCGCAAGATGGCCAAATTGATGATGCAGCCCAGCGCGCGGCCTATGTACGCAGCCGTGGTAGACGGTATGGATCAGGCTATAGGGCAGGTTTTGGATACTCTGGATGCCGAAGGTATTGCCGAGGAAACCATCGTATTGTTTTTCAGCGACAACGGTGGCGCCGCTTATTCTGTGGGTGGAGCTAACAATGCTCCACTGCGTGGTGGTAAGGGCGATACCTACGAGGGTGGTATTCGTGTTGTGTCTTTGATGCGTTGGCCTGGTCGTATTCCCGGAGGCGAAAAAATGGACCAGATTATGACGGCCATGGATATTTTTCCAACCCTGGCTGCCGCTGCAGGAGTGAAGCCTCAAAATACTTTTCAACTTGACGGTAAAGATATGTGGGCTGCCATCAGCGATGGGAAAAAGATGCCACGCAAGGACTATGTATTTTTTGCCTCCGAAACGCCGATATACGGTCATTTTAACCTGACGATCTTTAACGACGAGTGGAAATTAGTACAAGTTGTCGACCAGGATCAGTTGAGTATCACAGTGACTAATCGCTTGTTTAAAATTAGCGAAGATCCCTACGAATACAATAATTTGGCTCAGCAGAACCCTAAAGTGGTGGCTGATCTGTCTGAGCGTATTCGTGACTGGCGTGCTTTGTACCCAATTAATGGCACGCGTTCGACCCTGGTGCCACCGCCGGGTTGGCGCGCACCCAAAGACTGGGCAACGTATCCCATTCCATTAGAGGAGCTGCAGGATCACGCCGCGCCTGGTATGCCGCCACCTGGGCTGGAGAAATCCCTCGACTGGATGCACGGTGAGCGTGGCCGTCTGGTTTATGACTGTGAAACTAAATGGTGGTTGGGTGGGCTCTGCCTGCGCAATAGCCGTCCGGGATCCTGATATGTTGCCCGGCTGGAGATAGCTATCTCCTAACCCGATGTTAATGACGGCCCATTTTGGCATGTGTCAGAATGGGCTTCTTTGATTTTGGGTGGCTATTTAGCATGTATATTCGATCTGTCTCTTTTCTCTGCGTGCTATTTTTTGCCTGTCTGACTTCTGGATTCTCTTTCGCCGTTGATGTAGATACTTCTGCGACGATCGAACCGCCTTGCGCTTTCTTCAATGCGGATCGTAGCCCTTTCTTCGGCGATACTCATGTCCATACTCGGTATTCTTTGGACGCCAGTACCCAGGATACTCGTACAAGACCCATAGAAGCTTACGACTTTGCCCGTGGCACTACGATCGGTATTCAACCGTGGACAGATGAAGGCAAGGCGCTACGTGAGGTCAATATTGGCAGAGCTTTGGATTTTGCCGTAGTAACCGACCATGCCGAGTTATTCGGTGAGGTCAACATCTGCAATACCGAGGGAATGGAAGGACACGGCTCCTGGCAGTGTCTGGTTTATCGCTGGTGGCCGCGCGGTGCATTCTATTTGTTTAACTATTATGCCTCCGTAGGCGAGCGTCTGGGTTTTTGCGGGGAAGATGGCGAGCTTTGTCGGCAGGCTGGGTTGGCGCCGTGGCAAGAAATGCAGGAAGCCGCAGAGGCTGCCTATGACCGCACAAGTGATTGTAGCTTTACCAGCTTTGTGGGCTACGAATGGACGGGAGTCGGGGAGAATACCGAGAACCTGCATCGCAATATTATCTTTCGTAATACTTCTGTGCCCCAATTTCCGATTAGCGCTATCAATGGCCCCACGGCGGAACAATTGTGGGATCAATTGGATGAAGAATGTATTAATGCCGACACAGGTTGTGACGCCATCATTATCCCGCACAATTCAAATATCAGTGGCGGTCTGATGTTTCAGACGGTACGTAATAACGGGAATCCCATAAGCGCAGAAGATGCTGCTCAGCGTAATCGGCTGGAGCGGCTGGTAGAGGTGATGCAGCACAAAGGAAGCTCCGAATGTTTCTTTGGCGCAGGCTATATGGCCGACGAGCTTTGTGCCTTTGAGCAGCTGCCCTACAAAACCTTTAGAGATAAATTCCAGCCCAACGCCGACAATATACCTGCGGTTACCGATGGTTTTTTACGCGAAGTGATGAATACAGGGCTGGAGCAAGAAACACGTATAGGGGTTAACCCTTTCAAATGGGGGTTTATTGGCAGTACCGATACCCATTTGGGGACGCCAGGCTTGGTCGATGAACGCGATTTTCCCGGTCATGGGGGAGCGGGCGCTCCTGCAGAAGAGGGTGCCACGCAAGGTCTTACGGACGATCTGGAATATAACCCGGGCGGCTTAGCCGTTTTATGGGCGGAACAGAATAATCGAGAATCCTTATTTTCGGCGATGCGTCGGCGAGAGGCCTACGGTACCAGTGGCCCTCGTATGCTGATGCGGTTTTATGCAGGCAAAGACATCCCGCAAGATATGTGTTCCAGCGAGAATTTTGCAGCCACCGGTTATGCTAACGGTGTGACTATGGGCGCTGACCTACCGGGCATGGCAGAAGGTGAGGCTCCTCGTTTTGCGGTGATGGCGGCGAAAGACGCAGGCACAGCCAAGCGTGCAGGTATGCCGCTGCAAAGAGTCCAGATTATTAAGGGCTGGCTGGATCAGGATGGAAAAACACATCAAAAAGTGATCGATGTGGCGGGTGATGCCAACAATGGGGCTGGTGTTGATACCAATACCTGTGAAACTTACGGCGAAGGTTTTAATCAGCTATGCACAACATGGGTTGATGAGGAGTTTTCCAGCACAGAAAAATCCTGGTATTACGCCCGGGTAGTCGAAAACCCCAGTTGTCGTTGGAGTCAGCATATTTGTGTCGCCAACCAGGTCGATTGTTCAAACCCCGATGCGGTAGATGAGGGTTTACAAGGTTGCTGTAGTGTTGATCATCGTAAAAGTATTCAAGAGAGAGGCTGGAGTTCTCCCATCTGGTATTCACCTGAGCTTGCGGGCGCGCAGTAGTCATGCGGGTCGTTATACTGTTGTTAGGTGGTCTGGCGTATTGGATTTTTAATAGCGCGGACATTGTTGCTGGTCGCGAGCAGGTGTCAGTGCCAGCATCGGAGATATTGGAGCAGCAGTTTCTTCGTGAAACAGGTAAACGTCCCGATGGGCTGCAGCTATCGCTGTTACAACAGCAGGCTGAAAATGAATTGTCTTTGGCTGCAGAGGCCCGGTTTCTAGGGCTTCACCAACAAGATTCCGTTATTAACGAAAGACTTCTTCAATTGAACGAGTTTTTAGCGCCTTCGTCTGGCCCGGTATTTCAGGATGCAGACGAGGACTTGTTAAGATCCGACCCGGTAATACAGCGCAGACTGGTACATCTTATGGAGCAACGATTGCTACAAGCTCAGGATGTCTCCCCAATAGGGCGTGATGAGCTTGAAACCTATTATCGAGCACACTCGGCTGACTTTCGTACGGCTGATCGCTACAGTTTTGAGCACCGGTATTTCTCAGACGACTCAGTACAGGTTTTGAACTCGGGCAAGGTAGAATTGGGTGTGGCTGGGCCCTATTGGGCGGGAAATCCCATGACGGGTATCGCCGAGCTAGAGAGTGATCGCTACTTTGGTGATGGCTTTTATTTTTACTTAACTACATTACCGCTGGGAAATTGGAGCGAGCCGCTGCAATCATCTTACGGTTATCATCTGGTTAAGATCAATGATGTAAGCCCGGGCAAAACTATGACACTGGCAAAGGCCAGGCCGCGTATCAAAGCTATGTTAGAAGAGAAGAGGCGCCAGCAAGTCCTATCGGAATCACTGGCGCTACTAAGGCAGGACTATGGCTTTTCAGGATAGTTTTCTAGCGGGATAAACGGGTGGAAGGCAAGCTTTATGCCTTCTTCTATCTGGCTGTCGCTACTGAGTACACTTTTGGAACGGGCGAATTTAGCAGTACCCTTGGTATCGACGGACTCTGTGAGGCTCATGCCGCCGACGCTATAAAACACCGGTTTACCCTCAATACTGAAGACATAAATAGCAATTGATACGGCATCGACAAACTTGGCCCAATTAAAGTCTGCGGTCACGCCCGAACCCGGGCCCTGGGTGCGGGGAGGGCGGCTGACGCCATCCCAGCGCGCTACGCGTTTTTGCCCACTAGTAAACATGACTTGCCGCTCAAGCAGGTCGGTAAAGATGATGGCATCGATACCACCGTGGTCTTCCATCTTTTGACGCATATCCACCAGCACTCTTTGGCGGGTATTGGAGTCAATACGACCGGTGGTTTCGTCGTAGGGATTGCCATGCTCTCGAATGGCCTCGGCGTAACTCTCTTTGTAGATGGCGCTGTCGAGTACTGTAAATCCGTTGGCTTCCAGATATTTCACGATATGTCTGTCTACTTTGGCTTCGTGGTCGTCCAGGTAGGAGCGACTTGGCTTGCCATAATTATGCGAGCCAATAATGACATTTTTTATTTCTTTGAGCTTGTCTGGCTCATCTCCCAGTTGATAGGGGAAGACTGTGGCATTGGGTGTGTTGGTAGTACTGCAGGCTGACAAAAACAAGACCGTCAATATAGTAAGCAGGCGCACATTAATCTCCATTATTTAAGTTATTGTCGGCTATTCTAACAAAGCCGTAGTGAACTGTTTAGCCAATATTGTGCGAAGATAACATTTGTATCTATATAGAGCCATACATGGAGTGTTATATGAAGATTGACGGGCCTTTTTACGCCACGGTAGACAATGCGACAACAGAAGCAACTCGCATGAAAGATATCGGTTACGATGGCGTATATACCCTGGAGGGCAATACGGATCCCTTTTTTCCTTTGGTACTGGCCTCTCAGGCTGAGTCCGAATTGGATATTTCTACTGCGATTGCGGTCGGTTTCCCTCGCAACCCCTTGCACTTGGCCTATCAGGCCTGGGACCTGCAGAAATTGTCCAGGGGCAAGTTCTATTTGGGTTTGGGCTCGCAGGTAAAGGCCCATATTGAGCGACGCTTTGGCATCCCTTTTAGCCCTCCAGCACCGCGTATGAAGGAATTGATTCAAGCTACCAAGGCTTTTTTTGATTGTTTCCAAAATGGCTCAGAGCTTAATTTTCAGGGCAAGTATTACCAACACAGTTTAATGACACCTATGTTTAATGCCGGACCCAATCCTTACGGTATTCCACCAATATTATTAGGCGCGGTCGGCCCGAGGATGACCCGCGTGGCAGGCGAAGTGGCTGACGGTTTAATTGTCCATCCCTTTCATACCATGCCATTCCTGCAGGAAACCCAAATGCCGGTGATCACCTCGGCGCTAGCCGAGAGTGGGCGCAGTAGAGAAGATTTTCTTTTATCTATTTCGGCAATCTGTATTACTGGCAATACAGAAGAAGAATATCTGGCTGCAAAAAATACCGTCAAAGGTTTGTTAGGTTTTTATGGCTCAACACCGGCTTATCGTCCACCTATGGAGGCCGTGGGTTTAGCAGACTTGCAACCGACCTTGAACCGTTTGTCCAAGGCGGGTAAATGGGAAGAAATGGGTAATATGGTCAGCGACGAATTTGTTGAGGCGTTTGCGGTATGCGGACCACCTGAGACAATAGCGCAGCAGTTATGGGATAAGTACGGCAGCATGGCCAACAGGCTCAGTATTTATGCTCCTTACCAAACAACTCCTGATGTCTGGCCTGGGATAATTGCCCAGTTAAAGCGATTGGACAACTCTCGAACCTGATTCAGCGTTTTACTTCTTGATTTGTCCGGTCATCATCAGATGGTCTGTAGTCGGATTTAGCAACCTTTTGCTTAAAAATTTGGAAGTTAACGCCCTAAGACCTTGATTTTTATGGGATAGCCACTATGCTCAAGAGGCAGAAAGTTGGCGAATAAGTAAGGATGCACGGAAACCTCTGTAACTTGCCACTTTCGCGTTATCGAACCTCGGGCTTTAGAGTTTACTGTTATGTGTTTATCCCGCTCCACTAATTGCGGGAATCTTATAGAAGGAGGGAATAATGGAGACACCTATTCATTCTATAGTCTCGTTATTTGATCAACTCGGACTAGAAAGTACAGACGAAGCAGTTGATACTTTCATCAATAGAAACAGCCCCTTGCCAGACAATGTGATGTTACACAAAGCAGATTTCTGGAATCCCTCGCAAGCTTCTTTTTTGAAACAGATGAAAGACGAAGACGCTGACTGGGCTGAAATAGTTGATCAGTTAGATGCCATGCTGAGGTGAAGAAACACATAACAAGAAAAGGCAGACGGATGCTACGCACTGCCGTTTTTGGCGTTATGCGAATTAATATATGAACATTATCGCAAGAGTTATAGAAAAGTTCGGAACCGGTGGCGCTATCATTTCAGGTTTTTATCGGGCTACGAAGGCTTATTCATAAATACACTACTACCATTATTCGCTCGTATTACACCTGTTAGCAATGTAATTAACTGGTTTCAGCATAAGGTACATTACAGTAGCTATACGGCTGAAGCACATATTTATTTTACGCCGGTCATATTCTAATGCTTGTTGTTTCTTTACTAGACATCATTAAATTGGCAAAGGCACCGCAATGTCAGACTTAGTCTTAGAATCAACAATTACATGTCCTGACTGCGGCCATAAAAAAATGGAAATAATGCCAACTGATGCATGCAAGCATGGCTGGGTGTGTTTAGTGCTAGCCGTGTTCCCAGGTGTGGCTGTGGGTTTTCCACTCTATTTGGTGCTACGAAATGGGCAAATTAAACAATCAAATAAAAACGCATAACAATACGTTCGGCCGTCTTTACAGCTGCAAAAACACGCGGCATCCACTGGACAGATTTTCCGCCGCTTCTCGCCTACCAAGCTGCCGGTTAACGCAGTGTTATATGTAAGGAGGGTGTATGCCTAGAGCAACACTAAAATTATTGATAGCGTGGGGAGATCTAAGAAACTGTACGTCTTCAGACGATTTGGGACCGTTTAACTTAACCCAATTTCTAATCGATCGCATTTTTATGTGCGACCAAACCGCTGTAATTTTGGAGTTTTATAATTCACCTAGCACCCAGTGGTTTTTTGATCTTGCTTTCTGAGTTTGTACTATGGGGTCGTTTTCAAGTACGGCCTTGAGGGTGTTTCCTTTATGTTAGTTGTTTTTTTACCCTACCAAGATAAGATGGTGTCCATTTCATTACTTGGTTGCGGCGCGGCTGCTGTGAAACGTTATAGGGCAATATGAACATCGAACAAGCGACTAAATTTGCGGACCATTGGATCGAGGCATGGAATTCTCATGACCTGGAAAGTATTTTGTCGCATTATACCGATGATTTTGAAATGTCCTCACCTGTGATAGTAGAAGCAATGGGCGAACCATCTGGAACTCTAAAAGGGAAAGATATAATTCGAGTGTATTGGTCAAAGGCTCTGGTTAAGTATCCTGATTTGTATTTCGAAAAACTGCATGTCCTGGTCGGTGCTGGCAGCGTTACAATAATTTACAAGGGTGTTCGGGGTCTGTCTGCAGAGGTATTTCATTTTAATAGTGCAGGCAAGGTGGGTGCAGCCTACGCCCACTATAAGCTATAGCAAGGAGCATCAATCGCGACAGTCCTACCGGCCGCCGAAGCTCATCGTAGAGTTGAAGCTGAACCTAGATTAGGGATTGTCGTGATAAGCATGGGGAAACCTGAGACTATTTGACTCGATCCTACTTCCTTATAGGCTAAGATGTTTTATGACTTTCCTGTGTGTAATCATTACAGGGTAGAATTACGGAGATCACCATGTTCAAGTATATTCGAAAAATGAGAAGCCTCGCTGTACTGTTAGGGCTTACTTTGTCATTTTCACTAGCTGCGGCTGCTCCGAAAAATGAAAATAAGCCCAATGTCATTCTAGTTGTAATGGATAATTTCGGTTACGGTGAAGTTGGCGTTTATGGCGGCGGCGTCTTGCGGGGGGCAGCAACCCCCAATATCGATAGCATCGCCACTGAAGGATTCCAGCTAACCAATTTCAATGTTGAAGCAGAGTGCACTCCGTCGCGCTCAGCGTTAATGACCGGTCGTTATGGGATTCGCACCCGGCAACGGCCAGATGGCCCACCTAGAGGTATATGGTACGGCATCACCCAGTGGGAAATTACCTTGGCTGAGATGTTGTCAGATACCGGTTATGCGACGGGCATGTTCGGAAAATGGCATTTGGGGGACGCTGAGGGCCGTTACCCTACGGACCAGGGTTTCGATGAGTGGTATGGAATTCCTAATTCATCAGACCAAGCCTTCTGGCCAGATAGCGATAGTTTTCAGGAGGACGCGGGCGTCAAATTCACCCGTGTCATGACGGCGAAGCGAAACCAGAAACCCAAAAAGCACGAAGTTTATGACCGAGCCAAGCGAGCTACCATCGATAGGGAAATCACCGATCACGCCATCGATTTTATCAAGCGCAAGGCTAAAACCAAGCAGCCATTTTTCGCCTATCTGCCCTATACACAGACCCACGAACCGGTCGACGCCCACCCCGACTTTAAAGGTAAAACCGGAAATGGCAGTTTTGCTGACGTACTGGCGCAAACCGACGCCTATGTGGGCGAGCTCCTGGATACAGTTGATGAACTGGGACTCAAAGACAATACCATTTTTATATTTACTTCCGACAATGGGCGCGAAGGCATAAAAAGATCGTTTGGCTTCACTGGCCCCTGGCGAGGAACCATGTTTTCACCCTATGAAGGCTCATTGCGTGTGCCTTTTCTGATTCGCTATCCTGGGAAAATCCCGGCTCGGCAAGTATCAAATGACATTGTCCATTTGATAGACATATTCCCCACGCTGGCAAATTTTGTCGGCGGCGACATCCCGCAAGATAGAATACTCGATGGTGTTGATCAATCGGAATTCTTGATGGCTAAGTCGGATAAATCTGCCAGGGAATCCGTCATCATTTACATCGGCAATGAGCTTTTTGGTGTGAAATGGCGTAATTGGAAAATGCTTCTGAAGGAAATTGATGAGGATAGTTATGCGGTCCTAAATATGGCCTACCCATCGATTTACAATCTGATCGTAGACCCAAAAGAGGAAGAGCCCGAGAAGTTCTATCTTGATGATACATGGGTAGACGTACCCTTGTGGCAAGTTGTAGAAGACCATGAAACATCGATTGAAAAAGATACCGGTGCTCCGGGCCCGTAGGCACTATGCAAATATTTCATCCTATGCATTCGAGCTTTAGCGCAGGGCGGAGGCAAATTATTATTCGCCATATATCACCAGACAAGGTACGGAATAAGGCTTTATGAGCGTGATCCAAGTAGTCCGGTTTTTAGTCATGTCGGCGGCTCTGTACTTAATTCAAGGCTGTGGCGAAGAATCCTCAAATGGTCTTAGTGCCGCGCAGCCGCTGGCGCGTGACAACAACACGGTGCTCAGTGTTGAGTACGCCGCAATGCGAAAGCAACAGCTTAGCAATGTCAATTATCGCCTGTCGGTTGTACTGGACGCGCAATCCAGCGCCTTTTTCGGCAGTATCGATATTAACTTTGACCTGGCCAGCAGTAATGCCGCACCGCTTACGGTCGATTTTAATGATGGTGTCGTTAACAGCGTGAGCATTAACGGAGAAGTGGTTCCCTGGGACTATAACGACAGCTTTATTTCGCTGGCACCGACACTGTTTGCAGCGGGAAAAAATACCTTAACAGTGAATTATTCTCACGCTTATAATACCGATGGCGCAGGTATACATCGCTTTAAGGACCCGGAAAACGGCGAGGTATATTTGTATACTAACTTTGAACCTTACGAGGCCAACAGACTTTTCCCCCATTTTGACCAACCCAATATTAAGGCCCGCTATGTATTAGATGTTATTGCGCCCAGCCATTGGCAAGTCGTTTCGGTTATGCGTGAGCAGTCGAATGTTAAAAATGTGGCATCAAAAACCCGGCACTGGATTTTTCCTGAAAGCCTCGAAATATCGTCCTATGTGTTTGCCCTGCATGCTGGCCCTTATCATGTTTGGGAAGAAAGGGCAGGGGATATTCCCCTGCGATTATTTGCTCGCAGTGCAATGGCTCAATACGTTAAAACCGACGACTGGTTTGCCCCAACTAAACAAAGCTTTGAATTTTTTAATGATTATTTCGCATTACCTTACCCCTTTGTAAAATATGATCAACTCATCGTGCCCGATTTTAACGGCGGGGCGATGGAAAATGTTGCAGCGGTAACCTTTGCCGAGCGCTATGTTAGCCGTGGCGAAAAAACGACGGCCCAGCGCCTGCGCCTGGCCAATGTGATTGCCCATGAAATGGCCCATATGTGGTTTGGCAACCTGGTCACTATGGACTGGTGGAATGGCTTGTGGTTGAACGAAAGCTTCGCAACCTATATGGCAAACCTGCAGTTGGAAAAAGCCAGTGATTTTGAAGATACCTGGGATACCTTTTATGCCACCACCAAGCTGTGGGCCTATGAAGCCGATCAACAGGCTACGACCCACGCCATTGAATTACCGGTAGCGACTACCGCTGATGCATTTACCAATTTTGATGGCATTACCTACGGCAAGGGTGCATCGGTATTAAAACAGCTGTCTCACTATTTGGGGGAGGATGTATTTCGCGAGGGTGTGCGGCAGTACTTAAAAAAGTACGCCTATCAAAATACCTCGCTGGATGATTTTGTCGGGGCGTTAGCAACGGCGGCGAATAAGGATCTGGGTGAATGGCAGCAGCAATGGCTGTTTAAAACAGGCTTAAACACGGTTGAGCTGTCTTATACTTGTGAGCAAGGTTTGCTGAATGAATTGATATTGTTGCAAACTGCACCCAAGGAGTGGCCCACCTTGCGCCAACAGCGTGTGCAAATCGGTCTTTATCAGTTGCAAAAAGAAAAGATGCAATTGCAAAAACTGATACCAATTACCTATAGTGGAGCGAGCACGGTGATCGAAGAGGCGGTTGGCCAGCCTTGCCCTGCGCTGGTTTATCCCAATGTCGGCGACTGGGCCTATACCGCCGTTCGGCTCGATAAAAAATCCTTTGCTACTGTGCAGCAACATATAAATGCCTTCCCGCAATCAGGTATGCGTATGATGCTCTGGCAACACCTCTGGGAGAGCGCGCGGGCTGCGCGATTACCCCTGGATGCCTATATTGAATTTGTTATTGATAATATTGCTGCAGAAAAAGATAGAAATGTTGTCCTACTGGTGACCGAATCGTTATTGAAAGCTTACGATTACCTGGCAGTATTCCAGGGGCAGCCAGCGCTAGATACAGCGCTTGTGCCGAGACTTGCTCAGTTGCGCGAGACTGTTGAAACACTGGCGTGGCAGCAGTTGCATGCCAGCAAACCGGGTGGGGATATACAAGAACAATGGTTTGAGCTTGTATATTCAACTACCCATACAAGCTCTGGTTTGAAAAAAGTTGAAGCCTTGTTGACGGGTGAATTGATTGTCGATGGATTAGATATCGATCAAGATAAACGCTGGGCGCTGACTGTAAGCTTGAATCATTATCACTACGGTCGTTACGTGGAGTTTTTGGCGGCAGAAGTAAAACGAGACCCCTCCGATCTAGGTGTTAAAATGGCGATTCAGGCTGAAGTGTCCAGACCGGACCGGGCGCTTAAAGAAAAATGGTTGAATACTATTGTTCAGTCACTACTTTATGACGGGGAGACTGGTGATGATGATAAAGGAAAACGCTATAAATACTCGGAAATCGTTTATGCCACCGAAGCCATTTTTCCGTCGGATCAGCGAGCAATGCTGGAGCCCTTTGCTGAAATGCTGTTGACAACAACCGCTCAGCTTAATGAGCAGGCGAGCGAGCTGGCACTCGATACCTTTGCGACGGATTTGTTGCCTGCCAGTTGTAATGAAATGAGCGTTGCGAGGCTCGAGAAGGCCGTGGTGGGGTTTTCTGATTTTAAACCTGCTGCGGTTAAAGCATACAAGATTGGGCTTCAGGAAGATCAGCGATGTGTGGATATTTTTAAGCGTTTTTCGGGTCAGTGATATGAAAGGTGAGGTTGCCCTCCAGCAAACTTTATTCTGTGCGTAAAGCCAGATTAAAGCTACACAATGGGGAAAGAAAATATGATTGACTGGCAATGGCTTACTTTCGAAGCAATGACCAAAGACCAGCTGTATCAGATGTTAAGGATTCGTCAGGAGGTTTTTGCTGTCGAGCAAAACTGTGTCTATCTGGATGTCGACGGCTTGGACCAGAATGCCTGGCACCTGTTAGCACGGCATAAAAGCGATAATAGCGCGGATAAAATACTCGGCTATTTACGTGTGATATACCCAGGCATTAAATACATGGAACCCGCCATCGGCAGGGTGCTTACTATAGAGCAAGCTCGAGGCACGGGTCTGGGAAAACAGTTAATGGAAACAGCTCTTATGTACATCGAAAAAGAGTATCCCAATCAAGCTGTGAGACTTTCAGCGCAACAATATTTGCTGAGATTCTATGCCGGTTTTGGCTTTCAATCAGTCTCAGAGCCCTACGATGAAGACGGTATTCCCCACGTTGAAATGTTAAGGCCTGGTAAACGGCTGTAGCAGTCCAGTGATTTTCGCTCTGAACTAAATCGTCGCCGTGCTCTACTTCGAGGATCGGTAGAAATCTGCTGCGCCCAGCCTATCCCAGTCAACTACTATGCCCAGACCAGGCCCTGACGGCGCAACGGCTTTCCCTTGATTGAGCAAGTTAGGGTTCTTCATTCCAAATTCAAAAGCAGACTTGGGCATTGGCGCTTCGAAATACTTGCTACGCTCATTGGCCAGCATCAGGTGGAGGTTAGCAGCCTGGGCTAGCGAGTGGCCCCAGCTTTGAATATCGATGGGCAGTGCGGCCTCATTGGCAATGATCATGAGCTCGAGTGCCTGCGAGATTCCACCAACTACCGTGAGGTCGAACCTACCGGCATCCCAGGCCTTCTTCTCGATACCTTGGTGAATAAATTCAGCGGAATAGATATTGTAGCCGGCCGGAATAATCGTCATGGCGAGCGCGCTTCTAAGCTTTGCGTATTGCGCCAGATGTCTGTCATCAATGAGCGCCTCCAAGGAGACAAATAACCGTGCATCAGCCATCCGACCGAGCTTGAGAGCTTCATCAAGCTCATAGGCACCTTCGAAATCGATCATGAATTTGTAGGCTGTGTCTGCGAAGGTCTGAGTGATCTCTTCTATGAGCTTCGCGTCTTTTTTCATCTGGCCCCAAACGTGAAATTTAAACGTCTTGAAGCCGAGTTTGGCGTATGTTTTAACCGCTGCAAGATATTCGGGCAGGGTGGAATAAAAAGGAAGGCTCGCGTAAGGCTCAATCGAATCACGTTTGGAGCCCAGTAATTCATGCAGTGGCAGGCCCGCTTTTCGTGCTGCTAAATCCCACAGGGCGATGTCGATACTCGCGCTCACTTCATTACTCAATTCAGGTTGCGTCTGCAAAAGAAATGCCCTGACCTCGACAGGGTCCAGTGTTTGAAGCCCCAGAAGATCGGCGGTGACACTCTTCAATTCCATAAAGTGTTGTTCGCTGAATTCGCTCTGGGAATAGGTATCTACACCGGATATGGCTTCATAGCCGTCAGCCGTGGTGATCTTCAAAATGTTGTTGACCTGTTTCCAAGTCAGTACTTCATCGGTGTAGCGAGCTGTCGTAGTTTCGTTGCCAACAGCGTAAATTTCGATACCAACGATTTTTGCTTCGTTCGAATATCGGAAGTACGGCTGGTACTGTGTCGCATCCACAACTGAAAACCGGCTTAATAGATCAATCGCATTTGCAGAATTACTGCGCGTTAAAGCCAATGATTCAGACATGAAAGTCAGTAGACAGGCAATGATGACGTTCCAACAGGGAATGTCGTTTGCCAACCGTCATTTCAATTCCTTGACGGCGCGGTAGGCTTGGCCTATTGCACTTTGCACTAGCGATACATTGTTGGCATCGCTATTGGCAATGGTAATCCGGCCGAAGGCTTGTCGCCCAATAGGACCCGGGTCGCCATAGGAGTAACCATGGGCCCATCGATTAACAGAAATACTCGCAACGTCTCTATCGAAATTAAACAGCTCCTTCGGGAACATACCGCTTAAATGCTCTCTGATTTCTACTTCATAATCATCAAATGTTAGGTCGAGCATTCTGTATCTTGCCTCACGAAATTGTTCTATCACTGGTGCACCAATGGTCTCTCCATGGGGAGCGGATCTCATGTGAAGAATACAGGGGTCATCGGGGCTCTTGGTATACTCATAGCCGCCCATACTTACCGGGAAATCCATGCCCACGGCCTGGTGCATATTCCCCGGGCACATGGCAAACGCCATTCCCATTTCTTTCATAGCTCTCCAGTTTCTCACGCCGACGGTGGAGATTTGCAATGGCACTTTATTGAGGGCTCTCAAGGCAGCATCTTGTTCGTGGGGTAGGTCTGGCACAATGTGAGGAATAATCATGTTGTAACAGGCCATCACAACGCCCTTGCCTTTAACCTGATAGGATTTGTTGTCATGGATGTAGTTTACCAAGACCTCGTTCGAACTTTCGGGATCGCCTGCGTGCTGTACATTCACCACGGTGCTGTTCAATCGAATACGAACAGGATTGCTGGATTTGTCTAATTCGGCATAATTGAACCTGGATAAGATAAGCTCTTCGGCATTGACCCCCGGCGCGACGTCGGGAATCATTTTTTTCACCAACAGCCGCGTAATGGAGGCATTGCCATCAGGAAAGTGATGAATAAAGGGGTCTTCTACACTATAGGTACCGCCTTCCTTATTAATGTATTTCTGATAATCGTCTTCACCGAGTGCATCCTTCCACGATACTAAAGGATCTGAACCCAGTGCCCCGCTTGCCAAAACATCGCCTAAGCTTAATACATCAGTCCCACCCTCGGTATAATCTACGGAAGAATGCCTGGCCATTCTTAATACGTCTGGGTCGTCAACCCCCAAGGTATTTTTGAGATAATCGAAGTAGGAGTGCGTCTGTATATACGCTGGCAACTCCTCTTTGGGCAGCTTCAAGTCATGCTGACTGGCCTTTAACACCCGTAGCAACTGTTCTTTGCCTGTCTCGCTCAAGGGGGTCTGCTTAACAGCTTCTTCGAACGATAGTGTTGGGCGTAAAAGTCCTTCTACAAAGCCGGGATAGTCACAAAAGGGGTGTTTGACGACTTTGTCCTCGCCAAACACTTTTTTGTTAAAATACATGGCGGCCCCTAAACCATGTCTTTTATAGAAATCGGCGTCATAGGCCGTTTTAAAACGGTCCAGGTCAATGCCTATATCCGCTAAGAGATTAAGTAAGATTTCATTGAATTCTCTTGTACCTTCTAAAGACTCTGAGCCGCCGTAGCCCAACCGTGTATCGCCATCAATGGTATGTTCATTCCTTTTGGCATGACCACCAAAATCGTCATGGTTATCAAGGATGAGTATTTTTGTATTGGCGCCGTGCTCTTGCTGGTAGAAATATGCTGCTGCCAATCCGCTGATACCGCCCCCGACAACCACCAGGTCGTAGGTTTCTTGTAAATCGCTAGTTGAGCCCCAATCCGTTTTGCCCGACCATGCTCTACTATGGGCATGATCGTTTGACCCGGGGTGGCTGCCGCGAAGTCCAGTAAGCGCCGGCGGATAATACGATGGCTGGAGTGCAGCCATTGCCGCTTGACCGGAAACTTTAAACGGTAGCAAGGAAGCCCCGGCCCCCATTAAAGTCCCATTGACGAAGTCTCTTCTTGTTATTTTACTCATCGGCTTTTGCTCCGGGGTACGGATTGATGGCTAAAATTAATTAGCAAGCTGCTCACCCGTACTACTTAACGCAGCCTTTCGTCGGTGCATATAGAGGAAGACACCAAAGTATAAAGCCAGGGCGACCAGGGCCATGCTGCCACTAACAACAAACATAACGCCATATCCCAGGCCCGCACCGAGTATTGATGCGGCGATATTGGGGCCGACAAATTGCCCAAAACCTTGAACGCAGGGTAGTAAGGAAACCATCGACCCTGTCCTATCCATATGTGCAATCATCGCGGACTGGTAAACATCGACAAAGGTCCACAGCATCATGAAGGCAAATACACTGATCACCAAAGTCAGATCGGTGATCCCGGCACTGAGCATCATGACAAGGCCTGCCATCATTATGAGAGCTGAAAACAGTGGTTTGAACAAACCAAAGCGCTGACAGAAATAAGCAAAAACACAACCCGCTATTGACAAGAACGACCCCCATGTCAGCACATCACCCGTCCAGTCCTGAGAAATACCTTCAGCCAGAGCCGCCAGCTCAATATAGGTAAAATAGCCACCAATATTGATATAGGTGAAGCATATGGCCATCAGGCAAACCATCGGTAAGATTTTTGGGACCTTCCAATTCTCACCCTTTTGTTGCTTTTGTTCTTGCTGCGCGAGTTGCTCTGCATTGAGAGGTCTGGCTGGTATCCAGAAAGCGAGCAGAGCGCAAGCAACTGCCAAGACCATGAAAAACAGGTAGATTCCATCCATTGTAAGTGTTGGTATAAATCGCATCTCAAAGGCGGTGGAAAAGGCAAAACCGACAAGCTCTAAATTGTAAGCCATGACTGGATTCGTCGTACCTCCCAATGTCACCACTCCAACCGCCGTAATCAGACCGCTACCGATACCCGCGATCACGCGAAGCGCGTAGAGGACCTCATAGTCGCTGAGTATCATACACAAGACATTGGCACCAATGGTCACAGCCGCTCCAATAAAAATCAGGTGCCGCCTGTTCATCCGCCCGACTAAATAGGCAGCAATCAGTGCGCCGATGGAGAAGCCGAGCATGTCAGCCCCCCAAATTCTTCCAACCTGTTCCTCTGAGAAACCAACATGGGTGACCAGAGCCGTACTGAGAACGGGAACACTCACCATCACCGTGTATCCGGCCAGAGCCAGGAATATCCCGACAGCAATAGATTGCCAGCGATCGAAATCATTGGCGGTCCCGCTAGTATTAGCCGTGCTGTTTGTCATCGTCATCTCCTTTGTTCTTATTGAATTGTTTTGTATGGAATATACCCTAGTGAGCAGCCACTGAATTCTTTGCCTATAGGCCCATAGCTGTCTGGTTGCGCTGCGTGCTACGCTCTCGCTGAGCAGAAGATGTTTTGGGTTTAGAGGAAATAAGTATAATGAATAGTAACAGTGCTTCTCAGTCTGAAGCGAAGAGGTAGAGATGAACAAAGCTGATCAAAAGCAGGAGCATACCGGCTCCTACTACGCGGCCACCGTCAATGAAGTCACGGATTACCCTGTACTTGAAGGTGAAAAATCCGTTGATGTTTGTGTTGTAGGCGGCGGCTTTACGGGAGTTTCTACCGCGCTAAGCCTAGCTGAGCGGGGTTATTCTGTGGCCATTGTTGAGGCTAATCGAATCGGTTGGGGTGCCTCCGGTCGTAACGGTGGCCAGCTTATCAATGGCATGAGCGGTTTGGATAAGATTCGCAAACAGCACGGTGAAGGTGTTGCCGATATGGTGCAGGATCTGCGTTGGCGCGGTAATGACATCATTCGTGAGCGGGTTGCGAAATACAATATCCAGTGTGATCTTAAGGATGGCTTCCTTGAAGTCGCGCCCAAACCGAGCCAAGTTCGCTATTTTGAAGAATACGCTGCTGAGCGGGAGCTGCACAATACTGGCCATAAGTATGAAATCTGGGACCGCGAAAAAACCTGCGCGATGTTGGGCACACAGGCCTTTCACGGCGGTTTTATGTGTTATCGGGATGGCCATGTTCACCCCTTAAACCTGTGTATTGGAGAGGCACGAGCGGCGCATAATCTTGGTGTGAAAATTTTTGAGCAGTCACCGATCATTGATATCGAGCACGGAGTAAGACCGAAAGTAAAAACCGCTAAGGGTTGTATTCATGCAGATTCGGTAGTGCTGGCCGGTAACGCCTACAGCCACCTTGAGCCAAAACACCTTTCCAATCTGGTGTTCCCAGCGGGCAGTTATATGATCGCTACGGAACCGCTGTCGGAAGAGCTTGCCAATGAAATCAATCCTCTCGACGCCGCGGTGTGTGATGTTAATGAAGTTGTAGACTACTATCGCCTATCGGCTGATAGACGGCTACTCTATGGTGGTGCCTGCAACTACTCCGGCCGCGATCCCGCCAGTATCAAGTCGTTTATATTGCCGCGCATGCAGAAAGTTTACCCGCAGTTAAAAGATGTACGCATTGACTACGAGTGGGGCGGGAAAATAGGTATTGTGCTGCGCAGAATTC
>JBALVY010000005.1:0-38512 GCA_036960375.1 Pseudomonadales bacterium
CGATGGTAGTGTGGGGTTTCCCCATGTGAGAGTAGGTCATCGTCAGGCTTCTAAATAAAGAAAAAGGGTCATCCATTAGGATGACCCTTTTTTTTATTTATAGCCCGCTGATCTTCTCTCAACTACACCGGGCCCATGTGACAAACCCCTGTTCTGCAAGAACGGGTTTGGACGAGGAGCGTAGCGACGCTGCCCGCAGGGGCAGAAGCAACGCTTCTGATCAATGTAGGTCATCAGCGCAGAACTCAACTACAGCGCTACCAACTCCGCCAACACCGCTTCTGATCACACTAGGTCATCAGCTCAAACCAACCTACAACGTACAACCAAAACCACAACCAAAAACGCCCAGACCAAAATTTATCCAGGCGCCCGTAGTAGCCATGATAAATTCGCCTCGTGTTTAGCTATCGAAGTACATCTTCAGGCACCACAACCTCAAAACGCTCACGTAACAACAATCGATCACCCTCGAAAACAAACATTTCCCAAGTGCCAAAACGAATTTCCCATCTGTCAGTAAATTCAAAGGCTATAGCGTGGGAAGGTGTCGACGAAGAAAGGATTTTACTTACCTCGTATTTGTCATGTCGGCTGCCATCCGGGTGTACTATTCCTGGGGTGAGATAGAGAAATGTTACTTCATGGTCTGTCTTAACAGGGTCTGATAGTGTAAATCTAACACCAAATTTCTGCCCGATAAGCCCGGGTACTATCTTTTCAGACTTAACGGTTTCTTTCCCCTGGATGAGTACATCCTCACTGCTACGTTCACTTTTTTCAAATATTCCTGACTCCAGGACGGCTGCCGTCAGAGCAGCGCTGCTGGTGCTGGCCAGAGACATACATAAAGTGAGGATACTTATTCTGAACATACGATTGCCTATAGGAGATGAACATTAGCAGAGTGGTTTATCAAAAATAGTTTACAGTACTGTTACTGCCTCTGATCTTATTTTGGGGCATATGTAGTCTATGATAGAGTGAATTGGTTTGTAAAACGAGCAGGGCAGATGGTTCAGGTAGAATTTTATCAGGGAGCAATAGAGATAGGTGCGGATGATCTGGAATCGCTGAAAGCTATATTCTTCGAAGCCAGTAATCGACAGGAATTCTCTGATGAGAAGGAAAAGAAGGCTTTTTACGAGACCTGGACCGGATACTATCTAGATGTCGGTGGGGACTCCGATGTTCTTTTATTAAAAGAGGCAGGGGAGGTACAAGGGTACTTAATGGGTACCGCACAAAGTGAAGGTGCATTGGACTTCTACAGATATCGGGTGCCCAGTTACGCTATTTTTAACGATATGTTTGCAGATTACCCCGCGCATTTACATCTCAACCTCTCATCTGAGGCTAGAAACCGTGGGTTGGGTAGCTATTTGATGGAAACTTATTGTGAGAAACTACGAGCAGACTCAATACCGGGTGTTCACGTAGTGACCTCCCCGGATTCGAGAAATAGCGTCTTTTATCAGCGTGCAGGCTTTACCCACTTAGAGCAGCGAAGTCTGGTAGGGCATTCGTATCTATTTTTGGGTAAGCAATTTGGGGTGCGGCAATAACATCCGCCGGATTCAAGCTAAGCCTGACTCCGGCGTATTAGTCTACGTCGTGCTATAGACCTGCTCTAATTTCAGCCGCGATGTCTACAGGGATACCGAGGGCTTTTGCTACAGCGTCAAAATACGTTTTCTCACTATCTCGAGATTCGCCATCTGCGTGAATTATATGCGCCAGCGCGGTCACAACGCGGACCCTGTCGAGAACTTCAAGCTTCTTGCCTGCTTTCGAGAGAAATTTATCAAGAGGGGTTTCTTCGAAGAGTTCAGATTGGGCAGCAACGCGGATCTCGGCGGTGGTGAAGGTCTGGCCAGTCAGTTTTCGCAGCTCCTCTTGTACCTCGACGACTTCAACCTGTTCAGTGTGTGTGTCGGCGCTGGTAGCCCTTGCCAGAGTCATTAGCGAAACTTCATTGAAAAGGCTAGCTTGCTCCTCAGGAGTGACTACATTGTCACCAAAAATTTTCTTAATTATATTAAAGTCGGATAAATTCATAGCATTATTACCAATAAGTGGTGATTAGTAGAAGTTTTTTTAGGTTAAAAGAATTTACTGCCAATGGCCATAATTTTCAAACAAAAAACATACCTATGTGGCAATATGGCCACTAAAGGTAGCTAGTATAGGTCCTATTGGATACTTTTGTCATTATGGACCCATTTTTTTGAATATGGTCTATATTTACTTTGGTGGGCATGGGCTTGGTAGGTCGGTGTCTGGCCAAATTGTTCCATAAGCTTCGCGTTGGTGTTGTTTTATCGAAGGCTGCATTAAAACGGTGCATTTATCATATCGTAACTCATCGTAATATTGAGAGAAACAGGATGTCATTTAGACACAGATGGAGAAGTTCAGTGAATACAGCGCTTAAGTGTTGTGGGGTTATATCGTTTGGTTTCTTTATTTTGGCTCTCTCAGCTTGTGAAAGCCCAGGCCAGGTACCAAATGAATCAAGTACGGCCGTGGTCGACGAACAATCCGAGCCGGCTATAGAATATGTAGCAGAGCAAGGTCTAAGCTTACAGCAGCGCTTTAAAAAGGCCTTAGGGTATCTTGAAAAAGGTGAGTATCAGCAAGCGAAAGCGGAGCTTCTGGCTTATCAGGTGGAACGCCCTAAGAGTGATATCGTCAATGATTTGATTCTGCAAATAGATATGACTTCTAATGAGTACTATCCTGAAGAATTTTTCGAAGTAACACTTGAGTCAGGCGAGTCGTTGTCGACCTTGTCCAAAAAGTATCAAGGCAGCGTATTCCAGTTTTATGCTTTGGCCAAATATAATGATATTGCCAGCCCAAATGACATTAATATTGGTGATGTGGTCAAAATCCCCCTGACATCCTTTGCCAAGGATGCAGTTGCAGAGGCTAGTAAACGTGCGGATGTGGACGACTCTAACGAAAATATGGCTCAAGCTGAGGAGGACGCTTCTGAGATAATACACTCAGCGGAATCTAGCGACCCGGAATCAATAGTGGCTGCCATCGAAGCGCAGGGCACAGTGCCGGCTGATCAACGTCCAAAAGCAATTGAGGCATACCTGTCTAGTGCGAATGATATTCTATCAACAGACCCCCAATTGGCTTCTCTGCGGTATGCTTTCGCTGGCGAGCTTCTGCTAGTGTCGAAAAAGCCTGATCTGGCTCTGGAGGCCTACCAGGATAGTATTGCAGCAGATTCAAATAATGG
Source organism: Pseudomonadales bacterium (assembly GCA_036960375.1). GTDB lineage: Bacteria > Pseudomonadota > Gammaproteobacteria > Pseudomonadales > CAWVSB01 > CAWVSB01. The sequence continues at coordinate 3,254 of JBALVY010000005.1, forward strand.
CGATGCGCAGGAAGCGTATATGCAGCTGGAAAAAGAGTTGACTGACAAGTATCATCGACAAGCCTCAAAAGCTTTTAGGGCGCAGGATCTAGACCGGGCCATCGTGCTATGGGATAAGGTTTTGGTTATAGACTCTGAGCACACAAATGCACGTATATACCGGGCACAAGCTATTGAGTTAAAAGAAAAGCTTTCAGCACTTAAATAGGTGGTATGTGCTGTCATTATAAAAAATGGAAGAATTCAGAATTATAGGTGAAGAGTTTGCGTGATCGTATAGTATCTTTTTCAAGAGAGGTAAAGCGGCGGAATGTTTTAAATACCTGCATGTTGTATGTGCTGGTGTGCTGGGGTGGGCTACAGGTCGGTGATATTGTATTCCCGGCTTTGGGTTATGATCCTGATATCGGCTCACGCTGGTTACTATTCGCCGCCATCGGCGGATTTCCGGTTACCTTCGTACTCGCCTGGTTCTATCAAATTACGCCACACGGGATTGTCCGAACATCCTCGTTTGTAGAGCGTCGGGTTCTGAATAACCTCGAGCCTATTGATGATTCACGTCAATCAGGTGGTAACAAATACTTTAACAAGGGCGCGGACGTGCCGCGTTATAATTGGGTTATTTCGGCGGAATCCGGCCCGCTGGAAGGATTGAGTTACGGTATTTCCCGAGCTTTAATACTTGGGCGCTCTCTGGATTGTGACCTCACCGTCATGAGTCCCCATATATCGAGGCAGCATATTCGACTCGATTTGAATTCAGATGGAGAATTATTGGTCGAGGATTTGGGTTCAGCAAACGGTACTTTTATTAATGGTGAAAAGGTAGAAGGCAAGCAAATAATACATCACAATGATGCACTACAATTTCACGATATCGTTTTCCGTTTTACTGAGACTTTCTTAAGATCCCGTGATGAAAGTGCGACCCTTAATAAGACGATGTTTATTGATACTTCGTCAACGGACACGTAATTTGATTCGTTGTATTATTTAGCGTTCATCCTTTCTATTTTTTTCAGGTTTTCCTGCATTTTTTGTGCTTTGTCGAGTTGGCTCTGTGCTTGGGTGTTATTGGGTGAGTAGATCAGGGCTTTTTGGAAGGACGCTATCGCTTTGTCCAAATCCAGTTTTATGAGCTGGGTTCCTTCTGAGTAATATCTATCCCCAAGCGTCTTATTGGTTATTGAAATCGTTTTATCCAGGCTGGTGTCACCGGCTGGCTGAAAACTCTTGGCTGAATTGAGCTCTATCAGTGCCTTCTCCAACTGGCCCTTCTTAATTAATAGGTCGGCAAGTTTTATGTGTGAGATATATACAACTTCAGTTAACTTAGGCTTGCTTTGCAAATTCTGAACATCGCGTGCAGCGTCAATAATGTCCTGATATTGCCCTTTTTGAAGTAGTATCTGCCACTCTTCGTAATTGTCGTTAACACCCGACTTAGCTAAATACGCAGAGTTTTCCTTGTCACTTTTGGCGTCCTGGATTTTTCGGTCTATCTTTGACTGGATGGATTTCAATTGTGTCATTGCTTCTTCATGAGAAGGGTCTAGCGACAATGTTTTTAAATACCACGTTTTTGCCTGCTGCTCATTACCGGCGCGCTGGGACGACCGCCCCTTGCTATAGAAAGACGAAGATTGTGTGTCAATATCAGCTTGCAGTGTTTTTATCGCAGTGTTGGCTTGGTTGTCCGCCGGATCCAGAGCAACGATGATCTGCCAGTGAATAAGTGCTTGGGCGATTTGTTGATTGTTTTGTGCTGTTATTGCCTTCGCCTTATGCTCTTCTATAAAGCTAGCTCCGGCCTCTTGATTTGAGGGGAGGGTGGAACAGGCCTGAAGTACCATTACGACTAAAGCAAAGAGAATAGTGCGGTATTGTATCGCCATCATTTGAGGTTTTTCGCTTTAAAGTTAGTGACGAATTTTTTGAATTGATTCATGTCGTGATTATCGTAAATCATGGTCCGGTGCAAGAGGAAGGGATCCACGAAGGTTCCATTGTCACCTCTAGTGACCGTAGCGGCTAATTTGTAGTTGTTCTTTTTTAGCATGTCAGTGGCTTTGTCACTACTGTTACCATAAGGAAAAGCAAAGTAAATCGGTTCAAAACCCAAGCGTTTCTCGAAGGCCCGGGCAGATATTTCAATCTCCTGGTGTAATCGAGAGTTGTATTCTTTGTTGTTGGTGTCACTGGGTAGCTTGGAAAGGCTAGCATGAGTTTTGGAGTGAGACTGAATATCCATAATGCCGCTTTCGCGAATGCTCTTTAATTGTTGCCAGCTGAGTGCCGAAGAACCTCCCATAAAGTCTGTATAGGCAAATAATGTCGAGTGTATGTTGTACTTCTGGAGTATAGGGAAAGCAACGTCATACACGGATTTATAACCATCATCTATGGTTATGACCACAGCTTTATCGGGAATAGGTCGCCTTCCATCGTATATGTCTTCAAGATCACTGAACTTGAGAACTGTAAAATCATTGGATTTTAAGTACTGCATTTGCTTGTCAAATTCTTTGGCCGATACTTCGAGCCTCTGCGTGGTCGTGTCCTCAGCAGTGAATTGATGGTAGCAGAGGATAGGGATGGTTCGATAGCCGTTGGTATAGATGGAGCCTTGATTGACTGGGCTGAGGGGAACCGCGACTACTTGTCCGGTGCTGCCTTCAGGTCCATTTAATTCGAGTATTTGCCAGCTGGACTTTGCATCACCCATAAAAAAATCAGCCAAGTCGGAGTAGCTTTGCGTTTCTTTAAGTCTGACTATGGCGAATTTACTATCTTTGGCTAGAATATTGAAGTCTTTGCTAGAGGCAGCTTGAAGTGTATTGTCTCCAGAATAGACAAAGAAAATACATCCTATTAGCATTGACGATAGAGTGGAGAATAACCGCTTTTTCTGCTTCATGTATTCACCCTGACGATAGTCTTATCCTCTACTACCTCTGATTCGTCAGATAACGACTCCGGTAGAACAAAATCATCTTGAGAGGAGTCAAGCGGGTCGAGTGCCGATTGTATGTTGCTGGCCATATTATTAAATGAACTAAATAGATCGCCGAATTCATCACTTCGTTTCTTGGACACTCTGGCGTCTTTGTTTTCTTGATCAAAGATCCTGATGGTGCGGGTGATCAGTCGTAGGTTTTTGGCGATGTTTTTATTGAAGGTATAAAATACTATGAGCACCGATAAAATAATCGCTAAGGCAAGAATAATCATCATGCGTTTAGTGGTGTCCAGAGCATCGACTAATCGGGATTCATCCAGTCCAACGTTTAGACGACCTATTTCTGTGTCCTTAAATAGTATAGGCAAATTATAGTTCGCGATATTAGAATCCGACTCCGGGTCTACCGAGGAAACTGTTGCGCTACCTTTTTGATATATTTCCTCAAATACGCTTTCGGATTCCCATTTTTTTCCGACTAGCGATCGGTCCGTTGCACTTCGGACTACATCTGCATGATCTGATATTACCAGGTACTTAAAGGCGCCTCTGTTAGAGGCATCGATTACCATCGAATCGAGTGTTATCCAGTCCTCGCCTAGAACCGGCATGGCGGTTTGTACAGCCACAAATTTTGAAAGTGAAATGCCGGAGTCCATCGCTTGTAGAAGTAAGGCATTGCTCTGAGCCTTGAACACCAGAACAGAACTGAAAGCCATGGCAATGGCAATAACAGCACCCATAATAGCGGTCCATTTTACTTCTAACGGTATGTAGCTGCGTTCTTCCTCTTCTTCCTGCAGTATTCGGAGTTCCTTGTCGAGCGCTTCATAGAGTTCATTGCCGGTCTGAAATCTTTTGGCTGGCTTTTTGTTTAATAGGCGATTAACTATTGCTTGTAAACCCTCAGGTACATCGCCAGCCAGGGTTCTGATAGGCGTAGGTTGCTTTTGCACCACTTGCATAATAAGTGTAGGCATGGAGTCTGCGTCAAACGCCTTACGCTGGGTGAGTAATTCGTACAATATGACACCTGTGGAAAATAGGTCTGAGCGTCCGTCTATGTCTTCTCCGGTGGCCTGCTCCGGTGACATATATCTGGGTGTTCCCAGAATCATCCCTGCCTGCGTCTTATTGCTCTCGGCATCGATGGACATATGAGCGATTCCGAAATCGGCAATTTTGACTGTTTCACCATCGGTGCCGATGACGATGTTATCTGGTTTGACGTCTCGATGAACGACACCTCTGTCATGTGCATAGTTGAGCGCGCTGGCGAGTTGCATGCCAATTTTTATAACGCTAATAACACTGAATTTGGTTCCCATCTGGAGCAGTTGGCCTAAATCCTGACCATCCAGTAGCTCCATCATAATGTAAGGCGTGTCGTCGATTTTACCGACATCATGTACAGTCACAATATTTGGGTGGGTCAATGCGCCTGCGGCTTTGCCTTCGCGAAGGAAACGGTTGATATGTTCTTCATCAACACAGTGTTCGTCTTTGAGTATTTTTAATGCGACTGACCGATCTATATCGGGGTCATATGCTTTATATACGTCTGCCATTGCCCCTGAACCGATGGCATCGGTGATCTCGTACCGATTTACAGTCTTGCCTAAAATATCCACTATCTTGTCCTGCCTCTATAATTTCAATACCCAAGCCGCTAGTGCCGCTAGAGCTAAGCAGCTACCGCCTATCCATATCAATTTTGAATTATTAGTTTTCGCCGGCTGTCGCCGGGATTCTTCACTTATATCAAGTGTGCTGTCTATATCCGGTGTGGTATCGGGAGTCTTGTTTTGTACGTTTTTCCCTAGCACCATTATGGTGATGTTATCTTTTCCTCCTGCCTTCAGCGCAGCTTTTAAAAGTGCGTTTACCTGACCCTCCGGATGACTATTTCTTCTCAGCTCAAGGGCAATTTCTGAATCTGATATTTCATCGCTCAAACCATCGCTGCATAATAGCAATTGCTGGCCGTCATGTAATCTGCCAGTTATTGTACTGACAGACAATTTCATCTCACGCGAAACGCCAATTGACTGTGTTATTACATTTCTCTCCGGGTGTCTGAGGGCTTCTTCTTTTGAGATAACTCCGTTTTCTACCAATGACGCGACATAAGTATGATCGGAGCTTAGTTGCTCCAATTCTTTATCCCACAGGTAAGCTCTGCTGTCACCAACCCAGGCTATTTGATAGTGAGATTCACTAAGTACTAGTGCAACCACGGTAGCTCCCATATTGGCGGCATCGTGTCGTCTATCTATTTCACTGAGTACGGCAAGATGAGCGTTTTCGATGGCAAGCTGAAGGTTGTGGTGCTCGGCAAATTCTCGCCCGATAGTTTCTTTGACGATATCGCTGGCAACTTCTCCGCGCGCATGCCCTCCAATACCGTCAGCTACTAGCCACAGACCCAATTCGGGGTCCGCCGAATAACAATCTTCATTGTGTTCGCGAACTCGGCCAGTATGTGTTAATGCTGAAAAAGTTATCATTATATGTTTTTTAGTATCTTCTGAGGTTTCAGCTCTTGAGGATTTCCTGCGTTCAGGCTATAGGTAAATCATGTAACTTACAATTTATTAGACTACGTTACTCTAAAGTAGTGGAACAGGCCGATAGATAGATCTAGCGTAGGTCATAAATGGGATCTAGGCCAATAATTGACCACCTTTTTAACAGGCTAATACGGGTTTAGATATAGCAGTGCCCTGTCGATTGAGGCTAGGGCCGTTTTTAGCGGATTTCATTGCGGCGGTATGCATGACTGCGTCACCAACAAATGGCATAATTGACCAAATGCGAGATGGAGGGAACTATGAGTAAAGATAGGCTGATTATATTTGATACGACCCTGCGCGATGGCGAGCAAAGCCCTGGCGCCTCCATGACCTGCGATGAAAAGGTGCGCATTGCCAAGGTATTGGAAAAGCTGAAGGTTGATGTCATTGAGGCGGGTTTCGCGATTGCCAGTGAAGGCGACTTTAATGCGGTAAAGGCCGTTGCCGAGGCGGTCAAAGGCTCTACCATCTGTAGTTTAGCGAGAGCCAATGACAGCGATATACTACGCGCGGCAGATTCTCTTCGCTCGGCTAATTCTGGTCGTATTCATACTTTTATTGCCACTTCGCCCATTCATATGAAATATAAGCTGAGAATGGAGCCGGATGCCGTCGTCGAGCGCGCTGTTCACTCGGTGAAGCTGGCCCGCAATAATGTCGCCGACGTGGAGTTCTCTTGTGAGGATGCCAGCCGCTCAGAGTTCGATTTTCTCTGCCGTATTATTGAAGCTGTTATTGACGCTGGCGCGCGCACAATCAACCTGCCTGATACCGTGGGTTATGCCGAGCCGGCTCAGTACGGACAGATGATTGGCCGTATTATGCAGGCGGTTCCTAACTCAGATAAGGCTATATTCTCTGTTCATTGTCATAATGACCTGGGTTTGGCCGTCGCCAGTTCCCTGTCCGCGGTTATGTACGGTGCGAGGCAGGTCGAATGTACCATCAATGGCCTGGGAGAGAGGGCTGGTAACGCCTCGCTAGAAGAAATAGTCATGGCGGTGCGTACCAGACAGGATGTTTTTCCGGTGACTACCTCTATTGATCCGAGCCATATAGTACCTGCATCTAGACTAGTCTCAACTATCACCGGGTTTCCGGTACAACCTAATAAGGCGATCGTTGGGGCAAATGCCTTTGCTCATGAGTCGGGGATCCATCAAGACGGTGTGCTGAAACATCGGGAAACCTACGAAATCATGAGAGCTGAAGATGTTGGCTGGAGCGCCAACAAGCTGGTAATGGGTAAACATTCCGGTCGTGCTGCATTGAGGGCGAGGTTAGAGGGTCTGGGCTTCGTTTTTGAGAGCAACGAAGAATTGATGGATGTATTTACGCGGTTCAAGGCCTTGGCAGATAAAAAACACGAGGTCTTTGACGAAGATTTACAGGCCTTGATGACCAATATAAAAGCCGGCGATAAACCCGCCAAATATACCATCCACGAAGTCGAAGCACTGTCTAAAACCGGTCAGCTCCCACATGCTACGCTGGTGATTAACGTCGATGGCCAGGCGTCTACTGTAAGCTCGGAGGGTAGTGGTCCGGTAGATGCAGCCTTTAAGGCTATAGAGCAATTAGCGAACAGTAATACCAGTTTAAAACTGTATTCGGTGAACGCAATTACCGATGGTACCGATTCTCAGGGTGAAGTCACCGTTCGTCTTGAGGATAGCACTGGATTGATTGTGAATGGGCAGGGGGCTGACACAGATATTGTTGTTGCGTCCGTTATGGCTTATCTGGATGCTCTTAATTTGCTGGACTCTGGGTTAATGCGTGCACACCCACAGCATGACGGAGTCTAAATGGACCCACTAGGTCACGCGGCTTATCTACGTGAAATGGGTATCGACTGGTATCTCGCGAGAAGGCCGTTGGCCGTCAAGGCTTTGCCTCACGTTTTGCTGGTACCTGTCAGTGCAGCAGCTGTAGAGCCTGTTGCCCAGCCGCCGGTCCAGGTATCGGTGCAAACTCGGCAGAAGCGCCCTGATATTGATATTAGTACTCCTGCGAGCAACATAAATCGCGTATTAAAAGCGACTCCACCCGAGGTAATTTCGGCCGAAGTGGTCGCTCCGCAGGCCAAAGTCGATGAGTCGTTTCATTTGATGGTTGTGAGTTACCAGCAGTCTCTGGTATTTGCTTGCGAGATAAAGGCTAGCCCGCTAAGCCCAGTATGGGAACAGTCAGCGCGCCAGTTTATGGACGATGTAGTGCGTGCGATAGGCCTGGATACGCATTTGGACTTGGGTGCGCAGTTGGAATATTTCAGTTGGCCGCCAGCCAAAGCACCAACAGGTCGAAGTCGGACCCATCAGGCTAAGGAGTGGCTGGGGGGCTTTATGTCCGAGCGAATGACCCGCTGTAAGCCGAAAGCTCTGGTGTTATTAGGTGATTTGGCTCAGAGACAATGTGGCGCGGCGATAGCGAAAAACGAGGTAATTGTCATAATTAGTGCACCCAGTCTGGGGCAACTTTTTACCCGGCCAGCTCAAAAAGCAGAGCTATGGGCTGAGTTACAGGTATTGCTGTAAAGATGATCGACCAGCACATGCTTATACGGGATCTGTCTGTAAGCGATGTTCCAAATGTGGTTGAGTTGGAACAGAGGGTGATGCCTAACCCCTGGAACGAACGTCAGTTTAAAGACAGCCTACTGGCAGGCCATTACTGTAGTGTATTGACTCAGAAAGCGGAGATTGTCGCCGTCGCAGTGTTTTCTCAAGTAGTGGATCAAGCAGAATTACTTTCAATCGCTGTAGACACCAGCCAACATAGAAAGGGTTTGGCTCGTCGTCTTTTAACCCGCGGGCTTGAGCGACAGAAAGAAGATGGTGCGAGTTTCTGCGTACTTGAAGTCATGGATTCCAATATACCGGCAATTCATCTTTACGAATCTATGGGCTTTCGTCGCTGTGGTGTGCGAAAGTCCTATTACAAACTGGCAGCCGGCGCTGTAGACGCGTTGGTAATGCGCCTCGATTTTCCGCACAAGGAATACCAAGAATGAATGTTATTGAAACCCAAGATTGGACAATGCTTTTGCCTCCTGAATGGTTGGCAGAGGAGGAAGACGATGTTGTTTTGGTGAGCGATGTCGATGGCGTCGGTGTTCTGGAAATTAGCTGCTTAAAACGTGAAGAAGGCCTAATGACTGAAGCGGATGTTAAGGGTTTCGCTGAAGAATTGGTTGCCTCTGGTGTATCTGGCAGACCGGTTAAAGTAGGGGTACTAAAGGGCTTTCTCTTTGAGTACGAAGAAGACGGAGAATGGTGTCGCGACTGGTTTGTCGCGGTAGAAGATTTATTTATTCTGGTCAGTTATACCTGTATGGGTGAGGACAAGGGCATGGACGACGCTACCGTGGATGAGTTGGTAGCGACAATAATTCCGTTGGACGAGCTAGAGGACTAAGCCTTAGCTAATATGCCCGGTTACCCTCACTCGCCTTGAGCTGGCCTCGGTGGTATCTGTTTTTGCTTCCGCTCTGGATTTTAATTCACGATCAATAATATTTTTCCCCGCGATCAACATGCCCGTCACAATAAAGGCGCCGGGAGGGAGTATTACCACTAGAAACCCTGGGTAGCCCGCAGGAGGGCCAATTACCCAAGACGCCGCTGAGGCACCAAATAATAAGTCCATATTATCAAATAACGTGCCCGAACCTATTAATTCGCGGATGCCACCCAGTACCACCAATACCAGAGCGAAACCCATACCCATCATAAAACCGTCGACAGCAGAGGCAGCTACTGAATTTTTGCTGGCGAAGGCATCCGCTCTGCCAAGAATTGCGCAGTTAGTGATAATCAATGGAATGAAAATACCGAGTATTTCGTATAGCTCGTAAGCATAGGCCTTCATCAGTAATTCAATACAGGACGTGAAAGCTGCAATAATCATGACAAATGCGGGCAGTCGTATCGCGTCGTTCACCAGGTTACGAATTAGTGAAACGGCTATATTTGAGCAGCTTAGTACCATCATAGTAGCCAGACCGAGGCCCAACGCATTCACCACCGAGCCCGTCACGGCTAACAATGGGCAAAGCCCCAATAGCTGTACAAGGGCCGGGTTGTTTTTCCATAAGCCGTTTACGCTTAGTTCCTTATACTTTGTATTAGCCATCGTTGTTAGACTCCTGCTTGAGCGATGCGTGGTCTATCAGTAATTCCTGATTCTCATCAAAGAATAATAATACACGGTGAACAGCTTTGGTCACCGCACGGGGCGTTATAGTCGCTCCCGTAAACTGGTCAAAATATCCCTTATCTTTTTTTACGCTCCATAAATCTGTAGCGGGCTTAGTAAGAGATTTGTTATTAAAGCCCAGGATCCAGTCAGACTTCTTCAAGTCTACCTTATCGCCAAGCCCGGGCGTTTCGCTATGGGTTAGCACCCGCACTCCGGCAATGCTGCCATTCATATTGATGCCGACGATCAAGCGAATTTCACCACTATAACCATCGGGCGCTGTGGCAGGGATGATTACCGCAACCGGTATGCCATCCTGGCGGGCAATAAATGCCTCGGCAGACTCTTTTATGCCCAATAATTCAGAATCGACCATTACTGTGTCATCCAGCATGGTGTTATTATGGCGTTCTATCGGAACTATTTCCAATAGGGCTCTAGCCCTTGCTGCGCGCTCTTGCGCAATGATCTGCTCCTTAGTACTGAGATAGGTCAGGGCAATCATTGACGTGGTGACAACGGCAAACAGGCCTAGAATAATACTGTTTTTACCAATAGCTTTACCCAGCATGCTATTGGCCTCCCTTTTTATGGCCATAGGTACGCGGTTGCGTATAGTGGTCGATAAAGGGTGCGGCAAAATTTGCTAGTAGAACGGAAAACGCAATGGCATCGGGGTAGTTTCCCCAACAGCGAATGATATACAGTAGTGTGCCAATGAGTGCGCCATAAACCATCCTGCCGCGTGTACTTACAGCAGAAGTAACCGGGTCGGTAACAATGAAAAACGCACCTAGCATGGTCGCACCGCTAAACCAGTGAAACATTGGAGAACCACCGGAAGCCGAACTACCTCCGTCATAAAATAGGGCTGCCCAAAACCCCAGCGCCAATAGCATGGAGATGGGGGCGTGCCAAGTGAATATTCGACGATAGAGTAAGTAGCAACCGCCGACAGCAAACCAGAGGTTGGCATACTCCCAACCTCGCCCGGCAAACAAACCGAATTGAGGTTTTTGTTGCCAAAGTTCGGAAACTTCTAATGCCTTATTTTGCTTCAAGACGTCGAGCGGAGTGGCCATCGTAAAGGCATCGACACCTTCTTTCATAAAGCCAAAGTTTAAGCGCAAAGCGTCTAGAACGCCGGGCACAGCAGCTTGGTCGGCAATAGTGTTTATCGGCGCTCCCCATGAGGTCATCTGAATGGGGAATGAGATAAGCAATACAACGTAGCCCACCATGGCGGGATTAAACGGATTGCTTCCCAGTCCACCATAGAGGTTCTTACCAATAATAATCGCGAATGCGACGCCAATCGTTAATACCCACCACGGAGCGTAGGGAGGTATGGCAATGGCAAGTAATACGGCAGTGACAATGGCGCTATAGTCTTTTAAATATAGTCCAATTTGTCTGCCGCGTAGTCGTAGTACCAACGCTTCGCAGCCCAGGGCTACCAGGCAGGCCCAAATAATGTTGACAAAAATACCGGCACCAAAAAAATAGCTGAGACAAAGAACTCCAGGAATAGACGCATACAGGACAAGGCGCATCACACTCGCTGTATCGGTCGGCGAGTGTGCATGGGGTGATGTGACGCGTAGAAAGGCCATAATAATACTCTAGCTCACATTGTCGTTGGTTAGTTGTTGCTCGGCCTTTTGCAGCTTCGCTTGCAATGTCGATACTGACGCCCGGAAGGCCTCAATATTGGCATTATCTTCGTTTTCCGCGGTGGCCAGCTTATCTTTTGCTGCGCCAAGGCGTTTCTTAAGCTTGGTGATGGCTTGCTCTGGTGTATCTTTGGCTGCTCCACCAGCGCGCTGAGCCTGTGCTCGGGCAATCGCATCGGTAGCGCTGTCTGTATTGGTGGAGGCCTCTACTTGCTGCTCTGAAGTATCAGGTACTGCCGCTTTGGCTAATTCTAGTTGCTGCTCAAGCTTTGTAATTCCAGCGCTAAAGGCATCCAGCTTATCGCTACCCTGTTCGATTGCTTGCTGGTATTTTTCCTGAGCCTTTTTTAATCGACCCTCGATTTTTACCAACTTGGCTTCAGGTGTTTCTTCGGCAGTGGGGGCTCCTGAACGTTTCGCCTGTGCCCGTTCGATAGCCGCTTGAACCGGGTCTGTACTGGGCTCGGATTTTTTCGCCTTAGTGCGGGCAATAGCTGCCTGAATAATCGCGTCTTTATCCGTTGTACTGGTTGTCTCACCAGGTTTTGTCGCGGCTGAGGCTTTGGCTTTTTTTGCTGCCTCGGCGCGAGCTTGGCGTTTGGCTTCTTTTGCCTCAGCCTCTCGCTCAAGTCTTTCCTGACGTGCTTCAAAGCGCGCTTTTGACTGATCCGATTTAATCAAATCCTGGTCATGGGTGCGGATAGCCGCTTTGGAGGCCCGGTAATATTGCACCAGGGGGATATTACTTGGGCATACATAGGAGCAACATCCGCATTCAATACAGTCAGCCAGGTTGTGTTGCTGCAGTTTTTCCAGTTCTTTGCCCTGGGAAAACCAGAATAACTGTTGAGGTAAAAGCGATGCAGGGCAGGCCTCGGCGCACATGCCGCATCGAATACAGGCTTGCTCAGGGGCAGGTTCTGGCAGCTCTTCTGCGTTGGGTACTAATATACAGTTGGTCGTTTTAACCACTGGAATCGAAACATCTTCCAGCGCGAAGCCCATCATCGGCCCGCCCATTACCAGGCGAATAGCTACGTCTTGACGCCATTTCGATAGTGTTAAGAGATGGCTTATCGGGCTGCCCAATAAGGTTTCGAAATTCTGCTGCTGTTCAACTGCCTTACCGGTCACGGTGGTTATTCTGGATATCAATGGCTCGCCATGAACAACTGCTCGGTAAATCGCTGTGGCTGTTCCGAGATTCTGTACCACGACGCCAATGTCGGCTGGAAGTTTACCTTTGGGTACTTCCTTGCCAGTGATGATGGTAATAAGTTGTTTTTCGCCGCCCGAGGGGTATTTGGTTGGGAAATCAACGATCTCAATTCCTGTACCTTTAGCGGCATTGCGCATAATGGCTAGCGCTTCGGCTTTATTATCTTCAATACCGATAACGGTTTCAGTCGGTGTCAGGATATGCCGTAGTACTTTTACACCCTCAAGAATTTGTTCCGCACGCTCGCGCATTAGCATATCATCGGCAGTAATATAGGGTTCACACTCGGTGCCATTGATAATCAGAGTTTTTATAGGTTGATCTGGCCGAGGGTTTAGCTTTACCGCGCTGGGAAATCCCGCACCGCCCATACCGGCAATACCTGCATTACGAATGATATCGAGTAGGGCAGGTCTGTCTAGGGCTTCGTAGTCGGGCACTCCTTTATGTTCGATCCATTGATCTTTGCCATCAGCTTTAATGCTAATACAAGGTCCGCTCATACCGGAAGGATGGGGTAAAACGTGCCCGCCGATGGCAACCACCTCGCCGGAGGTCGACGCGTGAACGGGTACTGAGACAAATCCATTGGCCTCTGCGATCATCTGGCCTTTTAGTACTTTGTTGCCTACTTCAACGATAGGCTTAGCCGGGGCGCCGATGTGTTGCGATAAGGGAAATACCAGCAGCTCCGGTATACCGGCTGACCGGATGGCAGTAGCGGTAGATTGAACTTTGTTTTCCGGCGGATGGATACCGCCCGGGATGTTAAATACAGCGCGCATTATGCTGCTTCCCCATGTGAAACATCCGTTGCAATAATGTGGGATTTATCACTGGGTAATTCCCAAGCCCAAGTTTGCAGCGTGGTGGGAAGCGCTATCATGTCTATGCAATCTACGGGGCAGGGTTCAACACACAGATCACAACCGGTACATTCATCGACAATAACGGTATGCATATGTTTGGCCGCGCCCAAAATGGCATCCATTGGGCACGCCTGAATACATTTGGTACACCCAATGCATTCATCTTCGCGAATATAGGCGACAGATTTTGGCTTTTCGCCAGCTCCCTCTTCGGCATCCAGTGGTAAAATTTCCACGTCCAGTAGGTTTGCAAGCTCCGCGATGGTGGACTCGCCACCTGGCGGGCAGCGATTAATCGCTTCGCCATTGGTGATGGCTTCCGCATAGGGACGACAACCCGGGTGTCCGCATTGGCCACATTGTGTCTGGGGCAGCAGGGCATTGATCTGGTCAGTTATAGGATCGCCTTCTGTAGCAAACTTCACTGAGGCGAAACCCAGTACCGCGCCAAATACGAGGCCGAGACCTACTAAGACGATCAGTGCTGCCAGTAAAGGCTGTTGAGAGATGAATTCCAGCATATACGCTATACCAGGCCCGCGAAGCCCATAAAGGCCAGCGACATTAATCCGGCAGTTATCATGCCGATTGCAGGGCCTTTAAATACTTCGGGTACATCGGCTACTGAAAGGCGTTCTCGCATTGCGGCAAAGAGTACCAGTACGAGAGAGAAACCTACTGCTGCGCCGAAGCCATACAATGCAGATTCGAGAAAATTGTGTTGCTGGTTAATGTTTAACAGGGCAACACCCAGTACCGCGCAGTTAGTGGTAATTAGCGGCAAAAACACGCCTAGTACTTTGTGCAGCATGGGACTGCTCTTTCGCACTACCATCTCGGTGAACTGCACAACCACTGCGATCACCAATATAAAGGAGATTGTGCGCAGGTAAGTCAGACCTAGTGGCTCTAATAGATATGTATAAGTGAGGTAGCTGCAGATAGAGGCGAGGGTTAATACAAAAGTAGTAGCCGCAGACATGCCCATGGCGGTTTCGAGTTTGTTAGACACGCCCATAAACGGGCACAGCCCTAAAAACTGAACCAAAACGAAGTTGTTGACCAGAATAGCACCGATTAGCAATAGCGAATAATCAGCGATCATTTAATAGACCTTCTGCAGTTTGTCTTTAAGGTTCATATTGTAATGCCATATTAACGGCAAACTAATGACCATTAGTTTAGTTTGCTTGTTGCCAAAAATACCTTATTGATCTGGCACATAATAACGAATACCCGCTTATTATGCGCGAAAAGATAGGCCAGCAGTGTTTAGCCTGATGTTAGGATATACGTAGGCCGGGTTTGGCACCTGCGTGTGGTTCCAGCAGCCACAAATCCTTGCCTCCGGGACCCGCGGCTAAAACCATGCCCTCGGACATACCAAAGCGCATTTTTCTCGGTTTCAGGTTGGCGACCATGACTGTTAGCTTACCGACCAGCTGAGCAGGTTCGTAGGCGCTGCGAATGCCGGCAAATACTTGTCTGCAATCAGTACCAATATTTAATGTCAGCTTCAGCAATTTGTCGGCGCCGTCTACGTATTCGGCATTAACAATCTCGGCGATTCTCAAATCTATCTTGGCGAAATCATCAAACTCTATTTCAGGCTCGATAGGGGCTATATCCGAATCGAGTATCGGGGCGGGTTTGGCGCTCGCCGCCAATTGTTCTTTTTGAGTCTCTACCATCAGAGCAACCTTATCGACATCGACACGGGACATCATGGCGTTAAACGGATTAATTATCTTGCCTAGCATGGGGGAAATGGGTTTATCCCAACGTAACTCCTGGCCTAGAAACAGTTCAGCTTTTTCCGCAGTAATGGGTATTATCGGCTTCAGGTACGTCATGATGGCGGCGAATAGATTTATACACTGGGAGCAGACTGCAATAGCTTTAGCCTTGGTGTTTTCATCCTTAGCCAGCTTCCAGGGTTCCTGAGAATCAAAGTATTCATTGGTTGCATCCGCCAGTGCCATCACCTCGCGCAGAGCCTTACTATAATCTCGGCTTTCGTAGTAATCCGCTATAAGTTCACCGGCGTCTATAGCTTGCTGCCATAACTCTGGCGCGTCCAGTACCTCGGCTAACATGCCGCTGTTGCCCTTGGTGATAAACTTGGCACTGCGGCTGGCTATATTGATTACCTTGCCTACCAAATCGGCATTAACTTTGGCGACAAAATCTTCTAGGTTCAAGTCAATATCATCGACGTTAGCGGTAAGCTTCGAGGCAAAATAGTAGCGCAAATATTCCGCATCAAGGTGGTCGAGATAGTTACGGGCGGTAATAAACGTGCCCCGAGATTTGGACATCTTTTTACCGTTGACGGTTAGGAAGCCATGAGCATAAACAGCGCTGGGTTTACGGTAACCAGCAGAATCAAGCATCGCGGGCCAGAAAAGGCCATGGAAATTAATGATGTCTTTACCGATAAAATGGTAGAGCTCCGCTTTACTGTCCGGCCCCCAGTAGGCGTCAAATTCAATCCCTTCACGGTCGCAGAGCTGTTGAAAGCTGGCCATATAGCCAATAGGCGCGTCCAGCCAAACATAAAAATATTTATCCGCTTGGCCAGGGATTTCAAAACCAAAGTAGGGCGCATCTCTTGAAATATCCCATTCCTGCAAACCGGCTTCCAGCCATTCATTGAGCTTGTTGGCTATTTGAGTTTGCAGTCGGCCGCTGGTTGTCCATTCCTTTAGCATGTCAGAGAATTCAGGCAGGCGGAAAAAGAAATGGGTAGAGGCCTTTTCGATCGGGGTTGCGCCTGATAAAGCGGAATGGGGATTGATCAAATCTGCTGGAGAGTAGGTGGCGCCGCAGGCTTCGCAGTTGTCGCCATACTGATCCTCGGTTTTACATTTAGGACAGGTTCCCTTGATATACCGGTCAGCGAGGAAAAGGTTTTTTTCCGGGTCAAATAGCTGATTGATCTCTCTACTGGCAATATGCCCATTGTCGTTTAGACGGTTATAGATCAGCTCAGAATAATGTTTGTTTTCCTCACTGTGAGTAGAGCCGTAATTGTCGAATTCGATCAGAAACCCGTCCAAATCAGCGCAATGCTCTGATTTAACCTGATCTATGAGCGTCTCTGGGCTGATGCCCTGTTCTTCGGCTTTGAGCATAATGGCGGTGCCATGAGCATCGTCAGCGCAGACATAGCGACATTGGTGGCCGCGTAATTTCTGATAGCGCACCCAAATATCCGTTTGAATGGTTTCGAGTAAATGGCCCAGATGCAGAGAACCATTAGCATAGGGCAGTGCGCTGGTGACTAAAATGTCACGTTTTTCTTGAGTCATAATGGCTTTTTCAGCGAATCGGAAAACGGCCGCTACTATAGCTTTTTTTTGCCGGTTTTACATTAGTCCGTTGTCGAATAAAGCTATGATTTTACTGTACGAATTGAATCTTGTTGTCTATTTGTAGCTGACCCGCGGTAAAGACAGTGGGCTCGGGAGTCCTTGGCCTGACAGGTAACCCTTTCGTTATTTGAATAGCGATATTGAGCAAGCGGAATAGGCCCAAAGTAATCAAACTTGACTAGTTTAGTCGGGTTTAGCATAGTAGCTGTTTTTATAGTCTCAGGAGCACAATATGCCGGCCAATCAGCAAGCATCTCGCAGTATAGAATTACCCGGCGTTAAACATATTATTGCTATTGCATCCGGTAAGGGTGGAGTAGGCAAGTCGACTACGGCGGTTAATCTTGCTCTTGCGCTACAGGCGGGGGGTGCCAAAGTCGGTTTGCTTGATGCTGACATCTACGGACCCAGCCAAAACATCATGTTGGGTATTCCTGACGGCCAGCGGCCACAACAAAAAGACGAAAAATACCTGTTACCCGTTATGGCACATGGTCTTCAGACGATGTCGATGGGTTATCTCATCACTGATAAAACACCGATGGTGTGGCGCGGTCCGATGGCCGGTGGCGCGCTACAGCAATTACTGGGACAGACCTTATGGACTGATTTGGATTATCTTATAGTTGATATGCCGCCCGGTACTGGTGATATACAGCTGACTTTATCCCAGCAAGTGCCTGTCAGTGGTGCGGTAATTGTGACTACACCACAGGATATTGCCTTACAGGATGCCATTAAGGGCGTCGAGATGTTTAACAAGGTCGGTATTCCAGTGCTGGGCGTTGTTGAAAACATGGCGTTTCACGACTGTGTGGCCTGTGGTCACCGTGAACATGTTTTTGGATCAGGTGGCGGTGAGCGCCTGGCAAGTGACTACGGTGTGAAACTGCTTGGATCCTTACCTTTGAAATTGTCAATCAGAGAACAGGTGGATGGCGGCAACCCCACAGTCGCTGCCGACCCTGAAGGTCCTGAGTCCCAGATCTACCTGGCAATCGCAAGACAACTGGTTGCTGATTTGGACGCTATGGCTCCGGCTGATGGTCCCAGTATAGAAATTACAGATGACTAGTGCCTAGTCTCTAATATGGAGGATTATCTTGGCTGGCTCGTATATTAGGCAAGAGTATAATTTATGCGATAGTTATAAATTGGGGGTTTAATTATGAGCTTTTATGAAGACAAAGTAGTCCCGCATATTATCAACTGTGCTTGCGGTACTAAGCCGATTTTAAAACAGCGTGAAAAAGTGGTGCCCTTAGCCAGCGGCACAATTCTAGAGATAGGCATTGGCACGGGTATTAATCTGGATTATTACGATGCCAGTAAAGTAGACAAAGTCATTGGGCTAGATCCATCCGAAAGCTCGTGGAAGCTAGCGGGCAAACGGGCCGAAAATCTACCCTTTGATGTTGAGTTTATAGGTCTGCCGAGCGAGCAAATACCGCTAGCAGATGACAGCGTAGATACGGTGCTAGTGACATACAGCCTCTGTACCATACCCGATCCAGTAACAGCACTTGAGGGTATGCGCCGTGTATTAAGGCCCAATGGCAAGCTGATATTTTGTGAGCACGGCCGGGCGCCAGATTCAGGCGTGCATAAATGGCAGAACCGGATAAACCCAATGTGGAAGGTATTATTTGGCGGCTGTAATCTAAACCGTGATATACCCCAATTATTACAGCTAGGCGGCTTTACGGTAGACAGTCTAGAGAGCATGTATTTACCCAGTACACCAAAAATTGCCGGGTTTAATTATTGGGGTATTGCCAGTTAAGCACTTGCTAGCTGGCATTTAAATAAGCGGACACTCAAAAAAAATTACGCCTAAATGTGCTCACTTTTGTTAAAGTAAATCACTTCACCCGTGGCTAAATTCACCTCGCTGACCGAGGTGTTACCTAAGCGATAATCTACCCACTTGGCTGTGTCTTGATGAGCCCAGTGCGCTAAACCACAACCAATGGCGATGCCGTGGGCCACGATGACAATGTTTTCGTCATTATGTTGGGCTGCTTTTTCTTCTACGGCCTCAACAAAGCGCTGACCTACTTCATAACGAGACTCGCCATTAGGTGCACGATGATGTTCATCTGCCATCATCTTTTCAAAAAAGTTATGTGTTTTGTGTAGCTCATCAAAACCCATGTCTTCAAAGTCACCAATGCCGAATTCCATTAAGCGTTCATCTAGTGTAATTGCCGCGCCGCTATTTCGGGCAATTTGCTTGGCGGTGTTGTGGGCGCGTTGTAAGGGACTGGCGTAAATCGCGTCTACTTGAGGTAAGTAATTATGAAAATACTTGCCCAAGGTAATGGTCTGGTCTTCACCTTCCGGGGTTAAGGCGGTGTCGGTATGACCGTGCCAAACCTTATCGATATTGGCAAAGGTTTGCCCGTGACGAACCAATAAAACTCTGCCAGTAGCTGACATGTAGAACTCCTAGAGTTGGTGTACTCAGTACGTGTTTAATATCATCAATGCCAAGCCTGCATCGTGACAATCACGCGATATTGGACAAAATACGAGTGCTACTCTAACACCAAAGACGGGAAAGCCTAGTCTGAAATTTTCTGAGTAACCGCTCGCTGATGTAGGGTACATTGATAAAAGTAACGACCCGTAAACACCGGCTCTGCTGCATAAAGCACCTTTGAAATCTTACCTCATGTATTTGACCCACAGAGGATAATTTCCCGTATAATAGCCGAGCCTACAGGCCGGCATTAACCTCATAAAACATTGAATACTATTTTGAGCAGTACCACTTCAACCACAGCCCAACAGAGCAACCTGCGATTTCTCTCCACCTATCTCTGGCGTCACAAGGCCAGCTATGGGGCAGGTATTGCCTTTATCTTTATTACGAATTGGCTGGCGGTCAGTATCCCGATTCATATTGGTAACAGTATTGACCTCTTAAGCGGTCAGCTCGCTGACAATAAAAATCAACTGATGAGCCAGGTGATTATGGTAGTTGGCTTTGCAGTGCTGATGGTGTTCACACGTACCGTTTCACGGATTTTATTCTTTAATCCTGGGCGAGCAATCGAGCGTGAGTTTAAGGATGACGCCTTTGCCAAGCTCACCCGGATGCAAAAGGATTTCTTTGATAAGCACGACAATGGCAAACTGATTTCCATCGTCAACAACGACATCAATGGTGTACGTGCTTTATGTGGCATCGTTATTTTACAAACCTTTAATATCATCTTTGCGCTGTCACTTACCCCCTACCATATGTGGCAGATATCCCCCTCACTGACGCTGTACTGTGTCATACCTGTGGTATTGACCTTTTATATTTCTCATCGGGCCATTAAGCGCATGCGCCTGATGACTCGAAAACGTATGGCTGACTTGCAAACACTATCCGGCCAGACCATAGGGATCTTATCCGGGATTGAAGAGATTAAGTCCTATCAAGTACAGGGCTGGGCAACTGGGGAATTCGATCAACACAATCAGGTTATTCTCGATCGTTCCTTGATTCTGACCAGAATTCGCACGCTGATTTTGCCCATTATTACCTATACCGATCGCATTATGAAGGTAATGATTCTTGCCATCGGTGGTACCGCGTTGATTAATTCTGACTTAAGTATCGGTGAACTGACCACCTTTCTATCCTATGCTACGCTGCTAGCCATGCCCTTTATTTCTCTTGGCATGGTATTTTCGGCCTTCCAGACCAGTATCGTCAGTTTAGAGAGTCTGCGCCGTATTCTCGATCAACCCGTGGCCGATCAAGAACGCAAACATTGGGACGAAGAGCAACGTGACACTTTGTTTCAGCAGGGCATTAGTCTGCAACATTTGACTTATAGTTATCCTGGCGACAGCAAACCCACGCTAAACGATATCAACTTCAGTATTCGTCCTGGTGAAACCGTTGGGGTACTTGGTAAGGTTGGCTCCGGAAAAACAACATTGGTAAATTGTTTAAATCGCTATCTCGACGTGGCGGCTGATCAATTATTTATTGATGGTGTCGACGTCACCACACTATCGAAAAATGATGTTCGCAGCGCCGTACGCACTATTACTCAAGAGCCGTTCCTGTTTTCTGATACGGTGGAGAATAATATCCTGTTTGGTTCAAGTTCTGTCAACACTAAAGAAAGCACAGCCGCTCTGTCGCTTGACAGCGCTTTGAAACAAGGCGACATGTACAATGAAGTACAAAAATTTCCAGAGCAGGAAAAAACATTGGTCGGCGAAAAGGGCATCCTACTCTCCGGCGGACAAAAGCAGCGCCTCAGTCTGGCTCGGGGCATGTATACCCCTTGCAAATTGATGATTTTGGATAATGTACTCTCCGCTGTCGACAATAAAACCGAACGCTATCTATTAGATCAAATCTTTAATCAGCTGCGTAGCGAAGCCACCTTGATTGTCAGCCACCGCGCCACGGTGCTGGAAAAAGTTGATCGAATTATTGTGTTAGACAATGGCAGTATTATCGCCGAAGGTAGCCATAAAGAGCTGCTGGAACAATCGGATTTTTACCGAGAAACCTACCAGCTACAGCAAGCCGGAGGTGATCAATAATGCACCGCCAAACTTCCGCTCCTGCCAAGCAGTCAATCACACCTACAAAAACCCAATATGACTGGCCGCTTATCAAGCGCTTTTTACATTTTTTAAAGCCATACCGCCGCGGCGTCATGCTAGGCGCAGCGGTTATTCCCTTTTCTGTGCTGTTCAGCGTGCTGTATCCATGGATGATTATGCGCATCATCGACGACCAATTGCTGCCAGGTGATCATAAAGGCCTGATGCTGTGGGTGGGCGCACTGTTACTGATAATGCTTGCCAATTATATTACTGATGCCATTTACAATTACTCACTGCAAAAAGCCGCTCAACAGGCTATAAGAGATTTGCGCGCGGTAATGTTTGATCGGGTATTGCACTTTCCACGCAGCTATTTTGATAAAACCCCTATGGGCGTTACCCTGACCCGTCTGACTACAGATCTTGAAGCGATAAACGAATCATTTGCTCAAGGTCTATTGGGTATGATTCGCGATCTGTTGATTACGGTGGCGCTACTCATATTTCTGGCGGTGATTAGCTGGCGCCTCACCCTTGTATTGATATTGATTGGCCCGCTAATTTATTACATTACCGAAAAACTGCGCAAACTGATGCGCGGAGCCTTTGCTAAGGGGCGACAAGTATTATCGCAAAGCACCGGATTTTTACAGGAATGTTTGAACGGCATCAAAACCCTTCAGCTTTACAGTGCCGAAGCCGAGGCTCAGCGGCAGTATGGTCAATTCACCGAAGACTTTTACAATACGCAGAGTAAATCCAATTGGTATGACTCAGCCTTGTATGCGATTATTGAAGGCCTAACCACTGTCAGCATGGGGTTGATTATTTGGTACGGTTCGGGTGAAGTGTTGGCTGCCACTATCAGCGTAGGGGTACTAATTGGCTTTATTAATACGTTGGACAAGATATTTGTACCCATTCGAGATTTCACATCCCAACTAGCCTCGATCCAGCGCGCCTTAGCCGCGCTGCAACACATTGATGATGTTTTTTCTCAGCCACTTGAAGAAGACCTCGATCAGAATTTCGTAGCAGGTCTTGAAGCCTTTGAATCGTTAGTATTTGACCAGGTATGGTTTCGTTACAGCCCCACAGGGCCTGATGTATTAAAGGGGGTTTCTTTCACCCTAAACAAGGGTGACAAGATCGCCTTGGTCGGCACTACAGGCTCTGGAAAATCTACCATCTTGCGCCTGCTTACCAAAACGTATACTGACTATAAAGGTTCTATTTGCTTGAACGGTATAGAGCTCTCTACCATCCCGAAAAAACAAGTGCGCCGTTTCTTTTCGCTAATGCAGCAAGAAGTGTTTTTATTTGAGAGCAGCATTGCTTTCAATATCGGTCTCGGTCGCGAGAACATAAGTGAACAAGCCATTATCGAAGCCGCTCAATATGTTTATGCCAATGAGTTTATCGAACAGCTACCCGATACTTATCAGTTTCAATGCAGCAACGGTGGCAAAAATCTTTCAACAGGCCAAGCACAATTAATTGCCTTTGCCCGCGCCATCGCTGGCGGCAGTGAAGTGGTGATGCTTGATGAGGCAACCAGTTCCGTTGACTCCGTCACCGAGCAACTTATTCAAAAGGCCATCGATCATGTATTTGAAGAGAAAACCGTTATTGCTATCGCTCATCGCCTGAGCACCATCGAGCACTCTGACCAGATTCTAGTACTCACCCATGGTGAAATTCAGGAGCGCGGCAATCATCAAGCCTTGATGGCCCAGCAGGGCATTTATGCCGGCTTGGTGAATAATCCCGCCGAGATATTGGTTCCCCGATAATATGTTCTGCCGATTGAGGGAGTGTCCAGTCAAGCCTATGCGCCGCCATCACCAAAATCACTGCCGGAGCTGATACTGGCAATACTGCCCCGCTGGCTCCAGTCGCCAGGGCTGACAAACCATAATGAAAACATGGCCAGTGCGTAGAGAAAGCTGGCAAAGGCCATAATTCCGGGCCTGCGGCTGGCTAATTGTGCCATGACTTCCTGTTTATCAATTTCCGCCATCACTGCCCAGCGCTTACCGTTAACTTCCAGGCTGTCATAGGCGCTAAGCACTTCAATGCCCCGGTAGCCAGGGGTGAATTCCACGCCCTGTTCGCCTGCGAGCGCTTTCTTAACTGTTTGGGTTTCGACCCGGGTATTCAAAATTGTGCTGGTATCGTTAAAGCGGGAGTCACTGCGCATAAAAAAGTCTTCACCGACCAAATAAGTTTCTCCGCTTTCTCCCATTCCCGCCGTAAAGTTCATGATTGTTCGCAGCCGATTCATGGGGAGTTGCAAGGCCAGCACGCCCAGTAGTTCGCCCTGTTTATTCAGTAGAGCCCTCGCCATAAACATCGCAGGATTCATATTGCTGGGGCGGTAGGCTTCTATATCGCTAAAAGCGACAAAACTCTGGTCCGCCGCCCCGGCGATAGCCTGCTGAAAAACTTCGGCAAGGGCTGTGTCTCGATAGGGTCCATGGTTTAAATTGGTGGCGAAATCATCTTCTTTTTCCACGCTGTAAAAAATATTGCCTTGCGGGCTAATCATAAACATATCGTAGTAGCCTCGTTCAGAAACAAAGCGGCGGGCAAATGGGTGGAACTGTTTATGAAATTCGATATAGATGCCTTGTTGATCTGGCCCCAAGAATTCCCCCCGTTGTCCATCAGGATATGGGTTTTCCGTAATATATACTTGGCGTAACGCCGCAGCGGAGTCTCCCTCGGTTGAATGGTAATGTTGCCAAAGGGCAACAATTTCTCGTTGGGATTGTAGTAGTTTTTGGTTAAGGGTCCAGAAATGTATTTCTGCGGAGGCCGTATGGAAATAATTTTCCAGCGCATTGCGTCGCAGCGTGCTTAGCAGGGCGAATTTCCCTGCGTATTCCTCAATTTCATGTTTAACATAAAAACGATTGGCGGTTAGGCCGGCAGCAACAGCCAGTATGAGTACAATCAGGGCGGCGCTGAGCCAGAAGCGCAGAGTCCTTTGTTTATCCTGCATGGCTGGGGTCACTTCCTTCATTTCTGGCGAGTACCAGCTCCTTTAGCATATAGACCCTGTCGCGCACCAGGGTATCAACTGCCTGCCAAGTGAAACTAAAGTGTTCGAATTCATCTTGTGTTACTCGCTCGGCGTCGAGATCTTCCACAAGTTGTCGCAGCATGTCGATGAGTTCGTCGTTGATAGCGATTAATTCTTCGGGATTTTCAGAATGCCGGGCTTTTAAAGCCATAGTCATGAGTCGACGATTACTTTCACCCATTCTGACCCGACGGCGCCGCAACCAGTTGGAGCGCAGTGCAATGGCGGCTGAACTGAGAATAACGGTGGGGTAGAGCAGGGCGGAGATGATGCGTGCGTTAGCTTCAAGAAACCCGGGTTTATCACGATTGTAGTACAGCGCCGCGCCGGGGTGTATGGGAAGGCTAAGGCGACCGTCCTCGGTGACCGGTTGTATAAAGCCGGCAAGATTAGTTTTGGCCACCAGGTTGGAGCGATGCTCGAACAGAGCCCTCGTCAAGTTGTAGGCTAAGGTTGGGTCCAGGTCATCACTGGCAACCAATAAGCGGGGAACGATGGCGGTGGCCGTATCGGTGGCCGGTAACGGGGGGAACCCGCGATAGGCACCCTCGGCGATTACTCCGGGCCTGATGGCGGGGTTTTCCAGGGCCATGGCGCGGGCATGGGGAATGGCAACAAGATGCATGGGGTAGTCACTAACCAGTTCTTGGATGCTGCTGTTTCCTGGAGCGCGCACTCGAAATACCGCGTCGACTTGTTTCATTACCATGGCGAAATTAGCAGCATCTTCAGCCATTGGCAGAGCCAGGGTGATTTTTTCGTTGATGCCGTAATATCTAGCCAGTTCCCAGAATGCCTGGTGCTGACCACTGGAGCGCGGAGGGATAGCAATTCGTCGTCCCTCAAGATCATGGAAATTGTTGATGCCGCTGTCACTGTGGACAATCAGCTGATAGGTGTCAAAGTACAGTGAGGCGAGTGCATGGACCCCTCCGAAGACTTCAGTACCTGCTTGCATGGTGGCAATATCGACCTTGCCCTGTTCTAACAGTCTGACATTTTCTGAAGAGCCACCGGTTTCGAAAACCTCAATAGTGGTATTAGGTTGGACGAGGCCAAATACCTCGGCAATGGCTTCTGCAAGAATATACGTTTCACTGCCCCTCTCACCGCCTGCGATGGCCACACTTTGTACCTGGGTGCCCATAAACCAGACCAGGCAGCCTGAAAGGATAGCCAGCCAGAAGATGGCGACAATTATGATTTTTATACGACCTTCTATCATAGGGCGAATGTTACAGTCTGTTAGCGAAATGGTATAGTAAATTACTCGGTTTATTGTGCCGGGCAGCCGTTGTTTTTCCTGTGAGGTTGCCCTTTAACACTGACGCTTATAATTAGAGGGGGAGGTGTCAGACCATAAATCACCGGACCGGAGCTGTTATCGGGAAAAATGATGATGGGGCAGCATTGTTCTCGTAATACTACTTTTCCCTGTCGGGTGATACTACGACAGGACCAACGCTACCTATGGGGCAGATCAGCCAGGACGAGGCGCTAGATACCACCGTAACGAACAGAACGCATGCTGGCAGCTTCCAGACTGTCCTCAGCTAAACTAAATTGAACAAGATTGTCTGTTGGCTGGCGCATTGCCGCGATATACAGCAAAGGGAGATAGTGCTCCGCCGTCGGTACTGCATCATTGGCGTGTGCGTGTTGTTGGTAGTGAATTAATTGTTGGCTGTCGTGTAGGTCCAAAGCTTGAGCAATTTTGCTGTCAAATTCGGCAGCCCAGTGATGGCTACCCTTACCGGCGATAGATTCCCGCCATTTATATAGATTGTGTACGATATTCCCGGACCCTAAAATCATCACACCTTGTTTTCTAAGGTAGGCTAATTTAGTGCCGAGTAACCAGTGCTGCTCAGCCGTTTTATTACAATCGATGCTTAACTGTAATACCGGTATGTTTGCATCGGGGTAGATGTGAAGCAGAGGTACCCATGCGCCATGGTCCAGGCCCCATTGTCCGCTGGCACTCACACCGGAATTCAGCCTCATGATATCCAGTGCCAATTGTGGCGCGCCGGGGCAGGGGTAGATGCAGTCAAAAAGTGCCGCCGGAAAACCACTAAAGTCATGTAAGGTTGCCGGCTGGCTGGCCGCGCACAAAAGGCTGCCTTCGCAATACCAGTGTG
This sequence comes from Pseudomonadales bacterium, assembly GCA_036960375.1. Lineage (GTDB taxonomy): Bacteria > Pseudomonadota > Gammaproteobacteria > Pseudomonadales > CAWVSB01 > CAWVSB01. The sequence continues at coordinate 29,913 of JBALVY010000005.1, forward strand.
CCGAGATGACAAGTATTGCTTTGGGGGGCTCTACCGTAGCGGTAAGCGCCCGCCATGAGTCGGTATAAGTGTTTGATTGCAGCCCGTTCATAGGGTTTCCGTGGGCTAGAAACACAGCGGGTTGTAGATACGGGATTGCCATTGATTTTATGCTCAGACATTGTTGTTAATCCTATAGTAAACAAATTCCCGCTATTCTCGAAAGACTAAAATAATCTGCCAGGCGCTGTTATTTTTGCTTGGCCGTAGGCTGTGCGCGGCTTAGAGGGTTAGGAGAAACTTATGCACACAATTATTCTATAAGTGATTGACACGCAAATATTCAATGGATAGCGCGCATTGTTAAATTCCAATATCACAAAACATGCGTAAGTAGTTGATATATATAGACAATTGAAAACTGTACAAAAAACGATCAGTTTCTGATGAGTACTGTATTTATAGCTTAAAACTAAATATATCGTATGCTATCCACAGAGATATCCACAGCTTCTGTGGATAATGTAAGCTTATTGTAAGGTCTTTTTGAGCTCTGATAGTGTTCCTCTTCGTAGAGCTATTTCATAGTGGCTGCGGTAGGTTTTACAGGCTAAGATAGTGTCCGATATAGCGCTCCAATTGGCGCGTATGAAACAATAAAAAAGGAGTTAATAAGGTGCAGCAGCAATTCGCCACGATGTTGGCCATGCAAGACAGAATGAATACTCGTGTACATGAGAGCTGGCCTGAACAGCGGTTTGCCTGGCACCGCGCATTGTGGCTCGAATGTGGTGAGCTGATTGATCACTATGGTTATAAGTGGTGGAAGAAGCAAACGCCAGACATGGAACAGGTGAAGCTCGAAATAGTTGATGTGTGGCACTTTGGAATGAGCATGCTATTTGATGGGCGCACTATAGACGATATTGCCGTTGCTCTGGTTCAGGAGTTAAAGGAAGGCTCAGTAAAAGAGCTTGGGGTTATCGATGCAACAGAGGCTTTGGCGACCACGACTTTGGCGCAACGACGTTTCTCTATCTGCGATTTCTGGTCTTTGCTACTTGCCGCAGAGATGGATTTTGACGAGCTGTATTCTGCCTATGTCGGAAAAAATGTATTGAATTTTTTCCGTCAAGACAATGGCTATCAGGAAGGTACTTACCAGAAACAGTGGTTAGGCCGGGAAGATAACGAACACCTGGTAGAAATCGTGGCTGAAATGGACAAAAAATCGGCAAACTTCGCTGAGGATCTTTACCAGTTGTTGGATCAACGCTATCGGAGTCTATCCGCTTAGTCGTTTATTGATCGCTATCGAGATTGGCAGCTCTGCTGAGTTGCCTTAGAAAGGGATTACAGCCAATCAGTTAACATGATGCCTATGCCTATGCGGTTGGTGTAATGATCATAGTCAATCAGGCTTTCACCGTAGCCGTTGAAATACTGGACGTATCCTCTTGTTCGCTTACCGATAGGGAAGGTCCAGTCCAGCTGAACCGAGCCTTTATTGTTACTCTTTAGGTTGTTGCGTAAGGTCATCCCTATGTGGTGTTTGCTTGCCCGATAAAGCATGTGCAATTCACCATGACCCATATAGTCCAAAATATCGGGGTTATCGTCGCCGTCAGGTTGTTTGGGGTCGTCTTTGGTCTCTTCCGGTATTCTATACCAGGGTTTCAGTGACACGAAAAAGCGGTTTTTCTCTGCGCTGACCTGAGCAAAGATCCGATTCCAGCTACGTGATTTACTGCCACTCTGGCCGTTGGACTGGTGATTAACCCCAAGGCTGACTTCGTTGATATCAAAGCCGGCCAAATGCCAGCGGGTATCGAAAGCCAGGTATAACTCCGGTTCATGATTGGTTTCCCGAAAGGGGGCGGAAATTTCACTGTTATACGCCTGCCACCAGGATTGATTGGTATAGGCGCCATAGAGATAGCCATTATCTCCAAAAATATTATTCCAGATAGCCAGCTTAAGGCTGATTTGAAATTTTGCTTCAACGTTATCGATAACATCATCTTCGACGTTGAAGGGGTCGCCGTTGGGTTTGCTATTATAAGTGACAGGCAATATATAGTTGGGGCGGTGAGGAGTCAGTACAAAGGGCTCGTCTTCCGTGCGCCTCTCAACATCTCGTCTTCTTTCCAGTGCCGTTTCGGCGGTTTGTTCTCCGCTTAGCTCATTGTTCGTAGCGGTCGTTGTTTCGTCACGGCAGAGTTGTCGGATTTGTCCTACGCTGGTATTGTCTGTTGCATTATTGAGTTCTCGGACCAGACAGTCGGATATAGGGTCGGCTAGAACGTTGGCACTTAACAGAACCCATACCATGCCAAATACTGTGACAGGTAGCCGCAGCATTGTGTAGCTCATCTACGGATTTTTACCCAGGCAGCGTTGGTATTCTGCCACGGCTTTTGCAAGTCCCAGCTCAATTGAATCTACGGTAAAAGCGTGCCCAATACTGACTTCAAGCAGCTCGGGTACCGTCTGTGTAAAGGCTGCAAGATTATTGAGGTTAAGATCGTGGCCAGCATTGACTCCCAAGCCTTCTTGCTGTGCAGCCAATGCGGTGTCTCGAAATTTTTCCAGTTGATCTGTTATGTCTTCTCCGCAAAGTACTGCGTCAGCATAAGACTCGGTATAAAGCTCTACCCGGTCGGCGCCTAATTTTTTTGCCAGTGACATTTGAGACGGATCAGCGTCCATGAATAAACTGACCCTGACCCCCAGGGCCTTTAATTCTACAATGATGGACGCTAGCTCCGTTGTATCTTGTCTAAGGTCGAAGCCATGATCGGAGGTGAGTTGCTCATTGCTGTCAGGTACCAGCGTGCATTGAGCGGGTTTTATATCTCGTACAAGGGCCATAAAACCGGGGTAATCCGACACATCAGCGCGCTCACTTTTCATTGGCCCGGCAAAAGGATTGCCTTCGATATTGAGCTCAACGTTTATCTTGTCATGCAGATCGTAGCAGTCCTGGGCACGTATATGGCGCTGGTCGGGACGGGGGTGTACGGTAATACCATCCGCACCGGCGGCAATACACATTTGTGCGTGACGTACAACGGATGGGTATTCAGTTATTCTGGAATTGCGAATCAGCGCTATCTTATTGAGGTTGATACTCAAGTCGGTCATTTTGCTTTTCCGCGGTAGGCCTTATTTACGGTGATCTGTTGCAGGGGCACATCTTCCATACCACCAATAATGGCTGTCTGTACGATTGAGATTTCATTAACCACATGCATTCCGTTGCTCACTTCCCCAAACACAGTATAGCCGGCTTGGCCGTACTGCCAATCGAGGCTGCTGTTCATGCGTACGTTGACATAAAATTGCGCTGTGGCACTGTCCGGGTCAGAGGTTCTGGCCATGGCGACTGTGCCGCGATCATTATGCAGTCGATTTTTTGATTCGTTTATAATCGGCTTGCCTGCTTTTTTCTCCTCCATATTGACATCGAAGCCACCGGTTTGAATCATAAAGTTGGATATAACACGGTGAAATATTGTGCCCTCGTAAAAGCCTTTGTCTACGTAGGAAAGAAAGTTTTTGACGGTCACCGGTGCCTGTTCTTCGAACAGTGTGATCTCAATGTTACCCTTGCTTGTTTCCAGGGTTACGATGGGGTTATCGGCAGTGGCATACGCTGACCAGATAAAGGCAGTTATGAAACCGATTAGTTGAAAAATTCTCATAGTAAAATCCTAGCGCCATTCAGTATGTTTACGTCTTGGGGACAATTTGGGGATAAGTAATGCCAGCAGAACACCAAAGCCAACGGCTAATACGCCGTTAAAAAACCAATCCATACGTGAGTCATTAGACAGTCGTTCGTTTTCTGCTTTTAGTACATCCGACTCATGTTCCAGTAGTTGACTGCGCTCCATTAGCAACTTGTTTTGATCGTCGATGGCGATGACATCTACCGACAGGCTTTGGATATGCTTTAATTCGGTATTTGAATGCTGTAGCTGCAAGTTGGCCTGATCCAGCGCCTGTTGGAGATTGGCATTATCCAGTTCTAACTCGGCCGCTTTTTGTTGTATCGGGGTACTGGTATCGGTAAGTCGTTTAATGGTGACTTGTGCTTCGGCTAGCCTAATCCGGGCTGGTGGAGTTTTGCTCAGCTGTCTGGTCAGTATCCATCCTTCACTTCCTCTCGCGGTTTTGATATGGCTATAACCGCTTTCCTTATCGTGTTCCAGTATGGTTAGCTCAGTACCGCTTTTTATCATATTGCGGATTCGGTGCTCGTTACTTTTACCTGTGCGCATGGTCACTGTCAGTTCATCTGTAACCCACCGAGTTTCTTCAGCCAGAGTCGAATTGGCCAGTAAAGGCAGAGCGGCTATGAGTAGCAAGCTAAGAATTTTTATTGATTTCATTATCATCTCTTTGGTAAAGCTTGAGCCCCGTGCTAGGGCAGTACTTTATTATAGGGTTTGACGACGACTTTGGCATAGACACCTGCTTCTATATAGGGGTCAACATCGGCCCAGGCTTGAGCCTCTTTAAGGCTGTCAAATTCAGCGACGACTAAACTACCGGTAAATCCGGCCTCACCAGGATCTATGTTATCGATAGCCGGGTGGGGGCCGGCGATTAGCAGGCGGCCTTCAGATTTTAATCGATGCAGCCTGGCAAGGTGTGCATCGCGTGCAGATTTGCGCAATGGCAGGCTGTCGGGAATATCTTCACTGATAATGGCGTAATACACGGTTTTACTCCTTTGAGGTTTCGTCTTTTTCTATATCTTTCATGTGCGGCGCAAGTAATGCAACGGTGGCAATCGATAACACCAACGTGAAGCCAATCGAACTGTATAGTTTATAGCTCACCCAGGCTGATTCACTGAAATTATAAGCGACGTATAGGTTCAGGGTTCCAACAATCGAAAAATTGGCGATCCACAACCAACTAACTCGATTCCAAATATGGCTCTCAACCTGAATCTGGCTGCCCAGCGTTCTTTCCATAAGGCTCTTTTTACCAATAAACTGGCTACCCAGAAAAACCAGCGCCAGGCCCCAGTTAAAAATGGTGGGTTTCCATTGAATGAATAGCTGGTTACGTAGAATCAGAGTTAAACCGCCAAAAATGCATACAGCGGCGAGTAGTCCCAATTGACGCTTTTCCAACTTACCTTCTGTATACCAGGCTAATAACATCTGTAGTGTGGTGGCGGCCATCAGCACCGCCGTAGCAGTATAAATGCCGTCAAAAGTATATTGCCAGCCAGCGAAGTCGAACTGGTAGCCGTTCATTTGGTAGACGATAAAAAACAGGGCGATGGGGATTAATTCGATAAATTGCTTCATAAGGCTCTTTTGCAAAACTATTTGGCGACATTATGACTAAAAACGCGGCATGTTAATGTTTTTTTTTAATTTCACAACTATGATGGCGCCAGAATGCCTATTAATGCCGACTTACACTGCCACTCCACCGCTTCTGATGGCGATTTACCGCCATTTGAGTTGATTCAGCTCGCCTATAAATCAGGGGTCGATGTGCTTGCCTTGACCGACCACGATACGGTGGATGGATACCTGCAGCTAACACAACAGTTGCAGCCCGGCGAATCGGGTATGCAACTGCTAGCGGCAACGGAAATTTCTGCGCTATGGGCTGGTCGGCAGGTACACATCGTCGGTCTGGGTGTGAATTGTAGCGAGACCGGCTTTGTTGAAGCCCTGGAGTCACAAAAACAGGCTCGCTGGCAGCGCGCTGGGGCCATTGCACAGCGCCTCGAGCGAATCGGCTGTGCAGGGGCAACAGAAGTACTTAAACGGACGGGGTCGCGTGCGCCTAACAGACCTGACTTTGCTCAGTTTTTGATTGAAAAAGGCTATGTTGATTCAATGAAACAGGCTTTTAAAAAGTATTTGTCAGACAGCAAGCTGGGTGGTGTTACTCATCAATGGCCAGAAATGTCGATAGTCATTGAGTGGATTCGAGAAAGCGGCGGGCTTGCCATACTGGCCCACCCCGACGCGTATGGTTTGACTCGTACCAAGCTCAAACGATTGGTATCAGATTTTGTAGATGCCGGTGGCGAGGCCATGGAATTAGCGGCCTTGGGCCAAACTTCCCAAGCGGCCGATATGATAGAACGTGTTTGTATCGAAGCCGGACTTGCCGCGTCAACTGGTAGCGATTTTCACTCCAGTACTCAGGGTTGGCGTAAACTGGGCGTAAGTCGTTCTATTCCGGCCTCACTGCAGCCGGTATGGGATTTACCCGTGATACAGTTAGCGCTTGGTCATGCGCTTCGATTTGATGGATAATCACGATGTTAGTTAAGCTTTCAGGTGTCAGATAAAAGCGTATGAGCCAGTTTTTTCAGATTCATCCCGAAAACCCCCAAGCCCGCCTTGTGCGACAGGCCGTTGATATGGTCAAACAAGGGGCTGTTATTGTGTATCCCACCGACTCGGGATATGCCTTGGGTTGTCATATGGGAGATAAAAACGCCCTGCAGCGAATTCGCCGAATTCGGAATTTGGATGCTAATCACAATTTTACCTTGGTGTGTCGTGATCTATCGGAAATAGCCACTTACGCTTTGGTCGATAATTCTACCTATCGTAGTTTGAAGGCCCACACGCCGGGACCCTATACCTTTATTCTTAAGGGTACCCGGGAAGTACCCAAGCGCATGTTGCACGCAAAACGTAAAACATTGGGTTTGCGGGTGCCGGATAATGCAATAGCCCTGGCCTTGTTAGAGGATTTAGGTGAGCCGTTGATGAGCTCGACTTTAATTATGCCTGGTGATGAACTGCCTTTAACAGACCCCTACGATATGCGCCAATTGCTTGAACATGACGTAGATCTGGTTATCGATGGTGGTTATTGTGGCATGGAAGCGACTACCGTCATTGACTTGAGTGACGAAGTACCGGTTCTAGTCCGTCAGGGTGTTGGTTCAGCTGAAGAGTTTCTATAAAGTACTGTCACCGTTACCCTGCCAACCGCTATAATGGCGACTAACCGAGCAGGCCTCAAGAATATGAATGATGTAGCAGATACATTGCCGCCAGAAGAGAGCAAACTCCCTCAAAGCGAGAACAGGCAGGATCAACCCGATATTGCCGAACAAGTGCTATCTCGTCTGGATATGGCCAGGCAAAACATGGGCGCCGGGCAGGAAGAAATGCCCTTTGCTATAGTCCATGGTGAAGCCGTTACTGAATTGCCCAAAGATCTATTTATCCCGCCGGCTGCGTTGGAGGTTTTTCTTGAGGCTTTTGAAGGGCCGCTGGATTTTCTGCTGTATATGATCAAGCGCCAGAATATTGATATTCTGGAGATCTGCGTCGCTGATATTACCTCGCAGTACATCGCTTATGTCGACTTAATGGATGCAATGCAGTTTGAGTTGGCGGCAGAATATTTGGTCATGGCTGCAATGCTGGCTGAAATAAAATCCAGGATGTTGCTACCGCGGCAGATAATGGAAGACGATGAAGACGGCGATGATCCCCGAGCGGCTTTGATCCGGCGTCTGCAGGAATATGAGCGATTTAAGCAGGTGGCGGAAGATATAAATGAGATGCCGCGCTTGATGCGAGATATACACACGGCATCAGCGGATTTACCCGAGGTGGAAAAGTCTCGCCCAGAGCCGGAAGTGGATATGCGCGAGATTCTGCTGGCTCTCAGTGAAGTGCTAAAGCGGGCAGAAATGTTTACCAGTCATCATGTTGAGCGAGAAGTACTTTCGACCCGTGAGCGGATGTCACAGGTGCTCAGCCAGTTGCAAGGTAAGCAGTTTGTGCCTTTTGTGTCGCTGTTTACCGCTGAGGAAGGCCGACTTGGCGTGGTAGTTACCTTTTTAGCTATTATGGAAATGATCAAGGAATCCTTGGTTGAAATTGTTCAAACAGAGGCCCTTGGCCCCATTCATGTAAAAGCCCGAGTATCATGAGTTTCGATTCTAAACAATTACAAAAAATACTGGAGGGGGCCATATTGGCCGCCCCCAAACCACTTACAGTCATTCAGCTGGAAGCCTTGTTTGAGGAGGATGAATTAAAACCTTCTCGTGACGAGATTCGCGCCAGTCTGGAAGATATTGCCGACGATAATAGCGACCGTGGATTTGAACTAAAGCAGGTGGCCAGCGGTTTTCGGTTTCAGGTACGCGAAGAGTTTGCCCCCTGGGTGGGCCGGCTATGGGAAGAGAAACCGCAGAAATATTCGCGCGCCTTATTGGAAACATTAGCTTTGGTTGCCTATCGCCAGCCGGTCACCCGCGGAGAGATTGAAGAAATACGCGGTGTTGCGGTAAGTAGTAACATTATACGAACCCTTATGGAGCGCGATTGGATACGTATAGTAGGGCATAGAGAAGTGCCGGGTCGGCCTGCGATGTTTGCAACCACTCGTATCTTTCTTGATTATTTCAATGTGAAGAGTTTGGATGAACTGCCTACACTGGCCGAAATTAGAGATCTCGATAGTTTGTCAGCCGAGCTTGGCTTTGGCCCGATGGATGGAGAGGATACTGCGAAAGAAGCTGATGCTGCCGGCTCCGAGCCCGATGAGCAAACAGCTGGAAATGCAGAATCAAACCCGGTTTCAGAGCCTGCTGATGGTCTAAACTTTGA
>JBALVY010000005.1:38612-298459 GCA_036960375.1 Pseudomonadales bacterium
TGCTGATGCTGATGCTGATGCTGATGCTGATGCTGATGCTGATGCTGATGCTGATGCTGATATCAATGAACAAACAGAACCCGCTAACGAAGAGCTTGGCGAATCAGGCGAAAGCCACGATGAAGATGATCCATCACTGGACGCTAAAGTGATCGATATGACTTCTTTCAATCCCTCAGTTTGAGAAAATCATGAGCGAAAAATTGCAGAAAGTACTGGCCACAGCTGGTAAGGGGTCGCGGCGTGAGATGGAGCGCTGGATCTCGGAAGGGCGGGTCAGTGTTAATGGTAAATTGGCCACATTGGGTGACCGGGTTATTGAGACGGATAAAATATTGCTGGATGGTCGTCCTGTCAAAAGACCCGATCCCAAATCACACCGAAACCGGATTCTTATTTATAACAAACCCGAAGGTGAAATAGTTACTCGTAAAGATCCCGAAGGGCGCAAGACCGTGTTTGATCGTCTACCTCGGCTGGAAGGCGAACGTTGGATCTCTGTTGGTCGGCTCGACTTTAATACGTCTGGTCTACTGCTGTTTACCAATGATGGTGAGCTGGCAAATGCATTAATGCATCCTTCGCGTCAGGTCGATCGCGAGTATCTTTGTCGCGTTATGGGTGAAGTCGATGATGCTATGTTAGCGAGATTGCGAGAGGGTGTTGCGCTTGAAGACGGTGTGGCAAAGTTCAACACCGTTGGTTTGCGCGGCGGTGAAGGTATAAACCGTTGGTATCATGTCACTCTAACTCAAGGTCGTAACAAGGAAGTCAGACGATTGTGGGAATCACAAGGTGTGCTGGTAAATCGTCTGAAACGAGTTCGATATGGCAATGTCATCATCCCTTCCTTTTTGGCAGAAGGTAAATGGGTAGAAATGGACCCTAAAGCGAGGAATGAAGTGTATAAGCTGGTCGATGTACAGACTCGCCGGGAACCACCCCTGTCACGCAAAGAAAAAGACAGTCAAGAGCGACAGCTCGCACGCCTGCGTCGGCGTGGTGGCGGTCGTCCAACACGTTAAATTAGGGTTTTAGCGTGGTAAGTAGCAGTTCCTTGCCACCGCGTAGAACGGTGAATTCCAGCGGGTCACCCTTGGCTACGCCGTCAATATAGCCGGTTAATCGTTTCATACCTTCGGGCGTAAAATACAGCGTGTCACCACCAACGGCGATGATGACATCGCCGCCCAGTAGCACCGGCTCTTTCATGACAATAGCCGGAATAGTGCCTCCTCGTAGCCCCAGTGCGTCTCCTACCGAGCCTTTTGCAACCTGCTGAATGAGGAAGCCCTGATCAGCAGCGACATTCATAGCCGCGGCAAATTCACCATCTAGCGGGATATACTCGATGCCAATCCAGATGGAAGGACTGTTCAGTAAGAGTCTCTGTATCATGCTTATACTCGCGGCAAAACCCAATCCCTCGTTACCGCCAGATTGCGATTTGATATGACTGATAATACCAACCACCTCGCCGTTTTGGTTAAACAGAGGGCCGCCTGAATTACCCTTATTGACGGCTGCATCAGTCTGTAGGAATTCCAGTTCCTTCTCGGTGAGCGGGTTAATACTGGTTCGTCTGCCACTAAAGTGGCCAATAGACAGGGAGAAATTAAGCCCGTAGGGGGCGCCGATAAGAAATAACTCATTACCAATTTCCAGCTTGTCCGAGTCACCCAGCCGCGCAGGGCTGAGCTCATCGGGTAATGTAGTCAATTTAATGAGAGCCAGATCAGCATAAGGCACTGTGCTGATGACATCTGCCGGATAGTCTTTTCCGTCTGGAAATTGAACCCGAATTTTGTCTGCCAGATGTACTACATGGGATGCGGTGAGTATGTGTCCTTCCTTATCAATGAGGACACCCGATCCCAGACCCTGATTAGACGTTGCTTTGATGCCGTTCTCTGTCGCATATTGTTGGCTGGCAGTCGTATAGATAGCGACAACAGCAGGGCTGACTTTTTTAAATATCTTACTGTAGTCAGCAGCATAGCCCGAGCTACAAACGATACAGAGCAGCAGTGTACTAAACCAGCGAAAGTGGCGAGTATTGGGCATATCTATTCCTTGAATGATTTTAAAGCCGCATATCATCTATAATTGATATTCTGCAGCGAAGCCGGCAGCAATAACGGATTATATGCCAAATTGTAATCGGACTGTGAATACTTGCTGGTCTTACTTTTTAACTATCGCTTGTCAGACAGGATCGGTAAACATCAGGTTCAGCTATGCTTAGTTGTAGTGAGCCTTTAACCTAACTGAAATAATGGATAAATCATGGCGGCAGAAGAAAGGGAGTTATCTACATCGGCATTGGCAAAGCGGCTGGGGATTCCGCGTCGAGACTTGTTTTTTTTGCTTAAAGGCGAGGGCTGGATTCGCTCTGTTGATCAAGCATGGATTCTTACTGCTAAAGGAGAGTTTGTTGGCGGTCGTTACCTCACTAGCAAGCTCTATGGACGTTACATTGTATGGCCGCAACAGATTATAGAGCACCGCGCACTTCAGGGGGTGACTGAAACACTGGTAGTGAGTGCCAAGAGCCTGGGAGCTGAGTTTTATGTTTCCGGACGCTACATTAATCATGTGCTGGCGGAGCTGGGCTGGCTGGTGCCTGGTGTCAAGGGTTGGCGTGTGACAGATTTGGGTATTTCATTGGGTGGCGTTCAGGTCGAAGATGAAGAATCCGGAGTTCCTTATGTGAAATGGCCCTGTAGTGTTATCGAGCAACCGATGCTGGTAGATGCTATGACCGGCAGTTATGGGCAATTAAAAACTTCTGGCGGGGATGATCTGTTTGAATCGGCAAAATTGGCAGAAGGTCGCGGATTGGACGGTCACGACTTCGCCAATGCCGAACTAGCGGCTATCTGTAATTGGCTTTATTTTGCGGGCCTTACGCATTCCTGTGGTCGTCGTTTACCGGTAGAGGGCGAACATCGCGCAGATTTCTATCTACCTGAAGGCAATATCTATATTGAATATTGGGGTGGAGAAGCGAGCAGTAGCTCTGTGGTGGAAAAGCTGGCAAAGCGAGAGTTATATCATGCGCATTCACTGAAATTGGTAGAGATAAGCCCCGAGGATATTCCTCGCCTCGACGAGGTCATGGCGCGTGAATTGTTAAAGCAGGGTGTTGCCGTATATTAGCGCCAAGCCATTTTAAATGACTTTAGTCAGCGCTTCGCTTACACAGTAATACACCGCACTCCATGTGATGGGTATAAGGGAATTGGTCAAAGTAGGTGAATGCCTTAACCTCGTGACTTTCACCAAGCACTAACAGGTTGTTGCGCAAGGTTTCCGGATTACACGATATATAAATTATACGCTCAAACCCTTGTACTAATGCAATCGTTCCGTCATCCAGACCTGCTCTCGGCGGGTCGACCAGTACCGAGCTAAAACTGTAGTCAGTCAGGTCAATATCACGCAAGCGGCGGAACTCTCTCTCCCCATTCATTGCCTGGGTGAGCTCTTCGCTAGACATCCTTAATATGGTGATATTGTCGATATGATTGACTTCCATATTGGTTTTGGCCGCGGCAACCGAGGACTTGGATATCTCTGTTGCCAGCACATTGTTATAACGTGTTGCCAGAGGCAGGGTGAAGTTCCCGTTACCGCAATAAAGCTCGAGTAAGTCGCCCTCGCTGTTTTCACTGCAGCTCATGGCCCACTCGATCATTTTGGTATTCACTTCGGCATTAGGTTGGGTGAAGCTACCCTCATTCTGCCGGTACTGCCAAGGCCGTCCATTGATGACGAGTGTTTCGGTCACGAAATCCTGATCCAGGCTGATTTTCTGTTTACGTGCCCGACCAATAAGATGTATGCCAAAATGTTCTTTAAGCTTGATAGCCGCCGTCTGCCATTGCTCGTCTAGTTGGCGATGATAGATAAGGGTTACTAGAATTTCCCGCTGGCTGGTACTGAGAAACTCAATTTGAAACAGTTTGTGTCGTAGTGTGGGCTCCGCTGCTAAATAATCTCGTAAGGGCGCCATAAGTTCAGTGATGGCCTCACAGGCAATAGGGAATTCATTTATATATAGGGGGGTATTAGGCTCACCTGCACGAAACATGGCGTAGTTCAGCTGCTCTTCTTCATGCCATACTCGAAATTCAGCACGCATTCGATAGTGCAGTGGCTGTGAGCTAAATATTTGTGGCTCGGGAAGGTCCAGCCCCGCAAGTAATAACTGCTTCTCGGCTACTTTTTCCGCGAGTATGGCTGCGTAGTTTTCTGGTTTAACCTGACTGAGGGGCATTTTGTCTACCTGAAGAAGGAGTGCGGACATTATAAAGCAGATTGCTTGTACGGTGCAGTCGGCGGTGGTGAAATAGAGCAACTAAACGAGAGTATTCTACATGCGTGTGGTGGTGACAGGTGAGGCGGGCTATGTAGGCTAGAAGGCCAGAGGGTCTCTGTCGTTCCAATACTGTTGCGCTAATGCAATCGCCTCATCCAGGGATTCTGCTAAACCGCAGCCGTATAGAGCGGTGGCCGATGTCATATTTATAGCGGCTTCGCCGTATTCATCCTTAATGTTCCCTCGCCACAGTGACAACAAAAAATCCCCGCTGGGTTGTATTTGCGGGATTTTGTGGCTGAATTTTCGTGGCCACTGATATGAGATGAGCTCGCCTCTTCGTAGTCCGGTAACTACCGTATTGGCTTCAGGGCGAATTTCAGCTTCACCTCCCTGGCCTTTAAAAGCGGCGCTGGAAGTCTGGCCCAATAATGCAGAAGCCTGCTGATGAATTTCGGCATAGGCAGGGTGAAAGATCCCCTGCATTACCATGCTGGCTCGCAAGGGGTTAAGTAGGCGAGCCATACTGTTTATAGGAGAGCGCAGGCCTAGTACAGGTTTCATGCTAATCAGCTGTTCTATGCGCGGGCTCATGGCGGCAGTTGGCATAAAGGCAAAGTATTGGCTATCGAGCTGCGCGGCTGCTGCTTGCCAGTTTTCACAAGGCTGTAAAGTAAAAGTATTGAGCAGCTCTTCAGTGTAGAGTCTGTCGTCTGAATTACCTTTTGAACCATGCATAAAAACGCGCAAGCCACTACTCGCTAATAACAAGGCTGATAAAAAATACCAGGGATGTTGATGGCGTTTACCAGCGTAACTTGGCCAGTCTATATCGACTTTGAGGGCGGGCCCATTTATATGATGCTGGGCTGCTTCAATAAAACCCGCCATTTCTTCGGCTGTTTCTTCCTTTACTCGCAGCAACATCAAAAAGGCACCGAGCTGAATGTCCTCTATCTCGCCTGCTAGTACTGCGGTCATCGCCTGTATGGCTTCTTCGCGGGTAAGTGAACGACTACCGCTGCGACCGCGACCCAGGATACGAATTATATGAGCAAAGGGATGGGATTTTATCATGATTAGAGACAGTTATCCGGTTTTGGCAGGCCCGCTATTTTCGCCGCCAGTTTTGCCGGGCTGCCCGGAAACAACTGGAGTAAATAAATACTGCCAGATTTCTCGGGCCCAAGTTCCTGCTTCAAGTATTTACTCAAGGGGCGCATAGAAGGCGACAATTGGTAGCTATGGTAAAATTTACGTAGTAAATGAATGATTTCCCAATGGGCATCAGTCAAGCAGATATGCTCGCTGGCAGCTAGTTGTATAGCTGCCGTTTCGCACCAATCTTCCAGATGAATGAGAAATCCACCCTTATCTAATTTCAGCATATCGGCCATGGCTAGAACCAGCTCTGTACTTTATCGCACTGCGTAACGAGTTCTACAAAGCCTCTAGCGTCAAGCTCTATGGCCCAGTCAGGGATTCTTTCCTCCATTCCTCGGCTGTATATGTCGCTTTTCAGCACGTGGCAATTAAGCTCCTGCAATGGTTGTGTATTTTCAGCCAGCGCATAGATGCCATCTTCAATTAACAGCACGATGTCGTCATTGGCCAATAAAGGCAGGCAGAGAGACAATGCAGAGGGTTTGTTGACTGTATGCAGTATCATGTTCAGAAACTCATAATCAGGTCGTGATCAGCCAGCAGCTGCTTTGCCTGTTGATCGTCGATGACTTGGATATTGTCAATTAGCTGTTCCGTATCTAGCCCTTTACCAGCCAGCGTTTCTGAGCTGACATATAATCCTTCAATATCATATAAGGGGGCTGCCAGCCAACTATCACTGGTGCTTTTACCTGTCACCGGATTGGCTTTATTTGTCCTTAGCCCATGCCAGCAACCGTTGCCGCAAAATAAGACGCTAACATGCTGGTCGAAAATCGCCGCAGCCAACGTGGCATCCAGCGCTTCACGGCCCGTATTACCACAAAAAGGAGACTGGCTAATGATGACTAAAATACGCTTTTTGGTCGGGCTGCTCATCGTCTAGTTCCCGAACGTTATCAGGCGATCCGATTGGATCGCGGCATCGATATACTGCCCCAGCCCGGATATTTCATAGGCGCTTTTAAGTGAGGCATGTGTCAGCTCGTGCCGTTCGGCTTCCTGTTGATCCATAATCCCTCGGCGGCTGGCCGCAGAGATACATACCACCAGGTCAAGTTGCTGCTGCTGCGCAAAGTTTGCCCATTCTTCACCAGGGAATTTTTCATCCTGCGGCGAAATACTCAGTTTTGACGCCGTATAGACCCCATCGTGATAAAAAAAGACCCGGTATATCTGATGCCCGCTGTCTATAGCCGCACGGGCAAATGCCAGTGCGCTAGTGGGGCTTTGGCTGCCATAGGGGCTGCCAAGAATAATCAGGGATAATTTCATTGTTCTATAGTAACAAAAAAGCCCCGCAGAGGTGTCTGCGGGGCTTTGATAGGCACTATTATTTAATCGTCACCCATGATTCCCAATAAAGAAAGCAGGTGGATAAAGATATTATACAGGCTCAGGTAAAGTGATACCGTGGCGCGGATATAGTTTGTCTCGCCGCCGTGAATGATACGGCTGGTATCAAACAGAATCAGGCCAGACATAATCAAAATAATCGCCGATGAAGTTGCCAGGTACATGGCGGGCATCTGAAAGAATATATTGGCGATACTGGCCAGCAATACCACAATCAGGCCAACAAACAAAAAACCGCCCATAAAAGAGAAGTCTTTACGGCTGACAAGCGCATAACCGGACAAGGCGAAAAAGATGATAGCGGTACCACCAAGAGCCTGCATTACCATGCCTGGGCCATTGGGCATTGCCAAATAGTAGCTCAGCATGGGGCCGAGGGATAAACCCAGTAGGCCGGTAAAAACAAATACGCAAATAAGGCCCTTGCTGCTGTTTGCATTTTTGTTAGTAACAAATAGCATAACAAATGCGGCAATCATACAGCCCAGTGCGGCCATTTGACTTAAGCCAATGGCAATGCCGACGCCTGCTGTAAAGGCGCTGAATAGCAGTGTCATAGACAAAAGCATATAGGTGTTTTTGAGTACTTTGTTTATTTCCACAGTACCTTGCTGGGTGGCTGTGGCGTTCAACATGTGTCGGTCTTGCATGAAACACTCCGTTTCGTTTTGTGAGTCAATATAATACGGGCAAAACTGCCAAAATCAAGGTTTAACGCTTAGGTAATAACGCTTACTACATAAATATGTAACTAATCGTTGGACTGCCAGTGCCACTAATAGTTGCATTATGGCCACTTATTATGATATTTAGCCCCATATCGGGTACTTTGGCGCGGATCTCTGCTATCTCGTCAATCGATAGCTCCCTCGGTAATATGACACGACAGAGGCCGGCATAAACTGCATCAGCGCCGTAGGCAAAGGTATAACGCATGTTTTTTAGTTTGCCAGCGGGGGAGAGTAATTCAGGTTTAAGCACGGCTGACTCGCAATAGTCAGAAGAAAATGGCGCAGTGTCATGCTGGCCGCCAGTATCGCCTTGTTCGGCGTCACCGAATTGAACTTTTCGCTAATGTATAAAAAACCGGGCGAGGCCCGGTTTTTTATTAGAACGAATGACAGTATTAAAAGTCTAGAGTGACTTCTGCGCCATAGGTTCGGGGGTTGCCATAATAATTAACTGCGGTGGGGCCACCTAAAGGAATACCGTTAATGCGGTATTCTTCGTCGCTAAGGTTTTTACCCCACAGAGCAAATTTGAGCGAAGTATCACTTGAACCCAGTGATATAGCACCCAGGGTTATTCGTGCATTAACGAGGCTGTACGCATCTATTTTGGTGACTTCGGCCTGAGCAGCATCATGGTAGGCGACATGATCATCAATATGGCTCCAGTCGAGGCGGGCAGAAAGCTCACCAAAGGACAGGTCTTGAGCATACTCTAAACCTATCGACGCGGTATTGTCTGGTGTATAAGGAAATTGTGCCTCATCCTTTATGTCTATACCGTAAGCAATAAATTCATCATATTCGGCATCCAGATAACCGTAGTTAATGTTAGCGGTGAGAGACTCCGTCATAGCAAACAGGACTTCTAATTCCGCGCCATTAATAGTGGACTCACCCGCATTAAATATCTCTGAGTAAAATGTATTGGGGTCTACTTGAGACAGCTGTAGATCCTTAATGTTATTTCTGAACAACGCGGCATTTATCTGTAGGCGGCTATCCATAAATCGCGATTTTAGACCCAGTTCAAAAGACTGAACGGTTTCTTCATCATAGGATCTTTCAGCGGCTTCCTCGTTGGGTGCTTCTGCGTTGAACCCGCCTGATTTCCAACCTTCAGAATACTTGATGTAGGTATTGACCTCATCGTTGATGTTGTAGGTCAAAACAGCCATAGGCGATAAGTTTTTCCAGCTGTCTTCTGTTTCTGCGTAATAAGCCTGCGTGGGGTCGTACCAGAAGTCATCGGGGTGATCGACGTAACCTTCTTTTTCTTCGTCAGTCCAGCGTGCACCGACTGTTAGTACCCATTGTTCATTGATGGCCCAATCCGCCTGTCCATAGGCCGCATACGAGGTGCTATCTGCCCCATAGAGATTGTTACGCACATTATAGGGCACAAAAAACTGATCGATTTGTTGGGCTAAAGGATTGTAAACATCAACTTCTTCATCAAAGTAAAACAAACCGACCACATAATTGATGCTGTCACCTTGCCCAATTAGTTGGAATTCCTGTGACAATTGCTTTTGTTCTGCGTCTCGCCCTGCATGCAACAAGAAGCCTTGGTAGTCACCACCGTCATAATCATTTACATCGGCGAAATTCATTTCGCGATAAGCCGTGATGGATTTTAATGTCATAGTATCGTTGATGGCATAATCCAGATGTAAGGCGTGTCCTGAGCTATCAGAGGTGTCCTTATATGCGCCATCTGATTTGCCTTGGTCATTGCGCTTGGTGGGCAATCCTGATATTTCAAATTGTCCCATGCTGGGCGTATTGTCACGCTCATTCATGTCATAGGTATAATAAATACCAAAGTTATCAGTTGCATCAATCTGGAAGGCTACACGGGCTGCCAAAGAGTCGAGCTTTTTGAATTCATCAACTAGGCGGAATTCAGAAACATTGTCGTAAAACCCGTCACGCTCACGCTTGCTGACTGCCAGATTGAGCTTAAATTTTTCACCAAACGTGCCGGTATCGATACTGGCATATACGTCGGTATAATTATAGTTACCTGCGCCCAGTCGTACATTGCCACCAAACTCTTCACTCGGCTTGCTGGCAACCAGATTAACCGCACCGCCTACAGTGTTTTTACCGTATAGGGTACCCTGAGGGCCGCGCAGTATTTCGATGCGTTCCAGTTCTGCAACATCGAATAATCCACCCACATTTTTAGCGATATAAACGCCGTCCATGTAGACGCCCACATTGGTATCTATGGTAACTACCGGGTTTACTGTGACTGAACCACGAATGGCAATAGTGGCACCTGTGCTGCCGCCCGGCGACTCGGCTATTTGAACATTGGGTGTGTATTGGCTGACGTCGCCAATATCCTTAATACCCTGGTTTTCTATCGCACCAGCATCAAATGCGGAAATAGATATTGGTGTCTCCTGCAGTGATTGCTCGCGTTTCTGTGCCGTAACAATAACCTCTTCAAGCGCTGGCGCGGCTACTGCAGATACGCTGACGCCTGCCGCCAATATAATGGCTATCGTCAGCTGATTTGGTTTTAGATTTCCTTTCATTTTAAGTCTCCCCATATTTGACTTTGTTTTGTATTAAGCAATCTGTAAGGCGATTTCTATTTTTAGGTTACAGCTTGTGAATACATCATTTAATTGCCACAACGAGATAGCTCATAAACACGGCTATAAGTGTAACCCGAGCACCTTAGCTTTTAGCGTTTTTTGTCGCAAGTTAGAAATCATTAACTCTTATTTATACCTGATCGGCGCGGATCGATTTCCAAGTTGTGCTTAATACAGTGAGTTCATAAGTGCATAGGAGTCATGTCAAATATTAGTGGTCTGGCTATATATTTGAATCGGATGTTCTAACGCGGTTTATTTTAGGCGCGGGTTTGAAATAGATTGGACAATCATTCTGGCAGAAACAAAAAAGCCTCCCAAATAGGGAGGCTTTTTTGTTTGGCGGAGGGATAGGGATTTGAACCCTAGATGGGCTATAAACCCATGCCAGTTTTCAAGACTGGTGCATTCAACCGCTCTGCCATCCCTCCTAGAGCGGCGCATTATACCTGCTGCGGCTTTGGACTCAATACTCAGGACGCATTTATTATCAAATTGCCATAAAAAAGCGCCGCTAAGAGCGGCGCTAGAGGTATTAAACCGTTGCTTTGAAGTTAACCCGCGGTAGGATTACCCTCTGGGGTCATTCTTTGCGCGTGGTTGTGGGGCTCGTGTTGGCTGAATAACCGGGGCAG
The DNA here is from genome assembly GCA_036960375.1 of Pseudomonadales bacterium. GTDB lineage: Bacteria > Pseudomonadota > Gammaproteobacteria > Pseudomonadales > CAWVSB01 > CAWVSB01. The sequence continues at coordinate 49,426 of JBALVY010000005.1, forward strand.
GAGCTAAGTCTTCCTTAGGCTCTGGACGTAGCGTGACCACCTGTACGTCATTTACTGGCGCTGGTTTGTCACGTGGGTCGTTAGAGGCCCGGCCAACAGGCTTGCTGGCTACAACAGCCGGCTCTTCAACAGGCGCAGGCGAAGGTTCTGGCTTGGGCTCCGCTGCCGCTGGAATCTCGGCGACTGCTTCGACCTCTGTTGGCTCGGCTTGCGCTACGATCGGAGCGGCTTGTGGGGACGCTTCTACCGGTACTTCGCTCGTTTCTTCGGTCGCTATTTCAGAGTTAACTTCTGGCGCAGCTTCTACTGTTTCTTCTGCCGCAGGCTCAGGGGTGACGGGCGCCTGCGTTACAGTTTCCAGTACCGGCTCGATGTTATCTTCGACGACAGGCGCTGGAGCTTCTGTTACTTCAGCCGCCGCTACTTCTTCTACGGCAGCGCTAGCTGGTTCAGGCTCTGTTACTGCTTGGCTCTGTGTTGTTTCCTGAACAGGAACTGCTTCAATTGCCGGTGCAGTAGTTGCAGCAACAGGAGCACTTGTTTCCTGAATCGCGGCTACAGCTGGCTGGGCGTCAGTGACAGCTTGATCGACTTCGGCCGAAGCTACAGTTTGAGCTGCGTCTTGCGCAACCGGATTTGCCTCATGGCGCTGGCGCTGGGTTTCAGCACGATTACCGCCGCGGCGACGTTCTTGCGTATTGCGTGGCTTTTGATTGCGTGGTCGTCGGGCTGGGCGATTTTCCTGATTTTCGACGGCAGTGGTTTCAACGGCAGTGGTTTCCGCGGCCTGGGCCTGAGGTGCGGCCTGCTCGTTAATTTCGAGCGCAGCGTGCTCTGTCGTATTTTCGCTTTTGGGGCGGCGTTGTGTATTGCGGCGACGCTGTTGGCCTTCGTTTCGATTGCGCTCACCCGATTTCTGCTCGTCAGGGCCGCGGCGTTTATCCTGCTGGCCGGCTGATGCCTGATCGTCCCGTCTTGGCTCATTTCTACGTTGTTGCCCGCGACGCTGTTGGTTGCCGCTACGTTGTTGTCCGCTGCGCTGTTGACCACTGCGTTGCCTATCTCCACCGCTACGCTGTTGGCTGCTGCGCTGGCCACGCTTAGGCTGAGGCGTGGGCTCCGGCTCGTCTTTGCCGAATAGCGATTGCCAGATGCGTGCAAATAAACCTGGCTTGGGTTGTTGTTTCTTGCCGGGTCGACGTTGTTGCGTTTTGGGTTTTTCGGTTGCAGCGCTCGGAGTCGCGGCGGCCGGTGCCGGGGCGCGAGCGCCTGCAGCAGTCGTTGATTTAATTGCCGCCTGAGGAGCATCAGGAATTGCAGCGGCGCTTGATTCTTCGACAATGTCTTCAGCGGGAGAATCCAGCTCAATTTCGAAGCTGGATTGCTTGGAGCCGGCTTCGTCACTGTCGTCGCGCAAGCGCTGAACTTCAAAGTGCGGCGTTTGCAGCGCTGGATTGGGGATGATCAGGATTTTCGTTTTAGCCGTCAGTTCAATTTCGGATATCGCCGCACGCTTTTCATTCAGCAGATAGGTGCCCACTGAAACCGGTACGATAACGCGTATCTCGGCACTGCGCTCCTTGGTCGACTCTTCCTGAATAATACGAAGCAGCGCTAGAGCGAGTGATTTGGTGTCACGAATGGTGCCTTGTCCACTACAGCGTGGGCAAACGATACTGCTGGTTTCACCCAATGATGGGCGCAGTCGTTGGCGTGAAAGCTCCATAAGACCAAAGCGGGATATACGGCTAACTTGCACTCGGGCACGATCGGCCTGCAGTGCATCGCGCATACGGTTTTCAACTTCTTTCTGGTTGCGCACTGCCGACATATCGATGAAGTCGATAACAATCAGGCCACCAATATCACGTAAGCGCAATTGGCGGGCGATTTCATCTGCCGCTTCCAGATTAGTTTGTGTTGCCGTTTCTTCTATATCCGCGCCGCGGGTAGATTTTGCGGAGTTAATATCGATGGATACCAGAGCTTCTGTTGGATCGATAACAATCGAGCCGCCTGAAGGCAGTTTGACTTCCCTCTGGAAGGCCGTTTCGATCTGGGTTTCTATCTGATAGCGATTGAATAGTGGTACTTCGTTATCGTAAAGCTTGATGCGATTTAAAAAGTGCGGCATGACCTGTTGTACAAAGTCGTGTGCTTCTTTAAATGCGTCTTGAGAGTCGATAAGCACTTCGCTGATATCATCACGCAGATAATCACGTATAGCGCGAATGATGACGTTGCTTTCTTGCAGGATCAGTAACGGCGCTTTTTGTTCTTCTACAACAGTGGTTATTGAGGTCCACAGTTGTACCAAGTAATCTAAATCCCACTGTAATTCTTCTGCGCTGCGGCCAATGCCAGCGGTGCGGACAATCACGCCCATCCCACTAGGGATGTTAAGTTTACTCATCGCATCGCGCAGTTCGTTGCGTTCATCACCTTCAATGCGACGGGAGATGCCTCCGGCGCGCGGGTTATTGGGCATTAATACAAGGTAGCGGCCAGCAAGCGAGACAAAAGTCGTCAGCGCTGCTCCTTTGTTGCCGCGTTCTTCTTTATCTACCTGAACAACAACTTCAGTGCCTTCTTTGACCAATTCCCTGATTTTCAGTCGGCCGCCTTCAGATGGCTTTTGGCTGAAATACTGACGGGAGATTTCCTTGAGCGGTAAAAAACCATGGCGGTCTGCACCAAAATCGACAAATGCAGCTTCCAGACTGGGTTCTACACGAGTGATTTTACCGATGTAGACATTGGCTTTTTTCTGCACTCGCGTGCGGTTTTCTATATCCAGATCATACAGGCGTTGTCCGTCAACCAGACCAACGCGCAACTCTTCTGGCTGAGTTGCATTTATTAGCATTCTTTTCATTACGTTTACTCTATTTAAGCAAACGCATCATTCCTCGGCGTAGCCGCAAGGAAACGAATCTGTCCAAGTTGTCTCTTATATTACCCAACCGGGTTCAGTTTTGTATTCCTGCCAGGCCCGCTTAATGGGCTTGGCGCTATCAGTTTTACCTCGTTCGGGGTAGCCGGGTCGAATGTTCAAGGTCGACCGCTCTGGCTTCCGATTTCCGGTGTTGCAATTCCAGCAGTGCCTCAGTTCACATTGTGCTGTTTGGCAGGGCTGGATATTTGTGTTTGCAACTGACGACGTACCGTGAGAATCTGCGTCGCAATTTCTATGTCATACCTGTTTTTGTGCAGGTAAATTCAAATAAATTACTGGTCTTACTTGTCGGCTGCTATTGCAGCGTGGGCTAAAGCCAGTATGCTTGTGGGCCGCCTTTCTCTATATTTGTATCAAGCGCACCCAGCGCAGCGGAATATAGCAGGAAGTCATATGTACTTCAATCACTTACAGAATATCCCTATGGTAGATGATAGCTCTAGCCCAAACAGACTTCCGGTCCAATTATTGACGGTGGAGGAGGGTTATGAGGGTCAAAGACTCGATAACTTCCTTTTGGCCCGCCTGCACGGCTTGCCCAAGACTCGCCTGTATCGGCTGTTGCGTAAGGGAGAGATTCGGGTCAATAAAGGCAGAATCAGGCAGGATTATCGCGTACAAATAGGCGATGTCGTTCGTGTCCCTCCATTAGTACTGGCCGAACGTCGTGCTCCAGGGCAGGCTAGTGACCGCCTGGTGACTCGGCTGGAAGATAGTATATTGTATGAAGATGACGCGGTAATGGTCATTAACAAACCCAGTGGATTGGCTGTTCATGGTGGTAGTGGCATTAATTTGGGGCTTATAGAGGCCCTGCGTCAGGCCCGTCCGCAGGACCGGCAGCTTGAACTGGTGCATCGCCTGGACCGAGAAACCTCTGGTTGTTTGATGATTGCCCGCAAACGAAGTGCGCTGCGTTCCCTGCATGCCGCCTTGCGAGAGGGTCATGTTGATAAGACTTATACTGCCCTGGTATTAGGTAAGTGGCCGCGCGGATTGCGAGAAGTGAGGGCACCTTTGCTCAAAAACCACCTGCAAAGTGGAGAGCGAATGGTTAAGGTCGATGAAGAAGGTAAGCGTTCTCATACCCGATTTGAGGTGACCAGGTCCAATTCCAGGGTGTCCTTAATGAAGGTAAGTCCAGTGACAGGGCGCACTCATCAAATTCGCGTTCATGCCCGTCACGCCGGGCACCCCCTGGTTGGCGATGATAAATATGGCAGCGATGAGGCGAACAAGGAATTTCGTAAGATGGGTTGTAAAAGGCTGTTTTTACACGCCAGTCGACTACGCTTCCCTCTTCTTGATGGCAAGATTATCGAAGTTGAAGCGCCTCTGCCTGAAGATCTGCAGACAACCTTGTTAAATGTCTTTGAGTGACTGAACGATATGTTAATAATTCTTGATTGGGATGGCACTTTGGTGGACTCTGCCGGCCAAATAGTTTCAGCAATGCAATCTGCAATTGCCGACCGGGGTCTGGATTTTCGCGACTATGCCCAAGTCAGTGGCATTATTGGGTTGGGCCTGCCCGAGGCAATCGCCAGTTTATATCCGGCTGAGGACGATGTGGTGCGAGAAAAGCTGAGGCTGGCCTATGTGGATCATTTTCTGGCCGACCCTAAAGCACCGGTTTTCTTTGACGGGGTAATGGAGACTCTCACGGTATTGCGTGAAGAAGGGCATGTTCTCGCTATTGCCACTGGTAAAAGCCGGCGCGGCCTGAACAGGGTATTGGGAGACCTGTCTCTGCTTGATTATTTCGACTACACGCGCTGCGCAGATGAGACGCGTTCAAAGCCTCATCCCCAGATGTTGCACGAACTTTTGGCTCACTCGGGTACTGATCCGCAGGCGGCGGTGATGGTGGGCGATACTACATTTGATATGGAGATGGCTTTGGCTGCGAATATTGCAGCGGTAGCGGTTGAATACGGAGTGCATTCCAGTGACACGCTTCAGCAGCTAGGGCTTGATGGCATGTTGAGTGAGTTTAGTGCCCTGCGCGACTGGATTCGTTACAGGGTTTAGGGCACCTCTGAATAATGGCAATCGTACTCAGCGGACACAGGTGCCCTGGCCAATATCGGATTATAGCCCTCTGTGCGCAGCATATTGGCGAGTTGAATCAGCGGCAGGCCGATCAAGATATTGGGGTCATCACAGCGCAAGGCTTTAAAAAGGTTGATGCCGGCGCTTTCTACCTTAAAAGACCCCGCGCAGTCATAGGGCTTTTCCCACGCAAGATAGTGTTCAATCTCATCGTTTGAAAGTGCCCTGAAGTCGACGTCACAGGTTTCAACGGACCATTGCTCGTTTTTTGTCACATTATTGAACAAACATAAGCCGGTATAAAAGCGAATGGTGCGACCACTGCAATTTTGTAGCTGTTTAACCGCGTTGGCATGCGAGCCGGGCTTATGCAGAGTCAGTCCATCAAGGCTGGCGCTTTGGTCGCTGCCAATAATAAGGGCCGGTTGACCCGAAACCACGGCTTTTGCCTTTTCGCGGGCTAATCTGGCAGTCAGGCACTCGGCACTTTCACCCTCAATTGGGGTTTCGTCGATGTTGGGGCTGACGGTTTCGAATGTGGGTAGCAGCTTGGCCAGCCGTTGCCGGCGATAGACCGAACTGCTGGCTAATATGATAGTTTGTTGTCTGTGTCCGCTGAGATGGTCCATAAAGCCCGAAATAGCCCTAAAATCAATAATTTTTTTGACAGTAGGGTGTCTCCCCACTATGATGCGCGCCTATGTCGACTGGTGGCCTTACAAGGCAAGCAGAAATCCGCAAATTAGCGGCTCACAATGCCATTATTCAAGGTGAATTGAAGGCAGCGGAGCTCGCTCGGTTTGCGAAAGCCCTGACAGATGACGGCGGAATCATATCTTATCGTTTAGCAGTACGCTATAACGAGGAGTACAGGCCGCTTATCGAGGGTACGGTGAGTGCTCGTGTTACGGTACAATGCCAGCGTTGTCTGGAGCCAATGGAGGTAGATCTTGCATCTGACCTCACGTGGCGCGTTGTATGGACTGATGAGCAAGCGAAACATCTTGATCGTGACATTGAACCATTGATTGCCCCAGAGGGCATCGTGGATTTACTGGCAGCTCTGGAAGACGAATTATTACTCTGTCTTCCTTATGTCAGTTATCACGAACCATCTGAGTGTAACGAAAAAGAAGTATATATTTCAGGTGAGATTGCATCTGAAGAAACGGAATCAAATGATCAGGCTAATCCATTTAAGTTATTGGAAAGTCTCAAGAAAACCTAGCTCTACGAGGAGTTATTAACTCATGGCTGTACAGAAAAGTAAGAAAACACGTTCACGTCGCGGAATGCGTCGATCACATGATGCACTGTCCACTGCAACTTTGTCAGTAGACCAGACCAGTGGTGAAACGCATTTGCGTCACCATGTAACCAAAGACGGTTTTTATCGTGGTCGTAAAGTCATTAGCACTGGCGACGGCGAGTAAGCGATACCGCAGCTTGGTTTCGGGTGTTCGTATTGCGGTTGATGCGATGGGAGGGGATTTTGGCCCTTCCGTTACAGTTCCCGCTTGCATACGAGCACTTGCACATCACCCAGAGCTAAGCATAGTTCTGGTTGGTCGTGAGCCCGATATTCGGGCAAATCTCCCTCCTGATACATCCTTCCTTCAAGACAGATTAACTATTACGCACTGCGACGATGTTGTCGCCATGACCGATAAACCGGTATTTGCTTTACGCAATCGGCGTCAGTCGTCTATGCGTATCGCTATAGAATTATTGCAGGCGGGCGAGGTCGCAGCTTGTGTTAGCGGTGGTAATACCGGTGCCTTAATGGCAATGGGTTTTTACGTGCTGAAGGCGACGCCAGGCATTGATCGGCCAGCAATCTGTACGGCATTACCCACAGCTGAAGGACATTGCTACCTGCTAGACCTTGGCGCCAACGTGGATAGCCGCGCAGAGCATTTGCATCAGTTCGCTATTATGGGTTCTTTGCTGGCTCAGGTGCTGGACGACAAAGCCTCTCCCGAAGTGGTGTTACTAAATATAGGTGAGGAAGCCAACAAGGGTAATAGCCAGGTAAAATTGGCAGCTGAGCTTATCGGGCGAGATAAACGTTTGAATTACGGAGGCTATCTTGAGGCAGACCGACTGTTTCTGGGTGAAGCTGATGTGGCCGTTTGCGATGGTTTTGTGGGCAATGTCGCTATTAAGTCCAGCGAAGGGACTGCGCGTCTAATTGCCAGTAAGATTGCACAAGAGTTTAATCGAAACCTGTTTACCCGCCTACTGGCCAAGATGGTTTGGCCGGCGATACAAAGGGTACAGAAGGCTATTGACCCTGCAGCGTATAACGGTGCATTCTTTCTCGGCCTGCAAGGCGTTTTGGTGAAAAGTCACGGTAACGCAGATGTGGATGGTTTTGTCAGGGCGATAGATCGCTCTTTATTGGCAGTCGAGAACAATATGGTGGCTCTGCTGGATGAGCAGCTGGAACTTATTAACAGAGCCTGAAAAATTTTAGGAGATAAAGATAATGACGAATTCTCAATTGGCTATTGTATTTCCAGGTCAGGGCTCACAGAAAGTTGGAATGCTGTCTGAGCTAGCGGCTGTCTCCCCTCTGGTTGAAGAAACCTTTAGCGAGGCATCCCAAGTGTTGGGCTATGACTTGTGGGCACTTGTTCAAAGCGGTCCACAAGAAGACCTTAATCTGACTGAGCGTACCCAGCCTATGTTGTTAACGGCCAGTATAGCGCTATGGCGTATCTGGCAGCAGCGCGGTGGAGCAGTACCTGCGGTGCTGGCCGGCCATAGCCTGGGCGAATTTACCGCTTTGGTGTGTGCAGGTGTACTCGAGTTTACCGATGCCGTGCGTCTGGTACAGCAGAGGGGTTCATTTATGCAGTCCGCCGTACCGGTTGGCGAGGGCGCCATGGCGGCCATTATCGGTTTGGCAGATGACGCCATAAACACGGCTTGTGCAGAGGCGGCTCAAGGTGAGTGCGTGGCTGCAGTAAATTATAACTCACCGGGTCAGGTGGTGATTGCAGGTCAGGCAGCCGCGGTAGCGCGTGCAATAGATGCGTGTAAGGCTGCCGGCGCCAAACGTGCTTTGCCTTTACCTGTGAGTGCCCCTTTCCATACCGATTTAATGCGGCCTGCAGGAGAGCAACTGGCAATAGAGATCGCCAAGCTGAATTTCAAGGCTCCAAGCATACCGATTGTGCACAACGTTCATGCCAAGGTTGAGTCTGATCCTGAGCGTATTAAGCAGTTAATGGTAGAGCAGATATACAGCCCCGTGCAATGGGTGTCTTGCGTGCAGGCTATTGCCGATCGTGGTATTAATCAGGCGATTGAGTGTGGTCCGGGAAATGTGCTCAGTGGTTTGATGCGCAGAATTGATAAAAGTATTAGCTGTCAGGGCATAGATTCACCTGAAGCTATGGATAAAGCACTGGCGACTTAGTCGGGCAGTTTTGATATTGTGTTGTTAATTTAGATGGTTGAGCGCGCAGGAGATAGATGATGAGTATTGACGGAAAAGTGGCATTGGTAACCGGGGCCAGCAGAGGTATAGGCGCTGCTATTGCAGATGGGCTTGGCGCACAGGGCGCGGTAGTGATCGGCACAGCAACCACCGATGCCGGTGCTCAACGTATCGACGAGCGCTTAAAAGCAGCAGGAATCAAAGGTGCCGGGCGCTGCTTGAATGTTACCGAAGCAGGAGCGGCCGAGGCCTTGATTAAGGACATTGTTGCTGAATTTGGTGCTATCCAGATCTTGGTAAATAATGCGGGTATCACCCGTGATAACCTGATGATGCGAATGAAAGATACAGAGTGGAACGAGGTTGTAGACACTAATCTCAATGCAATCTTTCGGGTTTCAAAGGCCTGTTTGCGTGGAATGATGAAGGCGCGTTGGGGCAGAATTATTAATATAAGCTCAGTGGTTGGCTCAATGGGCAACCCGGGGCAGGCTAATTATTCGGCAACCAAGGCTGGTGTGGAAGGTTTTAGTCGATCCCTGGCCTCAGAAGTGGGCAGTCGCGGTATCACTGTTAACTCGGTAGCTCCGGGGTTTATTAGTACCGATATGACTGCCGAGTTGTCTAGCGAACAGAAAGACGCTATGTTATCCCGAGTCCCCGCGGGACGGCTTGGTCAACCTGAGGAAATTGCTGCTCTGGTAGTGTTTTTAGCAGGAGAACCTGCTGGTTATATTACCGGAGAGACCATTCAGATCAACGGTGGAATGTATATGTCTTAGTGGTTGTTTTTTGAGCAAAAACAAGACAATTGAAATCAACTGTTACAAAGCGCGAAAAATTTAGTAAAATGCCGCTGCAGATTTGGTAGAACCAATAATAAGGCGCCCAACAGCGCAACTGTCTTATAACTGATTAGGAGTAAGTATTAATATGAGTAGCATCGAAGAACGCGTTAAAAAGATCGTTGCCGAGCAACTGGGTGTAAAAGAAGACGAGATTCAGATTTCAGCTTCTTTTGTTGAAGACCTGGGTGCCGATTCCCTTGACACCGTTGAGTTGGTAATGGCGTTGGAAGAGGAATTTGAAACTGAAATTCCAGACGAAGAAGCTGAAGCGATTACCACGGTTCAGTTAGCAATAAATTACATTAATGGACATTTAGGCGAGTAATTCGCTTTTATTATGTAATTTGGAGAGCCGCTTCTATTGTTGATAGAGGCGGCTTTTTTATTGCCCTATCGGTAAAAAACCAGCGTGTGCTGCTTTAATACTGTCAGGTTTCATATTGTCTTTGTAATAGCAGTTCTGACAAACTGCCGCAGTATTAAATTCAATTTAAACTAAGGCTCGAATGTCCCAACTTCCCGTATTTGTGAATGGCCAGGCGATGACCGAGATTAGCTATCTCGACCGTGGTTTTAACTACGGTGATGGCCTGTTTGAGACTATTCGGGTTAATCACGGTGTGCCGGTATTGTGGTCGCTACATCTCGACAGGTTGTTGTCTGGCTGTAATCGTTTGGGAATTGCCCTTAGCACTGACCAGGTCCAGTTTACTCTGGACCAGCTGATGGCCGCAGCGCTTGCTGCGGGCTTTTCCAGTGGTATTGCCAAGTTGGTGATTACCCGGGGAGTGGGGGGGCGGGGTTATACTCCTGAAATGACCGCTCAGCCAAGTATTGTTAGTTCCTGGCATGCGATACCGCAACCGGCAATGAGTCGATATAGCGATGGAATTAGCCTGCTGTTATGTGAATCACCTTTGTCTCGAAACCCTCTACTGGCCGGTATCAAACATATGGCACGCCTTGAGCAGGTATTGGCAGCGAGAGAGGTAGCGCAGAGCGGAGCTGATGACGGATTGCTCGTCGATGTCGATGGCTACATCATCGAAGCTCTGGCGGCCAATATTTTCTTTCAGCAGGGTGCTGTTTTGCATACGCCTTGTCTCAATCAGGCAGGTGTTGCAGGTACGCTACGGCGTTATCTTATGGATACCGTGGCGCCGGAGTTATCTGTACCGGTCGTTGAGCGAGAAATTCACTATTCTGAGCTCGCAAATTTCGATCATGCGTTTATAAGCAGTAGCGTATTTGGGCTTACGCCGGTGTCTTCTATTGGTGACAGGCCGATGTCGGATTCCGTATTGATGCGCCAGCTGCAAACTGCGATAAATGAGGTGGTTTGTGAGTAAACTTAACCGCCTGTTGTTGATATCGACGCTTTTTATTACAGTAGCCTTGGGCGCAAACCAATGGTTTCAGCGCTATCTCGATACGCCATTACAGATTAAGCAAAAGGCTTATGTTTTGGTGGTACCAAGGGGTGCAAATTTCACTGGAGTTGCCAATCAACTCGAAGGAGAAGGTCTGTTGCGATATCACCAATTACTGGTGATCTATGCGCGGCTAACGGAGCAGACTGCCATTAAAAGCGGAGAGTTCTCGCTTCCCCGGTCAACCACTTTGAGACAATTGTTGCCCATCTTATTGCGCGGGCAGGCGGTGCAGTATGCGGTAACACTTATCGAGGGCTGGCGCGCAGTAGACGCTCTGGCAGCGCTTGCGGAAAATGACGTGCTGCAGCTTACCGATTTAAATCCAGTCCTTATTGCTCAGCAGTTGGAATTGGGCGAAACGGCTTTTAGCCTTGAGGGCCGGTTGTTTCCGGATACTTACTTCTTTGAACGAGGCGTCAGCACTTTCGACATAGTCCGGCGGGCAAAGCTGCAGATGGATGATGTACTCTCTGCCGAGTGGTCACAGCGGGCAGACGAACTTCCCTATGACAACGCTTATCAGGCTTTGGTTATGGCCTCGATCGTAGAGAAGGAGACCGGAGTTGATGCTGAGCGTGAACAGATAGCCGGTGTTTTTGTCGCTCGTTTGCGCAAGGGTATGAGGCTACAAACCGACCCAACCGTAATTTATGCTATGGGTGATCAGTATCAGGGCAATATTCGCAGAAAGGATCTGCGTATTGTTTCTCCGTATAATACCTATCGTGTATCGGGCTTGCCTCCGACACCTATTGCACTGCCGGGTCAACGTTCGATTTATGCGGCGCTGCACCCGCTGGAGAATGGCATGTTATATTTTGTTGCCCGGGGAGATGGTAGTCATCAATTTTCTGCTACCTTAGAAGAGCATCAGGCGGCTGTGCGTAAATTTCAGCGGCAGCGACGTGCGGACTATCGCTCTACCCCACAACCATGAGAGCCTATTCATGACTACAGCGAAAGGCCTTTTCCTGACCATTGAAGGCGGTGAAGGCGTTGGTAAGACAACTAATATACGTTTTCTCTGCGATTATTTATCCAACAGCGGGGTCGAGTATGTGATGACCCGAGAACCCGGTGGAACCCCTCTGGCGGAGGAGATTCGCGGTTTGTTACTGGAGCGGCGTGATGAAACAGTTGAACCATTGGCAGAGCTACTACTCGTTTTTGCAGCCAGAGCGCAGCATATCAATCAAGTTATTCGTCCCGCACTTGAGCGAGGCCAATGGGTCATTTGCGACAGGTTTACCGATGCGACTTACGCTTATCAGGGCGGTGGGCGTGAGATGTCGATTGAGCATATCGCTGCTCTGGAGAAACTGGTGCAGCAGGATTTTCGCCCCGACATCACCTTGTTACTTGATGTGCCTGTAGCGATCGGTATGGCAAGGGCTGAGGGACGTGGTGAGTTGGATCGCTTTGAGTTGGAGCAAACAGCTTTTTTTGAACGAGTGCGTCAGACATATCGGGCGCAGGCTGAGGCACATCCTGACCGATACCGTCTTATTGATGCCAGCCTGGACATAGAAGGTGTGCAGCAACAAATTGCTACCGCGGTAGCAACAATCATTGACGATAGAGAGAGCTCTAGTGGCGAAGTCTGAAGTGGTACAAGAAAATCGGGGGCTGTCGTCACGGCTTCCCTGGCAATTTGCGCCCTGGCAGAAACTGACCGAACTGCATGGGGAAGACCGTTTGCCGCACGCGCTTTTACTCGTGGGGCATTCCGGTGTTGGGGCGGAGAACTTTGCCTTGGCATTTGCGGAATACCTGCTATGCGCCGCTCCCTCTGCAGGCGGCGCCTGTGGGGAGTGCAGTGGCTGCGCACTTAATGAGGCAGGTAGTCATCCAGACTTAAAAATCCTTTCACCTGAAAAACCAGGTGGACAGATTAAGATCGACTCTGTGCGTGCAGTGATTCAGTTTGGCCATGAAACGGCGCAGCAGGGTGGTTATAGAGTCATTATTGTGAAACCGGCGGAGGCAATGAATCATTTTGCCGCAAACTCCTTGCTTAAATTACTGGAGGAACCCGGCCACAAAACCGTCATTTTGTTACAAACTGCTGTACCAGGAGCTTTGTTGGCGACAATTCGTTCGCGCTGTCAGTGGGTCAGATTACCCCCTCCGCCGATAGAGGATGCGCGCAGTTGGCTGGCGGCTCTGCTAGCGCCGTCAGCACCCATTGATGCTTTATTGGATGCCGCTAACGGCATGCCGTTACTGGCTCTGGACATGCACGAAAGTGGCACGGCCGATGTTCAGCGGCAAATAAAGCAAGGCTTGGAATCCCTGATATTGGGCAGAGCGGATCCTCTGGCTCTAGCGAGTCAATGGCAATCTCATGGTGTTGTTGCGGTGCTGGATGTGGTGTATTTTTGGTTGGTAGACGTACTTGGCAGTCTCTATGGCGGTCAGGGTAAACTGGATCCGAAGTTTCAAAGTTGGCTTGCAGCAAGGGTCTTGCGCAGCCAGTTGTTTGGCCTGCAGCAGGATGTCGTGTCATTACGCCGCCGCCTGTTATCGGGCAATAATCCCAACGGACAGCTGCTGCTGGAGTCTTTGCTGAGTGATTTACGGGCATGTGTGAGCCGTTAATCAACAAATGTGATATTGATCACATTTGTTGATTTGTCTAGGCAAAGAGCCGTCTGGGTATTACAATTTAGTCCGATATAGCACATTTGGGAGAACCGTTGTGAACATGGCGGCAAAAGCAGGGGCACCGCGAAATAGCATTCTTTCCATGACCATTGTGGAAAAGAGTGAGCTGTATGCGTCTTATATGCCATTTGTCCAAAATGGAGGTCTGTTTGTCCCCACCCGGAAGAATTATCGGGTGGGCGATGAAGTCTTTATGCTGCTATCGCTGATGGACGAGCCAGATAAGATCCCTATTGCCGGCAAGGTTATCTGGCTAACGCCAGTAGGTGCGCAGGGTGGCCGTACAGCCGGCATTGGCATTCAGTTCAGTGCAGATGACGACACCGCATTGCGTAAGATAGAAACCCATCTAGCAGGTATGTTGGACGCAGAGCGCCCCACCCATACCATGTAATCCAGGCTCTTCGGCCGCGCAGGAATCCTTCTCTTATGTTAGTAGACAGCCACTGTCATCTTGATAGATTGCAGCTCGATAACTATGCCAATGGTATTGACGACGTACTGGCTTTGGCCAATGAACGGGGGGTTGAACGCTTCCTCTGCGTGGCGATAGACCAGTCCAATACGCCTGACGTCTATGATCTGGCGACACGCTTCCCTTCTGTTTATGCCAGTGCAGGCGTCCACCCTATGGCTGCACATGAAAATCCCGTGAGCGCAGAGTGGTTGAGAGACTGGGGCAGCAGAGAGCGGGTGGTAGCACTGGGTGAGACTGGCCTGGATTATTACTATAGTGAAGAACATATAGCGTTGCAGCAGCAGAGTTTTCGTCTTCATATGGAGCTGGCGGTCGAACTAAACAAACCAGTGATAGTCCATACCCGAGGTGCACGGCAAGATACTATTTCTATGCTCGAGGAATATTCCGATAAGGGACTTAGGGGGGTGTTGCACTGTTTCACGGAAGATTGGGATATGGCAAAGAAGGCCCTGGATCTGGGCTTTTATATTTCGATTTCCGGCATAGTGACGTTTCGTAATGCTGATCAATTGCGTGACGTAGTGCGTAAAATACCCTTGCAGCAATTACTGGTTGAAACAGACGCGCCATACCTGGCTCCGGTTCCGCATCGTGGTAAATCCAATGAACCGCAGTGGGTTTATGAGGTTGCAAGTTACTGTGCAGAGTTAAAAGGCGTTTCTTTCGAGGAATTGGCAGCCGTCACCACGGCTAATTTTGATCAGTTGTTTTTAGCCCACGACGATAGGCGAGATTCACATGGCAGCTAATGCGCCATTTTTGGCCGGCGTTATTGAAGGTTTTTATGGTCGTAGCTGGAGCTGGCAGGCGCGAGCTGAATACGCCGGGTTTTTAAGCAGCCATGGCATGGCGAGTTATATATATGCGCCCAAGGACGACCCCTTTTTACGCAAGCAATGGCGCGAAGCGTGGCCGGCGCAACAATGGTCACAACTGATTGCATTGCGGCAAACCTATCGTGAGGCTGGTGTGTCATGGGGGCTGGGTTTATCCCCCTTTGAGCTTTATCGTGACTTCGGCCCTAAGGCACAATCTGATCTGCGTAAAAAATTAGCTGAAATCAAGCTGCTGCAACCTGATGTGTTTTGCTTGCTATTTGACGATATGCGCGGAGACCTGCCACAGTTGGCCCATAGTCAACTTGAAATTTGCGCGCAGGTCGCGCAAGAATTACCTGATACACGTTTAATCGTATGTCCTACCTATTACAGTTTTGACCCGGTGTTAGAGAAAGTGTTTGGTTCACGCCCCACCGCATACTGGCGTGATCTCGGCGCGGGTCTGGCGGACAATTGGGATGTTTTCTGGACCGGCGACAAAGTGGTATCTGAAAGCTATCCCGCGGAAAGCCTTGTAGAGATCACACGTTTGCTTGGGCGTAAACCCATCTTGTGGGACAACTATCCGGTCAATGATGGAGAACGCGCATCTCAATATCTGCACCTGTCCCCGGCTGATCGGCCTGTTGAGCTCAAGCAGCTAACCGGGGGGCTATTGGCGAACCCCATGAACCAACCTGCATCGTCGACCATCCCTTTATACGCTCTGTCACGATCATTGCTCAATAATGAAGTGAGTTTGGCGGACAGTCTTGAGTATTTACTGCCTCCGTCGTTGGCAATACAAATACTTGAAGACAGGGAGTGCCTGGAAACTCAGGGGCTGGGCCTGATCAGCGTTGCCGACAGGGAGAGAATGGCGCTTCAATATGGTGTCATCGATCATCCGGTCGCAATTGAGATCTGTCAGTGGCTGGCGGGCGATTTCGAATTTGACCCGGCTTGCCTGACTGGCTGATTAGACCCGGATTTCGGTCGATTTAGGCTGATTTTAAAACGTTGGTTGAACCGGATCGCCGGATATGGGAGAATTGCGGCCTTCACGAACATGGTCCACTCGTAAAAAGGCTAAAAACCTTATATTTATCAGTTGGTTACATGTGTTTGAGGCGGCTGATAAAGGCGCCTTCAAACTTTAGATTATGCGGATGTGGTGAAATTGGTATACACGCCAGATTTAGGTTCTGGTGCCGCGAGGCGTGAGAGTTCGAGTCTCTCCATCCGCACCATTATTCAAATCGCTTGCATGCAGCAAGCGACCAGGCCGTAACAACGGCAAAAACAACATACAGATTTTTGAGGTTTTCAGATGCAAGTCACCATCGAAACAACCACCGGCCTTGAGCGTCGCTTAACTGTGGGTGTTCCCGCAAGTCAGATAGACAGCGAAGTTAATAATCGTCTTGAGCGCGCAAAAAAGACCGTCCGTATTGACGGCTTCCGTCCGGGCAAGGTTCCTATGACGGTTATTCGTCAGCGCTTCGGTGAGGGTGTTCGTCAGGAGGTTGTTGGTGAGGTGATGAGCCGCTCCTTCTATGAAGCAGTAAGCCAGGAGAAGTTGCAGCCAGCCGGTCAGCCATCTATTGAGCCCACGCAGGTTAGTGCAGGAAAAGACCTGGAGTATGTTGCAACTTTTGAAGTCTACCCGGAAGTGACTCTTGCAGACTTAACTGCCATGGCCATTGAGCGCCCCACAGCTGAAGTCACCGATGAAGATGTCGAAACGATGATTGAGCTGTTCCGCAACCAGCAAGGTAGCTGGGAAGTGGCTGAGCGTGCCGCGGCTGAAGAAGATCAAGTTAATATTGATTACACCGGCACCAAAGATGGTGAAGCTTTTGACGGTGGTAGTGCAGAGGGTTCAGACCTGGTACTGGGTTCCGGTCAAATGGTTGCGGGCTTTGAAGACGGAATCGTTGGCATGTCAGCTGGCGAAGAAAAAACTCTCTCTTTGAGCTTCCCTGATGATTATCACAGCGAAGATCTTAAAGGTGCAGCGGTTGAGTTCGTAGTCAAGCTTAACTCAGTGTCTGAGCGTAAATTAGCTGAGCTGGATGCAGAGTTTTTCGAGAAATACGGTGTGAGTGAAGGCGGGGAAGAAGAATTCCGAGCTGAGGTCGGTCGCAATATGAACCGTGAATTACGCAACTCGATTCGCCGTCAGGTCAAACAGACTGTTATGGACCAGTTAGTCGAATTACATGATGTACAGCTGCCACAGGCCTTGCTGGCAAGCGAGATAAATACCTTGCGACAGCAAATGTTTCAGCAGTTTGGCGGCATGCCTGAAGGGTTTGACTCTTCGTTACTACCTGACGATATGTTTCAGGAGCAGGCGGTTAAGCGAGTGAGTCTTGGCCTAATTGTTCGCGAAGTGGTTCAAAGCAAGAAAATTGCAGTAGACCCCGCTAAAGTGCGTGCTGAAGTCGAAGAAATAGCCTCTACTTATGAGCAGCCCGATGAAGTTGTGGAATATTACTATTCTAATGACGAAATGCTGCAGTCAGTAGAAAGCCTGGTGCTTGAAGATCAGGTTGTAGATACCTTGCTGGAAGAAGCCGTAGTGGAAGAAGTCAGCAAAACTTACGAAGAAGTAATGAAGCCTGCTGCGCAATAAATGTGACCTGGTCACGTATTCAGTAAGACCAATAGAAGCGGCAGCTCCCGTTGCCGCTTGATTTCCTTCTTTATCTCGCCTATGTTCACAGGCACTAATCTATTGGATAAAAATTATCATGAGTTTTAACAAACCTACCGGTATCAACCCTCTGGAAATCAATGATCTTGGTCTCGTGCCAATGGTTGTCGAGCAGACCTCCCGTGGTGAGCGGTCGTATGACATATACTCTCGCCTGCTGAAAGAGCGCGTAATATTTCTGGTCGGCCCTGTAGAAGACTACATGGCTAACCTGGTTGTCGCGCAAATGTTATTTCTGGAGTCCGAGAACCCCGACAAGGACATCCATGTATATATCAACTCGCCTGGTGGGTCAGTGACTGCAGGTATGTCAATTTATGACACCATGCAGTTTATCAAGCCAGATGTGAGCACAACCTGTATTGGCCAAGCGGCCAGCATGGGTGCATTTCTGTTGGCCGGTGGGGCAGAGGGCAAACGCTATGCCTTACCCAATGCCCGTGTAATGATTCACCAGCCCAGCGGCGGTGCGCGGGGTCAGGCCACGGATATCGACATTCAAGCCAAGGAAATCCTTATTATTCGTGAGCGATTGAACCAAATTTTGGCTAAACATACCGGTCAGACGCTTGAGCAGGTAGGGCAGGATACCGAGCGAGATAATTTTATGGCGGCCGATGAGGCGAAAGCCTATGGATTGATCGACGATGTGATCGAAAAGCGCTAAAGAAGTGCCTTGTGGGGCTTGCAAATCGATGCAAAAGCCCCCATCTTTAGCTTTGTGATGTATTTAGAGGTCAGCTAGATGGTAGATGAAACCCGCAGCGGCGACGATAAGGGTAAATTGTTGTATTGCTCATTTTGCGGAAAGAGCCAAAATGAGGTGCGCAAGCTAATTGCAGGCCCTTCAGTGTTCATTTGTGATGAATGTGTTGACCTGTGCAATGACATAATTCGTGAAGAGGTGCAGGAAGCGGCAGCCGGAGACGGCGATGGCAAATTACCTACACCACAAGAAATTAAGCTGATCCTCGATGAGTACGTCATTGGCCAGGATAGGGCCAAGAAAGTATTGGCGGTTGCTGTATACAACCATTACAAGCGACTGCGCTACGGCGACGAAAGTTCCAAAATCAATGGCGATGAGGTAGAGCTGGGCAAGAGTAATATTTTACTTGTTGGACCTACCGGCAGTGGTAAAACACTGCTTGCAGAGACGCTGGCGCGTTTATTGGATGTCCCATTTACGATAGCAGATGCGACGACTCTCACCGAAGCGGGCTATGTCGGTGAGGACGTAGAGAACATCATTCAGAAGTTGCTGCAAAAATGTGATTACGATGTTGAACGTGCCCAAATGGGTATCGTCTACATCGATGAAATCGATAAAATATCTCGCAAATCTGATAACCCCTCCATTACTCGAGATGTATCAGGCGAGGGGGTACAGCAAGCCTTATTGAAACTTATCGAAGGCACCGTTGCCTCCGTGCCTCCTCAGGGCGGTCGTAAACACCCTCAGCAGGAGTTTCTGCAGGTTGATACATCCAGTATCCTGTTTATTTGCGGCGGAGCTTTTTCCGGTCTCGACAAAATCATTCGCGAGCGCTCTGAAAAAGGCGGAATTGGTTTTGGCGCAGAGGTAAAAAGCAAGGACGAGAGCAAGAATATAGGTCAGCTGTTATACGACCTGGAGCCTGATGATCTGGTTCGCTACGGTCTTATTCCCGAGTTCGTCGGTCGTTTGCCTGTTTGTGCAACGCTGGAGGAGCTGGACGAGGAAGCTTTGGTACGTATTTTGATTGAGCCGCGTAATTCTCTTACTCGACAATACGCCAAGCTTTTTGAAATGGAGAACGTCAAGGTCGATTTTCGTGATGACGCGCTGCGAGCGGTAGCTCGCAGAGCTATGGAGCGGAAAACCGGAGCGCGCGGTCTGCGCTCGATTCTGGAGTCTGTACTGCTTGAAACAATGTATCGTATCCCCTCTGAAACCGACGTTAGCAAGGTGGTTATTGACGAATCGGTTATTCTGGGAGAATCCGAGCCATTGATAGTTTACGAAAGACCTGAAGCTGACAAGGCGACTGCCGACGATAATGCCAGCTAAATCGGCGTTTTTCTTTTAGAAACTTTCCTCGTACCCTTGTCTTGAAAAATTCAAGGGAGCGCCCATATATATCCTATGTATATAATGAAGGACATGAGCGGCATTTTGCCCGATGTCTTCACATCGATGGAGCTTAGACGTGGCTGACGAAATTCAAGAGACCACCAACGAAGATTTACATTTACCCCTGTTGCCACTGCGAGATGTCGTTGTCTATCCGCATATGGTTATCCCGCTATTTGTTGGCAGGGAAAAGTCTATTACTGCGCTTGAAAAGGCAATGGAAACCGATAAGCAGGTATTGCTGGTTGCCCAGAAAAACGCTGCTGAGGACGAGCCTTCCATTGATGATTTGTTTGAAGTAGGCACGATTTCTACCGTTTTGCAGATGCTCAAGCTTCCTGACGGCACTATTAAGGTTCTGGTTGAAGGTGGCCAGCGTGCTGAAATATCGACTGTGACAGATACTGACGAGTGTTTTATGTCTGTTGTCCGCAGGTTGTATACCGATGAGTCCATCGAGGACGAAGAGGCCCTGGTTCGGACCTTAATAGAACGCTTCGAAGAGTATGTCAGTCTGAGCAAGAAAGTCCCTCCAGAAGTGATGTCATCTTTAACCGGAATAGAAGAGGCTGGCCGCCTGGTTGATACCATTGCGGCTCATATGTCTTTGTCTATAGACCAAAAGCAGAGTGTGCTGGAAATAGCCGATGTCGGTGAAAGGGTAGACCAATTACTGGCAATGCTGGGTGCTGAAATTGACCTGTTTCAGGTTGAAAAGCGCGTACGCGGCCGTGTTAAGAAGCAGATGGAAAAAAGCCAGCGCGAGTACTATTTGAATGAGCAGATGAAAGCTATTCAAAAAGAGCTCGGAGATATGGACGAAGCTCCCAATGAAATGGAGGCTTTGGAGAAAAAGTTGCAGGACGCCGGCATGCCGGAGGAGGCTAAAGACAAAGCTGACGCAGAATTGAACAAGCTCAAGATGATGTCTCCTATGTCTGCAGAGGCCTCTGTGGTGCGGGGCTACCTGGATTGGATGATCAATATCCCATGGAAAAAGCGCAGTAAAGTACGGCTGGACCTGGCGCGAGCAGAGAAGGTACTTAACGAGGATCACTATGGACTCGAAGAGGTAAAAGACCGGATTCTGGAATATTTGGCGGTTCAAAAGCGCGTTCGCAAGCTGAACGGCCCCGTTTTATGCCTGGTGGGCCCTCCAGGCGTGGGTAAAACCTCATTGGGCGAGTCTATTGCCCGCTCTACCAATCGTAAATACGTGCGTATGGCCTTGGGCGGCGTTCGTGATGAGGCTGAAATCAGAGGGCACAGACGTACCTATATTGGTTCGATGCCCGGAAAAATAATTCAGAAATTATCTAAAGTTGGAGTGAAAAATCCGCTTTTTCTGTTAGATGAGATAGACAAAATGGGTACGGATCATCGCGGTGACCCTGCCAGTGCTATGTTGGAGGTACTGGATCCAGAGCAAAACAAGGCATTTAATGATCATTATCTGGAGGTCGATTACGACCTGTCAGAAGTACTTTTTATCTGCACTGCCAACTCACTGAATATTCCCGCGCCATTAATGGATCGTATGGAAATCATACGTATTCCTGGTTATACCGAAGACGAAAAATTGAATATTGGTCGGCAGTATCTGGCGCCCAAGCAGCTGGGTAAAAATGGCTTGAAACCGGAAGAACTGGAGATTTCCGATGCGGCATTGACGGATATTATTCGTTATTACACGCGGGAAGCCGGAGTTCGAGGCCTGGAAAGGCAGATTGCCAAGGTGTGTCGTAAACTGGTTAAACAGTCGGCACTTGGCGAATGTCAGTTACCGGTCAAGGTAGAACCCGAGGGCTTGGAAGAGCTTCTTGGTGTACAGAAATTCAAATATGGTCAGGCTGAGATCGAAAATCAGGTGGGTCAGGTTACAGGTCTTGCGTGGACTTCGGTAGGTGGTGAAATACTGACTATTGAGGCAACCGCAGTGGTAGGTAAAGGCAAACACATACACACGGGCTCTTTGGGTGATGTAATGCAGGAGTCTATTCAGGCGGCAACAACGGTCGCTCGTAGTCGTTCACGCGCGCTGGGAATTCCGGCACGAACCTACGACAAGGTCGATATGCATATTCATGTGCCAGAGGGAGCAACACCCAAAGACGGGCCCAGCGCGGGTATTGGTATGTGCACAGCGATTGTGTCTGCGCTGACTGACATCCCCGTTCGAGCTGACGTGGCGATGACCGGTGAGATTACCCTTCGAGGTCAGGTTCTGGCGATAGGCGGTCTGAAAGAAAAATTATTGGCTGCACACCGGGCGGGTATTAAGACGGTGATAATTCCTGACGATAATGAAAGAGACCTCAAGGAGATACCTGACAATATCAAGGCTGACTTGACGATTAAGCCGGTTAAGTACATTGATGATGTTTTGGAGATTGCCTTGGAACGCATGCCCGAGGCCTTGTCAGAGGCGGATTATTTGGCGGGTATGGACCTGAATGACAGCAAAGCGGCTCAGGATGGGCTGTCAGCGGTGAAACCGCACTAAATAGAAAGAGAAAGCAGAGGTATTTCCTTGACCGGCTATAGGCCTCTTGGTATAAAGTGCCTCTGTCTATCATCTTAACTGTGACTATGCTGCAGTTGTGGAATAGTCTAAAAACAAAACTACCGATAATAAGGGGATACGTGTGAATAAATCTGAATTAATTGACGCCATTGCTACTGCTGCTGATCTTTCCAAAGCTGATGCGGGCCGTGCACTGGATGCTACTCTGGAGACAATAACTGGCGCACTGAAAGATAGTGAGCAAGTTGCCCTTGTTGGTTTTGGCACTTTTGCTGTTAAGCAGCGTGCTGCGCGTACGGGTCGTAATCCACGTACTGGCGAAGAAATCCAAATCAAAGCGGCTAACGTACCGGGTTTTAAAGCTGGTAAAGCGCTGAAAGACGCCGTTAACTAATCAGGCAATACGCGCCGTTTTTATGGCGTGACTGTTTGAGATAAAAGCGCATCATCGCGGTGCGCTTTTTTTATTTTGAGATTATCAGATCGGTCAATATTTCAGCTTGACCATAGTCCTTTCCCCAATCGATTCCGATTGTCCGTTAGATTTGGTCTGGTGAAAGTATCTAATTAAATCAGTGGTTACTTTCGGTGTTGTACTGACGGTAACAAAGAATACGAAAGAGGTGGCAAATGCTGCAATCCATGCGCAACAATATTCAGGGAACCATGGCGAAGGTGATTGTCACGATAATATGTGTACCCTTTGTTGCCTTCGGAATCGATGCGTTTTTTGGAGCTGGCGGCGGTGTGAATCCTGCTGTAGTAAACGGCGAAGAAATTACCGCACTGGAATTGTCAGAGGCTATTTACTTATATAAGCGCCGTTTGAGCGTAGAGATGGCTGAAAACCTTGATCCAGCAGCGCTTGAAGATGGTGTTCTTAAAGGGCCTGTGTTGAATGCCTTGATAGAAGAAAAATTACTCTCCCAAGCGGCCAAAGAAGCTGGATTTTCCATAGCGAAAACACAGGTTGATAAACAAATAGTTGTACAGCCAGAGTTTCAGCAAGACGGCAAGTTCTCGGCAGACTTTTATGAGAACCGATTACGCTCAGTGGGCTTGACCCCGCTAATGTATATCAAGCAGCAGTACAATCAATTGTTAATAGGTCAATTACTGAGTGGTTTTTCTTACTCGGCTTATGTCAGTGATCATCAATTAGACAGTGCTGTTCGTGTGCTTAATCAAAAGCGAGATATCGATTATTTTGTCCTGTCCATAGCAGAGGCAAGATCAGGCATAGAAGTTACCGACGAGGAATTACTCGCCAGCTACGAAAAAAACGCCACTAGCTATATGACACAAGAGCAGGTAGCGGTTGAATACCTCGAACTTAAAATGTCTGATTTTTACCCTGAAATTAGTGAGGAACAGTTGCGCGAGGAGTTTGAACGGCGCAATACTGAAGCAGAGCAGTCAATTCGTCGTCAAGCGGCCCACATTCTTATAGAGCCCTCAGAGCAGACCGAGGCCCAGGTTGTTGAACAATTAAATGAGCTGAGAGCTCGTGCCATTGCTGGCGAATCTTTTGCCGATCTCGCCAAACAGTACTCTCAGGATTTGGGCTCGTCCATGACCGGGGGCGACTTGGGTTTTACTGATGGTAGTGCTTTCCCGGCTGAATTCGAGGCTGCACTGTCTGAGTTAGAGGTAGGGAGTATTTCACAGCCAGTGACCACCGAGTCTGGATTACACCTTATTAAACTCTTGGCTGTAGAGAGCAGTACCTCCGCAGAATATGAAGATCAACGCGAAACTATTCTGGCTGAGATGCAACGGCTGGAGGCAGAATCTGTCTATGCAACGCAATTGGAACTTTTGGCGGACAGCAGCTTTAATGCTTCTGATCTGGAGGCTCCGGCTCAGGAGCTCGAGCTGACGGTTAATTATTCCGGTTTTTTTGGTCGAGATGGCGCGAACAGCGGCTTGTTCTCTAATGCCGCAGTCATTGGAGCTGCGTTTGGTCAGGAGGTGTTAAATGATGAGGTTAACTCTGAAGTAATGGAAATTGCTTCTGATCATGCCATTGTTCTGCGACTAAAAGAGCATCGTCCAGCTGAGCAGATGCCTTTGGATCGGGTTCGTTCCACAGTTGAGGCTCAGTTGATCGACAGTAAAGCTCGTAGCCAGCTGCAAGAGCGTGCTCAGGGCATATTGAATGAGGGTGCGGATCTACTGGCGCTTGCCGAGGCAAATGGCGCCAGTCTCCAGCAGCACGCAGCTGTGATGAGATCCAGTCCCGGTACTCTCAATGCATCCATCGTTCAGGCGGCATTTTCG
The DNA here is from genome assembly GCA_036960375.1 of Pseudomonadales bacterium. Taxonomy (GTDB): domain Bacteria; phylum Pseudomonadota; class Gammaproteobacteria; order Pseudomonadales; family CAWVSB01; genus CAWVSB01. The sequence goes on from JBALVY010000005.1 coordinate 73,759, forward strand.
GAGTATCCCGGTACGGATGGAACGGCAACAGGCATAGCAGATCTACCTGACGGCTCGGTAACTATTTATCAGGTTTCCAATGTTGTAGATGGTGATGTGGCCTCATTGGACGCCACGATGGCAGAAACCTTGAAAATGGTGATATCTCGTGCCCAGCGGCAACAAGAACAAATGGCCTATGTCGACATGCTCAGACAAGAAGCCAAGATTGAACTCAATTAAATTATTTTGATCATCTGGAGTAGCTCGTGCATAAGGTAAGAACATATAACGCCATTTCGGTAAAAGGTCTCGATCGTTTGCCCCGTGAGACTTATGAAGTCGCTAGTGAGATAACGCATCCCGAAGCGCTGATGTTACGCAGTCATAAATTGGCAGTTGATGAAATCACAAATACCGTATTGGCGGTAGGTCGAGCCGGAGCAGGCGTCAATAATATTCCGGTGGGTGCCTGTACCGAGCGCGGGATACCCGTTTTTAACGCCCCTGGCGCGAATGCCAATGCAGTAAAAGAGCTTGTATTGTGCGCAATGCTGCTTGGCTCGCGAGGTATCATCTCCGGCCTTGATTATGCTGGCCAGCTCGATGGCTCGATGGATGCCGTCAGCATGAATAAGCTGCTGGAGAAAGAGAAAAAACATTTTAAGGGCAGAGAATTGGCTGGCAAGACATTGGGTGTAGTGGGCCTTGGCGCAATCGGCTCATTGGTTGCGCAAACGGGCTTGCTGATGGGGATGAATGTGGTGGGTTATGATCCCGCGCTTTCGGTTGATGCCGCCTGGCGCCTGCCCTCGGAAGTTGAAAAGATGGATCACTTAACCGCACTGTTTTCCCGCTCTGATTATGTTTCCTTGCATCTACCTGTGTTGGATAGTACTCGTAATCTGATTAATAGTTTGTCTGTACAGTCCTTCAAAAAAGGTGCTGTCTTGTTGAACTTTGCCAGAGCTGAAATAGTCGATGCTTCAGCGGTGATTGAAGGGCTGCAAAGTGGATGTTTACGTCAGTATATTTGTGACTTTCCTCATCCCGATTTAGTCGGCGTTGAGGGTGTCCTGGCGATGCCTCATATCGGTGCCAGCAGTGAAGAGGCCGAAGAAAATTGTGCCATCATGATCGCTGATCAATTAAAGGATTTTTTGGAGAACGGGAATATACGTAATTCAGTGAACTTCCCGGCTCTCTCGCTTGAGCGTGTTGGTGGTGCCAGAATAGTGATTGCCAACCAAAATATCCCTAAAATGCTGGGTTGTATTACCTCCATATTGGCAGATGCCGACATTAATGTTTTGGATATGTTAAACAAGAGTCGGGATGATATTGCGTATAACCTGATTGATGTAGAGGTCGCTCCAACTGCCGAGGTCGTAGCGCAGCTGGGCGAAATTGAAGGGGTTATAAAGGTTAGGGTTATTTAACTCCATGGTTGACGCAGTGGCCAGAATGTTAGCGCAAGTGGACAGTCACGCTCAGCGTCCGCCGATTCATCTTTGGAACCCTGAGCTGAGTGGTGATATTGACATTAACATTGATGTTGATGGACACTGGTTTCATGAAAATACCAGAATTGAGCGTGAAAAACTGGTTCAACTATTTGCATCCATTCTTCGTTATGAGTCGGGCATCGGTTTTGTACTGGTGACACCCGTTGAAAAGTGGCGTATTCGTGTCGACGATGCGCCTTTTGTCGTTATTGCTATGTCCGTTCGCGCAGGGGAGTCTGGCCCGGCTATTTGGTTTGCCAGTAACGTGGGTGAAGAAGTTTGTTTGGATCTGGAGCGCCCATTAGTACTTGAAGGTGAAGGGGAGAACATACGCCCCTATGTCGAGATACGTGATGGTCTAAGAGCTAAACTGGCGCGACCCGTTTACTATGAGCTGGCAGCGATGGCTCAGCAACGTGGGAATGGCTTTGGCGTGATGAGTTGTGGCGAATTTTTTCTGTTGAGTTGACGGTATAATATCTAAATGAAAAGCCCCGCAGTGCGGGGCTTTTTTGTTTTTACAGGCTTCTAAATTACATATTAGGGTAGTTGGGGCCGCCAAGGCCCTCCGGCGTGACCCAGACGATATTTTGTGAGGGGTCCTTGATGTCACAGGTCTTGCAGTGAACACAGTTTTGGCCGTTAATCTGGAAGCGTTTACTGCCATCTTCGTTATCGATGACCTCATAAACTCCGGCAGGACAATAGCGTTGTGCCGGCTCGTCAAAAACCGGTAAATTGTGCCCTATGGGTATACCTGCGTCCTTAAGCGTCAAGTGACAGCGTTGGTCTTCCTCATGGTTAGTATTTGAGAGAAACACAGAACTAAGCCGGTCGAAGGTCAATTTGCCATCGGGCTTGGGATAGGCAATGTCCTTACACTCCGCCGCCGGTTTCATCTGGGCATAATCGGCTTTGGTATCAGACAGTGTCCAGGGCAGGGCGCCATTGAAAATATTAATATCTACAAAAGCATAGGCAGAACCAATCAGGTTGCCCCACTTGTGTTGTGCTGGGCCGAAGTTACGCTGGGCGTGAAGCTCCTTGTATAACCATGAGCTTTTGAACGTCTCAGCGAAACCTTCGATTTCCTCACCGGATTTACCATCGGCAATGGCCGCATGAATCGCTTCCGCACTCATCATGCCGGATTTCATGGCGCAGTGACTACCTTTAATTTTTGCGAAATTCAAAGTGCCGGCATCACACCCGGCGAGCATACCACCGGGAAAAGTCATCTTGGGTAAAGATTGTAAACCACCTTTGGTAATCGCTCGTGCGCCGTAGGAAATACGTTCCCCGCCTTCCAGAAAGCGCTTGATCAGGGGGTGATTCTTGTAACGTTGAAACTCTTCGAATGGGCTTAAGTAGGGGTTGTCATAACTGAGGTCAGTGATGAGACCCATGGAGACCTGATTGTCTTCTATATGGTATAGAAAGCCACCACCCGCAGCGCCATTTTCGGCCAGTGGCCAGCCTGCGCTGTGAACAACCAACCCCTGCTGGTGTTTGGCGGGGTCAATTTTCCACAGCTCCTTGATACCCAGGCCATAATGTTGCGGCTCTGCATCGGCATCAAGCTTAAACCGTTCAATGAGCTGCTTGCCAAGGTGTCCGCGGCAGCCCTCTGAGAAAATAGTATATTTGGCGTGCAGTTCCATACCCTGCATATAGGTATCTTTCTGTTCGCCTTTTTCTGAGATGCCCATATCTCCCGTGGCGATACCTTTAACGCGACCATCTTCATGGAATAGTACTTCCGCTGCAGCGAAGCCGGGGTAAATTTCAGCGCCTAATTCTTCAGCTTGCTCAGCCAGCCAGCGACAGACATTACCGAGGCTGACAATATAGTTACCGTGGTTATGCATGGTCTTGGGTGCGAAGAGACCAGGCACCTTCATGCCTTTTTCTGCACTGAACAGCAGATGGATTTCATCGCCGGTTACCTCCGTATTCAAAGGGGCTCCGCGTTCTTTCCAGTCGGGGAATAACTCATTCATAGCGGTGGGTTCAAATACAGCGCCAGATAATATATGTGCGCCCACTTCAGAGCCTTTTTCTACCACGCAAACGCTAACGTCTGTGCCAGTATCAGCACTTAACTGGCGAATGCGACAAGCGGCTGATAGGCCGGCAGGGCCAGCCCCGACGATTACCACATCAAATTCCATTGCTTCGCGTTCCACGGGCCTCTCCTTTAGTCTTTCGCGACGTTTGAGCGCCGACTCATGTATAAATACCCCCGTTAGATCAATGACCGGAGCATTTCAGATATTTAACGAAATGACATTATACGTTATTGGGTGCTCGCTATACCAGTTTCGAATAGTGATTATTCACCGTCTAAGCTATTGATTTTCAAGCGAGATTGGTATTCTTGTAAAGTGGTATATTCGGCCGCAATGGAGTCATAATTGGCCTTTTTTGACTATTGACCAAAAGAAGCTAAACCGGCAATATAGCGGCCCTTTAGCCCTGCCCGGGTAATTGGGCGTCTCGCGCGGCTGTGTTTTGAACGGTCGATTTACAAGATTTTAAGAGAAACGGAATCCCCATGAAAGTTCTCGTAGCTATTAAAAGAGTAGTAGATTACAACGTAAAGGTTCGTCCGAAGTCTGATCATTCTGGCGCTGACCTGGCTAATGTTAAAATGGCCATTAACCCATTTTGCGAAATTGCTGTCGAAGAGGCTGTGCGTCTCAAAGAAGCCGGCATAGCCACAGAAATCGTCGCAGTATCAATTGGCCCAAAAGCCTGTCAGGAGCAGATTCGTACTGCATTGGCTCTGGGCGCTGACCGTGGTATCCAAATAGATACTGATGTTGAGGTTCAGCCATTGGCTATAGCCAAACTGCTTAAGGCCGTGGTAGATAAAGAACAGCCTGGGCTGGTTATTCTGGGCAAACAATCCATAGACGGCGATAATAATCAGACCGGACAAATGCTCGGTGCTCTAACCGGTATGTCACAAGGGACTTTTGCCTCAGTGATTGCCGTTGATGGCGATAAGGTCAAGGTTACTCGTGAGGTAGATAGTGGTTTACAGACTGTCGAGCTGACTATCCCGGCTATAGTTACTTCAGATTTGCGCCTGAATGAGCCTCGTTACGCTTCTTTGCCCAATATTATGAAGGCCAAGAAGAAACCAATGGATGTCTTTACTGCTGAAGAGCTGGGTATTGACCCAACTCCTCGTGTCAGCACAATCAAGGTAGAGCCACCTGCAGAGCGTCAGGCTGGGATCAAGGTTGAGAGCGTTGAGCAGCTGGTCGATAAACTGAAGAATGAAGCGAAGGTGATCTGAGATGAGTATTCTAGTAATTGCTGAACACGATAACAGCGCGCTAAATGTAGCTACGCTCAACACAGTAGCCGCTGCTCAGGCCATTGGTGGCGATATCGCTATTCTGGTTGCAGGCGGAAATTGCGCTGCGGTGGCAGATGCTGCGGCTAAGATTGATGGCGTGGCTAAAGTGCTACTAGCGGATAACGCGGCATATGAGCACCAGTTAGCTGAAAATGTAAGTTTGCTTATTGCTGATCTGGGAAAAGACTTTAGTCATATCCTGTCTCCTGCTAGCACTAACGGAAAAAACACTCTACCTCGTGCTGCTGCTTTGTTGGATGTCGCTCAAATCTCGGAGATTATTTCCGTAGAGAGTGCTGATACCTTTAAGCGCCCTATATATGCAGGTAACTGTATTGCGACCGTTCAGAGCTCTGATCCGATTAAAGTGATCACTGTACGTACTACCGCTTTTGACGCAGTGGCTGCCGACAGCGGTTCTGCAACGATTGAAGCGGTGAGCAGTGTACATGATGCCGGCGTTTCCAGCTTTGTTGGCGAAGAAGTCGCTGTTTCTGACCGCCCAGATCTTACGGCAGCAAGTATTGTTGTTTCAGGTGGTCGTGGTATGCAAAATGGCGAAAACTTCGAAATGCTATACAAAGTGGCTGATAAACTCGGTGCTGCAGTTGGCGCATCTCGAGCTGCTGTTGACGCGGGCTTTGTGCCCAACGATATGCAGGTTGGCCAGACCGGTAAGATCGTCGCCCCTGATCTTTATATCGCTGTGGGTATTTCCGGAGCTATTCAACATTTGGCCGGAATGAAGGACTCTAAAGTTATTGTTGCTATTAACAAAGACGAAGACGCTCCTATTTTCCAGGTGGCTGATTACGGTCTGGTGGCTGATCTGTTTGATGCTGTGCCAGAGCTGGATTCCATGTTGTAATCGGAATATTGTCAGTAAAAAACACCCGCTATTAGCGGGTGTTTTTTTGTCTGCAGTTTTGTGTTGAAGCTTCAGGGGTCAACTGGCAGCGGGCTGTCGGCCGTTTCTCGTTGGCTGAGATATAGGGTAAGTAGACCACCCGCAATGACCAGGGCAATACCTGTTATTGCCTGATCATTAGGGATATGCCCCCATAAACCCCAGCCTATCAGGCCTGAAAAAACCACCGCAATATAATTTATCGGCGCTATGACATTGGCAGTGGCCATTGAATAGGCGCGTGTATAGAGCCAAAGCGTGCAATACATTGCAATACCAATAAATAACATGAGGGCCCAGTCCCGGCCTGTGATTGAGCTCCATTGTCCTAAGGTCAAGGGCAGCACACAAATAAGCGATATAACGAAATAATAAAATAATATGCGTTGCCCGGGTTCGGTGCTGGCCAATTTATGGGTTGCCACCATAGATATCGCCAGCGTCAGGGCGCTGAAGAATCCTGCCACATGCCAAATACTGATTTCATCGCCACTCGGGCTGAGAATGAGCACTACACCAACAAAACCAATGATGATGGGTAGCCAACCACTGTAAGTAATGCCTTGTTTTTGCCATAGCCACAGTACCAGAGGTACGCATAATGGCGCGCTTTGTCGCAATAATACCGCGTCTACCAGTGGGGTGTGCTCCAGAGCAGAGTAATAGAGCCCAAAACCCAGTACTCCGATCAGGCCACGGAATATGTGCATACCCCAACGAGAGGTTTGCAGGCTCGATACGCCACTGCGTAATACCAGTGGGATACTGATTAACAGGCAAACAACGTACTGTGCGGCTACGATAACCAGCGCGCTGACATTTTCTGTGGCGATTTTGGTTGCCGCTGCCGCAGCGCTCGCTAAGGCTACCATTATGATAGACAGCCCAATGGCGTGTAGATTGTTTCTTTTGTCCGGCACTGGCGTTCCTGTGGCTGAAAAGATCATTGTAACGTAAAAATTGCAGGCCTTGATTTAGCGAAAGTTAACCCCATATCTGAAGCCTCGGTTAATTAATCTATAAGGAGCCACGCGACGATGACCGCAACAGCGACAAAAGAAACTTTAGGTTTCCAGACAGAAGCAAAACAGCTATTACATTTGATGATCCATTCTTTGTATTCAAACAAAGAGATTTTCCTTCGAGAATTGATTTCAAACGCCTCAGATGCGGCGGATAAACTTCGTTTTGAAGCGCTCTCTGATTCCAGTCTGTATGAAGACGATTCCGAACTGAAAGTAACTATCGATTTTGATAGTGAGGCAAGGACGATCACGATAAGTGATAACGGTATTGGTATGTCCCGCGATGAGGTTATTGCGCATCTCGGTACCATCGCCAAGTCGGGTACGGCGGAATTTCTGAAAAATATGAGCGGAGACGAAAAGAAGGATTCTCAACTTATTGGACAGTTCGGCGTAGGTTTCTATTCTGCTTTTATTGTTGCTGATCGGGTTGAGGTCTTTAGCCGTCGTGCGGGTCTTGCGGCGGCCGAAGGTGTGCGTTGGGAATCCAGTGGCGAAGACGAATTTTCGATTGAGGCGGTTGAAAAATCCGATCGAGGAACGTCGGTTGTATTGCACCTTCGCGCTGAAGAGACTGATTTTGCTGATGACTGGCGAATTCGTTCTATTGTTAAAAAGTATTCAGATCATATTTCGGTACCCGTCCTTATGCTTAAGGTGGTTTCTCCTGCTACCGAAAGCGAAAATGACGAGGATGCGGCGGAAGTACCGGTATATGAGCCCGTGAATCAGGCTACTGCGCTGTGGACGCGTTCCAGAAGTGAGGTTAGCGATGACGAATACAAAGAATTTTATAAACACATATCACATGATTTTGATGAGCCGCTGGTATGGAGTCACAACCGGGTAGAGGGCAAACTGGAATATACCAGCTTGTTGTATATCCCGCGTAATCCTCCGTTTGACATGTATAACCGCGATAACAAGCACGGCATAAAACTCTACGTTCAGCGCACTTATATTATGGATGACGCCGAGCAGTTTTTGCCGATGTATTTGCGTTTTGTTAAAGGTCTGGTCGATTCGAATGACTTGAGTCTTAATGTTTCTCGCGAGATTCTTCAGCAAGATGGCGACGTCGATAGTATGCGCAGTGCTTTGACCAAGCGGGTGCTCGATACCTTGTCAAAATTGACAAAATCTTCGCCAGAAGAGTACCAGGCTTTTTGGACGGCGTTTGGCCAAATTCTTAAGGAAGGTCCTGCCGAAGATTTTGCCAATAGAGAAAAAGTTGCCAAGCTATTTCGATTCTCTACAACGCATACTGATGGGCCGGAACAGATACATTCTTTGGCCGACTATATCTCGCGGATGAAAGAAGGGCAGGAGAAAATTTATTATGTAGTGGCTGAAACTCACGCCACCGCAAAAAATAGTCCGCATTTAGAGGTGTTCCGTAAGAAGGGGCTGGAGGTTCTACTTTTATCCGATCGCGTTGACGAGTGGGTGATGGGACATCTAGAGAACTTCGATGGTAAATCTTTCCAGGATGTAGGCAAGGGCGCATTGGATTTAGGCGAGCTCGAAGACGAGTCTGAGAAAGAAGCTCGTGAGCAACTGGCGAAAGACAAAGAAGGTTTGGTTGAGCGAGTAAAGGCTGCGCTGGGAGAACAGGTAGATGAGGTGAGAGTGACCGATCGACTAACTGAGTCACCCGCATGCCTGGTCGTTGGCGAGCATGATCTGGGCAGTCAGATGCGACGTATTCTGGAGGCTGCCGGTCAAGCGGTGCCAGAGACCAAGCCAGTGCTGGAGCTTAATCCCGAGCATCCATTGATAATGAAGTTGGAACATGAGGTAGATGAAGATCGCTTTGCTGACCTGAGCGCGATCTTGTTCGATCAGGCCCAGCTGGCCGAAGGTGGTCAACTAACAGACCCTGCCAGTTATGTTCACAGGCTAAATGCCTTATTACTGGAGCTTAGCCAATAGTAGGCGCAAAGCCTTATTAGTTAACCGTATTAGGCACCGAATGTAATTCTGTTACACTCGGTGCCTTCTTTTTTGGTGGAAAGATAATGAGCGTGCATCGGATAGCGGTAATCGGCGGCGGCAGTTTTGGTACGGCCTTAGCCAGCTTGATGGGGTCAAACAAGCATACCGTACAACTTTGGCTACGTGACGAGGTGGTGGCAGATGCGATTAACCGTGAGCACTGTAATAAGAAATACCTGCCTGATCTAATACTGCCGGAATCGGTGGTGGCGACCACTGATCTTGCCGTTGCGGTGACTGGTGCAGATATAGTTTTTATGGCTGTACCTAGTAAATCCTGTCGCGAGGTAGCAAGGACTCTGGCTCCTCATATTCAGTCTGAGGCGATGTTAATTAGTACCACCAAAGGCATTGAGGCGGACAGTTTTAAATTAATGAGCGAAGTGCTGGCTGAGGAAATAGACCACGTTCGTATTGGCGTGATGAGCGGGCCGAATTTGGCTCGTGAAATTGCCGACCAGCAACTCACGGGCACCGTGATTGCGAGTCTGGATGAAGAACTCAATCGTACTGTACAGGAAGTTTTGCGCTCTTCTTATTTTCGGGTTTATGCAGGCAATGATATGTACGGTGTTGAGCTGGCCGGAGCGCTAAAGAATATTTATGCCATTATTGCCGGTATGGCCAAAGCCCTGGCGGTTGGAGAGAATACACTCGGATTATTGTTGACCCGGAGTCTGGCTGAAATGAGTCGATTTGCGGAGCGCAAAGGCGCTAACCCGATGACTTTTATTGGTTTGGCAGGGGTGGGCGATTTGATAGTGACCTGTCTTTCGCCACTGAGTCGTAATTACCGGGTTGGATACTCTCTGGGAGAGGGGCGCGACCTTGATGAGGTTGTAGCCGAATTGGGTCAGGTAGCCGAGGGAGTGAATACTTTGCAGCTGGTTAAGGCCGAGGCCGATCAGCTAGGTGTTTACATGCCATTGATGGATGGCTTGTATCAGTTTATTTATAATCATAAATCAGTTGATGAAGTGATCGGTTCCATGATGTCTGCCGAGCAAAACAGTGATGTAGAATTTGCTCATGGAAATCTACAAGATTAGGTGCCTTTTTTGTGAAGATGTACATTATGCGACATGGTCAGGCGCACATGGCTAGCGTTGATAGCGAGCGAGAGTTGAGTTCGGTGGGCGTTGAGCAGAGTCTGGCGATGGCCAAAGTTTCACTCTCTGATTTACTGATTAACCGTGTTTTTGTCAGTCCCTATATCAGGGCCAGGCAGACTCTGGATACGGTGATGAGCCAGCTGGATGTAGTGGATATTCAAGTATCCGATTATTTGACCCCTGACCGCGAACCTCAGGAGTTTATTGATTGTCTAGACGATCAGCAGGGTGATTTGCTGGTAGTGAGTCATATGCCACTGGTTTCTCGTTTGGTGCAATATCTGGTTTATGGTGACGATGGTTACGGGCCGGCTTTTGATACGTCAGCTATAGCATGCCTGGAGGCCGATCAATGGCTGGCAGGCTGTGCACGATTGCGCTGGCTAAAAGCGCCCGGAGACTGTTTTTGAATTCAACCGCGGTGGAAAATAGCGCCACAATAAATGGACTCGACTTGCATTGGCTGGAGTGGGGGCCATCGGACGGTGAACCGGTTCTGGCTTTGCATGGCTGGCTGGATAATGCCGCCAGTTTCTCTGTATTGTCTCCCCTGCTCAAGAATTGTCGCGTGGTAGCGATTGACCTGCCCGGTCACGGTCTGAGTGGTCATCGAAAGCCGCCTGGAAGCTACAATATATGGGACGATCTATTGGATATACTCGCCCTGGTCGATCACCTGGGTTGGCAGGAGTTTAACTGTCTGGGGCATTCTCGCGGTGCCATTATTGGTTTGCTGCTGGCGGTCACCCAAGCCGATAGGGTTCAGCGTTATATCGCTCTTGATGGTATTGTTGCTCAGGCCCTGGCAGCAACAGAGGCGCCATCCCAGCTAGCCCGATATTTGAGGGACCAGCGCAGGTCGCGGAAGCCAGCGGCAAAGTACTCCTCGATAGAGCAGGCCATTCAGACCAGGATAAAGGCAGGAGATATTTCAGTTATTGCAGCTGAGCCAATAGTAGAGCGCGGTTTACAGCTAGTATCTACGGGTGTGTGGCAGTGGCGTAGTGATTCACGATTACGCTTGGCTTCCGCGTTTAAAATGAGCAGTGAGCATAATCTGGCCTTTGTTCAGCAGTTGGCGGTACCGTCATTACTGCTGTTGGCGAATCAGGGTATTGGCAAACACCCTGAGGTGTTGACGATTGCGGAGATGGCTTCGAACCTATCCATCAGTCATCTGGATGGAAGTCACCATTTTCACATGGAATCTCAGGCGCCGGACATTGCTCAATTAATAGAAGAATTTTTGCTCGAAAGTGCGTACTAAAAACCGCTAGTACCTGATGCTCTATTAGCTCAGACCTCTACGGTCTGTCTAATAGGGTTTATCTTGTCAGCCCGATCAATGAGAGAAACTCGCTGCGTGTCGCCTGCCGTGTTTGAAACGAACCCAACATTGAGGATGTCATCATATGAGAGTTTTGTTTCTGTACGCCTCGCATCATCATACACATATGCTGGGCCTGAATAACAACACCGACATCGGGTGACCCGGTAACGCTACGAATAGCCTCGGCAATTTGACTGGTCAGGCCTTCCTGGATTTGTAAGCGACGGGCAAACATATCGACCACCCGAGCAATTTTTGACAAACCCAGCACCTTCCCTTCAGGAATATAGGCTACGTGACATTTGCCAATAAACGGTAGCATGTGGTGCTCGCATAGGGAGTACATTTCAATGTTCTGTACTAGCACCATCTCTCTCGAATCTGAGGGAAATAGCGCATTATTGACCACATCATCAAGGTTTTGTTGATAGCCTTGGGTCAAGAATTCTATAGCCTTGGCTGCTCTTTTTGGCGTGTCAGCTAAGCCGGGTCGTTCCAGATCTTCGCCGATTGATTCGATAATGGTGGCAAACGCCTTGTCCATGATTAGGTCCAAATAGTGATTTAGGGCGAGATGTTAACATTTTGTTCGGGCGGTTCATATATTCAGCTGGGCCATTTCGAGCCGATAACTCTGCTTTTTGAAAGCTCGCGCATAGGTTAGAATATGTCCCTTTTTGCCGAGGGCAGTTAAGTGGCTATCTCATCTGAAATTATCCATGAACTCATAACAGTACGCGATTACCTTCGCTGGGGTATGAGTCGTTTAAACGAAGCTAGGGTGTTTTATGGCCACGGTAGCGATAACGCATGGGATGAGGCAGTCTCATTGGTTTCACAGTTATTGCACCTGTCTCCGGATGTAGACGGTACTATTCTCGATGCTCGATTGACGATGGAAGAGCGTGAAAAACTGCTTGGGGGTTTTCGTCAGCGTATAGAGCAGCGTCTACCCGTGCCTTATATTACTGGTCGGGCCTGGTTTGCTGGCCTGCCATTCAAGGTGGATCGACGGGTGATTATTCCTCGCTCGCCAATAGCTGAGCTAATAGAGGCCGGATTCCAGCCTTGGCTAAGTGCTGAGCCCCAGCGGATTCTCGATCTGTGTGCGGGCAGTGGCTGTATTGGTATTGCCTGTGCAATGGCTTTCCCTGATGCGCAGGTTGATCTGATCGAAATGTCTGACGGCGCAGCGCAGGTTGCGCGAGAAAACATAGCAATGCATGAGTTGGGTCAACAAGTGAGATTGCTGCAGTCAGATCTATTTAACGCACTGGCAGAAGAGCGGCCCCGTTACGACATTATCGTCAGTAACCCTCCTTATGTTGATAGCAGGGATTATACCGCCATGCCACAGGAGTTCTCACATGAGCCCCGAATGGCACTGACCTCAGGCGTAGATGGCTTGGATATCACTCGGCGCATTCTGGCGCAGGCGGTCGATTATCTGACCGATGAGGGTGTATTGATTGTAGAGGTTGGCAACAGCGGTGAAGCACTCGAAGAGGCTTACCCACATTGGCCATTTACCTGGCTTGAATTTGAGCATGGTGGAGTTGGGGTGTTTATCATCACAGCCGGTGAACTCAAAAGCTTAGCCTTAGGCGCATAAAACTTTGAAAATGCGTATAATTCCCATTTTAGTATTGAGATCGTAATAATGGCTGGTAATACCATTGGTAAATTGTTCACGGTGACGACATTTGGTGAGAGCCATGGTCCCGCGCTTGGCGCTATTGTTGATGGTTGTCCGCCGGGCTTGGCGTTGAGCCCGGAAGATATGCAGGTCGATCTGGATCGCCGCAAGCCGGGTACTTCCCGTTTTACGACCCAGCGTAGGGAAGCTGATGAAGTGAGTATCCTCAGTGGGGTTTTTGAGGGGCTTACCACCGGTACACCTATTGGGTTACTGATCGAAAATACCGATCAACGATCCAAAGATTACAGCGAGATAAAAGATCGTTTTCGACCTAATCATGCAGATTACACCTACCAGCAAAAGTATGGCGCTCGAGACTATCGTGGAGGTGGACGCGCTTCAGCACGAGAAACTGCCATGCGAGTGGCAGCGGGAGCCATCGCAAAAAAATACTTACAACAGTGCGGTATATTGGTTCGCGGCTATATGTCTCAATTGGGCCCTATTGAAATGGCTTTGGAAGACTGGGATGTGGTCAATACCAATCCTTTTTTCTGTGCTGAACCGAGTAAGTTACCTGAGTTGGAAGCCTATATGGGCGCGCTCAATAAAGAGGGTAACTCAATAGGTGGAGAGATCACCATTGTTGCAAGTGGTATGCCGCCCGGTTTGGGCGAACCTGTTTTTGATCGCTTGGATGCTGAGTTGGCCTATGCCCTGATGGGAATCAATGCTGTGAAGGGCGTTGAGATTGGTGCAGGATTTGATTGTGTTACACAAAAAGGCACCGAGCATCGCGACGAAATAACGCCGCAGGGTTTTGTCTCAAATAATTCCGGCGGTGTTCTGGGCGGAATTTCTACCGGCCAGGACGTGATCGCCCGGATAGCTCTCAAGCCCACTTCCAGCATTCGATTGCCCGGTCGCAGTATTAATGAGAAGGGGGAGGCCGTAGAGGTAATTACTAAGGGTCGTCATGATCCCTGTGTGGGTATCCGCGCTACACCTATTGCAGAAGCTATGGTGGCGATTGTCTTAATGGATCATTTGTTAAGGCATAGGGCGCAAAATTCAGAAATCGAGTCTATTACACCGGTTGTGCCAGCCTCGGACCATTGAGGTGTTAACACTGCCGGGTATCCCATATTGGCGTTTATCGGCTTTTTACTTTTTTTACTTCGCTCTACTTGGCGCATCGGTCCCCTATTGGGGGCTGTTTCTCCAGGACCGTGGTTTTTCAGCGCTCGAAATTGGCTACCTGTCTGCGATATTGATGGTAACCAAAGTTGTAGCACCCAATGCATGGGGCTGGTTGGCTAGTCGCACTGGTCATCGTTTAAGCTTGATCCGGTTTGCCAATCTAGCCGCATTGCTTATCTTCTCAGGTGTTTTTCTTGGCGACAGTTTCTTGTTGCTTGCTTTGGTGACTGCGGGGTTCAGCTTCTTCTGGAATGCCGTGCTAGCGCAATTCGAAGTCATTACCATGGGGCATCTCGGTAAACAGTATCAGCATTATGGCCGGGTGCGTGTTTGGGGCTCAGTTGGTTTTATCGTTGTCGTTGTAGGGCTCGGCTGGCTTTTTGAACGGCAGCCTATAAGTTTATTACCGATTGCCATGGCTCTCTCGCTGGCCCTGCTTTGGCTGTGCAGTATGACCATTCAGGAAGTTTCAATAAAGTCGCTAGAGAGGCCGACTGGTCACCTAAAAGAGATATTGAAAAAGCCCTGGGTGGCAGGTTTTTTTGTGGTGACAACCTTATTGCAGGTTTCTCATGGTGTGTACTATACCTTCTACAGTATTCACCTGGAAGCGGCTGGTTATAGCCGAATGTTTACTGGTCAGTTGTGGGCGCTCGGGGTCATTGCCGAAGTATTGATTTTTCTACTAATGCACCGCCTCTTTCGTCGCTATAGCCTGCGGGGAATGCTGTTGTTTAGCCTGTTTGTGTCCTGTTTACGATGGTATTTGATCGGTTTTTACGTTCAGTTCGTTTCCCTCTTGTTGATTGCTCAGTTGCTTCATGCCTTTAGTTTTGGAATGACACATGCGGTTGCCGTTGAGTTTATCCGCCAGCAGTTTGTTGCCCAGCAACAGGGGCAGGGTATGGCGATATATTCCGGCATTAGCTTTGGTGGGGGAGGGGCAATAGGGGCTCTCATCAGTGGTTTTACTTGGGAGTTAGGTGCAGAGACCACTTTTATGGTTGCTATTATAGCCAGTGCTTTGGCTTTTCTAGTGGCATGGTGGAGCGTAAGAGGATTTAGCACCAGTCCACAAATCGAGCTGTCTAGTGGTTGACAGAATGCCGTGTGACATTCATATTCTTGTCCAGCAATGACGGGTGCAATAATGAACACAGAAACGCTTATCTATGGTTATATTCGCCCGGCCAGGGTTGGGGCTGATGACGACAGTCATCGCGGTAGAGCACAGGTGAACGATGGGACTATTAAGTCCTTGCCAAGCGTTGAAGATGGCGCACTTATTTTTCGCGAAATGTTTTCAATGCCGCCTGGCAGTTTGGTGCGGCCCTATTCTGATGGCCTGATTCACTTAGGCATGATTGGGCGTGGTATTGAGTATGAATGGGAGTCGTGGATGAGAGAATTCGAGTCGCTGCTCTACTCTATGTATTGGGAAACGACGATTGTTCACCTGCAAACCGAACTTTCCGGTAATCATACCTTTAGCTGGGAGTCCCGCCACAGCGACCAAATTCCTCTTAAGGGCGATTTGTCAGTACGCTGTGAGTGGTTGCGAGAGAGTGCATTAGCCTAATTATGAAAAAATTTACTAAAAAGAATGGACGCACAATATTTTTAGCGATCCTTAGCTGTGTCACGTTTGTCTACGTTGCAATACAGAGTTTTGATGTCGACCCCGCTGTTATGCTGGATTTTTTCGTGATGAGCGTATTGTTAATTCTTGGTCTAATGTTTCTTGCTATGCTCACTGTAGTGATAATGCGATTTTTTAATCGTTGATACCATCAAGCGTGATGTCCAAATCGAGGGCGTCAGCAATATCGTTAATTTCATCCAACACTGTTTCATATTTCAGCTCTGCCGGTACCTCAAAGGTGATTTCGGCCGCGAACAGTTGATGCCCCGCCATTGGCGCGCTGCTAATAACGGTTTGCATTTCGACGATATTTAAATGGTATCGTGCCATCGCACTGGCGATCTCCTGGATGATTCCCGGGCGGTCATTGCCAATTAACGACAAGTGGCCCTGATGCATATCAGAGGGGGGGAGATTGGTGACCTGGGTGCACTGTACGGTCAGTTCGTTATCCTGTAAGGCTTCTAGTGCATCACACAGCCCTTGGGTTTCATTCTGCTCGATATTAACCTTAATAATACCGGCAAATTTCCCCGTCATATGTGCTAACTGACTTTCTTGCCAGTTACCGTGATTATTCTTGATTGTAGTAGCCAGCAGTTCAACCAGGCCGGGTCTGTCGTCGGCAATAAATGAAATAACTGCGGCTTCGCGCATTGTCGCCCTCCAGCGTTTTAATTCGTTATACTTTTCAAGTTTAGTAGTAGTTAAGTAAATGTACAGAAAATAGAATACAAGGCCGCTGAGTGACGGAATAATGGGCATTATCAAGTTATCGCGATGTAATATGGTAAAGCATGAGCTGACGGTTCATTTTGTATGATTAACGATCAATGAGGATGGGTATTAATGCGAGCAATCGATATAGCAGAGTTTGGCGGGCCAGAGGTGTTGGTTGTCACAGAGCTACCTATGCCTGTTGCGGGGCCGGGCGAGGTCCTGATCGAGGTAGCAGCAGCCGGTATTAATCGGCCCGATGTGGTACAGCGACAGGGGTTCTATCCTCCGCCAGAAGGCGCCTCACCTATTCCTGGTCTGGAAGTAGCCGGAACTATCGTTGCCGTTGCAGGCGACGTGACGAGCTGGTCTGTAGGCGATGTCGTGTGTGCTCTACTATCAGGTGGGGGTTATGCCGAATATGCGACTGCCAGCGCGGCCCTGTGTCTCCCTGTTCCCAAGGGGCTTTCTTTGCAGCAGGCGGCGGCTCTTCCTGAAACTTTCTTTACAGTATGGTCAAACTTGTTCGATCGAGCACAATTGAAAGCAGGTGAGACCTTGTTGGTACATGGAGGTAGCGGTGGTATTGGTACCACTGCAATACAGTTGGCCAGTGCATTGGGCGTGCGGGTGTTTGCCACTGCCGGTGGCCCGGAAAAATGTGCTGATTGTGAAGCGATGGGAGCATCCAGTGCGATCAATTATAAGCAGCAAGACTTTGTCGATGCGGTGCGCAAGCTGACCGACGGTCGTGGTGTAGATGTGATTCTGGATATGGTAGGTGGAGACTATATAGACCGTAATATTAAGGCGGCGGCTGTTGACGGTCGAATTGTTTCGATCGGCTTTTTGCGCGGCTCAAAAGTTGAAGTGAATTTTATGTCGGTCATGTTAAAGCGGCTTACGCTCACTGGGTCAACCTTAAGGCCTCGTGATCTTGATTTTAAATCAGCGATAGCGCGCCAGTTGAAGGAAAAGGTCTGGCCGCTGATCGCTTCAGGCCAGATTTGTCCTCGTATTGATACCGTGATGCCTTTAAGCGATGCCGCAGCGGCTCATCGCAAAATGGAATCAAATACGCATGTTGGTAAAATAGTGCTGGCCGTAGATAGCGAAACTTAGCCGATATCTACAGACAGGCATCAATTGCGTCTAAAATTTCTTGCTCGTCGGGCTCTGTTTGTGCCGGCAGGCGAGCCACAACATCGCCATATCGATTGATGATGAATTTAGCGAAGTTCCATTCGATATCGCCGCTAAATTCGGAGTCAGGGCCGGTCAGCCATTGATATAGCGGGTGGGCTGATTCTCCGTTGACATCTATTTTACCGGATAGAGGAAAGCTAATGCTGTATTGGCTATCACAGAAATTCCTGATGTCATCGTCAGTACCGGGTTCCTGCGCTGCAAATTGATTACAGGGCACGCCCAACACCACCAAGCCTTTGTCGGCCAGGCGTTCGTACAAGGCTTGCAACTTACTGTATTGCGCGGTGAGTCCGCATTCACTGGCGACATTGACCAGTAATACAACCTTGTTGCTGAAATCAGCGAGAGATAAATCACCACCCTGAAGTTTGGGCAGTGTGAAATCATAAGCGGTAGTCATAAGCGTATTCCTTGTAGAGTCTGCACTATTGACTATAGCCTGCTCTGCAATTGTTGCCACTTTGACTGTCCATAATGTGGGCAAGAGCTACACTGTAGTGAATTACTAAAAGGAGAGTGTGCGTGGATTTGAAACTTCGAAATAGAGTGATATTAGTCGCTGGCGGCAGCAAAGGTTTGGGTCTGGGGATAGCCAAAGTTTGCAAGGAAGAGGGCGCGCGAGTTGTTATTGGCAGTCGCAATGCCGCGAATCTCGCGAAGGGATTACGGGAACTGGAGCAAGTGACAGGCGGTGAGGTACTTGCCCGTCCGCTGGATGTCACTGACGCGCAATCCATCGATCAGTGGGTTGGTGCGGCGGTAGAAAAATTTGGCCAAATTGATGGCTTGGTGGCCAATGCGGGTGGGCCGCCGCCGGGTATGTTTGACAACTTCGACGATGCACAGTGGCAACAGGCATTTGAGCTGACGTTGATGAGTACGGTCAGGCTTATTCGTGCGGCCCTGCCAGCGCTGCGTCAGAACGGAGGTAGTATCCTGACTCTGACGTCTTCATCAGTAAAAGAGCCGATCGACATGTTATTACTGTCCAATGTGATGCGCTCCGGGGTTACCAGTCTGGCTAAAAGCTTGTCTCGCACATTGGCTGCAGAGGGCATCAGGGTGAATAATTTAGTACCCGGTTTGATAGCCACTGATCGAATGGTCTCTTTGGACGAATTACAGGCCTCAATGAAGTCTATAACTCGGGTGGAGCAGCGCGCGGCCCAGGAATCCGTGATCCCTATGGGACGTTATGGTGAGGCCGACGAGTTTGGTCGTGCCGGTGCTTTTTTACTCTCTGAGGCGGCCAGTTATATAACCGGTGCAACGCTGGTAGCTGATGGCGGAAGCATGAAAACGGTGTGGTAAATAGGCTGTATACAGGTAAACAAAAAAACCCGGCATAGGCCGGGTTTTTTAATAACGCAGATTGTCGTGTTTACGGTAGCAGGTGCGCTACGGCATCACGCTCTTCAGTCAATTCCTGCTCAGTCGCCTGCATTCTGGCTCGGCTGAAATCACCCACTTCCAGACCTTGAACGATCTGCCAGTCACCGTTGCTGCAGCGACAGGGGAAAGAGTAGATCAAGCCTTCAGTAATGCCGTAAGAGCCATCAGAGTAGACGCCCATACTGACCCAGTCGTCACCTTCTGTACCAAGAGCCCAGCTGCGCACATGGTCAATGGCGGCATTAGCCGCAGATGCGGCAGATGATGCACCACGAGCTTTAATAATGGCTGCTCCGCGCTGTTGTACAGTAGGAATGAAGTCGTTTTCATACCAGTCTTGCTCAACCAGGTCGGATGCTTTTTCACCAGAAACTTTGGCATTAAACAGATCAGGATACTGGGTGGCTGAATGGTTGCCCCAAACAGTCATATTGCTGATATCACTAACGGTTTTTCCGGTTTTCTGGGCTATTTGGGTTTTGGAACGATTGTGATCCAGACGCATCATCGCTGTGAAATTGCGAGGATCAATTGATGGTGCGTTGCGCTGAGTGATCAATGCATTGGTATTGGCTGGGTTACCGACAACCAGGACCTTGATATCTTTGCTGGCATTGTCATTGATTGCCTTGCCTTGCACAGAGAATATGGCCGCATTGGCTTCCAGCAGGTCTTTACGCTCCATGCCGGGCCCACGGGGACGGGCGCCTACCAATAAGGCGTAATCGGAATCTTTAAATCCGGTATCGGGGTCATCGGTGCACACTACACCTGCCAATAATGGGAAGGCACAGTCATCCAGTTCCATTTTGACACCTTCGAGAGCATCCATCGCCGGGGTGATGTCGAGCAACTGGAGAATTACCGGTTGGTCATCGCCAAGCATTGCGCCTGAGGCAATACGGAAAAGCAGCGCATAGCCAATTTGGCCAGCTGCACCGGTAACGGTAACGCGAACGGGATCTTTCATAAATAGCATTCCTATTGTTGGAGCCCAGCCGGTGGGTGGGCAGTTGCCAGGCCGTACGGGTGATTACCAAAGGTGTCTTCCCTGGGTAATCGCTATATCAGTACGATGGGGCGCGTATTTTAGCAATTCAGCGACCAAATACCAGATCTTAGCTAGATATAGATCAATTTAAGGTAAATAGTGGTTATAGACGGCTACTTTGGTCGAATAAAGAACAGGCAATGGGGGTGCTAACAGAGGCAATGTGCGAAAAAAAGCAGTAGAATGCGCGCCGATCAGAGGTGAGAAAATGAACAGCGACCCCAGAAAGTCCCAAACCGAGTTTAATAAGCTGCAAAAGCGACTTCGTCGTCATGTGGGTACCGCTATTGCGGATTACAACATGATCGAGGATGGCGATAAAATTATGGTGTGTATGTCAGGAGGCAAAGACTCTTACTGCATGCTGGAAATTCTGATGAGCTTGCAGAAAAGCGCACCGATCTCCTTTGAGTTGATAGCGGTGAATATGGATCAGAAACAGCCCGGTTTTCCTGAGCATGTATTGCCAGAATTCCTGCAGAACCTCGGGGTGCCGTATCATATCGTCGAAAAAGACACGTATAGCATTGTGAAAGAAAAAGTGCCCGAAGGAAGGACAACCTGTGGTTTGTGTTCCCGCCTTAGGCGCGGCACTTTATACAGCTTTGCCGAGTCCATTGGCGCGACCAAAATTGCTTTGGGGCATCACAAAGACGATATTGTCGAGACGATGTTCCTCAATATGTTCTATGGATCACGCTTGAAAGCGATGCCTCCCAAACTTTTGTCTGATGACAAGCGTAATATTGTTATCCGTCCCATGGCCTATTGTCGAGAAGCTGATCTGGCAGACTTTGCCCAGCAGAAAAAATTTCCAATAATTCCCTGTAACCTCTGTGGTTCGCAGGAAAATCTGCAGCGCCAGAACATAAAGGCGATGTTAGCGGGTTGGGATCGCCAGTTTCCAGGTCGCACTGAGAGTATTTTCAGCGCGTTGCAAAATACCTCTCCTTCTCAATTGGCGGATAGGGAATTGTTCGATTTTACCAGCCTGACACTTGACCGCAGTGGAGAACGGAAACCCTATGCCTTTGATGAGGCGAAAGTTTCAGCGTCAAGTTCGTCCTCGGCAGTGGAGTTTATTAATGCCGTCAATGTAGCGACTTGATTGGGGCTTAGTTCAAAAATCAATGCGATTATCGCACAGCGAGTAGCTGCGCTATAATCGCCGACAAACCAATAACCGTGATGAAATAATCATTTGTCTCAAACCTTATTAAATGTAAGTAACTTGAGTTGCGAGCGAGACGGTCGGCAGCTGTTTTGCGATTTGTCGTTTTCTTTGCGTTGCGGGGAGCTGCTGCAAGTAGCCGGCCCCAATGGTTCGGGGAAAACCAGTCTGCTGCGGATTCTCTGTGGTCTTGGCGCTTATCAGCAGGGCCAGGTTAACTGGTTCGGCGATGAAAACAGTGGCGGTCTAGCTCCGGACTTCAGTCGTATTTTGTTTCTGGGCCATCAACCAGGCCTCAAATCCGCATTGTCTCCGCGCGAAAATCTCTCCTGGTATTTTGATTTGCGAAATTCTGTGAGCCTGCCCGAGATCGATGCCGCGCTGGTTTCCGTCGGGCTGGCCGGTTTTGAAGACGTGCCTACTCATCAACTGTCCGCAGGTCAGCAGCGCCGAATTGCCTTGGCACGTTTGCGTTTGAGCAAGGCAGAGGTATGGGTCTTGGATGAGCCGTTTACCGCCATCGATCTTGCTGGGGTGGCCGAGCTGGAAGCTCAGCTGGCTGAGTTTGTCCAGGCTGGGGGTGCTGTATTACTGACCACGCATCACAAGCTCTCCTTGATTGATAATGTTCAGCGCCTCGAACTGGGTGGTAGCACATGATGCCAGTCTCCTTGTATCGAGCTTTGGGTGGTCTGTTACGCCGTGATTTGTTGCTTGCCTACCGTCACCGAGGCGATATTGCCAATCCTCTGGTTTTTGCTTTGATGGTTATTGCTCTATTTCCTATTGGGCTGGGCCCTGAGCGGGCTAGCCTTGCTGTGCTGGCTCCTGGTTTGGTCTGGGTGGTTGCTTTACTGGCCTGCCTGTTATCTGTCGATACCATGTTTCGTGCAGATTATGAGGATGGCTCTCTCGAGCAAATACTATTGAGTCCTCATTCTCCGTATCTACTGTCCTTAACCAAGATATTTGCCCATTGGTTAGTGGCCGGTCTGCCCATAGCGCTGTTATCACCTTTATTGGCAATGATGTTGTCTTTGCCTGCGGAGGGCTATATCGCACTGTTTTTCAGTCTGCTGATTGGTACTTTGTCATTGAGTTTGATTGGGGCAATAGGTGCTGCCTTAACAGTTGGTTTAAAACGGGGTGGCTTGCTGGTCGCCTTATTGGTATTGCCACTTTATATACCCGTACTGATTTTTGGCGTGAGCACCGTGCATGCCGCTGTACAGGGCATGGCTTATAGTGGCTATTTGGCTATATTGGGTGCTTTAAGTCTATTTGCACTTATGCTCGCACCGCTGGCGGTCAGCGGTGGTCTTAAGATTCATCTAGAGGGCTAAAGCGCTTGGCGCTAGCTCAGGCAATGATGTTGGCGAATGCGATCAGGGCAAACATAACGACAATCAGGCTGCCAACCGTGATGCCGACGCGAGACCAAGCCTGTTTGTCGCTAATCATTTCATGTTCCATTTTTATCACTCCATTAATTGTGCTTATAAAATGAACAGAGTAAGCCTTAGCTGGTCTGAAGACTTTGATCCGTATCAATAGTCGATAAATTGTGTTGTTCGAGATGATCGGCAAGCGTCACAGTGGTAGACTTGCCCCTCGCTGGAATGAGGCGGCTATACAGGTAGGTATTGAGTGGGATTAAAGGTTTTATTTCATAAAATGGGGTCACCCCGCTGGTATTACCCGATGGCCGGAGCATGGTTGCCGTGGATCGGCGGGCTGGCGGCTATTCTATTGGTAGTCGGTTCGATATGGGGCCTGGCCTTTGCACCGGCTGATTTCAAGCAGGGTAATAGTTACCGTATTATTTTTATTCATGTACCTGCCTCATTTATTGCTTTGGCGGGCTATTACATCATGGCCATCGCGGGTGCTATCAGCCTGATTTGGAAAATGAAATTGGCTGACGTGGTAGTTAAGTGTGCCGCACCTATCGGTGCCGCAATGACTGCATTGGCGCTTATCTCTGGTGCTGTGTGGGGCAAGCCAACCTGGGGCACTTGGTGGGTCTGGGACGCCCGGATTACATCAATGCTGGTATTGTTTTTTCTCTATCTGGGTATTACTGCGCTCTATCAGGCCTTTGAGCGAGAGGAGCAGGCGGCCAAGGCCTGTGCGGTGCTTGCTTTAGTGGGGACGGTGAATATCCCTATTATCTATAAATCAGTAGATTGGTGGTTTACCCTGCACCAGCCAGCAACGCTCAAGTTGACGGAATCCTCTTCAATGCATTCCAGTATGTGGCAGCCTTTATTGGTCATGATTGCCGGTTTTTATGTGTTTTATGCCACAGTATTGTTATTGCACACCAGGGTAGAGATTTTACGTCGTGAGCGACGATCTAAATGGGTGCAGGAATTGGTCTCAGCTAGTGGGCGGGGTTAAGGAGATATTATGTATTTTTCCAGTATTACTGATTTAATGTATATGGACGGACACGGTCCCTATGTCTGGGGAGTCTATGCGGTTGCCGCTTTGATGCTCTTGGCTATGGTGATATCTCCGCTCATGAGTCAGCGTCAATTCTTCGCTATAGAATTACAGCGACAGCGTCGAGCTCAAGCCGCTGTTAACCCGTCCAAAGAGGTTTAGATCCGTGCATCCAATTCGGCGTCAACGGCTGATTATAGTAATATTTATCGTGTTAGGTGCGAGTCTCGCGGCAGCACTTATTTTTTACGCTATGCGTGAGAACCTTAACTTATTTTACTCACCTACTGAAATTGCCGAAGGTAAGGCACCGATGGGTAAACGTATTCGAGCCGGGGGCATGGTGAGAGAGTCCAGTGTATTACGTTCGGATAACAGCCTGGAGGTGCGTTTTGTGGTGACTGATTACCAGAACGACGTGTCGGTAGTGTTTAACAGCATTCTTCCCGATATGTTTGCCGAAGGGCAGGGCGTGGTTGCCACCGGGGAACTCGGTGGCGACGGAATTCTCTATGCAGAAGAAGTATTGGCCAAACATGATGAAGAATATATGCCACCTGAGGTACATGATGCGCTACAAAAAAGCGGTTTCGATCACGAAGGCAAGAGCGTTCAGTAAATATTATGTGGGTTGAGCTAGGTCATTTCAGTTTAGTTATTTGTCTGGTGTTGTCGCTTGCACTGGTGGTATTGCCGTTGTGGGGAAGTGCTCACGGTAATGTAACCCTTATGCGTAGCGCCCATGCATTGGCGACGGGACAATTTGTATTTGTGGCGATCGCCATGGCCGTGCTCATAGCCGCTTTTGTGCAGGACGATTTCAGCGTCAGCTACGTCGCTAATAACTCTAATTCAGCTTTGCCAACTTACTTTAAAGTGAGCGCGGTATGGGGTGGCCATGAAGGCTCGCTGCTACTGTGGGTGTTCATTCTGTCGGGGTGGACGCTTGCGGTTGCCATGCGATCCGATAATTTGCCTCTTGAGATGAGCTCACGGGTACTGTCGGTGATGGGTATGATTGCCGTAGGATTTTTGTTGTTTGTGCTCTTTACTTCTAACCCCTTTGCCCGTGAGTTACCTTTTTCGCCTACTGAGGGCAAGGATCTAAATCCTCTGTTACAGGACATTGGCCTCATTATTCATCCGCCAATGTTATATATGGGCTATGTCGGTTTTAGCGTTGCCTTTTCTTTTGCGATCGCGGCACTTATTGGCGGAAAGCTAGACGCAGCATGGGCTCGATGGTCAAGGCCGTGGACAAATTTGGCCTGGGCGTTTCTTACTGGCGGTATAACGCTAGGGAGCTGGTGGGCCTATTACGAACTTGGCTGGGGCGGATGGTGGTTTTGGGACCCCGTTGAAAACGCCTCGTTTATGCCGTGGCTGGTGGGTACCGCGCTTATTCACTCTTTAGCGGTGACAGAGAAGCGTGGTTTGTTTAGAAGCTGGACGCTGTTATTAGCCATTTTCGCTTTTTCGCTGAGTTTATTAGGCACATTCCTGGTGCGTTCGGGGGTGCTGACCTCGGTTCACGCATTCGCCAGTGATCCGACTCGTGGTTTGTTTATTTTGGTGTTTTTGTTAGTGGTAGTAGGGGGCTCGCTATTGCTCTATGCACTGCGGGCGCCCGCGGTGGCGACAAAAGCTCAGTTCAGCTTTTGGTCGAGAGAATTATTCCTGCTGATTAATAATATGCTATTACTGGTTGCTACATTGATCGTATTATTTGGTACCTTGTTTCCTTTGCTTATGGATGCCTTGGCATTGGGCAAATATTCGGTAGGTCCGCCATATTTTAATGCTTTGTTTGTGCCTTTGATGGCAATTGCGATGGCATTTATGGGTATTGGGCCCGCACTAAAATGGAAGAAGAACCCCACCCGTAAAATTCTACAGGGCTTGGTAGCACCTTTGATCGCCAGCGTGATTTTGGGCGTTGCCTGGCCTGTGGCGTATCCGGGAGAATTTCATTGGTCAACAGCTATGGCCGCGGTGTTAGGGTTGTGGGTGCTGGCGACAACACTCACCGAGATGAGAGAAAAAGTACGCCACGCTCCCAGTTTTGCTCGTGGATTGTCACGATTGACTCGCAGTTATTGGGGTATGGTTATTGCACATTCGGGTATCGCTGTTACCGCCATAGGCATTGGTTTTACCAGCCAGTATTCATTGGAGCGGGATATTCGCATGGCGCCGGGAGAAGAGCTCGAGATCAGCGGTTACACCTTTATTTTTGAAGGGACCGAGACAGTCCGTGGGCCAAATTACAGCGCCGATATGGCGAGCCTGACGTTTATTGATACTAATGGTAAAGCCAAGACACTGAATCCGGAAAAACGTCGCTATTTGGCCAGCGGGCAGGTTATGACTGAGGCTGCCATAGATGCAGGTTTTATGCGCGATATTTATATTGCCTTGGGAGAGCCCTTGCAAAACGGCGCATGGTCTATGCGGATTCAGGTAAAACCGCTGGTGCGCTGGTTATGGTTAGGTGGCTTTTTAATGGCAATGGGAGGGCTTTTTGCAATCACCGACCCACGCTATAAACGCCTGCGCAGCAAGGAAAGTAAACCTTCAGAAATATTGGCTCAGGGCGTTTGACTATGGGTCGTCTAAAGCTTTTTTTACCGCTGATAATATTTTCTCTGTTGGCTCTCTTGTTGTTACGCGGTCTGGAAATGGATCCGACGACATTGCCTACGGCCCTAAAGGACAAACCTTTTCCAGAGTTTTCTCTGCTAGAGCTAAAAGATGGCCGTATGTTGTCTGTGGCCGATCTAAAAGGCGAAGTCGCTCTGGTCAATGTATGGGCTACCTGGTGTGTCTCCTGTCGGGTTGAGCATCCTCAGCTGTTGAATCTTGCCCGGCAGGGTGTTGTGATCTATGGCGTGAACTATAAAGACGAGAGAAGCTCGGCGCTGGCGTGGCTGGCAAGGCTCGATGACCCTTATAAATTGAATATCTCCGATGATGACGGTCGTCTCGGTTTGGATCTCGGAGTCTATGGCGCTCCGGAAACCTATTTGATCGATGCGCTTGGTGTGATTCGTTACAAACATGTCGGGGTGGTGGATGAGCGAGTTTGGACCGATATATTGAAGCCTCAGTATGAAGCATTGAGAGGCCAAGGATGATGCAATTTGCGCGTTGGGGGTTCTTGATCTACCTATTGTTGGGCACTCAGGCTCACTCGGTAATTGAATCTTATCCCTTTAGCGATGACAGCCTGCGCCAGCGTTATAGCGAACTGACCGAAATTTACCGCTGTCCCAAGTGCCAGAACCAGAATCTGGCTGGCTCTGATGCTCCCATAGCACAGGATTTACGGCGAGAAATTTATCGTATGTTGAATGAAGGCCAATCTGACGCTGAGATTGGTGAATTTTTGGTCAGCCGCTACGGTGAGTTTGTGCTTTATAAACCACCGGTTAATTGGCATACCATCATATTATGGGCTCTGCCGGCCTTTGCATTGTTTATGAGTGTGCTGATTGTTGTACTGTTTGTCAGAAAGCGATCTGTTACAGCACCTTTGAGTGAAGCTGAAAATCAGCGCTTACAGCGTATTCTCGATGGAGATAAACCTCAGTGATATTTATTGTTGGGGCCAGCGCTATGTTGCTGCTGGCTGCTGGATTTGTAATCTACCCTTTTGTCGCCTCACGTGTGGAGGTATTCACTCCAGAGCGCAACGAGCAAAATCTTGATTTGTACCGTGAGCGTATCGCCGACCTTGATGCCCAATTACTGGCCGAAGATATTACCGATAGCGACTATGAACAGCTTAAGCAGGAGTCTGATGGCGCCTTATTGTATGACTATGGTTCAGCGGCAGAAATTCAGCGCTCAAATGGTGTGCCTAGATGGCTGGGGCTGGTTGCTTGTGGCTTATTGGTCGTCTTGGTTGTTATGGTCTACGGCAGGCTGGGGGCCCTGACTGATTGGCAGTTAAGCCAGCGTTACGCCGCCGCCATGGCGCCTGATCAGCAAAACATAGAGCTGCAAAGAGAGTTTTTGGCGGAAGTGACCGCCTATGCCGATGACAGCCCGGAGCCAGCACAATGGTGGTATATGGCAGCGCAAGGCTATTTGGGCTTATCCGAATATAAGCAGGCAGCCAGTGCCTATCGTCAATTAGTGTTGTTGGTGCCAGAGGATCCGGCAGCTTCGGCGGGTTTGGGGCAGGCTCTATACCTCGCCAATGGACGTCAGCTGACAGCGGAGGCCCGTGGTTGGCTGGATCAGGCCCTGAGTCTTGACTCTACCAACGCAACCGCTCTGGGCGTAATGGGAATCAGCGCCTTTGAGCAAGGGCAGTATCAGGAGGCCATTGATGCCTGGGAGCGGGCTTTATCGGCCTTGCCGCCAATGGGTGGTCAGGCGCAGGTGCTGCGTAATGGTGTGGCAGAGGCTCGAGGCATGTTAGGGCAGAGCTCTGATCCAGTCGCTGCGGCGCGTATAGAGGTCTCCGTCTCGTTGTCTGATACCATTCAATACCAGTCAGATGAGACCATCTTTGTTTTTGCCCGCGCCACCAAAGGCCCTCCGTTTCCCCTGGCTGCGGTCAAACTGTCGGTCGCTGAACTGCCCACGACCGTGGTATTGGATGACTCAATGGCCATGCAGTCCGGCGCACGACTGAGCAGTTTCGATGAGGTTGAGGTGGTAGCGCGATTATCGCGTGGCAATCAACCAATCGCCAGTGCTGGTGACTGGCAGGGACGCAGCGGTAGCCTGCAGCTGCAAGGGACAACAATACAGCTGGATTTACTCATAGACCAACAGGTCGAATAGTCAATAACCTATTGCTTCACAGAGAGTGATATTTAGCGCTAAAAAGCATAGAGCTTGCGGTTTAAAATCGCTACACTACGGCACTTGCGTGCGAGTGCCGGAAATCCGGTAGCGCCACTTATAACAATACTGTTGATATTAATTCTATGCGTCTCAAGAGCATCAAACTCGCTGGTTTCAAGTCATTTGTAGACCCTACCAGCGTGAATTTCCCCACAAATATGTCCGCCGTAGTCGGTCCAAATGGCTGCGGTAAATCCAATATCATCGATGCGGTGCGCTGGGTGATGGGTGAGAGCTCGGCCAAGAATTTGCGTGGCGAGCACATGACGGACGTCATATTCAATGGTTCAAATTCGCGCAAGCCGGTCGGCCATGCCACTATCGAGCTGATCTTTGATAATACCGATGGCACCCTGGGTGGTGAATATGCCAGCTTCAGCGAGATCGCTATTCGGCGTAAGGTCACGCGAGAGTCAGAAAGCAGCTATTACCTCAACGGCACCAAGTGTCGACGTAAAGATATTACCGATATATTTCTTGGTACCGGTCTTGGCCCTCGCAGTTACGCCATTATAGAGCAGGGCATGATCAGCAAGCTGGTTGAAGCCAAACCCGATGAGCTCAGGGTTTTTGTTGAAGAAGCGGCAGGTATCTCTCGATACAAAGAGCGCCGCCGTGATACTGAAAATAGAATTCGTCGCACCAAGGAAAACCTCGAACGTCTGACAGATATCCGTGAGGAATTGGAGCGTCAGCTGCAGCATTTGCAACGTCAATCTCAAACAGCCGAGCGGTATAGGGAATTAAAGACCAGAGAGCGTGAACAAAAGGCGCAATTACAAGCGATACAGTGGCGTGAACTCGACGAGCATGCGGCAGTAGGTCAGAGCGTCATACGAGAGCTGGAAGTCAAACTTGAGGCGACGATAGCCGAGCGCTTGGCAGCTGAAGCGGCGATTGAAAAAATTCGTGAAGCGCATATTGAGAGTACAGATAAGTTCAATTTAGTCACAGGCGAGTTTTACAGTATCGGCGGTGAAATTGCGCGTGACGAGCAACGTATTCAGGGTATTCAGGAAAGAGATCGTCAGTTGCGTCAGGATCAGTTGCAGGCGGAAGAGGGATTGACGCGAGCACGTGAACATATGTCTCAGGACGAAGCGCGGCTCAGCGAATGGCAGCTCGAATTAGCCGAATTGGAGCCTGAGCTTGAGTTGACTCAAGCCGCTGAAGAAGAAAGCACGGCGGCTCTGTTGTTAGCAGAAGAAAATATGCAACATTGGCAGCACAACTGGGACGAATTCAACAATGATGCTGCAGCACCCCGTCAGCAGGCGGAAGTACAACAATCTCGCATCCAGCATCTGGATCAAGTGCTAAGACGTGCCGGCGAGCGAGTCGAAAAACTTGAAACCGAAAGATCACAGCTGACTCCGGCTGGCGAAGATGACGAGTTGGCCCTATTGCAAGAGCAGCTGGCTGAGTTCGATTTACAGGTAGAAGAAGTCCGTAATCAATTGCACTCGCGGGCGGAAACTATTGCTCGCCTACGGCAGGAACTGGACGAAAGTGCCCACGCCCTCGACGAACAACGCAGTGGATTACAAAGCCAGAGAGGTCGCTACGCGTCTCTCGAGGCATTGCAGCAGGCCGCAATGGGGCACGATGAAGAAACCGGTGTCTGGCTAAGTAATCAGCAACTCGATCAACGGCCGCGTCTTGCCGATTGTCTCTCTGTCAAAGAAGGCTGGGAGGCTGCGGTAGAGACCGTTCTGGGCAGTTACTTACAAGCGGTACAGGTTGATGATCTGGCCGCCATCGCACCCGCCTTGTCCGAACTGGCGCAAGGCTCTGTCAGCCTATACGACAGTCAGGCGCGAGATATTAGCCGCAGCGATATGGATCTTCCTGCTCTGGCGGATCAGCTCAGCGGTGGAGACGCTCAGTCACTGCTTGCCGGTGTATATTGCGCTGACGATCTTGGCTCGGCACTGCAAAAACGTCATCAGTTGGCCGCTCACGAATCCGTGATTACCCGTGATGGCATCTGGATAGGCGTTAACTGGCTGCGGCTGGCACGGGATAAAGATACCAATAGCGGTGTGATACAGCGTCAGCAAGATATTGAAGAACTGAATGAATCTATTGCTTTAAGTGAAGAATCTATAGATGAGCTGGAACACAATCGCCAGTCTCTACGAGAGCGTCTCGCGCTTGCCGAAGAGGAGCGTGAGCAGCAGCAATCTCTTGTTTCATCGCTGGGAGCTAATCAGACCGAATTGACAGGCAAGCTCGGAGCACTACAGGCGCGCCAGGAGCAGACTAGTCGACGTCGGGAACAGCTTAATCAAGAGTTGGAAGAGGGGCGTCAGTTACTTGAGCAGGAACAGGCCAATTTAAAACAAGCCAGAAGACTACTTCAAGAGTCTCTTGACAGTATGGAGCAGGACGCCGGGCGTCGCGAGGAGTTGCTACGAGCGCGCGACAGTAGCCGTTCGGTGCTTGATCAGTCGCGGCAAAAGGCACGTCATGATAAGGACAATGCACATCATGTCGCTATGCGCCTACAGTCGTTACAGACACAGTTGGATTCAGTAGCCAACGCCAGAAGTCGATTGGTAGAACAATCTATGCAGCTTGAAGAGCGGCAGAGCTATTTGACCGAGACTATTGCTGAAAACATGGCACCTCTAGAGGAATTAAAAGCTCAGCTGGAGCAGCGTCTGGAGCAGCGGCTTGTTGTTGAAGAGCGCATGGGTGATGCGCGAAAGCAGCAGGAAACTCTGGATTTTGAACTGCGGGAAAATGAAACCCGGCGTAATGACGCTGAGAATCGGGCTGCCGGTGTGCGTTCAGAATTGGAATCGAATCGATTGCAAATGCAGACCATAGATGTGCGCCGTAAAACTCTGGTTGAGCAGTTGCAGGAAGCCAAGTTTGATTTACAAGCTGTGTTGGCGACTCTAACAGAAGAGGCTTCGGAAAAAGAGTGGTCGGAACAGTTGGAAAAATTGGCTAATCGGATAAACCGACTTGGCCCAATTAACCTGGCTGCGATAGATGAGTATCAGTCTCAAGCTGAGCGAAAAAATTATCTGGATGCACAAAACGAAGACTTGGTTGCAGCAATGGACACGCTGGAAAATGCTATCCGAAAAATCGATCGCGAAACCCGCGCTCGATTTAAGGAAACATTTGACGAGATTAATTCTGGCCTGCAAGAGCTATTTCCTAAAGTGTTTGGAGGTGGCGAAGCCTATCTGGAGCTGACTGGCGACGATATGCTGGATACTGGTATCAGTATTATGGCCCGTCCACCTGGTAAGAAGAACAGTACAATTGCATTACTCTCTGGTGGGGAAAAAGCTTTGACGGCAATAGCCTTGGTTTTTGCCATATTCCGCCTGAATCCTGCGCCATTTTGTATGCTTGACGAAGTTGATGCCCCGCTTGATGATGCCAATGTTGGACGTTATGCGCGTATGGTCAAAGAGATGTCTGAGCACGTACAGTTTATTTATATTTCCCATAACAAGATCACGATGGAATATGCCGATCAGTTGATGGGGGTTACCATGCACGAGCCAGGTTGCTCACGATTGGTGACAGTGGATATTGAAGAGGCGGCTGAACTGGCCGCGATGTAAGCAGTCCGCACTGACGAAACAATAACGACGGGAAGATCTGCAATGGAAGTCGGATTACGAGAATGGATGTTAATTGCTGGCAGTGTCTTGGTGATTATTGTCATTGCCGATGGCATTCGGCGAATGCGCGCCGAGAGACGTAATAATATTAAACTATCCAAACGCACCAAAAAAGCCGCTCGCGCTGGTGTTGATTATGATGATGTGCTGATGAGTTCTGAGTTGCCCGGTGGGCATGCTCGGGTCATTGCCCGAGATTTACAGAGAGCAGAGCGAGATGCTCGTGATCGTCAGGAAGCCGCTGAAGCCGAAGCCGATACCGACGTTGTGGCCCCTGTATTAATGGATTCAGTGCGACAGCCCCGACCCGTTGATCTGGATGAGGTCGAGACAGCAGTAGATGTAGTGCCAGCACAAGAAGAATTGGCTCTGGAGTCCTTTACGGCAAATAATAATGCCGATGACGACGATTTTGTTGAAGATGAGTTGCTTATCGTTGAGGCGGGTGTAGATGATCCGCTGGAGGAAGAGAAATTTGAACATGAATCCTCGGAGCTGGATGATGTTCTCGTGGTAAATGTAATTTCCAAAAGTAGTGCTGGTTTTGCTGGCCGGCCGCTACTGGAACTATTACTGGCTTGTGATGTGCGATTTGGCGATATGGATATTTTCCACCGCTATGAACATTCCGGTGGCAAGGGCAGGGTGCAATTCAGTATTGCCAATTTGATGGAGCCCGGCACTTTCGACGTTGATAATATGGACGACTTTTCGACTCGTGGCTTAGGGTTTTTTATGCGCCTGCCAGGGCCGCGCAAACCCATGGATGCGTTCACTGCGATGGTAGAGACAGCCGATGCTATTGCGCGTAATTTGGGTGGAGAATTACGCGATGAAGATCAAAGCGTAGTGCGAAAGCAAACACTAGAGCATTTGCGTCAGCGTATTCATGATTTTGAACGCAAGCAATTGACCCGAAAAACATAATAGTCTGCTGGAGCCGGTATGAGCGATGTTAATACTCCCGCAGAAATTGATGTCCTGCGTGATACGCTGCGCCGCTATAACTATCATTACTACGTGCTCGACGAGCCTCTGGTACCAGACGCAGAATATGACCGTTGTTATAGAGAATTAGAGCGCCTAGAGCAACAAAACCCCGGTCTAATTTCACCCGACTCTCCGACTCAACGGGTCGGCGACAAGCCTCTTGAAAAGTTTTCTCAGGTAGAGCACGAAGTGCCTATGTTGTCGCTAGGCAATGCCTTTGACGATGACGATTTGCTGTCATTCGATCGTCGTTGTCATGAGCGCCTGGAGTTGCCATCCGATGAGCCTCTGAGTTATGCCTGCGAGCCCAAGCTGGATGGGATAGCGGTAAGTCTGTTGTATCGCGCTGGTGTGCTGGTACGCGGGGCAACGCGTGGTGATGGCAATACCGGTGAGGATATTACGGTCAATGTGCGTACCTTACCCTCGATCCCCTTGTCTTTACAGGGAGCAGGTTTTCCTGAGATTCTTGAAGTTCGTGGTGAAATCTATCTTCCCCAGGATGGTTTTGACCGAATGAATGATGAGGCTCGAATTCAGGATAAGAAAGTTTTTGTCAATCCTCGTAATGCTGCAGCAGGCAGTTTACGTCAACTTGATCCTCGTATCACTGCCTCCCGACCCTTGGTATTTTGCTGTTATAGCGTGGGACTGGTCGAGGGCGGAGAGTTACCGCAGAATCATTCAGAGATTCTACAAAGGCTGCAGTCCTGGGGGCTGCGAATAAATGCTGAGTCCGTCTGCGTGGAAGGCATAGAGGGTTGTCTGGCGTATTATCGAAAATTGGCCGAACGACGCAGTATGCTTGGTTATGATATTGATGGCATCGTTTTTAAAATCGACGATATTTCAAAACAAAAAAAGCTGGGTTTTGTTTCTCGCGCCCCGCGCTGGGCAATTGCCTATAAATTTCCCGCACAGGAAGAAGTGACGATACTGGAGGGAGTTGAATTTCAGGTGGGTCGAACCGGTGCTGTGACTCCGGTGGCGAGACTGAAGCCGGTCTTCGTCGGTGGCGTCACGGTGAGTAACGCAACACTGCATAACTTCGACGAAATTGGGCGATTGGATGTGCGCGTCGGCG
This sequence comes from Pseudomonadales bacterium, assembly GCA_036960375.1. Taxonomy (GTDB): domain Bacteria; phylum Pseudomonadota; class Gammaproteobacteria; order Pseudomonadales; family CAWVSB01; genus CAWVSB01. The sequence goes on from JBALVY010000005.1 coordinate 108,023, forward strand.
ACAGCGTAGTAGTGCGTAGAGCCGGCGATGTCATTCCAAAAATTGTACAGGTTGTCATCGAAAGACGACCTGATAATTCATCCGCTATCTGTGTTCCCGAGCATTGTCCGGTCTGTGAATCGGCACTTGAGCGTATTGATGGAGAGGCGGTGCTGCGTTGTACCGGCGGCTTGTTTTGTGGCGCCCAGCAAAGCGAAGCGATCAAGCATTTTAGTTCTCGCCGGGCGATGGATATAGACGGTCTGGGTGACAAAATAGTTCAGCAGTTGGTTGATGCAGGTCAGGTCAGGCATGTGGCTGATTTGTATAAGCTCAATCGCGACCAGCTAATTGCCTTGGAGCGGATGGGTGAAAAGTCGGCGGATAATTTGCTCGCTGCCATTGAAGCGAGTAAACGAACTACTTTGCCGCGCTTTCTCTTTTCGCTGGGTATTCGAGAGGTTGGTGAGGCAACCGCTAGAAATTTATCCAGTTTTTTTGGTGATTTGAATGCTGTTATGGCGGCTGAAAAAGACAGTTTGGAGCAGGTACCCGATGTTGGCCCGATAGTTGCCGCCTATGTAGAGCATTTCTTTCGCGCTGAGCATAACCTTGAGGTGATTCAGGCCTTGTGTGATAGTGGCGTGGTGTGGCCAGTAATTGTAACGCCAGATCGATCCAGTCAGCCTCTGTTGGGCCAAACCTGGGTAGTCACCGGTACCTTGGAAACGCTAGCTCGATCCGATGCCAAGCAGCGCCTGCAGGATTTGGGCGCCAAGGTGGCAGGTACTGTGTCAGCCAAAACCACTAAGGTGGTAGCGGGTCCCGGGGCTGGCTCCAAACTGACTAAAGCCGAGGCCTTGGGCATACCAGTTATCGATGAACGGGCATTGTTAGTTGTTTTGGCTGAGTATGAATAATTGTCCCTAAGGGTATTCCGATAAGATGCTTTTAAATCAATCTTGCCCAATCGGTTTTGTCTGGCTGATGAATAAGAAACTCCAATATCAGATAAGGTGAATTCTTGTAGTTTTTTTTCAGCATTCATCTAAATCTTCCCATGCAGGCTAATTCCTTTACAAAACAAGGAATTAGCCTAATGTTTTAGTAATAATTAATGCATTCCCAATATCTTTATGATTAACTTTACAGCGACATAGCGGGGCTACAGGCTCTCCTGTGTTGGTGAGATCAAAAGTCTCATGAAGTGCAGCCCTGCCGAGCTTGCTCTGGCAAGGTTTAACAAGAACTTACCAGTTCAGGAATGCAGCTTTGAAACCCACCAATATAAAAGATCCCGAGTTCTTTCACCGGGTCGTAGATTGCCAATTCGCCTGTCCGGCACACACCCCTGTTCCCCATTATATACGCCTGATTGCAGCAGAGCGCTACAGTGACGCCTATATGGTGAATTGGGAATCCAATGTGTTTCCCGGTATTTTGGGTCGTACCTGTGATAGGCCTTGTGAACCTGCTTGCAGACGGGGTCGCGTCGAAGATGAACCCGTTGCCATCTGTCGATTAAAACGCGTAGCCGCAGATAATAAAGGCGATATTACCGATCGCTTACCCGCTATACCTCACCGCAACGGCAAAAAAATTGCCTTTATCGGTGCCGGGCCGGCTTCGTTAACGGTTGCTCGCGATTTGGCTCCGCTGGGTTATGAATTGCATATATATGAACAGGAGTCAGTTGGCGGTGGTTTTATGCGCAGCCAGATTCCGTCTTTTAGATTACCCACGGCGGTGCTTGATGAAGAGGTTGGCTATATTCTTGATATGGGTGTGGTAACGCATTTTAATACCTATGTTGATAGCCTCAAATCGATTGTCGACAAAGATTATGATGCCGTATTTGTGGGTGCCGGAGCGCCCCGTGGACGCGATTTACCCAACTTAACCGGTCGTACCGAAGGTGATGAAAATATTCATATCGGCATCGACTGGCTGGCCAATGTGGCTTTTGAGCACAGCGATAAGATTGGCAAAAAGGTTTTGGTTCTGGGCGGCGGTAATACAGCGATGGATTGTTGCCGAACGGCGCGTCGTCTAGGTGGAGAAGACGTCAAAGTTGTTGTCCGTAGTCCTTATGGCAGTATGAAGGCCTCGCCGTGGGAAAAAGAAGACGCCATAGCGGAAGATATTCCCATTGTTGATAATCACGTTCCACTTGAATTTGTAATGACGGATGGCAAGTTAAGTGGCATGTTATTCGATAAAGTCGAAGCACAATATGATGGTAATGGAAAACGTAGCCTGGTGTCGACGGGCGAAGAGCCAGTGCTGTTCGAATGTGATGACGTATTAGTGGCAATAGGCCAGGAAAATTCTTTTCCCTGGATAGAAAGGAATATAGGTATTGAGTTTGATCAATGGGATATGCCCAAGATAGATACTACGACGTATCAGTCGACCAATCCTCGGGTGTATTTTGGTGGCGATGCCGCTTTTGGTCCAGAAAATATTATTACTGCGGTAGCTCATGGTCATCAAGCAGCGGTGTCTATCGATCTGTTTTGTAATCGCGGTGATGTGACAGAAAGGCCAGCGCCCGGCACTACCTTGATCAGTCAGAAAATGGGTGTTCATGAGTGGTCTTACGACAGCCTTGTGGAAGAAGACAAACGCTTTGCTGTGCCCCACGCAGATAAAAAATTGTCCTTGAAGGATTTACACCTCGAGGTTGAACTGGGCTTTGACGTGGCCACCGCTTTTAAGGAGGCCGAACGCTGCCTTAACTGCGATGTACAAACGGTATTTGAAGAAAAGCGTTGTATAGAGTGTGACGCATGTGTCGATATATGCCCGACCGACTGTATCACTTTTACGCCTAATGCTCGTGATGAAAGTGATTTGCGCAAAAAATTGTCCGCACCTGCTAAGAATCTGGAGCAACCCTTATATGTTTCATCAGGTTTGCCCACTAAGCGGGTGATGGTAAAAGATGAGGATGTTTGTCTGCATTGCGGCCTGTGTGCAGAGCGCTGTCCAACGGCGGCCTGGGATATGCAGAAATTTCTCTATAATGTGACCAAGGCGGGGCAATCAGCATGAAAAGCATAACATCCGTCAATGATTTTGTTATTCGTTTTGCCAACGTAAATGGCACCGGGTCGGCAAGCGCAAATAATTTGTTTGCTAAAGCGGTATTTCGTATGGGAATCCCGGTAAGCCCAAAGAATATTTTTCCTTCAAATATTCAGGGTCTGCCTACCTGGTATGAGGTTCGTGTCAACGATAAAGGCTTTCTTGGCCGGCGCGGTGGTGTTGATATCATGGTCTCGGTTAACCCTCAAAGTATGCGTGAAGATGTTGATTCAGTAGATCCGGGTGGGTATTTTATCTATGACAATACCAAGCGTATCGACTTGCGCTATGTGCGAGATGATATTAATTATATCGGTTTGCCATTAACCGAAATTTGCCTGCGTGAGTATTCTGACCCTCGCCAGCGCCAGCTGTTCAAAAATGTTATCTATGTGGGCGCGCTGGCAGCTTTACTTGATATGGATTTTGGCGCATTAAAGGATTTGGTCGGAGATCAGTTTAAAGGCAAGGAAAAACTGATAGCGCCCAACGTACATGCGCTGGAGCTTGGATATCAGTATGCCAAAGAGAACTGTAGTTGTCCTTTGTCGATCAGCGTACAGAGTCGCGATTTAGTCGGTGACAGCATTTTGATTGATGGTAACAGCGCCGCAGGTTTAGGTGCCATTTATGGTGGTGCATCCGTTGCGGCATGGTATCCGATAACACCTTCTACCTCTGTGGTTGATGCATTTGATAAATATTGTAAGCGACTGCGTATAGATGCTGGTACAGGCAGAAAGAAGTATGCCATCGTGCAGGCGGAAGATGAATTGGCCGCTATTGGTATGGTCGTGGGAGCCAACTGGAATGGCGCCAGAGCATTTACGGCTACCAGCGGACCGGGAGTTTCGCTGATGCAGGAATTCCTTGGCTTGGCTTATTTTGCCGAAGTGCCCACGGTACTGATAAATGTTCAGCGCTCCGGCCCATCTACAGGAATGCCAACAAGAACTCAGCAGTCTGATATTACTCTTTGCGCTTATGCTTCACATGGCGATACAAAACAGGTTTGCCTCTTTCCCGCGACACCTTATGAATGTTTCGATATGACCGCTCGGTCCTTTGATTTGGCTGAGAGGTTGCAAACTCCGATCATTATATTGTCTGACCTGGACTTAGGCATGAACGATAATATGTCTGATCCACTACAGTGGGATGACAGTCGCACATATGACCGTGGCAAGGTATTGGATGCAGATGCTCTGGATGAAATCGAACGTTTTGGACGCTATCTTGATGTAGACGACGACGGTATTTGCTACCGCACCATTCCTGGTACCCATCCCACCAAGGGCGCATTTTTTACCCGCGGTACCAGCCGTGACCCCTATGCGGTCTATAGCGAAAGTGGTCAGGTCTACGCTGAGAATATGGAACGATTGGTTCGTAAATGGGAAACAGCAAAAAGTTATGTTCCCGAACCCGTTCTCTATCCAGCTGCCAAGGAAACGAGTGATGGCGTGATATTTTTTGGCACCAGTACCGCAGCCACTCTAGAGGCATTATCGCAGATGGTTGATGACGGCATTACGCTGGACGGTTTACGTATTCGCGCATTCCCGTTTAATCGTCAAATAGCGCAGTTTGTCGCAAATCATGATCGTATATTTGTGATTGAACAAAATCGCGATGGACAAATGAGAAGTTTGCTTATCAATGAGTTGGAAGTTGCTCCCGACCGATTTACTTCGGTGCTTAATTATGACGGCGACCCGATCACCGCACGTAAAATACGTGCTGAAATTGGCGGTCGTTATAAGACGGCCACTGTGACGCCAATTCATAAAACATTAGCGGAGATTAACTGATGACTTATATACAGCCTGCATTTCGTCATCCCGAGCTCGCTAAAAATGAGCTCGGTTATACCCGCGCGGACTATGAAGGCGCATTGTCAACGCTGTGCGCTGGTTGCGGTCACGATTCCATCAGTGCCGCTATTATCCGTGCCTGTCATGGTATGTCGATAGAACCCCATAAAGTCGCCAAAATATCTGGCATTGGCTGTTCTTCGAAGACTCCAACCTACTTTTTGGGGAATTCTCACGGTTTCAATTCGGTGCATGGGCGAATGCCTTCTGTTGCTACTGGCGCAAATATGGCCAATCGGGATTTGACCTATATTGGTGTATCAGGTGATGGTGATACGGCATCAATTGGTATGGGACAGTTTGCTCATGTTGTGCGCCGTAATTTGAATATGGTTTATATCGTTGAAAACAATGGTTGCTATGGCTTAACCAAAGGTCAGGATTCTGCTACGGCGGATGTCGGTTCGGCAACCAAAGGTGGTGCCGCCAATCTATACGAAAATATTGATCTTGTAGCCATGGCATTGCAATTGGGTGCTACTTTTGTGGGGCGCAGTTTTTCTGGTGATAAGGATCAATTGGTGCCGCTTATTCAGGCCGCTATCGCGCATCGTGGTTTTGCCTTGATAGATGTCATATCTCCCTGCGTGACCTTCAATAATACGGCCTCGTCTACCAAGAGTTATGAGCATGTGCGAGATCACCTTGAGGCTACGGGCACTATTGATTTTGTTCCCATGAAAGAGGAAATTACTACGAGTTATAAACCCGGAACCTTTGCAGAGGTGACGATGCATGATGGCTCCTCCCTGCATCTGTATAAAATGGATGAACGACTGGATCCGCAGGATCGTCAATCTGCGCTGTCGTTAGTCAATGAATATAAAACCAAGGGTCAAATTCTCACCGGTCTTATTTATCTCGACTCCGAAAGTCAGGATACACATGAAATGATTGGCAGCTGTCAAAAGCCGCTCAATACGCTGAATGAAGGTGATTTGTGTCCAGGCAATAAAGTCTTGCAAGAAATTAACGCAAGCCTTCGTTAAAAGAAGGTGAAAAAAGGCCCGCTTTGCGGGCTTTTTTGTGGGAGAACGATATAACTATTTAAGATGACTAGAACTTATTGCGCTAGTCTCGTTCAATACTGCTAATCAACGGCAGAGCCATGGAAGGGTAGTCGGTAATAATGCTGGGTATCTTCATCTTGTGCAGGTTTTTAATCAGCTGGGTTTCATTGACTGTCCAGACTGAAATTATCATACCTGATTTTTTTATTTGACGGATGAAATACGGGTTGCAGTTAGCCCAGTGCATACAGTAATAATGACACTCCAGCTCCACCGCTGCTTTAAAAGTATTGGGCCGCGATGCCACCATACCTCGTTGAAGATAGGGCGCTGTTGACCGCAAGATTTTATGAAAATCGCTATTGGACGAGGTGATCACAACTCGTTCGGCCGCTTCCTCGTCAGGAAATTTCTCTGCCAGTAGTGTGGCAATAGTCCGCATCATTTTAACGCTGTCAGGCTTCACCTCTAGCTGATAATGAGTGACTTCCGGGGTGGCTGTAAGCAATGCGTCCAGCGTGGGTATACCGGTATCAACTTTATTCGGCCATAGTGGACCGTCGGCGCGAGCATCCAGCTTGGCAAGTTGCTTGTTAGTAAAGGATGATACTTTTCCTCTGCTGTTGGTTGTACGGCTAACCGTTTTGTCATGCAGTATAACGAGTTCATCTTCTGCTGAAAGGCGCAGATCAATTTCCAGTTGCCTCACCCCGCGGCCTATGGCGTGCCGACACCCGGCAATGGTATTTTCCGGCGCTTCACCAGCGGCACCTCTGTGGCCGTAAACTGTCATTTGGTGTTTTGCCATAGATGAAATATTCCGAATGAGACTGAATCAGCTGTAGTATAGCACCGTAGTAACTACCCATGCTGACCAGGGGGTCTATGTGTCCAATCGTTATTTTATTATGCGACATGGTCAAAGTGAGGCCAATGTGGCGGGCATTATCATCAGTGCACCTGATAGCGGTGTCGCGGAATATGGCTTGAGTGAGGAGGGAAGCCGACAAGTCAGGCTAAGTGCGTCTTTAGTGGATGGCGATGTATTCTCGCGAGTAATTTGTTCGGACTTTAAGCGCGCGCAACAAACCGCACAGTTGGTTCATGAAATACTGGAAATTGTCTCACCATTGGAGACCAGCTCGGCTCTGCGAGAGCGTTTTTTCGGCTCATTGGAAGGCGGTTCTGATAGTCGCTATCCGGATGTTTGGCGTTATGATGTCGATGATGAACGGCATTCGAATTTTGGTGTTGAAAGTGTCGGCGAAGTGGTTAATCGTACGACACAGTTAATTCAATTGCTTGAACAGCGTTTTAATAACGAGTCTATTCTGCTGGTATCTCATGGCGATACACTACAAATACTGCAAACACTGTTTGAGGGGGTTTCGCCCTCATCGCATCGCAGCCTGCCTCCCTTGGCTGTTGCAGAGATTCGCCGTCTTGGATCCTGGCCTCAGGTCTAGCCGTCTGTTAACTGTTTGCCACAATTAAATTTCTGCAACCTGCTGTATCTTTATTTCCATTTTCGGCTAAAAGTATACAATCGTGTAAAAGTACCCGAGAGTGAACTTTTACTTGCCGGGTGAGCGCGACTGATTATTCATATCAGCATGTAATTAACGTAACAAAGGGCAGGAGATCGATAATGGCTATACAGCCTTGTGAGTCTACAACACACCAGGGGCCGGACTTCCCAATAGGATGGTTTTCGGTGGCACGCGCCCGTGATTTGGGTGTTGGTGAGGTCCAGCGTGTTTTCGCTTTTGGGCGCGAGCTGGCCTTATTTCGTACCCGCTCCGGTGTGGCCGTTGTACACGATGCGTTTTGCCCTCATTTGGGAGCTCATCTGGGCGTGGAGGGCCGCGTAGTCGGGGAGGCGATACGCTGTCCTTTTCATGGTTGGAAGTTTGATGCCTCCGGAGACTGCGTCGAAATTCCATACTGTGATGAAATTCCATCGCGGGCAAAGGTGCACAACTGGCCTGTGAGCGAAGTCAATGGAGACATTATGGTGTGGTATCACCCGGCAGGCACTGCGCCAGATTGGGATGTGCCTGAGGTGCCTCAGCTGAATGATGACAATTGGAGCGAGCCGCAATACTGGGAGTTTACTATTCCTAATCATGTACAGAACATCGCTGAAAACACCTGTGACCCTGAACATTTTCAATATGTTCATCGTATGCCAAATACACCACCGGCAGATATCACTATAGACGAAGGCGGACGCATTCTTCATTTGGTGGCAGATGCCAAAGAAGCGGAAATCCCAAATGTTCTTGATGTGGTTATGCATAATCCCGGGTTAGCCGTTGTGCGAACCATTTACGGGCCTGATGCTGAAATGCTGGTCTACTCAACAGCACAGCCCACCCATCTTAATGAAACTCACATGCGCTGGACGCTGACTGTTCGCAAAGAAATTGTTGATTTGGTCGGTGACGATGTGATGCGTGGGATTAAGGAGGGCATCGGTGATGATATGCCTATATGGACGCATAAGATTTACCGGGAAAAACCGGTTTTTTGTAAAGGCGATACCAGTTTGATCGGATTCCGCAAATGGGTCCGACAGTTCTATGTTCAATAAATTGATGACTTACCAAGCGAGGAATAAGTGATGACTGAAGCACCCCTGGGACCCCAAAGCAATACCGGCGAGATTATTAATTGGCCGATGCTCAAGATTGTATATCGTACTGATCCGGCTAAGATCGCGGCAATATTACCGCCGGGTATTGAGCCCGGAGCTGATCCGCATGTGACATTGACGATATATAATTACCCGGTTAATGCCGAACCCGAATACGGCGTTGTCACCACGGTAAACGCGGATTATAACGGTGTCGCTGGAGAATATACGCTGGGTTACGGTATAGATCAGGAAGCGGCAATATTTGGCAGTCAGGAAATGAATGGTCAGCCAAAGTACCCCTGCGATACCAAGTATTATCGCCTTATGGACTATGTTTTCGCGCGTAGCACGCACCAGGGTTATACTTTCTATGAATTCCAGGGACAGTCGACCGGTAAGGTGGAGTTGTTGGAAGAGTTCGACCAGCACGAGTGGTGGGTTAAGTCTTCCCGCGCTGTCAGTGTTGGTGGACCGGCAACGGATTATGATTTTCCCCCGCACGTAGTCCATGTTCGCAGTCGCTATGGTACGGCGCACAGAGAGGAAGTCCAGGGCCAGCTGATTCTACGGGATAGCCCCTGGGATCCACTAGCAACAATGCTACCCATGGAAGAGCAAATATCTGCACATTTGTGGTGGCCGATATTCCTCGATCGCGAAGTGAAGTTGGCTGGACCGCTTGATCCAGAAGCTTACTTGCCATTTGCAGATACCATATCCGGCTCGCGCTGGCCTGGTGAAAACGGCGGTCCAAAAAAGGGATAAATGATGAAAGATTTTACCGATAAGGTTGCCGTTATTACCGGTGGCGCAAGTGGAGTTGGACGTTCTCTGGCCTTTGCTTTGGCAGAGCGCGGAGCGAAGATTGTTGTGGCCGATGTTGACCGAGATGGTATTGCGGCGACAGTTGATGCGCTAAGTTCTCAGGGCGCCGATGCGACAGGCCAGGTATGTGATGTGACGTCACTCGACAGCTGTAAGGCTTTGGCCGACAAGGCCGTTGAGCGTTATGGTGCGATTCATCTAGTATTTGCCAACGCAGGTATTAGTGCCGGTGAGTCGGGTCCTATGTGGGAGTATTCTGAAAAAGACTGGCAGTGGACGGTTAACGTCAATCTGTGGGGGGCGGTAAACAGTATTACTGCTTTTATGCCCAAGTTGATTGAACAGAATGAAGAAGCACATTTTGTGATTACCGGTTCTGGTAATGGCGCCTTCCTGGTTTATCCTGATCAGCCTATCTATACCGCTACCAAAGCTGCCGTACAAACCATTACCGAAAACCTTCACTTTCAGGTCTCGGCGATGGATACACCGGTTAAAATTAGTGCCTTGTTTCCAGGGCCGCACGTGGTGGACACAGGGCTGTTCAATTCTGGCCGTGTGAGGCCTAAAGAATTGGAAAAAGAAGGTGCGAGTGGAAATTCGACAGGTATTAATTCAGTCGATGATATGCGCAAGATGGCCGCCGAATATGGCATTGAGTTGCAGAGCACTCATCCAGATGAAGTGGCAGCTATGGCCGTTGCAGGCCTGGAACAGGATCAATTCTGGCTACTGGCAACTACGCCAGAGACTGATGCCAAGATTCGCCAACGTGCTGATATGATTCTTGATCGGGTAACACCGGTACCTCCGATGGTTGGTGCTTGAGTTATTAGTGACTCTGCAGAATGCCACCGTGGGTGGTGGCATTATTGACCTGATGCCGATTCCTTTTGATGTGACTCAAACTGGAAAACTGCTGCTCTGAGTCAATCGCTCTCGGTGTAGAGGAACGTGAGCTGATATCACGTTAATTGTGACCTCTGTTGCCATGTAGGTATGGAACTTTCGTGCTTATAATTGATGGCTTAAAAACTTGATAAGGATCGGCAATGACTAAGGTATTGATCACCGGCGGAACGGGATTTATTGGTAATCATGTGACGCGTCTGTGTCTTGAAAAAGGCGATGACGTGCGAGTTATGGTTATGGCGGGTGAGGATCGTTCTCCGCTTGATGGTATGAACGTAGAAATTGTCGAAGGTAATCTGCTTGACCCCGCTTCGCTGAAACCCGTGCTTGAGGGCGTAGATCAACTTTATCACCTCGCGGCGTTGTTTGCGATTTGGACCAAAGACCCTGACTTGCACTATAAGATTAACGTGGAAGGTACAGAGGCCTTTTTGCGTTTGGCGATGGCAGAAGGAATTAGTAAAGTTGTTTATACCAGTAGTGTTGCCGCTATTGGAGTTGGTAAATCAGGTGAATTGGCGACTGAAGCGACGCCTTTTGATAGCTGGTTATTTGCCAGTGAATATATTTTGTCAAAGTATATGAGCCACCAGATGGTTAAAGGATTGGTAGGCGAAGGTTTACCTGCCACTATGGTCATGCCCGGTTTACCTTTTGGCCCTGGTGATCGAGCGCCAACTCCTACCGGTACGGTGATTATTTCAGCACTGCAGGGCAAGATGAAGAATTACTGGGACGGTGGCGTGTGTACAGTTGATGTACGTGATGTGGCCGCCGGCCATGTATTGGCAATGGAGAAGGGCAGAATAGGGGAGTCTTATATTCTGGCTAACCGCGATGGCAACTATACTCATAAAGAGTTTTTGACCAAGGTGGGAGAAATAGCCGGAGTTAAGGATGTGGCGAGTAAAGAAGTTTCAGCCAAGACCATGTTAACGGTTTCTCGTATTGCTGAGTTTTGGTCGAAGGTGACAGGGAAAGCGCCTATTACGACTTACAAAAATACTCTGTTTGCGCAACAGCATTTCTATGTTGATTCTACTAAAGCGATTGAAGAGCTGGGCCTGCCCCAAACTCCGATTGAAACTTCTATTAAAGATGCAGCGCAGTGGTTTAGAGCCAACGGCTACGCCTAGGCAGCGTTAAGCTAAATTATATTAAGGCCTCCACGGAGGCCTTTTTTGTGCCTGATTGATACCTATTACAAGGAATGGGGCGTACCTATACCTGAAAGTATGGCGGCTGATACAGTTTCTTATTTTGCCGCATCCAATTGAGCCTGACGAGCTTCAGTCATTACTTTTACATAGTTCAGCATTTCCATCGTGTTGGTGTCTTTGTCTAAAATGCGATTGCGGTAGACGTCGATGACCAACTGTTGGGCAATGGAGTCATCAGGGTTGGCATACCAGGCCCAGTCAGCCAGATGGGAAGCCATCTTTATATCGCTGGGAATAAGTGTGCGCGCGCGCGTATCAATAGCTTCAATTCCACCAGCGAGTTGGACGATTTCTGCAGATAAGTCATCAAAAAGAACCGGAGTCCAATTGGAAGGAATATCATCCCACCATCCGGTATAGTTCTTTATGACCATTTTAGAAATGTCCTGATGGGAGACATATTTTACACTCAGACTGGGGTGGTTAAGTAGACGCTCCGGCATTTGCAGGCTCTGGTAAACCAAATCCTTTCTTACTCCTTTGTTTAACTCGGCAATAGTGTGGTCAACGATATATTGCAAGGTTTCAGCGAGTACTGTGAGATTTTCATGAATCACTACAGGGTCACTAATTGCTTCACCATGGGCTGGAAGAATCAGCTGAACATCTTCAGCCGCCATCTCTCTCAGAGCCGCTGCCCAATCCTCCGGGTAGCGCTGCATTCGCTTGCCGTTGCCAGCATTGGGTAAGAAACCTTGATAGTAGTCGGCGGCGGCCAACTGTTTACGACCGGGGATCCATACATAGAGCTGGTCGTCAGTTTCGCCGCGATGAGCTCGTAGAATAAATTCTTCACCTCCTATCGTCAGGGTTAATTCGTTACGGAAAGTTTCTGTTGGATAAACTAAATCGTCACGAGTTTTAGGTAGGCTGGCGACTGGCTGACTCATATAATTTGCTAGAGATCCACGCAAGCGCAGGTAGCGATCGAAGCGCTTGGGTAAATCCGCCTGAGCAATAATTTGTGGGTTATCTTCAGTAAGTGCCCATGTACCGTAGGAATGATCTACGTGTCCGTGGGTGTAGATGATGGTATGAATGGGTTTGCTGCTAACCGTGGCAATCAGCTTTTTTATTACAGGGCCAGCAACACGCATTCCGGTGTCGATTAGTACCAGTCCATCGTCGGTTTCCAGTACCGCAATATTGACGATGGGGAGATATATCATCCATGTGCGTGGCGCGACCTCGACAATACGACTCATCTCTTCGGCGTCTGCCTGTGCTTCAGGGCTGTTACCAAAAATATCCTGTCCAATGGCTTTGGAAAAGTCGCCGCCGAAACCTCCACCTTCGGCTATTGCTGGAATCATTTCCGGATGCTCGAGAAATAATAGTTCACGGGTTCCCAAGCTATCCACGCTATCGACGATTTTTTCCAGGCCGGCTTTACGGACGGAAGAAGCTGCGTCGCTCACGCTGGTTTTAACGCCGGAGGTTATATCGGTTTGGCTGAGACTGAGACCGATGGCAATGCCAATTATTGCGAACAGTAACTTTCCGCGAATGTTACTCGATAGCTTTAAGGCCATGGTATACCCTTAGGGTGATGTTGAAGGAGAGAAGTGGTCGAGTTGCTAACGAAAATAATAGCATAGCAACGCTTGCTTCAATACTGTTGAGCGAATCAGGTAATCAAACCTTAATGCTGGCTGAGAAGCAGGATCTACTATTATCTGAACTCTGAACAGACCTTTTTTGTGCCTGATTGATACTTATCACGAGGAATGGGGTTATGCTGCGGGGTGTGGTGAGTATCCGGCAATTCCCTGATGTGGTCAGTTTCGGTGAGTGGGTTAAAGAATGTATAGATATATCAAACACATAATGGTCCTAACCTCCACAGCGAGCGCGCTATGGATTTGTTTGGCGGGTATGGCTTATGCGGGCCATTCAAAATTTGTTGATTTAGAAGGTGACCCCAAGCTACGCTCCGCTTCAGTACTCGTTACCGACCAACACGGTAATGTTATTTATACAAAAGATCAGGATACGGTGCGCTCCATAGCTTCGATCACCAAACTGATGACCGCAATGGTCATTCTGGATGCTGATCTGGACATGGATGAGAAAATCACCATCACCAAAGCAGACAGAGACCTTCTGCAGCTGACCGGCTCACGGTTGGAGTACGGGGCTAGTCTTTCCAGAAGCGAACTGATCCAGCTGGCCTTAATGTCATCTGAAAATCGCGCCGCCACGGCCTTAGGCCGCACCTATCCCGGGGGAATGACAGCTTTCGTTAAGGCTATGAATAACAAAGCACAGCAACTGGCAATGAATAGCTCCGGTTTTGCTGATCCTGCCGGTTTGAGTGTTGATAACGTCTCTACGGCCAGTGATTTGACCAAGATGCTTGAGGCCGCTTCTGACTATCCATTAATTGAACAAGCAACGACCACCTTGCGCAGGGAAGTTCACCCATACGCAAAGCGCGGCCCACTGACCTACGGTAATACTAACCGCCTGTTAAAAAATGCCAATTGGGATATCGAGCTCAGCAAAACCGGCTATATCAATGAGGCGGGGCGTTGTTTAGTTTTACAGGCAACTATAGGCGGAGAGGAAGTATCGATTGTATTGCTTAATTCTTTTGGCAAACTCACGCCATTCGGCGATTCGAACCGTTTGCGCCATTGGATGCTGGATAACAGTTGATACAAGGCGAGGAGGCTATCCCTCCTCTTTGATGTAGTATTGCGAAGACCGCCACGGACAGCGGCGCGACGGTTGATTAGGAGGCCGGTTCAGGCCTGCTGTGACACACTTGTTGCCTCGGGACTTCCTAATCTCAAAATATCGACTATGACGGTGTTGTTATCGCCTATACTTTCACCATCAATACCTCAACCAAAAAAATAAAATACGTGGAGCATTAGATGGATACCGTTAACTGGGATGCGATAGGAGCTGTTGGGGATTTCGGCGGCTCGATAGGCGTGTTTATTTCCCTGATTTATCTTGGGTTTCAAATGCGCCATGGCGCTGCCGAGACACGCGATGCCAGCATACACTCCGTTATGCAGTTGGCGATTCAGTTTCGCACGGAATCCTATAAGGGAGAGCTGGCAGAGATTAGATTGAAGTCAGCCTTGAACCAGCCGCTGTCCCAGTTGGAATTGTTAAAATTTGAAGGTTATCTGTCAGCATTGTTTGAACTCAACGAGCTGGTATTCGTGCAATACCAGAAGCAGAAGCTGGACCCGGAGTACTTTGAGGCCTGGGAGCGCCGCACCGGTGCAGCGATGTCGGTGCCGCGTATTCAGCAGTTCTGGGCGAAGACCAAAACCGGTTACCGCGGGAGCTTTGTTGAGTATATTGATGGCCTGATGAAAGCTGAAGCCTAGACAAATACCAGTAGCGATGCGGCCTCTTTCTTGGCATCGTCCAGTGTCGTTTCCTTGTTTGACAGTAGCTTTTCGAGAAACTGTTTGCTCAGGTAGTTCTGAATATGAATTTTAACCCGGGCTTTCACGATGGGCGGACTGATGGGCTTGCTGATGTAATCTACTGCCCCGGCAGACAGCCCCCGTTCCTCGTTGGCCGTGTCGCTCATGCTGGTCACGAAAATGACAGGTATATCCTTGGTATGTTCGTCGGCTTTGAGAGCCTCGCAGACCTGAATGCCATCCATTTCAGGCATTATCATGTCCAGTAATACGATGTCCGGTAGCTGGACCTGGGCGATCTGTAAGGCTTGTGCGCCACTGGTGGCAACGCTCAGAGCGTATTCCCCGGCGAGCACATTGGAGAGAATTTTGATATTGCCCGGCTCATCATCTACGATGAGGATGCGGCTTTTAGTCATCGTGGTCGCGTTCATTAGATTAAAGTAACCTTATTAGAATTATCTTTGGTATTTTGCTCTATTATTAGGGTTATGTCACAATTTTAATAACAAGAGGCCGCACCGAGTGGATACACGTTCCCAAGCCATCAGCGTTGAAGCACAAATGTTTTCCCGGATCACCCTGGCTACGAGCGCCTTATTTTTATGCGTTGGCTTGCTGTCCTTCGTCATGTGGCTATTATACAAAAGCCCGGTGGCCGAGGGTCTTAGCATACTCATCGGCCCCATACTGCTGCCCATTTCCTTGATCTCGCATTTGCAGGCACGTCGGGGCAATATTGAATTGGCCGCAAGAATGATGGCGACCGTTTGGTATTTTATCTCTGTCGGTATGATCGTGGTAGGCGAACGTTTGTATGGAATACTGATTGTAACCGCAACTATGCCGGTGTTGATGACCATGCCCTTTGTGTCTCAGCGCCTGTTCAAGGTGCTTATCTTGATCTCCATCGCGCTGATTGTAATGGGCAGTGTCGGGGCAATGTTTCCTCCGGTGATTACTCCTACCGTCCCGGACCACATAATCGCCTACGTGCAGTCAGGGGCTACCGCGATAATCAGTTGTGTGGTCATGATGGCGATCTGGCTAGTCAGTGGCCGCCTGAAAGCCGTGTCGACGGGCATGGCTGAGGCGATAACCGCCCTGCAAGAGTCAGAAAAATCCCTGGAATTGAAAGTTGAGGAGCGCACTTCGGAATTAGCCCAAGCCTTTGGTGAAATGTCTGATCTGAATGAAATCGCCACTATTGTTAACTCCACACTCGACGTGGACATGGTAAAGAACACCATATATAAAGGCCTTCAGCGGCTGTTTAAATTTGACCAGATGGGCGTTTTCCTGCTGCGTAACGATGGCGAGCGGCTCTACCTGGCATTGGAGGCCGGGGTTCCTTTTCCCCCTGAGCTTGACCAGATGCTGACGACCGACGGCCTGCCCTTGGACGCCGCAGACAGCTTTATCGCTGCCTCAGTGGTCAAGCAGGAGACAGTTTATATCGCCCAAGTGACCGATGAGGGAGTAGCCAGCTCCGGCGTCAGTGACAAGCTCCTCTATAACAACAGCCCTATGCAATCCTTTCTGCTGTGTCCCCTGGTTATCCAGAACAAAGCGGTGGGCACTATCTTCTTTGTGGGCACCGAACAGAGCTTTGAACTGGATGAAGACGATATCCAGTCAATCGGCCGCTATGTGACCCAGCTGGGCACCGCGATCCAGAACGCCCAGCTGCTGCAGTCAGCAACCGAGGCGCGGGCCGAGGCGGAGACTGCCAACGAGACCAAGGGTACTTTTCTTGCCAATATGAGTCATGAAATCCGCACGCCGATGAACGCCATCATCGGCCTGACCGGACTGTGCCTGGATACGGATCTGAATCCCAAGCAGGAAGACTATCTGACCAAGGTTGATGGCGCCGCTAATGCCTTGCGTACAATCATCGATGACATTCTCGACTTTTCAAAGCTGGAAGCTGGCAAGTTTGAGTTTGAGAATATTCCATTTTCGCTCAATGAGGTGCTAGATAACCTGGCGACCATCTGCATGGTGCGCTGTCAGGACAAGCATTTGGAGTTGGTGTTTCAACGTGATCCGAGCTTGCCCGACACGCTTACCGGTGACCCGACCCGTTTGGGTCAGATACTGATCAATCTTGCGGGCAACGCCATTAAATTCACCGAGCAAGGGCAGATTGTTGTCGAGGTCAGACAGGTCAGACAGGTCGGACAGACGGACGATAAAGTCTCAGTGAAATTCGATGTGCGCGACAGTGGTATTGGCATGAATGAAGAACAGTTGGGGCGCATGTTCCAATCCTTCTCTCAGGCCGACAGCACCATTAGTCGCCAGTATGGCGGTACCGGTCTGGGTCTGGCAATTTCCCAGCAGTTGACTGAGATGATGGGGGGCTTGATTGAAATCAACAGCGAGCCCGGGGTCGGCAGCAGCTTTCACTTTACACTGGACTTTGATATCGCCGACATCGCCGTTGATACCCTGTTGCATGATGACGCGCCGGAGGGGCTTAACGTGCTGGTGGTGGATGACAATGAAGCGTCGCGGGACATCCTGCAGGAATATCTGTTGTCTTTTGCCTACACGGCGACGCTAGCCGAAAGTGGCGAGCAGGCTCTGGCTATCATGCAGTCGGGGCATGAATTCGATCTGGTGTTACTGGACTGGATGATGCCGGGCATGACGGGGCTGGATGTGGCTCTTGCGATTCGCGATTTCAAGAATCCACCGAAAGTTGTGTTGCTCTCTTCCTGGAACATGCCCAGTAGCGAGCACCAGGCAATGGTAGATGCTTTTCTTGCAAAACCGGTCAAACCATCGGCACTGCTCGACACTATTATGATTGCCTATGGCAAGCAAGTTGTGAAGAGAAAGCGGACTCTTGGACGGTCTGCCGGGCCGGAAGACCTGGTGTCGATTCGGGGTGCGAGGGTGCTGGTCGTCGATGATTCAGACATTAACCTGCAAATAGCCTGTGAGTTACTGGACAAGATTCCGCTGGTTCATGATACCGCCAGTGATGGGGAAGAGGCGGTCGAGATGGTGATGGCAAACCAGTATGACTGCGTGCTGATGGATATCCAAATGCCAGGAATCGATGGCTACACGGCCACTGGCCTTATCAGAAAAGACCCTGCTTATGATAATCTGCCGGTTTTGGCGATGACCGCGAACGTGATGGCAGAGGATCGGATCAGAACCAGGGAAGCCGGTATGAATGGCCACGTGGGAAAACCGGTAGACCCCTCCGAGCTTTATCTCGCCCTGCGCGAAGCAATCCCTGAGCGTGACTACAGCGCTAATTTGCCGGTGGACGGGAAAGTTTCGAAGGTAGATGCCGCGCCTGATCGTGCGCCACTGCCGGATGCGTTGCCGGGTCTGGATATAAAGCAAGGTCTGAGTCGGTTGGCGAATAATGAAAGCCTGTTTGTGCAGCTGCTGAGCGATCTGCTGAAGGAGTATGCAGAAGCAGCAACAGGCATGCGTGAACTAGCGGCGAACGGCAGGCAGGACGAACTGCGCGGCGCAGCACATAAAATCCGCGGTATCGCCAATAACCTCGGCGCCTATGATATCGGCATTTGCGCGGAGACCATCGAGCAGGCTGTACTGTCGGGCAATACGGTGTCGGCGGAACAAATTGACGCACTGGCATTGGCGCTGAACGTCACCGCGCAGTCCCATGCTCAGCTTATGCAGAATCACGCGGCAGTGGTTGTTGAACTGTCCAGGGGTGATGTAGATGTCGGGCAGGTGATGGCCGATTTAATGGCAGCCGTAGCAGCCTTTGACCCGTCTGCGACTGATCTGGTCGATCAACTGTTGGTCACGGTGGAGCCGGGTGGACGGCTGTCGCAATACCTGTCTGAAGCCCGGGAACACTTGGATAACTTCAACTTTGCCGGGGCAGAACCTTTGCTGGCGAAATTTGAAGAGGGCATGTCGAGTTCCGTATGAAATACGCCATTGGCTGTTTTGTATGGTTTGTCACCTGGTTGCTGATAACACCTGCCTATGCTGGCATAACAATAGATACGCTAACCAAGCCGGTTTCCATAGCCGGGGAGTGGCAGTTTCACAGCGGCGATGATCTACGATGGGCTGCGCCCGATCTCAATGACAGCGCTTGGCATAAGGCAACAGTCCCGGCTCATTCACCGCCTGTTCCTGTCAGTGATGATGGCTTGGGTTGGTACCGATTGGCGCTGCAGCTCGATCTGGATTCCAGCGTCGCAAAAAATAATGTTGGAACACTGGCCGTCAGTCTGGGCAATGTGATGAGCGCCTACGAACTCTATGCCGGCGGAGTGAAAATTGGCGGGGCTGGAAGACTTCCACCTGATCCCCGTTCTGTGTATGACCGCCATCTCACCCTTGAGATTCCCGCATCAGCCGTCGATGACAGTGGCCGCCTGGTACTGGCGCTCCGAGTCTGGCGAGATCCCGCTTGGGGCCCAGAATGGGCAACGGGACCCTACTTGGGGTCCTTTATAGTGGGAAACGTGGGTGACCTGCGGGCTAGCGCGGTAAGGAGTGCAATCCTGCCGGATATGATTCTGGCGGCCCTGTATTTTGTACTGGGTTGGTATCACCTGCTGATCGCGCGGCGCAACCCGGTGCTGCGGGAATTCTTCTGGTTTGGTTGTTTTAGCATCGCACTGGGGCTTTATTCGCTGGAGTTTAGCCAGAGTAGATTTTTCCTTGATCTGCCTTACTGGCTGCACAAAAAAATCGAATTTCTTAGCCTATACCTGCTTCCAGTCCTCCTTACCCAGACACTTTTTATTGTCACCCGAACGCCGCTTAACCGGTTGTTTCGAGGCTTCTATGTCGTATTTATAGTGCTGTTCGCTGCCGTAGCGCTGGTGCCGAATATGTTCATTAATGCCCTGACTCTGAAAACATTTCAGTATACCGGCGCAGTCTGGTCAATCTGTTTCGCAGGGATCATCAGCTGGAGAGCCTGGCAGGGAGTACGCTCTGCTCGCATTATATTTGGCTTGTTGTTGCTGCTTGTGGCCGCCGTGTTCAACGATGTAATGATGTCGGCTCCCTGGATTGAGTCGCGGCAGGCGACGCAATATGCCGGGGGATTCCTATTGATTTTTATCGCGCTATTGATGGCCGAGCGCTATACAGATGTCCTCAAGCGTCTTGAGATGTCGGTGGAGAAACGCACGGCTGAGCTGGTCACTACGAATCTTGAGCTCGAAGCGGCGGTGGCTACCAAGGGGAATTTCCTGGCCAATATGAGCCATGAAATGCGTACACCGATGAACGCCATTCTTGGTCTTACCCATTTAGGTCTCAAGACAGAACTGACTGATCAACAGAGAGATTATTTTACCAAAGTGGAGCAATCTGCGGAGGGCTTGCAGGGCATTATCAACAGTATACTGGACTTCACCAAACTGGAAGACGGTGAGTTGGAATGTGCCAGCGAACCGTTTACGCCGGGCGACCTGGTGACTGGACTGGTTCGTATCTGGGATCAGCCGGTGGCGCAGGCGGGTTTGCAATTGGACGTCGTCATTGGCGACGG
This sequence comes from Pseudomonadales bacterium, assembly GCA_036960375.1. Classification (GTDB taxonomy): domain Bacteria; phylum Pseudomonadota; class Gammaproteobacteria; order Pseudomonadales; family CAWVSB01; genus CAWVSB01. Next base: position 128,472 of record JBALVY010000005.1, read on the forward strand.
TCTGCCTGCAGCATTATCAGGTGACGAGGCACGATTGAAGCAAGTTCTTGGAAACTTTATCAGCAATGCCATCAAGTTTACCCAGCGCGGGAAGATAGGCCTGTTAGTTGAGCTGGTGGAGATGAATCCAGAGTCGGCAAAAATTCGCTTTGCGGTGTCTGATACGGGCATGGGTATTGCGCAAGAACAGCGAGAGCATTTGTTCGAAGCGTTCTCCCAGGCCGACAACAGTATGACCCGCGATTTTGGTGGTGCCGGTTTGGGTCTGGCCATCGCCCGGCGCCTGGTTGCGAAGATGGGCGGAGAGATTTCGCTGCAGAGTGCGGTAAATGAAGGCAGTATCTTCAGCTTTGAACTTGATCTTCCGCTAGCGGATGTCGCCGACGTGGCACTGGCGGAAGAGCCGGGACAAATTGATGAGGCCGATATCGACCTGGGTCCCATCCGGGGCGCGCGTATCCTGCTGGTGGATGATTCCGATATCAACCTGCAGGTAGCCGGCGAGTTGTTGACGCAGGCTAAACTCTATGTTGATGTCGCGCATGACGGTCGCGAGGCCGTTGCTATGGTTCTGGCCGGTGATTACGAATGTGTACTGATGGATGTACAGATGCCCGTGATGGATGGCTATACCGCAACAGAAAAAATCCGTAGTGAGACACGCTTTTCGCAGCTTCCTATTCTGGCGATGACCGCCAACGCTATGCCTCAGGATCGGGCGCGAGGTGCCCAAGCAGGCATGGATACCTACATACCTAAACCGATAGAGCCGAGCGACTTGTATCGCGCGTTGCTTAAGTGGATACCAGCCGGTGAGCGCGATTACGCCGAAGGCTTACCAGATGTCAGCGCGGGGAAACTACTTGATCTTGCGCACTTGCCAGATGCTGTGCCGGGCTTACACATAGCTGAAGGTATGAAGCGTGTGGGTGGTAATACTGAGCTCTACCTGAAACTGTTGCAGGACATGTGTAATGGCTATGCCGAGACTGCAGCGGATATTCAATCCCTGTTGGACGCCGGTCATCCAGACGACGCGCGTCAGCTCTCTCATAAGTTGCGCGGGATTGCCAATAACCTTGGCGCAATTGAGATTGGGGCCTGTGCCGAGGCGATCGAGCTGTCGTTGAAATCTGACATGGCCGTAGATCAAGACGCTCTGCAGGCGCTGGCAGAGGCGTTGGCGGTAGTGCTGAAATCCCAGTCTGGCTTGGCACCCTTGATGGTATCAAACGCTGCAGCAGCTGATTTTAGCTCAGAAGAACTCAGCGCCCTCTTCGTCGAGTTGCTGCAGGCTGTGGTAGATAGCAACCCTGAAGCACTGGATATTGCCGCGAAACTGGTTGCCGGTGTGGGTGAGGGCGGCGTGGGTTATACTCAGCTCGTTGCGGCCCACGACGCTTTGGATTGTTTTGATTTCGCCGGAGCCCAAGAGCTCCTGCAAAGCGTAGCGGAGGCCTTTGCGGGCGGTATTAATCCTCTTTAAAGCCTATATCTATCAGAAGCTGCGAAAGGCTTTTACTTTTCTTCAGGTCGCTCTGAAAAGGCGTCAAGTTTGTTGATAGCAGTGCCTTGGCGATCCAATATACCAATATCCAACACGGGTGAGGCGTCGATATGTTGCGCATCCATCATCTGGGCGACCCTCTGCAGCGACGAAATAATCATGGTCTGCTCCCATTCCTGTAGGTCACCAAACTGTCTCGTAAAGTGCTCCTGCAGCGGGATGGGAGCCTCTTTTAATATGTCAGTCGCTTGGTTCGTGAGGTATGCATGCACTTTGCGCTTGTCTTCCTTGGAGCGTTCACGATATACCAAATCTCGTTTTTCCAGCCGATCTAAAATATTAGTTACCGTTGCCTGGCTAAGACTCATTTCATGGGCGATCTCACCGATGGTGACCTCTCCCTTATCTCGAATGGTTTGCAATAGCAAAATTTGAGGGGTGGTTAATCCCGTTGTTTTTGCCAGATGTTTGGAGTGCAGGTCCGTCGCTCTGATAACACGACGCAGTGCCACTAATACTTCTTCTATACTGTTCAAGAGCGCTTCTCTGTATTTAGATTCAATAAAAGCATTATATAGCGAACTATTTCGAACACTAAAGGAATCACTTGTTTTCATCGTAAATGTAGGTGAAGTTTTAATAGTCGGTCAGAGTATGTAGTTAATCACTTAGCAGAAGTACTCCCTTTATAGACTAAAGAAAGCCTTCACGTGACGGGGTGATCCTGCGCGAGTGCGAGTGTGCACATGCGCCTGCCAATACACATCTAGTGGTCGAACTGGAGGCTAGACTTTATTTAGTGTACAATGTTTAGTGTTCAAAGTAATTATTCTGCGTATTTTCCAGTTAAATTCCTATTTATGGCGTTTTATAGAGATTTTAGGCGTTTTTATGTCTAAAATTTATTTAGATTACTAATTAATTATGTCGGTATTGGAGATTTTTTGTCTAGTTTAGAAAGTATTTTACTGAGAACCCCCTCGCTCGAGGACGGTATGGCCGTGTTTCGTTTGGTTGAGAACTGCACACCGCTGGATATGAATTCCAGCTATTGCAACCTCCTTCAGTGCAGCCACTTCGCCAATACCTCGGTTGCTGCGACGATGAATGGAGAAGTGCTTGGGTTTATCTCCGGCTATGTCGTACCCGGCCGGCCGGATACCTTGTTTGTATGGCAAGTGGCCGTTGCCGAGCAGGCCAGAGGGCTCGGGCTGGCATCCCGTATGTTGACTCACATTATTGCGCGCCCCAATTGCGCAGATATTGCTTTTTTAGAAACCACCATAACCCAGGATAACCAAGCATCCTGGGCTTTATTTCGAAGTTTTGCGAAGACACTGCCGGCAGACTTCCAATCATCAGAATGGATGGACAAAGATACCCATTTTGCCGGTCAACACGACTCTGAAGAGCTTGTACGTATTGGGCCTTTTAACTCACAAAGCTAACCAAATTAAGAGACACCGCATGAAAATTTTTGAAGAGATTGAGTCCGAAGTACAGAGTTATGCCCGCGCATTCCCTCGTGTGTTTAATCGCGCGAAAGGCGAGTTGATGTGGGACGAAGACGGCAACCAGTATTTGGATTTTCTGGCCGGAGCAGGCACCCTGAATTACGGTCACAACAATCCAATATTTAAAGAAGTGCTGCTCGATTACATTCAAAATGATGGCATCACGCACGGTTTAGATCTGCACACTAAGGCCAAAGGCGAGTTTCTACATGCCTTTAATGACAAGATATTAAAGCCTCGCAACATGGATTATCTGGTGCAGTTCACCGGCCCCACCGGTACCAATGCGGTAGAGGCCGCGATGAAGTTGGCACGTAATGTCACTGGCCAGCAAAACATCGTTACATTTACCAATGGCTTCCATGGGGTGAGTTTGGGCGCTCTTGCAGCAACAGGCAACTCTCACCATCGAGATGCGGCTGGTGTCAGTTTGACCGGTACACACCGTATGCCCTATGACGGATATTTGGGCGAGAACATCGATACCACCGAATACCTGGATAAGGTGTTGTCCGACTCCAGTAGCGGCATCAACTCACCCGCGGCGGTGATTGTGGAGACGGTTCAGGGCGAAGGCGGTATTAATGTGGCCAGTGTTGAATGGCTGCAAAACTTGCAAGCTGTCTGTAAAAAGCATGGTTTGTTATTCATTGTCGATGACATACAAGCCGGTTGCGGGCGCACGGGAGATTATTTCAGTTTTGAAGAAGCCGGCATAGAGCCGGACATCATTACCCTATCTAAATCCTTAGGCGGCTATGGCCTGCCTTTTGCTGTGGTACTCATGAAACCGGAGTTGGATCACTGGAAGCCCGGCGAGCATAACGGCACTTTTAGAGGCAATAACCTGGCTTTTGTGACGGCCAAAGCCGCCATTGATAATTATTGGTCTGACAAACAATTTAGTGACGAGATAAAGCGTAAGGGTCGGTATACCTCTGAGCGACTCGAAAGCATTGTTAGCCAATACGGTGATGGCAATTTCGCCACTAAAGGTCGAGGTATGTTTCAAGGCATTAATTGTGTCAATGGTGAGATTGCAGGAAAAATCACTCGTAGCGCCTTTAAGAAGGGGTTGATCATTGAAACCAGTGGTGCCGATGATCATATTGTAAAGTTCTTCTGTCCATTAATTATTAGTGACGACAATCTGAAAAAAGGCATTGATATTGTTGAGTCTGCCATCCGGGAAGTGTGTGCCGGTGAGGGCGATATTCCCGAAGAGAAAGTGTATTTCGATGTTGCCTAAATTCGGAACTTAGCCACCATAGCCGGGAATACTTGTTAAGCCAAACAAATTGAAAATATAGGGCCGTTTTATGATAGTAAGAAAATTAGTGGAAGCCGAAAAATCCAATCGAAGAATCGTTTCACCTGACGGCAATTGGGAAAGCACACGGCTCTTGTTGAAGGATGATCAAATGGGGTTTTCCTTTCATGTTACCACCATCTACAAAGGTGCTGACTTTCAAATGCATTACCAAAAACATCTGGAGTCGGTGTTTTGCATGTCGGGGAAAGGTGAAGTGGAAACATTAGCTGACGGCAAAACTTACCCGATAGAGCCCGGGACTATTTATATCCTGGACAAACACGACAAACACGTATTACGAGCGTTTGAAGAAATGACCATGGCATGCGTCTTTAATCCACCGCTCAACGGAACAGAGGTACACAATGCCGAAGGTGCCTATGAGTTGGAAGCGGAAAGTATCTAGGAATAAAGAAGTTAATCCATTTTCGCTCAGACGCCCAGAGCAGAATATATCTGTTTGAGAGAAAACTTCCGTCCCATCCCGCGATCACAGGGCTATAGATTAGATACATGAAAACTATCGCCTCCTGCTTAAAATACAAATAGAACATCCCATCAGTGTATTGGGATTAAAGGTTTACAGATAAAAATGCATACGATTGAAAAAATTGGCGGTACATCGATGATTGATTACGTCTCGGTTCGAGACAACATCATCATCAGAGGTGGTAGAAAGACTCTCTACCAGCGTGTGTTCGTAGTGTCAGCTTATGGTGGTATTACAGACCAGCTGTTGGAGCATAAAAAAAACGGACAGCCTGGTGTGTACGGTTTATTTGCAAGCGGCATTGAGGACGATAGCTGGTTTAAGAGGCTGGAGGCGCTGACGGCCGAATTGCGTAAGATCAATTGGCGACTGTTTGGCGAAGGAGAGCGGCTACAGCAGGCGAACGAATTTTTGGCTGAGAGACTGGAAGGCGCCAAGCAATGTTTACTGGATTTACAAAGCCTGTGTCAGCATGGGCACTTTGCCCTGGAGGCTCACCTGGGAACCGTCAGAGAGATGCTGGCCAGTATCGGTGAAGCTCACAGTGCCTGGAACACCGTTGAGCTGTTGCAGCGAGACGGTGTCAATGCATGCTTTGTGGATCTGACGGGCTGGCGTACAAATAAGCATATATCATTGGACGAACGCATTCGAGAAGCCTTTGCCAGCATTGATCTCAACAAGCAGCTTCCGATTGTTACGGGTTACGCCCATAGCGATGCGGGCTTGATGACCTCGTTCAATCGTGGTTATAGCGAAATGACATTTAGTCGTTTGGCGGTCTTAACGCAAGCCAGGGAAGCCATTATCCATAAAGAATTTCACCTCAGCAGCGCGGACCCCCGTTTGGTTGGTGAAGATAACGCGGTGCCCATCGGCAGAACCAACTACGATGTCGCCGATCAACTCGCTAACCTTGGGATGGAAGCCATTCACCCCAAGGCGGCCAAAGGCCTAAGACAAAACGCTATACCTCTTCGCGTTAAAAACACCTTTGAGCCGGAGCATACGGGAACGCTGATCACAGGTGACTATGTGAGTGATTCGCCGTGTGTGGAAATTATTGCCGGTTGCAAAGGCATATATGCACTGGAGCTATTTGACCAGAATATGGCCGGAAGCATCCATGACTATGATCGAGAAGTGCTGGCGATTATTAAGCGCTTCAAAGCCCATATTGTTTCAAAAGACATTAACGCCAATACATTAACGCATTTTTTGACCACTAACTTGAAAACTGTAAAGCGTATTCAGGCGGCCGTTGAGGAAAGCTTTCCGGACGCGGAACTTAATCAGCAAAAGGTGGCTATCGTGTCGGCCATAGGTAGCGATATGCAGATACCGGGTATTTTGGCAAAAGCGGTGCAAGCCCTTGCCAGCAACAATATCTGTGTGCTTGCAGTGCATCAATCGATGCGTCAGGTCGAGATGCAGTTTATCGTCAGCGAGTCAGATTACGATGTGACGGTCAAGAGTCTGCATACGGCATTAGTCGAAGTACATGATCATGGGCGGGCGATATGTCTCGCTTCTTAAAAGCGTCCTCCGTATAGGAAAACAGTGATGGTTTATTCGTTTGTTGGATTTTTATTATTGTTTACATTGATTGGTTTGTCGTCTGCCTGGCTCAGTCGTGGTACCAAAGAGGATTACTATCTGGCCAGTGCTAGCGTGCGACCCTGGTTAGTGGGTTTATCGGCAGTTGCAACCAATAATAGCGGCTATATGTTTATTGGCGTCATAGGATATACCTATGCGACCGGGCTCGCCTCGATTTGGCTAATGGCCGGTTGGATCGCCGGCGATTTTATTGCCTCGCTGTTTATACACAAGCGCTTGCGAAGAGCAACCAGTGACAGTGGTGAGGTGAGTTATGCCGGCGTGCTCAGCAATTGGTATGGCCAAAACCACGCCTCTCTGCAGCGCTTGATCGGATTGATCGCCCTGTTGTTTTTGTTGACCTATGCTTCTGCTCAGCTGGTAGCCGGGGGCAAGGCCCTACACGTTCTATTGGGGTGGCCCATATGGTCGGGTGCGGTTGCCGGAGCGATACTTGTTAGTCTGTATTGTTATGCCGGAGGCATTCGCGCATCGATCTGGACAGATGCCGCTCAGTCCATTGTGATGATTTTTGCGATGGCAGTGCTTTTATTTGTAGCGTTAATGAGTCTAGGCGGACTTTCCAGCGCTGTTGAACAGATGCAGAGCGTCGAAGGGTTTATGGACTGGCTGCCAAAAGACTTGTTATTTTCCGGCTGGATTGGCGGAACTCTTTTTATTGTGAGCTGGCTATTTGCCGGGTTATCCGTTATCGGCCAGCCCCATATTATGGTGCGCTTTATGACGCTAAACAACTTAGAAAGTATGCGACAGGCTAAGTTGTGGTATTACTTATTTTTTATCCTATTCTATTGTCTGGCTACAGGTGTAGGCTTGCTTGCTCGCATCCATTTGTCGGATACAGGCTCGTTTGACGCGGAGCTAGCCTTACCACTCATGGCGCAACAGTTACTGCCTTCCGTACTTGTAGGATTAATTCTGGCAGGTATTTTTGCAGCCACAATGTCTACCGCTGACTCATTAGTATTGAGCTGTTCCGCGGCCATGACTCACGACATTCTACCGCACAAAATTGAGAAAACCTGGCTGCTAAAATTAGCGACCATCATGATTACGGGTATTGCACTTTTACTGGCGCTGATGAATAACCAAAGTGTTTTTAGTATGGTGATTATGGCCTGGTCGGGCTTGGCCAGTGCTTTTGCGCCCCTGTTGATATTTTTATGTTTTGGCAGGCGGCCATCACAATCTATTTCTATTGTAGCAATGCTTGCCGGGTTTTCTGTCGCGCTTGTTTGGCGGGCGTTTGGGTTACAAGAGATGGTATACGAAGGTTTGCCTGGAATTTTAGTCGGTATCGGTATTTTATATGCTAGCGATTTTTTTCAGGTCGGAGAAGAACCTAAAGATGCGGTAAAAATAAATACGTAATATTCACATAAATTTGAATATTAAGGACATTAGCTGACTATTACCAGCGTAGCCTGCTAATAGCGGGTAGCGTGAGATCTGTATTGAGCTGCGTGAGTCTAACTACAGCGAGTCTGCAAACTGTCGGATGCGCGCAATGGCCTCTGGGGACTGAGAGAGGTCCGCATGGTCGATGCCGCCCACCTCGAGAAACTCGGCATTGGGAAGAGCCGCGGCGAGCGCTCTGCCCAGTCGAATCGGCACCGCCAGGTCGCCACCAAAATGAATGACCAGTACAGGACACCGAATTTGTCCCAGTAAGGGTCTGACGTCTGTTTTCTTCATAAAATCTACCAGCTGTCTGATCGACTCGCGGGTGGCAATCAGGCGTTCAAAACCCTGGTAGGTTTTGTCGTCCACCTGTTCGCGGGAAACGCTTGGGAAAAATACATCTCGCAGAGCGGCGTTACCCCAAGCCGCAGGTAGGGCATCTAGAGCCCGTTCTTCAATCCCCATCGGAAAGCCGTCATCCTGCAACCAGCGGGCCGTGGTACCTAGCAACACTAGGCCTTTGACGCGTTCTGGGTGGTCGTGAGCGAACTTCAAGCACATAGGCCCGCCCTCGGAAATGCCGTAGAGGATAACCTGGTCCATTCCGGCTGCGTCCATAACGGCCTCTATATCGTGTACACGCTCGTCCATATCCGGCACGTTTACGGTGGGATCGGACAATCCCTGGCCCCGCTTGTCGAAGCACAGTACTCTGGCGAAGGCGCTGATGGCTTCGACCGAATCTCGACTTGAGGGCCAGTGTGACATGATATTGAGGTGGCTGATGATGCCCGGCGCCATCACGAAATCTCGCGCTCCGTCGCCCTGCACGGCGTAGGCAATCTGCAGGCCATCACTTTGGGCAAACTGGATGGGATACGGGGCCGGTGCACTCAAGCTTTTTAGCGTTATCTGAGTAGTTTGGCTTGGCTTATCTTGGGGTGAATCGGCAGTGCGAGATTTCGCCACTCTTCGATAAAGAAAGCCCAGTGCTGATACCAACACCCCCAGCAGGACAATAATCGCTGCGGTACCGCTCAGCGTCGATTCGTTTGCCGAGATCCAATTTCCGATTGCCGTTAATGTTTCCATGCTGACGACGGACTCTTATTTTTGTGGCTAATGAAGTCTACCAGCTAAGGTATTCGGGGTCCAAATGGTCTGACGACGTACAGTCCTGAATTATCAGTCAAAACTTATTTAATGGCCACTGCTATGAGACGTCTGCAATCACTGCCCAAGCAGCCCGGCACACTTTTGTAATCTGCCATGTCTACCCAGATGGTCAAATTGCGCTTGTGCGCTTTTGCTGTGATCAAAAGCTCTAGTGTCAGCTGCACCTGTAGTGAGCCGTTTTTTAATGCCATGGCGTAGTAGGGGATATCCTTGGTATAGGCCTTACCTTTAATAGCCGCGCATTTAACGTGGATACGATTGCTAAACACCCCGACCTCTATAGGTGTACAGCTCCGGCTTTGGGCCGCCTGAGCAGAGGTAGAACAAATGATCAATAGGGAAGCTGCGCATATAGCATGAATCAATGATTTCATTTTGCACCTCAATATTTGTGGCAAACATGATTAATATTAGTCCTAATCGCGTCGTTCGCAAACTGCTGGACGGATTCGGCTCGGAATTAATTCGATCGATCCGTATAATGATCAATGCTTGGGCTAAGGGGGCCGAAGAGATGAGGAACAGATAAAGATGGTACCAGTGGGCGGACTCGAACCGCCACTCCCAGAAGGAACCAGATTTTGAATCTAGCGTGTCTACCAATTTCACCACACTGGCTTTATCAGGCGCGCATTATAGCAATCCTTTAAAGGGTTGCAAGAAGTGCTGTGCATTCTGGCAAAATTGATGGTTTTCGGCTACTCTGCCGCCTTTTCATCATATGTCTATCTCATGAAGCGTACAGACTTTCATTTTGAACTGCCTGATCAGCTAATTGCCCGTTTTCCGGCCGAGCAGCGCCGTGGTAGTCGACTTTTGTGCCTGGATGGCTCCAGTGGCACTGTATCTCATCGTGGTTTTGAGGATTTTCCGTCGCTAGTACAATCAGGTGATCTGCTGATCTTTAATGATACGCGTGTCATTCCCGCGCGAATGTTTGGTCGCAAGGAAACTGGCGGTCGGGTAGAGATATTGATTGAGCGGGTGGTAAGTCAGGATAAGGCTCTTGCGCATGTGCGGGCGAGTAAATCGCCCAAGGCCGGTATGTCCCTGTTACTGGATGACAGGCAGGGCATGGAGTCCGATCTTTCTGTTGCGGTGACAGGGCGTCAGGGAGAGCTGTTCGAGCTGTGTTTTCCTGCTCCTGGAGTGACCTCGATTCTTGAAAGCTGCGGTCATGTACCACTGCCACCGTATATCGATAGAGCCGACCAGGACTCTGATCTGGAGCGTTATCAAACGGTCTATGCTCAGTCGCCTGGTGCTGTTGCCGCGCCTACCGCAGGCTTGCACTTTGATGAAGACATGCTTGAAGAGCTTAGGCTGAAGGGTGTTAATACAGCTTTTGTCACTCTGCACGTAGGTGCAGGCACGTTTCAGCCGGTACGAGCCGATGACATTGCTGATCATCACATGCATTCAGAGTACGTCGAAGTGTCGGAGTCTGTCTGTCAGGCAGTCAATGATACGAGGCAGGCCGGTGGGCGGGTTATTGCAGTGGGTACCACCAGCGTCCGTTGTCTGGAGACGGCGAGCGCGGCTGGTTCCATTGCGCCCTACGCGGGCGATACGGATATTTTTATTTTTCCCGGTTATGTATTCCGAAGCGTGGATGCCATATTGACTAATTTTCATCTGCCCGAATCAACTTTGTTAATGTTAGTGAGTGCCTTTGCCGGGCGCGAGAATATTTTGGCGGCCTACCAGTCCGCAGTCGATAACGAATACCGCTTTTTTAGTTATGGTGACGCAATGTTTTTATTGCCTACCCCAGGAGATTGCTCAGTATGACACGTCAATGTCGGATGACTTTTGAAACCACGGCAAGCGATGGTATGGCGCGTCGTGGCAAGTTGACTTTCCCTAGAGGAGAGGTGCAGACACCGGCTTTTATGCCGGTAGGAACCTACGGCACCGTTAAAAGCATGACACCTCGCGATATTACGGAGATAGGCGCGCATATTATTCTGGGTAATACCTTTCATCTGATGTTGCGTCCGGGTACTGAAATCATCAAGTCGCACGGCGACTTGCACGACTTTATGGGCTGGCAGGGCCCTATATTGACGGATTCTGGCGGTTTTCAAGTATTTAGTCTTGGCGCTATGAGTAAAATTACCGAGGAAGGGGTGAATTTTAAGTCGCCGGTTAACGGTAGTAAAGTGACATTAAACCCCGAAATATCGATGCAGGTTCAGCGTGATCTTGGCGCAGATATTGTGATGATCTTTGATGAATGCACACCCTATCCAGCCACCGTAAAAGAGGCGAGTGATTCGATGGAGCTCTCTTTGCGCTGGGCGAAGCGCAGCAAAGACGCTCACGCTGGCAGCGATGCGGCATTATTTGGCATCGTTCAGGGCGGCATGTATCAGGATTTGCGTCAGCGTTCACTTGATGGCCTGGAGGCAATCGGCTTTGACGGTTACGCTATTGGTGGTTTGTCTGTGGGCGAGCCCAAAGGTGAAATGCTTCACGTGCTCGATGGTTTGGCCGATAAGATGCCTGCTGACAAACCGCGTTATTTAATGGGTGTAGGTACCCCGTTGGATATCATCGAAGCTGTAGTGCGTGGAGTCGATATGTTCGATTGTGTGATGCCCACGCGCAATGCGCGCAACGGCCACTTGTTTACTTCTACTGGCGTAGTGAAATTAAGAAATGCGGTCAACAAAACGTCGCCGGCGCCCTTGGACGAAAACTGTGATTGTTATACCTGCCAAAATTTCTCTCGCGCTTATCTGCATCATTTGGATAAGTGTAAAGAGATGTTGGGTCCGCAGCTGAATACCATACACAATTTGCGTTATTACCAGAACTTGATGACGGATATTCGTGAAGCTATCGAAGAGGGTCGATTAGACCAGCTACGTCAGCATTTACAGGGTTTGTATGGCAAACCCCCTGTAGAGCCAGTCGATGTTTAAATTGTGTTTTACTGTGCAGGCCTATGATGTATGCCGATTACAAAATATTGAGGAATAAAGCATGATATATAAGCTTAAGGGTAAGTCATTGAGCCTTGAGGGCGAGGGGCATTTTATCGCACCCAATGCCAGCCTGGTAGGAGATATTGTACTGGGCGCCAATGTCAGTATCTGGTTTAACGTCGTCATTCGCGCTGAAAACGACCAGGTGCGCATTGGCGAAAATTCCAATATACAGGATGGCTCAGTGTTACATGTTGATCCTGGTTGTCCTATCAATATAGGAAAAAACGTCACAGTGGGTCACAAGGCAATGATACATGGTTGCACCGTAGGTGATGGCTCGTTGATCGGTATTAATGCCGTGGTATTAAACGGAGCCAAAATTGGCAAAGGCTGCATTGTCGGCGCCAATGCCCTGGTAACCGAAGGCATGGAAGTGCCAGATGGCTCTATGGTATTAGGCAGCCCCGCCAAGGTGAAAAAGATGGTCGATGAAGCAGGCCAGCAAGGTTTGCGCTGGGGCGCTGGACACTACGTGGAGAACGGCGCACGTTACAATGCTGAGCTGGAAGAGGACGAACGCTTTGGATAAGTCTCCTCAGTCGCCTTGCGTATCTATTTGTGTGCTCAATGAAGAAGATATCTGTGTAGGCTGTTATCGCTCCAGTGACGAAATAATTCGTTGGAGCGGCTGTACCGATGAGCAGAAGACCGAGGTTCTCTCCAACAGCCAGCAGCGCCGCTTAGACGATGGATTGTTTCTCTAGCACTATTGCTTAGCGCCTTTCTGAAATAGTCGAGCGCGTACAGCCTGAATTTTGTTGTCAGATATTTCCATTATTTCAAGTCGATAGTTATTGATCTGTACGCTGGCCAAGCCACTGGGGAAAGATTCCAAGTGCTCCAGTAAAAGACCATTGAGTGTTCTTCGGCCTTCCGTGGGCAGCTTCCAGCCAAGCACTTTATTAATATCGCGTATGTCTGCGGTGCCATCAATGATATAACTGCCGTCTTTTTGCGGCAAAATTTCTTCGATATCGTCCGCTATATTTGAAGTAAATTCCCCGACGATTTCTTCCAGAATGTCTTCCAGCGTGATCATGCCCATCACTTCGCCGTATTCATCAACCACGACTGCGATACGTTGCTTGTCTTTTTGAAAATTCTGTAGCTGCGTATGCAGCGGGGTATTGTCGGGAATGAAGTAGACTTCCTGTAATAGCTCTACCATAGTCTCACGATTAAAGGCACCATCGCTGAAAGTCTGGGCAGATTTTCGCAGGTGAAACATTCCTTCGATATTGTTTATGTCGCGGCGAAATACCGGTAGTCTTGTATAGTCGCTTGACAGCAGGCAGTCGACAATCTTCTCATCGCTATCTTCAAGATCAATACCGAGAATTTCCTTTCTTGGTACCATGATATCGTCAACGCTAACATCAGCGAGATCAAGAATGTTTAGTAACATGCCCTGATTTTTATCAGGAATGTCGTGATCTGTGGTATCGACCACTGCGCGTAATTCGTCGGCGCTAAGAGAGTCTTTAGCGTTGGCTTCCGGGTTGATTCCCAGTGGGCGCAGTAACGCGCTGGCAGCGTGGTTTATCAGCCATACAAAAGGGTATAGCAGCCACATTAGGGGCTTTAATATCAGCGTCGCGGGAAAAGCAATTTTTTCCGGGTGTAAGGCGGCAATAGTCTTCGGGGTGACTTCGGCGAACAATAGAATAATAACGGTTAACAGTAGTGTGGATATCAGAGGCCCGTAACTTTCACCCCATAAATGCACAGCAATAAGCGTGGCGATAGCAGCCGCAGCCAGATTAACCAGATTGTTGCCAAATAGAATAAGGCCTATCAGGCGGTCAGGTCTCTCTAGTAATTTGGATGCGCGCATAGCGCCCGGATGGTTTTGCTTGCTCAGGTGTTTTAGCCTATACCTGTTCAGCGACATCATAGCGGTTTCAGAGCTGGAGAAAAAAGCCGACAATATTATTAGCAATACGAGTGCGGAGAATAATAACTCCAACGATGTGGTGTCCAAGAAAGGATTAACCTTATTTGTCTTATGGGTAGACTATGTTGAAGAAAAGATGAGCCGGATGCAATGATTTTTTACCGGCCCAGCAGTAATTCCATGACAAACTTGCTGCCGAAGTAGGCCAGCATAAGGGCTGCAAACCCAATCAGTGTCCAGCGTATGGCGACATAACCTCGCCATCCACGCTTGTGGCGCCCCCACAGCAACACGGCAAAAATGCTCCATGCGATGACAGTGAAGGCTGTTTTGTGTGCAAGGTGTTGGGCAAATATGTCATCCAGGAACAGTGCGCCGCTGGCCATCGCAACGGTCAGTAAGCCCAGTCCTATTGCCACTTGACGAAATAGCAGCATTTCCATCGTCTGCAGGGGGGGGAGGGCATTGATGATGCCTGCTACGCTACGTGTCTTTAGAGCGTGGTTTTGTATCCAGAGGGCAACCGCCTGAAAAGCAGCAATAGTTAAAACGCTATAAGCGAGAATTGAGATAATTACGTGTGTGCCTACACCGGGGCTCAGAGTTTCTGCGCTGGTCTCTGCGTGGCCAAACAGTAGCTGTGCGAGTAGCGTGAGTGCTGCCAGCAAATAGGTTGGGATGAGCAATTCGTCAATAGATGCCTTCAATGTGGCGAACAGGGTGATCATGGCAATAAACCATGCGACCAGGTTGGCTATGTGAAAAAAGCTCAAGTCTACACCGTCGGCAGAGACAATTAGTCCGTAACAAACGACCCCGTGTAGGGCAAGAGCGAGTCCGCCGCTGATCAGAACGCCGGGTTGGCGTTCGCTCAAATCGCCACCGGATAGGGCAATTTTGATCATTTGCGCAACCGGATACAGATAAAGCAGTAGTGTAATTGAGGCCATAGCCGTCATTATTTTTCCATCGTTTTTACTCAGTGCCAGTGTGGCATATCATTGTGGCTGGGTGAACCCCTTGGGCTGTCACGCAGGCTCAGGTATACTGCCGCACAGCAGTGTAAGTCAATTAATACGAGAAGCAGTAATAATGTTCGATAGTTTACAAGATCGTCTATCCCATACCCTCAAGAAAGTCTCTGGCCAGGCCCGCCTGACCGAGGATAACGTCAAAGAAACTCTACGCGAAGTGCGTATGGCCTTGCTGGAAGCCGATGTGGCTCTGTCAGTAGTTAAAGAGTTTGTTGACAAGGTCCGTGAACGGGCGGTAGGTACAGAAGTATCGCAAAGTCTTAATCCCGGCCAGCAGTTTCTTAAGGTAGTGCAGGCAGAATTGCAGTCTGTGATGGGAGAAGCCAATGAGTCTCTCAATTTGGCCGCCCAGCCCCCCGCAGTCATTCTTATGGCTGGTCTACAGGGTGCAGGTAAAACGACCTCTACCGGCAAGCTCGCTAAGCTTTTAAAAGATAAAGAAAAGAAAAAAGTGCTGGTGGTGAGTGCTGATGTTTACCGTCCGGCGGCAATAAAACAGCTCGAAACACTGGCAAATGATCTCGATATTGGCTTTTTCCCCTCTAGTTCTGACCAAGACCCGGTAGAAATAGCCCAGGCCGCCTTGATGGAGGCCAAAAAACGTTTTTATGACGTATTGATTGTGGATACGGCAGGTCGTCTGGCCATCGATAGCGATATGATGGCTGAGATATATGCCCTGCATCGCGCAGTAAAACCTATAGAAACGCTGTTTGTAGTAGACGCAATGACCGGCCAGGATGCCGCGAATACAGCCAAGGCTTTCAATGATACATTGCCACTTACCGGGGTAATACTGACCAAGGCTGATGCGGATAGCCGCGGTGGCGCAGCACTTTCTGTACGTGCTATTACCGGAAAACCCATCAAGTTTCTGGGTGTTGGTGAAAAAACTGATGCACTGGAGGCCTTCCACCCCGATCGGATGGCCTCGCGCATCCTCGGAATGGGAGATGTACTGTCTCTTATTGAAGAAGCTGAGCAGAAACTTGATCAGAAAAAAGCTCAAAAACTTGCCAATAAGATCAAGAAAGGCAAGAGCTTTGACCTCGAGGATTATCGGGATCAATTACAGCAGATGCAAAATATGGGCGGTATTACCGGCATGCTGGATAAGTTGCCCGGTATGGGTAATATGGCTCAGGCAGCCCAAAACGCCAATGTAGATACCAAAATGTTCGTTCAGATGGAGGCCATCATCAATTCAATGACTCCCAAAGAACGACGCAACCCTGATCTCCTCAATGGTTCGCGTAAGCGCCGCATAACACTGGGCTCTGGTACCCAGGTTCAAGACCTTAATCGCCTGCTTAAACAGCATAAACAAATGGCCAAAATGATGAAGAAAGTTGGTCAAAAAGGCGGTATGCAGAAGTTGATGCGGGGTATGAATAGTATGATGGGTCCCGGTGGTACACCCCCTGGCGGCATGCCTCCTGGAGGCTTTCGCCGCTAGGCTGGGCCGAGATCACTATAAATTGATCGTAAATCCTTGAAAAAGAAGCGCTTAAAGGTTCCCAAAGCCTTACTTATCGCGTAGAATTCGCGCCCTTCATAGCCGAGTGGATCGCATTGTGTTGTCTGCTCATTAGGTTTTTAAAACCATACATAGGATTAATAGGTCTATGGTAACTATTCGTTTGGCACGTGGCGGCTCTAAGAAGCGTCCGTTCTACCACATTTCTGTCGCTGACAGCCGTAACGCCCGTGACGGTCGTTTTATTGAGCGTATTGGCTTCTTTAACCCGGTCGCCCGTGGACAGGAAGAGCGTCTGCGTTTGGACAGCAGCCGTATTGATCATTGGGTTGGTCTGGGTGCACAGATTTCTGATCGCGTTAAAAAGCTGATCAAAGAGGCTCAGGCAGCAGAGACTCAAGTAGCTGCTTAAGTCTTAGATGATGTCGGCTCAGGAAGAGTTTGTTGTCATAGGTAAGATCGCGACCGCCCATGGTATCAAGGGGTGGGTTAAGGTTTTTTCCTATACCGAGCATCCCGCTGGCATCTTTGACTACCAGCCACTGCATATTTTACGCGGTGGTAAATGGCAGCTTTTGGAAATTGATGAGTGGCGCCCACAGGCCAAGGCCTTGGCGGCTCATATCAAAGATTGTGATGATCGCAATACTGCAGAGAGCTACCGTCAGTGCGAACTGGGCGTCAGCATAAAGCAGTTTCCCGAACTGGCAGTCGACGAGTTTTATTGGCATCAGCTACAAGGTCTCGCGGTATATACCGCAGCCGATGAACAATTGCTGGGCCAGGTAGAGCATTTGATGGAAACCGGCGCCAACGATGTGCTGGTAATACGGCCTTCCAAGGACAGTATCGATAAGCGCGAGCGACTGGTGCCCTATCTGCCAGGTGAAGTGATTATTGATATCGATCTGGATAAAGGTCGAATGATTGTAGACTGGGACGCCGAGTTTTAGGCAAAGGATACAGGCAATGCAGATTGCGATAGTCAGCCTGTTCCCCGAAATGTTTACGGCAGTGACCGACTACGGCATAACGGGTCGTGCAGTAAAGACCGGTTTAGTCGAGATTAGTGTGTTTAATCCTCGAGATTACACCACAGATAAACATCGCACGGTGGACGACCGGCCTTATGGCGGCGGCCCCGGAATGCTGATGAAAGTTGAACCTTTGCGTAAAGCTATACACGACGCAAAGGCAAAGCTGGGAGAGAGCGCAAAGGTTATTTATCTCTCCCCTCAGGGTAAACCCCTGAAACAGGCCGGAGTATGTTCTCTTGCCGGTGGCACACCCTTAATACTGGTGTGCGGTCGCTACGAAGGTATTGATGAGCGACTAATAGCCATGGAAGTGGATGAAGAGTGGTCACTGGGAGATTTTGTTCTCAGTGGCGGTGAAATCCCTGCTATGGCGTTGATTGACGCAGTGATTCGCCAGTTGCCCGGTAGTTTGGGCCACGATCAGTCTGCAGCACAGGATTCGTTTGCCGAGGGCTTGCTTGATTGCCCTCATTATACCAGGCCAGAAATTTTGGATGGTGAGCAGGTTCCTGAGGTGTTGTTGAGCGGCGATCATGAAAAAATTCGGCTTTGGCGGTTAGGGCAATCTTTAGAGAGAACCTTGCTGCGAAGGCCAGATCTGTTAGAGGGTCTTGATCTCAATAATGAGCAACAGACGCTTTTAACCAAGTTGTACCGCATGCTGGCTGACGAAGGCTGATAGTCTTCCTCTCAGACTGGCGCTCTAAAGAAACATGAATTGCGAGGAGCAAAACATGAGTAACAAAAATCTGATCATCCAGGCTTTAGAAGCCGAGCAGATGACCAAAGAAATACCGCCTTTTGGCCCCGGTGACACAGTCGTCGTTCAGGTTAAAGTAAAAGAAGGTACCCGTGAGCGTTTACAGGCCTATGAAGGTGTTGTTATCGCCAAGCGTAACCGCGCCCTTAACTCCAATTTTATTGTCCGTAAGATCTCCAACGGTATTGGTGTTGAGCGTACATTCCAGACTTACAGTCCTCAGGTTGACAGCATTACAGTGAAAACCCGCGGTGCAGTACGTCGTGCCAAGCTGTACTACTTGCGTGAGCGTAGTGGTCGTTCTGCACGTATCAGAGAAAAATTGAACTGAGTTTGTTTGTTGTTCAATAAAAAAGGCGACCATTTAGGTCGCCTTTTTTATTGGCTTACTGTCTGCACAGTTTTTGTGGCGGCTTCCTCAAATAATCGAAGATCGCCCGAGTGATAATACATTCCGGAGAGCAGCTAAAATTTGCGCCGTGCTTACTTATACACTAGGCTGATTCTAAAATAAGTAGGGAATAATCTCCGTGATCAATTGGGATGAATTAAAGCGGCGTAATGTCGTCAAAGTTGGCATTGCCTATCTGGCCTTGGGCTGGGTGGTGGTGCAAGTCACAGATCTAGCCATTCCCGCGCTGAATTTGCCGCCAGTATTGCTCTCGACAGTTTTCTTTCTGGGCCTGATTGGCTTTCCTTTTGCCCTGTTTTTTGCCTGGGCATTTGAATTGACACCCGAGGGTCTCAAAAAAACTGCCGACGTTACTGAGGCTGATTCGATCGCCAGCCTTACCAGCCGTAAACTCGACTTTTTTATTATTGCGGCCTTGTTACTTGCGGTAGCCTTCCTGCTCTACGATCGCGGCGATGATTCCGTAGTAACAAACCAGGGTCCGCCAGAGACATCCATCGCCGTACTTCCCTTTATTAATATGAGCGGTGATGTGGAAAACGAGTATTTTTCCGATGGCATTTCCGAAGAGATACTGGACGGTCTAGCCAAGGTGAATGGCTTACGGGTGGTGGCTCGCACCTCATCATTTTATTTCAAGGGGCAGCGTGAAAGTATCACTACAATTGGCGAGAAATTACGGGTCGGAACTATTCTGGAGGGTAGTGTCAGAAAAGTGGGCAACCGAGTTCGTATTACCGCGCAGCTAATCCGGGTCAGCGACCAGACCCACATCTGGTCCGAGACCTACGATCGTACCCTGAACGATATTTTTGCCATCCAGGATGAGATCGCGCAGAAAATAGTGACGCAGTTGAAGATTCCGCTGGGCGTGCAAGCGAGTAACTCGCTTATTGCTCATACAACTACACACCCTGAGGCCTACCAGGCCTATCTTCGTGGGCGCAATAAAATGGGCTGGCAGAGTTATGATACAACTCTCGAGGCGGTCAGGGACTTTGAGTACGCCGTTACGCTGGACCCGGAATATGCTGCTGCCTACGGCTCACTTGCTCTGGCACGTTTCTATCTGGTCGGCTATGAACCCGTGGCCTCGCATCTGAAGGCGTCCGTAGAATACGCTGAGATAGCTCTGCGGCTCGAGCCAGGGCAGCCGGAGGCGGAAATCGCTTGGGCGCTCTATCTTTCAATCAATGATCACAATTATCGTGATGCCGCGGAGATTCTGGCTAAACAGGTAGAACAAGCCAGCACCAGCGATGCAATGGCGTTTTATGCCACTTTTATCTTGAGCCCTACCAGTAGCAGCACGCAAGCGGAGAAGATCGCCAAAGAGGCTATAGAGAAAGACCCATTAAATCCCCTGGCCTTAATGCAGGCGGCCTTTGGTCTATCAATGGCCAATAACCACTCTGCCGCTTTACCATACTGGGAAAAATGCTTGAAATTGGACCCTTACAATTTCGAGTGCCTCTCTGATTACGCCAACGGCTCGGCACTTAATGGGGATATTACTATCGCCGAATCTTTGGCATTACGGATGGCTGATATTGTCAGTAAAAATAATATCTGGCAGCTGCAGTTCACTCAAGCCCTGATTCACTATGTAAAAGGGGAAAATGAGCTAGGCGACAAGCTGGCTTCCCTTATTGAAGCCGGACTGCCGCGGACAGGTGCTTACTTTCATTTGTTAGTACTAAGACGGGTAACCGGCGACTTGGAAGGGAGCTTGGCGCTGATGGAAGAACTGGTTAATCCTGATAAAACCAGCGGCTGGTTTATCTTCCTGCGGTCATTTTTTAAAGATGACGAGCTTATCTGGTCGAATCCCCGTTACCAGGCCCTGCTGCGACAGCTAAAACTGGATGATCAGTCCCTGCGCGAGGCCGGGTTCTTGTAAAAGGCATTAAGATTAGTTGTCTTTTATGGGGTGTTTGTTTAGGGATTAAAATTCAGGACAACTATGTCAAGCCTTTCATTTCAAGTTCAGATTGATACCTATCTAGATGCTTTGTGGATGGAGCGAGGCTTTAGCCAGCATACCCTGGCGAGTTATCGCAGCGATTTAATCGGCTTTAGTCGGTGGCTCTCACAAGCCGAGGGTGTACAAAGATTTGAAGCCGTAACGCAGGGGCAGATTGAATCCTATTTGGGTTATCGCTTGTCCCGGGGGGACTCTGCGCGTAGTTGTGCGCGGGGCTTGTCGTGTTTGCGTGGATTGTATGCTTGGTTGGTGCGCGAAGGCAGGCTTACAGAAAATCCCACCGCATTGATCGAGAGCCCACGTCTTGGGCGGCCTTTACCCAAAACGCTGACAGAGGAGGATGTAGAAGCCTTACTGGCTGCACCTGATACTACTGAGGCTCTGGGGTTGAGGGATCGGGCTATGCTCGAACTGCTTTACGCTTGTGGTCTGCGAGTGAGCGAGTTGGTGGAGTTACGTCTGAATCAGCTGGGCATGAATCAGGGGGTGGTGAGAATTATGGGCAAGGGCTCCAAAGAGCGTCTGGTACCTATGGGGGAGGAGGCCGCCGACTGGATACAACGCTACTTGCGCGACGCCCGGCCAGAGCTGTTAGGTCTTAAATCCAGCGACGCCGTATTCCCTTCGCGGCGGGGTCAGGCTATGACACGGCAAACCTTTTGGCACAGGATTAAAATTCATGGTAAAACAGCAGGCATTAGTAAACCGTTGTCGCCACATACTGTACGCCATGCCTTTGCTACCCACTTGTTAAATCACGGTGCTGACTTACGAGTTGTCCAGCTTTTGCTCGGACACAGTGATTTATCGACCACACAAATATATACTCACGTCGCCCAGGCGCGGATGCAGGAATTACATGCACTACATCACCCTAGGGGATGAACTTATTGACTGATGTAGCCTCTACATAGATAGGCTGCACTATAACCAGAGGTACGTATGCAAAAAAGAATTCGGGTCTTCACTTTATTGGCCTTAATGCTGTCGAGCTTATCGCTTGCAGAGCCCTCGTTAGAGGCAATTAACAAGACGCTGAAGAATAGTCGCCCCGATTTATCCATAAGCAGTGTTAAAGCCAGCCCGATCGCCGGACTTTATGAAGCGCAGATGGATAATGGTCCGGTGGTATATATCACGGCCGATGGCAGTCATATGGTGGTAGGCGATCTTTATCAGAATACGCCCGGTGAGCTTGTTAATCTGACCGAACAGGCGCGTAATACAGAGCGGGCAGATCTTTTGGCGGGTATCCGCAGGCAGGATATGATCGTATTCAGTCCCAGTGCACCAATGGCGGTTAAAGGGACCGTGACGGTATTCACCGATGTAGATTGTGGCTATTGCCAGAAATTACATAAAGAGGTGCCCGTATTGAATGCTATGGGCATCGAAGTGCAGTATCTGGCTTTTCCACGTGCCGGCGTTGGCTCTCCGTCTTACGATAAAATTGTCAGCGCTTGGTGCGCTTCGGACAGGCAGGCGGCTATGACGCAGCTGAAAAATAGGCAGCCTATAGCGGCGGCTACTTGCTCGAACCCGGTTGCAGATCAATATGAGCTAGGCCAGCAAATGGGAGTTCGCGGTACCCCGGCTTTGTTGTTGGCTGATGGCACAATGCTACCCGGTTATATGCCTGCCAATGAATTGGCGGCTGTAATGGGTATTAATTGATCGGGGACTGGCTTGCTAAGCGTTGACAGCAAAGGGGGGCATCTATAAGGTTGCCCCCCTTTAGTTTGGCTGGTTTTTCTCGCGGTGCGGGTGATTTTTGTTAAGGGGTATTTTCCTTGGAAGCGTTGAAAGTAGGGATCTGTGGCCTGGGTACGGTGGCCAGCGGTACCGTCAATGTATTGGCACGTAATAGCGATTTAATCACTGCCCGTGTTGGCCGTCCGGTGCAGGTTGTACATATTGGGGCGCGCCGTGATAACCCCGCCTGCGATGTGAGCGGCATCAAGGTCAGTCGCGATATTTTTGCCGTTGTTGAAGACCCCAATGTTGATGTTGTGGTAGAGCTGATAGGCGGTTATGAACCAGCCAGAGAGTTGGTACTAAAGGCTATTGCCAACGGCAAACATGTGGTGACCGCTAATAAGGCACTGATTGCAGTGCACGGTAATGAAATTTTTGCCGCAGCACGGGCCCAGGGTGTGGTAGTCGCTTATGAAGCTGCCGTCGCGGGCGGCATCCCCATCATTAAAGCTATGCGAGAAGGTTTGGCGGCTAACCGCATAGAGTGGCTGGCCGGTATTATCAATGGCACCGGTAACTTTATTCTTACTGAAATGCGCGATAAAGGCCGGCCTTTTGACGACGTCTTGAAAGAGGCCCAAGAGCTTGGTTACGCTGAAGCTGACCCGACTTTTGATGTAGAAGGTATAGATGCGGCGCATAAATTAGTTATTCTGGCATCTTTGGCGTTTGGTATTCCACTGCAGTTTGACAAGGTCTTTACTGAAGGAATCAGTGCTATAGCGCCAGAGGACGTGGTTCATGCCGAGGAGTTGGGTTATCGCATAAAACATCTTGGTATAGCACGGCGATCTCCAAACGGTATTGAATTACGGGTTCATCCTACGTTGATTCCGGAAGGTCGATTGATAGCCAATGTAAACGGTGTAAAAAATGCGGTATTAGTCGAAGCCGACGCAGTGGGGCCGACGCTGTATTATGGCGCTGGCGCCGGTGCTGAACCTACGGCTTCATCCGTAGTGGCAGATTTAGTTGATGTCGCGCGCGCCTATACTCTGGCTCCCGAGTGTCGTGTGCCTGCTTTGGGTTTTCATGCTGAGCACTTGAACGATGATAAAATTCTTCCAATAGAGGAAGTAGAAACTTCCTTCTATCTACGTTTGGAAGCCGAAGACAAACCCGGCGTTTTATCCTCTATCGCCCAGCTACTAAGTGAGGGCGGTATCAGTATCGAGGCTCTTAATCAGAAACAACCCAAAGAGGGTGAGAAAACAGCATCAATGATATTGCTGACAAGTCGCGTCAAGGAAAAACACCTGGACGAAGCCGTTAGCAAAATAGAACAACTGGCCTCAGTGCACGGAAGTGTGGTGCGGCTGCGTATGGAATCACTGGACGGCTGAGGCCGGGTAACGGGACAAGAACGTGAAATATATTAGTACCCGCGGGCAGGCGCCTGCTTTGGCTTTTGAGGATGTGGTATTGGCAGGCCTCGCCAGTGACGGCGGTTTGTATGTACCAGAAACTATTCCGCAATTTTCACAGGAAGAAATTGCCTCCTGGGCAGGTTTATCCTACGAAGAGCTGGCATTCAAAATCATGCACCCCTTTGTTGCCGGTGAAGTTGGTGACGATGACCTGCGCGGCTTGATCGAGAAAAGCTACGCGACTTTTCGTCACACCGCCATTGCGCCATTAGTACAAACCGGGCATAACGAATGGATTTTAGAATTGTTTCAGGGACCGACCCTGGCGTTTAAAGACTTTGCCTTACAGTTTTTGGGCAATTTACTGGAATATATTTTAGCCAAGCGTGACCAGCGCGTTGTCATCCTGGGCGCTACCTCTGGAGATACAGGCTCAGCGGCCATTGAAGGTTGTCGTCATAGTGAACACGTGGACATTTTCATTCTGCACCCGCACAACCGAGTATCAGAAGTTCAGCGTCGCCAGATGACGACGGTGATTGAAGACAACGTGCATAATATCGCCGTGGAAGGTAATTTTGACGATTGTCAGAATATGGTGAAAGACAGTTTTTCTGATCAGTCATTTCTGCCGGATGGGCGGCCCTTGGTTGCCGTGAACTCGATCAACTGGGCGCGAATCATGGCTCAGATTGTCTATTATTTTTATGCCTCGCTGTCTGTTGGTGGTCCAGCACGTCCAGTGTCATTCTCCGTACCTACCGGGAACTTCGGTGACATTTTTGCCGGCTACCTGGCCAAGCGCATGGGCTTGCCAATCGATCAACTGATTATCGCGACTAACGCGAACGACATTTTACATCGTTGTATTAGCGAAAATGACCACAGTAAACAGCCTTTGGTGCATAGCTTGTCTCCCTCCATGGATATTATGGTGTCCAGCAACTTTGAGCGCATGCTGTTTGATCTTTACGATCGTGACGGCGCAGCAATTGCAGATTTAATGGCCAATTTTCAAAAGACCGGCAAGCTGGCATTAAGTGATACGGCCTTGTCTCGAGCGCGCAAGTTATTCAGCAGCTATCGTCTAGATGATGATGCCATGCTTAAGGTGATTTACGACGTATTCGAATCAACCGAATACTTACTTGACCCTCACACTGCAGTGGGGGTGGATGCCGCCCGTAAATGCCGCCGCAATCAGGATATTCCGCTGATTTGTCTGGCCACGGCTCATCCGGCTAAGTTCCCTGAGGCGGTGGAGAAAGCTGGCGTCGATGAACAGCCACGTTTGCCGCATCACATGGTGGATCTATTTGAACGACCGGAGCGCTATAGCGTGCAGGAGAATAACCTGCACACTGTGCACAATTTTATCTCCGCTACCCTGAGTAAAGAATGAGTAAAAAACCTCAGCTAGTCATCAAGCGCCGGCAAGTTGATCTTGCCGGCGTTTCTTTTTCTAATGCGGTATCACCATTACTTCAACGAATATATGCTGCGCGCGGCCTGAATACGGACGAGCAGCTGTCTCGTAAACTTAATCAATTGCCTGCCCCTTCTACAATGCTTGGTATGGCTGCTGCCCTTGAGCTTCTGGCACACGCCTTTAACCAGCAACAGTCTGTGCTCATTGTTGGCGATTTTGATGCAGACGGAGCCACCAGTACAACTCTTGCGGTGCTTGCTTTGCGCGCTATGGGTTTACATCAGGTCGACTTTCTTGTCCCCAACCGTTTCGAATACGGCTACGGTTTGACGCCCGAAATTGTCGAGCTAGCGCTGGACAATAAACCCGATCTGATTATCACAGTGGATAACGGAATTTCCAGCGTGTCGGGTGTCGCCTGTGCTCGGGCTGCGGGTATTGCGGTATTGATTACCGATCATCATCTGCCTGGCAGAGAGTTGCCAGATGCCAATGCCATACTGAATCCTAACCAGCACGGATGCGAATTTCCGACTAAAAATCTCGCCGGGGTCGGTGTTGTATTTTATTTGTTGTCTGCCTTGCGCAGTTATTTGCGTGAAAAAGGCTGGTTTAGTCAGCAGGGTATTAGCGAGCCCAATATGGTGGGCTGGCTGGATCTGGTTGCGCTGGGCACCGTGGCTGATGTGGTGCCGCTCGATCAGGTGAATCGAGCCTTGGTCTATCAAGGGCTGGCAAGAATCAGGGCGGGGCAGGCTCGGCCGGGAATCCATGCCATTCTAGAGTTGGCCAAGCGTCAACAGCATAGTCTGGTTGCTTCCGATCTGGGCTTTGCAGTGGGTCCTCGACTGAATGCGGCTGGCCGACTTGATGATATGAGTATCGGTATTCAGTGTTTACTGGCGGATGACCCCTTTATTGCACGGCAATACGCCGCGCAATTAGATGAGTTTAACCGCGATAGGCGAGTAATTGAGTCCGGTATGCAAAGAGAAGCCGAAGCGGTATTGGCGC
This sequence comes from Pseudomonadales bacterium, assembly GCA_036960375.1. Classification (GTDB taxonomy): domain Bacteria; phylum Pseudomonadota; class Gammaproteobacteria; order Pseudomonadales; family CAWVSB01; genus CAWVSB01. The sequence continues at coordinate 154,648 of JBALVY010000005.1, forward strand.
AGCTGGATTTTGATGAAGCTGAACTACCCTGGGGGCTATGCCTGTATGAGGATGGTTGGCATCAGGGTGTAGTGGGTTTACTTGCTTCGCGTATCAAGGACAAGGTTCATCGCCCCGTCATCGCTTTTGCCGATGGCGACAATGGCGAGCTTAAGGGCTCGGCTAGATCCATTCCTGGCTTGCATATTCGCGATGCATTGGACGCAGTGGCAACATCTCATCCGGGTTTGATTACCAAATTTGGTGGTCACGCCATGGCGGCAGGTCTTTCTCTGCGTACTGAGGATTTTCCCGCTTTTAGCCAAGCGTTTGATGAAGAAGTAAGGCGCAACCTTGATGAGGCTGATATGCATGCTGAGTTGTGGGTTGATGGCGAGCTGGAAGAGGCCGATTTTAATTTACCCCTTGCTGAAGACCTGCGTAATGCTGGTCCCTGGGGGCAGCTCTTTCCTGAACCCTTGTTTGAGGGTGATTTTCGTTTGGTTCAACAGCGTCTGGTCGGAGAAAAACACCTGAAATTGGTACTGGCGGTTGATAAGGCCGGTCAGCAATTAGTTGATGCAATCGCTTTTAACGTCGATCTGGAGCGTTGGCCGGATAATAGCTGCGAAACCGTGCATGTGGTCTATAAACTCGATATCAACGAGTGGCGCGGGCGTCAGACTTTACAGTTGATGGTTGAGAACCTGTTTTAATACAGGCAGATAAATTGCTTGAAAACCTGTTTAAAAGCAAGCGCTTGAGGTAGAATTGCGGTCGTTTTTATTATCTCAGGCCTTGCCTTTTTATGTTGGAAATCAATCCGTTAGTCAATCAGATTAAAGACCTCACCGCACGTACCGATGTATTGCGGAGGTATCTTTGACTACGCCAACAAGTGTGAGCGTTTAACGGAAGTTGAATTGGAGCTGGGCGAGCCAGCCGTATGGGAGAACCCGGAGCGGGCCCAGGCATTAGGTAAAGAGCGTTCTTCATTGGAAGCGGTAGTCAAAACTATTGATGATATGGACGCCGGTTTAATAGACTGTGCCGAATTACTGCAAATGGCTTCTGAAGAAGACGATACCGAGTCAGTTGAATCAGTTGCCGATGATCTGGCGGCGTTAGAAGCACAATTAGCCAAACTCGAATTTCGACGCATGTTCTCTGGTGCAATGGATGCCAATAGCGCCTATCTCGATATTCAGTCAGGTTCCGGTGGTACCGAAGCCCAGGATTGGGCAGAAATGGTTCTGCGCATGTATTTGCGTTGGGGAGAGGCCAGAGGCTTCAAAACACAGCTCGAGGAAGCGTCATCGGGCGATGTGGCAGGCATAAAAAGTGCGACTATCCGTTTTGAGGGCGAATATGCCTTCGGTTGGTTGCGCACTGAAACAGGCGTGCATCGCTTGGTGCGTAAATCTCCCTTCGATTCTGGTAATCGCCGTCATACATCATTTTGCTCAGTCTTTGTCTCGCCTGAAATCGACGACAATATAGAGATTGATATTAACCCCTCAGATCTGCGAACGGATACTTACCGTGCCAGTGGAGCCGGCGGTCAGCACGTCAACAAAACTGACTCTGCTGTGCGTATTACACACGAGCCCACCGGTGTGGTGGTACAGTGCCAGAGTGAACGGTCCCAGCACCAGAATCGTGACAACTGTATGAAGATGCTGCGCGCTAAACTATACGAACTCGAAATGCTTAAGCGCTCCGAGGCAGCACAAGCCGTAGAAGACTTAAAGTCGGATATAGGTTGGGGCAGTCAGATTCGATCTTATGTGCTGGATGATCAGCGTATTAAGGATTTACGTACTAACGTACAAACCAGTAACTGTCAGGCTGTATTAGATGGTGATCTGGATATGTTTATGGAAGCCAGTCTCAAGTCTGGTGTCGATTCGGCCTAATAGGGCCAAAAAAGAGATGAAGCACACAATGAGTAATGATCAAGAGCAAGCGCAGGACGAAAACCGACTAATTGCCGAGCGGCGCGCCAAGTTAAACTTGTTGCGCGCAGAGGGTAAGGCTTTTCCAAATACTTTTCGTCGAGATTCGCTAGCCGCAGAGTTGCAAGCGGCTCACGGAGATAAATCAAAGGAAGAACTAGCAGAGCTGAATATTACGGTCGCTGTAGCTGGTCGTATGATGCTGGATCGAAAAGCTTTTAAAGTGCTACAGGACATGTCCGGTCGTATTCAGGTTTACGCGACAAAAGAGGTTCAGCAAGAGACTAAAACCTGGGATATGGGCGATATCATTGGCGTGCGCGGCATCTTGTGTAAGTCAGGCAAAGGTGATTTGTATGTAATGATGGATGAGTACGAGTTACTGACCAAGTCATTAAGGCCGCTCCCTGAGAAGCATAAAGGCCTAACCGATACGGAAGCCCGTTATCGCCAGCGTTATGTCGATTTGATCGTTAACGAAGAGTCTCGCAAAGTATTTAAAATACGCTCACAAATGATTGACGGCATTCGTGACTATCTTACTGATCGTGATTTTCTCGAAGCTGAAACGCCGATGATGCAAGTTATTCCAGGGGGTGCAGCTGCTCGACCTTTCGTGACCTATCACAATTCTCTCGACCTGCAGATGTATCTGCGTATAGCGCCTGAGCTGTATCTCAAACGTTTGGTTGTGGGCGGTTTTGAAAAAGTATTTGAGATAAATCGTAACTTTCGTAATGAAGGTTTAAGCACCCGTCATAACCCCGAATTTACTATGCTGGAATTTTACCAGGCCTATGCTGATTACAAGGACCTGATGGATTTGACCGAAGATATGCTGCGTTATTTGGCGCTGCGAGTATTGGGCACTACCACAGTAACGTATCAAGGGAGCGAATATGATTTTGCCGCGCCCTTCATCCGTATCAGCGTATTTGATTCTATTTTGCACTACAACCCGGACTTGCAGGCAAGCCAGATAGATAACATCGATGCCGCTCGTGAAGTGGCGGAGAACCTTGGCGTGCCATTGAAAGACAGCTACGGCCTGGGCAAGGTACAGATTGAGATATTTGAAAAAACAGTAGAACATCGATTGGACCAGCCCACCTTTATTACGGAGTATCCAACTGAGGTTTCTCCACTGGCGCGGCGCAGCGATAGTGATCCTTTTGTTACCGATCGATTTGAATTTTTTGTCGGCGGTAGAGAAATTGCTAACGGATTTTCTGAGCTTAACGATGCGGAAGATCAGGCCGAGCGTTTTATGGCGCAGGTTGTGGATAAAGACGCTGGCGATGATGAAGCGATGCATTATGATGCCGATTACATTACCGCGCTCGAATACGGTTTGCCGCCGACGGCAGGAGAGGGCATTGGTATAGATCGCCTGGTAATGCTCTTCACCGACCAGCCATCAATTCGTGACGTATTGTTGTTTCCTCATATGCGACCACAGGCTCAATAAAATGTCTGACTTGGGCGAATTGCGCAGAGAGTATCGTTGGGGCGGTTTGTCTCGCGACGACCTGGACAATGACCCGGTTAGCCAGTTTAATAAGTGGTTTGACATAGCGCGTGACGCTGGGGTGAATGACCCCAGTGCCATGGTCGTTGCGACAGTAAATGCTCAGGGGCAGCCTAATCAACGTACTGTATTACTGAAATATTTCGACCGGAGTGGTTTTGTTTTTTTTACTAATATGGAAAGTACAAAAGCCAAAGAGCTTGCTGGCAACGACCAGATCAGCTTGCTATTTCCATGGTATGAACTCGATCGGCAGGTGATCATTCGCGGCACGGCAACCCAGGTCTCCAGCGTCGACGCGGCACGCTATTTTTTATCCAGACCCCATGATAGCCAGATCGCCACTTGGATAAGTGACCAGAGTCGACCGGTGAAATCTCGTCAGATGTTAATGGCAAAATTTGATGAGGTAAAAACGCGTTTCGCCTCTGGTGACATGAGCGTACCCAAATTTTGGGGTGGCTATCGGATAGAGCCACAAACGGTAGAATTTTGGCAGGGTCGCGAGAGTCGCCTGCATGATCGCTTTTATTACACACGTACAGATTCCGAATGGCATATCGAAAGGTTAGCCCCCTGATTTCTAAGGACCCATAAATCGATGTCCGCTTACAAAGAAATCACCTATAGCAGTGCTGATGGCCTGCAGTTATATGCCCGTGATTATAATTCATCACGCTCGGGCCCTGTATTGCTGATGATGCATGGTCTAACTCGAAATAGCGCAGATTTTGAGGCTTTATGTGATTTGCTGGGCGATCGCTATCGTATGCTGGTTGCTGACCAGCGGGGCCGGGGCTTGTCTGACTGGGATCCCAATCCGGCTAATTATCAGCTGCCTGTTTATGCCTCCGATATGTTCGCCCTGCTTGATAGTCAGTCTGTGACGGAAGTTATTCTTATTGGTACTTCTATGGGCGGTTTGATGGCAATGATTATGACTTCATTGCGACCTGAAATTATTCGAGCTGTGATTCTCAACGACATAGGGCCGGAGATAGACCCGCAGGGTGTGGCAAGAATTAAGTCCTACGTCGGCAAGTCTATGACTGTTAGCAATTGGGATGAAGCCGCGGCCCAGTGTGCACGGGCAAATGGGCCGGCTTTTCCTGAGCTTACTGCTCCGCAGTGGCTACAGCTTGCCAAACGGACCTACCGGGAAGACGACAATGGTGTGCCAGTTCTAGCCTATGATCTCGCCATTTCCCAGGCTATAGAAGAAGATCAAGAAAGTGCCGCGCCAGCAGATTTATGGCCGCTATTTGATGTTATGGCAGGCCTGCCTCTATTGGTAATTAGGGGCGCCTTGTCGGACATCTTGTCGCAGGTTTGTGTGGACAAAATGGTCGCGCGCCATTCGGGTGTGAAGGCTGTCTCGGTAACGGGGGTGGGCCACGCGCCGATGCTGGATGAGCTTGAGGCGATCAAAGCTATTCAAGATTTTCTGGCATCATTAGATTGTTAATAGTTGAACCTAGCTAAAAATAAGTACCGATTTGTGCATCGCAGTCCAGATCATCAGCACGGCACAGCTTAGTGCGATTAAATATGATCCAATTCTAAATACACGCTGACTGCCTAGTCGAAAGGCGATCATACCGAAGGCGATATACGCGAGTAGTGCCAGCATTTTACTGCTTAGCCAGGCCGAGTTAGCAAAAGGATATTGATGGCTTTGGGTCGCCAAATATACGCCAGTAGCGAGTAAACAGGTATCGATTACATGCGGTAGGGTTCTTATTAGCGAGTGGCTGAGTCTGCCCGGGCTAACCATCAATAACATGCCGCGGTAAATAAAGCCTGCTACGGAAATAAAAGCCAGTACCATGTGAATGGTTTTGATATCTATATACATAAAGAGAGATTCTTTCCTAGCTGACGGTTGCGGTAAAGTCGCCATCGGTGACGGTGATATTAATGTCCTGTCCTGCTTCAACCTTATCTTTACTGCTAATGATATTCATCTCTTTATCACGGACGATGGCATAACCGCGCCCCAGTGTTGCCAGCGGACTTACGGCATGCAACTGTCCTGCAAGGTTTTCCATTTTGGCTTTATGCTTGTTGAGCTGCGTATTGAAAGCGCGATTGTTTCGCAGACTGATGGCTTGCAGTTTCTCGCGCGCAGGAGCAATTTGCTTTTCCGGGTGGCTATGGAATAGACGATGGGTGGCGTTGCCCAACTGCTGACGCCTACGCTCTAATTGCTGATTGAAACTACGCTGTATGCGTAATTCCAGTTCGTCCAGTCGTTGAGCCTGCTCACGTATTCGTTGGCCCGGATGTTTTAGTCGTTTGCTTAGTTGCTGTAGTGCACGTTGTTCTTTATTGAGCAGTCTTTGCAGTGTTTGCTCTAATTGCTGTCTTCGAGAAATAAACTTCGCTTTCAGCTGGCTTTGTTCAGGTGTTAACAACTCGGCCGCCGCTGACGGAGTGGCGGCTCTGGCATCGGCAACAAAATCGGCAATGCTAAAATCCACTTCGTGACCCACTGCGCTGACAATAGGCAGCTCGCTTTCACGAATCGCGCTGGCCACTGTCCGTGTATTAAAACACCACAGGTCTTCGAGCGAACCGCCTCCGCGACCGACTATCAATGCCTCCAGCGGAGGGCTTAATTGGCTGGACAGCGCATTGGCTGTGCGAATCGCTTGAGCAATTTCATGTTCGGCTTGCGTGCCTTGCACTGTAGTGGGGAAAACGGTGATTGCGGTAGACGGAAAGCGCCGTCGGCTAACCGTCAGTATGTCGTGCAGCGCCGCACCGCTGGCAGATGTTACAACACCAATGTGGGCAGGCATGGTGGGCAGAGGTTTTTTATATTCGGCACTAAACCAGCCTGCCCCAGCCAATTCCGCTTTGAGTTGTTCGAAGGCCTGCTGCAGAGCGCCCACGCCTTCCGGTTCCATGTGCTCGACTATCAGTTGGTAGTCACCACGAGCTTCGTAGAGGCTCAGTCTGGCCCTGACGACGATTTGCATGCCAGCTTCGGGGGTGAACTTCAGTAGTCGATTGCGACCTTTGAACATGGCGCACCGGACCTGCGCGCCTTTGTCCTTGAGGGTGAAGTACCAGTGACCGGAAGAGGGCTGGCTGAAATTGGATATTTCACCGCATACCCATGTCTCTGACAGGTGCGTTTCCAGTAGCATTCTGGCTTGACGATTAAGCTGGCTGACGCTGAGAATATCTTTGCTCGGCTGAGAATTCATATTTCTACTGTGACAAGTGGGTTGAGAGCTATATTAACGGATTTTGTGGCAAGGGGGCTTGCACTTTCTGGCAATTGGGCTGCCTGATCCTTAGCTAGGAGATGTGTCTGGCGCTAAAGTCGCAGTAATTCAGCTTTATGAGCCTTTTGAACGGATTTATCCCGCTAATAGACAGTGCTTTGTTTACCCTCGCTACCGCGCCACGTATAATGTCCGGCTTATCTCAAATTGACCCATTGACAGGTGATTACTCTATGCTGCGAATAGCCCATGAAGCTTTGACTTTTGATGATGTGTTGTTGGTGCCTGGCTATTCTGAAGTTACTTCAAAAGATGTGTCACTAAAAACGCGTTTAACTCGCGACATTAACCTGAATATGCCATTGATTTCAGCTGCAATGGATACCGTTACCGAGCATCGCTTGGCCATTGCGATGGCTCAGGAAGGCGGCATTGGGATTATCCATAAAAGCATGTCTATTGAACGACAGGCGGCAGAAGTTCGCAGTGTCAAAAAATACGAGGCTGGCGTAGTAAAAGATCCTATTACAATTTCTGCTTCAGCGACTTTGTCAGAGCTTTTGGATTTAAAGCGGATTCACAATATCTCTGGTGTACCGGTATTAGAGGGTGAAAATCTGGTCGGTATTATTACCAATCGCGATGTGCTATTTGAGACTGATATGTCTGCGCCAGTAAGCTCGATGATGACCGGTACAGACAAATTGGTTACCGTTTCAGAGGGGGCTGATTTTGATTTGGTCAAACAGACTTTACATCGCAACAGAGTAGAGAAAGTACTGGTTGTAGATGACGCATTTCACCTCAAGGGCATGATTACCTTAAAGGATATCTCCAAGGCACAGACATTTCCGCACGCCGCTAAAGATGAGCTGGGTCAACTGCTAGTGGGGGCTTCCGTAGGTACCGGTGCCGATACCGATGATCGGGTTGAGGCGCTTATTAAGGCCGGTGTCGACGTATTGGTAGTAGACACGGCTCACGGACACTCACGCAATGTGCTGGAACGAGTGCGTCGTATCAAGACCTTACACCCTGACGCTCAAGTCATTGGCGGCAACATAGCGACTGCGGCAGCAGCGCTGGCATTAGTCGAGGCCGGTGCTGATGCAGTAAAAGTCGGTATTGGCCCTGGTTCAATATGCACTACGCGTATTGTCACCGGCATCGGTGTTCCGCAGATCAGCGCGGTAGCAAATGTGGCTGAGGCACTGAAAGATACCGGTATTCCGGTCATAGCCGATGGCGGTGTGCGTTTTTCAGGCGATATCTCCAAGGCGGTAGTGGCCGGAGCAGATACTATCATGATGGGTAGCATGCTGGCCGGTACCGAAGAGGCGCCAGGTGAAGTAGAGCTATATCAGGGCCGTACTTATAAAACTTATCGCGGCATGGGTAGCTTGGGAGCAATGGCACAAACCCAAGGCTCCAGTGATCGGTATTTTCAGAATGCAGAAGAGGGTATGGAAAAGCTGGTACCCGAGGGAATTGAAGGCCGCGTGCCGTTTAAGGGGCCTTTGTCAGCCATTGTGCATCAAATGATGGGTGGACTACGGGCCGCTATGGGTTATACCGGTTCACGCAACATGGAAGAGATGCGCACCAAGCCAGAGTTTGTTCGGGTAACGTCTGCCGGTATGCGCGAGAGCCATGTACACGACGTCAGTATCACCAAGGAATCTCCCAATTATCCCACTGTTCGTTAATTTGAAGGTGGACTGAAGAACGGGGCCTTATGCCCCGTTCTTGTTTCTAACAGATTGTAAAAGGCAGGCCATGACACAGGATATCCATTCACAGCGTATTTTGATTCTGGACTTTGGGTCACAGTACACGCAGCTCATTGCTCGTCGTGTGCGTGAGGCGGGGGTTTTTTCAGAAATTAAAGCCTTTGATATGTCAGAAGAAGACATTCGCCAATACCAGCCTTCAGGTATTATTCTTGCAGGCGGGCCCGAGTCTGTTACTGAAGGTGAATCTCCGCGCGCCCCTGACCTGGTGTTTGAGTTGGGTGTTCCCGTACTCGGCATCTGTTATGGCATGCAGACAATGGCAGAGCAAATGGGCGGTAAGGTCACAGCATCAGCTGTACACGAATTTGGTTATGCTCAAGTTGCTGTAAAGGGCGACAGCCGTTTATTACACGATATAAGAGATCATATTGACCATGACAGTGGCGCATCTTTACTTGATGTATGGATGAGCCATGGTGACAAAGTCACTGAAATGCCTGAAGGCTTCGAACCAATGGCTTCGACGGATTCCTGCCCGATAGCCGGCATGTATCATGCAGAAAAAAACTTTTACGGACTCCAGTTTCATCCCGAAGTGACTCACACCCTGCAGGGAGAGCGTATATTCCAGCATTTTGTACTGGAAATATGTCAGTGTGATGCTCTCTGGACCCCAGCCCAGATTATTGAAGATGGCATTGAGCGGGTTCGAGCTCAAGTCGGCACAAATAAAGTTCTATTGGGTTTGTCAGGCGGGGTAGATTCCTCTGTAGTGGCAGCTTTATTACACAAGGCAATTGGTGACCAATTGACCTGTGTCTTTGTCGACAACGGCCTGCTGCGGAAGAACGAAGGCGACCAGGTTATGGATATGTTCGCCAAAAATATGGGCGTGCGAGTGATTCGTGTTGATGCCGCTGATTTGTTTCTGGGTAATCTCGAAGGTGTTAGCGACCCGGAGGCGAAACGTAAAGTCATCGGTAATACGTTTATCGATATATTTGATGAGGAAGCAACCAAACTGCAGGACGTGAAATGGCTTGCTCAGGGCACCATTTATCCCGATGTTATCGAATCCGCCGCTGCAGCCACAGGCAAGGCCCACGTAATCAAATCCCATCACAATGTGGGTGGCCTGCCAGATGATATGGCGCTTGAATTAGTTGAGCCTTTGCGTGAGTTGTTTAAAGACGAAGTGCGCAGGATAGGGCTGGAGCTGGGTTTGCCTTATGATATGGTTTATCGTCATCCTTTTCCTGGCCCCGGCCTTGGTGTTCGCATCCTTGGTGAAGTTAAAAAAGAGTACGCAGATCTGCTACGTGAGGCCGACGCGATTTTCCTTGAAGAGTTACACGCGGCCGATTGGTATCACAAAACCAGTCAGGCTTTTGCGGTATTTTTGCCAGTTAAGTCTGTCGGTGTGGTTGGCGATGCGCGGCGTTACGCCTATGTGATTTCGTTGCGTGCAGTAGAGACCATTGATTTCATGACGGCCCGTTGGGCGCATTTGCCCTACGACCTATTAGAGCGTGTGTCGAATCGTATTATTAATGAAATCTCCGGTGTCAGCCGTGTTGCCTATGATGTGTCCAGTAAACCGCCAGCTACCATTGAATGGGAGTAACTGTGGCGGAGCCTGATGATTTGCATTGGATGCAGGTCGCACTGGAGTTGGCAGCGAAGGCTGCCGCGCTAGGCGAGGTTCCTGTTGGCGCAGTTGTTGTGCGCGATGGGGAAGTGATCGGCGCCGGATATAACCGACCTATCAGTTCATCTGACCCCTGTGCCCATGCAGAGATCATTGCGTTGCGAGATGCGGCCCAGCGCGAAGCCAACTATCGTCTGCCAGGGGCGAGTCTCTACGTTACCATTGAGCCTTGCACCATGTGTGCCGGTGCCGCTGTGCATGCGCGAGTAGATCGGGTTATCTTCGGCGCCACCGAGCCTAAAGCAGGTGTTGTAGTCAGTAATACCAACCTGCTTGCCGCAGATTATCTGAATCATCATCCGCGCTGGTTGGGTGGTGTGCTGGAGAAAGAGTGTGGTGAGCTGGTGAGCAGTTTTTTTGCCAAACGAAGATTGCAAAAGCGCGAGGCTAAATAGTTTTTTATGCGCAGTATTAGAGCGCGTGTAATCTATTAACCTTGGTTAGCTTTTCAGGCACAAATCGTGCCAGTTGTGTGGGCGGTGGTTTTGTATTTTTAATTTTTTCCTCCCAGGCCAGTACATTATAGTAGTGGCGAATTCTTTGTACGTAGACTACCGGCTCGTTGCCGCGAGCATAACCGTGGCGTAATTTACTGTATACCTCCGGTTTTTGCAGTAATGGAAGTCGCTGCATGACATCCAGCCATTTGTCCGGATTGCCGCCCTGGCGTTGGGTTAGTACGCGAGCGTCTTCCATGTGCCCCATGCCCACATTATAAGCGGCAAGGGCAAACCAGGATCGGTCGGGATCTTTTATTCGAGACGGAATACGTCGCTTGATTTTATGGTAATAACGCGTGCCTCCGGAGAGGCTCTGGCGAGCGTCTATGCGATTTTCGACGCCCATTTCTCGTGCAGTCGCCTGGGTTAACATCATCATGCCCCGCACTCCGGTAGGCGATGTCGCCGTGGGGTTCCAGTGTGACTCTTGATAAGAGATCGCAGCGAGTAGGCGCCAATCAATATTTTCTTCCTTGGCGACCTGTTTAATAAGCTCTTCATATTCAGGGAATTTTCGCTCAACATTGCGAGCAAAGGTGAAAGCGCCAATGCGGTCAATATGGGTAGTATGTCCAAAATGCCGTTCAGTCAATTCTTCCAGTCGACCATTTTTTCGGATCTCATCAAAGAAAATATCCACTTTTTTCTCGAGTGTTTTATTGCCGTCTTTCAATTGCATCCAAACCAGCGGTTGGGGTTCATTGAGACGAAAGGCGATGGTAAGTTGCGGGAAGTAGGCTTTGTTTATTTCATAGTCATGGGAATCCATGACGGTAAAGTCGATGAGTTCCTCGTCTAGCATGCCCAGTATTTCGAAAGTCTCTGCTTCGTTTGTTTCGGTCCAACTCAACCAGGGATGTTCCTTTTTTAGCCGGCTCAAAGTTTGTGCATGACTGGTGCGCTTACGAACCAGAATGGATTTGTCTCTCAGTCCTTCGATGTTGCGTGGGCGGCGCGATCCTGATTTGTACAATACGACTTCTGCTGTTTCCAAATAAGGAGGCGAGAACTTATAGTGCTCTTGTCTTTGTGCGGTACCGGTTAAGCTGGCAGCGGCGATGTCGGCCTGACCGCTATCGAGCAGTTTGAAAAGATCGTTAATCGTTTTGGCCGCCTGTATCTCCAGTTTAAGACCAATAGATTTACTGAAATCCATGGCCAGTTCGTATTCGAATCCAGAGGGGCCATAATCAGTCTGATAGTAGGTGGTAGGGCTTATCAGGGTAACAACTCTGAGCGTGTCGGCGGACCGGGTTTGTTGACTGTTTTCAGGGGGGGCTTCGGTACAGGCGCTAATGCTTAGCAAAACACTTAGAAAGAGCCAACTTAAGCGCTGGCTCGAATACCGGGGGATATGTATATTGCCTTTCCATTGGCTCAAATCAGTCTCGCTATCCGCTGTATTACGGCCTAGCATAGCGCCATGATGTCTTGATCACTAGCACTATGCGTTGATGTTAGTGAAATGATAGCTTTCTGTCGGTTAAAGACCGTGTATACGCTCACAATTTGTCTCTAAATAGAGTAAAATTCGCCGCTTTAATTCCATTAGCCCTATAGGCGATTGACCTAGATGTTGATTTTACGCGGTTCTCCGGCTTTTTCTGCCTTTCGGCAGCAGAAATTATTTCACCAGTTGGCTCAGATTGCGCCCGTAACAGATATCTATTCCGAGTTTGTACACTTCGTCGATGTGGAAAAGACACTGGACGACCACGAGCAAACTGTATTGTCAGGGCTACTGCATTATGGGCCTGCCTTGGAGACACGTGAGCCGAGCGGCGAGTTACTACTAGCCGTGCCACGACCGGGTACCATTTCTCCCTGGTCCAGCAAGGCCACCGATATTGCACATAATTGTGATTTGAATAAAGTGTTGCGCATTGAGCGTGGCATTGCTCATTATTTGAGCAGCGAAAAACCATTGGACGACAGCCAGCGTCAGGCAGTGACTGAACTGTTACACGATCGAATGGTAGAGACGGTATTCGATTCGTTAAATAAGGCCGAGGTATTGTTTCTTCATACCAAACCCAAGCCGTTTACAACAATCGATATTCTCAGTGGTGGTTGTGATGCCCTGAGTGAGGCCAATACCCGTTTGGGACTGGCTTTAGCTGATGATGAAATCGATTATTTAGTAGATGCATTCAAAACATTGGGTCGAAACCCTGCCGATGTGGAGCTTATGATGTTTGCTCAGGCAAACTCCGAGCATTGCCGGCATAAAATATTCAATGCCAGTTGGTCAATAGACGGAGTCGAGCAAAGCCACTCCTTATTTAAAATGATCAAGAATACCTATGAGTGTGGTGGGGAAGGTGTGCTTAGTGCCTACGCAGATAATGCATCGGTCGTAGAGGGTAGTCACGCCGGACGATTTTTCCCCGTTCACGAGACCGCAGAATATGCCTATCACCAAGAGCCGATCCACCTATTGATGAAGGTGGAGACACATAATCATCCGACGGCAATAGCCCCATTCTCTGGTGCGGGAACTGGCTCAGGCGGCGAAATTAGAGACGAAGGGGCGGTGGGCAGAGGCTCCAAACCGAAGGTGGGTTTATCGGGCTATAGTGTGTCCAATTTGCAGATTCCTGATGCAATACAGCCTTGGGAAGTTTCTTATGGCAAACCAGACCGAATTGTTACCGCACTCGATATCATGATTGAGGGGCCCATAGGTGGTGCTGCATTCAATAATGAATTTGGTCGTCCCAATATTTGTGGCTATTTTCGAACCTACGAGCAGGCGGCTGTTGGCGCTGCCGGTGTAGAAGTTCGTGGTTACCATAAACCCATCATGATTGCGGGAGGCTACGGTAATGTTCGCGCCGAGCATGTGGACCAGAATGAATTTGATCCCGGTTGTAAGCTAATAGTACTGGGCGGGCCAGCCATGTTGATAGGCCTGGGCGGTGGTGCGGCGTCTTCTATGGCCTCGGGTAGTTCGTCGGCAGATTTGGATTTTGCTTCGGTGCAGCGCCAGAATCCGGAAATTGAACGGCGTTGTCAGGAGGTCATTGATCGATGCTGCGCAATGGGTGAGTCAAACCCGATTACGTTTATTCATGATGTAGGCGCTGGCGGTTTGTCTAATGCCTTACCTGAGTTGGCGAAAGATGGCGGCTGTGGTGGTGATTTTAATTTGCGTTCGGTGCCCAATGACGAACCGGGTATGTCTCCGCTAGAAATTTGGTGTAATGAGGCTCAGGAGCGCTACGTTATGGCTGTTACGCCTGCGGACCTGGCCGTTTTTGAGGCAATTTGCGAGCGAGAGCGTTGCCCCTATGCGGTAGTGGGTGAGTCCACGGCCGAACAGCGTCTCAGGGTTGGGGATACCTATTTTGATAATAATCCCGTTGATTTACCGATGTCGGTATTATTTGGTAAAGCCCCTAAAATGCACCGCGAATTCGACCGCATCGTAGTACAGCACGAAGCGCTGCAGCTGAATCAGGTTGATCTGAAAAGCGCAGTGCACAGAGTATTGCAGCTTCCCACTGTGGCCAGCAAAAGCTTTCTGATTACCATAGGCGATCGCAGCGTGACCGGTCAGGTTCACCGTGATCAAATGGTAGGCCCCTGGCAGGTTCCAGTAGCGGATTGTGCGGTTACTACCGTGTCTTATGACAGCAATGCCGGTGAAGCAATGTCGATGGGCGAGCGTACACCGCTGGCGATTATTGACGGCCCCGCATCGGGTCGTATGGCTATTGGTGAGGCGATTACCAACATTGCAGCAACTCGCATAGCCGCTTTAGCGGATGTCCGATTATCAGCTAACTGGATGTGTGCTGCCGGCCACCCTGGAGAGGACGAAAAGCTTTACGATACAGTGCGAACCGTTGGAATGGATATGTGCCCCGAGCTCGGTATTACTATTCCGGTAGGCAAAGATTCGATGTCTATGCGAACCGCCTGGAACGATCAAGGTGAAGATAAATCGGTTACCTCTCCGTTATCCCTTATTATTTCCGCATTTGCGCCAGTGCTCGATGTTCGCCAGACCGTGACACCTCAATTGCAGGTGGGAACCGAAGATAGCGTATTGTTATTGGTGGATATTGCCAAGGGCCAGCAGCGTTTGGGCGGCTCTTGTTTGGCTCAGGTATATCAGCAAACCGGCGATACGTCAGCAGATGTTGATGATGTCAGTAGTTTACGTGGCTTTTTTGAAGCTATGCAGCAGCTGCTAGAGCGCGGTGTAGTGCAGGCTTACCACGATCGTTCCGATGGTGGTCTTATCGTTACTTTATTAGAAATGGCATTTGCCGGCCATTGTGGCCTGGCAATTGATATTGCCGATTTACCAGAAGATGATTTAGCCGCTTTATTTAACGAGGAGTTAGGCGCGGTCATTCAAGTAGCGGCGACAAATCTGGATGACGTGCTAGCTGTATTTGAGTCGGTTGGATTCACTGGTAGTGTACAGACTATCGGGCGGTCGGAGGCAGGAGACAGCATCCGCATTGCCCGTGATGGTAACAGCCTGTTTGAGGCCAGTCGCAGCGAATTACATGCTATGTGGTCGACAACCAGCTATAAGGTACAGTCGATGCGCGATAATCCTGATTGTGCAGATGAAGAACATGCCCTGATTACCGCGCAAGACCCAGGTCTCAGCGTAGAAGCCAGTTTTGATATTAACGAGAATATAGCAGCGCCCTATATAAACACCGGAGTGCGTCCAGCCATTGCCATATTGAGAGAACAGGGCGTCAATGGACAAACTGAAATGGCCGCCGCCTTTGATCGAGCCGGCTTTCAGGCCATTGACGTGCATATGAGCGACTTATTATCGGGTCGTCGTCAATTGCAAGATTTCAAAGGGCTGGCCGCCTGTGGTGGTTTCTCATACGGCGACGTATTAGGCGCTGGAGAGGGTTGGGCCAAAACCATTATTTATCATCCCGAATTGCGCGACAGTTTCTCGGCTTTCTTTCAGCGTCAAGATACGTTCTCGCTCGGGGTGTGCAATGGCTGTCAGATGCTCTCTACTTTGAAAGAGCTCATTCCAGGGGCAGAGGCTTGGCCAAGGTTTGTTAAAAATCGGTCAGAGCAGTTTGAAGCGCGCTTCTCGCTGGTAAAAATCGAGCAGTCGCCGTCAATATTGCTTGACGGTATGGCAGGCTCACATATGCCTGTCGCTGTGGCCCATGGTGAAGGGCGAGCTGAATTTGGCCCTAATCTGGGAGTTGCTCAATTGGAGCAGGCCGGACTCATTGGCGCGCGCTATGTCGATAATCATTTATCAGTGACAGAGACCTACCCGGCAAATCCTAATGGATCTCCTGCAGGGATTACCGGAATAACTACCACTGATGGCCGAGTTACCATTATGATGCCGCATCCTGAGAGAGTGTTCCGTGCCGTGCAGAACTCCTGGCACCCGGATCATTGGGCTGAAGATGCGCCCTGGATGCGATTATTCCGCAACGCCAGAGCTTGGGTGGGTTGATAAACACGATTCCAGCCCCATATTGAACGGTATAGCTCAGCAGTACTCGCTATGCCTAATAACAACGAAATAGACAGGTCCATACCTGGTAGAAAGCGTAAAAGCGCTATGGGAAACACATGTTAAATAAATACCCCTGGTGGAAGAATCTTATTATTCTGCTGGTTCTTGCCTTTGGTGTCATTTACGCGATGCCGAATTTATACGCACCTGACCCCGCGATACAAATTAGCGGAGAAAGCAGCTCGGATGTCATTGACGAACGTGTGCTTAAGCGCGTCTCGCAATCGCTCGACACTGCAAATATTGACTATTTTGGTGCCTCCGTTGCTGATGGTCGTGTTCTTATTCGCCTGCCGGATCAGGAAGAGCAACTGAAAGCCAAATCTGTCATCCAGAAAACACTGGGTGATGGCTATATTGTGGCACTGAATTTGGCAGAAAATACCCCCGAATGGTTGTTGAGTTGGGGCGCAGAGCCTATGAAGCTCGGCCTTGATTTGTCCGGCGGTGTGCATTTTTTACTTGAGGTAGACACCGATGCCATGATCGACGCCAGGCTCAAAAGTGCTGTCGATGATATGCGGCGAGCCTTTCGAGAGGCTAAAGTACGGGCCAGCGTAGGATCTAAAGGTACAACTCTGACAGTGAGTTTTCGAACGGATGCTTATCGCGAGCAGGGTATGGCGATTATTCGCGAAAAGTTTTCTTCCTATCAGCGTTCAACTAAAGAAGTAGACGGTGTTGAAGTCATCACCCTGACAATGACTGAGGCGGATATTAAGCAGATTGAGCAATATGCCGTAGAGCAAAACCTGGTCACACTGCGTAACCGGGTTAATGAGTTAGGTGTTTCTGAGCCCCTGGTACAAAAACAGGGTCGAAATCGAATAGTGGTTGAACTTCCCGGTGTGCAGGATACCGCCACCGCCAAGAAAATATTAGGTAAAACAGCCAGCCTGGAGTTTCATCTGGAAGCAAATTTTGATGACCCGTCATATAGCCGAGAGCAGTATGCCTTTCGTGATGAAAATATGGGCAAGGCCTGGTTAGAGAAAAAAGTCATTATCACCGGTGAGCGAGTATCGAACGCCTCATCGGCCTTTGACGAAAATGGGCGGCCGCAAGTCAGTATTTCGCTTGATAGTGAAGGCGGCACAGTAATGCACCGCGCGACTCGAAATAACATCAAGCGCCGCCTCGGTGTTTTATTTATAGAGAGAAAAGCCAAAACTATTGGTTATAAGAAAGACGCCAACGGACATGAAATTCCGATTAAGGAGCGTTACGATGCCAGAGAAATTATCAGTCTGGCAACGATACAAGCAGCGTTGGGAACTCAATTTCGAATAACAGGACTGGATAGCCCGGAAGAAGCTGGCGAGCTCGCACTGTTGCTAAGAGCGGGGGCGCTGGCAGCACCTATCGATTTTGTGGAAGAGCGAACTGTAGGCCCTTCGCTGGGAGCAGAGAATATCGCGCTGGGCGTGAAGTCAGTCCAAATTGGTCTGGGCTTGGTGCTGATATTTATGCTGTTTTATTATCGTGTATTTGGGCTGGCGGCCAATATAGCACTGGCAGCAAATATCGTGATTCTAGTGGCCTGTATGTCAATACTGTCGGCGACACTGACTTTACCGGGTATTGCGGGTATTGTTTTGACCGTCGGTATGGCGGTTGATGCCAACGTACTGATATTCAGTCGTATCAAAGAAGAAATGCGCAATGGTTTGAGCCCGCAGAACGCGATTAATTCTGGTTTTGATCGAGCATTTGTGACAATTATTGATGCCAATATTACAACATTGATTGTTGCTATATTGCTTTACGCTGTGGGTACCGGTCCTGTGAAGGGTTTCGCGGTAACTTTATCTATCGGTATTCTGACTTCGATGTTTACCGCCATCATGGGTACGCGCGCTATGATCAATGTGATCTACGGCGGCCGTAACGTTAAAAAGCTGTGGATATAGGGCGGAGTAATTAGCATGTCAGAGAAAAAAGAGAAAAAAATCGTTAACTTCATGAGCGCGCGCTGGATAGCAACCGCGCTATCTGTAGTGTTGCTACTCGCTTCCATTGGCTCATTGGCAACTAAAGGTATTTCCTTCGGTTTGGATTTTACCGGAGGCACCCAGATTGAAGTCGCCTTCGAGCAGCCCCTGCCTCTTACCACCATTCGCGATGAATTGAGTACGGCCGGTTACGACGGCGCCATAGTGGTTCATTTTGGCTCTGAGAGAGACGTATTAGTACGACTGCCTAAAGGCTATGCCGATACAGTTGGTGCTGAAATGGTCGAATTGCTGGTAGAAAAAAGCGGTCAGCCAGTAGAATTACGCCGTATTGAGTTTGTCGGGCCCCAGGTAGGAGAAGAGCTGCGAGAGCAGGGCGGTCTCGCTATGCTACTGGCTTTGGCCGTGGTTATGTTGTACGTGGCGATACGCTTTCAGTTCAAGTTCTCAGTCGGAGCAGTTGTCGCTTTGGCTCACGATGTCATTATTATACTGGGTATATTTTCCTTCTTTCAACTGGACTTCGATTTGACTGTACTGGCCGCTCTACTGGCTGTTATCGGTTACTCGTTGAATGACACAATTGTAGTCTCAGATCGCATACGTGAAAATTTCCGTAAATTACGTGTAAGTGATCCGGTCAAAGTGATTAATATATCCCTGACTGAAACCCTCGGTCGCACGGTGATTACCTCGTTGACAACAGCGCTGGTGCTTACGGCATTGTTCGTATTCGGCGGAGAGATGATTCACAGTTTTGCATTAGCACTCTTGATTGGTGTTGGTGTAGGTACTTATTCGTCCATCTACGTGGCAGCAAATGCAATGATAATGATGGGTATCTCGCGTGAAGATCTAATCCCACAAGTATCCGATGACGAGGAATTAGACGCCCGACCTTAACGCAACTGCGATTATAGTAGAGTATTTTGCCTTGTTTTGTTCGTTGAAGCACTCACCTAGTGGGTGCTTTTTTGCGTTATTGGCGTCAGGATATTTTAGGCGCGAGGCGCAGCGAGGCAATCCAGTCTACATAATAGATGTAGTGTTCTAGACACTCTATCGCGCAATGAAACCAGGACAGTGCCGATAGCCCCTTTTCGAATCAATCAGACCATGTTCAACGGAGCCAGCCGCGCCGATGTCCTTAAGCTAAAGTATGTCTGAGCGCTTGCGCGAGTTCTTTAGCGATCGGCGGGGCTGGCGCAGTTATGGTCGATTCGAAAAGGGGCTATCGGCACAGTCCGAGAAACTGTATGAGTTCTTTAGCAGTCGGTGCTGCTGGCCTTTTGTGGTCGATTCGAAAAGAGCTATCGGCATAGCCCGTGCAAATGCTACCGGTCGTATTACAAAAAAAGAGAAGTCGTAACGAAGGAGAGGTTGCTATCAGTTAGCAATGGAGTCATCTAGTCGGGTTTACAGGAGAGTAACAACAGGGACGGACAATGATGCTCCGTCCCTCATTGTTAGATAGAGCCCATATGTTGGTTCACTACCTGCAGAACCTCTTTAAAACACTTGGGACCGCCGGCAACAATATTACCGCTTTCAAGAAACTTATTACCGCCAGAGAAATCACTGACCAGACCGCCGGCTTCAGTTATTAACAGAGTACCAGCAGCGATATCCCAAGATTGCAGACCATATTCCCAGAAAGCGTCTAAACGCCCGGCCGCAACGTAGGCGAGATCGAGGGCAGCAGAGCCAGCACGACGGATGCCAGCGCTTTGTGACGCCAGTTCTTTCAGGCTTTCAGTATAAACGTCCAGATGTTGCTCGTGACGGGCAAGAAACGGAATGCCGGTGCCAAGCAAGGCGCCTTCCAGTGATTTTCGAGTGCTGACCCGTAAGCGTTTGTTGTTCAGCATGGCACCGCGACCACGGCTGGCGGTAAAGCTTTCATCCCTGACGGGATCATATACTACGGCATGCTCAATGCGTCCCTTGTAGCTACAGGCAATAGACACCGCGTAATGAGGGATGCCGCGGACAAAATTAGTGGTGCCATCAAGAGGGTCGACAATCCATACGTAATCCGCACCATCTGGCGCCATGGGGCCCTTGTGTAGACCACTTTCTTCTGTGAGCACGTGGTGTTCAGGGAAAGCCTTAAGGATGCTGTAGACAATTTCCTGCTCCGCGACGCGGTCAGCGTCAGAAACATAATCGTTGACGGCCTTCTGCTCGACATTGACACGATTCAAATCTTCGCTTGCGCGAAGAATTTTGGCGCCAGCTTTTTGTGCAGCGCGCAGCGCTATATTTACCATTGCTTGCATGGAGTATGCCGTCTCATTGATGTCGGGGCGCGGATTATAGCAGAGTCCCACCGCGCGGCTACTATAATTAGCCGCCTGGATGCCCTGTTTTATCAATAAATCTGATACAATTCGCGCCCAATTTTAACAGGTGGTGATCCATGACATCAGTAGATCAAATGTTAGCCAACATACGCGTGGTATTGGTTAACACCGATCATCCCGGCAATATTGGCGGCGCAGCCCGAGCTTTAAAAAATATGGGGCTGACTGAGTTTTACCTGGTCGATCCTAAAGAGTACCCCAGTGAGCGTGCACGCTGGCGTGCGGCTGGCGCCCAAGACGTGCTTGACGGGGCTATTGTGGTGCCAGAATTAAAAGATGCCATTGCAGATTGCGGTCTGGTGTTCGGCACCAGCGCGCGTCAGCGCACCATACCCTGGACTGTGCTGGATGTGCGCGAAGCAGCTCTTAAGGCGGTTGAGTCATCGGTAAATAATAAGGTGGCTTTGGTATTCGGTCGCGAAGATCGCGGGCTGACCAATGAAGAATTACAGCAGTGCCAGATTCATCTCTCCATACCCTCCGATGAGGAATATGGCGTATTGAACGTGGCCGCAGCTGTACAAGTCGTGTGTTATGAGCTGCGTATGGCTGCGCTTGCGGAAATAGAACAAGAGTCGAAGGAACAGTGGGATATCGAATACGCAACGGCTGAAGACGTCGAACGTTTATATCAACATATGGAAAAAGTCATGACTGAGGTGGGTTTTTATGACCCCAATATCCCCAAACAGCTGTCGACTCGGGTACGTAGACTGTTGGGAAGAAGTCGTATGGATCGTATGGAGGTCAACATTTTGAGGGGTTTTATGGCCGCGGTTGAAAGGAAAATGCCGGACTGAATACCCTACTAATTTAGTCCATTATATAGTTGACTAAACTAGTAGGGTATTGCATAATTTACTGCATGATCCCGTTCATCAGGAGACTGTAAAAAATGCGATTAACAACCAAGGGCCGGTACGCGGTGACAGCGATGCTCGACCTGGCATTGCACTCTGGTAGCAAACCCGTAAGCCTGGCGGATATCTCGCATCGCCAAGGTATCTCCTTATCCTATTTGGAGCAGTTGTTTGCCCGCCTACGGCGTGGAGAGCTGGTTAACTCAGTCAGAGGCCCCGGAGGCGGTTACCGTTTGAGCCGTGACAGCAACGATATCTTTGTAGCCCAGATAATTGATGCGGTAAATGAAACTGTCGACGCCACCAGCTGTGGTGGTGAAGCCGACTGCCAAGACGGCGTTGTTTGTCTTACCCATTATTTGTGGTGTGATCTCAGTGAGCAAATTCACCAATTTTTGACTGATATTAGTCTTGGTGGCCTGGTTCAAAGACGAGAAGTTCAGCAGGTTTCAGCGCGACAGGAAAAACTCGAAATTGATGCGCGAGAGCGTATCGTCCAAGAACAAGCTATACCTGTATCCCAGGTTGGTTAAATAGACGAATTATGGAGTATTCGATGCAATTGCCCATTTACCTTGATTACGCAGCCACGACACCTGTTGACCCCAGGGTTGCAGAGAAAATGATAGCCTGCTTATGCCCAGATGGTAACTACGGAAATCCGGCTTCAAGGTCACATGCTTTTGGCTGGAAAGCTGAAGAAGCGGTAGAAAACGCCAGGCGCCAGGTGGCCGATTTGATTAATGCCGATCCCCGGGAGGTTGTTATTACCTCCGGTGCAACAGAATCCGATAATTTGGCGATAAAGGGTGCGGCACACTTTTACTCGGGCAAAGGCAAGCACATAATTACCTCAAGTATCGAGCATAAGGCGGTTCTGGATACCTGCCGCCAACTCGAGCGAGAAGGCTTCGAGGTCAGTTATTTACAGCCAGATAACCAGGGCATAATCAGTGTTGAAAGTCTCGAAGCGGCAATTCGGGAAGATACAATCCTTGTTTCCGTTATGCATGTAAATAACGAAATTGGCACAATCAATGATATCGCCGCAATGGGTGAGATCTGCCGTGAGCGCGGTATTATTTTTCATGTTGATGCCGCCCAGAGTGTCGGTAAAATTCCTGTTGATTTGGCTGTGATGAAAGTCGATTTATTGTCTATGTCTGCACATAAGATATACGGGCCCAAAGGTATTGGTGCGCTGTATGTGCGGCGTAAACCTCGCGTTAGACTGGAAGCTCAAATGCATGGTGGTGGTCATGAGCGTGGCATGCGATCTGGAACTCTGGCAACTCACCAAATAGTGGGTTTGGGCGAAGCCTGTGCTATTGCAAAGGCTGATATGGAGGCGGATTCTGCGCGTATTATTGCTTTGCGAGAGCGCCTGTGGAATGGCGTCAAGGATCTTGAGGAAGTGTATCTTAATGGCCATGACGAAAAACGTATTCCCGGTGCACTTAATGTCAGCCTCGCCTTTGTAGAGGGTGAGTCCTTGATTATGGCGCTGAAAGATCTGGCAGTTTCTTCCGGTTCAGCCTGTACCTCGGCATCGTTGGAGCCGTCTTATGTGCTGCGAGCGCTGGGTTTGAACGATGAGATGGCGCATAGCTCTATTCGTTTTTCGATTGGGCGGTTTACCACCGAAGAAGAGATAGATCATGCTATTGGGCAAATCACCTTGGCGGTGACTAGATTACGTGAGCTTTCTCCTTTGTGGGATATGTTCAAAGATGGTATCGATTTGGATTCAGTTCAGTGGGCTGAGCATTAAGTTATAGAGAGTTACTGCGTGTAACCTTGGAGAAGAGAAAATGGCATATAGCGATAAAGTATTGGATCACTACGAAAACCCTCGCAATGTAGGGCGTCTTGACGAAAAGTCAGAAAATGTCGGTACCGGAATGGTTGGTGCTCCGGCCTGTGGTGACGTCATGCGTCTGCAAATTAGCGTTGACGATGATGGCATTATAGAAGATGCCAAGTTCAAGACCTATGGCTGTGGTTCAGCTATAGCGTCCAGTTCCCTGCTGACGGAGTGGGTAAAGGGCAAAACCCTTGATGAAGCTCGGTTGATAAAAAATACCGATATTGCTGAGGAATTAGCTCTTCCTCCTGTTAAAATTCATTGCTCGGTGCTTGCGGAAGATGCGATTAAAGCGGCAATTGATGATCTGAAAAGCAAGCGCAATAGCTAGAATATTTAAGGAGCTGTAATGGCAATCTCCCTGACTGAGGCTGCAGCAGAGCATGTTGAGCAGCAATTGGCGCAACGTGGTAGTGGCCAGGGTATTCGAGTAGGTATTAAAACAACGGGTTGTTCAGGTATGGCCTACGTACTTGAGTTTGTCGATGCGCCGGAAACCGAAGATTCAATTTTCGAGGACTTCGGGGTACAGGTATTTGTTGATCCCAAGAGCCTGGTCTACATTGATGGCACGATAATGGATTTCATTCGCGAAGGGCTCAATGAAGGATTTCGTTTTCGCAATCCTAATGTCACTGGCGAATGCGGTTGCGGAGAGAGTTTTCAGGTTTAGACCTGAGAGCCTTACCGAGTGGATATTTCGACTAACTATTTTGATTTGTTTGGATTGCCTGTGGCCTATCAGGTTGATTCGCAGGCTTTGATGGTGGCATATCGCAATTTGCAGCGACATATTCACCCTGATCGTTATGCCAGTCAATCCGAGAGAGATCAGCGTATTGCCATGCAATATGCTTCATATACTAATCAGGCACTGGAGGCCTTGCGCTCTCCGGTCGGTCGAGCCAAGTATTTGTTAGAATTAGCGGGCGAAACCTCCAAAGAAGATAATCTTGGCAGTGATCCGGTTTTTTTGATGGAGCAAATGGAGCTGCGCGAAGAGCTTAGCAGTTTAGGTGGCGAGAGGCAGTCCGTAGCTGTGCTCGAGCACTTTATCCATGCGCGTAGACAAGATCTACAAGCACTGGAACAGCATTTTGGTTTGCTTTACGAAGCAAAAGATTTTGATACAGCCCGTAAAATCATCAGTAAAATGCAGTTTATACTCAAGTTGATCTCCCAGGCTGAAGATATGGAAGACGACGTACTGATTTAATTTACGGGGTTCGGATATCCTTCATGGCATTACTTCAAATTTCAGAACCGGGTCAATCACCTGAGCCCCACCAGCGTAAAATCGCGGTAGGCATTGATCTGGGTACCACCAATTCGCTTGTTGCTACCACGCGGGGTGCGAGCGTTGAGACGCTGCCCGATGCCAGCGGCGAACATTTACTTTCCTCTGTTGTGCATTATGGCGAAAACGGTATTACCGTTGGCAAAGTCGCTCGTGATCAGGCTGTATCAGACCCTCTAAATACCATTTTTTCGGTTAAACGTCTTATGGGTCGAGGTATTGATGACGTCAAACGACTTGGCCAGGACTTACCTTATAATTTTGTCGCCGCCAGCGGCGGTATGCCAAAAATCCAGACCCGAATGGGTGATGAAAGCCCTGTGGCCATTTCTGCTGAAATTCTTAAAGTGCTTAAGGTGAGAGCCGAGCTAAGCCTGGATGCCGAGATAGATGGTGCGGTGATTACCGTGCCTGCGTATTTTGATGACGCCCAGCGTCAGGCGACAAAAGATGCGGCGGCCGTGGCAGGGTTGCATGTTTTACGTCTGCTTAATGAGCCCACTGCGGCTGCAGTGGCCTACGGTTTGGATACAGCGGCAGAAGGCATTACCGCCGTTTATGACCTGGGCGGTGGCACTTTCGATATTTCAATACTGCGGCTTACCCGTGGCGTCTTTGAAGTATTGTCTACTGGCGGTGATTCCGCCTTGGGCGGCGATGATTTCGACCATGCAATAGCGGAATGGATAGTCAGCCAGGCCGGTGGCCCCGCAGTGCTTAATCATTCCCTGCAGCGCAAGCTGCTGTTGCTTGCGCGGCAAGTAAAAGAACAATTAACCGATGTTGACTCCGTTAGTGTTGAGGTTGAAGAGCTTGATTGGAAAGGCGTATTAACTCGCGATCAATTTGAACATCTTGCAGGGCCTATCATTGCTAGTACCGTTAAAGCTTGTCGTCGGGCCCTGAGAGATGCGGATGTTCAGGCCGGTGACATTGACGACATTGTGCTGGTGGGTGGTTCCACTCGCGTGCCGCTGGTCAGGCAGAAAGTAGAGCAACTATTTGGCAAAACGCCTTTGGCTAATATTGATCCTGATAGGGTCGTCGCTATTGGTGCCGCTTCGCAGGCGGAGGTATTGGTTGGAAACAAATCGGGTGATGATCTCCTGTTATTGGACGTTATTCCTCTTTCGTTGGGTCTGGAAACCATGGGTGGTTTGGTCGAAAAAGTGATTCATCGCAATACCACGATACCGGTGGCAATGGCGCAGGAGTTTACCACCTTTAAAGATGGTCAGACAGCTATGGCTATTCATGTTGTGCAGGGGGAGCGTGAGTTGGTTGATGACTGTCGCTCCTTGGCGCGTTTTGAATTGCGCGGTATCCCACCGATGGTTGCTGGCAACGCGCGTATTCGAGTCGTGTTTCAGGTGGATGCGGATGGCCTGCTTAATGTCTCTGCGACCGAGGTATCTACCGGGGCTCAGGCAAGTATTCAAGTCAAACCTTCTTACGGACTGAGTGATCAGGACGTCGCTGAAATGATTAAGTCCTCTTTTCAGTACGCCGGAGAGGACAAGGAGGCGAGAGCATTAGCTGAGCAAAAATTGGAGGCCGAGCGTTTGCTTGAGGGGCTTTCTGCCGCACTGGAACAGGACGGTGAGTGTCTGTTGAGTGAAGAAGAGAGAGCGCTGCTGCAAGAAGGTATGGCGCGACTGCAGGATCTTAAAGGCAGAGGCACAACCGCGGAAATCACCCAGGGCGTTGAGATTCTGGGCAGGGCAAGCGAAGAGTTCGCCCAGCGACGCATGGATGTGAGTATTAATCGTGCCCTTACAGGGCAAAATATTGAAGAACTTGAGGAGTAATAAGTGCCCCAAATAGTGGTATTGCCCCATCATGAGCTCTGTCCGGAGGGCGCGGTAATTGAGGCTGAGTCTGGAGAAAGCGTGTGTCGAAACTTACTGCGCAACGGTGTAGATATTGAGCATGCCTGCGAGATGTCGTGTGCGTGCACGACCTGTCATATCGTGGTCCGGGAGGGGTATAATTCTTTGGCTGAGGCGGATGAGCTGGAAGATGATTACCTGGATAAGGCCTGGGGGCTTGAGCCCGAATCTCGCCTGAGTTGCCAGGCGATTGTTACAGACAGTGACCTGGTTATCGAAATCCCCAAATACACCATCAATATGGTGTCTGAGCACAAACGTTAAGGTGATCAAATGCAGTGGACGGATGTTTACGATATAGCCGCAGATTTAACAGAACTACATCCCGATGTAGACCCTCAGTACGTTCGGTTTACCGACCTAAGGGATTGGGTTCTAGCTATTAATGGCTTTGAGGGCGATCCAGAACGCTGTGGTGAGAAGATACTGGAGGCCATTCAGGCAGCCTGGATTGATGAGTTGAACTGATTTACTGGGTTTTTCTTGTTTTGCCGCTTGGCTGGTTTTGGCTAAGTGGCTCTTTTTACATGGTTTTTCTGGCATAAACAACGTATAATTTGCGCGCTATTTTCCTGTGGGTCTCGGCCCTTAATGATTAACTGTTTTATGGAGATTACCCGCATGGCGGTCGAACGTACCCTGTCAATTATCAAGCCTGATGCTGTAGCAAAGAACATCATTGGTAAAATTTACTCACGCTTTGAAAGCAATGGCCTGACAATTGTTGCTGCCAAGCTTCAGCAACTGTCTCGCACCCAAGCCGAAGGCTTTTATGCTGAGCACAACGGTCGTCCGTTTTTTAACGATTTAGTGGCCTTTATGACTTCTGGACCGGTAGTTGTTCAGGTTCTTGAGGGAGAAGGCGCGGTACTTAAAAATCGTGACCTTATGGGCGCTACCAACCCAGCAGAGGCCGCAGAAGGTACTATTCGTGCGGATTTTGCTTCTTCAATCGACGCCAATGCTGTTCACGGCTCCGATTCTACTGACTCAGCGGCGCGCGAGATCGCTTATTTCTTCTCTGCCGAAGATATCTGCAGTCGTTAGGTGATAAAAAATGGCTGATATGCAAGCAGATACTGATCATTTCGTCTCAGAGAAAGTGACCGCTGAGAGCAAGGTCAATGTGCTTGGCATGACGCAAGCGCGATTAAAGGCTTTTCTCGCTGAGCATGGGGAGAAACCTTTTCGCGCCAATCAAATTATGAAATGGGTGCACCTGCGTGGTGTGACCGATTTTAATGAAATGTCGGACCTGGCCAAACCCTTACGTATCAAATTATCTGAAATAGCCGAAATTCGTCCTCCCGAAGTGGTGAGTGAACATGATTCGGTAGATGGTACGCGCAAGTGGATTGTGCGGGTTGATGGCGGTGGTCTTATCGAGACGGTGTATATTCCCGAAAAGGCTCGAGGTACGCTGTGTGTATCGTCCCAGGTGGGTTGCATCCTGGATTGCAGTTTTTGTTCGACCGGCAAGCAGGGTTTTCAAAGCGACCTGAGTTGTGCCGAGATTATCGGTCAGGTGTGGCTGGCACGTAAAAGTCTGAATTCCTTTTTGGGTGGTGATGGCCGTGTCGTGACCAATGTAGTCTTTATGGGTATGGGCGAGCCATTACTCAATTACAACAACGTGATGGACGCCTGTCATTTGATGATGGATGACTGTGGTTACGGTATTTCAAAGCGCAGAGTAACCCTATCCACCTCAGGTGTGGTGCCTGCATTGGAAAAAATGGCGGGCCAGACTCATGTGTCTCTGGCTATATCCTTGCATGCTTCTAATGATGAATTAC
Organism: Pseudomonadales bacterium; assembly: GCA_036960375.1. GTDB lineage: Bacteria > Pseudomonadota > Gammaproteobacteria > Pseudomonadales > CAWVSB01 > CAWVSB01. The sequence continues at coordinate 182,829 of JBALVY010000005.1, forward strand.
GTAACGAGCTGGTGCCGATAAACCGCAAGTATCCTATCAAACGCTTGTTGGAGGCCGTCCACAAGTATATGGACAGTCTGCCAGACCGGCGTCGAGTAGTGACCATTGAATATACCCTGATCAAGGGTGTAAACGACTCAGATGATCAAGCTCGTGAGTTGATAAATGTATTAAAAGATACCCCGTGTAAAATTAACATTATTCCCTTTAACCCCTTTCCCTTGTCGTCTTATGAAAGGCCGAGTAACAACAGAATTGACCGTTTTCAAAAAATTGTATTTGAAGCGGGTTATATAGTGACCGTACGAACCACACGTGGTGAGGATATCGATGCGGCCTGCGGCCAGTTAGTCGGCCAGGTAGCGGATAAAACTCGGCGTAGCGAACGATATCAACAAAAGCACGCAGCGGACGTGATACGCTTGGTTTCACTATAAGGGTTAAGGGAGCACAAGATATGTCGACAGGTGGTATGAAACATACAAAAGGGCTAATAGCCTTGTTTTTGATGGTTTTTCTGGCAGCTTGCGTTACCACTACCACCAATGAGAGAGGCTATAGCGACAAAATAAATGACGAGCAGGCCGTCCAGTCTTCAGTGACTGCGGCAAGAGAATACCTTAGCAGGGGAGACTCTGATAATGCTCTGAGACATTTGCGCGTAGCCCTGGATACCGGCGGTGATCAGTATGCTGAGGTCCATAGTGTCATGGCCTATGCTTTTGAGATCCGAATGGATTTTGATCAGGCCGACGTGCATTATCGTGAAGCGATAGAGATAGATCCCGAGTTAAGTTCAGCCCGTAATAATTATGGTGTATTTCTTTACAAGCAAGGGCGTTACGACGAGGCTCGTAGTCAATTTGAAGTGGTTACCGCAGACCTGCTTTATGAGCGGCGTGCTGCGTCCTTTATGAGTTTGGGTTTGTGTGAGCTCAAATTAGATAATGTGACTGGCGCTGAATACGCTTTTGAGCGTTCTTTGGCACTGGATCGTGGTTATCCTGCTCCGATGCTGGAGTTGGCTGATATATATATCGCTCAGAATAGCGTTGTGAAAGCTGAACGTTTTTATAATGCCTATCGAGCTGAAGTGTCGCGGCAGAATCCCCGCGGCCTGTTAATTGGTATAAAAATAGCTCTTAAGTCAAGTGATAAAGACGCCTTGGCCAGCTATACGCTAGCGCTGAAGAACCTGTACCCGGAGTCAGATGAGTATAAAGAGTACGTCAGTGAATACAGCAGCGAATCCTGAGCAAGAGGCTCTGTCTGATACGCCCAGGCAGCGAGTTGGAAAGGCGTTATTGGCCGGTCGAGAGAAAGCCGATTTAAGTCCGGCCCAGCTGGCCGACGAGCTGAGAATGCCTCACGAGTATATTTCTGAGTTAGAAAGCGGTAATTACCAGTCCATTAGGAGCCTAATGTTTGCTCGTGGCTATATTCGTTCTTGTGCCCAGCGCCTCAATTTGGACACTGACGGTTTATTAGTGCAACTTGAACAACCGGAAGTGATTGTTCAAATCCACAGTAGCGTTGGCAAGCCCCGTTTTCCGGTGAAGATGAAATGGCAGGCTGCGGTCGTAGTATTATCACTGCTGATAGGGCTGCTGGTATTTACTGTGATAAAAAGCAGCGAAGATCAGGATTCTACTATCCCCACTGACGAGTCGCTAAGCACCCAAATTGATGATGAGATGGCGGCCATAGCGATGGATGATCCTGGTCTGCTGCCTTTTGGTCAGGATGAGATGGAGACCGGTGATATTCAGCTTGCACCGATTGGAGACGATTTATTATTGCGCTTTACCGGTGATTGCTGGGTTGAAGTTCAAGATAGAGCACAAAGAATACTCATCGCCGATAATAAAATGGCAGGCGATGAAGTCTTGCTCAGCGGTGAGCCTCCTTATCGCTTGGTTATTGGTGATGTCGCGATGGTAGAGGTATTTTTTGGTGGCAAATTGGTGCTTTTGAAAGGAACGGAAAACAACTCCGCCAAAGTCACAATAGGGGCGGAATCCTGATGCATGATGAATCACCCATCAAACGTCGAGTATCTCGCCAGATAATGGTGGGTAATGTACCGGTGGGAGGTGATGCTCCGATTAGCGTACAAAGTATGACCAATACCGAAACCTGTGATGTGGCTGCTACGGTGGCACAGATAAATCGTATTGCTGATGCGGGTGCCGATATAGTTAGAGTATCTGTGCCTAGTATGGATGCTGCTGAAGCCTTTGGTAAAATTCGTCAGCAGGTCAATGTGCCGCTGGTAGCGGACATCCACTTTGACCATAAAATTGCTTTGCGCGTGGCCCAGCTAGGTGTTGACTGTCTGCGAATTAATCCCGGTAATATCGGCCGCGAAGACCGGGTTCGGGAAGTGATTGATTGTGCCCGAGATAATAATATTCCGATTCGTATTGGGGTGAATGCGGGCTCTCTTGAGAAAGACTTACAGCGTAAGTACGGAGAACCGACACCCGAGGCATTGGTAGAGTCCGCCATGCGTCATATCGATATTCTCGACAGGCTGGATTTTCAGCAATACAAACTCAGCCTCAAGGCTTCCGGCGTATTTATGGCGGTGGCGGCTTATCGGCAAATTGCCAGTCAGATCGACCAGCCCTTGCATCTGGGTATAACAGAGGCGGGTGGTTTACGTGGTGGTACGGTTAAATCATCCGTTGGTCTGGGCATGCTGTTATACGATGGTATAGGCGATACCATACGTATTTCTTTGGCGGCTGACCCGGTTGAAGAGGTGAAGGTAGGCTTTGATATTCTAAAGAGTCTCAAGTTGCGCAGCCGCGGGATAAATTTTATTGCCTGTCCCAGTTGCTCCAGGCAAAACTTCGACGTTATTAAAACGATGAATGATTTGGAAATTCGTCTGGAGGATATCCGCACACCACTGGACGTGGCTGTGATTGGTTGTATCGTCAATGGGCCAGGCGAGGCTCGCGAAGCCCATGTTGGACTGACCGGCGCAAGCCCGAGTAATCTGATTTACGTGAGTGGCAAGCCACACCACAAGATTGCTAATGAAGGTCTGGTCGATGAGCTGGAGAGAGTTATTCGCCAGCGTGCCGACGAGTTTGATGCGGCTAAAGCAAAAAAAGATAAAGACATTATTGCCCAGGCTTAGCCGGGCTATTCGAATATAAGGAATATGGGACTTGTCACAAGTACGCGCCATACGGGGTATGAACGACATATTACCTGGTGATACGGCTCTATGGCAGTTTATAGAGAAAACCGTCAGTGATCTGCTATGTCAGTATGGCTATAGTGAAATTCGCTTTCCGATTGTGGAATATACCGATCTTTTTAAACGCTCTATTGGTGAGGTGACCGATATCGTAGAAAAAGAGATGTATACCTTCAATGATCGTAATGAAGAAAGCCTGACACTTCGGCCCGAAGGTACAGCTTGTTGTGTTCGAGCCTGTATCCAAAATGGCTTATTGCATAACCAGCAGCAGAGACTGTGGTATAGCGGCCCGATGTTTCGTTATGAAAGACCGCAGAAAGGACGTCAGCGCCAGTTTCATCAAGTTGGGGTCGAGTGTTTTGGTATGTCTGGCCCGGACGTAGACACTGAATTATTGTTACTAACAGCGCGATTATGGCGTGAGCTGGGGGTCAGCGAGGCAGTGACTCTTGAGCTGAATTCAATTGGTTCTCTGCAGGATCGAGCGGCTTATAAGCAGGCTCTGGTAAGCTATCTTGAGCAGCATTTGGATGAGCTGGATGCAGACAGCCAGAGACGTTTGGGTAGCAACCCGCTGCGCATTCTTGATAGCAAGGATTCCAATACCCAGAAAATTCTCGACGGCGCTCCAAACCTGTCGGATTTTCTGGGTGTCGAGGCACAGCAACATTTTGCCGGATTAACCGCGGCCTTAGATGCGGTTGGCATTGCCTATCGGGTAAATACTCGCTTGGTTAGAGGCCTGGATTACTATAATTGCACCGTATTTGAATGGGTTACCGATAAGCTTGGGGCTCAGGGTACGATTTGTGCGGGTGGGCGATACGATGGTCTGGTCGAGCAATTGGGTGGTAAGCCGGTGCCAGCTGTTGGCTTTGCAATGGGGCTGGAACGCCTCTGTTTATTAGTGCAGGAAGTGGGTACTATTGCCGATCAATTAGATAACAGCCCGGACATATACTTTATTATCGCCGGCGAAGGCCTGTATCCGGTTGCATTAGTGCTCGCTGAAGAGCTCAGGAGCGCCTTTCCCAGCCTATCAATGATAGTGCACGGCGGCGGCGGCAGCTTTAAGAGCCAAATGAAAAAGGCGGATAAGAGTGGTGCCAGGCTGGCGTTGATATTGGGTGAAGATGAAGCGAACCAGGGTCTGATAAGCATTAAGCCTTTACGCCGGGCGGATATGGTGCAGATTCAAGTAAAACAAGCAGTATTGGCACAAGAACTGGCGTCAATATTACAAACGACTAAATAACGGAGATAGACAAGTGGATACCTACCGGACCGAAGATGAACAGGTAGAGGCAATAAAGCGTTGGTGGAAAACCAATGGCAGCGGCACTTTAGGTGCCATTGCAGTTGCAGTGGCGCTGTATTTTGGCTGGCAAGGTTGGCAGAATCATAGCTTGGAAAGCGCTCAGGCAGCATCTAGCGTTTATCAAGAATTATTAGACATATCAGAAGTGATGCTAACCGCAGATGGAGCCACAAAAGAAAACTTCGCCACGGCGGCTCACTTGGTTGCCAGTTTAAAAACTGATTATGCAGGTACTAGTCAGGAACATTATGCAGTTCTAATTAACGCCAGAATGTTGGCCGAGCAGGGCGATCGAGATGGCGCAATGGCCGAACTTCGGTCTCTTTTGGCGCAACAACCTGAACTGGCGGTGAAGCTGGCTGCTAGCGCGCGTTTGGCCAGATTACTCATTGATGCGAACAAGTTGGATGAAGCTATGGTTCTAGCCCAGCCAGCAGACGCGTCTTCTTTTACAGCGGTTTTTGCTGAATTACGTGGTGATATTTATTATATTCAAGGCGATATAGATAAAGCCCGCGCCGCTTACCAGGAAGCTGTGGCGGGTCAATCCGCTCAGGAAAATCCATTGTTAACGATTAAGCTGGAGGGTATCTCCCCAAAGGGGAAGACCCAAACTACTGAAGAGGCCGAGGAGTCATAAATGACTAATATAACTAAAACATCTATTTGGCGGTTTGGGATTTTATTGCTAGTTGCCCTGGGCATGTCCGGTTGTGGCATGTTTGATAAAAACAAAAGTGATGATGAAGTAGATCTGAAACCTGCCAAGCTAATTAAGTTTGATGAAGAGGTTAAAGTTAAAAAGCTCTGGAGTAACGGTATCGGCAGCGGTCAAGGTAAAGCCTTTGCTCGACTGGAGCTTTTCATGGAGGCGGATACCCTTTATGTGGCGGAAGCTGGCGGTGATGTGTTCGCTCTGGATCGTAATACTGGCAAGACAATTTGGAAAAGAGATGTCGACAGCGATATTTCAGGTGGCGTGGGTATCGGTGCCGATTTAGCCATAGTCGGTACCAGCAGTGGTGAGGTTATCGCACTGAAGCAAAGTGATGGCACCCGTGTATGGACTGCGAATGTTGGCGGTGAAATTCTTGCACCACCAGCGGCGGCCAGCGATATTGTGGTTGTGCAAACTTTCAGTGGAAAACTGATCGGGCTGGACGCGAGCAGTGGCGACAAAGTTTGGGAATATAAGAGCAATATGCCCGTGTTAACTTTACGGGGTACCAGTTATCCGGTTATCGCGGACGGTATTGTTTACGCCGGGTTTGCCAACGGAAAGCTGGTTTCTATACAGGTAACCGATGGCAAAGTGATCTGGGAGGCGAAGGTATCACCGCCTTCAGGCCAGTCTGAAATAGAAAGAATAGTTGATGTTGAAGGGCCGGCACTGGTGGTTGGTAGCATGGTTTACGCGGTCTCTTATCAGGGTAGAATAACCGCCTTTGATCGTCGCACAGGGCAGGCTAAATGGTTTCAGGAAGCATCAAGCGTCAATGGCTTGAGCGAAGGTTTTGGTAATGTATATTACAGCCATACCGACGGTACGGTGGTAGCGCTGGATGTCGCCAACGGCAATGTACGCTGGACTCAAGGGCAGCTGGCACGTCGTAATTTGAATGCTCCTGAGGCCTTCCGTAATTATGTCGCAGTTGCTGATTACGACGGTGTTGTGCATTTTCTCTCACAGGTCGACGGCCATATGGTTGCGCGTGAGAAACTTGGATCCGGCGGTGTTCGTGCGCATATGCTAAGCCGTGGAAACATATTGTATGTTTATGGTAACGGCGGAAAGCTGATTGCTTATCAGGTAGAAGAATAGAGTGATAGTTCACTCGGGTAATTTTTAATGAAAAAGCCGGTTATCGCCCTTGTAGGCAGGCCTAATGTTGGCAAATCTACGCTGTTTAACCGTCTTACCCGGTCGCGTGATGCCTTGGTGGCGAACTACCCCGGCTTGACGCGCGACAGAAAATACGGCGACGCCAGCTTCAACGAATATCCGGTTATCCTGATTGATACTGGAGGGATATCCGGAGAAGAAAAAGGCATTGATGCCGAAATGGCTCAGCAATCTCTGGTCGCCATAGAAGAATCCGATGTGGTCTTTTTTCTTGTGGACGGTCGCGATGGACTGACGGGTCCAGACAAACTGCTGGCTGATCACCTGCGCCGTCAAGATAGACCCGTTTTTGTTCTGGTGAATAAAACAGATGGTATAGATCCCAACGTGGCCCTGTCAGAATTTTTCGAGATGGGGCTCGGTCAGCCATATGCAATAGCAGCGTCTCACGGCCGTGGGGTGACCCAGCTATTGGATGTGGTTGTAGCGGGGTTCGAGCCACTCGAAGAAGGTCCGGTAGACAATCTTTCAGGAGGGATAAAAATTGGCGTAGTCGGTCGACCCAACGTCGGTAAGTCTACTCTGGTTAATCGTATGCTGGGAGAAGACAGGGTTATCGTGTATGACCACCCCGGTACGACCCGCGACAGTATCTATATTGATTACGAACGTCACGGTAAAACCTATACCCTAATAGACACTGCTGGCGTGCGAAAGCGCAAGAATGTGTTTGAAACAGTCGAAAAGTTTTCCATTGTTAAAACCCTGCAGGCTATTTCTGATGCCAACGTAGTGCTTTTGCTTATAGATGCCCAGGAAGGTCTGGTTGACCAGGATATGCATCTATTGGGTTACGTTATTGAAAGCGGTCGCGCATTGGTTGTCGTGGTGAATAAATGGGATGGTATTGAAGACGATCAACGTGAATGGATAAAACGCGAGTTGGATCGCAGGCTTAAGTTTTTGGATTACGCGGAAACACACTTTATTTCAGCGCTACATGGTAGCGGCGTGGGCGATTTGTATAAGTCGGTAGAGCACGCCTACCAGGCTGCGACGCGAAAACTGTCTACACCGCATCTCACTCGTATTCTCGAAGATGCGGTGGCCAATCATAATCCGCCAATGATTAACGGTCGGCGAATTAAATTACGTTATGCTCATGCCGGGGGCAGTAATCCACCTATTATTGTTATTCATGGTAACCAGGTTGGTCAAGTGCCCGATAGCTATAAGCGATATCTGGAGGGTATATTCCGCAAAGCTCTGGATATATCCGGTACGCCCATTCGTATTCTATTAAAAGGTCATGAAAACCCCTACGCGGGTAAACGTGAAAAACAAAACTCCAGGCAAGAGGCCAAGCGTAAACGGCTGACCCAGAATGCCACCAGAGCGCGTAAAAAGCCGCGCTAGCAACTGCGCTCTGCGACATTCCTTATTCTTCTTATCCTGCGGTGGTCAGTTCTGGCTACCGCAATTGATCACTATTGTCAGTCAGTCTGACTCTGAATGTCATTGTCTCTCTTGCACCTCTGATTGATACTTCCTCTACTTGTTAAAGAGATACTGGCCGTCATGGCTAGTGCTATGAGGAGATCCTTAATGTCACAAGCGGAAGCAGAGGTTTTAAGCCAGGCATTTGAAATGGGCTTTACCTATACCCGTTCTACCGGACCTGTAGTAGGCAAATTTTTCACCGGTCTGCGAAATAAGACAATCTACGGGAATACCGCCAGCGATGGGCGGATTTTCGTACCGCCAGCGGAATACAACCCCGACACAGCAGAAGTCATGGGAGAATTTGTCGAAGTAGGTGAAACAGGCGTGGTCAAAAGCTGGAGTTGGGTAAGTCAGCCTCGTCCAGCGCATCCTCTTGATCGTCCTTTTGCTTATGCATTGATTTTATTACAGGGCGCAGATGTGCCTATGCTGCATATAGTTGATTGTGCTGATGAGGCACTGATGAGTACCGGTATGCAGGTTAAGGTCCGTTGGGCGGAGGAGCCTCGCGGCCATATAACTGATATTAGCTGTTTCGAGCCGGTTGAAGGAGCATCCTCATGAGTGAAGAAAACACCGATGTAACTATGATGGATGCCCCCATCTACCTTAAATACAAGTTTACAGCAGGCGAGGCGACGGCTCGATTTTTAACCCAGCTGGCGAAAGGCCGACTGGTGGGTCAGGAATGCCCGTCTTGTAAGGCCGTTCTAGTACCGCCGCGTGGTTCTTGCGCACGATGTGGCGTGGGTACCGAAAAAGAGGTAACTCTGGCTGATACTGCTACAGTGCAATCTTTCACGATTGTGTACATTCCCATCCCTGGGAACCCTATCAAACCGCCGTACATCATTGCCAACCTGGTACCGGATGGCGCAAATATTTCCTTTATTCATCTTATTAGCGAATGTAATAACGATGATGTGAAAATGGGAATGCGGGTGGAAGCAGTATGGAAACCTGAGTCGGAGTGGGATTACGCCATGGACAATATCAGTTACTTCAAACCGTTGGACAACGAGGAGGGCGTCGAAAATGCGTGATGTAGCAATAGTATCATGGGCACAGTCGCCGATCGTGGGTAATGCTGGCGCGAAAAACGAAGTTGAGCTGATCATGCCGGTAGTACAGAAAGCTTTGGCCGATGCGGGTCTAGAATCTGTGCAGCAGGTTGGTTTTACCTGCTCTGGTAGTTGCGACTATCTACAAGGTGCGGCATTTGCGTTTGTATCAGGCGTTGATGCGCTTGGCGCGGTACCGCCTATAAAAGAATCGCATGTCGAAATGGATGCGGCCTGGGCGTTATACGAAAGCTGGCTAAAAATTCAGGCAGGCCAGGCAGAGTCGGCTCTCATTTACGGTTTTGGCAAGTCTTCACCGGGAGATTTACCTCACGTATTGTCTCTGCAACTGGATCCATATTATGTCGCGCCATTATGGCCGGACAGCATTAGTCTGGCTGGTTTACAGGCCCGCGTGATGCTCGATTCTGGTGACATTACAGAAGCAGATATGGCCGAAGTGGTTAAACGCTCTCGGGCAAATGCAAAAAATAATCCCAATGCACAGCTCTCCGGTGATTACAGCGTCGAGCAGTTATTGGCAGAGCCCAACTATCTATCGCCGTTACGTAAACACGATTGTGCGCCGGTATCTGATGGCGCTTCTGCCATGGTGATCTGTACGGTAGAGCAGGCCAAGGCCTGGGGTAAACCTTATGCCGTTATAAAAGGTATAGACCATCGTATTGAAACGCCTAACCTCGGAGCTCGCGATCTCTCACGCTCGGTGTCTACCGAGATTGCCGCCAAAGCCGCTGGTGCGGATCAGGGTAGCTTCGATGTGGCGGAGCTTCACGCGCCGTTTAGTCATCAGGAAATCATTCTCAAACGCGCATTAGGTTTGAGTGAGGATACCGACATCAACCCATCAGGTGGAGTGCTCGCCGGTAATTTGATGATGGCGGCGGGTCTGGATCGAGTTGGTGAAGTATTTAGCAGAATAGTATCCGGTCAGGCCAAACGAGGTCTGGCACACGCCACCTCGGGCGCTTGTTTACAGCAAAATCTGATCGTCGTGTTGGAGGCAGAATAATGGCTGAATTAGCTGCAGTAGTAGGAATTGGTCAAACAAAATATCAAACCAAAAGATTGGATGTATCGATAGCAGGTCTGGTTCGTGAAGCAGCGCAAAATGCGCTGGATGACGCGGGTATGGAATGGGACGACATTGACGCCGTCATATTAGGTAAAGCACCTGATATGTTTGAAGGTGTGGTAATGCCCGAGTTGTATCTCACTGATGCATTGGGTTGCAACGGCAAACCCATGTTACGTGTGCATACGGCCGGTTCAGTTGGCGGCTCAACCGCCATTGTAGCGGCGTCTTATGTGCAAAGTGGTGTATTCAAACGCATACTGACTGTATCTTTTGAGAAGCAGTCTGAGTCGAATGCAATGTGGGCATTGTCTAACCCCTTGCCATTCTCTCCACATTTGAATGCCGGAGCTGGTGGGTATTTTGCCCCGATCATCCGTGAATACATGCGTCGTTCCGAGGCACCCTATAACGTTGGCATAAAAGTGGCGACCAAAGACAGGTTGCACGGCTCGCGTAATCCGCTGGCTCATCTACAACTACCGGATATCACAATGGAGCAGGTCGAAGAGTCTCCAATGTTATGGGACCCCATTCGTTTTCTGGAAGCCTGTCCGTCTTCCGATGGCGCCTGCGCTATGGTTATCGTGCATGAAGACCTCGTCGACGAAAATTCAAACCCTGCCTGGATTAAAGGCACCGCTATGCGTTCCGAGCCGACCATGTATGCAGGTCGAGAAGAAGTGAACCCTCAGGCGGGTCGCGACTGTGCTGCAGATGTTTACAAACAAGCCGGCATTACTAATCCTCGCGCTCAAATTGATTGTGCTGAGGTATATGTGCCTTTTTCCTGGTATGAACCGATGTGGTTAGAAAACCTGGGTTTTGCTGAAGAAGGTAAAGGTTGGCAGTTGACGATGGATGGCGTGACATCGCTTGATGAAGGTGGAGATACACCCTGGAATTGCTCTGGCGGGGTATTGTCCTCAAACCCCATTGGCGCATCAGGCATGATTCGATTTGCCGAAGCCGCGCGTCAGGTGAGAGGTACGGCCGGAAATCATCAGGTTGAGGGTGCAAAAACAGCTTTAGGGCATGCTTACGGTGGCGGTGCGCAATTCTTTGCGATGTGGGTTGTGAGTTCCGAGAAGTAGTTTTCCAGTAAAATTAGTGACCTTTCAGGTCTATGTGAATACAAGGTGATGGCATGTCTTTAACGTTTAATTTGGCCGATTTATTTGAACAGGTATCTGATGCATTTGGCGAGCGTGATGCGCTGGTATGTGGCGAGCAAAGAGCGACTTTTTCCTCACTGGAAGAGCGGGCCAACAAGCTGGCGCATTATTTGTCGGCCCAGGGTGTCGGTGCCGGTGATCACGTCGGTTTGTATCTCTATAACTGTAACCAATACCTAGAGGGCATGTTGGCTTGCTTCAAGATCCGAGCGGTGCCTATCAATGTCAATTACCGTTATGTGAAGGACGAGCTGCTCTATATTTTTGATAATGCCAATATGGTGGCCTGTATTCACAATCGTGAATTTGTTCCTCATATCAAAGAGGTGCTCGCCAAGGCGCCTAAAATGACCACGTTTGTGTCTGTAGATGACGACAGCGGAGAAGACCTGTCACTGATCGGATCGATAGACTATGAAGCGGCAATGGAAGGGCAGTCGGAGGAAAGAGATTTTCCACAGCGATCAGATGATGACCTGTTTGTCCTCTATACCGGTGGCACGACTGGCATGCCCAAAGGCGTGATGTGGCCACATAAATCTGTATTTTTTGCCGCGATGGGTGGTGGCGGGTGGTTTTCGCCTCTTGGCGCTTGCGTTGAGCCAAGTGATATTGTCAGCCGTGTATCCGAAACCCCTATTCGTGGCATGGCGCTGGCGCCTCTTATGCACGGTGCGTGTTGGTGGTATGCCTGTATCCAGTTATTTGCTGGTGGCATGGTTGTACTAAATGACGAGCGTTCACTTCGAGGTGAACATGTGTGGGATCTGGTAGAGCGAGAGAAGGTGAACTCCATATCGATTGTGGGCGACGCAATGGCCATTCCACTATTGGAATCATTGAGTGAAAACCCTGATCGCTGGGATTTATCTTCCGTATTTAGCATAGGTTCTGGTGGCGCGGTATTTTCCGAGTCAAAGCAGGACGCCTTCCGCGAAGCCTTTCCTAATGCGTTTTTAACCAACGCTTTTGGCTCGTCGGAATCGGGCAATTTGGGTCTTGATAGCGGCAATCGAAAAGCAGATAAAGGTCTGGGTAACGTGGCCAAGTCTGACTTTATGGGTGTTATTCTGGAGCACGAGTCGCCTATGCGCCATGCAGAACCCGGTGAAACCGGTATCTTCTCACGCTCAGGATATATACCTGTCGGCTATTATAATGACCCGGTAAAAACTGCCAAAACTTTCGTTAAAGTTGATGACCAAATCTGGTTGCTAACCGGCGACGAATCAAAGCTTGAAGAAGACAATACCATCACGGTGTTTGGCCGCGGATCGAACTGCATCAATTCCGGTGGCGAGAAAATATTCCCCGAAGAAGTAGAAGAAGCATTGAAGTCCCACCCCGATATTCTTGACGCATTAGTGGTCGCTACCCCTGATGAGCGTTTTGGTAGCAAGGTGACTGCCGTCATCTCGACGCGCCACGAAAAGGTTCTTGACCTGAACAATGTACAAGAAGAAGTGCGCAAGCATATTGCCGGTTATAAGGTTCCTCGTGAATTGCATATCGTGGCCGAAGTACCACGCGCGCCAAACGGTAAGCCAGACTACAAAACCACATTGGCAGTTGCACTGGCTGGCGATTCCAAGGTCAGCTGATATGACAGATGTATTATACGAAAAACGTGACGGTATCGCCTACGTCACATTTAACCGACCTGAAAAAATGAACAGCTGGACGGCCAACTCCTTTGTTTTATTGGCCGAGGCCTGGGAAGATATTCAAGCGGACGACAGTGTACGCGTCGCCATATTGACGGGTACCGGTGAAGATGCATTTTCTTCCGGTGGCGATCTTGGTTCGCTGATTCCGCTGTTTACCGGTGCCAAACAGGCCGAGACGGCAGAAGAAAAGAAGTTTATGAACGACCTGTCGTATACGGATCGTGCATTACTAAAAAATGTGCCGCTGTATAAACCGGTTATCGCCGCAATTAATGGCTTGGCGCTCGGCGGTGGATTTGAGATTATTCAGGCCACTGATATTCGTATTGCCGCATCGCACGCGACCTTTGCTCTACCAGAAGTTAAGCGGGGTATCGTTCCGGGTGGTGGCTCAATGACACGATTGATTCGTCAAATTGGTTATGCGCCTGCGATGGAAATTATGTTAACCGGCGATCCAATTAACGCCGAGCAGGCTTTGCGGCTTGGCATCATAAATAAAATAGTCGAATCGTCTGAGCTGCTTGCCTGCGCAGAAACAACCGCGCGACGATTGTGTGAAAATGGCCCTTTGTCGATGCAAGCTATCAAAGAGAGCGCCATACGTTCCAGCGGCACAACAATGGAAGAAGCCTTTCTTATTGAACGAGAACTATCGGGCAAGGTAATGGCTTCAGAAGACGCAGTTGAAGGCCCCAGGGCATTCAAAGAGAAACGAAAAGCAGAGTTTAAAGGGCGTTAGCCTTTTGCTAAATACGAATCAGCTTTAAGACGGAGTAAAGTCCATGAGTCAATTGGATATAAGCACCAATAATTGTATTGTCGAACGTGAAGCTAATACGCTAATTATTACTCTCAACAGACCGGAAGCGAAAAATGCGTTTACCCCCGGTATGTTGGTGGGGCTATATAAAGCATGGCGTCTGCTGGATGAAGACGACAGTTTGATGTGCGCAATTTTGACAGCTGTTGGAGATACTTTTTGCGCTGGAATGGATTTAAAAGCAGGCCCCGATGGTGGTGGTGAAGGTGCCGAAGAAATTCAGCGAATGATGCAAGAAGTACCAAACCTGCATTGGCAGGCATTGCTGCGGGACGATCGACCGAATAAACCTATAATTCTTGCTGCTGAAGGCTATGCCCTTGCTGGTGGCACTGAAATACTGGCCGGAACCGATATTCGCGTGGCCGCTGATGATGCCATCTTTGGTGTTACTGAGGTGGCGCGTGGTTTATATCCTATGGCGGGCTCCAGCATTCGATTACCTCGCCAAATACCTTATTGCCTTGCTGCAGAGATATTGCTTCTTGGACGTCATATCAGCGCACAGGAAGCACTCGACTGGGGGCTGGTGAATAAGCTGGTGCCTAAAGGTGAAACTCTGGCAGAAGCAAAAAAACTGGCCGCTCAAATCGGCGAGACAGGCCCCTTGGCGTTAAAGGCGATTATGCGCTCACTGCGAGAGATACAAGCAGACGTGCCTGAATCAGAGGCTATGTTGAAATCAGATGAATTGGCGTTCCCGGTGTTTGCTTCAGAGGACGCTCGGGAAGGCATGAAGGCTTTTAAAGAAAAACGTAAAGCCAATTTTCAAGGTAAGTAAAAGTAAACAGGTATGACTATGGATTTCGCTGAGCAACTGCACAATTCGATGCCCGTAGAGGTAGCAATACGTAACCGTCGATCAGTGCGGGGTTTTAAGCCCGATGCGGTGTCGGAGAAACTTCTGGAACGCCTGTTTACCTTGTCTCAGTGGGCGCCTTCAAATTGCAATACACAGCCGTGGAGAAGCTTTGTCGTATCCGGCGATACATTGCAGAGTTTGCGACAGAAAATTCACAATGCTGTTGTTACAGGCGAAGCCATGGTGCCGGATTACCCCTATGACCCCAGTGGTTACGTCGGCGTGTATAAAGATCGCCAATATGGGTCAGCCAAGGCCCTGTATTCCGCCATGGAAATAGAGCGCTCTGATAAGCAGGGACGTTTCGACGCTTTTCTGCGTAACTACGAATTTTTTGATGCGCCCCATGCGGTATTTTTGTTTATGTCATCTAACGCCACCGAGCGGGACGCCGCCGATGTCGGTATGTATGCGCAAACCCTGATGCTGTCGATGATGGCCAATGGTATTGGCAGTTGTGCTCAGGGAGCATTGAGTTTTTATCCGCAGATCATCCGCGATGAACTGAATATCCAGGACGATCTTAAATGTCTTTTTGGTATGTCCTTTGGCTATGAAGATACCTCCGTAGCGGCCAATAAAACTCAAATAGACCGCGCGCCACTATACGAAACCACCACATTTTATAATTGAGAAACTCATGCCTGATGTATTGTTAAAAGAGAATCGTGATGGGGTATTGATACTGACCCTGAATCGACCAGAAAAGAAAAATGCGCTTAATATTCCTATGTGGGAAGGCCTGCGTGATATATTTTTAGAAGCCAACGAAGACCCTCGGGTACGAGTTGTTGTGCTGACTGCCAATGGCGATAACTTTTGCGCCGGTGTCGACTTAAACGATTTCAATAATGCTGACAAAAGTCATCCATTTGGTGCGGCAGCCCGAGCCATAGCGAATTTTGAAAAACCATTGATCGGTGCGGTATGCGGTGCGGCAGTAGGTGGTGGTGCGACTATCCTGTTTCACTGTGACGTGGTTTATGTGGGGGAATCACTGCGCATGCGTCTACCGTTCGTAAATTTGGGTGTAGTGCCCGAATTTGCCTCTAGCTATTTGTTGCAGGTAAACATTGGCGCACAACGCGCTGCTGAATTGATGTATACCGCAGAGTGGATTAACGCAGAACGCGCATTGCAGACCGGTATAGCAGCTGACAGTTTTGCTGATGACCAGGTATTGCCACATGCTCTTGAAAAAGCCGCCCAAATGGCACAGTGGCCGGTTAACTCCCTGCGTGAAACCAAGCGTTGTTTAAAGGCTCCCCACAAGGACGCAATAGCCGCAGCGTTTGAGGTGGAAGACGAAGCCATGTACCGGCAGGCAGGCTCACCAGAAAACGTTGAGGCCATCATGGCTTTTCTGGAAAAGCGTGCCCCTGACTTTGCTAAATTGATCGAAGATTAAATCTAGCCACCCGTTAGTCTTGCGCATCCAAGGACTGCCCGTGTACGCCTTGGCTATCGGGTCCCATCAGGTAAAGGTATAACGGCATTATATCTTTTGGCTCCGGGTTGGTATCCGGTTTTTCTGAAGGGTAGGCATTTCTGCGCATGGCGGTATTGGTTGCGCCTGGGTTAATGGAGTTTACTCTCACGTCTGTTGTGGCTTCTATTTCGTCTGCTAATACTTGCATCAAACCTTCGGTGCCAAACTTCGATACCGCATAGGGGCCCCAGAAAGCGCGACCCACGCGACCCACGCTTGAACTGGTGAATACGATGGCCGCATCTTCGGCCTGGCTTAGCAATGGCAGCAGGAACTTGGTGAGCAGAAACGGTGCAGTCAGGTTGACCTGTAATACTTCGTCCCAGACCGATGCCCGGGTTTGCTCAAGCGGTCCGCGGCGGCCTAAAATACTGGCATTGTGCAAAATGCCGTCAAGACGACCGAACTGCTGCTCTATGACATTGGCCAGTTCTTCGTAATCCTGTTCTTGAGCGCCGGCCAGATCCATAGGGTAGATCGCCGGCTCAGGGTGGCCTGTTGCGGTGATCTCATCATAGACCTTTTCCAGCTTTTCTATAGTTCGACCTAGCAAGACGACAGTTGCGCCAACAGCTGCGTATTGCCGAGCTGCCTCGGCACCAATGCCGTCGCCGGCGCCAGTGACAAGAATGACCCGCTGCTGGAGTAAATCGGATGGTGCCTGATAATTATTCATCTGTTTCTGATCTCGTTTATCAAGTTTATAAGGTCGCCAGGCTGCTCAATAATATAGTCCGCCCGCCACAGCTCAATCTGTTCCGGCTTGTCGACATAACCGTAGCGCGCCGCAACGGTTGGCATACCGGCATTTCTACCTGCGTCTATGTCTCTCTTATGGTCTCCCACATAGAGGGCTTGTGTTGGGTGGCAGTTGATGATGTCACAGGCCAGGTACATGGGTTCAGGGTGAGGTTTGGTATGTCGCACGTGATCCGGACAGACTGCAGCCATAGCTCGTGTACTTAAATTAAGAGCGCTCAAGATCTTATCAGTGTACAGGCTGGGTTTGTTGGTCACTATGCCCCAGCTCAGCTTGAGTGATTCAATATGATCGAGTACTTCTTCCATGCCTGGAAATAGCCGGGTAGAGTCCGCCAGGCAGCCCTCATAAATATCCAGCAGTTCAAGGCGCAGTTCTTCAAAACCTTCATCCTCCGGATTTATCCCGAAGCCCAGAGTGACTAGCGCTCGTGCACCATGGGATACGGTTTGTCGAATGCTGTCTGCGTCAACAGAGGGTTTGTTATGCCGGGCCAGTAGTGTATTAAGCGTACTCACAAAGTCAGGGGCGGTATCTATCAAAGTACCATCCAGGTCGAACAATATCCCTTTTAGGGTGTTCATAGTGGTTTGCTAGTATGCACAAGATAGTTCACGTCGACATCGTCACCCAACCAGTAGTGATTAGTTAGCGGGTTGAAGCTCATACCGGTTATGTCGTGCAATTCAAGCACGGCCGCACGTATCCAGCGGCCCATCTCGGAGGGGCGAATAAACTTGCTGTATTCGTGGGTTCCTTTGGGCAGCATGCGCAATATATGCTCGGCCCCCACTACTGCAAACAAATAAGACTTGGGGTTGCGGTTAATAGTCGAGAAAAATACCTGCCCACCCGGACGAACCAATCGAGCACAGGCGTCAATGACAGAGGAGGGGTCTGGTACGTGCTCCAGCATTTCAAGACAGGTCACAATGTCATATTGGCCTGCATGGGTTTCTGCCCAATCTTCGGCGGTGGATTTCTGGTAGTCGATGTCAAGGCCGGACTCGTGCAAGTGTAGTTTACCCACATTTAATGGTGCTTCGCCCATATCAATACCGGTAACTTCTGCGCCTCGTTGCGCCATACCTTCGCAAAGAATGCCTCCACCACAACCAACATCTAACAGTTTTTTGCCTGCTACGGGTGCGCGTTCATCAATGTAGTTTACCCGTAAGGGGTTGATTTCATGCAATGGCTTGAATTCACTTTCGCGATCCCACCAGCGGCTGGCAAGGGCTTCAAATTTAGCTATTTCTGCTGCATCAACGTTATTGCTGTTCTGCTTCATGGGTTTTGCTTTTCCATTATTCGATTGCGCCATTGGCAGGCGTTTTCGATAATTTTCTGTTGGTCCATTTGGGTGAGTTTGCCATCTGCCAACAAGGTTTGCCCGGCGACCCAGACATGCTCGACCTGCGTACTGTTTGCAGAGTACACCAATTGCGATATGGCGTTGTACACCGGTTGAGTATTGAGATGATTTAGATTGATTGAAATCATATCAGCGGCCTTGCCTGGCTCAAGCGAGCCTGTTTTATCGTCAATGCCAAGCGCTCTGGCGCCATTGATGGTGGCCATTTCCAGTGCTGTGAAGGCGGGCAGTGCCGATGCATCCTGGCTGACAGACTTTGCCAGCAGGGCAGTGCTCTTCATTTCTGCCCACATATCGAGGCTGTTATTGCTGGCTGCGCCATCGGAGCCCAGTGCCACGTTTATGCCTTTTTTCAGCATTGCCTGAACCTTGGGCTCGCCGCTGGCTAATTTAAGGTTGGATTGCGGGCAATGAATGACATGTGCGCGATGAGCCTCAAGTAGTGCCATGTCATCTGCGTTGGTTTCCGTCATGTGAACACATTGCAGGCGCGGTGACAGCAGGCCCAGTGAATCCAGCCTGGCCAAGGGCCGAAGGCCGGTCTCTCTAACCGAGTTTTGTACTTCTGCTGCTGTTTCGTGCAGATGGATTTGCACGCTGGTATCCAGCTCATGGGCGTACATGGCAATTTTTTCCAGCGCTTTATCGTTTACCGTATAGGGTGCATGTGGCCCAAACGCGATATCGACGCGTTCAGTGTTTTTGAATTCATCATGTAGCGCCAACCCTTTGCTAATGTATTCATCTGGCCCACTACCCCAGGCAGTAGGGAAATCCAGCACGGGAAAGGCTATCTGGGCTCGTATGCCGCTATCACGTGCCAGCCTGGCGGTGACCTCGGGGAAAAAATACATGTCGGCGAAGCAGGTTGTGCCGCCGCGTAGCATTTCCGCTATGGCTAATGCGCTGCCATCGTAGGCGAAGCCAGAGTCAACCCAGCGAGATTCTGCAGGCCATATGTCGTCATTCAGCCATTCCGCCAGGTTTTTATCATCTGCCATACCGCGAAAAAGCGTCATAGGACTATGTCCGTGGGCGTTTATTAGCCCGGGCATAATCACGTGATCGTTTAATTCAAACTGATTTTTAGCGTCATAGAGCGTGCTAGCTTCCTGTTGCGGCAAAATGGCGAGGATACGGCCCTTGTCGAGCGCAATTGCGTGCTGTTCCAGGACGCAATTGGCAGGTCGAATAGGGATTATCCAGCGTGCGTTAATAAGGCTGTCAATGGCTATCGGGGAGGCGCTCATAAGGTTCTGGATCGATTCGGCTAAAAATGGCAAGTATAGCCGCATTGTCGGCAAATGGGTGCTGGAATGCGTCGAAAATGTCGAAAATTGCCGATTCGGTAAATTGCCCTCGCGAGACTAATAATTTCACTTATGCAGTGGGGTTAGTACGTTGATATATGGTATAATTTTCGGCTTTATGGGGCTTGGGTCGTGATTGTTGATCTGCCACTTTTGACGCTCTTTTAATGGGCGCTTATTTATTGGGGAAAACGGATAAAAAATGGGTCAATTAGCCAAAGAAATACTTCCCGTTAGCATAGAGGAAGAACTCAAGAAATCTTACCTCGACTACGCAATGAGTGTCATAGTCGGTCGAGCTTTACCTGATGTTCGCGATGGTCTCAAACCGGTTCACCGTCGAGTCTTGTTTGCGATGAGCGTATTGGGGAATGATTGGAACAAGGCCTATAAAAAGTCTGCCCGTGTGGTGGGTGACGTTATAGGTAAGTATCACCCGCATGGTGATTCTGCTGTCTACGACACCATTGTTCGTATGGCGCAGCCTTTCTCTCTAAGGTATCTGCTGGTAGATGGTCAGGGTAATTTCGGTTCGGTAGATGGCGATTCAGCCGCTGCCATGCGATATACCGAAATACGCATGACCAAGATAGCCCATGAGTTATTGGCGGATCTGGATAAAGAAACCGTTGATTTTGTAGAAAACTATGATGGCACGGAGATGATTCCGGCTGTTATGCCTACTCGTGTGCCTAACCTGCTGGTTAACGGCTCTTCAGGTATTGCCGTAGGTATGGCCACCAATATCCCGCCTCATAACCTGGGTGAGGTGGTGGCCGGTTGTCTGGCCTTGATCGACAACGAAGATATTACCATCGATGAGTTGATGGAGTTTATCCCTGGCCCCGATTTCCCCACTGGTGCCATTATTAATGGCCGAGCGGGTATTATTCAGGCTTATCGTACTGGCCGTGGCCGTATTTATATGCGCGCTCGTGCCGAGGTTATTACAAACGAAAAGACTCGTCGCGATACCATTATTATTCACGAGATCCCTTATCAGCTAAACAAGGCTCGCTTAATTGAGCGAATTGCCGAACTGGTTAAAGAGAAAAAGATCGAAGGTATTTCAGAGCTGCGTGACGAGTCCGATAAAGACGGTATGCGTATTGTGATCGAAATGCGTCGTGGTGAAGTGGGCGATGTGGTCTTGAATAACCTGTATGCCCAGACCCAGCTACAGGCTGTATTTGGTATCAATACGGTGGCGCTGGTTGACGGTCAGCCCAAGCTACTGAATTTAAAAGAATTACTGGTGTATTTTGTTCGCCATCGACGAGAGGTGGTCACTCGCCGCACTATCTTTCTATTACGCAAAGCGCGTGAAAGAGGCCATATTCTTGAGGGGCTGGCCATAGCCTTGGTCAATATCGATGAAATAATCGCCTTAATCAAGTCGTCCCCTGGCCAGGCGGAAGCCCGTGAAAAGCTGATGGCCATGGCCTGGGAGCCCGGTACAGTGACTCTGATGCTCGAGAGAGCCGGAGATACTGCCTGTCGTCCCGAAGATCTAGGTGAAGAATTTGGTTTACGAGACGGTAAGTACCATCTGTCTCTTGTGCAGGCACAGGCCATACTCGATTTGCGCTTACATCGTCTGACCGGTCTTGAACACGAGAAACTGCTTAACGAATTCAGTGAAAAACTCGAGCAGATAGCCGGATATCTTGAAATTCTGGGTAGCTCGGAGATATTGATGGGTGTGATTCGAGGCGAACTCGAGGCGGTACGCGAAGAATATAGTGATGAGCGCCGAACAGAAATTACTGCCTCCAGCCATGATCTGACAGTAGAGGACTTAATTACCGAAGAAGATCGTGTGGTCACGCTATCGCACCTGGGTTATGCCAAAACACAACCCTTGTCTGATTATCAAGCACAGCGTCGTGGTGGTATGGGTAAATCGGCTACCGCGGTCAAAGATGAAGACTTCATTGAGCACTTGTTGGTAGCCAGTACCCATACGATGATTTTATGCTTTTCCAATTTAGGCAAGGTGTATTGGCTGAAGGTCTACCAGATCCCCGTTGCGGGTCGACAATCTCGTGGTCGGCCTATTGTGAATATGCTGGCTCTGGATGAAGGCGAACGCATTACCTCGATTCTTCCAGTAGAAGAATACGAAGATGAACGCTTTATCTTTTTTACCACAGCACATGGTGTGGTGAAAAAGACGCCATTGTCTGCCTTTGCTCGACGACGAACGGTCGGTCTGCGCGCTATCGAACTGAATGAAGGCGACCATCTTGTGGGTACGGCGGTAACTCACCCCGGTTGCGACATTATGTTGTTTAGCACTAATGGCAAATGTATCCGTTTCAATGAGGGTGATGTGCGCGCTATGGGTCGTACTGCCCGCGGTGTGCGTGGTATTCGATTAGCGGAAGGTCATCGGGTGATTTCACTGATTATCCCCGAAGAAGGTGCCTGTATCCTGTCGGCCAGTGAAAACGGTTTTGGTAAACGCACAGTAGTGGAAGAGTTTCCAGTGCGTGGTCGCGGTGGCCAGGGTGTGATTGCCCAGCAGTGCAGTACGCGTAACGGAAGTCTTGTCGGAGCAATACAGGTCGTCGAGCGCGACGAGATGATGCTGATTTCTGACCAGGGCACTCTGGTGCGAACACGCACCGATGAAGTGTCCCAGTCGGGTCGTAATACGCAAGGTGTGAGGCTCATTCGTCTTAAAGAAGGTGAGTTGCTAGTCGGCGTACAACAAATCGCGGAAACGGTGGTTGAGGAAGAGATTCTTGATGAAACTCTTGCTTCAGAGAGTGCCGATACCTCGGTGGCTGAAGTACCCCCTGCGGAGCAGTCCACACCTGATACCGACGATGCAGGCCCTGAGGCAACAAACGATTAACCCAATGACTTAAGGTGTTTTAGTTAAATGAATAGAAAATATAATTTTTGTGCCGGTCCTGCTGCGTTGCCAGTAGACGTTTTGGCCCAGGCTCAGGAAGAGATGCTTGATTGGCAGGGACGTGGTTTGTCTGTCATGGAAATGAGCCATCGCAGTAGTGAGTTTGTCGGTATTGCTGAGCAGGCCGAAGCAGATTTACGTGATCTGATGGGCATCAACGAGGAATACGCCGTGCTCTTCCTGCAGGGTGGAGCCAGCAGTCAGTTCTCCGCTATTCCGCTTAATTTATTGGGCGATAAAACCTCTGCGGATTACGTGAATACCGGGCAGTGGTCAAAGAAGGCTATTTCAGAGGCTCGTCGTTACACCAACGTCAATGTGGTTGCCAGCGGCGAAGAAAGTAATTTTTCGACTATTCCGGCTTTTGATACATGGGCTTTGGGCGAAGATGCGGCCTATCTGCATTACACCCCTAACGAAACAATCGGTGGTGTAGAGTTTTTCTGGGAGCCTCAGGTCAATGTGCCGTTGGTGGCGGATATGTCTTCAACCATATTGTCACGTCCTGTCGACGTGTCTCGTTATGGTTTGATTTATGCCGGTGCGCAAAAAAATATCGGCCCTGCGGGTTTGACGATAGTCATCGTCCGTAAAGACCTATTGGGCAAGGCCCATGCGGCGACTCCTACAATGATGAACTATAAGGTGTGTGCTGACGGCGACTCTATGTATAACACCCCGCCGACTTATGCCTGGTATCTGGCGGGGCTGGTCTTTAAATGGATCAAGGCGCAAGGTGGTTTAACGGGTATCGAAGCGATAAACCGACGTAAAGCCGAGAAACTTTATGCCGCTATAGATGGCAGTGATTTCTATGCCAATCCGGTGGAGCTGGCCTCACGTTCATCTATGAATATACCTTTTACCTTGGCAGATAGCAGCCTCGATAAAGCCTTTTTACTGGGCTCAGAGGCGGCTGGCCTACTGAATTTGAAAGGACATCGCTCTGTAGGCGGGATGCGAGCGAGCATCTATAACGCAGTCGGTGAAGATGCAGTCGATGCGTTAATAACGTTCATGAATGATTTTGAAAAAAATAACGCATAGGCAGATGACACCATGACAGATACAGGTGACAAACTGACGGGTCTGCGCGAAGAAATAGACGGACTTGATCAGCAAATCCAGCAAATGCTGAACCAGCGTGCTGCGTGTGCCCAACGTGTTGCTGAAGTGAAAATTGCACAAGCTCAAGCTAGCGATAGTGATGAAAAACCTGTTTTTTATCGCCCGGAACGTGAGGCTCAGGTATTGCGCAACGTGATGGAGCGCAATCAGGGGCCGCTCGGTAACGAAACTATGGCACGCCTGTTTAGGGAAGTAATGTCTGCTTGTCTTGCGCTGGAAGAACCTACTCGGGTGGCTTATCTGGGCCCAGAAGGGACTTTTACCCAGGCCGCTGCGATCAAACATTTTGGTCATTGGGTTGTCGATGTGCCTATGTCCGCCATTGATGAGGTGTTTCGTGAAGTAGAGGCGGGAGCGGTGCAGTTTGGCGTAGTACCCGTTGAGAACTCTACAGAGGGCGTGGTAAATCATACGCTGGACAATTTTATGGATGCCAACGTCCATATTTGTGGTGAAGTAGAGCTTCGTATCCACCAGCATTTACTGGTATCAGAAACCACTCAGCGTGACAAAATCAGCTGTATCTATTCGCATGCACAGTCACTGGCACAGTGTCGTAAATGGCTTGATGCTCATTACCCCGATATCCGCCGTGTAGCGGTTAATAGCAATGCAGAAGCTGCCAAGCGTGTTAAGGGTGAATGGCATTCTGCGGCTATCGCCGGCGATATGGCCGCTGAGTTATACGGGCTGGAAAAACTCGCTGAAAAAATTGAAGACCGCCCTGATAACTCTACCCGTTTTCTTATTATTGGTAACAAAGGGGTACCTGCTAGCGGGGCAGACAAAACGTCGATAATTGTCTCTACCCGTAACAAGCCCGGTGCATTGCACGGTCTATTAATGCCGTTTCATCGTGAAGGCGTGGATTTAACACGCATTGAAACGAGACCCTCCAAGACAGGTAAGTGGAATTATGTTTTCTTTATTGATTTTAGCGGACACATAGACGAACCCAATATTCGCGATCTGCTAGAAGAAATCAGTGCTGATGTCGGTGAATTGATCGTATTGGGTTCCTATCCTCGAGCCGTATTATGAGTTGTGATTTTTTGGCGCTGGCAAACGCTGGAGTGCAAGGGCTTAGTCCTTATCAGGGCGGTAAGCCAATTGAAGAGCTACAACGTGAGCTCGGTTTGTCGCATATCGTTAAACTGGCTAGCAATGAAAACCCTTTGGGCCCCAGTGCCGCGGTACTGGAGGCTATAAATAGTCATAGCAGCGATATACATCGTTACCCCGACGGCAATGCCTTTTCTTTAAAGCAGGCTCTCAGCAGCTTGCTGACTATAGAATCTGCGCAATTGACCTTGGGCAATGGCTCAAACGATGTGCTGGATCTGGTAGCGCAAGTGTTTCTGGGGCAGGGCTCCAGCGCGGTAATCAGTGAACATTCATTTGTCGTTTATTCCTTAGCGATACAGGCCGCCAATGCTGAAGCCATTGTGGTGCCTGCCAGCAATTGGGGACATGATCTGGAGGCAATGGCCGCATCGGTTCGAGACGATACGCGGGTTATGTTTATTGCCAATCCAAATAATCCGACCGGTACATGGGTGGACGAAGCAGCCTTGCGCAAGCTACTGGATAAAGTGCCAGAGCATGTCGTCGTGGTATTGGATGAGGCCTATTTTGAATATGTCGATGAAAGCGAATACCCCGACGGTATAAGTTTATTGAGCCAATATCCCAACCTGATTGTCACCCGTACCTTTTCCAAGGCCTACGGTTTGGCAGGTTTACGAGTAGGATATTCCGTATCAAGCCCAGAACTGGCCGACCTGCTCAATCGCGTAAGAGGCCCGTTTAATGTTAATTCACTGGCATTGGCGGCAGCCGAAGCGGCAATAGCGGACAGCGACTATCTACTGCAAGCAAAGGCTGTGAATAAAGCGGGCCTGAGCCAACTTGAAGCCGGTCTGGATAAATTGGGCCTGTCCTATATTCCTTCAGTGGGTAACTTTTTGACATTTGAGGTGGCAGGCGGTGACGCGACAGCCTGTTACGAGAAATTGCTGCACCAGGGCGTTATTGTGCGCCCCATTGGCGTCTATGGCATGCCAGATCATTTACGGGTTTCTGTGGGACTAGAGGAAGAAAATGATTTTTTCCTGGCCGCACTGAGTAAGGTTTTATAAAACGTTTATGCTGATAAACAAACTGGTTATATTGGGATTGGGTTTAATCGGTGGCTCGCTGGCTGCCGCTCTGCGTGAGGCTGGGCAGGTGAACCAGGTTGTTGCCTGGGGGCGCCGCGAATCGACCCTGGCTCGCGGGCTCGAACTCGGTTTAATCGATAGTTTTAGTCTTGATCTTGACGAAGTGCTTGCCGATGCGGATGTGGTAGTCGTCGCCACGCCGACCTTACTGGCTGAAGAATTGGTTAATCGGGTATTGGACCGCGTCGGCCCCGACACAGTCGTAACCGACGTGGCGAGTGTGAAAGGTAATATATATCGCGCAGTACAGGCACAGCGAGCTACGGTACCCGGTAATTTGGTATTGGGACATCCTATCGCCGGCTCTGAGAAAAGTGGTGTAGATGCAGCTAAAGCCGATTTATTTGACCGCCATCGCGTTATTTTGACTCCCAGTGAAGAGACGGATGCAAAAGCAGAACTATTGATACGCAAGATGTGGCAAGCCACCGGTGCTGAAGTTGTGTCCATGAGTATTCCTGATCACGACAGAGTATTAGCGGCAACCAGCCATTTACCACATGTATTAGCATTTGCCCTGGTAGATGCCCTATCAGGGCTTGATAGCAGCCAGGATATTTTTCGTTTTGCCGCGGGTGGTTTTCGAGATTTTACCCGCATAGCCTCTAGTGACCCCACCATGTGGTCTGAAATTAGTCTGGCTAATAAAGAGGCGCTACTAGAAACCATTGATGCCTTTGACGCACATTTGGCTAAATTAAGATCCTCAATTGAAACAGGCGATCTTGAGTCTATTGCCGCAACATTTACTCACGCCAAGTCAGCGCGTGATCATTTTTCCAGACTGATGGACGAGCGTCAGTCACAGTTACCTGATAAGGACTGAATAATCGTGAAATACCTTGCTCACCCCGGCGGTCAGCTCACTGGGAACCTGCGTGTTCCGGGTGATAAATCTATATCTCACCGTTCAATTATGCTTGGCGCTCTCGCTGAAGGTGATACTCATGTCAGAGGTTTTCTTGAAGGAGAAGATGCGCTGGCTACCCTGAATACTTTTAAGGCCTTGGGGGTGGATATTGAAGGTCCAAAAAATGGTTTGGTGGTTGTGCGTGGCGTAGGTTTGCACGGCCTCAAAGCACCTGCAGGCGAGTTATATGTAGGCAATTCCGGTACCTCAATGCGCCTGTTGGCAGGTTTGATGGCAGGCCAGAATTTTGACGTGGTATTAACAGGCGACGAATCTCTCAGTAAGCGACCCATGAACCGTGTGGCCAATCCGCTGCGTGACATGGGTGCGCAGATAGAGACTGGCCCAGATGGCCGGCCGCCTCTAAAGATTAGCGGGCAGAGCCAGTTGAAGGCGATTAATTATGATTTGCCGATGGCCAGCGCTCAGGTGAAGTCCTGTGTCTTATTGGCCGGGCTTTATGCCGAGGGCGAGACTGTCGTTACTGAGCCCGCTCCTACTCGTGATCATACCGAGCGAATGTTGCAAGGTTTTGGTTATGAAGTGGTCGTAGATGGCCCCACCGCGTCTTTGCGCTCTGGTGGAAAGCTCACCGCATGTGACATTGATGTGCCTGCGGATATCTCCTCTGCGGCGTTTTTTATGGTGGCTGCCAGCATCGCCGAGGGCTCAGATATCACTCTGCAGCATGTCGGTATCAACCCAACACGTATTGGCGTGGTGAATATTCTACGTTTGATGGGTGCTAATATTGAGTTGCTTAATGAGCGGACCGTGGGTGGCGAGCCGGTAGCGGATATTCGGGTACGCTCAGCACAGCTTAAAGGTATTCATATTCCGGAAGACCAGGTACCGCTGGCGATAGACGAATTTCCGGTATTGTTTGTCGCAGCGGCTTGTGCGGAAGGTCAGACCACACTGACTGGCGCGGAGGAGCTGCGAGTGAAAGAAAGTGATCGAATCCAGGTGATGGCAGACGGACTACTGATACTTGGCGTTGACGCCAGGCCAACCGCTGATGGCATGATCATTAATGGTGGCTCTATTGGCGGCGGTGAGGTCTATAGTCACGGAGATCATCGAATCGCCATGGCGTTTACCATGGCGGCCTTACGCGCCAATGCTGCGGTGACCATTCATGATTGTGCCAATGTGGCTACCTCATTCCCTTCTTTTGTCGAGCTGGCGTCAAATGCCGGTTGTCGGCTGGTGGTCGAATAATGCGCACGATTATCACTATTGATGGCCCCTCCGGGGCAGGCAAAGGCACTGTGACAAGGCTGGTGGCTGAAGCGCTCGGCTGGCATTTACTAGATAGCGGTGCGCTATACCGGATCCTGGGTTATGCCGGCAAACAGGCCGGAGTCTCTCTGGATGACGGTGAAAAGCTGGCAGAGTTGGCGATAAGCCTTGAAATAGCCTTTACACCACAGTCTAACGGAGATATCGCCGTTTGGCTTAATGGCGATGATATTACAAGCCAAATCCGCACTGAGCAGGGCGGTAGCGCGGCATCCCAGGTGGCTGTCCATCCTGAGGTTCGACAGGCGTTATTAACCCTACAGCGGGGTTTTGTTCGTGCCCCGGGTCTGGTGGCCGATGGTCGTGATATGGGAACCGTGGTATTCCCCAGGGCAGCCGTCAAAATCTTCCTTACAGCCAGCGCAGAAGAGCGCGCCAAGCGGCGCCACAAGCAGTTGAAAGATATGGGGAAAAGTGTTAGTCTCCCGCGCCTTCTGGAGGACATCCAGGCTAGAGATCAACGTGATGAAGCCCGTGCGGCCTCGCCTTTGATTGCTGCCGACGATGCAATCCGGATAGATAGCACGACAATGAGTATCGAAGAGGTTACACAACGCGTTCTGCAAGAAGCGGAAAGGCGGAGTTTAAGCTAGTCGCATTGTCTACAAAAAATCAGGTGGTGGTTTTATGCGCGATACCAGTGGCTGCATGACCTCACCTTTATTAACCAACCCACGTAAACTGGTGACGTGTGAGCGGCCTCAGGCCCGTTGAAATTATAGGTATCAGGACTCATGATCGAGAGCTTTGCTGATCTTTTCGAAGAAAGTTTAAAAACCATTGATATGACCCCCGGCTCAATTATAACTGGCGTTGTAATTGACATTGATGATGATTGGGTAACGGTTCACGCCGGACTAAAGTCCGAAGGTGTTATTCCCAGGGAGCAATTCCTGGATGAAAACGGTGAAATACAGTTGGCCATTGGTGACGAAGTACAAGTTGCCCTGGAGAGCGTAGAAGACGGCTTTGGTGAGACCAAACTCTCACGTGAAAAAGCCAAGCGGGCTGAGTCCTGGATTGAGCTTGAGAAAGCCTTTGAAGCTCAAGAAGTTGTTATGGGTATGATAAGCGGTAAGGTTAAAGGCGGATTTACCGTCGATGTAGCCTCTATCCGTGCCTTCTTGCCTGGCTCCCTGGTTGACGTTCGCCCTGTGCGCGAGACAGTTCACCTGGAAGGCAAAGAACTCGAATTTAAAGTTATCAAGTTGGACAAGAAGCGCAACAACGTTGTGGTTTCTCGTCGTGCAGTTATGGAAGCAGCTAACAGCACCGAGCGCGACGCTCTGTTGGAAAGCTTGCAAGAAGGACAGGTTGTTAAGGGTATCGTCAAGAACCTTACCGATTACGGTGCCTTTGTTGATCTTGGTGGTGTTGACGGCTTGTTGCACATTACTGACATGTCCTGGAAACGTATCAAACATCCTGGCGAAATCGTTAATGTCGGTGATGAAATCGACGTTCGCGTACTTAAGTTTGATCGTGAGCGCAATCGCGTATCGCTCGGCTTGAAGCAGCTGGGTGAAGATCCTTGGGTTGCTATTAAAGGTCGTTACCCTGAAGAGACTCGGGTTAAGGCTATCGTAACTAATCTTACTGATTACGGTTGCTTCGCTGAGCTCGAAGACGGGGTAGAAGGTCTGGTACACGTTTCTGAAATGGATTGGACTAACAAGAATATCCATCCTTCTAAAGTCGTTCAGGTTGGCGATGAAGTAGAAGTTATGGTTCTCGATATCGATGAAGAGCGTCGTCGTATCTCTCTGGGTATTAAGCAATGTCAAGAAAACCCATGGGATGCATTTGGTCGCTTGTTCGCCAAAGGTGACAAGGTTAAGGGTAACATCAAGTCTATTACTGACTTCGGTATCTTTATCGGTCTGGACGGCGCAATCGACGGTCTGGTGCATTTGTCTGATATTTCCTGGAATGACACAGGTGAAGAAGCCGTTCGTTCATTCAAGAAAGGCGATGAAGTCGAAACTGTTATTCTGGCCATTGACCCTGAGCGAGAGCGTATATCTCTGGGTATTAAGCAGCTGGAAGACGACCCTTTCAATAACTATGTGTCTGTCAATGACAAAGGCGCGATAGTTATGGGTACCGTTAAGGAAGTTGAAGAGCGTTCTGCAATCATTGTTCTGGCTGAAGAAGTAGAAGGCGTATTGAAAGCTTCTGACCTGAGCCGTGAGAAAGTGGCAGACGCGCGTACTGTGCTGAAGGTTGGTGATGAAGTTGAAGTTAAAATCACTAGCGTTGATCGCAAAAATCGCAGCATGACTTTGTCTGTTAAGGCGAAGGATATGGCAGATGAGAAAGAAGCTATAAAGTCGATGCGTGAGGCCGAGCCTGTAGCGCCTACGACTTTGGGTGACTTGATTAAAGCTCAAATGGATTCGAAAGACTCTTAATTTAGCTTGCAGTAATAAAAAGGGTGCCCACTAGTCTGGGTGCCCTTTTTTTTGCTAGAATAGAAAGCCAGTTTGCGCGATCGGAGTGAGATAAATGACCAAGTCTGAGTTGATAGAGCGAATAGTCTTTAATCAAGCACAGCTTTCCGTCAAGGACGTTGAGTTATCTGTTAAAAGGATTTTGGATCAAATGTCTGAAGCTTTGGCTTCAGGAGAGCGCATTGAAATTCGTGGATTTGGTAGTTTTTCCCTGCATTATCGTTCCCCCCGCAAGGGTCGTAACCCTAAAACGGGTGAAACGGTACAGTTGGAGGGCAAATATGTACCTCACTTTAAGCCAGGCAAAGAAATGCGAGATCGGGTTAATGATGGGATTTTGGGTTTATAGTCGAGTATTCGATAGCCGCAGATTGCAGATCGAAAATGTAAACGGTATGGTCGTGTGGCCATGCCGTTTTTTTTGGGGATTATAGATGGAAACCATCAAAGGCTTGATTATCAAACTGGCTATATTGATAGCCTTAGTATCTGTGATCTTATTCGCCCTGGGGAATACTCAGATCATTGAAGTGAGTTTCTTCTTTTTTGAGTTGCAAGCTCCCGTCGCGGTTTGGGTAGTCAGCGCTTTTGTAGTGGGCGGCGTCAGTGGGCTTTTGGCCAGCACTGGAATGATGCTCAGCCACAAACGCAAAACCGTAATACATACCGGATCGATCAAACGCAAGGATAAAGAAATTGCTCGTTTGCGCTCTGTTGTTAGCCGAGACTAGGCATGCCTGATCTCAGCTTATTTGTTCTGTTGTTGCTGGCTTTATTCATTGGCTGGTGGGTGGGGCGGCGAAAAGCTTCCAAAAAAGAAGAAGATTCCGGCATTGACCCGGCATATTACAAGGGTCTGTATTACCTCATTAGTCAACGCCCGGATCAGGCGATCGACAGCTTTGTTGATAATCTGGAAGTCAATGCTGAGACGCTGGATATGCATTTGGCGATAGGCAAGATGCTGCGCAAGCGCGGGGAGCTTGAAAGGGCAATAAAAGTTCATCAGAATTTATTGACTCGCCCCAATCTCACCCGTCAACAGCGCGCTACCGCTCACCTTGAGCTAGCACGAGATTATCTTAAAAGTGGTTGGTTCGACCGCGCAGAGGGCTTGCTACTGGATGCGGTGAATAAACATCCCGCGCTGGAAAAAGAAGCACTGAGTTTTTTGCTGGAAATTTATGAAGAAGAACGTGATTGGCTCAATTGTATTCTTACCGGCGATAAATTATTGCCTCGCAATTTGTTGGGACAGCGCATTAAGTCTCACACTGAACTTCAAATGTCCATGGGGCATTACTGCTGTGAAATTGCCGAGGCGGCTATAAAAACAGAGGATTGGAGCAGTGCAAGGCGCTACCTCAAACAGGCAATCGGCTACGACCCTGGCTCTTTGCGCGCAATGTTGCTAGAGGCTCGATTAGAGCGCCTAAATGGGCGAAATAAGCAAGCATTGGGGGTATTGCGACAAATACCAGCAGAACAATTCGCCACCAGTAATGAAGCCATGGCTCTGCTCTACGACTGCTACAAGGCA
Organism: Pseudomonadales bacterium; assembly: GCA_036960375.1. Lineage (GTDB taxonomy): Bacteria > Pseudomonadota > Gammaproteobacteria > Pseudomonadales > CAWVSB01 > CAWVSB01. The sequence continues at coordinate 214,794 of JBALVY010000005.1, forward strand.
CTGGGGGATGATAAGTCACTAATTGATTATTTACGAAAGCTTGTTGATGTATACCCTTCAGATACCTTGGTTTTGGCTTTGGCTCAGCAGTTGGAAAAACAGTGCTCGAAGGAACAAGCAGCTGAATTTGTGGTAGAGCAGGTACGCAAGAGGCCGTCACTTAAAGGTGTCTTGCAAGTATTGAGAATTAGCGCTGAAAATAGTACCGGTGAAGTCCATACCAACCTGGATTTTGTACAAGACCTTATGGGTGATTGGCTGGATAAAAAGCCAAATTATCGCTGTAAAGATTGCGGTTTTTCAGTGGTGAATCATATTTGGCATTGTCCTTCATGTAAACGATGGAGCTCAATGAGACAATTGAAAGGCATAGCAGGAGACCAAGATATTGCAAGATAGAGCTATCAATAAGAAGCCAGTATTAGTGGCATTGGATTACGCCAGCGCAGCCCCTGCGCTAACATTAGCCTCGCAGCTTGACCCAGCGGATTGTCGCCTCAAAGTGGGTAAAGAGCTATTTACTGCGGCAGGACCAGAGTTGATACGTTCGCTGGTTGCGCAGGGTTTCGATGTATTTCTGGATATGAAGTTTCATGATATACCCAATACCGTTGCCGGCGCCGTACGAGCGGCTGCAGAGCTCGGTGTCTGGATGATTAATGTACATGCTAGTGGTGGATCAAGAATGATGAAGGCCGCTGCTGACGCCCTCGCAGGGATGGATAAGCCCCCTTTACTGATAGCAGTCACCGTATTGACCAGTATGGATGCTTCGGATCTGGCGGAAATAGGGATTTCGATTGATACCAGTGAGCAGGTGACGCGTTTGGCGCGATTGGCTCAGACTTGCGGTTTGGACGGTATCGTCTGCTCGGCACAGGAAGCGCCGGCGATGCGCGACACAATGGGCCCCAATTTTACCTTGGTTACTCCCGGTATTCGGCCGCTCAATTCAGCGGCGGATGACCAGCGTCGCATAGTGACGCCTGCGCAGGCAATTGCCAATGGCAGTGATTATCTGGTGATAGGCAGGCCCATCACACAGGCCGATGACCCCCAGCTCGCTCTGAAGGCCATTCTGCAGGAGCTCGTCTGAAATCTATTCTGAATATAGCTAGTTCCTGTCGCATTTATTGCTGGGATTGCCAGCTAGCCAGGATCTCGTCAGCGTAGGCGCTCCATACTTCGGGTTTGCTCGAAATATACTCCAGTACTTTCTCCAGTTTACTAATACGATGTGGCTGGCCTAATAACCACGGATGTATATTGAGTGCCAATATCCTGCCCCCCTGAGTTTCCGCTTCTTTAAGCAGGAAATCACAGGCATCACATATCTGCTCGACATAGCTGTCCTCTGAATGCTGGTTGTTCACCAGGATATAGCGATCTTCCATCTCGTTGGATAGAGGCATGGCGGTGAGTTCGCCTTGCCCGGTACGGAAGGCATAAGGCATGTCGTCGTTGACCCAGTCACAAAAATACTCGACGCCATTGGCCGCCAGTAGTTCAGGGGTATTAGCCGACTCATTTCTTGCAGGGCTGATCCAGCCTCTGACTTGCTGGCCGGTAATGTCCCGTAGCTCGTTTATACTTCTAAAGATCAGTTCGGCTTCTTCATCTCTGTCTTGACCGCCGTAATGTAGCGCGTCCATATGGTAGCCATGGCACATGACCTCATCGCCGCGCTCTTTAATGACGTCCATTAAATAGGGCGTACGTTGGGCGAGGCGTGTATTGATCGCCAGTGTGGGTTTGATGTTAAAGCGGTCGAAGGCCTTAAAAAAGCGATAGATTCCCACCCGGTTGCCGTAATCACGCAGTGAATAGTGGCGCAGGTCCGGATAAGGCATAGTCATGCCGCCGGGTACTTTGAAAGGCTTGCCTTGCTGATTTAACGGGTAGTATTGCAGCCCCACGTTGACCCAAAGGGCAAGTTTTTTACCCTTAGGCCATTGCACGGCTTTGCGTTGACTGAGCATGTTCCAGTCATAGCGATCGTGGTCCATGCCGTAACCGCGATGAGGGTATTCCAGATAGCTTTTATCAAGGGACATCAGTTTTTCCTCCCTTGTTTGGCGGCAATATCCTGCTGGGTTTGATCGTAATAATTGTCGATAAAATATTCCGCTATTTCTCGACCCGTGGTGACCCAAATATCATCGTGACCGGTAATGTATTCCAATGCTTCTTCATAGGCTCGCATTCTATGTGGACAGCTAACTTGATAGTTGTGCGTGGGGATACACATGATAGTGCCGCTTTCTTCACCTTCGGCATATAAGCGATCAAAGTTATCCATAATTTGCCGGCCATAACGCCGCGGTTCTATTTTATTCACCACATAGGCGATTGTGTCATTCATCTCCAGTGAATAGGGAATGGATACAAAGCGTTTGTTACTGCGCAGGTGTACCGGAGTTGGCTGGTCGTCATGAAACAGATCGCAGGTATAAATACCGGCTTCATTACCAAATAGCTCGGTACCCACCTCGGCAAAAATATCCAGGGTTAGTTCAGAATGCGACAGAGCAGGTGCCAGGTAACCCGCACATTTTTGACCCGTATGTTTATAAATTGTCTCAATTGAGTCGCGAATCATTTCGCGCTCTTGTTCTTCATCCATGCCGTAGGTGTAGCGAGTGTTGTAGATACCGTGACTGAAAAACTCCCAGTTTCGTTCGGCACACATCTCGATAATTTCCGGGTGATGATCACATAAGGCGGTAGACAAGGAAATCGAGCCGCGAATACCATATTTTTCGAGCAGATCCATTTGCCGTACATGACCCACTCGGTTGCCATAGTCTCGTATGCTATAGCCCGGTAATGCAGGATAGGGTTGAGGCCAGGCGGCGCGGTGAGTATTTGGCGGCGGGTCGAGTTCGTAAAACTCGATATTTGGCGCCACCCAAAACGCCATTTTTGCGCCATTGGGCCACTCAATTTTGGGCCTCTGGTCATAGGGCCAGTAGTCGTAAAAACCGGGATCTTCTTTCATGATGTTCAATTTACCTGTTTAAGCCTGGTTTGCCAGCCAATCAAAGACTTCCTGCACTTCCAGCACGTCAGCGTACTTCAATGACAGGTCAGTCAAATTGGCATAGTGGTAGCTCTCATGTTTATCGGCCACACATTCCTCGGGCACAATTGTGCGGTAACCGCGTGACAGAGAGTCTACCGATGTCGCGCGAATGCAGCCCGAAGTTGAACCGCCAGTGAGGATTACCGTATCTACTTGATGCCAGACACATAAGGATTGCAGCTGTGTCTCAAAAAAAGCGGAGGGCATCTTCTTGAGATAAACCACGTCTTTTACCCGGTCTATTTCCAGCCTGTCGTCAAATTCTGAGCGCACTGAGCCAAACTTGATATTTTGCAGGCTGTCTTCTGTATCGGTACGTGTACCCCAGATACCCGCGTCTTCGGCCGACTCCATGTAAGCGACATGTGTCCATACGACAGGCCACTCCATTGAGCGAAAGACCTTGGCCAGTTCATTGACGTATTCCAGCTGTCTGGGGTCGGTTTCGTAGGCGGTTTTAAATAGATCGGTTCGGGTATAGGCTTTCTGCGGGTCTATATTGACCAGAATGGCTTTGTTACCGAATCCGAAACGTTTTCTTGCCGGGTTGGCTTTTACTTCAAGGTAAATTTCCTTGGCTGTTTTGGTCGTCGTTTCCACGGCTAATACTCCACAGGTTATTCGAGTCTGGTAATGATATGACAATATAATGTTTTACCATAAGCGTGACTTAGTCGGCAATGCGATTTAGCAATATTGACGCGGAGGACTTGCAGATATTGAAATTCAGGTCTAGCATAGGAAGTGGTCATGGAGACCATTGCATACACAAGGAGATACACATGCAGACTATTCGATTAGTAAAAACCGTTATATTCGCTCTTTTTCTTTCCGTAACATCTCTGGCTATCTTGCCTCAGGCCTATGCGGCTGAGACCAAGGCAGGCGCTGCCGTCAGTGCCAAGGTCAATATTAACTCCGCGGATGCCGCCTTATTGTCTGACGCTCTCAAGGGGGTTGGTCAATCAAAGGCGCAGGCTATTGTGGCGGATCGTAAAAGCAATGGGCCGTTCAAGTCTGTTGACGACCTGACGCGGGTACGAGGCATCGGTATGTCAATCGTTGATAAAAACCGCTCGTTAATTGCACTGAACTAGTAGCAACGGCTCCGCGGCCCTCGGGCCGCGGTTTTTACCTCTTATTTCAATCCTGTAGACTGTCATCAATATGCTATCCTTCTGCCCATAGGAAAAAGGGGTTTGGAATGGCCTACTGCATAATAAAAATTGGTGATGCAATCTATGGATATTAATAGCTGGCTAACACTGCTGACCATTGGTGGCTGTTTTACGCTGCTGATGTTTTCAAGACTGCCTGCTGATGCGGTGCTGATCGGTGGTGTAGTGGTATTGTTGCTGGGCGGCGTGCTGGGTGTCGAGGACGCTCTGGCGGGTTTCTCCAATGAAGGAGTTGCCACAGTTGCGGTGCTCTATGTGGTGGCCCATGCCTTGAATGCAACCGGGGTGGTCAGTTGGTTATCTCAGGGTATCTTGGGGCGGCCTAAATCACTGGTCAGTGCGCAATTACGCTTGATGATTCCGGTAGCACTTTTCAGTTCTGTACTGAATAACACGCCGGTGGTCGCCATGATGGTGCCCGTAGTGTCTGATTGGGCCAGACGGATGAAAATGCCGGCATCCCAGCTAATGATGCCGCTGAGTTTCGCCGCCATTATTGGTGGCGTCTGTACACTCATAGGTACCAGTACCAATCTCATTATTAACGGTATGATGATTCAGCATGGAATGGATGAATCTCTGTCACTGTTTGAATTAGCCTGGGTCGGTATACCTTGCGTTATTGCTGTAATCGCCTTTGTTGTATTGTTTAGCCGGTGGTTGTTACCGTCCAGAGCCGGAGCAGCCGGTCGTTTTGAAGACGCGCGGCAATATACAGTGGAAATGCTAGTCGAAACTGACAGCCCAATCGATGGAAAATCCATTGAAGAGGCAGGCCTGCGACATCTGCCTGGTCTCTATCTGGCTGAGATTGTCCGAGGAGATGAGCTGATTGCGGTAGTGGACCCATCGCAGCGTATTCACGGCCGCGATCGTTTGGTCTTTGTGGGCAACGTCGATGCGGTAGTTGATCTTAAAAAGATCCGCGGCCTGGTATCAGCAGAAGACCAGGTATTTAAATTGGGCGGCACGGCGATCGAGCGGACATTGGTCGAAGTGGTTGTTTCTAAGCATCTGCATGAATTGGGAAAAACGGTGAAGGAGGGGAACTTTCGAAAACACTACAACGCGGTGATCATCGCCTTGTCCCGTTCAGGTAGACAGATAAAAGAACGCATTGGCGATCTAGTATTACAGCCAGGCGATACCATACTATTGGAAACTGACGCCGAATTTGTGCGCAAGCAGCGTTTCTCCAAGGATTTTCTTGTGGTGAGCCCTATCGCTGAGTTTCAGCCACAACACTCCGGGCGTCAGTGGATTGCCCTGGCTATTATGTTAGTGATGATTACCGTGGCGAGTCTGGGCATATTGTCGATGTTTAAAGCCGCAGTACTGGCAGCCATCGCGTTAGTGCTAACCGGCTGTACCACCGTACGTGGAGCGCGAAAGCGTATAGCCTGGAATATACTGGTGATTATTTCGGCCTCACTGGCACTGGGTAATGCACTGGAGAACAGCGGTCTGGCAGAGCAGGCCGCGAATAGCTTAATTTATGGCGCGACAGGATCACCGCTGGCGACTCTTGCTGTGATGTTTTTGATTACGGCAGGTTTGTCGGCCATTATCTCCAATGTGGCGGCGGCCGTTATGTTGTTTCCCATTGCAATGGCCGTAGCAGAGAGCCTCGGAGTCAGTGTTTTACCCTTTGCCGTAACTATTATGGTGGCAGCCTCAGCAAGTTTCTCTACCCCGATTGGTTATCAAACCAACCTGATGGTTTATGGGCCAGGCGACTACCAATTTGTCGATTTTCTCAAACTTGGTTTACCGCTGACCTTTATCGTCGGTTTGGTAACGCTAGCTCTAGTGCCCATCATCTGGCCGTTCTAAACAATGGAGAAAACAATGGGGGACGGAGCATTAACGAAACATGGGGACGGAGCATAACGAAACATGGGGACGGAGCATTAATTACACGGAACCATGTGTAATTAATGCTCCGTCCCCGTTTTCGTTGACCAATGCTCCGTCCCCGTTTTCGTTGACCAGTGCTCCGTCCCCCATTGTTTTCCTCCGAGCAAAAAAAAGACTGCCGAGGCAGCCTAAGGAGGGGTAGTACAATTAAGATATAGCAAATACTAGGCCAACTTTGTTGCAATGGCATGGCAGAGCTAAAAATAATGACAAAAGATGCAAATAGGCCTAGTTGCACCGGGTTTTAGTAGGTGAGTTGTACGATTTTTGTTCGATTGAATTTCAGCTAGTCGACTAAAGAATTCGTCTGCACAATAATGGTGCTCCGCCAATTATTTCTGCATCTTATTTGAGCCTGACTTTAACCGCTACCTAGTGATTTAGTTGTTAGCAGTGCAAGTTTGAGTCAAAATATTCGCAGGCTAGGGGGTCGATCAATTTTCTGGTAGATAACTCTTGGCAGCCAGCCGTAAATCATCGCTTAGCGCCATCGCTTTGCGTGCGGTTAAATCAAACAGTACGCTGGTGCTCTCCAAGGTCGCTGCGAGTTCGTTATTAGCAAGATTGAACATCTCATAATTTACTGTGATGGATTTATTTCCCAGTCTTTGCAGTGACGCTCTCACTTCCAGCAAATCTCCTTCAGCCAATTCGGCGTTGTATTCGATAACATGCCGTACATCAGCCCAGCCTACGCCATCCTTTTTAGCTTGCTCTCCAGTCCAACCAAATACACTATGAAGAAAATGGTAAGAAGCATCATCAAACATGGCGATATAGTGGCGAGTGGTCATATGTCCCATCACATCACATAAGCCGGGGTGGACAATACCTTTATAAACAATCATTGTTTTTTTTCCGAATGTTTTCTGGAAACTTCAGCACTTAGAGCTGTAATGTTTTTCGCGCCTGCTCTGGTGTTTCGATACTGGCACCCATAAGTTCCAGAATCGTTCTAGACCGTTCTACTAATTGTGCATTAGTGGCCGGAACGCCTTTTTCCAGATAGAGGTTGTCCTCTAAACCAACTCTAACATTGCCACCAAGTAGTGCCGCCTGCGCTACCATCGGCATTTCCATAGCACCCAAAGCGAAACCGGCCCAGTTGGCTTGATCGGGAAGATTATCAACCATCGCCTGAAAATTACGCGGCAGTGCCTCGGCACCCCAGCGTACATCCAGGCAAATTTGGAATAGTGGTGGTGCATCCAACAGGCCTTCTTTAAGCATTTGCTTGGCAAACCATATATGCCCAAGATCAAACACTTCAAGTTCCGGCTTAACACCCAGTTTTTGCATTTTTGCCGCGCCGATACGCAACATTTCAGGTGTTGATACATAAACGTAATTACCGAGCGCGTAATTAAAAGAACCACAGTCCAGCGAACAAATATCAGGTAGTAAATCTTCAATATGCTCCATGCGTTCAAGTTGCCCTACGCAATCAGTCTCTGGCGCAAGCTCCAGGGGTGCGCTATCCGGTCCTAAATATAAGTCTCCGCCCATGCCCGTGGTTAAGTTAATAATGACATCGGTATCGCTGCTGCGAATTCTATTAACGACCTCACGATATAATTCCAGGTCGCGGCTTGGCGCTCCGGTGTGCGGATCGCGCACATGAATATGCACCACAGCAGCACCTGCTTTGGCAGCATCAATCGAAGCATTAGCGATTTCTTCGGGGGTTATAGGTAAGTGCGGGTTTTTAATAGCAGATCCACCAGAACCGGTAACCGCGCAAGTGATAATCACGGATCGATTCATAGTATTTAGTGTGGAGCTCAAAATTGGTACCTCAGTAGGTTGTTAGGGATAATGCGGTCCATTTGCGTTCACTCTAACATAAATCAAAGTGTCTTTCTCGGATCGAGAATTTCCAGAGTTCAACAAGACCGTAAAAAACAGCCTTTTTTACAGTTTATGTAATTATGGATTGTTGAAGGAAGGTACATGTGTTGATTTCGCGGCGTTGGCCTTGTACTGCTGTTACCCGTGTGACGCCTGATTCCTCCAAGCGCGAGGTGAAAGTAAATACTGCTGCCGAAATCTTCTGGAAAAATATAAGGGGTCGGGGTAACCCGTGAGCTCGGCTATTTCATTTATCGGTAAAGCGGTAAACATCAGCAGTTCTTTGGCTTTTTGCAATCTTAATCCGTCGCGCCACTTGATTACGCTGGTACCAAACTGTTTGCGAAATAAAGCATTAAGCTGGCTGGGTGACAGGCGGACTCGCTGGGCAATTTCGGTGAGCTCTGCGGGCTCCTGGTAATGAATCAGCAAGTGGCTCACTACCGACTGCAAACGAGGATCAAGTTCGTTGGAGTGATTGACGTCTTTTTCCCGCGCTAGTCGAAAGTTTATCAATAGGTTTTCAATCAAGTTATGGCACAGGCGCTCTGAATAGTGACCAGCCTGGTAAGTGGTGTGCTCCAGCTGATGAATACTTTGTTGTATTCGAAGCCACTGCTCGTCTTCAATATTCAATATGGCGGGTTTATCTAAAGAGAAGGTCCAGTCTAACAATTCCAGCCAAAGCGACGTAGAACGAAAACTGAGTAAGTCGTAGTTCCACTTTTCTGAGTGTTGCGTACGTGATACAGCGCCAGTTTGTCCCGGCGGCATTATCAGGACGTTGTGCGGATAAATGATGAGTTGCTCTGCGTCAGAGCTTAGATGAGCTTGCCCTTCGTGGCTTATATAGACTGTCCAATAGTCCACAGCAAGTGGGTGTTGTATCGGAAAGTCCATAACATGGCCTGAGTGAACGGACTGTCGATGACAGGAAAAATCATGGTAGCTGCGAGGGTAATGCAGGATTGCCTGCATAAAGTCAGAAATGAAGCTCTTTGCCAAGCCGGGTTGTGGGTAATAGTCGCCGTTGAAGCGAGATTGCCAACGCTGAACCAATTTGCTGTTTTGGCTTAAGCCGTCGAGAGAGTCGAGAAATCGTCGGGCATAGCCAGCGGTGTTGGGGTTGTTGGTATCCGCCCACGGAGAGATAAACTGTCTGTTCCAGTATTGGCGTGCCAATTTCAGGCTATTCGGTTGTGGTTCAACACCAATAAGGCCAGAGAAAACCACATGCGCAAATTCTACCTCGTCCTGGGGGGTAATCGTTTTGTCCATGTTTTCAGTCATAAGTCCTATGCTAGCAGGGGCGCGATAGTATTACTATGTGCTCTGAAGATAATCGCCAGGAGAAGGACATGAGTGAAACCATAGAGCATATTGCTGAGAGCTTACGCTCGGATCCGCTAGGTTTTTTTGAAGGTTCCATCACAAAAATGCACAGCGTTGACCGGAGTGAGTTGGAGCAGTGGCAAATTGAGGCGATGAAGCAGCGATTTGCAGAGCACTACGAGTCGATTGAAATTCTCAGGAATCTTGCCGACCGTCTCAATATTAAGAATCTTGATCAGCTGGATGATGTAATACCGCTATTGTTCCCGCATACGGCATTTAAAGCCTATCCACCTTCGTTGATTGATAAAAAGCGCTTTGATCTGATGACAAGTTGGCTACAGAAGCTTACCAGCTACGATATATCTGATGTCGATCTCACTGGCATTGAAAGTCTTGATCAATGGATTGATGTACTGGATGAGAAAACACCTCTTGAAGTAATCACCTCATCAGGTACGACGGGCACAATTTCGTTAATCCCGAAATCAAAAGCCGGCGCTCGATACACGATGAAAATCTGGCGCTGTTTTCTATTCCAGACATTTGGTGTTGAGCCTACTGAAGAGGACATGAATCCGGAGGTCGATGTTATTTGGCCGAACCACGCCAAAGGTAAATTAGGCCATCTTCGTATGGCGGCCTTGTTGCGTACTGAATTTACCGGTGGCGACGAGAGCCGGTTTCATGCTTTATATAATGACCCCATTGATACGGACTTAATGTTTTTGGCCAGTAAAATGCGCGCAGCTGCATCGCGGGGAGAGCTGGATCGTCTTGAGATCGATCCAAAACTGATGGCGCGCAAAGACGAATTTATTGCCATGCAAGCAAAACGACCGCAGGAAATGAGCGATTTCTTTGCCATGTGTGCTGAGAAGTTGAAAGGCAAGAAGGTCTTTACGACTTCCGCTTACCCCATATTGTATGAAATTTCAGCCGCGGGCCTTGAGCGTGGTGCTAAAAATGTATTTTCAAAGGATTCTGCCATTCTCACTGGTGGCGGCACCAAGGGCTTCACGCTTCCTGATAATTTTATGGACGTGATTAAGGAGTTTACCGGCGTCGATACGATTCAGGAAGGTTACGGCATGTCTGAAATTAGCGCGTTTCACTGGGCCTGTGAAGAAGGGCATTATCACATCATGCCCTGGGTTGTGCCGTTTATTCTAGATCCTGAAACCAGTGAGCCTTTGCCGCGCGAGGGGCGTCAGACGGGTCGAGCCGCATTTTATGACTTGGTGAACGAGGCGCACTGGGGAGGTATTATCTCTGGCGATGAAATTACTATTGATTGGGACACCCCCTGTGTCTGCGGTAGAAAAAGCGTCTATGTAGAGCATGACATTATGCGTTACTCCGAGAAAGAGGGAGTAGAGGACGATCGCATAAGCTGCTCAGCTACCGAGCAGGTTAACGATGAAGTAGTGAATTTCATGAAAGGTTTCCAGTAATGGCCGGGTTCGATGTGCCTTTGTTTATTCGGGGCGAGTTGATTGAAGACAATTGGCAAACCTTCGGTTCTCGTGACGGTGAGTCGGGTTTCCGTGCTCCTGATGTTAATCAGTACCTCGATCGTTTACCGTTACGTAATCCGGCCGATATGCAGGATCTCTATGAGATATCCTTTGAGGAAATTCTCGATGTGCTGGAAGAGCTGGGACACAGGCTCAACTTCAATACAAATCCCTATATTCAGCAAGCTTATACTGCGGGTTTGGTTGCGGCTAACTACCCGCCAGCCATGCTGAAAAATAGCTATGAGTCTCTGCCTTTTGTGTTTGAGCGAAAACTGGTTCGAGAGATTGCTGAAAAACGCATCGGCATTGATTATTTGGAAGGTTGGGTCAATGAGACGCTGGCGGATGGACGTGAATTACGAGTGCGAGCCTTCGGCGCTCGCTCATTGCACGTGCCAGCCGGTAATGGCGGTCTTGTATCTGCCATCACGATTATTCGTAACGCGATTACCCGTAGCGACGCGATTATTAAGGTACCCTCGAACGACCCGCTTACCGCGATGGCCATTGCTCGAACCCTGGCCGATTTTGCTCCTGACCATCCCTTAACCAAACACCTGACAGTAGCTTACTGGAAAGGCGGTGACACCGCTTTTGAACAGAAACTGTATAAGCCGGAAAACATTGAAAAAATTATTGCCTGGGGTGGATTCGCCTCGGTTAAACATGTGACGCAATATATTCAACCCGGCCTGGAATTGATATCGCTTGATCCGAAACGCAGTGCCACCATTATTGGCCCTGAGGCTTTTGAGACTGAAGAGAGGATGGATGAGGTAGCGGTTCGAGCAGCTTGTGATATAGGTATGGCGAACCAGCAGGCCTGTGCCAGTGCCAGAGTTATCTATGTGCACAGTGGTACCGATGCCAAGGGTCTGGATTATATTAACCGTTTGGGTGAAAAGATATACAAGGCATTGATGAACTTGCCAGAGCACATTAGCAGCAAGCCGAAATCCTTCGATCGAGAACTGAGAGAAAATCTTGACGCCACGCGAATGGATGATACGTTTTATCGTATTTATGGCGGTGAGCAGCAGGAAGGGGCGATTATCGTTTCTCAAATTGACGAGGCAGTAGATTATGCCTCCTTGTTGGCATGTCGAGTGGCTAATCTGGTGCCAGTAGATGATATTAAACAGGTGACCAAAGCGGTAACCGCCTATACTCAAACAGTGGGTATTTATCCTGAAAGTTTGAAAGAAGAGCTGAGAGATATATTGCCACTATTTGGTGCGCAGCGGCTGACCTCTTTGGGTTATGCCTGTCATGTGGCTGTCGCAACGCCGCAAGATGCGATTGAGCCAGTGCGGCGTATGTGTAAGTGGATAATGGAAGAGCGCTGTGACCCCGACAAAGTCTTCCCCATGTGGAAGTAATTTTGGGATAGCCGGGGTGTGTTTTTCAGGCCCCCGTTTTTGAAACGATAGAGGAATAAAACGTGTCGAAAAAATCGCAGTTCAATCGAAGATCAACCGCCGAGCAAGTCACAGAAGGCTTAGACCTGACAGGCAAGACTGTCATGATCACCGGCGTCAACTCCGGCCTTGGTTTGGAAACCCTGCGCGTGATGGCCATGCGAGGGGCGCATGTGATTGGCGCAGCGCGGACCGTAGAAAAGGCACAGCAGGCCGCAAGCTCAGTGGAAGGGCAGGTTACGCCAGTAGCCTGTGAGCTGAGTGACCTTGAATCTGTCCGTAGCTGTGCGGAGCAAGTCAAGGCACTGAACATTACAGTCGATGTTTTAATCTGTAATGCCGGTATTATGGCGCTGCCCGAGGCGCAGTGTCAGTACGGTCTGGAAATGCAGTTTCTCACTAATCACATCGGGCATTTTTTGTTGATTAATTTATTGCTTGATACGATAAAAAAATCCGACGCCGGGCGGATCGTGTTGTTGAGTAGTATGGGACATATGCAAACGCCAAAGGGTGGCATTGACTTTGATAATCTCGATGGCTCTAAAGCGTATGACCCTTGGCAGTTTTATGGTCAGTCCAAATTAGCCAATTTGCTGACAGCCAAGGCGCTAGCCCGTCGTTTACAGGGTAGCAATGTCACCGCTAATTCTGTACACCCCGGTGTTATTCGAACGAATTTATCGCGCAATACGTCGGGTTTTTTCTCTAGGCTAATTTCCTCATTTGCCGTTCTATTTGAGCGCAGCATCGCGCAGGGCGCTGCAAGCCAATGTTATGTCGCCACCCATAAAGATGTAGCAAGCGTGAGCGGCGAGTATTTTGTTGATTGCCATATCGCCAAACCGTCCAAGTATGGACAAGATGAAGATCTGGCTGAACAGTTGTGGCAGAAGTCAGAGGAACTGGTGGCGAAAAATACAGGTATTACTATTGAATGAAGCAGCACAGTATCGACTCAGGCGCTAACATAATTATTGATACTCTCATCAAATAGTGACAATTGCTCGGCTCCATCAAGGCCGGCATCCTGAAACCGCACCCCCAGACCTAACAGCCTTACCGGCAAGCCTTGGCCGCGCTGAAATGATTGCTGACACAAATCGTGAAACACCGCCATACCCGGTGAGCCTTTGGCGACACATTCCATCGTAGTGGATTGGAAATTATTAAACTTCACTTTGACGAACTGCTTGTAAACCTGGTAACCACCGTTGCCAGGCTGACCGCCTAGCAACGACAAACGCTGGCTTAATTTACCAAACAAGGCGGGCAATTGACTTAAACATCCCTGCACAGAAGGCAGATCACTGGCGTAGGTATGCTCAACACTTAATGACTTACGGCGGTAATTAGTTTTTACCGGACGCTGATCGATACCATAGCTGAGCTCATGTAAGCGCTGTCCAAAACTGCCAAACCGTTCAGACAACTGGTAAACGTCGAGGGTCTGTAAATCGCCGCATGTTTGTATATTCATCCTATGTAATTTTTCAGCGGTAACTCGACCAACACCGGATAAGCGAGTCACTGGTAATTTTCGGACAAAGTCATCCACCTGTGCTGGCGTAATCACCCAAATCCCATCAGGTTTATTCCAGTCGCTGGCCACTTTCGCAAGAAATTTATTGGGCGCGACTCCCGCAGAGACCGTAATACCTACTTTTTCAAATACCCGCCGGCGAATGTCTTCTGCCATCAGTGTTGCACTACCTTGGCAGGCATCAATTCCAGAAACGTCGATAAAGGCTTCGTCCAGAGAGAGCGGCTCTACTAAATCGGAGTAATCATAGAAAATTTCACGAATTTGCTGCGATGCTTCTTTGTATTTATCCATACGATGGGGCAGAACTAATAAATCGGGACATAAGCGCCTTGCGGTTGCGGTCGCCATCGCAGAATGTACGCCAAAAGCCCTCGCCTCATAATTACAAGTGGCGATCACTCCCCTGCGATCCGCCGCACCACCTACCGCAATGGGTCGATGGCGCAAAGAAGGATCATCGCGCATTTCAATGGCCGCAAAAAAACAGTCGGCATCGCAGTGGATAATCTTTCGCAAGGACGAACCTTGGCCGGCATCGCTATGAGGAGCATCATGCATAGTCATCACCAAAGATGGCTGTATGGACGTACAGTATAACCTGTCGCTGACAAAAATGCAGCCAGATCTAGTATTTCAGCATATCTCCTGCAGATCTCCTGTCTATTGGACTGGCTAGCGATGATTTCCAGCTCGATTATTTTTCGCGTGCTGCGATAGACCTTTAAAGCATGTCGGCAAAATCTGCGGCGAAACGATGTACATCACCTGGCCATCGGGCCGATAAATAGTTTCCATCTCGAACAGCAAACCCTCTATCTAATCTATTCGCATTGTCTCGTAAAAATGCCAGAGGACCTGCTTCAAAATCGGAGGAATTGGCAAGCGCTGCAGTGACTTCATCTTGCACTGTTTCCGTATAGGTTCGGTAGTAGCTACCAAGCCAGGCAACAGTAAGAATCCATCCCGTCATTTCTAGGCTTCGTGTCAAAGCCGTGGTTTTTCTGCCAAAGAGCACAGAATGGCCATTTTTGAGTTTCGAACGAGCAGCCACGATCACCCCATGACAAATCGCTCCAATTGGGATATCTCTTTCAAATGCGCTTGTGACTATATGCTGAACAATTTTGGACTCCAGGTATTCACGCATCCCTGGGGCGTGACCACCAGGCAAGATGAGCCCATCAATATGCTCGGACGCTGCACGCTTATAATCCCAAGGTTGTTTGAATGCTGGATCCTCTATCATTGCTGCATATGCGGCTCGACCATTCTCATCTGCACGCAAAATATATTTCCACGGCCCAAGCCCTGAGCCTTCTACCATCCGCGGATCAGCGACGGCCATACGTCCGTCCGGCGTAGCGAAATACACTGTATGGCCTCGCTGGTTAAGTTCGAGCCAAGGCACTGCTGCCTCCGTCGGATCAAAATCATGCCTGGGTAAAGGGATCAGTATTATCGACATGGCAGCCTCGTGTAGGGAAGATTAGTTGGCCTAACCCGCAGTCTATCATTCTCTCTCTGTAATCATTAATCGAATAATCTTGCTTGCGGCGCAGCGCGAGTCTTAGGTCTGTTTTGGCATTTTCATTTTGGTGGACGTGATGACTGGCTCTGCCTTGTCGAGTTCCCCATCAACCCGGATGTGAAAGGAAAGTGCCCAATCATTAGGCAGCTTGTCTGGCAAAACAATATGCAATGATTGAGAATCACGCGTCCAAATAACCGCGCCGTGTCCAAGTAATTCAACACTCTGAATCTTGTTAATGTCGGATACGCTGGTCTTTAATGAAAGTGATTTGACGGAAACTGAGCCAGAGGGAGGAACACCCAGTACGATCGCGTAGAGATTCTCCCCGTTGCGGGTAAAGCGAACATCCTGCCAATTTAGCTGATTAGGGTCGGGCTGAATGGCGCGGGATTTTTTGCCATCGTGATTAGTTTCGAAATATTCCAGTCGTTCCGTGTGACCTTCCGCAAATATTTTCCAGGGTACGGTGTCGTAGATAGCATCACCGTTTTGCCTAAGCCAGGTGCCAATACCTAGTAGTAAATTCTCCTGCCCCTGATCCAGTGTTCCATCGGGTCGGGGATTCATAGACAAGAGCAGGCCGCCATTACGCGCGACTAGATCTGCCAGACGAACGATAATGTCACGTGGCTTTTTGTATTCAATAGCTTTGAACCAGGGCCAATCGCACCAGCCGGTTGCCGACGGTGTATCGTCTTCCCATGGCCAGTTAACGTATAGCGGTCTGGCGTGGCCGTTTTCATAGGAGTAAACGCCGAACTGCTCGGGGAAGTTACCCTTATTGTGGACGGACACCTGCTTTCCCTCGGTGTCAGCCATATTGAAGAAGTCGGCCAGTATTCGTTCCGTGCCGTATTTACCACCGCCACCATCAAACCACAGTACGTCAGGTTTGTACTTGTCGATAACTTCTTTGGTGAGGTCGTAGCGGGTTTTTGTAAATGATGCTTTGTCGCCCGCGAACCAGTAGTAATTCTCATTTTTTGGGTCGAGTAGGTCTACGTTTTTACGGTCGGGGTTATCCCTCAGTTTTTCGATAAGGCCTTGGTAATGCTTATACGTTCGAGCGTGGTGAAACGAAGCAATCGTTTTTAGGCCGCGTTGCTCGAAAGCACTGAGTAATTCGCCAAATAGATCACGTTCGGCTCCCAACTTCCCAGCACTGAAGTCGGTGATATCACTATCCCACAATGCATATCCATCGTGATGGATCGCGGCAATTCCGGCGTATCGAGCTCCGGATTTTTCCACCAGATCAGCCCAGGCCTGTGGGTCGAAGTTGTCGGCAGTAAATTGTTTCGCAAGATCCTTGTAACCATAACCTTGATCTACTGGGCCGATGTTTTTTTCAAATAATTTTCGTGCTTCGTTATTCGCACTGTGGTGATATATACCCCGATAAGGAGTGATATAAGCGTTGCCCCAGTTTGGATAGCTATAGTCCCACTGACCCGAAACTGAGTAGGCACCCCAGTGGGCATAAACACCAAATTTAGCATCTTTAGCCCACTGTGGAACCTCATGTTTTTTTAAAGACTCCCAGTTGGCCTCATAAGCGGGATCCGCATTCTTTTGTTGAGCTACATCACTGACGGCTGTGCACCAGGTGCTGATGGCGGCCAGGACAATGCAGGCGGCTGCTTTTATTGCTGTCTTGTTCATATTCTTATCGTCGTTGCAGGCTTAAGCCTAGTCATTCCAATGTGCATTAATGGCTGCCTGTATATGCGGAAAATTCTCGCTGTCGTTCTCACCGATGTCGGTCCGCATTTGTTGTAGCTGCCGCTTCAGGTTGGCAATAATTGGGCCGTATTTCGGGTCACCATATAGGTTGGTGGTCTCATGGGGATCGCTTGTCATATCGTAAAATTCCCAGGCGACAGGTGTTGACGCAAACAATGGCGCCAGTTCCACTTTTTTACCCGCTGCTTTGGCTATTTTTTCAGGACTATTGGATTCAGGCTGGCCGTAGAAAAAAATGAGTTTGTACTGTTCAGTGCGAATGCCGAAGTGCGCGGGTACCGAGTGATGTTTCATATGCATCCAGTACCGGTAATAGACTGCTTGATGGTTTGCCGAGGGTTTTTCGCTACGCAGTGCCGCCGAAAAATCACTTCCCTGCATATACTCCGGTGTTTCGCTGACACCCGCCAGTGCAAGTAGCGTGGGTGCATAATCGGTATTGTCTACGACTAGTCTACTGCGGCTTGGTTTTTTGTTTTGTTTTGACCATTGTGGATGATAGATGATCAGTGGCATACGCATAGACTCTTCGTACATCCAGCGCTTGTCATGAAAATCGTGCTCGCCGAGCATCATGCCCTGGTCGCTAGTGTAGATCACGATGGTGTTTTTGGCTTGGCCACTTTGATCCAGATAATCCAGCAGACGTTTTATGTTGTCATCAATGCCCTTGACGCATCTTAGGTAACGTTTGAGGTAGGCTTGATAGGAGGCGTGGGTATACGCGTCGCCCTGCAGCGTTTTATCGACAATTCCCCGTCCCACACTGCGATGACTGCGTCGAGATACTGAAGAGCCGATCAAGCCACGCAGGCTATCGTCCTCACCTCGCGTGGCAATAGAGCCCCAGTTGCCGTCGTTCCATAGTGTTTCGGGTTCCGGAATATCCACGTCGGCCAGGTAATTGTTGTAGCGAGCCGCGTTTTCAAATGGGCCGTGCGGCGCTTTGAAGTGGTGTAACAACATAAATGGCTTGGATTGATCGCGCTCGCGCAGCCATTTTAGAGAACGGTCTGTGATGACATCCGTAGAGTGGCCTTTAAATTGTTGAGTATTATTGGGCCAGCCTTCGGTGCTGCGACTTGTCTTCGAGCCTTTTACGTTAAAGATCGGGTCAGTATAGTGCCCTTGGCTGTGCAGAACTTCGTAGTGGTCAAAGGCCGCAGGTTCCGAGCTTATATGCCATTTACCAATCACCGCTGTGTCATAACCTGCTTTTTTCAGTTCCAGAGGCAAATGCTGTCGAGCCGCTTCAAGCTTGGCGCCCAAGTTGCGTGCCCCATTAATATGACTGTATTGGCCGGTTAGAATACTTGCCCTGCTGGGGGTACAGACGGAATTGGTGGCAAAGGCGTTCTCGAACAATGTACCTTGGGCTGCCAGCTGATCAATTGTCGGCGTAGGGTCTATGCCAGCCAAGCGAGAGCGGTAACTGCCAATCGCCGTTGCTGCATGATCATCGCTCATGATAAACAGGATGTTCATGGGTTTTTCTTCTGCAGTAGCACGTGGGCTATATAGCACTATTGTGATTAGCAATAGTAGCGCTGCAGCCACTAGACGATGGAGAGGCAAGTGGTGTGAAGTAAAGTACCTATTGATTATCGCGTTCATTGAGAATCTGTGTATTATAAATAATAATCATAGACGGTATCATGAAAGCCTTGCTGCGTAAATGAAAGACTGTCGCGGGTAATCCCTGACATGCCGAGCGTGTGACACAGCGAAACAGTGTGAAGCTAACAGCCACAAAAAAGGCCCGTAGACACTACATCTACAGACCTTCTATTGTTTGGCTCCGTCTGCTGGGCTCGAACCAGCGACCCAATGATTAACAGTCATTTGCTCTACCAACTGAGCTAAGACGGAATTGTTACACAGTTTCGAGAGGTTCTCCCTAGCTGCGGCGCGTATATTAATCAGGAGGGGTCGGTCGGTCAAGCCCCAACTTGTACTAAATTACGAAATAGCCACCTGCTTGCTAAAAGAAGGGGTCTACGGGGTAAACTGGCTGCTTATTATTTGCTCAAAACTGGTTAAAGGAGTCGTTTTGCTGATATTAGAAGACTTACTAGAGAAAGCTCGTATAGAAACGGGCCTTGATGATTTTGGTGGTGATGAGTTTCTGGAGCCGCTCACCATTTTGATTAAGTCGCTCAACGAGGAAGCAAATCTCAACGATATAGGTCGCTTTCGCGCAGAGATGAATATTTCTAATGGGCTGGCGTATCGTCTCAAGGTTGAGGATTACATCAAGCAGCACCCTGATGTGCTAGAGCAGAAGATAGAAAAGCCGGTTTTTATCGTCGGTTTACCCCGCACTGGGACTACGGCGCTGCATCATATGCTCAATCAGGATCCGGCCAATCATACCTTGCGTATATGGGAAGCTAACAAACCGGTGCCACCTCCTGAGGAGGCCACTTACCTTACAGACCCTCGTATTGAGGAGAGTCGGGCTAGTTTGGAGATGACTGAGCAGTTCCTGCCGGGCTTTGGTGTTACGCACTTGCTTGGCGCTGAGGAACCCGATGAATGTTATATGTTATTCAATCGAACCTTCATGTCGGTTGAGTATTCGGCGATATTTCATGTGCCCAGCTACGCCAAATGGATTTACGCTCATGACCACGGCGCCAATTACGCCTATCACAAAAAGCAGTTGCAGCTTTTACAGCACAAGAAAAAAGGCCGTTGGATACTAAAAGCGCCTTTTCATCAATTAGGTCTGCGTGCCATTCTCAAACACTATCCTGACGCCATTCTGGTACAAACTCACCGCGCGCCTATGGCCATCGTGGCCTCGGGCTGTAGTTTTAGCGAGCTCTTGCGCAAAGGCGGCAGCGACGACATTGATCGAAATGTCATAGGCCACGATTGGATGGAAATGCTGCGCGTATATTCGACCGAATTTGAACGTGCCCGTAGTGAGCTTGAGCCTTTGCACCCGGGTCAGTTTCTGGATATCCAGTTTAAAGATCTGTTACAGCAGCCTTATGCCGCTGTAGAGCAGGTTTATGCCGCTGCCGGAACAGCTCTGTCAGAGCAGGGCAGAGCCGCGATGGAGCAATGGCAGGCCAATAACCCTAAAGATAAACAAGGTAAACATGAATACCGGCTGGAAGACTATGGTCTTAGTCGGGCTGATGTTGAAGCTTTGTTTGGCGATTACGTTAAACGTTATAATTTGAATATGGAGTAATGAGATGACCGAGAGCGAACAAAGAATAATAGATGGCACTGCCTGGGATGAGTTTTGTGATTCACTGAAAGCAGCTGGACAACTGATCCAGCGGCCTGATGGCCCCACCGATGCGTTCAACAGAGCCGAAGGCTATCGTTACCTCACCCGTTTATTAAGAGGGGCTTGTGAGAGTTTTGTAGAATTCTCCGACCCTTCTTTTCCGACTTTACGCTGCCCCTGTCATGAAACCATTAAAATGGGTGCGGATAACCCGGATAACTACTATATGTCTTGTCCGCTTAACCCTGCGCTGGAATACAAACTCGTAGGGCAGCGCGGCACGGTGGATTATCTCGGTTTTGGCAGCGTGGCTAACCGCTATGCCACCGGCGGGGGAATGCAAACAGCAGCCTATCTCGATGCGCAAGATATGGAGTTTGCGGAGGACGGCAGCTTTGAAGTGATTATCAGTAGTCGTGAGCACCCCGGTAATTGGCTGGAGATGGATGCCGATACCAATCAGCTCAACGTTCGCCAAACCTTCCAGGACCGTATCAACGAAGTACGTGCCGAGGTTAAAATAGAGCGGCTTGATCAAGTGGCTGGGCCTAAGATTCTCACCGCTGAAAAAATGGACAAGGCCTTGGGGCAGGTAGCGCAGTTTATGCACGGCACCGGCGGTTTGTTTGCTGGCTGGGCCGAGAGCTTTATCCCGATTACTAATGAAATACCTCCTGCGGACCAGGGTTTCTGTCAGGCCATAGGGGGTGATCCCAATATTTATTATTTCCACAGTGCCTGGCAATTGGCCGATGACGAATGTCTGCTGATAGAAGCGCCTACGGTGCCCGAGTGTCAGACCTGGAATTTTCAGCTTGATAACTGGTGGATGGAATCGCTGGATTATCGCTACCACACAGTGCATATCAATAAACATACGGCTCACTATGAAAGCGACGGTAGCGTAAAGTTGGTGATAGCCCACACCGACCCCGGCCACCCTAACTGGGTCGAAACCACCGGCCATAATGATGGCACCATGTGCTGGCGTTGGATCCGTGCAGACGAAAACCCTCCATTGAAGATACGTGTGCTAAAATTAGCCGATTTACCGGCGGCACTGTAATTTTCACGGTGTAGCCTATATTTAATAGAGGCACCATGGCTACACCGTTTAAAGTTGTATCTCGTTTTGAACCCGCAGGCGACCAACCCAAGGCAATAGAAGGCCTGGTAGAGGGCATCGAGGCGGGTTTGTTATATCAGCAGTTGTTGGGTGTTACAGGCTCAGGTAAAACTTTTACTGTGGCCAAGGTCATTGAGCGCATACAGCGCCCTACAGTAATTATGGCGCCCAATAAAACCTTGGCAGCCCAGCTCTATGGCGAATTTAAGGAGTTCTTCCCTAATAACGCGGTCGAGTACTTCGTATCGTATTACGATTATTACCAGCCTGAGGCCTACGTTCCCTCATCAGATACCTTCATCGATAAGGACGCCTCGGTAAACGAGCATATCGAACAAATGCGCCTTTCTGCCACCAAGGCCTTAATGGAGCGCAAAGACGCTTTGGTAGTTGCTACAGTATCGGCAATTTATGGATTGGGTGATCCCGTTGCCTATTTGAAAATGATGTTGCATATCAGCAAAGGCGAAAAGATAGATCAGCGTTCAATTTTGCGTCGTCTGGCCGAGCTGCAATATGTGCGTAACGACACGGATTTTCGCCGCGCTAACTATCGGGTGCGGGGTGATGTAATTGATGTCTTTCCAGCTGATTCAGATGCAGAAGCCGTGCGTATTCAGTTGTTTGACGATGAGGTTGAGCAAATTGCCTTGTTCGACCCCCTAACCGGCGAAGTAAAACAGAAAGTATCTCGCTTCACGATCTACCCCAAAACGCACTATGTCACGCCACGAGACCGCCTGTTAACCGCGGTAGACTTTATAGAAGAAGAGCTGCGTGATCGCTTAAAGCAATTACAGGGAGACAACCGACTGGTTGAAGCTCAGCGTTTGGAGCAACGCACCCGCTACGACATGGAAATGATTCGCGAGTTGGGTTACTGCAACGGCATAGAAAACTATTCGCGTTATTTGTCTGGTCGTGAATCTGGCCAGCCGCCACCCACCTTATTCGATTATCTGCCCAAAGATGCGCTGGTTGTGGTTGATGAATCACACGTGACGATTCCTCAAATTGGCGGCATGTACCGCGGTGACCGTTCCCGTAAAGAGACACTGGTAGAGTACGGTTTTCGTTTGCCCTCCGCCCTGGATAACCGCCCCATGCGCTTTGATGAATGGGAGCAGTTGGTACCGCAGGTGATCATGGCATCGGCAACACCGGGAGCCTATGAGGAAGAACATGCTGACAGGGTTGTACGGCAGGTAGTGCGGCCTACCGGCTTGCTGGATCCGGAGGTTGAAGTCAGGCCCGCGACAAGCCAGGTCGATGATCTGATGTCGCAGATAAAACTGCGCACCGATAAAGGCGAGCGCGTGCTGGTGACTACGCTAACCAAGCGCATGTCCGAAGACTTGACCGATTACTTGGGTGAACACGGTATTCGTGTGCGCTATATGCACTCGGGCATAGAAACCGTCGAGCGTATGGAGATTATTCAAGATTTACGCCTGGGCAAGTTTGATGTGCTGGTGGGTATTAACCTATTGCGCGAAGGGCTGGATATGCCAGAGGTATCGCTGGTGGCCATTCTTGATGCAGATAAAGAAGGGTTTCTGCGCTCCGAACGTTCACTTATCCAGACCATGGGTCGGGCCGCGCGTAATCTCAACGGCAAGGCGATTCTTTATGCCGACAGAATTACAGGCTCAATGGAAAGGGCTATAGGGGAAACAAAGCGCCGCCGTGAAACACAGCAGGCGTATAATATCGAGCACGGTATTACGCCAGTAGGCATCGTAAAGTCGGTCACTGATATCCTCGAGGGAGGTTATGGCGCACCTGGGCGAAACAGTCGCAAAGGCAAGCGAGGTGGTAGAGAAGAGGTATCGCATACGCTCAATGTTGAGGCCTTGAGTCCTGCTCAGTTAGCCAAAGAGTTAAAGGCGCTGGAAGAAAAAATGTACCAGCATGCGCGAGACCTGGAGTTTGAAGATGCCGCCAGATTGCGTGACGACATTACCAAGATCAAGGCTAAGGCGTTTTTGAGTTAAGCAGAAAGGTTTGAACACAATGATGACAATGTGGTTTAAATGTTTGTGTGCCGGCTTGCTCGTCATACTGATGCAGTTTGCTACCGCGGCCCGGGCAGAAGATCCATCTCAGTGGCAATGGCAAGATGCCGAACGCATTGTTGCCTTTGGTGACGTGCATGGTGCCTATCCTGAGCTGGTTGTTCTCTTACAGCAGGCCCAGGTTATTGATACCGACTTGCGCTGGCAGGCGGGTAAAACACATTTAGTCAGCGTCGGCGATCTGCTCGACCGGGGCGCACAATCACGTAAGGTGATGGATCTTATGATGCGGCTTCAACAGGAGTCTGCCGTTGCAGGAGGTGCAGTCCATCAGGTGCTGGGTAATCATGAAATTATGAACCTCACCGGAGATTTACGTTACGTCTCGGTGCAGGAATATGCCAGCTATCTCGACCTCGAAGATCCAGTGCTTCGTCAGACCGCCATCGCGCGTTTTACCACTGAGGCGAAAGATCGCGGCGAGACATTTAATCAAGACCTATTCGACAAGCATTTCCCGCCAGGGTTTTTCGGTCATAAAGCGGCGTTTAGCCCCACCGGTGAATACGGTGCCTGGTTATTGCAGGCGACGCCGGCTGTTCAGGTGAACGACAGCCTTTTTACTCATGGCGGCCTATCGCCTGCGGTGGCCGAAATGGGCATCGGCGAGTCTATTTCTCAGTCAAAAGTTCAATTGCTTCGCTATATCGAGCTTTGGCAGCAATTAACCGATGCCGGGCTGGTGCGTAATGAAACCGGTTTCTGGGAGCGCTTTGAATTACTGGGTTCGTCCGACAATACGGCGCAGTTATCAGCTGAATTAGAGCCGGTGGTTGAAGAGTTTTTGAGTATGGAAGAAAGTCTGGTATCTGACGGTGATAGTCTTGCCTGGTATCGTGGCAATGCCATGTGTCATCCTGCAACCGAGAGTGAAGCGGTAGAAAAAGTGTTGGCTTCAATTGGCGCCAGCCGTGTGGTCATCGCGCATACGCCTACACCTATGCGGCGTATTACGACACGTATGGGCGGCAAGGTAATCAGTATCGATACCGGTATGTTGGCTTCTGTTTATAAGGGCCGACCATCTGCTCTCATTGTGGAGGCAGATGCTTTATCGACGATATACGCCGGCGAAGAGGGCGCTTTTGAACCTGTCGACGGCAGTGATCGTATAGCAGGGCAAGCAGTATCTGATGCAGAGCTCGAAGACTTTCTGTTGACAGCCGAAGTCATTAAACAGGAAAAATTAAGCACCGGTGGCACCAAGCCAATGCGCTTGACGCTTGAAAAGGACGGCGTGCAATTGCGGGTGATGTATAAAAATTATGACAAAGTACCCGATCTACTTCGGCGATCAGTGATCGAGCGAAAAGATTATCAGACGGATCGGTACCAGCATGAAGTGGCGGCGTATAAACTGGATAGAATATTGGGGCTAAATCGCGTTCCGGTGTCAGTGATTAGAACCTATAAAAAGAAACGCGGTGTATTTCAGTACTGGATTCCCAATACCATTTCAGAGGGTGAGCGCAGAGAAAAAGAACTGGCGATTACCGGAGAATGCTCCGTTAACGATCAGTATCAGCTACGTTTTATGTACGATATCCTGATTTATAATGTCGATCGTAACTTGGGTAATTTACTCTACGACGAAGATAGCTGGACCCTGTGGTTTATCGATCACTCACAGGCCTTTGCAATAGGGCGAAATAAGTATCGCGAGCGACCAAAAATGTATGCCAAGGTCGACGTACACATAACTCCCTGGATGAGAAGAAAGCTTGGCGCATTAACGCAAGAGAACCTAGAAGAGCAGCTGGGAACATGGTTACACCCAACGCAAATACGAGAAATGTTGTGGCGCAGGGATAAACTGCTGGATAACTAAGCGGGCTCTTGTTCGGGGTTGTGGATCTCGGCTAATAAATCATCCGGGTTCCAATTGGCGTGTAACTTGCGGTAGTGATATCCAATTCTCAGTGCCATTGCCAGCATGATGACAGTGAGCACTAAGTTCATAATGGCATAGTGTTTCCATTCCATGTCTAGCAGGTTGTATCCGATATAGACAACCAGTGCCTGTAATACGTCACCTATACGCCAAAAAAACGTCTCGATAACCGAGCGGGCCTCGTATTTCTCTTGTTTGCTGGTAGGCAGAAAAAGCACCTGCCGCACAGTGTTCTGTAAAGAGTAACCGATGCTGTTTTCGGCTATGCGAAAAACATAGAAAAAGGTAAAAATGGGGAAAATCATAATACCGAGATAACCCATAATAATAATTATCGGTAAAATGGTTAGCGCAAGAGATACCCCGAAGTATTTGATAATGCGAGATACCAGCAAAGCTTGTATTAAGAACCCCACTAAAGACATCATAAAATAAAATTCAGCGTAAAAAGTGCCGATGTAGTTGCTCTTGGCCTCTGGGTCTGTGCCGACTATTTCTTCAGCCCGAGTATCTACCCACGCCGATAGAATAAAATCGCCGGTACTATTTACCCAATTGAATAAGACCACAAATATCGCAATGGCGAGCAAGTAGCGGCTGGCAAACACCAGTCTGAAACCACTAAAAATATGCTGGTCGATGATTTCTTGTTCTGGTGTATAACTGGAGTGGGAGGTTTTGGGTATGGTTCTTTCTATGCGCGGTACAACGAGCATGGTCATTGCCAGCATGGCGATAGCAATCAATACCAGTCCCTCGGGCCCCATGGCTTCAAATAGCTTTTTAGCGGCCAGTGATCCGGCCCAGGCACCAGAGCTTGCACCAAGTGCAATTATCGCAAACAGGCGTTTACCCGCACCTTCAGAATATAAGTCAGAGGTGAAGGCCCAGAATTGCGCCACAATCAATACACCGAATAGCCCCATCCATATGTAAAACGCCATGGGCATCTGTACCAGGAAGATATAGGTGTTCATATAAAAGAAGCACAAAAACCCCGCCATGCAGCCAATGATAGTCTGCATCAGAACTTGTTTGTCAGAGTGCTTAAAGAGCAGGCCGTAGGCGGGCAGAACCGCCAGTAGCAACATGGCTTGAGCGGCAATAACATAGCTGCGCATTTCAGCGCCACCATTAACCAATACCAGGGTTTCGCGTACGGGCTTGAGTAAGTAAGAGGCAAACAAAAAGATAAAAGAGATAATAAACAGCATGGCCACTGATCTGCCCTCGTTCTGGCGGACATCGCTGAACAGGCAGAGAAAGCGTTCAAATAGGCTGAGATTTTTAGTTTTCCCAGTAATGGCTGTTTGCTCCCTATAATTTTGAACCAGTGTAGGGCGAAGCTCGTGAACAGTACAGTCAGCAACTATCTGTTGGCTTCCCTGGCGACACTTTTTTTAATAACAAATGCAGGCCAGCTGAGGCTTGTGGCATTAGCTGCATCTCTATATAATGCGCGCCTTCAGAGTGATTGGTATCACCTTGATCCGTTTTTATACGACCGTAGCTCAGTTGGTTAGAGCGTTGCCTTGACATGGCAGAGGTCGCCGGTTCGACCCCGGCCGGTCGTACCACTTTCAAGCTTGTGTACAGTGAGTTTGATGGTGTTTATTTACAAAAGCCCGCCGTTGGCGGGTTTTTGGCTTTACAGCCAAACACTCAAATATCAAGTGACCCCCTCGTATGGGCCACCACTGAGGAAAACGACATGCCAGTAATTACTCTCCCTGACGGTAGTCAGCGCCCATTCGAAAACCCCATTACCGTAATGGAAGTCGCAGCCGATATTGGCCCCGGTTTGGCCAAGGCCACTCTGGCAGGCAAGGTGAATGACAAGCTGGTTGATGCCTCATACCTGATAGAAGACGATATCAGCCTCGCCATTGTTACCGAGCGTGACGAAGAGGGTCTTGAGTTAATTCGTCATTCGACCGCCCACTTGACCGCCATGGCGGTACAAGAACTGTTTCCGGGTGTACAGGTCACCATCGGGCCTGTGATAGAAGACGGTTTTTTCTATGACTTCGCCACCGGCCATACATTTGCACCAGAAGACCTGGAGCGTATCGAAAAGCGCATGGCTGAGATTGTCTCTGACGATCTGCCGATTGAGCGCATGGTGATGAGTCGTGAGCTCGCGATCACAACTTTCCGTGCTATGGGCGAGCATTACAAAGTTCAGATTATTGAAGCCCTGCCGGAAGATGAAGAGCTAAGCGTATACAAACAAGGCCCCTGGATGGACCTGTGTCTTGGCCCTCATGTGCCCAGCACCGGCAAGCTAAAAATATTCAAGCTGATGAAAGTGGCCGGCGCCTATTGGCGTGGCGATTCCAAGAATGAAATGCTGCAGCGCATATACGGTACAGCCTGGGCCAATAAGAAGGCTCTTAAAGCGTACCTGAACCGGCTGCAAGAAGCAGAAAAGCGTGACCACCGCAAAATTGGTAAAAAATTGGACCTTTTCCACATGCAGGAAGAGGCACCGGGTATGGTGTTTTGGCACCCACGTGGCTGGAATGTCTATAAAAGCATAGAGCAGTACATGCGCCAGAAGCAGGTCGAGCATAATTATCAGGAGATAAAGACGCCGCAGCTGGTTGATATGAGCCTGTGGCAGAAATCCGGTCATGCCGACAAGTTTGGCGATGACATGTTTATATTAAAGGCCGAAGATCGGGAATTGGCAGTCAAACCCATGAACTGCCCCTGTCACGTGCAGGTATTTAACCAGGGTCTGAAAAGCTACCGTGATCTACCGTTACGCCTGGCAGAATTTGGTTCTTGTCACCGTAATGAGCCTTCTGGCTCCTTGCACGGCATTATGCGGGTGCGCGGTTTTGTGCAAGATGATGCACATATTTTCTGTACCGAACCCCAAATACAGCCAGAAGTATCAGAATTTATCGATTTTCTACACGATGTGTATAAAGATTTTGGTTTCACCGAAGTGATTTATCGCCTGTCTACTCGTCCTGAACAGCGAGTTGGCAGCGAAGAATCTTGGGATAAAGCCGAAAAAGCGCTCGCCGATGCACTCGACAGCAAAGGTTTACCCTGGGAATTACTGCCAGGTGAAGGTGCCTTCTACGGCCCCAAAATTGAGTTCTCATTAAAGGATTGTATCGGTCGAGTTTGGCAGCTGGGCACCATTCAGGTCGATTTCTCCATGCCCGGGCGTTTAGATGCCCAATATGTCGCTGAAGATGGAACGCGTCAGGTTCCGGTGATGTTGCACCGCGCAATTTTGGGATCTTTTGAGCGATTTATCGGTATTTTGATCGAACATTACGAAGGCGCGTTCCCAACCTGGTTGGCGCCAGAACAGGTCTCAATACTCAATATTACCGACTCACAGGCCCCATATGTGCAAAAAATTGAAAATTTGTTGAAAAACAAGGGCTTTAGGGCTAAATCGGACTTGAGAAATGAGAAGATCGGCTTTAAAATCCGCGAGCACACATTACAGCGGGTTCCATACCAGCTCGTCATAGGCGATCGGGAGGTGGAATCCAATTCTGTGGCAGTTCGAGCAAGAGGCGGAGAAGACTTGGGTGTTATGACAGTCGATGACTTCATTACACACCTTGAAGCCGATATAGCTCGACGAGGCCGCGTTAATTTGGAGAGTAGTTATTAAGAGAAGTGGTGGTAAAGGGGACTCAAAACGGGCTCCGCTAAATGAGGACATCGTTGCAACCAATGTGCGACTGATAAGCTCAACTGGCGAGCAATTGGGTATTGTTGCCCTGGAAGACGCTCTTAAGGCTGCGCAAGCCGAAACACTAGATTTGGTTCAAATGGCTGATGGTGATCCAGTGGTCTGTAAGATCATGGATTACGGTAAGGAAGTCTTTGAACGAAAGAAGCGAGACAAGGAAGGACGTAAGAAGCAAAAGCGAACTCAGGTCAAGGAGATCAAGTTTCGCCCAGGGACGGATGATGGGGATTATCAGGTAAAACTACGCAACCTGATACGTTTCCTAGAAGACGGGGACAAGACCAAGGTGACATTACGTTTCCGCGGTCGGGAAATGGCCCACCAGGAGCTAGGCATGCAACTATTGAAGCGGGTCGAAGTTGACCTCGAAGAATATGGTGCTGTCGAGCAGCGTCCACTTATGGAAGGACGTCAAATGGTGATGGTTATCGCCCCTAAAAAGAGCAAAGGTTAAGACTGGGCGTCGAAACCTTTTTAAATTATTTAACACCTCAAATGCGGAGTTACAATTATGCCCAAAATGAAAGTACACAGCGGGGCTGCTAAGCGCTTTAAAAAGACCTCTACAGGTTATAAGTGCAAGCATGCTAACAAAAGCCACATCTTGACTAAGATGACTACCAAGCGTAAGCGTCAGCTGCGTGGAACCGAACTGGTTGCACCTTCCGACAAGCCAATGGTAGCTCGAATGTTGCGCGATTAAGCGCCGTCACTGATTAAGAGGAATTTGTTATGGCCCGTGTAAAACGTGGAGTGGTGGCTCGTCGCCGTCACAAGAAAGTATTAAAGCAAGCCAAAGGTTACTATGGTGCTCGTTCACGCGTATTTCGCGTAGCAAAGCAGGCAGTAATCAAGGCTGGTCAGTACGCCTACCGTGACCGTCGTCAGCGCAAGCGTCAGTTCCGTTCACTCTGGATTACCCGTATTAATGCGGCATCCCGAGCTAATGGTCTGAACTATAGCCGTTTGATTTCTGGTCTGAAAAAAGCCAATGTTGAGCTGGACCGTCGAGTTCTGGCAGACCTGGCTGTACACGACAAGGCCGCTTTTGCAGCCGTAGTCGAGAGAGCGAAGACCGCCCTGGCCTAAGGTATATGGCTCACAAGCCGTAAACCCGTAAGTACAAAATAGGGAAGGAGCTTTGCTCTTTCCCTATTTTTTTTGGAGAGACGTATAAATGTCTGATCTTGAATCGATCAAGGCCGAAGCATTAGCTGCGGTTGAAAGTGCCGCCGACCTGGCTGGGCTGGACCATGTCCGGGTGCAGTATATGGGTAAAAAAGGCGAGCTTACCGCACAGCTCAAATCATTGGGCAAGTTAAGTGCCGAAGAGCGTCCCGCTGCCGGCGCGGCTATTAATGAAGCCAAACAGCAAGTATCCCAAGCACTGGATGCGCGTAAAAACGCCATGCAGGCAGCGGCTGTAGCCGCACAACTGGCTAACGAAACTATTGATGTCAGCCTGCCCGGTCGCAATGCGTCTGTCGGTGGTTTACACCCGGTAACCCGCACCATTGAGCGAATTGAAAGCTTCTTTCGCAATGCCGGTTACGATGTCGAGGAAGGTCCCGAGATCGAAGACGACTACCACAATTTTGAAGCACTGAATATTCCCGCCCATCATCCGGCGCGGGCAATGCATGATACCTTCTATATAGACCCCACTACGGTATTACGTACCCATACCTCACCGGTACAGGTACGTGTGATGGAAAACAGCAAGCCGCCGCTGCGAATGATTTGCCCCGGCCGCGTCTACCGCTGCGATTCAGATATCACCCATACTCCCATGTTCCACCAGGTCGAAGGCCTGTTGGTTGATAAGGGCATCAGCTTTCCCGATTTAAAAGGCACGGTAGAACAATTTTTGAAGGTCTTTTTCGAGAAAGATCTGGGGGTGCGTTTTCGTCCGTCTTATTTTCCCTTTACCGAGCCATCTGCCGAAGTCGATATAGAATGCGTGATGTGTAACGGCAAAGGTTGCCGTGTTTGTAAACACACAGGCTGGCTAGAGATTATGGGTTGCGGCATGGTTCATCCGCGAGTATTTGAAATGTCCAATATCGACCCGGAAGTGTATACCGGCTTTGCCTTTGGTATGGGGGTAGAGCGCCTGGCCATGTTGCGTTATGGGGTTAATGACCTGCGCCTGTTTTTTGAAAACGACCTGCGTTTCTTGCGTCAATTTGCCTAAGCCCAATCCAGAGTGGAATAAAAGAACATGATTATTAGTGAAAACTGGTTGCGCGAATGGGTAGATACCCCAAGCAACAGCGAACAACTCGGCGCCAAGCTGACTATGGCGGGCCTGGAAGTAGACGCAGTAGAGGCTATGACTGCAGGTTTTACCGAAGTGGTAGTGGGTGAAATTACCGCTATTGAGCAACACCCTGATGCCGACAAGTTACGAGTGTGTCAGGTCAGTGATGGCGAAAACACCTCACAGGTTGTTTGCGGCGCGCCCAATGCACGTCTTGGTTTAAAAGCTCCCTTTGCTAAAGTAGGCGCCAAATTACCCGGCGGCATGAAAATCAAAAAAGCCAAGCTGCGTGGTATTGAATCCATGGGCATGCTCTGTGGTGAAACCGAACTGGAACTGGGCAGTGATGACAGCGGCTTGATGGAGCTGGCAATAGATGCACCCGTGGGTACGGCTATTACAGACTACCTCAGTCTGGATGACACATTAATCGAACTGGATATTACCCCTAACCGCGGTGATTGTTTTAGCCTGTTGGGTGTGGCCCGCGAAGTCGGTGTTATCGACCTGGTTGATGTGGCTATACCACAATGCGCTGCTGTAGCAGCAACAATAGAAGACTCATTGCCCATAGAACTACTAGCAGCCGAGAACTGCCCGCAGTATGCCGGTCGTATAATTCGCAATGTGGATGTCAGCAAACCCAGCCCCGTATGGCTGCAAGAAAAATTGCGTCGTGCCGGTATTCGTTCCATCGATGCCGTAGTCGACATCACCAATTATGTTTTGCTGGAGCTGGGTCAGCCCATGCACGCCTTCGACTTGAACAAGCTCGATGGCGGTATTCGTGTACGTCTGTCTGAGAGCGGTGAGAAGCTCACTTTGCTAGACGAACAAGAATTGGAATTGGTGCAAGGTAGCCTGGTCATCGCTGATCACAGCGGCCCACAGGCACTGGCCGGCATTATGGGTGGACTGGCAAGCAGTGTCACCGCCGATACTAATGACATTTTGCTAGAGTCCGCCTTTTTCACACCGCATTTGATTGCCGGTAAGGCACGTTCTTACGGCCTGCATACAGACTCCTCGCTGCGTTTTGAGCGCGGTGTAGATTACGCCGGACAGGTAAGAGCCATAGAGCGCGCTACCGCATTGTTACTCGATATCGTTGGTGGCGAGCCTGGCCCTGTTCTGTTGGCGACTGACACCGAGCATATGCCCACTAAGGCGCCTATTCATTTACGCGAAGAACGCATTCAGCGTGTATTGGGTTTAAGTTTTGCCCAAGGCGAAGTAGAAGAGCTACTGACCCGGCTAGGTTTTGTAGTGACAGAAGAAGAGGGCGGTTGGTTGGCCGTACCCCCCAGCTGGCGCTTTGATGTATCTATCGAAGTAGACCTGTTAGAAGAGCTGGCCCGTTTATACGGCTATAACCGTCTACCGGTTAGTGAGCCTTCTATCCATGTTGGTTTAAAGGGTACACCCGAAACCATTGTGCCACTGGCCGATATGCGCCGGCAATTAGTAGCCCGCGGATACGACGAAGCCATTACCTATACCTTTATAGCACCCGAGCTACAGCGTCATTTTGATCCTGACGGTGAGTGGGTGGAATTGGCGAACCCCATTTCAGCCGATATGGCGGTTATGCGTACCAGCTTGTTGCCAGGTTTGATCACTACTCTGCAGCACAACCTGAATCGCCAGCAGCATGATATACGCCTATTTGAATCAGGCCTGCGTTTTGTTAAATCTGACGGTGTATTGACCCAGGACCGTATGCTAGCAGGGCTGGTGACTGGCCGTCGTCAGTCTGAAAGTTGGAATGCAGCCAGCGATAAAGTCGACTTTTTCGATATCAAAGGTGACATAGAAGCCGTGCTGGCCCTGTCGCGTTGTAGTGAAAACTTCAGCTTTGTCAGCGGTAGCCGGGTCGCTTTACACCCCGGCCAAACGGCACATATCCTGCTTGGCGAACAAAAAGTCGGTTATGTCGGGGCTTTACACCCTGAAACTCAGGCCGCATTAGACCTGGATCAGCCCGTCTATGTATTCGAAGTCGAGCTGGGTGCTATTGAGCAGGCCAGCCTGCCAGAATTCGCGGAATTGTCGAAATTCCCCGAAGTTAGACGCGATATTGCCGTCATTGTTGACGAAAACCTGGCCGCCGCAAGGCTGTTGGAAAGAGTACGTGAAACGGCAGGAGAGACCCTTACCGAGCTGACATTGTTTGACGTATATGCGGGCAAAGGCATTGAAAAACAAAGAAAAAGTTTAGCTTTGGGCTTGACCTTCCAGCATTCATCGCGCACTCTTAAGGATGACGAAATCAATAATATAATGGACCGTGTAGTGCAAACCCTCGAAAGTGAGTTTGGGGCGGCACTAAGGAACTAGGCACATGACGAATGCGCTAACAAAGGCTGACCTCGCAGAGAGGTTATACGAAGAACTCGGCTTAAATAAAAGAGAAGCCAAGGAAGTCGTAGAACTGTTCTTTGAAGAAATTCGTGAGGCACTGCAAAACAACGAGCAGGTTAAATTGTCAGGCTTTGGCAACTTCGACCTGCGCGATAAAAGCGAGCGTCCTGGCCGCAATCCTAAAACCGGTGAAGAAATCCCCATTTCCGCCCGCAGGGTAGTCACCTTCAAACCCGGCCAAAAGCTGAAAGCACGAGTAGAAAGCTATGCTGGAACCGAGCCAGAATAACGAATTACCACCCATCCCGACCAAGCGATACTTCACCATTGGTGAAGTATCCGAGCTATGTGACGTCAAACCGCATGTACTGCGTTACTGGGAACAGGAATTCCCCCAGCTCAAGCCAGTAAAACGTCGTGGTAATCGTCGTTACTATCAACGCCAAGACGTGCTCTGCATCCGCCAGATCCGCGGTCTGTTATACGAGCAAGGCTATACCATAGGCGGCGCACGGCTACATTTGTCCGGCGATGAAGCCAAAGACGATACCACCCAATTTAAGCAGCTGGCCAAGCAAACAATTTCCGAATTGGAAGAGTTGCTAAAAACCCTCAAAAGCTAGTAATTACAAGTTCACAAAGCAGGGCAGTTAAGCTATGATTGCGCCCGCTGAAAAGGCATACCATCGGGGCGTAGCGCAGCCTGGTAGCGCACTACACTGGGGGTGTAGTGGTCGCAGGTTCAAATCCTGCCGTCCCGACCAATTCATAAAAAAAGGCACCCAATAGGGTGCCTTTTTTTATGAACCGGCGGAACGCCGGAGTAGTTCGTCAAAGCGCCCAGGTTCACAAAATACGCCTAGGGCGGATTTTGCACGAGCACGCGAAGCGGCGCAGCCCGAAGGGTCAAAACGGCCCCCAGGCCGCTTTGATACAATCCTGTACCTCCAGTCTTGCTCGATCCTGATCGCCTAGGGCGGATTTTGCACGAGCACGCGAAGCGGCGCGGTCCTTTATGCCCGGAGGGTGCGAAGGGTCAACACGGCCCCTAGGCCGCTTTGATACAATCCTGCACCTCCAGCCTTGCTCGATCCTGATCGCCTAGGGCGGATTTTGCACGAGCACGCGAAGCGGCGGAAAAAGTCTTTCATAAACAGCACCTTGTTACAGCTCAATTTCATCGGAGCCCAGTTGTTGACGGTAGCTCTTAACTGTTAGAACTGAAATAGAGTTATCTTGGATTTTATAAATTATTCGGTAATTGCCTTGAACGAGTTCTCTGATGTTATTTATTTGAAGCTCAGGAACAACGCGGCCGCTTTTTGGAAAGTCAGTGAGCTGTTCAACACAGTCAAAAATTTTATCAATCCACTGTTCGGCAGCGGAGGGCTTGTCGAGTGCAATATAAGACGAAATGTCTCTAACTTGTTCAGCAGCCAAGGGCGACCAAGTTATTTTCAACGACTAACACCTTTAAGTGCGAATGCCTTGGCTTCTTGGTGAGACATGCCGCGGCCTTCGTTGATTTGAGAGTCTGCTTTATAGATTTCTTCAAGTAGTTCAAGGCGAGCTTGCATAGCCTCAAACTCGGCAACGTCAGATAGTACTGCAACGCCTTTGCCATGCTGGGTAATAACGAGAGGCCTCTTCGTTTGATTTACATGTTGTATATAAGAGCTAACACCGGCTCTGAAGTCTGAAAGGGCTTGGATATCTTCACTTGGGTTGATACGTTGCATGACACTCGCCTTTGTACGTAATTCTGTACAATTTAGCATGAGGCGGCTAAGAGAGCAAGCTACTCAAATTGGAAATAACTCGTATCTAACCCCAAAGCATCAATTTATGCGCTTAGTACACGCTATAGCTGGCGACTTTCCTTCCCTTTCGGTGCATATCCCTAGCTGAGATAATCCGAATCAATGTGTCCTCAGCCCGCAAGGTAAACGTTATATGGAGCAGTTTGGCCGCACACGTACGCCCAATAGTGCGGTGGATTTTGTCGATATATTGAAAGTTCGCCACGCAATACTTATGGCCGAACGCCCTGACAAACAACCTGGCGTATTAAAGCGTAAGTCAAACCGTGCGGGGTCCACTATTTTCGTTGGCCCTGATTATGTAGAAGGTACTCTGATGCAGGGGTACGAGTTATACAGAACACTGCCTTCAGGTTTGGCTCGGGGGATGTATATACATTTTCTGGTGGCGGAGTGCCATCCATTCGACGATGGCAATGGGCGTATTGCCCGCCTGATGATGAACGCAGAGCTGGTGGCGGACGATGCCCATAAAATTATAGTCCCCACGGTTCACCGCGAGAGTTATTTAAATGGAATGCGACAGGCCAGTCAAAAGGGGCGTTTCAGAGCAATCGTCAATGTGCTGCATCAGTTACAGGTATATACGGCCTCAATCCGTTGGTCGGATTATGGCGAGGCGCGGGAGGCGCTAGAGAATCATGGGGCTACTATGGAGCCAGATGAAGGCGTTCCGATTTTTAATCGTGTGTTAAAAGAATTTGGTGGTCATTATTTGCCTGGTTAGCGGGGGAATAGGGGACGTAACACAATTAGTAGGCCATTAATTGTGTTACGTCCCCTATTAAACGAAAACGGCCCTCAGGCCGCTTTGATACAATCCTGCATTTCCAGTCACGCTCAGTTCTTACAACCCATGAGCTGTTTGTACAAGCCGTAAAGCGGAGTAGCCTAGAGGGGTAAAAACAGCCTCCAAGTCGGTTCGATACAATTCTTTTCTTTTAATAAATCTTCATTATCTTGCGCAATTTACCAATTTAAAAAAATCATTAAAATCAGTGAATTAGGAATCCCGAATATTTCGAGTTTCCCCATTGGTTCCCCCAAACAAGGGGGCGGCAGTTTTTTTTTGGTGCCCCCAACTTCCCCTAATGCTAATGGCCCACGGCTAGATTCATTACATCAGTACCTCATTTATCACTCGCTTAACTTTATCGATGTAACAGGGAGGTCAATGGGGTCAGCTGGTCTGACGACGTACAGGTTGCGCATTTTTTACTCCAAGAGGTGAAGGGATTGATCGTTTAGTTTCTGGGTTGGATGCCCAGACTAAAGATAGAGCAGATTTGGTCTGCCAACGATCTGGCGCCGACAGACGGATTTTCTTCCAGCCAGTGGTGGACCCATACAGAGGCGCCTAGTGAAAGATCGACAACTGTCGGAGACGATATTTTGACTCGTTTCTCTTTCACCGACTCGCGCTGCAGTAGGTAGAGCCGATTGGATATATCGCGAACCCTCTCTGAGTACTCCTCAGACTGCATTGACATGGCAAGCTGCGGTACCAGCGGTGGATAGGGCCCCGCGTTTGCCTGACAATGGAAGTGCAAAATGAGCGCTAGCGTGTCATTGGAGTCACCGGACAGAGACTCGGCCGAGCTGATGATGAGTTCGAAAAGGTCAAGTGTACGTTCGTAACAAGCCATAAGCAGTTCGTTCTTATTTTCAAAATAGTGGTATACAGCACCTTTGGTTGCATTCACGGCTGCGGCCACATCGTCTATTGAGGTTGGCTCTACCCCCTTTTGCGAAAACAGGCGTGAAGCGACGCCAATAAGTCGCTCTTTCTTATGCTCGGTCATCGATTTTGTATCAAAGACATCAAGGTTCTTCGCCGATAAGGACTCAACCGCTGGGGGCGCAATCAGTAAGCTGCTTGATCCGCTGTAAACGCCGGTCAGAATGATGTCATCTATCACCGAAGCGGCTTGCGCACGTTTGTGCGCCGCTTTGTCTTGCGACTCATAGGTCCATCGATACCAGAGTTGCGCCCACTCCATCATGCCGAGTGTCAATTGGGCAACGACAGCCGGGTTTACTTCCCTGAACTCCCCACTGGCTACTCCATTGGCGAAGATTAGGGAGAGTTTTTCTATATTGCTTCGCTGCAGTTTCGCGAACGATTTTTGATGTGCCGGGTCTAGCACCTCAA
The DNA here is from genome assembly GCA_036960375.1 of Pseudomonadales bacterium. Taxonomy (GTDB): domain Bacteria; phylum Pseudomonadota; class Gammaproteobacteria; order Pseudomonadales; family CAWVSB01; genus CAWVSB01. Next base: position 252,562 of record JBALVY010000005.1, read on the forward strand.
GGTGCTTCAATACAACCTGTTCGCCTCTATCTTCTGACAAGTGCAACTGTGTAAGGGCCCTCAGCTTGTCAGCCGAAGTCCCGCTGAGAGCATCGATGATCTCCAGGTCATCTGCCAGTTGCTTGGAAGAGCTCATATATGTTTGGTAGACAAGGTCCTGCCGGTTTTTAAAGTAGTAGTACAAGGCATTCCGGTTCATTCCCGAGGCCCTGCCAACAGACATCAGGTCCATAGACGCCGTGCCCTGGATGTTCATCTGTGAAGCAGCCGTTTGCAGCAGTCGTGCTCGCGTAAGGGCTTTCTTGCTTGTCGGTTTGGCCTTCGTCATAACTTCTTCATCTGAATTCAACAACATATGAGCAGCCAGCAATTCATGGTTCGCTTGCGATAGTACGAACAGCATGGGAAATCACCAGCCAGGTAGGTAAACCATACTCAATCGTAAAATAACTTGCAAGACTAAAATTTACGCTATAAGATTATTACATACCCAAGTGTTAAATAATAAGGATTGCAACTCAGTTACCAAAGCGAACGATAGTTTAAGCCATAAATAGTTTGACAACTCACTCAGATAAAGAGGCCTGATAATGTTTGATATCGATACTAAAAGTGATGCTAAAAGTGATACTAAAAGTGATGTTAGGAGCAGCGCTATGTTCCGCCGAAGCGCGTTGTTTGCTGCTGTCATTTCGACCGCTGCCGGTAGTGTTTGGGCCCAGGAGCAGAACAGTTTTCTGGAAGAGGTATTGGTCTCCGCATCAAAGCGCAGTGAGACGCTGCAAGATTCCGCTATAGCTGTTACGGTTATTTCCGGTGATGTTATAGAGCAAACCCATGCCATCGATTTGTTCGACATGTCGAGTTTGGCACCTTCTTTCAGGGCGCGACCGAGCGCAAGGGCAGGTGCTGCGGTAATGACTATCCGCGGTTTTACCAGTGCTTCTGCGGCGGGGTCAGAGTCATCAATCGGCATGTTTGTTGATGGGGTTTACCGGCCACGCTCGCAATCACAAGTAATGGACTTACCGCGACTTGAGCGAATCGAAGTGCTTGCGGGGCCGCAAAGCACGCTTTTTGGCAAAAACGCTTCGGCCGGCGTCATAAGTCTGGTAACGAAGGCCCCGACGCAGGAATTTGACGCCAAGGTTTCAGCGACGCTGGGTAACTATGATCATCGCCAGGTAAAGGGTTATGTTAGTGGTGGCGTGTCGGATACCGTTGCTCTCAGCCTTTCAGGCAGCTCATACACGCGCGATGGTTACACCGAAAGCCTCACAGGACTGCAAGATCTTAACGATAAAGACCGCTGGAATTTAAGAGGCCAGGCCCTATGGCAACCCACCGATGATATATCTATCAGGGTGATAGCCGATTACGGCGAAATAGACGAAGTATGCTGCTCCGCGAGTGCGGTGCAAGTTGGTCCTACCGGTGCGATTATTGAAAGTCTTGGCGCTCAAACGCTTGATCCCGAGCGGGCCTTCGAATACGAGTCCTACCTGAATCACGATCAAACGAGCAAAATTGACGATGGTGGTATTTCAGTTCATGCAGATTTCGCCTTCGATAGCTTTTTGTTCACTTCTATCACCGCTTACCGCGAGAATAGTGTAGAGGGCGATGGTGATATTGATTACACAAGCGTAGACATAGCGCGCGGGATCTCATATCAGGAGTCGGAAATGTTCACGCAGGAACTACGTCTAACATCCACAGGTGACTCCCGGTTACAGTGGATGGCAGGGGCTTACTTCTTCCGAGAGGATATTGAGCTCGGTGGCGTTACCGAATATGGCGTAGACCTGCGTAATTATATGTTCACTTTATCAAGAGGATTCCTTGGTTTACTCGAGGCTGGCACCGGTAACGCTCCTGGCACTTTTTTCCCCGCGGGTTTGGAAATTGAAGGAGCATCCGCGCTAGAGAATGACACCTACTCATTTTTTGGTACCGCTGATTTTGATCTTACAGATCGGCTTATCGCTAGCGCGGGAATCAACTACACCAAAGATGAAAAAGAAGCGACGATTACCACTATTCAAAATGAAGACGTCTTTTCCGCCCTGGACCTTGATGAAGTATTAGGCGGCGCCTTTGCGAGGTTCGCACCATTTCAGTTTAGACCGCCCCAGTTAGGGTTGCCCAATTCGGTAGAGTCAAATGAGACGTCAGACGACGCTACCACCTGGATGGTGCGTTTGGCTTACGAGATAAATGACAATATTAATATTTATGGCAAGGTCGCAACCGGCTTTAAAGCCAGTTCGTGGGACCTGACAGGTTTTTCCAGTCCTCTGCGAGCCGATGCGGAGGCCATTGCGGAAGCCGGTCTGGAAACTCCCAATCAACAATACGGCTCTCGTTTCTCTGATCCGGAGCAGGCGTTGGTGTACGAGTTTGGGCTAAAAGCTTTTTACGACAATTTTTATGTCACTTTGGCTGTGTTCAATCAACAAATTGAAGATTTTCAGACCCGGGGCTTTGACGGTGTTCGATTTATTTCAACCAATGCTGGCGAGGTTGAGATTAAAGGAGTCGAGTTTGACCTCAACTATGCACCAGTAGAAAGCTGGGTTTTCAGATTGGCAGGAACCTATCTCGATCCGGAGTATGTTGACTATAAAAACGCACCGCCATCCAGCGGTGGGGCTGCGCCGATTGACCGGTCTGGTACCAGGCCTGGCGGTATTCCTGAATGGAGTCTGGTTGGCAGCGCCACCTATAATTTCAACGTGGGTGCTAACGCCAACGGCTTTGTCAGAGCCGACTACGTTTACGAAGAAGAAACAGAAATCAATGACAGTTTTCCAGGTGTTACGCGAGAGATCGGTACCTTTAATGCCAGCGCCGGTATCGACTTTTCCAATGGTTTGAGTGCCAGTTTATGGGGGCGTAACTTGAATAATGATGAGTATTTTCATACAGCGTTTGCCGGTGTTGCTCAACCCGGTACGGTCAATTCCTGGCCCAGCCAACCTCGCACTTATGGTGTCACCCTGGCTTATCGATTTCAGTAGTCGTTAGCTAAAGATCATATTGCGAAAGCCCTCACCCTGGCCGCCTTTACCAAAATAGGTATCGGCGGCTAGTTGAATCTAATAAAGTAGAAATTTTGGCTTGATCTGAAGTGAGACCACATGGAAATCGCGCGAGAACGTTTACCACTCAGAATTAAAGTTGCCTATGGAATCGGGGAAATGGGCGAGCTTGTATTCCTTGGCATGTTTAATACTTTTATCGTCATTTACTATAACCAGGCTGTTGGTCTTTCCAATTCACTGATTGGCACTGCGATCATGCTCGCTATGATCGGCGATGCTATATCCGATCCTTTGGTCGGTATGATTTCTGATCGCTGGCGCTCTCGGCTGGGCAGGCGCCACCCTTTTCTTTTTGCCGCTCCAATTCCACTCGCTATCTCACTGTACTTTATTTTCAGCCCGCCAGAGTTGCTCACAGGTGGCGCAGCAGGTGATCCCAATCAGATGGGGTTATTTGTCTGGTTAGCTTTATGGACAATATCCGGACGCCTGTTCGTAACGCTGTACACCATTCCCCATCACGCATTGGGTGGGGAGTTGACCAAGGACTCTAATGAGCGATCGCAGCTATTCAGTATCAACGCTATTATTGGCTATGTATCCGGCGCGCTATTTGCCTTTACGGTCTGGGGCTTCTTTCTTGCTGGTGAAAGCGTGTTGGCAGATGGATCCGTCGTGCCCAAACACCTTGACGCGGCGGCGTATCCGCCTGTGGTTTTAACCGCCTGCGGGATCATTTTGGTAATGATATATCTGAGTTCTCTTGGCACACTGGGGCGGGTGCCCTACCTAAGTTCGCCGCCTGAGAATCAGGCGCGAATGTCGCTCCTGGGTTTCTATCGAGAGCTAATTGGAGCTTTCGCTAATCCTAACTACGCCTTTCTGATGTTAGGCTTTTTCTTCCTCATGATTTCGATTGGGCTGAGCGAGACTTTGTCGGTCTTTATCGCGACCTATTTCTGGGAGCTAAAACCCACACAAATTAAGTGGTTTGGCCTGGTTGTAATCCCTGCCGTTATCATCGGCGCGAGTGCCTCCCCTGCTTTGATGAGGAAGTTTGATCGTAAGCCGGTTTTAATCGGGGGTCTTCTGGGATTACTGCTATTCGCTCAACTTCCTATAGACCTGCGCTTGTTGGGTTTGATGCCCGTCAATGGCTCTGATATTTTGATGCCACTATTGATGTTGAGTGTCCTGCTCGGTTCGATATGCGCGGCCGCGGGTGCGGTTGCCATGATGTCTATCCTGGGGGATATAGCGGATGAGAATGAGTTGCTAGTTGGCCGCAGACAGGAGGGATTGATCTATTCAGCACGCTCTTTCTTTGCAAAAGCATCTAACTCGGTTGGCCATTTAGTGGGTGGCATAATGCTGGATGTGTTTGTTGTTTTCCCCTTTGACGCGGTGCCTGGTGAGGTCGACAGTGAGGTCATCTGGCGTCTGGGTTTGTTCGGCGGTCCGATCATGTGCATCGCTGGTATTTTCGCGCTGCCATTCTATGCACGCTATCGGCTAACTCGAGCCAGGCATCTCGAGATTCTGAACGAGCTGGAAGAAATCCGTAACATGGAGAAAAATATGAGTGATACCGGATTGCAACTGCATTCGTTGACTACTGAAGGCGCGGCTCTGAAAATTGACTTGACGCCGGAGAGCCTGTCGGCTGGATCATAGATGATGTTGGCCCCGGCGCGCGGTCTTTTTTAAATCGAAATTTTCAACTGGACTGAAACCTATGCACAAGCCACACGTATCCCGTTGTTCCCTAAGCCTTTATATGCTTGTCGTATTTGCTCTGGCAGGTTGCCAGGGTGATGCGGTATCGGTCGTTCCCGCGGAACCGGGCGACCTGATATTTACGGAAGTAATGCCAGAGCTGAAATCCGCAGATTCCAGTTGGCTAGAGCTGTTTAACAATACCGACAAAAGCATCAATCTTGATCAATGTGTTATCAGCAATAGCAAACGACAGGAGCTGGACCTGGCGTACTTGCATATTGTAGCTGCAGGACAATACGTAGCGGCGCATAGTGCCGATGCAAATCTTCCCGGCTTGAGCGATATTGCCAGCCTTTCCTACCCGGCTGATGCGTTCCAACTCGACGCTGATGAAACGCTGGTGTTGACGTGCGGCGGCCGCAAGGTTGATCAAATCAGTTATCAGGTAAACAGGCCAACCACGAGTGACAGGGTGCGGTCCTGGCAATTGCATTTGAACCCTGCGGAGCCTCGTAGATATACCAGCGAGGCTAATTGGTGCCATATTTTGCCGCTGGAGAAATACGAATTTGCCCTTGATCGATTCGCCACGCCAGGTTTTTCTAACTCCATTTGCGACTCCAACATGCCCTTCGCTGTCTTCGATGATCAGGCGTCAGTGCTGATAGAAGGGCTGGACCTGGAGGCAACACTTAAAGTTGCCCAGGCAGAATTTGCGCGCAAAAGCGCGACATCTGAACTGGTTATATGGGGTATTCGCGATCAGGTCATCACGCCGGCCGTCGCGCGCAAAATTTCTGAGATGTATTTTGCCAATATCGAAATGCTGTACGACACCGAGCCGTTTTTACAACTCGACTGGAATCACGCGGTGTGGCATTTTGCCTGGGCTATTTCGAACTTGTATCGCAATGGAGACTCTGCGGTTAAGAGAGAACTGCAAGCGGCTTATGAAGACGCGCTGAGACGCCCGGAGACATTGGATCGTAACAAGTATATCGCCGCGGAGTATATTCACGGCGAGCGGATTGTTATGGGTGATATGCACACGCCAGCACATAACCGGATGCAGGAGCTGATTGTCGCGCCCACAAACCCCTCTTACATAAGCAGCTACGAGGAATATCTAGAGAATAGAAGAAGCCCAGTAGTAACAATGGGGCTGCACTATTCCTATCTTGTGGCCGTATTTTTCTCCGAGGTATTTGAGTGAAAGCGCGAGTCTCTCTGCCATGATGTGACGAGCCAAGTGGTTGCCCCAATGGCAATAGTGACGGTAAGTAACGTGAGTTTAGTGTAGGTCTTCATCGGCGTGGGCGGCCAAGCTCACTCACCTCGGGGAACGTCCAATTACCACTGAGGATTTCTTCTCGTGGTCGATACAACCTAACCACATAGTTCCAACCATCTGTCAGGGGAATGTAGTTGATACTTCGAGGGTCTCCGCCGAAATGTATCGTGATCGATCCATCGGCATTCTTTTCTGCGGATTGATCCGACACACCGTAGGACTCATAGTCATTCTTCTCGAAATAGCCCTCTTTGTTGTACATTGCCAGAGACCAAAATCCATCTGTAGGGACATCTTTAACTGTCATCACGTAGGCGCCCGTGTATGGCAAACCCGGGTTTACAGTTAGGAGTAGTGACTCACGCTCAGGCAGCGTACCAAAACCATAAGCCGCGACCAGTAGTTGCTTAATTGGATCGACTTCTTCCCTTGAGCCTGCTGCCCCCGCATTGTCTTCTAAACCTTTTCCAAGCTCCAGCAAATGATCCGTTGTAGCGCCAAAACTTTCAGCGTCATATGCCGGATGCTCATAGGGTCTGTCAGACGGGCTACTAATTGCTAGTTGGTCCTGCAGACCTCGCGCAAGCTCAATATCATTGGGGGTATCGGGAGACACTAAAGTTCGTACTAGCAGCCAGACATAAGAGGTTTCGAACTGATTCATGTCCAGTTTATAGCGACCGCCGCCGTGGAACACGGCATTGGTGTAGCCTTCCTCATTAACCACTTGCAACGACATGTATCGCCCGGCCGCTTTCGGCATTTCCACCACTGCACCTTCGCTGATATCAACAATCGCAACACTGTAAAGCGTGTCACGATTAAGTCGCTTACTGCTGCGATTATCGATACCCACAACGTTGCGTGAATGGCTAAAGCGATTGATTCCCCCCGCGCGGGCGTAATACTTATCTAACTGCAGGGCTGTCTTAGCACGCACATAATTCATCGCATTGACTTCAATCACGGCTGAGAAACTCTCCTCGCGGCCCGCTGGACTAGCGGATGCCAATCCGCTTGCTAGCAGTATCATGAAAAACACGCACGCCAGTGAACTTAACAGGCGACTGAAAAGCAGCTTGCCAGGTTTCATCAGAAATCGTACCTCATATCCACACCCCAGGATCTCGGAGGCTGGTAGTTGACACGCAGCGAGTTTTCGTTGGCGATTTTTTTCGGTATAGAACTCTTCGTCGGTCAAATTATTGCTCCACAGTCTATATTCATTATATTCATTATATTCACTCACTCTCTTTACTTTTACTATAGTGTTTATATAATAGATAGCACAAACCTACAAGGAGTAAAGAGAATGAGCACACAGCAATCACACCGCGAAGGTAGAATCATTCACGATGCCGACAGTCACATCATCGAATATCCTGGCTGGCTGGAAAGCTATTGCAGCGAATACGTTAAAGCCAACCTGAACCCCAGCCGAATAACGGTGGACAATCCAATATTTAAGCGAATTATAGATCAGGCCGATAAGCGTCTGGCAGGCAATGATCCGGAGCTGACAGAAACGTTGAAAGCGAACATCTTCGGAGCGCGAGAAAAGCTCAATATGTGGGCAGCCTTCGGCGCGACAAAGAAGGAAGAAAGAAGCGAATCGCTCGACATAATGGGCATCAGCTCGCAGCTGATCTTCCCCAGCATCGCGATGGCGCGTTTTTCGCGTACCCCTGACATGGACTTAATGTACGGCGGCGCGGACGCCTTGAATCGTGGTATGGCAGACTTTTGCGCAGACGATTCTCGCATGCTGGCAGTGGGCCATGTACCCCTGAATGACCCTAAACGCGCACAGGAGTGCCTTAAAGAAGCGCTGAAGCTCGGCATTCGCACAATATGGATACTAGCCGATTCAGTAGAAGGCCGCTCCCCTGCCCATATAGACTACGACCCTCTGTGGGCGATTATGGAAGAAGCCGGAGTGGCGGTTACCCTGCACATAGGTAGCGGAGTAAATATGCCTCCCGAGTACATGAATACGGGCGTAGAGCGCGACCTAAAAGGAAACCCATTCAATATAGAAAGCACCAAGGCACATGACATACCTGTATTGCACCACGCCATAGAGCGCTGGCTAACCTGCATGATCTACCATGGTGTACTGGAGCGCTTCCCGCGCCTGAAGGTCGGCATCATAGAGCTGGGCGCCAATTGGCTTCCTACCACTCTCGCCAATTTGGACATCGGCCGTTTTGAGCTGGGCAAGTTTGATACCAGCCTAGACAAACTTTCTCTGAAACCATCAGAGTATATTCAGCGGCAGGTTCGCGTCGCTCCTCTGCATATGGAAGATGCAGGCTGGATTTTACGTAATGTTGGCAAAGACATTCTGATGTTCAACACCGACTACCCGCACCCCGAGGGTGGCAGCGACCCCTTCGGTGACTTTGAGCGTAGCCTCGACGCCGTAGATGCAACACCAGAGGAATTGGACAATTTCTACAGTAAGAACTACGAGGATTACCTGGGGTTATAGCACTTCACCCATCGCGCGCGGCCAGCTGAGAGTGGTCGCCGCGCGAATTCACTTCAGGTTCTGAAGGTCTCTCGAAACCTGATGGCGGCATATGGTGCGGTTAACTCTGAAGAACGCCGAGAATCTCTCGACATTGCCAAGCAGGCAATCGACATGAGTGATCAAATCACTTTGGATGGGCTCAGAGACCTTTGAAGGACGCGCACCATCACATATTAAGGAAGTTTTTCGGGATGAAGACCTACACTAAACTCACGTTACTTACCGTCACTATCGCCATTGGGGTAACCACCTGGCTCGTCACATCATGGCAGAGCGATCAGGTCGACAGAATAATTGCTATGATGGACATCGATAGAAACGGCGTGCTTCAAACCGAAGAAGTCTCGCCCTTGATGCGTTTGCGAATCAGCGAGCTCGATAGTGACGGCAACGGTGAGTTGGGTCGCAGCGAGGTCGCAGCATATATACGCTTTTCCATTTTCAAGGGAATACGGCACAAGTGGCGCGCGCGTGGGTTGCCTGAATATCCTGCTGACGTCGAGAGGGAGTCTCTGCAGGCGGCGCTGGATGAAATGGTGGAAGTTCTCCAGTTGCCTGGTGCCGTAATGCTAGTGGGAAGGAATGGTGTTGAGCGGATTCGAATTTCGTCTGGTGAGTTTGATGCCAATACGGTTGTTCCGGTTGCATCGGCGAGCAAATGGGTTAGCTCTGCGGTTTTGATGCGCTTGGTTGAGCAGGGCGTACTCACCCTGGAGGCGCCGCTGAATAGTTATATTCCTGAATTAACCGGACACTGGGCGGACACAACACTGCAACAGTTGTTGAGCCACTCAAGCGGAGCTGGCCCGGGCCATGCCATTGAAAATCCTCCAAGCATGCCCTACAGGGAGCACTTTGAGCAGCTGGTTCAAATACCGGTGAACAATGTACCAGGAGTTGAGTTTTCCTATGGCGGCATTTCAATGCAGATCGCGGGCTATGCTGCAGAGCAGGCATCCGGTAAACGCTGGTCGCAACTCTTTGATGAGTTGGTCGCAACGCCCTCGGGAATGGAACAAAGTGTTTACGGCCATCCGTTTTGGCACAGTCCAGGCACCGAGATTCATTCGCCGAATCTTGCAGGTGGTCTGTATGCTTCCGGCCAGGACTATTTCAATTTTCTAACAGCTCTGTCTCCCGATGGAATGGAGCGCCGCTTGCTGGCTGCGGACAGCATTTGGCAAATGGAGAGCGACCAGACTTCTACATTGGTTCATAATCTTCGCGCGCCAGGCGTAATGGGAGATTGGTTTTACGGGCTTGGCCTGTGGTGCGAATCTCCACTTGCGGGGCGCTGCACGCAGGTAAACAGCGCAGGCGCGTTTGGCACATTTCCCTGGATTGATCGAGAATCAGGCACTTATGGCGTGTTGGTTACTTTGGGTTCTATATCTGAGGTTCTGCCCTTTGCACTGAATTTACGTCGCCTGGCGATTGAACTGGAGCGATAGAAGCATGTTGCATTTCACTTTGATTAATTTGGGAGGTTTTAAATGAGTACAACTATTCGCAATACATTTCCGATATTAAATGGAGATTGGACATTTACTGTTAGTTTGGGTGGAAGGGGCTCAAGTGATGCAGCAATTAGCATGGTTCAAGAAGCCGAAGAAAAAATATCAGGCAGCTACACCGGGAAATTGGGAAATACTCCAATAACGGGCACTTACGAAGGGAATAATTTCGAATTTACTTTCACAAGCGAGAGGCTTGGAACCGATATTACTTATCGTGGAGAGCTTATCAGTGATGGCACGGTAAAAGGTTCAGTTATTATACGTGACAAAGCGGTTGGTACTTATACAGGTACAAAAAATTAGTACTCAAGTAGTCTTGATATTATATAAACTCTATAGTAGTGTGTTTTTCTGTTTTAAAGACAGCACAGTTTTCTTCAATTGACTTTCACAGGAAATAGTTATGAATGCCCTATCTTCTCACTGCGATGGACGTGTAATTCACGATGCGGACAGCCATATTCTCGAAAGAGCCGGTTTTATGGAAGGCTTTGCCAGCAAATACGTTCAAGAAAATCTGGATCCTCCGTTTGTCGACTTCAGTAAAATTGAAGGTATCGAAGTATTTATCGATCAAGCCGAAAAGCGTCTGCGCGGCGATGACCCCAAACTCACCGAGCAGTTAAAAGCCAACCTATTGGGCGACCCTGCCAAGTTCAATATGTGGGCAGCCTATGGCGCGGTTGACAAAGTTGAGCGTCGCAATTCCCTGGATCTTATAGGTGTAAGTTCGCAGTTGGTGTTTCCCGGCTTGGTATTTGCTTCTCGGTTTGCCCGGTCGAAGGACTTGGACGTTGTATACGGTGGTACAGAAGCACAAAACCGCGGCATGATAGAGTTTTGTTCCTCCGACCCCAACCGTCTTTTACCGGTGGGTTACCTGTCAATGCGAGATCCTGTTAGATCGCTGGAAACTGTCAAGCAGTCTATCAAAGAAGGTATTAAAGCATTTTGGATACATACGGATGCGGTTGAAGGCAGGGCACCTTCACATATCGATTACGACCCCATTTGGGCGGTTATGCAAGAGGCCGGAATACCGATTGCTTTGCATATTGGCAGCGGCAATCGCATACCAGACGCATACAGTAATACTGGAATTGAGCGCGTTATTGCAGGCAAGACCCTAAATGTTGAAACAACAAGCCCGAAAGACGTGACCGTGTTGCATCACTCCATCGAGCGTTGGCTGGGCTGCATGATTTACGATGGTGTACTAGAGCGTTTCCCCAGGCTCAAGATTGGCTTGGTTGAACTAGGTGCCAACTGGTTGCCCGCTTGCATGGCCAACCTTGATATCGGTGCTAAGGAGTTGGGAAAATTTGATCAAGGTTTGAAAAAGCTATCTCTGAAGCCATCGGAGTATGTACAGCGTCAAGTTCGCGCTACACCATTCCACTTTGAAGATACCGGTTGGATTTTGCGCAATGTCGGTAAAGAAATGCTGATGTTCAACACCGATTATCCTCACCCCGAAGGCGGTAAAGATCCATTTGGCGATTTCCAGCGCAGCCTTGATGCTGTCGGTGCCAGCAAAGCGGAGCTTGATGGTTTCTATTCGCAAAACTTTGAATATTTGATGGGAATGTAACCCTCTAAAGTATAGTCACGTTCCCTTTAATCGTTCTAATAGGAGAAAGACATGAGTGAGACCGGCCTGCAGCTGCGATCAACAATAACAGAAGAAGGCCTGTTGAAAATCGACCTGGCTACCGTCCCAATGCCCGAACCGGCGGGCGATGAGGTTGTAATCAGAATGGAGGCAGCACCATTGAACCCATCGGACATGGCGCTGCTTACCCATCCCGCTGATCTTTCAACCGGAAGAACAACCGGTAGTGGAGCAGCTACAGTTTACACCGCAGATATACCGGCAGGCATGCTGGCCGGGGTAAAAGCGCGCATAGGGTTGCCCCTGCCGGTAGGTAACGAAGGCTCTGGAACAGTCGTTCGCGCCGGAGACAGTGCTGCAGCGCAAGCATTGTTGGGGAAAACGGTGGCCGCAATTGGTGGCGAGATGTACTGCCAGTACAGGCTGATCAAGGCTGTTGCAGTGCTTCCCCTGGGTGAAGGTATCACGGCAAAGCAGGGCGCATCCTGCTTTGTTAACCCTATGACAGCGCAGGCTATGGTGGAGTGTATGTCTCTGGAAGGCTTTAAGGGGCTGGTGCATACAGCAGCGGCCTCTAATCTTGGCCAGATGCTGAACAGGGTGTGCCTGGCTGATGGCATAAATCTGGTTAACGTCGTGCGCCGGGAAGACCAGGCTGAGCTGCTACGCCAGATGGGTGCAAAATATGTTGTAAATTCAAGCAGCGACAGCTTTCGCGATGAACTGAGCACCGCAATCGCCGAAACCGAGGCCTATCTCTGCTTTGATGCAATCGGTGGCGGCAATACACTGGACGATGTTTTATTCTCAATGGAGCAAGCAGCAACGCGGGGGCAGGGCAGTATAGGCCCCTATGGGTCAGATGTTTTCAAGCAAGTCTATATCTACGGCGGCCTAAGTCAGCAGCCTACAAATCTGAAACGAAACTATGGTTTTAACTGGAATGTTGGCGGCTGGTTGACAACCCCTTTCCTGGCGAAGTTGGGCGCAGACAAAGTGATGGCTATGCGGCGCCGGGTGGCGCATGAGATTGATACAACCTTCGCAAGTTCGTATCAGGATGAGGTGTCTTTAGCCGGTGCGCTTCAGGCGGAGAATATTGCACGCTACGGCAAGCAATCGACAGGCGAGAAGCTGCTGATCAACCCCTCAATGGATCTACAGAGTAAGTGTGGCTAATCCATCCAACACTGAGGGCTGCTACCACGGCTGGAAAAGACGGCGTGGAGGAGATGAATGCTGAATTTGCCTACATTAGCTGAGTAGTACACATTTTTGCCAGAACCCGAGCAATGCTACAATAAGCCAGTGCGCGCTGCGCTCCCGGTTATTGCGTCGACCTTTGGTTCTAGGAAAATGAATATGACAGTCAAGAAAAGATCCCGATTATCACCCCATGCGCGGCGAATGCAATTGCTCGATTCTGCCAGTGAGATTATTCAGGAACAAGGTCTTAGCAATTTTACTATGGAGTTTCTGGCGAAGCGCGCGGGTGTTAGCAATCCCCTGATTTATAAATACTTCGATACACGGCTGGAGGTTCTCCAGGAATTGCTCCAGCGTGAATTTGAGCGCCATAGCAAGGATTTTATTGTGGGCATAGGTAAAGCGGTGACCTATGAAGATATTGTGACATTTGTCGTTACCCTTAATTTTGAAGATGCTCGCAAGGGCAATATCCTGAGTATCCTGCGTAATCAACCGGATATTAAAACAGCAATCGAAAAGGAAGAAGCTGCCACGGTCAAACAAGTTGGCGTCTATCTGGTCAAAAAAATGGCTGAAACCTATCCGCTGACACGACGACAAGCAGAGCAGCTCGTTATCATGAGTTCCGGAGCATCACTGGCCGCAGCGGCGAGCAAATACAACACCAAGGGTGCTGCTGAAAAAAAGATGATTGGGGCAACTGTTGGTTATATTCTGGGTGGAATTGGAGCTCTTTTGTCCAGCGAAAAATCTAATTGAGCAGGGTTTCAGGCCGTCCGTCGACCGCAAACCGGTAATGCTGGCCTCCGTATGATAAGGGGGTTCTCACCCGGCTGAGCTTTACTTTTAGTATAGTATAACTATAATAGCGATCTTTAGCTATTAAGGGGTACACGAAATGGGCGCACAGCAATCACACCGCGAAGGGCGAATTATCCACGACGCAGATAGCCATATTATTGAATCCCTAGGTTGGCTGGAAGGCTACTCCGCAGGAGCTGGATAATTTCTATAGTAAAAACTTCGAAGACTATATGTGTATGTAGCCACCCGAAGCTGTGCTTTGCTAAGCGCGCAAGCCACCTGACGGCGCAGCTTGCGCGCAGCCTGTTAGAAATCTGGACCTATCGATCACACAACAATCTATGAAGCAGCAGCATTTTCCGATTGTAACGAGAGTATAAGAGATGAAACTAATATCAGCTGACTTAAGCCCATACTCTGCCAAAGTTCGCATGCAAATCTACGCAATGGGGCTAACCGATGTCGAAATTGACCTACCGCCTGAGGTATTGATAGGAAAACTCGTCGAAATTTCTCCTCTAGGCCGTATACCGGTATTACAAACTGATAGCGAGACTATTCCGGAGTCGGAAGTGATCGCTGAGTATCTCGACGAGATGTACCCGGAGAAAGCAATCGTCGGTAGCAATCCCCAGGAGCGTGCGGTAGTTCGTTTGATCTCGAGAATCGCTGACGTCTATTTGATGAACAACATCTTTATGGCCTTGTCACAGCTGGACCCTGCCACTCGCGTAGATGCTGTTGTCGAATTGCTTATGAGGCAAGTTGTACGTGGAATGGGTGCACTTGAGCAACACATAGGCTCAGGAGACTACGCAGTTGGAGATACTCTCACTCGTGCTGATTGCACGCTGGTACCGGCGCTGTTTATGTGTGAGCACACTGTCCCTCGATTGGGAATAGAAAACCCGATAGAGGCAACGGATAAAGTCGCGGCTTACTGGAAAAAAATCCAGAAAAATGAATTTGCCGCCAAAGTGATAATGGAAATGGTGCGCGGTATGAAGGCGCGGCTGGATGGTAGCGAGAAGAAAATGGTAGAAGAGGCGATTGCTGCTGCGCGAGCAGTGTAAATAGGGTGGATAGGGTAGATATGAAAATAATAGCGAGTCATGTGCTGCTGGTCCTTACTTTGGCAACAGTTCCCGTCTTGGTGCAGGGGCAGGATCGGCAACTGTACTGGGGCGACACTCACGTACACAGCTCAAATTCGTTTGATGCTTACCTCGGATTCAATCGTTCTGTAGATCCCGCTACCGCCTACCGCTATGCCGCCGGTCTGCCCGTTATCCATCCGTATCACCGCGCTCGAGTTCAGATCGAAACGCCACTGGACTTCCTGGTGGTTGCCGATCACGCCGAACTGATGGGCACCTTGCGTACCATTGATGAGAGCGGCATACCTGGGCAGGGCTTGGGTTTTGTCGACACCTTGAAAAAGTGGTTTATCGAATATCGCCTAAAGAAGGCGATGGAAGAATTCGACCTGTTCGGCCTGGTTTCATCACTAATGAAAGACCGGGGGGGGCCTATAGAAGCGGCACGGCCACGAGAGGAACCAGGTATTTCGATACCTAATGCAGATTTAATGGCTAGCAATACTTGGCGGCAATATACCGAGGTAGCAGAGGCCCATAACGCCCCTGGACAATTCACCGCCATGATTGGCTGGGAATGGACCTCGGGTCCGGGTGGAGCCAATCTCCACCGGGTCGTTTTCACTGACGCCGATGGCGAGACTGCACAAAGTTTTCAGCCCTATAGTTCGTTTGATAGCGCCTACCCGGAAGATCTATGGGCCTGGCTTGAAAAAACATCGGCCGAGACAAACTCTGAATTTGTCGCCATACCGCACAATTCCAACATTTCCAAAGGCTTTATGTTTCCCCAGACCACCATCAAGGACCAACCGGTGAGCATGGAGTATGCCAAGGCCAGACAGAAGTGGGAGCCGGTCGCTGAGATAACTCAATACAAAGGGGATTCGGAAACAGTCGCAGTATTGTCTCCGAATGATGAATTTGCTGATTTCGAAACCTACGGCTACTTCCTCCAGAGCAAAGCCCAGGATTATGAGCCCACAGAAGGGGATTACCTTCGTGGCGCCCTGAAGCGCGGCCTTGAATTTGATAAAAGTCTGGGGATAAACCCGTATAAATACGGTCTTATAGGCTCCACTGATTCTCACACCGGGCTGGCCTCTGCAGAGGAAAAGAATTTCCACGGGAAATTTGCGCGAGACAGCATACCTGACAACAAGAGCATGTATCCGGAGCAGCCACACCGAGCCAGTGGCTGGGCAATGTCAGCCCAGGGGCTGGCGGCGGTGTGGGCCGATCGTAACGATCGACAGTCCATAATGGCGGCCTTTAAGCGCCGGGAAGTCTATGCGACCACTGGTCCTAGAATATCGCTGCGCTTTTTTGGTGGCTGGAATTTTTCGGCATCAGATCTGGAGTCTGCCGATTTTGTAGCCATGGGCTATGGTAAGGGCGTACCCATGGGCGGAGATTTACCCCAGAAAAACCAGAAGGTGGCACCGAATTTTTTGATAATGGCATTGCGTGACCCTGTAGGCGCTAACCTGGATCGAGTCCAGGTAGTTAAGGGGTGGCTGGACAGTGATGGTCAGTCTCAAGAGAAAGTTTTTGACGTTGCGTGGGCGGGAGAACGCATACCCAACGCGGCAGGTAAGATACCCGCCATCGGGAATACGGTGAATGAAGAAACCGCTGACTTTAGTAACATTATCGGCACACAGCAGCTATCAGCCTTATGGACAGATCCCAGTTTCGACCCCAAGGTCCGAGCGTTTTACTACATCCGAGCGCTGCAAATACCAACAGCTCGACACTCGCTGTATGATGCGATCGCACTGCAAATAGGTGAAGCCGATCGAGGGGCGAACAGCCTGCAAGAGCGTGCCTATTCTTCACCTATCTGGTATATGCCCTGATTAGACCTCGTTGTGGCCGACATTACGCAGAATCTGTTTGAATTGCGCCATTTCTGCATCGCTCAGATCTTTAAAAATAGTGTCTACCTGACTGTCTGCCAGTGCCCATAATTCAGCAGCCTTAAGCAGCCCCTTATCGGTTAACGCATAGCCACTACCCGTCTGTGCAAGCCATCCGCGATTGCGAAGATTTTCCAATATTTCCACTACCTCCGAGTGCGGCGTATTCGTGAACTCCGGAATACCGTCGGCAAATAGTTCCGGGTTATCACTCAGGAAGGCAATCGCCCTCGCTTCGCTTATACTCGTGCCCAGCGCTTCTTGTTTGGGTAAATAGGAGCTTTGATAGTTGTATAAAGCTCTCAACATGAGAAAGTACACGCTCTCTCGAAGCCGCCCCTGGGGCATGCTTTCGGGGGAAATTTTATTTTGGTTGTTATCCATTCCCGGGTGAGCTGAAACTATCGAATAGGAACCTTGGTGGTAGCACAGCGGAGCGCGACCAAAGTCATCGAACGCAACCACCTTACCCAGAAAGATCCAGTGATCACCCGCATCGATTCTTTCATAGGATTCACATTGGAATCGCCCGGAGCAGTCTGGCAGTAATGGACAGTTACCGGTACCAGCCACCCAGTTGACTGCTGCAAATTTGTCTTTCTGGGGCTGTGAAAAATGATTGGAGAGTGCTATTTGATCAGATGACAATATGTTGACGGCAAAGTGGCTGGCGGATTCAAACACACTGAAGCTGCCCGAATCCTTTGCCAGGCTCCACAATACAAGAGGCGGGTCCAATGAAACGGAATTAAAGCTGTTCGCCGTTATGCCAACTTTTTGTCCCTGGGAATTCTGTGCGGTAATGACGGTGACGCCGGTGGTGAAGTTCCCCAATGCTCGTCTAAATGCTCTTGTATCAATATCCTTGTTCATAGGATGCTCCATTAATATATAATGTATATAATAGTGGCATGCTCGAAGTATTTTATCAAGTGTCGATACGGCTTTGCGTTCAGTGTAAGGAGGAGTTTAATTCCGGCCCCTTCTCTATATGGGTTACATTCAGTAAGACCTGATCCAGCCCACATGTTATTATATAAAATATATAACTACAGATTGGTGTGCTAATGGACTCAAAAATTGCTCTTCTGAACGAACAGGAAATTATAGAGCGTATTTTCAACCATATTGACAATAAGACCACGGACCTGGGTGACACTGTCTGGAAAGAGCCTGTCACGAACTATTTGTCTGAAGAACGTTTTGAATCCGAAGTTGCGCTTTTGCGACGAATGCCTGTTCCTTTTTGTCCTTCTGCAATGCTCTTGGAGAACGGCAGTTATATGGCGAGAAAGGCAGCGGGTACCCCGCTTTTGGTAGTGAGAGGGGATGATTGTAAAGTTCGAGCGTTTATCAATGGCTGCCGACACCGTGGCATGCCGGTTGCCAAAGACAGTGGATGTGCTCGTTCTTTTGTCTGCCCATATCATTCCTGGACTTATGGTCTTGATGGGCAGCTCAGGCATATACCCGGGCACTCTGGCTTCCCCGGTGTTGAACTGCATGACAACGGTCTCGTTGAGGTCGGCGCAGTTGAGAAAGGGGGACTAGTCTACGTCAATCAAAATGGCCCTATAGATTCCTCAATGCTTCAAGATACGCCAGAATTTTTTGATCGGGATCAGCCGTTTTTATCCCAGAGTGATTATACCGATCAGGCGAACTGGAAGCTGATCAATGAAACTACTATGGAGGGATACCACATCAAGTCTCTCCATAAGCAAAGCTTCTACCCATTCGGGCTCGACAATACCAATGTGGTGGAATTGTTTGGGCCCAACTCTCGAGTCATTTTTCCGTTCAAGCGTATTGAAGAGCTTCGAGATATTGATCCTGAGAAGTGTCGTCTTGATGGAATGGCAACATCGGTGTACTCGCTTTTCCCAAACGTTGCTATTTCTGTCCTTTCCAAGCACACAACAATGACCGTATTCGAGCCACTTAGTCCATCTAGTACGCAAATACTAATTTACCGAGTGATTAACAAGACTTCCGATGGAGCGTTGTATGATGTGGAGGAAGCCAAAAGAGATGATGCTTTTGTCAGAGCTGCCGGCTTTGATGAAGACCGCGAGGCGGCTTGTGACATTCAGGCAGGTCTGGCCAGCAATGCAAACCAGCACCTTACGTTTGGACATTTTGAAAAAGCGATCCTGCATTTCCATCAGAATCTGGCATCGCATCTATAAACCAGACTCGAAACTGGCCGGGTTAAAGACTATTTCAAAACCATTCAGGGAAAGTTTGTTGCGCCACCGCCTATCGAAGGCGCGTTTGCCATCAACCCGCATGCTGGACAAAATACGCGTCTGTACCGTGAACAATTTGATACTCTTGGTGGGGAATCGTGCCATTCCTGGCCGATGATTAAGCCTCAATGTGCATAGTGTGTGTAAGAGGTATCGTCAGTGCGTGGCTAACAGCTTACTATTAGTGAGGGCTATGGGTTGACCGAAACGTCACCCACAATCGCTATGAATTTACCTGATGCAATTCAAGTGGGTACTGTAGGGGTTCCCCTGCCAGATACTGAAGTTAAGATAATCGACGACCAAGGTAGTTATCTGCCAGCAGGGCAGGCCGGTGAGTTGGTGGTGAGAGGGCCTCAAGTCATGCAGGGCTATTGGAATCAGGCTGAGGCGACGGCTGAAGTCCTCAGCGGCGATGGATGGTTGAAGACAGGCGATATAGCGATGGTGCAGGAAGACGGCTTTATACGAATTGTCGATCGCTTAAAAGACATGATTATTGTTTCAGGTTTTAATGTTTATCCCAATGAAATTGAAGACGTGGTAATGGAGCACCCGGCAGTACTTGAATGCGCTGTAGTGGGTGTTGATGATGATAAAAGTGGCCAGGCAGTCAAGCTGTATGTGGTGTCCAAGGAGGCATCGCTGGATGCTGAAACCCTCCTTCAATTTTGTAAGGAGAGCCTCACTAATTATAAGCGGCCAAAATTTGTTGTTTTTCGAGACGATTTACCAAAGAGCAATGTTGGAAAGATATTGCGCCGTGAGTTGCGTGATTAGCGACGGTTAGGGACTTCAAGAAAGTGGGTGCAAATCAACAGGAACACCGGTTTGTTCGTCAAAACGGCCCTCAGGCCGCTTTGATACAATCCTGCATTTCCAGTCACGCTCAGTTTATGCGACCAATATTTTATGAGGTAAATTAATCATGATGGTCACTTTGGGTCCCCCGCCTTCCCCCAATGGTTCATTACATCAGTGCGCTAAATGTTGTTTTGAAAGTGCTTGTTTTACACCAATGACGCAATGAATTTTGTAAATGGTTCGATATCCTGGTGGACGCTTGCGGCTTCGAGTGAATCCATATGTTCACTGCGTCTTTCAACTGGTACGACAACCCATGGGTAGCCGCCGGAGGCAAGCATCAGATTCATGACAAACCGCCCTATACGGCCATTGCCATCTGTATAGGGGTGGATGAAGACAAAAATAAAGTGGCCAAGGATAACTCTGACCGCAGGCTCTGTTTCGTTTTTTAGTAAATCGAAAAAGGCAGGCATTAGCTCCCGAACTGCTTCAAAGTTTGGCGGAACATGTTGCGACTGGCGAATATAGACGGGGAGATTACGATAACCAGCAAGGTCGGCTGGTTGAAGAATCCCGGCCGCAACACTTGGGGCAAATAGTTCTCTATACCAAACACCATGATCCTTGGCTAACACATCGCCTGAATTTTTTTCGCCTAGTACTTGTTCCACGCTTTTCTTAACAGCTAGAAATGCTTGCCAGTACCCTCTGGCTGCAAGAGCATCTCGTTGTTCACGATCTTCTCTTATCGAATCGGGGTTCCAGTCTCCAGAGCGAACTCTTTCTATCAGTTCCGGGCTGACACGGTAGCCCTCAATGGATAAAGAGTGATACGCGTCAGTGGCATATACATTGTCTAGCTGTTGAATATATTTCTTGTTGTTAGTCTTTGTTTCGGGGGACGATGGGAAATGCTTTAAAATTGGTTCTCGCATGGCTTCCCAGCTCATTCTTAGCCGGTTAACGTGTGGAGAGCTTTCTTTAATGCCAAAAGAGAAGGGGGCTTTTTCTACGAATGGATCTTTTTCATTGATGACATAACCAGCTGAGATCATTGTTTGTACAATGTCATTGGCAATTTGCCCCCGTCCGATATTTCGAAATGCCCCGGCTAATCGACCGGCGATTTTACTATGCCCTCCAGTCAGTAATTTTGCCAGTATATCGGAAGCATCCGTGATCATCGATAATGCCACACGCATTTCCATAGCTTGTGCTGTAAATTGACCAGGCGAGCAACTTATTAGCTTATTACGCGTTATCGCTTCTAGCATATTGTGTTGTATAGCTTTGCTATAGGCCACCAGTTCAAGCGGACTGACCCGAGTACCCAAGAATGGGGGCGGCGGGTTAGACTACGAAAATATAAATTGCTATAATAGTGTCAATAAATAGTTATTATTAATTATATTTGAGGTTATTATGACATTTTTAGTGGCTTCGGAGATTCAAAAAAACGTGGCCAAAAGATCCAAAGAGAGGCGTAAATTTCTAAAATATTCCAGAGAGACTGCTGCTGAAATATCAGGAGTTCCTGAATCCACAATCCGTAAGTATGAGGATTGTGGAGAAATTTCGTATCGTCAGTTTTTAATGCTGTTACAGGCTTATGGTGATCTGTCTATTATGGATGCCGCATTTGAAAACCCGCCTGCGAAAACTATGGAGGAGCTTATCACATTGGCAAGCGGCGATAAAAAATGAAAGTTTTAACTGTGTTTTACCATGGAACTCATAGTGCGCCAATTTGTCTGGGTCAACTCGCTTTTTATGAAGGAAAGGGGCAATTCGAATACTCCGAGGAAGCGTTGGCCAGCAATATTCAGCTATCTCCCTATAACCTAAAATTAGAACAGGGCTTAATTGAAGCTAAAAGAGAGCCTTTTAGTGGTATTCATGGACTATTCAATGACTCCCTGCCCGATGGCTGGGGTCTTTACGTGATGGATAAAACTTTTAAAAAGCATGGAATTGACTTAGATACCATCACGCCAATTGATCGTCTTGCCTTTATTGGCGATAGAGCAATGGGCGCTCTATCTTATCAGCCTGATGAGGGACTGAAATACTTTTCCTCCGAAAGTAACGAAGTCGATATCGATCAGATCGCCAGGGAGTCTATTCAGATTTATTCAGGTGAGCTGGAAAGCGTGATCGACGAACTGTCTGATGTGGGAAGCCCGTCAGGAGGTGCTAGGCCAAAGGCATTGTTAGGCCTTAAAGACAATCATGTTCTTTCTGGTACGAATACACTTCCTGACGGCTATAAATATTGGATGATCAAATTCCCTACAGGTAAAACCCCTGACAAGCGGAGTGAAGGATCGATTGAGTATTTATACTCACAGATGGCTGGAAACTCTGGTATTGATTTCCCAGAAACACAGTTGACAGCCAGAGAGGATGACAATCATTATTTTATGGTAAAAAGGTTTGACCGAAGTGATCACGGTGATCGAATGCATATTCATACTCTTGCAGGTATGTTAAATCTAAACTTTAGAATTGCTATGGTGGGTTATTCTGACCTATTAAAAGTCTGCAGCAGACTTACTGGTTCACATAAAGAAACAACCCAACTTTTTCGAAGGATGCTATTTAATATTATGTCTGGCAACCGAGATGACCACAGTAAAAATTTCTCATTCATGATGGATGAAACAAGAAATTGGATTAACTCTCCAGCCTACGATATCGTTTACAACAATGGAATGAATGGGGAACACACCATGGATATTAATGGAAAAGGGCGAAACTTCACTCTCGATGATATTAATGAATTGGCAAAGTTATTTTCAATTTCAAAAAAACAGGTCATCAGCATGATTTCTGATGTTTCTGAATCATTAGCTATTTGGCAACATGAGGCTCATCACTACGATATACCCAAACACCAAATAGTAGAGATATCAGAATATATTAATCGACAAAGAAAACTTTTGGAGCCAAAATTCTAGCCCCCGAAATAACCTGCTTCAACCGCACCTCACTAGATGATCCGGTTTTTACCCGATATCCCGCAATGGTCGGTCAGTGTCAAAACACACGAGCCGAACTATCACATCAACTGATGGGCCATGCGTAAAATGAGGGGAATGATTGGCCTGACTACGACCTCGAATAGCTAAATAACCGCACCAAAAATAGACTAATTTTGTGATAGATATTTAATTGTATTTTGCGCCAGTATGTTGAACCAGTGTAACCAAGTGATACACATCTTCTTCGCTGTTTGCATAGTGTAAGAAACAGGCCCTTAAAGAGACAAGGCCGTTGACTTTAGTTGTGGGGATATGCGCTTCGCCGCTATCAGTAATATCGTCAGATAGCTGTTGGTTTAAAATGTTTAATGCCTCATTTGACATTGTTTTATCTGTTGCTAGATAACGGAAGTTAAGTGTTGAAGCAGATACTGGTGATAAAAGTTCCAAATCATCGGATTTCTCAACAAGTTCTCCCAACAGACGTGCCATGTTATTACAATTGATAACCATATCGCGCACTCCCTCAAACCCTATTCGGGCAATAGCGGCCCAGGTTTTCACGCAACGGTCAGCAAAGGTCAATTCGAACATATGATCACATGGCGAGGGGGCGCTGCTTTCCTCCGCACTGGCTTCACTCAGGTAGTCGGGAACCAAATTATAGTAGTTAAAATTTAAATATCGATCACGTATCAGTAAAGCTCCACAGTCCAAGGGAACCTGAAGCCACTTGTGCGGATCAAGGGTAAGCGAGTCGACGCGATTCAATGCGCGAGTCATTTCCTCATAGGCCGGATCAAGTCCGACAATGCCACCATAAGCGCCGTCTACATGAAACCACAGATTATATTCTTCACACACATCCGCAATTTCATCAAGCGGATCAATAGCTCCCACATTGGTACTGCCGCATGATCCGACCACGCAGCTTGGGCGTAAACCTGCCGCCAGATCTTTGTTAATGCTCTCTCGTAAAGCTTCCGGGCGCATTCGAAACGCGTTATCGGTCTCGATAATGCGTAAGTTTGATGTGCCTATTCCTAACTGTTCTACGCACAGCTGGACTGAGCTATGCGATTGTGCAGATGTATAGTAGATCATGGCCGGCCGGTTACCTTGCAGGCCTTCTTCGCGAATAGAGTAACCATCGCGTTTTGCTGCCCAATGGCGTGCGACCGTCAAGCCATTCAGATTGGCCGCAGATCCACCAGCAAGTAGAATGGCCATTCCATCTGGTGTGCCCTTTTCATCGACGAATCCACTTAATTCCATAAGCCACCGACCAAGGCTAACCATGAGGTGTTTACTAGGCGTATCCCCACCATCCAGGCCATTTTTCATGGCTGTCATCAGTGCTTCACATAACGTTGCCACAGGTGCAGCGGGAGAATTAACCCAGCCATAGGAGCGTGCATGTGATGTAGGCATAGCCCAAGGCATAATGTCTTCTTCAACGAGTGATAAGATATCGTCAGCCGAAATACCCTTTGCGGGAATCGGAAAATTGGATAGTTTTTGCAGAATTGATTTTGGCGGGACGGAGCAATCAACAGGCATGCTGTTGCGCTCGTTCATGAACTTGGTCATGGCAATATTTGTGCGTTCAAGCAAGTTCGAAAAATTTTTCAGATCGTCTACATGCGGCGACTTAAATTGATTGTTCATTTCTCTGTGATGTCCGTTCATACCATTATGTTTATTTTGCTTTTACAGCCCGGAAATTCTTCAATGACAGCCTTTAACCATCATGAAATAGGAGGATGGTATAAGACACGTGAAATATCAAGGTCACTGCGTCTTATGTTGAAAGCGACGTCCCAGATAAATGCCCGTAAATGCCCATAGCACCGCGACTCCCGCTCCTACGCCGGCCATGGCAGCCATACCAAGCCCTAATCCTTGAGTTAGTGCTGTAAAGCCCCACGCATTGAGCATGTCGCCACCTCGATATATCACGATATCGATGACCGGTTTGGCCTTGAACCGCGTTTCCCTATCTACGGCGGTAAATAACATTTCGCGGGCAGGGCGCGATATTGCATAGTTACCGGCGCGGCGGACTATTTGCAGCGCAATGACCACACTTGCCATCGGCGCAGCGGCGACCATCAGCAATCCTCCAGCGATTAACACCGGTACTGAGGCCAGTGTGACAGCAAGACCAAGATGTTTTGCGATGCGTCCTGTGGCGAAAGTCGCGACCACAACAGAGATGCAGTTTACCGCCAGGTCCATGCTGGCCCATATTTGCGCGCGAGTTTCGCGGTCATAGTCGGCGAGTAAATTCTTCAGTTCAAAATAGACAAAAGAACTGATGGCGGTATACAGGAAGATAAACAGGCCGATTGCCAACAAGAAAGGATCCTTGAGGAAAAGACTGAAGCCACTGAATGGCTTGCCACCGATATAGTCAAAGTCTCGTTCGCCCGCCGCTAGTCCCATATTGCCCAGCTGTGATTTTTTCAAGTTTTGCAGAATATGGACAACGGGTAGCGTGAGTAAAATAAGCACACTGGCAATCAGCAATAAAGTGTCAGTACTTGTATTGCTTACCATGATGGCCGCCACGCCCGGCCCCGCTATGGCGCCTGCACTTGCTCCGGCGCCGATAAACCCAAACAAGCGCGTTGCTTGGGGTTTGCTGAACGTATCGGCCATAAAGCTCCAGAAAACCGAAATATGAAACAGACTGAAGACGCTAACCCACACGTAGAAGCACTTGTCGATGAGAGGTTGTTGCTGAAGATACTGTGAGCCGAAGTAGAAGAGAATAAAGCTACAGGCGAATAAGCCGTAAATTCCGGGAACCAGCCTTTGAAATTTCAGGCGGGTGATGGCGGCACCGTAAATCGACACAGCCACCGCACTGAACAGGAATGTAAAGGTCCATAACCAGCTGAGTTCGGCGTCTGTCCAGTCACTTGCCATCGCATCGCGTACTGGGCGCAGTAGATAATAGGCGGCCATAAGAATGAATACGAGCAAGAAGGAGAGCAGGCTAGCCCTGGTTTCATTGGCTTGAATATCACAAGCACGTGCCAGTAAGCGTTGAAAAATCGATTGTTTGTCTTGAGTCATGTGAAATTAGAGCGCTTCAAAAAGTTTTAGCATTTCGGTGCGTTGGTCTGCAGTGGGTAAACGCCCAAAGTTCGCCATCATATTGTCCTGCATATGGTGCAGCTTAGACGTGGCAGGTATTACGCAGGTCACGGCGGGGTGGCTCACAATGAACTTCAGATAAAATTGTCCCCAGCTGTCGCAATCTATGTCGGCGGCCATTGCCGGTAAGGCTTCGCCCTTAGATTTCTTGAACAGCGAGCCACGCTGATAAGGGCGGTTTATCATCGTGGCAATGCCTTGTTCCTGAGCCATCGGAAGAAGTTGCTGCTCTGCGCTACGGTCATCAATATTGTAACTAAACTGGGCAAAATCGATGGCCTGAGTTTTCATGACCTCAAGAAATTCGGCATGGTTGCGGCCATGTGATGTGGTAATGCCGATATAACGCACTTTGCCTTCTTCCTTCCATTGGTAGAGTGTCTCAAGCTGTGTTTTCCAATCCTTTAGATTGTGAACGGCGATAAGGTCAAAGCGGGTGACGTTCATGCGCCGAGCCGATTCCTCCATTTGTGCGATACCTTGTTCTTTCCCGGTGGTCCAAACCTTGGTAGCTGCGAATATCTTCGGTTGCTGTGACATGCTCCGTAATACATCGCCCACCCGCGATTCGGCTTCGCCATACATGGGAGAAGAGTCGATGATACTGCCCTGATTGGAAAAGAAGGCATTCATGATGTCGGTCAGTGTGTTAATAGTCTTCGCGTCGCCCGCCGTGTCAAAGGTTCGAGAGGTACCCAGGCCAATGACAGGTAGCCGTTCTCCAGAACTGGGGATAGCGCGGGTTATCAACGGCAGTTCGCCGGAATAAACGGGTAGGGTAGTGCTGGCAAGTGCCGCCGCAATCACTTGCATTGTCTGACGTCTGGTTAACATGAGCTGGCTCTCCTGTGTTAAGTCAGTCTTTGTTGGAGCTGTCTTAATCGGTTAATCTGTATTACACGGATAAACTATAGCCTAGTACAGATCGAGCTGTTTGTAGGATACTGGCCAATTGTGTGATATGACGACCGACAAAGAGCAGCGGCATAACCTGATCGACGATAACCCTGCCACGGCTGCCGCGTTCAACAAGCGGTTACAGCAACCGCGCGAACAAGGGCACTCCGCACCGCGCCTCGACAAATAAAAGCTGTAAATACCTGGTCTATTTATTGATCAAGTGCTTGGGGAAGTCTTCAATTTTTTCACAACCGACTTGTTCCATAACCTGCTGAATTTGGAGCTTGAGAATCTCTAAAGCCTGGTCGCCGCCTTTTGCACCCATGGCGCAGGCACCGAACATGGGGGCACGGCCGAGGAAAGTAAACTTGGCACCGGACGCCAGGGTAGAGGCAATATCAACACCTGAGCGGATACCGCCGTCCATCATCAGCGTAACGCTATCGCTGTATTTCTTTGCCAGCTCAGTCAGGGGTCTGATAGTGGATTCCCCAGAGTCCAGTTGACGGCCACCATGATTTGAGACAATTAAGCCGTCCACGCCAAGCTTAATGGCCCTCTCTGCGTCTTCGGGGTTAACGATACCCTTTATCACCAGGTTGCCATCCCACTGGTCACGAATCGCTTTGATTTTGTCTTCTGTTAAACGGCCAGAAAACGTCTCATTCATAAACAGCCCGAGGTGTTTCATATTGAGGCCTTTGGGAATATAAGGCTTCATGGTTTTAAATTCGGGTGAACCCGCAAACAGTTGCTCGAAGGCCCATCTGGGGTGAGTGGATATCTGCAGCATGTTGCGCAAGGTCATTTGTGGCGGGATAGAAAGGCCATTACGAATTTCTTTTGGGCGGTAGGCAAAGGTGGGTGTGTCGGCTAACAGAACCAGTGTTTTACAGCCCGCCTGTTTGGCGCGTTCAATGAGCTTGTCACGCAGGTCATTTTCAGCGGGGTGATAGAGCTGAAACCAAAAATCACCGTCAGTAATTTCGGATATAGTCTCGATGCTTGCCGTACCTACGGTACTAAGACAAAAGGGTATATTGTGCTGTTTTGCAGCCTTCGCGAGGATTTCGCAAGATTTTGGCCACATCAGCCCCTGTAGCCCAATAGGCGCTATGCCGAAGGGGGCATCATAGGTATGGCCAAATAGAGTAGTCTTTTGCGAAGCGCCCTTAAAGTCCCTCAGGTAGTGAGGCCGAAGTTGAATGTCACGAATTTCTTCTGTATTACGAGCCAAATTAACGTCGGAAAAACACCCACCGGTAAGATAGTCGTAAGCAAAGCCTGGCATGCGCTTTTTCGCGCGTTCTGCCAGCATTTCGATAGACGGGTAGCGTGAATCCATTTTCATTGTCTCTTGATGATAACTAAAGTGGTGACTATTGTAGAGAGTCGATGTTTAGTAGGGTATAGTTAATTTGTTATTATACTATTTCCATAAAGTTCATAATACAGGCTCCTCGCCTGTATCCTAAAAGAGACTAACAATGCCTAACGCAAACGATATATCCCTGTTTGGTTTACTTGTGGAAGCTGGCTCCTTTAGCAAGGCCGCTGAGCAGGCACAGATGTCGGCCCCGGGTTTCAGTAAGCGCATCTCCAAGCTTGAAGACCAACTCAATACCCAGTTGGTTTATCGCAGCACCCGACGCCTGTCACTGACCGAGGCTGGCCAGCGGTTGTGGATTCACGCGCAGCAAATCAACCAACAGCTCGACGCGGCCCTAATTGAGATATCCGAGTACAACACTGAGCCCAAAGGTCTGATACGAGTTAGCATTCCCACTATTTCCGGTGATATTTTACTGGCCGAGGCTATTGCGGAGTTCTGTCAAAGCTACCCCCAAGTCAAAGTGGACCTGCGGCTGGAAAATAATTTTGTCGACCTGATTGCCGAGGGAGTGGATATTGCCATTCGCACCGGGCAGCTACAGGATTCCAATCTAAAAGCGCGCTTGCTGGTGCACTCCGACTGGGTGGTCTGTGCGTCGCCTGCCTATTTACGCGAGCACACAAACCCCGCAAAACCTTCACAATTGAGAGAGCATAACTGCCTGATCTACAGCCTGCAGGAAGGCGGCGGCACCAATTGGTCTTTTAAGGAAGCAGCAGGCAAGAAGAGCACAGTGGTTGCTGTGACAGGCTCGCTGGCCAGTAACAACGCCGTCGCACTCAAGCGTGCCTGCTTGGCGGGGCACGGTATTATGTATGTGCCAAAATGCCTTGTTCATCGGGAGCTTGAGCGTGGAGAGCTACAAGGTTTATGGCCTGAACTCAGCGCTAAACGCCAGGGTGTTTATGCGGTTTCCCCCTTCAACCGAGTGCAGTCTCTGCCGGTACGCACTTTGATAGATCACCTCGATAACGCGTATAAGGCGCGAGAATCCTGGTTTATCAAATAGAGGTGACTTTCGCTTCGGAATCAGAATTGGCTATTGATGTGCGCCAGAATTGGGCCCGGCCGTTTTCTTGACGTGCGCTATGAAGAGGTTGCGGCTGATGTGGAAACCGAAAGCAGGCCTGACCTTAGTATTTGGTAGTTAGTCTAATTATCGTTTCTGTGAAATTTTTTACTTTTAGCTCACTCCAAAACTGGCTAAGCCGCACCATATAGAGTACTATTAAAAATACTATTAACAGCTTTATTAGGGGTCGACTTATGGCCAGCATCACCGCAAACGATCTCAAGACCAAAGGCGTGTCCATTGTCGAAGCCGCCCTCCAGCAGGACGGGGAAGCCGTGATTACTGTGCGCGGCGAACGTAAGTACATTGTGCTCGACTTCAACACCTACAACAAACTACGCGAATACGAACTGGATATCGCCCTCCAGGAAGCCCGCAGCGATATAGCCAATGGCAACTACAAAACCGAAAGTGTTGATGAGCACATGAAGCGAACACTGGGCTAATGCCATACACACTGATATACCCGGATAGCTATATCAAACGCGCCAAGAAATTCCTGTGGAAGCATCCAGAGATACACAACCAATACAGGAAAACGCTCGAACTGCTGGAGCTAGATCCTTACCATCCCTCATTAAGGCTGCACAGCCTGGAAGGTCGCCTGAAGGGTCTATCTTCAGTCTCTATCAATATCAGTTATCGGATTGTGCTGGAACTGGAGATTAAGGACGGGGAGATTATTCTGGTCAATATTGGCAACCATGATCAGGTGTATTAGCCAAACTAATTAACCCCCGTACTTTACCCATCAGTTCCGGGTCACTGGCAAACAGAAAACGCAGTTGAAACGGGAAACTAGATCTGTGTGAAGCGGCATTGGCCGGCCTGACTAAAAAAGGCGCGGTTGTTGAACCCTGCATGCCAGACTATGACATGGCTCGGTTATG
Source organism: Pseudomonadales bacterium (assembly GCA_036960375.1). Lineage (GTDB taxonomy): Bacteria > Pseudomonadota > Gammaproteobacteria > Pseudomonadales > CAWVSB01 > CAWVSB01. Next base: position 282,761 of record JBALVY010000005.1, read on the forward strand.
GGAAACGTGGCTGACACTGAGGCATTGGTCTTCCAGCGATCTCAAGCAAATCTATGACAACCCTCAGGCGAGAGCGTTGTTAAAGCCTGAATCGATTTGGGAGATTGCCTGGCATCGCAAATGACTCTGTAATTAACGTTGCCATAAAAGCGATGTCTGATGCGTGCTTCACAAAAGCGTCTTTATCAGCCCCTAATTTTGCCCCTACCAGCTGCCCATACTTCCACTCTAAAACATGGAAAATACTTACTCTATAGTCATACTCTTTTTGCGCTGGCGTGCTGCTTCATAAGCTATCTCTATCCCCAGCGTGTGGATGTTTGTTCTTCCACCGCTCGCCAAGCAGCATCAAAAGCCGCATCCATCAGCGCAATTGCCTCAGAATCGGTGTTGGCAATAGAGATACGCCCAAACTGTGCGCGACCAATCTCGTGGGGTGCCTGTCCTTTCTTCCATTCCGGGTCATCTAATGCAAGGTAGGGATAGGCGTAGCCGTGAGGAATACGGTTAACGGTGATGGCGCGAATGTCGGTCTCGTGATTAAAACCGTGTTTGCCCAAGAGTGACTGCAATTGGTCGCGAATGTCCTGCTCGTAGCTGGCGAAAGACGTGGTATATATATTGGCCCGCCCCATGCGTAATTGGTCACGCCCTGTTCCGTCGTCAGAGCCCGTCATGCTCATTGGTGAGTGCATCATGAATACCGCCATAGGGTCGTCCGGCCCCCGGGGAGGTTCGTACCCGCCAACGGACATGTTCGGCGCCGTGCTCACCCACTGAAACGGATCGTAGGGGCACTGGAAAAATGTGGCGCCCAATTTGGAGAAGGCTCGGCCGTTTTCCAACGGTACGTTGGCATAGACAAAAGGTGTCTTGACGCCATAGAGCAGACCCTCTTTTTGGGTCTCGGGCAGTTGCGGACACAGGTGAGGAATGAGGCTGTTATAACAGGCCAGAACACTGTGATTGGCAGTGATACGAAGGGCCTTCCCCTGCTGCACGTAATCGACTTCAAGCTGGTTGCCATCGACTTCACGCACGCCCACCACGGTGCTGTTTAGCCGTAGTCGGGTTGCCTGGTCTTCTTGGTCCAGCGCGTCGTAATTGAAACGTGCTACTGCGACGTCTTCCGGCCCCTTCATGTCGGGGGCAACACCGGGTATCAGCTTTTGTACCAACAACCTGGCAACAGAGGCGTTACCATCGGGGAACATTCGCACTTCCTCCAATAGACCGTCTATAAAGAGACTGCCCACTGAGGCTGCTGCCTTGCCCAGCCAGCCCATCGCCTTAATGCCGCTGGCGCCCGATCCTATCGCTTCCAGCACGGTGAGATTCCAACCGGACAAACCCGCTAAATGTAGAATCATCACATTCATTTTTTATAGCTTGGAAGCAGCAGGGTCTAACAGCTAGGCAGGACGAATATTATTCATCTGCAATAGCGCTGTAATGCAGGCTAATGATCTTCCATTGGCCGTCTATTTTTTGCCACACATCAGTCTCGAATGCCTTCGAGGTATTCTTCGTTCCATCGGGGTAACGCGTGCGGTTGTCGACGAAGCTTGTCGCTACAGCGGTATCACCGCCAGGCAGTATTTGAACGTGAAGATCTGACATGGTGTTCATTTCAACACCTCCATCGGCAGCCATTAATCCAATCCACATGGTGTGATAGGCGGCAATATCGACTCGGCCGTCACCAAAATAGGCCGTCGCATCGTCGGCATAGAGGCTGAAGTATTTTTCTACTTCGTTAGTCGCATAGGCGTGATTGAATGCTTTTATTGCAGCATAAAGGTCAGCGTTCTTTTCACTAGCCTGTTCAGCTGTAGCTGAGAAAGATAAGAATAAAATGAAAAAGCCGTTTAATAATTTTTGCATGGTATCGGTCCTTTTTGTGTGTGTAAGGTTATGTTGATGTGGTTTGTTCTTCTACAGCTCGCCAGCCGGCATCGATGGCAGCGTCCATATAGGCACGCGCTTCGGAGTCGGAGTTGGCAATTGAAATACGGCCGAATTGCGCTCGCCCAATTTCGTGTGGCGCCTCACCTTCGGCCCACTCGGGGTCATCCAGCGAGATATATTCATAGGCGTAGCCGTGGGATATGCGGTTAACGGTTATTGCCTGAATGTCGGTCTCGTGGTTGAAACCGTACGGGCCTAACAGTGCCTGTAATTGATCGCGAATCTGCTGCTCAAAACTGGCGAAGGGCGTTGAGTATACTTTGTAGCGGCCACGTCGAAGCATGTCGCGGCCCGACACTTTAGTTGTCGGTGCAGGTGTAGGGTCGCCCATCATAAACACGGCCATAGGATCCTCTGGGCCTCGTGGTGGCTGGTAGCCGCCGTTGGTCATAGTGGGCGCAACGCTCACTATCTGGAACGGATCCTTTGGGCACTGAACCATGGTAGCCCCCAACTTGTCGAAAGCCAGGCCACTCTTAAGTAACACATTGGCGTAGACGTGAGGTGTTTTGACCCCATACTTCAGGGCTTCTTTTTGTGGCTCGGGCAGTTGCGGGCAAAGGTGAGGTATCAGGCCGTTATAGCAAGCCAGCACGCAGTGATCGGCGGTGACGCTAAGTGCCTTGCCCTGTTGTACATAATCCACTTGCACCCGCTTAGCCTCGACTTCGCGCACACCTACTACGGTGCTGTTGAGCCTGATGCGGTTAGGCTCATTGCCCTGGTCTTGGTGTGGGTCTAGTGCGCCATAATTAAAACGGGCGATGGCAACATCTTCCATGCCTTTCATGCTGGGCGCTACGCCGGGTACTAGTTTTTGTACCAAGAGCCGGGCGATGGAGGCATTACCGTCGGGGAACATCTGTGTTTCACCCAGGCTATCGGAAAATTTTAAGGCTAGCGCACCGAGTTGGTCGCCAAGCCAGCCAATGGCGCGGATGCCGGGAGCGCCAAGGCCGAAGGCTTCCAATACCGTCAGGTTCCAGCCCGTAAGACCATGCCCAATGCGCAGTATGTTATCGAGTATGGGGAGGGTTTCTTTGGCAAGGCCAACGCGTTCAGTTAGAAACTGGTTATAGGGCGTAGAATTTAAATAGTCGTACATTTCGCTCAGCGAAAACTCATCCAAAAAGTCGTGGTCGCCACTGAAAAAGGTAATTAGTTTGTCCTGCTCGGCCCGGGGTAGGGGGAGTTCACGAACCGCAGCCTCATAGCCTTCACCGCCGTTCATTAGCGAAAACCAGCTACCCACCTGTGTTACATGGCCATTGGGCCCAGGCAGTGATATGGCAGTCTTGGCGCTAAACTTACCGCCCAGAAAGAAGTCGTCTGGCGTGTTGGCCTCCAGTTGCTCGGCGTTATCCGTGCTGATACCGATATCGGCAAACAGGCTGGCGGCTTCATCACTATAAGCGCTGAGGCCAGCGATGTTTGTTGCGCCCCCCAATCCCAGCACCATTCTGCCTTCGTAGTGAAACTCGTTACGCTTGGCGTGGCCGCCGAAATCATCGTGATTATCCATAATGAGAATGCGCGCATTGCCCCCCATCTTCTGCTGGTAAAACCAGGCAGTGGCAAGGCCGCTGATGCCGGAGCCCACCACAACTAAGTCATAGTGCTCATTGAGAGCGTGGTACTTGGCCGGTTTTTGGCCTTCCCAAGCCAGCGCGTGGGCTACTTCAAAGGAGCCCTTATGGCTGCCTCGCATGCCCGTGAGCGTGGGTGGGTAGTAGGTACCGGCGTCTGGGGGGGTGAATTTCGTCGCCGCAGGCAGGGGAAAACTTGCCGAAGGATCGGGCTCGCCACCACAGGACTGCAGCAGTAGGCCTGTGGCGCCAATTGCCATGCCATTCAGAAAATCTCGTCGCGTTATCTTGGTAGTCATCTTATCCCCAGTTATTGCCATACATGTCGGTTGACATGGTTGCTGTCATTTCGTACCCTGTCAACCGACATGTTCTAGCAAGTCGGCTGACATGTCAATGCGCAGTGCATTGATGATGAACTAGTTATTTTCGGTCAATCAAACTGTATTGGTTTGTCATGGTTAGCAAATTAAGAGTGAGTTATTTTGATAATGAAACATTACAAATATGATAGACGCGCGTCCGCTTTGATCAAGTTTTGCCTCTTTCGTCATGGTTGGCCGATTGAGAGTGAGATATTCTGATAGCGATACATTGCAAATAGTAAATATTAAGAAATGTAGAGATTGAGTCCATGTCGAACAACGACTAAATAAAAAATAGCACCGGAGAGACATATGATACTGACAAAACACGCCAAATCCGTATTGGCATTAGCTATTGCCACGGCGCCGATGGCCTTAACAGCCAATGCGGCCACTTCATTCATGTTAGAAGAGGTGGTTGTTACCGCCCAGAAGCGAGAAGAGTCGTTGCAAGACGTACCTATTGCCCTGTCGGCATTTACCGGTGACTTTATCAAAAGCGCCAACCTAACCGATCTTAAAAAACTGGTGGCTTACACCCCCGGTTTGGCCGGTTTGTCTACAGACAGCTTTCTCGATACCCTGTCAGTACGTGGGGTTTCCACCAATTCCTTCGGTATTGGCGGTGATAGTTCAATCGGTATCTATAAAGATGGTGTTTACTATGGCCGTAACGGCGCTGCAGTGACCAGTTTTTTTGATGTTGAGCGCGTGGAAATTCTGAAAGGCCCCCAGGGTCTACTGTTTGGCCGCAATGCCGCTTCCGGCGCCGTTCACACAATTACGGAGAAACCTAAAGTCGAGGCAGTTGAAGGCTATGTTCGCCTACGTGTAGGTGAGTATGATCGTTTACAAGGAGAATTCGCCTATAACCAGCCTTTAGGTGATACCTGGGCGATGCGTATCGCTGGTATTCATTCAGAAGAGGATGGCTTTGTTAAAAACCTCTATAACGACGAAGACCTAGGTGCCCACGACCGCGATGCTATACGCTTTTCGATCAGAAAAGAAGCCGATTGGGGTGATGTCACGCTGACAGCTGAGCACGAAGACCGCAAGCAGTACGGGTCTATTTATATCGGTCGGGATGACAATGGCGATAGCATTACGGGTGATGACCGCACGGCGAATCTCGACTTTCCCGGCAAGGATGATGCCAAAGTTACGGGTGTTACCTTAACGGCCAATATTGATCTCAATGACAAGATGACGCTGACCTCCATTACCGGTTACAACAAACATGAATGGATCTATCAAGAGGACTGGGACGGCACGCCAAGTGATGTTGCTGGATACGCTCAAGACCAAGAGGGGGACTACATTAGTCAAGAATTCCGCCTCAATGTCGAGACCAGTGATAACTTACAATGGTATGTTGGTGCGAGTGCCTATAAAGAAGATGTTTCAGCCCTGTTAAGCAACGATACTGGGGATACGACCCCCTATTTTACCGAAGCATACACGGCTTATTTTACCGATTATTATACCGAATACTTTGATGATGCTGATTTAGGTGCTTATTATGGTGGAATAGCCGGTGATTATTACGGTGGTATTGCCGGTTATTACACTTCCAACGTACTCGAGACTAATTCGACCAAAGGTGAATATTCCGGCTGGGCTGTCTACGCCGATATGACCTATCAACTGACAGAGAAGATGGATGTGAGCGTGGGCGCGCGTTACACCGTTGATAAAAAGGAGGCGGTGACCGATATTCAAGGAGGAGGGTTTGTCTGGCCTGTAATAACACCCACCCCGGTCACGGGCAAGAAGGATTGGAATGACCTGTCACCACGTATCACCCTGCGTTACTTTACTGACAACGATACGATGTTGTTTGGCTCTGTGACATCGGGTTATAAAGCAGGTGGCTTTGGTACCGACAATGTGACCTCCTCCGCTCCAGTAAGCAATTGGGTTTCGGTAGCCCTGCCAGATGCAGAGCTTGATGCTTTTGATCCAGAAACTATTCTCTCTTACGAGATCGGTGCCAAAGGTGACCTTGCTGGCGGTAGAGTACAATATGGGGTAAGTGCGTATTATTACAACTACGAGGACCTACAGACGGTAATTATAGAGCCCGGCAAAGCCTTTGTAGAGAATATAGGCGAAGTCGATGGTGTGGGTGTGGAGCTGGATCTACGCGCAGCTATTAATGACAATTGGGACTTGTTCCTGGGGGGCGCCTGGAGTAAAACTGATGCTAGTGATATTCCTTTGGATGTGTGCGCGGAGCCTGATGGTAGTGACTGTAACGGAAACCGTCTTCCTTTCAATCCGGAGTGGATGCTTTCCGGTGGTATCAATGCGCACTATTCCTTTAACAGCGGTGAAGTGTTTGCCGAGCTGGGTTTTTCTTGGCAGGATCTGTTCTACAGTTCGCTTGAAAATACAGAGGGTGACGCGATCGACAGTGTAGGCTTTGTTGACTTGCGGACCGGCTGGAACAGTGCGCAGAACTGGAGTGTGATGGTCTATGTTGAGAACGTTTTCGATGAAGAATCCTTTGCCGCACGTAATACTGGTTTTTTTGGCAACAACCTTGCTCCTACGCGGCCACGGACTGCTGGTGTGGATATTAGCTACACCTTTTAAGGGAAAAACAGTGTGTCTCATAACTGACTGACCTTTGGGGGCGATTTATCGCCCCCTTTTCTTTACTGATATTTCAAATAGCCTTTTTGCATAATTGACCCTTTTAATGCGATCATCTAATGAATCGATGTTTTGGCAAAAGCGATAGGTAGGCACCATTAACTATGACAACTAATAGTAATACTCAAGCTCAAGTAACTATCCAAGATGTCATCGCGCGGGGCTTTAAGGCACTTTCGCAAGGCAATCTAGACGAGGCCCGTGGTTGCTGTATGGCGGTACTCAAACAGCAGCCAAACAATGAGCAGACACACTTTCTGGTCGGCCTGATTGGCCTGGCCACTAACGATCGTGAAAAAGCCGCCCTGGCTTTCAATTCCGTTACCAGCCTCAACCCCGGCCATGTGGCAGCATGGGCGCACCTTGCAAAGTTACAGGCGAAAAGTGGACAAATTAACCGGGCCGACCACGCCCTGGCCATGGCGGTAAAGCATGAAAATGGCGATATAGCGGAGGTACAGGATGTTATAGCCTCATGCTATTCCATGCTGGGAGAGTACGAAGTAGCCAATCAGTGGTTTAAAAAAGCCGCTGCCAAAGCCCCCGATAACCTGCCCATCAGCGTCAATCTTGTCAACAGCCAGATACACCTTGGTGAAACGGACGCGGCAAAATCTCAGCTGACTAAAGTGTTGGAACTTGCGCCCAACAATGGGCAGGCTCATTGGTTACTGTCGGGGCTGGCCAAAGCGGGGAACACCAAGCATTTAGCGCAAATTGAAAACATTTTGACTAACAAGTCGATACCAGCCCAAGCCGAATCCTTTTTATGTTATGGCGCAGGTAAAGAGTGCGAAGACCTGGAAGACTGGGATCAGGCCTTCCGCTATTTTGAGCGCGGTGCCAAGGCACGGCGCAAGCTTGTCAGCTTTGACAACGCCCAGGAAGAAGATACGTTCAACGCATTAAAGAACACCTATACCCAGCAGTGGTTGGCGACCAAATCTGAATATTGTGAAACCGACGCGCCCATCTTTATTGTCGGCCAGCCTCGTACGGGTACGACTTTGGTGGAACGTATTATCACCTCCCACTCGCAGGTACATTCAGCGGGTGAGTTGATGCATTTTGGTAATACGGTGCGCCGGCAAAGTGACTATGACGGCAGTGAGCGATTCTCGGCGTCGCTATTTGAGTCGGCCGCAAACCTCGATGGAAAAAAGCTGGGCATGGCCTATATGGCCAGCACCGCCAAGTTAAGGGGAACAACCCCACATTTCGTCGACAAGCTTCCCTATAACTACCAGTATTTACCGCTTATTCTGGCCGCATTACCCAATGCCAAGATTATCCACTTAGTACGTGACCCAATGGATGTTTGTTTTTCGGTCTACAAACAGTTATTTGCTGATGCCTATCCACACTCCTACGACCTTGAAGAAATGGCCAGGCATTTTGTGCGCTACTACCGCGTGATGGACATTTGGCGACAGCGCTTCCCCGGTCGTTTTCTTGACGTGCGCTATGAAGCCGTAGCGGCTGATGTGGAAACCGAAAGCAGGCGTATAATTAATTACTTACAACTCCCTTGGGAAGATGCCTGTGCCAATTTCCACCAACAGGAAACGGCGGTTACCACCGCCAGTGCTGTACAGGTAAGGCAGCCCGCTCATACACGTTCCATAGGGCGCTGGCGTCGCTACGAAAAACAATTGCAACCAGTACGGGATATCCTGATTGAGGAAAATATCATCACTGATGCCTGTTAATCATAGCTGTAAGGTCAGAACGTAGGTTAGCGTGTTAATGTTAGCCCTTGCTATCTTTTATGTGCTGACAACCATCATTTGGAGTGCTGGTGATATCCGTCGCCAACTCATTTAAAAGATTCTGGCCTGTGTTACCTGTATAGTCAGAGTTGTTAAAAATGATAGCATGTCAATTGACATGATAGGTAAGTATAGGGTGTCGCATGTCAGTAGACATGTCAACTATTGGAAAAGAATAACGATGAGTGAACGAAAGCAGCAGATATTGCAGGCCGCAATCGACATTATTGCAGGTCAGGGTTATGGCGCTTTGACTATGCGTGCTCTGGCCCGCGCCAGTGATCTTAAACTTGGGGCGCTACAATATCACTATAAGACCAGAGACGATATGTTGCGAGCTCTGGTTGGCCATATTGTTGAAGAGTATCAGCAGTACTTTGAATCTGTGGCAACTGATAGCGATTCGCTGGAGATTACTGACGTTATTAATTTCCTTCTGGAAGACGCTGTAGATAACGCACTGCAAGCCGACAGACTTTGGCCGCAACTGTGGGCGATGGGGCAGGTCGAGCCGCTGGTGGCAGATTTGCTCGACGAGATTTATGACAAGTACTTAGGGCTTATACAAAACCTGATCGAAACCGCCGGCAGCGAATCACCCCGTGCTGAAGCACTTTGCCTGATGTCTATAATAGAGGGGTCAACACTGTTTTTGGGCCGTGGCAGGCGCTGGGAAAGTGATGCAGCGGCTGTGAATGAAGTGATGCTAGGGTTTATTGAGGCCGAATACGGAAAAAGCGCTTAATTGTAACTGTTCCTCTGGGCGGGCTGTAGAGTAGATTGATTTTGTTGTTTGTTTTCAGGTTTTTTTATTAGGGTGTGAAATCGGCCCTGTCACATCACAGCTACAACTAACATCGCAGATACAACGGTAAATATACCCACCCTTTTTTCTGAATAATCTAATGCCGCTACCACTAACCCGAGCTGGTGGCGATCACGTTACCGTTTAATCGATATTGAGTTATCCCCCTAACGCAAAAAAGCAGGGTTATCGACGCTTTACATGTCACATGACATGTCTTAGTATGTCGCTCGATCTACTGATTGCTGTGGCTGTCGCAGCTAAGATGAATATAATTATCTTGAACTGAATAATTAAATATTAAATAAGGAGAATAACGTGAACACTACTTCAATTGATTACAGCATTAATAAACTGGGATTTTGGTCGGCTATCATTGCGCTTGTGAGCACTGTTATCAGTCTGTTTTTACCTTTGGATGCGCCGGCTGGTTATGCTACTGAGCACGTCGATCGAGTCGCTTGGTTAACGGCCAATAGAGGTGTGTTCATCTCTTCATGGGTAAACCAGATTTTTGCGATGTTGAGTTTGTCGGGTATTTTTATGGCCGTTGCTTGGCGTGTTGCTCTTAGCAGCCCAGTGCGTGGTATTGTTGCGGCCATGGTTGCGTTGCTGTCAGTCATGGCATTTCTTGTTCCAAAATTTTCAGCGGTTTGGACACTTCCTATTCTGGCGGACACCATCACTGCTGGCGCAGTAGGTGCTGATATGGCTGATAGTTTGCTGCTGATTATGAATGTCACCATTCCTTTTTCGCTGTACACCACGTTTGATTATCTTGGTTTTTGGTTGTATGCGGTGTTTGCTTTGTTAGTTGCGATACCTATGTTTCAGGGCAGCCTAAGTTCAAAAATTACCGGCGTTGCTTTGGGTCTCTATGGTCTTATTTACCACGTTTTTTTAGTGGCTCTGTTTATAGGTGAAATTGCCCCAGTAGATATTAATACCGCTTTTTTGAGCCCTGCTTACCTGTTGGGAATTGTGATTATCGCGATGCTTATTAATTTTAAAGCCGCAATGGCCTCTGAGTCATAATTAGAGAGTCAATCTCTATATTGTTAGCTGGCCCCGCTATTGGCGGGTGCTAGCAACATCCGTATGGGTGTCTTACCTCGCTGCTGACGCTCTATTCCTCTTTTTATTGGCTTTAACTGTTCGTCTATCGGCTTTTGTTAAACGTTTACGTTGATAAAATGTTCTAGAAAATATAGACATATTATTTGTTTTAAACCGAATCTAGATTGAGGCGTTTACCGCATGTGCCATCATGTTGTTTGGCACTAAACGTCTACGCATGTAGGTGGTGATTTGGGTAGTGTAATCAAGGGCTTCAAACAGTCGATGAGCGATGAATTACCGACCTACGAAAAACTCGACAGCGATGCGGGTGAGGGTGAAAATATTGCATCCGAAAAAATTGGCTTGCAAGAGGGTTGATCGCGTAAAAAATAGTGCTTATTTATCTGCAGAAAGTTTCCGATGATCATTGAATATTATTTTATATCGCCTTTAGACTAGGAGTGCATAGCTTCTTCAAGTTGACCTTCATAAAGTTTGCCCAATTTTTTAATTTGGTCTTTCCTAAATATATGAAAACATATTCATTAACCTTTAATTTAATATCTAAGTATATACGTTACGTAATGTGTTTTGGTTCTAAATAAATACTAAGAAATAATGAGCAAGTTAAATGAAAAAACTATCAGCGTTAATATTTATCGTTTTACTCTCCTCCTGCACACCTCAACCTTATGCAAAGACTAATGCTCCTTTTGATGGTGTTAAATTTGATAACATCGAGTCCTTTGAAGATAAAAGTATATCTGATCTGTTTAGGTGGCAAATTGAGCGTATGCGTGAATCTACTCCCTGGCCAGATGAAATTGACTCCAAGCAGTTTAAACCTTATAGCCAAAGATCAGTAAAGCCAATTATTACTGTAATCAACCATGCATCAGTTCTTATTCAGGTTGATAATTTAAACATATTAACAGATCCTCATTATTCACTCAGAGCTTCACCTGTTCAATTTGCTGGACCCAAGAGAGTCGTTAAACCTGCTATTGCCTTTGATGATCTACCTTCAATAGATATCGTTCTTATATCTCATAATCATTATGATCACTTAGATCTTGATACGCTCAAGCGCTTAAACGATAGAGATGCTCCTAAATTCGTTGCAGGGTTGAAAACGAAGTCATTTTTAGAAGATAACGGAATTAAAGCCGCTATCGATCTGGATTGGTGGCAAAGTATAACCGCTAATAAAACTAAGATTACTTTTGTTCCCGCACAGCACTGGTCGGCCAGAGGCATATTCGATAATAGAGAAATGCTTTGGGGTGGGTTCTATATTGAAAATTCTTATAAGATCTACTTTGCTGGAGATACAGGATACGGGAAATTCTTTAAAAGAATTAGAGAGAAGCTTGGTGCACCGGATCTTTCTTTGATTCCAATTGGTGCGTATGAGCCTAGATGGTTCATGAAAGATTCTCATCTTAATCCAAAGGATTCTCTACAAGCATTTAAAGACCTAGAGAGTAAAAAGATGATCGGGATTCACTTTGGGACCTTTAAGTTAACTTTTGAGGGATATAATGATCCAATTGATACTCTTCATGAAGAAATCAAGAAATTAAACATGGATCCTCTAAAAGTAATTATTCCTATTTTTGGAAAGCCTTATTCAATTTAGGTTATATTATAGTCAGTTTACTATTGATAGCATTTATATATTTTGAGGCTAAAAAACATAATCAGGTAGCCGAAGGTCTCTAACCCTCAGCCCCCACAACACCCTGCATGCGGATCCGCACAGGGCTCTCAATGACTTGGCGCCACTAGAATACAAGGCTAAACATGCCGATTGAGGCTGGATATTCACCATGGCCTTGGACCTAGAAATGGGGGCCCGTCAAGGGCAGCGGGATAAGCCTCGTCCAATGTTTAAAAGCAAGGTCCTTGATGTTGTGCTTTTGCTGAAGATTAAAATGGATGCCCATATCCAGTCGAGTGTCCTATTTTAACTGTAGCTATAACGATAGTTTAATTTGTCAGTACCTAAAAAGTGTAAGCGAACCTAATAATGACTATTGGCAATGCGCAATGCATTGATCTGTTTTATACGCCTATGGTCCTGCAATTTAATATTTCGGACCATGCCGTGTCGATAGACGTGTGTCCGCTTTGATCAAGTTTTGCCTCTTTCGTCATGGTAGCCATTTTCCGCCCACGATAATATTGAGTAGATAGATCATGTATCAATGGAGTGTTGTCATTCTGATTGGTGTTGATTAAGTTTTTTACTTTTATGCAAGGATATTGAAATGAAAACACGTATTACAGAGTTGTTGGGCATCGAGCATCCGATTATTCAGGGTGGCATGCACCATGTGGGTCTTGCCGAGTTAGCGGCTGCGGTTTCCAATGCGGGCGGTCTGGGTATTATTACCGGCCTAACGCAGGGCACCCCGGAAAAGTTGTCGGCAGAAATTGCTCGCTGCAAAACCATGACCGATAAGCCGTTTGGTGTGAACATCACCTTTCTTCCCACTACGACACCCCCCGATTATCCCGGTCTAATTCAGGCTGTGATTGACGGCGGCGTGAAGGTTGTTGAGACAGCAGGTAATAACCCAGCGCCTTATATGCCAGCCTTAAAAGAAGCCGGCATTGTTGTGATTCATAAGTGCACTGCAGTACGTCACGCGCTCAAGGCTCAGTCAGTGGGCTGTGATGCCGTGTCTGTGGACGGTTTTGAATGTGGTGGTCACCCGGGTGAAGACGATATTCCCAATTTTATCTTGCTGCCAAGAGCGGCGGATGAGCTGAGTATTCCGTTTGTATCCTCTGGCGGTATGGCCGATGCACGTAGTCTGGTTGCCTCGCTGGCAATGGGTGCTGAAGGCATGAATATGGGTACGCGTTTTATAGCGACTCAGGAAGCGCCTGTTCACGAGAATGTGAAGGCAGCGATTTTAGCGGCGACTGAATTAGATACTCGCTTAGTGATGCGTCCATTGCGCAATACCGAACGCGTACTTAACAATTCAGCGGTTGAGCGCTTACTTGAAAAAGAAAAAGCTCTAGGTGCGGATATTAAAATCGAAGATATTCTTCCTGAAGTGGCCGGCTGCTATCCAAAGATTATGAAAGACGGTGATATGGATGCGGGTGCCTGGTCTTGCGGCATGGTGGCGGGTCTGATTCACGATGTACCTACGGTGAAAGAATTAATTGACCGTATTATGTCTGAAGCGGATGCCCTGATTAAGGAACGTTTGGCCGGCTTGTAATAGAGCGGGTTAAACCTACTTAAATAGAAACCTATTAAGAATTATAAATAATAGAAAGAAGAGATTATGTCTGACGCCGATATCTTTAGAAAAAAACTGGCCAGCTATTTAGAGTCTATCAGGTGAAATATGCGAACATTTACTGAAGAACAAAATATGTTTCGGGATACGTATCGCAAGTTTCTTGAAGCTGAGATTGTTCCCAATATGGAAAAATGGCAGGAACAGGGCATTGTTGATCGTGAGGCTTTTAAAAAGGCGGGCGATCAGGGATTTCTGATGATCTGGCCTGATGAGCAATACGGTGGTATGGGTGATACGGATTTTCGTTTTGAGCAAATCATCATTGAGGAAACCGCCAGAGTTGGGTGTGCCTCATGGCTCAATACGTTGCACAGCCGTTTGGTCGGTAGCTATATTCAGCATTTTGGAAATGACGAGCAGAAACAGCGTTTCTTGCCCGGATGCATAACGGGTGAAAAAATTCTGGCTATTGCTATGACTGAGCCCGATGCCGGTAGTGATTTGGCAGGTATGCGCACAACCTTGCGTGAGGATGAGGATCATTTCATTTTGAATGGTTCCAAGACCTATATTTCGAACGGTATCAATGCGGATTATGTTGTGGTTGCGGGTAAGTCTGACCCTGAGAATAATCCACACGCGATGACTCTTTGTATTGTTGAACGCGGCATGGAAGGTTTTGAGCGTGGACGCAATCTCGATAAGATGGGGATGAAGGCCCAGGATACCGCCGAGTTGTTCTTTAACAATGTGATTATCCCTAAAGAGAATGTTCTGGGTGAAGTTGGCCATGGATTTTTCTACTTAATGCAGGGGCTCGCAGAAGAAAGGTTGATCGCGGCTGTGGGTTCCATTGCCAGTGCACGCAGAGCCTTTAATCTTACTCGTGAATTCGTTATGGAAAGGAAGGTATTTGGTAAGCCTCTGTCCTATATGCAGAATACACAGTTTAAAATGGCAGAGGTGGATGCCGAGATTGAAATTCTGGAAATCTTTATTGATCATCTTGTGGCGGAACACAATGAAGAAAGGCTAACGCCTAATATGGCTGCCAAGGCGAAGCTTCAATCAACTGAAATTGAGTGGAAGATGCTTGATTTGGGTGTACAGCTACACGGCGGTGCGGGTTACATGAAGGAATACCCTATCTGTAATATGTTCACCGACGCGCGTATAAACCGCATCTTGGCGGGCAGCTCCGAGATCATGAAGTTGATTATCAGTCGTGACATTTTTTCTGAAAACTATAGTAGTAACCTTGACTGATAAGAGGATTGATTAATGGATATTAACGGTAAAGTTGCCATTGTCACGGGTATTGAAAATTTAATAGAGCATAAAACCATGACTGATTTTGAGACGATTAATTACACGGTGACCAACAGGGTTGCCACTATTAAACTGAACCGCCCTAAAGCCATGAATGCTTTTAATGAGAAGCTTCGAATGGACTTGACGGCGGCTATCGAAAAGGCAGAGACCGACGACGATGTACGTGTCGTTATCCTGACGGGAGAAGGCCGCGGTTTTTCAGCTGGTGCTGATTTGATGGACAGTTTGGCCGGTTACGACGACATTGAGTCGCACATCCTGAAGGAATATAAACCATTCCTTACGACTATTGATCAATCCCCAAAGCTCTATATTTCTGCCGTTAATGGCGCCTGTGCGGGTATTGGCACTGCGTTAGCGATGACCTGTGACTTTACCGTGATGGCCGATGATGCCTATCTCTATCTGGCATTCGCCGCGATTGGGTTGATCCCCGATGGCGGTGCCAGCTACCATCTGGTGAACGCCATGGGTTACAAGAAAGCCATGCAGTTGTTTGTTGAAGCGGGGCGTCTGCAGCCACAAGAATGCCTCGAGTACGGCTTGGCGAACAAGGTTGTGCCGGCCAATGAACTGTTAAACCAGACCCAGGCGTGGGCTGAGAAGTTGGCTCGGGGGGCTCCGTTAGCGCAGAAGTTTGGAAAGCAAGTTTTGAGGTCTGCAGCGAGATCCAGTTTAACCGATGTGATTGACCAGGAAGCCAAAATTCAAGTGATTACAAGCACCAGCGAAGATCATATCAATGCGACGATGGCATTTTTCAAAAAAGAGAAGCCTGTTTTTATCGGCAAATAATTAAGATGTTACGACATTCCAAGACATTCACTTTTGGCGCAGCACTCAGGAGCACAGTCTGATGAAACTAACCATTGGAGTTGGTGACTATCGAAAAAT
>JBALVY010000005.1:298559-299636 GCA_036960375.1 Pseudomonadales bacterium
CTCAGGAGCACAGTCTGATGAAACTAACCATTGGAGTTGGTGACTATCGAAAAATAGGCATTGAAGAAACGATAGAATATATCCAGTTTGCGGAAAAAATAGGCATCGACAGCGTGTGGTCTGCCGAGGCATGGTCCACCGATGCGGTGACATGTCTGGCCTTTATTGCGGCGCGTACCAGCAAGATAAAGTTAGGCAGCGGTGTAATGCAGGTGGGGCCCAGAGCACCCAGCATGATAGCGATGACAGCCCTGTCTTTAAACGCGCTGTCAAAGGGTCGCTTTTTGTTGGGTCTAGGTGCTAGTGGCCCGCAAGTCATTGAAGGCCTGGCCGGTGTACCTTATAACGAGCCATTGACGCGCCTCAGGGAAACCGTTGAAATCTGCCGTATGGCCTTTGCCGGTGAAAAAATCATCTATGAAGGTAAGCATCATGTGTTACCCCGCCCCGGCGGAGAAGGTATAGCCTTGCGTCTGGACTTTGCACCCGCTGAAATCCCGATCTATCTAGCAACGCTCGGCCCTCGTTCACTTCAATACACCGGTGCCGCAGCGGATGGTTGGATGGGCACAAGCTTCTCGCCGATTCATGCCGGCGCTCATCTGGACTATATAGCGCAGGGCGCGAAGGACGCCGGCCGAGAACTGTCGCAGATAGACCTTGGTGCCGCGGTAACGATCGGTATCAGCGATGATGTCGAAGGGCTAATTGCCAGCAGGAAACCGGGCTTGGCCTTTCAGATAGGTGCCATGGGTTCAGCGGACACTAATTTCTACAATAAGGCCTTCGAGAGAGCGGGTTATACGGAAGATACCAAGGCGGTACAAGCACTTTGGCTGGCAGGAAAAAGGGAGGAAGCTGCACTGCGCATACCCGATGTAATGATCAACGAATTCCAGGCACTGGGAACGGCGGAGATGGTGCGCGCAAGACTAATGAGCTACAAGCAGGCCGGTATCACAAGCCTTAACCTGCGCCTGGATATTGCAAAAACAATGAAAGAAAGAATGGCGCTACTGGAGCAAATCGTCGATATCGTTAACAGTTTACCCAAGGTTGGCCATTAGTCGAAAAGTA
>JBALVY010000015.1:0-33445 GCA_036960375.1 Pseudomonadales bacterium
ATTCCGCGTTGCCGACATCGCACTGCACGAAGGTGGCTCCAATTTTCTCGGCGATCTCTGTGCCGTCCTTGCGACCAGAAATAACAACTTTGGCACCAGCCGCAAGAAACCGTTCGGCGGTCTTCAGGCCAATCCCTGAAGTTCCACCAGTTACCACTGCGACTTGATTATCAAGGTTAAAAAAGTTGTTCATAAATTGCTCTCCATTAGCGAAATTAACTTAAAGTGATGCCTTGCCAAACGCCATATCCCATTCCGTAGTGCGCGCCTCGCCATTACGCTTGGCGGTAAGATCTGCCAACCAGCATAGCAACTTCCAACTGATGCCAGCAAGAATATATCCATCGGCATTACTCGGGTCTAGATACGGTGCATACTCAACCACATCAGCGCCCACGAGGTTCACTTTATTGGACTTACGCACCTTACGCATAATGTCCCATATCTGGCGCGACGTCAGGCCAAAAGGCTCAATAGCAGAGTTGGACGCATTATCCGTGGCATCCAGCGCATCACAATCAAGACTAAAGTAGACCGGCCCATCACCCACAACCGCGAGGATTTTCTCAACTACTGCATCGACTCCCATGTCAAAAACATCGTCCGCGCTGAGCACGGTATTACCAAAGTTTTTCGAGTGGCCACCCACCATGCCCGACATACGACCACGCACACCCATGGTAATCATGCGCTCTGGGTCAAGGTTGCCATCCGCCATACTGCGCGTGAACTGGCTACCGGAATGATAGGGATATGGAAAGTCGGCGTAAGTAACCAGATCGTAGTGAGCGTCGAAATGAATCAGCCCCAAGGGCCCATAGCGCTCACCCAGAGATTTAATGGGAGCATAGCTCACCGTGTGATCGCCACCCCAGCTAAACGGAGTGATGCCATACTTGCCCACGACCTCTTCATAAACTCTGATGGTTTTTTCCACCTCGTCGGTGAGATCAAACAAACCATAGGTATCAATGTTCCCGTAGTCAGCGATGCGGCACAGGTCAAAGGGCACATCAAAGCCTCCGTCCCAGGGCTCGGTCGTACCCATGCCATTCTTTGACAGGCGCCGTAATTCAGACGGACCATATTTATGCGAGGCATTCATGGGCGCCGCCTTTTCCAGAGGCATTCCGATCACCGCAATATCGGTATTGGCCAAGTCTCGAGAAAAGGGTGCATGGAAAGCACCGAGGTAATCCTTATTCAAATTCCCGATCAGCTCGATACCGGCGCCATCACCCTGCTCCCCCATGCGCATGAGATGGTTGCGCACATTTTCTGCCACACCTTCAAAGCTGCGAGAATTTTCGAACAGATCCCGATAGCGCGCCTGACGCTCATCAGACATTGGTGGGTGTTTCTCGATTTTAGTCATCAGTATTCTCCAGTTGTTTTTTCAATATCGTACTGCCGAGTGCAAGAGCCTGCCAACCTAACAAAACGCAGCTCTGAGAAATAACGTTAGAATTTAGCATCACTAGCGTTACCTAAATTTTTCTATTAAGTCTCTATAATAGAGCGCCATTTTATAATCTAACCACGCCTCCGCGCCTGCCGATATTTATAACACAACTAAAACCAAGGTCAATACTATTATAATGTAATTGGCTGTGGAAATGGCATCCCATCTCTATCTAACGATTAGTACCATACGGGAAAGCAGCCACACTGGATCACAAGTCATATGGAGTAGGCCGCTGAAAGGGAAAACGACATACTCACTGCCTTCGGCTTATCACCCGAAGGAACGCCCACAGCATTCAGCAGAGCGCTCTATTCTAAGGCTATTACCAGCGCAATGATAGCTTGAATCCCGACTCCGGCTCCCACAAGCCGAACCACTGGTATCTCCCATCACCTTTCAATTGCCAGGGCGGCAAGCGAGACTGATTGGACTGACTTATTTCTTCTGGGAGCAACCACTGAAATCCGGTCTACT
Organism: Pseudomonadales bacterium; assembly: GCA_036960375.1. Lineage (GTDB taxonomy): Bacteria > Pseudomonadota > Gammaproteobacteria > Pseudomonadales > CAWVSB01 > CAWVSB01. The sequence continues at coordinate 1,940 of JBALVY010000015.1, forward strand.
GGGACACTGTGATCGTTACGAGGTGCACAATAGGAAAGCCGGAAATTGTTTGCGAAGATACCAAATTTTTATTCAACGACACGAAAAACTGATTGCTGTGTCCGCCCTGCACTCTCCCCTATCTAAAGACGGATCAAACGCGAATTGGAACTGGCTGAAATTCTACCCAGCCGCCGCTAGAGGTCAGGAGCCTTTGAATTCCCGACGACGGTATCTTTGCGCGGCGCCTGAGGGTAAAGAGCGGCAAGCGGCTGGGCGGTCAGGCCATGCAAGAAAACACTGAGCAGAACAGTTAGGACCACCACTGCCAACATCGACTCATAGCCCTGTAATCCCAGATCCAGAATAACTATCTCCAAATACAGTACAGAGGCAATACCCCGGGGCCCAAACCAGGAAATAAACCAGCGGTCTCGAGTCCGCAACCCCGTTCCGACCAACGACACCAGCACTGGCCCCATCCGCAGAACAGTGAGACTGAGCAAGGCATAGACCCAGCTCTGCCATGTCCAGTACGGCACTGCCAGCGGCACCATGCTCAAACCGAAAATGAGGAACACAAACAGGATCAACTGCTGTCCTTCCGCCTCCGCATACTCCTGCACCCGCTCTCGCACACTGGATGTTTTTACGCCAAGCAGTAACCCCCCCGTAAACGCGGCAATATAGCCATTACCATCGAAAGCCTCAGCCACCGCCCAGGCAATAACCGCGAGACATATGGCAGACAGCCGCTGGAAGGTATCATTCATTAGTTTGCGCTGCGCGCAAGCATCTACTGCCCATCCGCCTAGCCACCCCACAGCCCCACCGATCAGCGGGCCAAATACAAGCTGGGCAAACGTAAACTCTAACCAATAGCTTCCACCAGTGCGCTCAGAAGCGACAAGCCCAAGAGCAGCTACACAAACCAGAATTGGGGGCAGGACCAGGCCGTCGTTAATACCACTCTCCACCGCGATGGCCCGGCGCAAGGGGGCAGGAACCCGCTCACTGGTGACAACCACCTGACCAAGCGCTGCATCCGTAGGGGACAGGATAAAGGCCAGCAGAGCCAGCAACCACCAACTCATCTCCGGGAACAGGAGCGCTGCCATCAAGGTACCCATCAACATGGTCAGGGGCAGACCAACCAGCAAGAGACGCATTGCGATGGCCCTCTCGCGGATCATACGCCGTAAATCAATGGTTGAAGCTTCTACAAACAGAACAGATACAAGGGTGATCTCTGCCACCAGTCGGATAACATTGTCATCGGGTGTTACGGTCAACCAACCAAGTCCCAGGGGGCTACAGGCTACCCCCGTCAAGACAAATAACATAGGGGCGGTGAAAGGGGCACGCTCAGACAAACGAGAGAACAGACCGTAACTAAAGGTCAGCACAGCGAGAAAAATAACAACCGGATATTCGTGCATATCGTAATCAGTTCCTATCGGCAAAGCGCAGGGATAAATAATAATTTGCAGGCACGACTAGCAGCAGCGCCGAATAAAAGGCCACGTCCGAATAGAAAGCGAGAGGAATGGATATCAATGCCGCGGCGGGCTCCGGCAGAGATTCCAACAAAATCTTACGCTCGGAAGAAGCCCCTAACGCCGGGTCAATCAACTTGGCATAAGAGGCGTACCACCAACTAGCCAGCCCGGTAAAGCCAATTATTGCCCAAACCGAGCTAAACACTACCTGAGCAACAGTGCTGCCAGGATAATTACCTATCAGATTCTCGGCAAAAGGGTAAATACACAACAGAGACAAATAAAAAAGCCAGATAATCAACAAGGCATTATCACTTCGCACAAGGTGTGACTGCTTGGCGACAAACTTTATCCAGTACATGGCAAGAAAAATGAAAGCCACCGCAAAGTTGGCAAAGGAATTAAAACTATTCAGGATAAAAGGTATGAGGTCGTCACCAGACAAGTTTTGTCCGGAGAAATCTATCTTCAATACAGAGGCGAACATGCATAGGGCAAAGAGAACATTCGCCAGCACACTGAAACTCTCTAGGTAAATATCCTTATCACTCGTAACCGCCACGTACCACGCCCTTCCAATAGTCTGCGCTCTGCCCAATGAACTATTGTACCGCAGTAGTGACGAGACGGGAAGCAGAGCGGAACAGCACCTAAAGAGCGTGTCATTCGGCAGGAATAACACGCCTATTTTATGAGTGGCCCTGCCAGATTCAAATATCCGTAAACAGAAAAAAGGCCAGCAAATGCTAGCCTAATGGAAATCCGTCAAACTATTTTAGGACGGGACACCTTCTTTTTTACTTTTTTTTGCCACTAAACAACTGCTCCGCTGCGCCGGCAATTTCAATACCCGCCGCATCCAGTCTGCCACGCTCAGCGGGATAAGCCTGCACAATTCCCATTGCCAGCTCGCGCAAGGCGCGTGAAGGAAAAGAGGTTGCCAGCGTACCACTTGTACCTGCCGCCTTCAGTGCCTTAACTCCGAGAGCAAAGCCGCTCTCGGACACCTGCCCTTTACACAGCCTCCATAATTTAATGACTTCATCTTTCGGCAAGATAGGTGGCTCAGCGGTTTCCAGCTCTAACTGACGACGCAACCATAGTAAGGCTGTGTGAAGGTCAGTCATCATTTCGCCAATCAACTGCTGATACATTGGGCCGGTTCCCAAGGGAGCGCCGGTATCGGCAAAGGTTTTCGTTTTGAGATTATTGATGGTGTAATCGTAAACCGAGTAAGCCACACCCAAATAGACGCCGGCTCCTGCTAATTGATTACCAACAAAAGAGCCACGGCTCATTTCCATGCTCTTGGTAAAGGCTCCAGGAACCGCAAGAGCGTAATCGTCAGGCACGAATACATTGTCCATGATCAAACCGCGGGTCTCTGACCCTCGCATCCCCAGTGCGTCCCATTCTATTCGTGGAGACAGGCCATCTGAGCTGCTATCGACAATAAAGGTACACAGTCCTGCTGCGTCATCGCGACCTTCCAATGACGCAGTAACCAAATAGTAGTCCGCCACCCCATAGGCACAGGCAAACGACTTCACGCCATTGAGCCGATAACCACCGTCTACCTTGCTGGCTTCTGTCTCAATAGTGATTTTCGCTTTGGCGGTTTTGGTATTCTCTGAGGTGAAATTCCCCATCCATTTGCCCTGCTTTCCAATCAGGTCCAAAACCAGCTCAGCCCACTGCTTAACCTTGGCAGCCTCGGCTTCATCCTCAAATTTTCCTGCCTCAAGGGCGGTCATTAACAGAGTCCCTCTTGAAGTAGCGGAACACTGGAAAAAGTAGGTTAAAGCCGTTGAAGGACATGCTGTGCCCAGGGCAAACGTAGCTGCCACTAGATCTCTAAGTCCGCCACCCAAACCACCGTATTCTGTTGGCACCATAAGACCGAGCAAGCCTTTGTCGCTCAGTGTTTTTACATGAGGTTTATAGAACGCACCGGTTTTATCTACCGTAAGTGCGTGCTCTCGAATTTCCGGCAGAATAGATTCCACCAATTCTGCCCGAGCGCGCTCTTGATCAGTCATGCGTTCTACTAGTACTTCTCCGGTCAACGTCATATTGCTTACCTCTGTAATGGAATATTATTAGTGTATTAACCCTAAAGGACATGTGGACCGGTCCAATTTAACCAATTTGTTCCCTTAGGTCAAGCGCCAGGCCTCTCAATCACACTTATAAGGTGTAACGAAGCCTGTCGCCCCGAAAGAAAGAGCGTATGAGCAGCACTATTCGCCCCTCGGCAGTGATAAATTTTAGATCCAGAAGTTGCGTCGGTTGCCCTGATGTGACGCCCAGCTTTTCCGCTACCACTTTGTCTGCTGCCACGGCCTCAAAGCTGCGTTCAACCTTAAGCTGCTTGCCCTGGGGGTAGTTTCGTAGGAACGACAAGAGTGCCTGATCGTCAAGTTGGTCCCCAGCTGCTGACAAGAATTCACTGTCGAGCATATATAACTGGTAATAGGCAATAGACTGCCCGGGTTCACCCATCACTGCCGAGGCACAAAAAAATGGATCTTTTGTGGTAGCGGGGTGCTCAAGAAGTACCGTTTCGGGCAATACAATGCGCTGACGATTAAGAATTTTCCACTGGGCGTTAATACCTTTGCGTTGTAGATAGTCACTAAAGGTTGACTGACCCGTCGGATCAAAATCCAGCTTGGGTCCAAGAACAAACGTCCGAGTATGCCGTCGAGCTTTATCAGGGAAAACGTGATTCAGGTGCGCACTTTTCAGTTCCTGAAACGCGTTTTAATCACACGCCAGGTCTCGGGCGTCTCTTTCGCTCCACTACATTTTCAATCAGCGATATCAAAGCCATAAAAAACAGCGTACCTGGCACGACAGTGAACGATGCGATGGTCTGCCTGATCGCTGGAGCACTCAATAAATATCTCTCCCACCACGGGGAGCTACCCGACACTTCCCTCGGCGCCATCATGCCAAAAAACATTCGCAGCCTTTCTAACGCCAATGATAAGAGCGGTAACCAGGTTGGCGGGCTATTTGCCGACATACACACAAATATTGAAGATCCAATTGAGCGCATGGCCGCAATCCATGGAAGTGTTGAGAAATCAAAACAGTTTTCGAAAGATATAAATTCAGATGCTATTTTCCCCTATTTAATGGGCGGGTTTCTCTCACCAAGGCTCGGTAAAGCCATCGCCAAATACACCCAGGAATTTCATCTCATGGAACGCATAGGGCCCGCGATCATGAACACCCTAATCACCAACGTCCCGGGACCAAACTTTCCGCTCTATCACGCAGGAGCGGAGATGGTTAGCTACTGTGGAATCCCCCCCCTAACTGACGGCGTAGGTTTAGGCCACGCTGTCTATAGCTACAATGGCACCATATCGTTGGCCACTATTACTTGCCCCAGCATTATGAATAACCCCGACTTCTATCTGCAATGCTGCCGGGAATCCTATGAAGAATTACTAGGTGCAGCGCTCGCTATAAAGCAAAAGACCTCTGACAAAGGCCATAAGCTCGATGACAGTAAGAAAACAGCCCTTAGCGATAAGAAGGAAGCGCCGGGCAAGAACAAAAAAACTACCAAACGAAAGCCCCGAGCAGCCTCAGATGGCAACGCTATACCCATTGGCAAAAAATCCGACAGTAAACAGCCAACGGCTATCTCCTAACCCCTTCCCTAGCAGTTGCTGCACTGCCCCATTACCGTCATTCCCGCGCAGGCACACTGCTGTCCGGAATAATGCAGGGTCAAGGCTGTATGGAACATTAGTTGTAGCACGACAGGCATAGGGGCAGGGAAGAGACTTAAATTCTCGTCGTCCCCGCGCAGGCGGGGATCCAGTACACTGAGGTTGTATCCGCACATGCCTGACCGAGGAAAGAAGGTCGATAATCCCGTTGGCACGTTGAACTAAGGCTTTGATTGACCCTCGGGGCCAGCCCTGTAGCAGGTGGGTTTCTGGATCCCGGACAAATGCTCCGCATTTTCCGGGACGACGGAGCAATGTGGATTATTCCGGACAGTAGTGCGCGCAGGCAGGAATCCAGTCAAACCGAGGCGGACATAACGGGGATGTCCGGGCCGCTGCACAGCATAGTTTAACCGCCCTCAAGCACACAGATGTGTTAGCGCGGGATTTCACAATGAGATGCATAAATGTGCTGATATTCCGAGAGGGAAACTAAGTGAGTACATTACTGGCGTATCGAGTGCTCGTAGCCATCGTCGACCAAAATAGTCTTTCCGGTATCGCAAAAGAACTGCACATGTCACCGTCCAGCGTCAGCAAACAACTTAGCAAGCTGGAGACCTATTGTTGGATTCGAGTAAGCCTGTCACAAATCATACTCTGCGCGCCGCATTCTACCATTGTCATTTGATTAGAACAGCATCAAACTGTTATTCTTTGGGTGCCCGCACCGTTGTCAACAGCGTTTAACTTGGACTTTCCTATAGCAACTTTTTATTTAGGCCATTCATATGACTGTAAAACCGCTACTTGCCCTATTTTCAGCGACCCTTACGCTCGGAGCCCATGCGCAAGAAGATGATGCAGCAGCAGCCATGGCCAGAGCGCTGCAGGACCCACTTGCCAGCATCAAAATGTTGGCGACGGATAACACCATCGGTTTTAACTCCGGCGATGATGAAGGCGAAACCAACTACAATTTTCAAATTCAGCCGGTTTACTCAATCCCGCGGCCTGCTCTAGCGAAGACTAACTTGATCGCTCGAGCAGTGATTCCAATCATCGGCTTAGAACCGGGAACGGTAGAGCCTCCAATTGGGCCTGATCCAACACCGAGTTCTGACAGTCACTGGGGCCTTAGCGACACCACACTGCAGCTGTATATCTCGCCCAAAAGCGACAATAACTGGAAATGGGGGTTAGGGCCCCAGATATCATTACCCACACATACCAGTGACCGCACCAAGGGCCCGGGTTGGGGACTGGGTGTTGCGGGTGTACTGGTAGGGAGCTTTACAGAACAGATTTCTTTCGCTGCGATCGCAATGCATCACGTGGGGGAGGAAGACAATTTTGAAACAACGGCGGTGCAGCCGATGCTGTTTTACAACTTCAAGTCAGTACCCGGGATGGCCCTGTCATACAACAACATGATCAGTTATAACTGGCAGGCAGATAGCGGCAATCACTGGAATGTGCCCTGGGGTTGACGCTTACGCGAACCTGGGCACTGTCCGGCGGCGGCCTTGACCTCGGCTTGGGCTACTACACTTTGATCGAAAAACCCGAAGGTGCACCCGATAGTCAGTTGAAATTTAGTATTAGCTGGGTGTTCACCTAGCCAGGCGTTATTGGTACACAGCACCGTATCCAAGACAATGGCTCTCGAGCGGAAGAACTTGAGGTCGCGGGTGAGGTGCACTCTATAGACTCACGCTATGGCGCGTGATAGGATAATTTTAGCAGTCCGTTACCCGAGGTATGATGTGGTCCGGACAGACTAGTTGTGGCTAGGGATTTTGCTGCAATAACGAGAAAGAGAGGCACCGAAGCCAACCATGACTTTCAGAATTTTCAAATCCTCCCGACCGCTATTATTATGCACCTTCGCCGCGCTGGTATTCAGTTCGCCTGCAAGCCTCGGCGCTGAAGCAGCGACTGCGATACCGGCAATCCTGTCCAAGCCAAGCAACCAGGTTATTCCGGGCAAAATGGTCTGGGCCGATCTGCTGACTCGCGATGTCACCACCGCTGGTCGCTTCTACGCGGCTGTTCTAGGCTGGCAACTCGTGCCCAGTGAAGACCCAGGCTACGTCACCGCCTATATAGATGGTCAACCGGTGGCAGCACTGGCGACTTACACTGAAACAGCGCCAGAAGATGCCGCTTTATGGTTACCGTCTTTTTCAGTTCGCGATGTCGACGCAGCGGTATTGCGCGCGCTCGATCAAGGTGCCGAGGAACTGGCAAATGCTGACGACTTGCCCAATCGAGGCAGGCTGGCGGTATTGCAGGACCCGCAAGGTGCAGCATTTTCCGTGCTGCGGGCCAGCAGCGGTGACCCAATTGACGGTGGCAAACCCTTGGCTGGAGCCTGGATCTGGCCGGAACTTTGGTCATCAGACCAACAAAACGCTACCGATTTTTACCGCCACGCCCTTGAACTGGAATCGGTTAACTTCACCGATGAGTCCGGCACAAAACATCAGGTGCTAGGGCTCAATAATATTGGCCGCAGTACTGTTATTGTCGCGCCCTTGGATAATGTGAAGCCTAGTTGGCTGCTGTACCTGCTGGTAGATCGCATGGAACCGACGCTCGCACTGGTGAGGCAGCACGGCGGCAAAGTCCTGCTCAATACTCGGAAGGGCGAACTGAATCATCGCATTGCAATTATCGCAGACCCCACCGGCGGTGTGCTTGCCCTGCAGGAAATGAAGGGGGTGCAGCAATGAAGAATCATGGTAAGAATTTTGTCGTAGCGGGACTCACAAGCGCATTCATCGTATCGCTGCTGTCTTTTGTGGGTGGCTGCTCCGGAAATGGCACTTATGCTTCCCCCAGGGTACACGTAGGTATGGGGTATCGTGGGTATTATGGACATCCTTGGCGAGACTATGACGCCATCGACACCGTTGATGCCATCGACACCATCGATACCATAGATGCTATCGACGGCGGCGGAGCGGTTCCAATGGGAGGCAGTATGGACATGGGCGACATGGACATGGGTGGCTTTGACTGGTGAGTCGGGCCGGCAATAAAACCTGCCTGTCACCTACTGCTCGACCCTGGCACATTTGGCACACACACTAGCTTCCTAAAGCCTGTTTTCTCACTATATCGCCAAACAAAAAAATTCTTACCCGCCTCAAGAAACGCCTTGTTCCAGCGGTAATTCAGGTTGAAATAGATACCTTCACGACGACAGATCTCGGCAATTCCATGCTCGCCCCGAAATCCACCCCGAACAATACGGGTCTTCGCCTCGGTAGAATAATTACACCGGCGGCTTCTGCGGGCATCCTTCACCGCTTTTTCAGTGTTTGACAGGCTCATATCGAATCTTTTGGTCCCGCATGGGCTGATGCCGCACACAACGGTTGAAGAAGGTTAGATTGCCGAGCTGTGATTTCAACACAGGAAGTATATCGTAGTTTAATAGGGCAGAATCTGGCACCGGTACCCGATTATTTTCCCACCAAACTGAAATCCAACCCAAATTCGAACACTGGCCTTGCCAGAAGAAAGACGTGTGCATTACACTTGTCTCTCGAATTCAATTTCGGACCACACACACTTGGAACTTGCAATTTTTTGTCTTGGCAAACAGGACCGATTGACGGACTGCCCGCCTCAATATACGAGCCGCTGTGTTCTTCCGGAGTCTTCACCATGCAGCGAACGCTAGCACCCACCAACAGCCATAGTCTTTTCAGGTGTAAGCACACACACAGACCCAAGTTCCACCTGCGCTTCGGTACATTTGTTCTCCTCCTGTCTCTGTGCTTACAACTTACCGCCAGTGGCCTCGCCCACAGCCAGGACACCGGCGATATGGAAAGTGCAAGCAGTGATGAAGACACCCGAAGGCAAAACTGGGAGGACATCAAAAAAGAGGAAATACGCCAAGCACAAGCCGAAACTTTAACCAATGAAGACCCCGATGCCGCGCGGCGGGTCGAGCGCCAAGTCGACAGAGCGCTCAACAGGGAAGAAAAGGAATCCGCTGCGGCGCAAGCTACTATGGGCACGCCGAAGGACACCAAAACACCAAAAGAGGAAACCAGAGAAAAAGAGGTTGAACTCTATGCCAGCGTTCGTCTTCACTTCATTGAAAATTTTGATGCTGATTCAAATAGTATGGACGTCAATTTTGGTGATGGCGCTTCGCGCATCGGCGCAAGCGGAATCTGGCAGATTGCCCGCGACCGGAGCCTCTTCGGGCGACTAGAGATGGGCTTCAACGTTCTCGATAGTTTCACAGCCAAGAGCCAGCCCGAGGGGAGTGGAAAAATGGAGACACGCTTGGCCTATGCTGGAGTGGAGTCAGAATCCCTATCCGTCACGATTGGTAAGAGTTATTCCGCCTACTACGCGGTCGCGGGCGACAGTGATCGCTTCACTATCTTTGGCGGCGACGCTTCTGGCGTGTATAACGCAGGCACTGATGGCGGCGCCACAGGAACCGGCCGAGCCGATGAAGCGCTGAAAGCAGAGCTGTACCTCGACCCTAATGGCCTGCTAACCATAAAGCCCTTCAATGTTACCGTGCAATATCAATCGAGCCAGCCCATACCCCATGCTGCAGGACAGGATTACGGCTACAGCTTGAGTACCAGCACCTGGCTGGAGAATGACTCTGGGGTCGGAGTAGGTCTGGCCGTTCACCGTTCGACAATAGACAACCCGGAATCTGCTGCGTTAAAGGCCGCCGGAATCGACGGCGACGCCACCGCCGTTGCGCTGGCCCTGCGCACATATGGTGACAAATGGCTGGCCAGCCTAGTCCTCAACAAACAGAAAAACATCGAGACCACCAATGAGCAACTATACATAAACGCTACTGGCGCAGAGCTATTCACGCAGTGGCAAGTTCTTGATAAGGTATGGCTGATTGGGGGCGGTAATTGGCTATTCCCCGAAAAAGATGACCCCGATGCTGGAGACTATGTCCTCAAGTATGGGGTTCTTGGAGTGCGCTACACCCTCGACTCCTTTCGGCGGATGATCTATATCGAGTGGCGTGATGACCACGGTCGCTTGGCGAATGGTCAGCAGAAAAAAAGCGAGGTTACGATTGGTATCCGCTGGGATCTTGGCTAATGGAGATACGCTTGGCACGCGCTCATAGGGAGCGGCCAGACCAACCATTGGCTTCCAATGCGCAAGGGGGAAATCTCGGCATGCAGATACGTCACCCCTCATTGTGAAATCGTCCGTGGAAAATCTGTCAACATACCCAGAGATGCGTCAAAGCTGCTGAGGTGGATGCGGTGAGCGCAATTATCGCCATCGATGAACGTCGCCAGGGCCTGGCTACAGCACTGAACGCCAACTCTCGAGAAGTAAACGAAACTCACGTGTGGCTGGCGACACTACCAGCAAGGATTCGACCGCTGGGTTGTTACCGAGCGAACACTCGCGCTCGGGTAATCAACTATGCCGGCAGAGCACTTAGGTTAAAAGGAGAACTGCTCCTTCAATATGCGCTCGTTGAGAGAGTGACCCGGGTCAAACAGCATCCGCACCGCCTTGCCTTTACAGGGAGACACGACAATAGACACAACATCATCAACTTCAGTATGATCCGCAGAGGCAAGAATTGGCCGCTTGGCTGGATCAAGGTTATCAATACGTACTTCTGCCGTGCGTGGTAATAGCGCCCCTCGCCAGCGTCGTGGCCGAAAAGCGCTAATTGCAGTCAGGGCCATCAGGTCAACGCCCAAGGGAATAACCGGACCGTGCGCGGACAGATTGTAGGCCGTGCTCCCGGCAGATGTGGCGACCAGCGCGCCGTCGCATATCAGCTTGTCAAGTCGCTCCTGTCCATCAATGGTAATCTTGAGATTAGCCGACTGGCTGCTGCAACGCAGGATAGACACCTCATTAAACGCCAGTGCCTGCACCCGCTCACCACTGACGCGTTCGACATTCATCTGCAGTGGATGCAACTGTTCTTCATGAGCGGCCTGAATGCGCTGGCTCAGCCCCTCCACGCGATATTCGTTTAGCAAAAAACCGACGGTGCCACGGTTCATACCATAAATGGGCTTACCCAGATCAAGATACTGGTGAAGGCAGCGCAGGATAAACCCATCGCCCCCAAGCGCCACGATTACATCGCAATCCTCAATTGAAGAATTTTCGTGGGCGGCTGTCAATTCCTCACGTGCAGACTTCGCCGCCGTAGAACCGGAGCTCACAAAGGCAAAACGTATATCCTGAGTCATAGTGTTCCTTATATAGCACCGTAAGCGAGCATTGCTCCAGCGACCTTAACAAAGCCGGCTAGATTCGCACCTTTGACGTAGTCCACGCCATTACTGCCCGCGCCATACTCAACACAACGTTCGTGGATACCCATCATAATCCCGGAAAGTTGATCGTTAATTTCCTGTCGAGAAAGGTTATAGCGCATGGAGTTCTGACTCATTTCCAGTCCTGACACAGCAACACCACCGGCATTGGCGGCTTTGGCCGGCCCATAAAGAATATCAGATTGCTCAAGCAGCTCTGCCGCCTCCGCCGTCGTTGGCATATTCGCGCCTTCACAGATAACCCTGCAACCGTTCGCCAACAGGGTCTTGGCATCATCCAGCTGAATTTCATTCTGGGTAGCACAGGGGAAAGCAGCATCCGCCACTATTGCCCATGGCTTTTGCTCAGCAATGAAGGAACAGCCACTGGCTTGAGCATAGTCAGCCAGTGATTTGCGCTGCCTGATTTTGTAATCGACGATCTCGTCCAGTTTATCGCTGGTCAGTCCCTCAGGGTCATGAATGAAGCCGCTGCGATCTGACAGGGTGAGTACCTTAGCACCCAGTTCGATGAGCTTGCGCGCAGCGTACTGAGCAACGTTCCCCGAGCCGGAAACCAGACAGGCCTTACCCTCCAGCGAGCCACCCACATGTACGAGCATGTGATTGGCAAAATAGACACAACCATAGCCTGTCGCCTCGATTCGAATTTCACTACCGCCGAAATCCAAGCCCTTACCAGTAAGTACCCCGGTAAACTCATTGGTAATACGCTTGTGCTGACCGAAGAGATAACCGATCTCACGGCCGCCCACACCGATGTCTCCGGCGGGGACATCGGTGTACTGACCAATATGTCGGCAAAGTTCAGTCATGTAGGACTGACAGAAGCGCATGATTTCTGCCTCCGATTTACCCTTAGGATTGAAATTGGAGCCGCCCTTGCCGCTGCCCATGGGCAGCCCGGTAAGGCTATTTTTGAAGGTTTGCTCGAACCCGAGAAACTTCAGCACGCTCATGTTCACGCTTGGGTCGAACCTCAAGCCACCCTTGTAGGGCCCAATCGCCTGATTAAACTGCACTCGATAGCCACGATTCACCCGCACATTATGCTGGTCATCTTCCCACACAACCCGAAACACAATGATTCGATCAGGCTCGGTCATCCGCTCGAATATTTGAGCATGGTGGTATTCTGGGCGCCCTTCCATATATGGTAAGACATCCCTCGCAACCTCATGCACGGCCTGGTGGAATTCCGGCTCGTTTGGATTGCGCTTTACCAATCCCGACATAAATTCTTCCAGTGCGGCCATCAGTCAGCTCCTTTCAATATCAGTCTTCCAATTTCTGGCCCGGCAACACTAGCGCCAGTCCCGCACAAATCAGCAATATAAACTGCGCAATGCCTAGGGCCGCTCGCACGCCAGCCTCCGCGGCGTTTGCGACAATCCCATCATAGGCCGCCCGAGTCTTCGCAGGCAACGCGGCGACAAATTCGGATTGAGTATAAGTAGAACAAACGCCCTTTTCTCTTCCACCCTACCCTAAACATTCTGAGCACTGCAACCACTTGTCGCGGCTGAGACGGTCTCGTCACGCTACAACTCCAAGTAAGAGGAATGAATAGTTATTAAAATGGAATTCTAACCAAGGCGAGGACGAATTCCCAGCTTTTGAGAAAAATCCGGTATAAAAAATACTTAGCCATAAAAAAAGGCAGCGATATCGCTGCCCTATAAACTAAAAAACGCAGCTTAGAACGAAAATACTGCGCTCAAAGATATAACATCTATGTCAGACTCAAGGCCTTGCGGCGCCTGGACATCAAAGTAGCGATTGTACTCGGCACGCAGCGCGAATCTCTCATTGAATGCATAAGCCGCACCTACGCCACCCAGGATCGCGGTATCCTTTTCCTTCTCAGAATCGCTTTCCGGTTCGTCGTCCATATAACGATAGACCGTGGACGCCTCAGTTTCGCCATAGTATGCACCCAGACGAGCATATAGGCTAAATGCATCACCAATAGGCAGTGAGCCCAACACTGAAGCGGCAAGTCCATGACTCTCTATATTCAAGCTACCAAACTCGTAGCCATCATCGGCGGTGGCTGTGATCTCCCCCAAATTTACATAGCTACCTTCTAATGCAAAATATGGATTAAAACGATAGCCCACAAACAAATTGTAGCTGGTATCTTTGTCATCATATTTAAAATAGGCTTCTTCACTATCTTGAGGAACCGCGTCGAATGAAGGATCAAAATCTTTAACCTTGGTCTGTCCGACTCCCAATCCAGCGTAAAAGCTCCCATCTGCAGCGATAGATGTAGACGCAGCAACAACGCTTGCTCCAGCGAAAAGTGCAATAAGTATCTTGTTCATAACTTCTCCTAAAAATGTCAAAAAATCACCCCCTCGGTGACTTCTCCACAGAATTATAAATCACTAAATATGCAATGTCGAGTATAGAATCACTTGCCATTCTTCTATTAATTACAGTAGAATTTGTCCAAAATGGACATTGGGATTACTTCAACATGATGAAATGGTTTTTGACTACGCTAAGCCTATTAGCGCTTTCCTGCGGTATCCATGCGGCAGAAATAAGCGCAACCCCCGGCACTTACGAATTGGTAGAAGGTTCTTCCATGCAGTTTGACGGCAAACCGAAGGCGGGTGCGCCCGACATCAAAAACTACCAATGGCACATATTTTCTGGCGAAGGCGCAAAGCTGCTCAATGCCAATCAAGCCAAGGCCACGTTTGTCGCGCCCTCGATAAAAGAAGAAACCCGTTTATACACACTACAGCTGACACTCCAATATACCTCAGGAAAAGAATCCAGCGCACAAATCAATATTCGAGTACATCGCAAAAGCAAGACCGTGCAAAGACGCAGTTCTAGCCCCTGGATTAGCGGCGCGATAGGCTTTGGATTTGGCTACTTATGGGGTGGCTGGTGGGACTACCCGCCCATCGTCGTTATTCCCTGCCCTCTTCCAGATATTATTCTGTTGCCCGAAGACCTAGAGCCCTTTGTCATGCCGATGGAACTGGACCCCGGCTATAACGATTGGATAGATGATAACCCCTCTTGGGACGAAGCTTATATTGATGAGGAAGCCGATTTCAATGACAATGACCTTATCGACGCCGCTCCCATGTTAGAAGAGAACCCTGAGCTATTCGACGAACCGATGATCGAAGCTGCACCGATGATCGAGCCCGCTCCCATGATGCCTGAACCCATGGATGACATGATGGATATGGGTGGCGGCATGGACGATATGATGATGGACGGCGGCTTTGACGACTACTAGATTATTAACGTATGTTCAGTGAGGTACTCGCCCGCTGAACATACATAGTTAAGTCTATAGCTAAGTATCACTCGCAACATCAGATATATTCCAGACCCGCGCCTAACCAAAAGCTAATATTGGCAACCGCCATTAGAATCCTCTCTATATTATAATTGGTCTCTCTTAGTGCTGGTCGTGACCATGAAGCCTATTAAGCTCCTTTCGCCCGTCATAGCCCACCTTAACTGTGTTACCCGGTTTAGCCGATAGCTGGCAAAGGAAGAAACAATGAGTGACAAGGATCTATTTTATTCTGAGGCTTACACCTGGCTAGAAGAAAATTGCCCGGCCTCCCAGCGAGAACCAGCATTGGCCTCCGACACAGTATGGGGCGGTAAAAAAGGCGTATTCCCATCGGAAGATGCCAAACTCTGGCTGGAACGAATGGCGGACAAAGGCTGGACGGCACCAACTTGGCCAACAGAATACGGCGGCGGCGGTCTTTCGGGGGAGCACAGCAAGCTACTCAAGAAAGCCATGAAAAAGCTAAATTGCCGTACTCCGCTGACAGGTCACGGCCTTTGGATGCTGGGGCCTGCGCTAGTGGAATATGGCAGTGAGGAACAAAAGCTCGAACACCTGCCAAAAATCGCCCGTGGTGAGATCCGCTGGTGCCAGGGCTATAGTGAACCGGGGGCAGGGTCTGACCTCGCAAGTCTGAGTTGTAAGTGTGTCGACATGGGAGATCACTATTTGGTCAACGGGCAAAAAAGCTGGACGACCTATGGCCACCAGTCTGACTGGATTTTTACCCTGGTCAGAACTGACCCGGAGAACCCCATTAAGCAAGCAGGGATAAGCTTCTTACTTATCGATATGGCATCTGAAGGTGTCACAGTACGCCCTTGCACCCTACTGGACGGCAACGACGATTTCTGTGACACCTTTTTCGACACCGTTAAAGTACCAAAGGAAAACCTTGTTGGTGAACTCAATACCGGCTGGGGAATATCTAAAGCGCTACTGGTACACGAGCGCGCCATGATGTCCCAGATACAGGAGTTCATTCCCAAACTGCCCTATACAGTACTCGAATACGCAGAGCGATACGCCGCGACCGATAATACTGGCAAGCTCATGGACACAGATTTGCGAGAAAAATTAACCCGCCATTTAATGAACGCTAAGGCCATGGGTCTCTCCCATCAGAGTATAAGTAGAACAAACGCCCTTTTCTCTTCCACCCTACCCTAAACATTCTGAGCACTGCAACCACTTGTCGCGGCTGAGACGGTCTCCAGCTATTATAAATATGCTAATTAATCACTCATTCACTATTAATTGCCTGTATTTGCGAGGCTTATTATTAATGGGGCTCTCCCAACTCGCAAGATGCCCTGCCAGCTTCATCCTTGAGCAGCACGTTTCTACACATTCCCTGTGATTCTTAGTCGAAGAGTCTTGCTTGAGGCGGCGCTCGTGGCTCTTTCAGCTGATTAGCCGATGCTAGTGTTATGGACTTTGCATCCCAGTGATCCAATATCTTCTTGATGACCAACGGATCTTCGATAGCGTCTGTTGATTCCTCGATCTAAAGTAGAAGAAAGCTATGAGCTCCTGAAGCAATATTTTGGATTTATTTCCTACGGGAACCCGCAGGCATCCGACCAAATTATGGGGCCACTTATCAGCGCCAGACAGCGAGAGCGGGTCTTGTCCTATATCGAAAAGGGGAAAATTTGGGCGCACGTCTATTGCTCGGAGGTGGAGTTCCCTCTCATTTGGAGAAAGGGTTTTATGTGGAGCCAACGGTATTCGTTGATGTCACTAATGACATGGCCATTGCCCAAGAAGAGATCTTTGGCCCAGTCCTGGTTGTTATCCCGTTTGAGGATGACGAGGACGCCATTCGTATTGCCAATGATTCCATCTTTGGTTTGTCCGGTATGGTGACCTCCGCTAATGAAGAGCGAGCTTTGGTTGTTGCCCGCAGAATTCGCACCGGCACGGTAGGTGTGAACGGCGGCAATTTCTATTCTGGCGATGCGCCGTTTGGCGGCTATAAAAAAAGTGGCATAGGTCGAGAGATGGGTCTGGAGGGCTTCGAGGAATATTTAGAAACCAAGACGATTGCGGTGGGAGTCTAGTTATGTCGGCATTGACTGATAAGGTTTACGCAGTGACAGGGGGTTCACAAGGCTTTGGCTTCGCGATTGCGCAGGCTCTGGTGGCCTCTGGAGCGAAGGTGGGCCTCATTGCAAGAAGAGCAGACAGACTGGATAAAGCGGTTGCGCAACTCGGTGCTGGTAAGGCGCATTCGGTTGTCGCTGATATCTGTAAAGGTTCAGAAGTAAAGAATGCATTCCGTGAAATAGCCGAGCACTTTGGTCGGCGGGATGGCCTGGTAAATAACGCCGGTGTCGCTCGCCCGGGAGCCATAGAAGAGATTCCCGAAGAGGACCTGCGTTTACAGTTTGATATCAACGTGATTGGCCTTGTGCTCTGCTGTCAGGCGGCTATCCCCATGATAAAAGGCGGTGCCAATCCTCGCATTGTCAACATAGGCTCTGCGAGCGCCAATTATAGAGAGGAGATTCGTCACCTTGGAATATACGCGGCCACTAAAGCTGCCGTAGATAGATTAACGGCGGAGTTGCGTGACGAGGTGAAAGCCGATGGCATCGGTGTGAGCCTCGTCGTGCCTGGTGCGGCTATGACGGAGTTTTCTGCTGGCTGGGATGATGAGCGATTACGTAAGGCGGTAGGAGCGTGGCAGGAACAAGGCACCCACATGGATACAGGTATGGAACCGTCGGATGTTGCCGATGCGGTTGTGTATTGCCTGGGATGTAGGCCTGGCGTGGGAATTGACGAACTGATTGTTAGGCCGAATAAACCAACACCCAAATTTCAGTTTTAGATGAATTACGCGCGCCTGGTCATGTTGCGCAAGTGATCGCGATAAAACTGATCTACTACGTTATGAGTTAAGGTATAAGGGGAAATATGATAGATCTTAGTTACAACTGGCAGGCCGGACTGATATTTATCGTCTTGCTTATTGTCCTGGTAAAAGCGCTCAGGTTTATAGCATTTAAGGTGCCAGTCTTAAATGAGACTCGCATTCTCAATCGCGTGGAGGACAAAAAGAAAAAGGCGAAAGAAAAATACCCTCCAATGATTAAATCCAGTCAGAAAGCGGGCATGTGTACCAATGGCTTTTTTGTTTTTGCCATTGCTCCCTTTTTCCTTACATTGGAAGCTCAGTCAATCGGCAAGGTTGTATTGGACATTGTTGCCATCCTAATGATATATGACTTTTTCTACTATTTGATGCATCGATTTTTGTTTCATGGTCAGGGTTACTTTCGTCGTGTGCATGCGGTACATCACCAGGCAAGAAGCCCTACCGCGGTAGACGCTTTGTATGTACATCCGGTTGAAACCTTTATGGGCGTATTGTTGTTTTTACTCGTTATTGTTGGACTTGGGTTTTTTGTAGGGCCGTTCCATAGCGTGACACTGGCATTAACTTTCCTGATCTATACGCAGCTCAATATTATAAATCACTGTAAAATTACCATTCCGTTTTTTCCCTTCAAAACATTGAGCTGGATTACCGCAAAACACGCCGTACACCATGAGAATATGCACAAGGGGAATTACGCATCGATCACATTAGTATATGACAGACTGTTTGGGACCTTTGATTAGAAGGGGAAGGTGGTGAATAAAACTATCGCATCATAACCATCAGCTTTCTCGTAGCCAATGCCGCCCTGAGTGAAGTTATAGCCGAGGATATTGATTCCTGGGTTCAGGCCAAGTGAAAAACCGATTTCGGTCGCATTGTGGATGTCCGTTGGTTTCGATGGTGGCTTAAAATTAACTGCATCGGTAAAGTGCCAGTGAATAATTCTGGCGTGCCACGATATGTTTCTGTCAAATATTTTCCAGCTCGTTGGGATTTTATATTCCGCCCCAATGCCTATACGACTAAAGCTTGTATTGGGATTGTCTCCATCTGGCCTATTTCCCGCCGACAAAAATTCACCACCAAATATCCAGTTGGATTCTTTGCTGGGTAGATAACTGCTACGCACACCGGCCCCCCATACAAAGCTTTTTGCATCTGATTTGGCGTCCAAGCCAACACCAGCCTGAATGAATGGTTTAATATGCCAGTCCTGCTTCACTTCGATGGGGACTTCGATTCCCGGGGTCACTGTGATGGTTTGGATGTCATCGATATTGAAGTCTGGGACTTCAGATATATCTTCAAAGTTGGTGACGCCGATTGCAATGGGTGCCAACAACCGCAGTCCAATTTTATTTCCAGATTCGTAATCAGTTGGCTTTAAGTTAAACTCAAAAGGCAGGCGGAAGACATAAATAGTACGATCACTAATTTCGTATTTACCCGTGCCGAGAAACACCGAATAAGCGTAATTCGCGACACCCTCTTCCTTCTGCGCTAAAACCTTAACGGAATAAAGCGCTGATAGAAGGGATATTAGTAGGATCGTTCGGTTTATCACGTGCCCTCGCCCATGGTTGATCAGTCAGGGCGCGATTTTGTGATAGCCACCTTTAGAAAGCAATGGGTTTTCGGCTTACTCAAGCGTTTTCGAATACTACACAATGTGTGGCTAGATCAAGTTGAGGGAGCTCAGTATGAGCAAACCCAGTGTGATCGTTATGGCAGAGAGCACCGAGGTAACCACGATCAGGTTAGCGGCCAGGCGGCCATCGCCCCCCATCGCCTGGACCATAATATAGCTAGCGGCTGCGGTGGGGGTGGCTGTTAGTAGATAGAACACGCCAAGAGATGGGCCTTCGACTCCGCCAAGAATTAGTGCGCTAACCATTAAAGCAGGGGCAATCAGTAGCTTGACACCAGTGGTAATAAGTACGGCGGGAGACCCGAATTTTATGTGACGGAGCCTGATACTGCCGCCAATACATAATAGCGCCAAAGGAAAGGTCAATTGGCTGAAGTAATGTCCCGTGGCTGTAAACATCTCTGGTAGCGGCAAGTTCACGCTATTGACTATGAATCCCGCAGCAATAGCCAGAATGAGTGGGTTTTTTGCCATCATTAATAGAAGGCTCGACAGCTTCTGTTTCTTATCTGTTAAATGGCTATTTAGTATTCCGACTGCCAGAATATTATAAAAAGCCGTTAGAATGCCTACCGGAATAGCTGCTAGCGCCAATCCGGTGGAGTATAAGTAGAACAAACGCCCTTTTCTCTTCCACCCTACCCTAAACATTCTGAGCACTGCAACCACTTGTCGCGGCTGAGACGGATAATTTAAAAATTGTTCAAAAACTTAATTTTTTGAGAATTTATAAAAGTATCGTTCAGACATTTGGGGGGGGGGGGCTTTGAGGTACTTAGGTATATGCATAGTAAATTCCATTTTTAGGAGTTAATGGGCCTAAAGCAAGCGCGCGTTTACGCGGCAATTGCCTTTACTTGTTAGGCTATAAAATTATAAAGAAGACCCATATTAGCTAAGCGTGTGATGGATTTTCTATTGGCTTAGCATGGGTGCTCGGATCATTATTCTTCTTTACTATGAGTTTTATCGGCCTCAAATTCCTCACGCAATTGCGTTTCGCTTAAACCATAGCGACCGGCAATATTGATGAAAAACGGATCCCAGTGATTAGTCATTACTTCAACTATTTCGTCATTCTGTTGAATAAATTTATAACCTTTTGAACCGGGAACTCGAACTGAATGACCTGGTCGCGGCGGGCAAGCTTCGATAAATTCGACATAATCGTCGGAACGTTTTTTCACAGCATCCAATGAGCCAAAGACTGAAGGATTGATACACATAAAATAACTACCGCCAGCGGAGGTTGACTTAATATCAGTATTCATAATTTCATCGAGACTAGGCATGGAAGATACAGGTACCCCTCGCGGGTTGATGATGGCGGTCATTGCCTCACTCCACATATTCATGGCATAGGTACGGGGATTTATTATTTGGCTTGCTGCAGTGCAGTCGTAAATGCGGCCATAGCCTTCTAAGGGAACGGCATAGGGCTTAACATCGTCGGTTAACTCGCCTGTTTCGGGGTCAATTAAGACCTTACCTCCTTTTATAGGCTTGTTAAAAATGGCTGCTTCCGCAACATCCGCATCATGAAATTCTCCGATAGCCGTCCCGACCCAGATGGGCGGCTTCGAGCCGGTCGGAACAATAGAGTCAAAGGGTGGGCAAGATAGTCGATTTTCCATTCCACCAAAGGGCGCTACTAATGGCGGGCCGTTACTAGATGCAGTACCCATCATGTCATGTTCGAATGCTTTGTAGACATAGCTACCGAAGCAACCCGCATCATTATGATTACAGCCAAAAACGATGGCGATACCTGTGTCTCTGGCTTTTTCAATCGCGAGATCGGCCATGATATTTAAAGTGTAGTAACCACTCGAGCGATGACCATCAACCATTCCCCAGTTTGGACCTTCGTCAACAACTTCAGGGGTTGATTGCATATCCATCATGCCCATTTGTAAGGCAATATCGATTGCTTCGTATGAGCCAAGGCCCTGATTGATCTTGCCCTGTTTGTGGGCAAAAGTAATACCGTGGGCAACATAATGGGCATGCTCTTCACTCGCACCAGCCGCCATCCATACACGCTTGATCGCGAAATATAGAAAATGAATGCTTTCTTTTTTAGTCGTTATTGCGGACATCGGAAGTTTCCTTGGTTGGTTGGGCGCCAGTTGTTAGATAGCATAGCATTTTGGCTCATTCACACGAAAAAGAAGAGGACACCCCCACTCTGCCGCACATGGCACCACCGAACAGAGTGGCGCCTGAGGAGTATAAGTAGAACAAACGCCCTTTTCTCTTCCACCCTACCCTAAACATTCTGAGCACTGCAACCACTTGTCGCGGCTGAGACGGTCTCCATCAAGCAGGCTCAGAGATTTCTGGGGGCTCATGCTGCAGTTTCCAATTTATTCAATCTTGGCCGCCATTTGGTCAGGGCCGAGCACTATAGAAATCTCAGGAAAGGTGCGTTTGCAGAATGGGGCAGGGCGGTTGCTTGAGGTTGGGTGCTAGATTTATACGGTCTGACGAAGTTAATTTGTCATTACCCTACCCGGAGGTTGGTTAGTAAATTGATGAAGCGTATCGAGTTTTTCTGATGGGGTAGGGCGGGGTTGCCCAGACCGAACCTATGCCGAGATTGGTTGGTGGTGATACCGAAACGTTTTCCAGTAAGTCGAAGAGTTGAAAGGGGTTTTTGAAACCGAACTTCGAAGCTCTACCGAAACTCCGTCAGGCTCGCCTTTATCAAATTTCCAAAAATTCTTCGGGGAGGGTATATGAAGAGTTGTTGCTGGAAAAGGGGGTATACCCGGGGTAGAAACTGGAGATACTCCCGAGGAACCTGACGCACTCGACGCCAAGCCATACCCCGCAAATCCGGACGACGACATTAGGTTCTGTCATGGGCCATTTCGTTGGGTCAATACAGGATCCAAGCCTCGTTCTACGCTCTGGCCTGTGCCGCCGCCAGAGATGGTCGTGCGTAGCAGTTGTCTGCCCAGCGCTTAACGTGGGTGTATTCCGAGTAGTCGAACGCCACCATGTTCAATAGCAGCATGACAGCGGCAACATTTAAATCTGCTATGGAGAACTCATCGCCGAGCAGGTAAGGCTGCCCGGACAGTGCCGCGTCCAGCACTTTCAGGGGGCGTTCGAGTCCCTTTTCAGCTCTGGCAATAACTGCCGGGTCTCTTTTATCCTCTGGCATAAATATTTTTTGGATTACAATTTGCATTTGCAGGGGCTCTATTTCGCTGATTCCCCAGACGCTCCACTGGTTTGCGCGTGCCTCGTCAGCGGCGTTATCGGGATATAGGGCACCACCATATGTTTTGGCCAGGTACAGGTTAATAGCCATTGATTCGAACAGAACCAGGTCGCCATCAATGAGGGCGGGAATGCGACCGTTAGGGTTAATCGCCAGATAATCTTCCGCTTTAGAGTCAGCAGAAAAATTGGTGGCAACCTGTTCGTATTCAACGCCGACTTCTTCCATTGCCCAGATTGAACGCAAGGCACGAGAGCCAGAGATACCATAGAGTTTTCGCATAAGAGTAAACCTTTTCGATCAGATTAAGCCGCAGATGATAGAGGATTGTTGTTTTTCGGGATACTGAAAAATTCCCGGCGTTATCTAGAGCCTGCTCAACGGTACTGCCAAGTCAAATGGCCAAAATTGCTAGAATCGGCCCAGAGCCTGCCCCGCTTTACCGGGTATGAATACTTATAAACGCCACCGTTTCCCGCCAGATATCATTTCCTACGCGGGAGTATAAGTAGAACAAACGCCCTTTTCTCTTCCACCCTACCCTAAACATTCTGAGCACTGCAACCACTTGTCGCGGCTGAGACGGTCTCCAGCTATTATAAATATGCTAATTAATCACTCGCTCAGTTTGGTCATAACCGTCCTTCGCCCTGCCTTGACGCTGGGCTATCCATACCATGGATCGATCCACTTCCAAACTATGACGAATATAGTGAGACAGTTGACGGAATGCGGCCAGCATTTGCCGCGGTGCTGTCACGCTGCGTTTGACAATAAAACTCTTATTGACTCGCATGAGCTTTGACACCCATGCCTTTGTCAGCAAATTATCACCGATCGCGATTCG
This sequence comes from Pseudomonadales bacterium, assembly GCA_036960375.1. Taxonomy (GTDB): domain Bacteria; phylum Pseudomonadota; class Gammaproteobacteria; order Pseudomonadales; family CAWVSB01; genus CAWVSB01. The sequence continues at coordinate 25,369 of JBALVY010000015.1, forward strand.
CGACGTATCCATGCCCTGCAGATGAAGCACCATGTTTATCAGGGCCGGGTCCATGGCGATATCACGATGATTACTGATCAACAAATTGGGCTTAGCGGGGTCAATTTTCTCAATGCCGGACCAAGAGAGTCCTTTGCATTTAGCATCGATCATGCCCTGCATATAGACTTCGGTTACCAGCTGAAAACTGCGCACGTCACGAACACCCGCTACCTGCCGGCGGATTAACATGCCTGTGAGCGGTCGAAGCAACCAGCCCAACCACGAAAGCAGGCGGGGAAACTTTAACTTTAGTACAGCATTAATCAGTTCAGGGTCCCGCGACAGTTGATCAAGTACTTCGGGTACTTCATCATCATTGAACGGGCGAATATCCTGAAATTCGTCAGAAGACATAGAATTCTCGGTTATTTTAGCGTGTTGTGGCGTATTGTATGCATCCGCGCCCGACAGAGCCATGGTTATTGAGCCACAGGCATTAATTTAGTCTTAACCTAAAGTTCTAATACGTTGAAAGACCTTTCTTGCACTGGTATCTTAAAGCCAAGTGCAGGAACCCATTATAAGCCCCGCGGTCTATTCATCCCTAAGGGAAAACAGGAGTTATCATGAACCGAGTTACATCTTTCTTAACAGTAGCGTTTTGCGCCCTATTCTTAGCGGCTTGCTCTAGCGTCAATATCAATGAAGACTATGACGAGAACATTGATTTTAACAAACTAAAAACATTCACCTGGCATTCAAAAGACAATGCCGACCCTGCAATTGTCAACTACCTTGGCGGCGACATATTTGTGCAACGTTTGGCCCAAACCGTGCGTGAAAGCCTAACAGCCAAAGGATTTACCTTTGTTGAATCCGGCGCTGACTTCCTGGTTAACTACGACGTGATGACCGAAGCCAGGCAGGACATTCGTACTTACAATACCTACGGCGGCTATGCCCCAGGATGGGGCTACGGCGGTGGTGGCTACGGCTACGGTGGCTACGGCGGCGGCATGGGTTCGAGCCAAACCTCGGTCACCAATTACACTCAAGGCACTCTGGTCCTCGACGTTATCAATCCAACGACCAATAAGCTGATGTGGCGTGGTGCAGCAGATGGCCGTCTTCCCAAGAAGAGCGATGCCAGCAAACGTGATGAAGACATGAAGGAAGTTGTCGACTCTATATTCGAAAATTTCCCACCGCAACCCGAGAAATAAGTGCAGTAGGACAGGAGCCCTTAACATGAAAACTGTAATGCTTTCACTAGCCCTTGCGCTTGTTGCCGGCTGTTCCGGCTTAAAGGTCAGTACAGACTACGCACAAGAGCAAGATTTTTCCCGCTACACCCAATGGCAGTGGCATCCTGAGGGAGCATCTAAAACGGGCTCACAGGACCGCATGGGAAATGACATTTTTGACGCTAGAGTCAAGCGTCTGGTAAGTCAGAATTTGGCTGACAAAGGTTTAAACAAAGGCGATAAACCCGACTTTTATGTCAATTACGCCACTATTACCGATAGCCGAGTGTCCATCAGCACCTACAACTCCTACGGTGGGTATGGTGCTGGCTGGGGTGGTTATTATGGCCGAGGCGCCTACGGTGGCGGAACTTCCCACACTTCCGTAAATTACTATGATGAAGGCACGCTGATTATCGACATCATCGACGCCCGAACCAATTTACTGGTATGGCGTGGTAGCGGGCAAGCCAGACTCGCCAAGCAATCTAACGCTGAAAAAAATGAAATCAAGACCGAGGAAACCATCCAGAAGATTCTGGGAGTATAAGTAGAACAAACGCCCTTTTCTCTTCCACCCTACCCTAAACATTCTGAGCACTGCAACCACTTGTCGCGGCTGAGACGGTCTCATATGTTCTAATTCATACGGCGTACTAGCTACCGATATTATCTCTATGACACTATAAATAAATGCTAAGATCTATACATTATTAATAAAAGCCATAAGGACACACAAATGAAATTACTACTAGATAAAGTAGCGCTGGTTACCGGTGCAGCTCACGAATTGGGGATGGGGTTTAATACTGCGAAAAAACTCGCTGAAGCAGGCGCCAAAGTTGTTCTGAGCGATTTACCTGAACGACAGGAAGAGGTTGAAGCGCGTGTATTGGAGCTCTCTCAACAAGGTTACGAAGTAATGTCTATGGTGCTTGATGTGACTGATTCTTCACAAGCGAAAGTATGTGTTGAAGCAGCAGTACAGAAATGGGGGCATATTGATATTCTATTTAATAATGCGGGTAGCCCTGACGGTGTGGGTGCATTCCTGGAGATGACCGATGCGCAGTGGGATAGCAGTTATCAAGTTAATATTAAAGGCCCTGTAAGCCTTTGTCGTGCGGTTATCCCCTTCATGAAAAAACAAGGAGGAGGCGTAATTATTAATAATGCCTCTTTGTTAGGCTTGGGTTCTAAAGCAAATTTAGCGGGTTACTGCGCGACTAAAGCGGCATTGATTAGTTTATCTAAAACATTAGCAGCTGAGTTTGCTGAAGATAACATTAGAGTTAATGCAATATGTCCAGGAAATATCTGGACTCAAATGAGTGAGTTAGAAGTTAAAATATATACTGACCAAGGACAAAATAGAGAACAGGTTATTGAGCAAATGGGCAAAGAAGTACCTATTGGACGATGGGGAAAAGCAACCGATGTCGCTAATTCAGTCGTCTTTCTCTGCAGCGAACATGGTAGCTATATTACCGGTGCTGCTTTACCCGTTGCTGGAGCATTGGTTGCAGGACTTTAATCCAATTATCATTGAAGGCCATTATTACAGCCTTCTCTGAGAGTATAGGTAGCATTAACACCCCTTCGTTCCATAATCTACTAGGGACTACTGGCCACTGGCAATAGTAGATCGCGGTAAAGTCCGTAAGCGGTTACTATAAATAGGCTGGCCCCTCCACACCGCTTGCAGATCGTAATATCGATGTTAAACACTCGCTTGAGTCGTTGCGCCCAAGTCATTTCCTTGCGCTCATTCACTGGCAGCTCTGCGCCCTTCTTGCGCTTCATACCCTGCGTATTGCCGCCCTTGCCGCGTTTCGCAGGTGTCACATTGATTCGATGCTTGCTATTAGTCGCCAGAACTCCATGAAATCGCGTCAGATTAGCTCGTGGTTTAGGCACTAGTGCTGCCAACTTCGCCATAAAATCAAGAGGCTCGAATATGACATGTGTTGTCCCATCTCGATATGGAGTCTTTAATTCGTATCTCACCAGCCCCCGAGACGTAAACGCGAGTCGTTTCTCCGAGACTGCGGGGCGGGCGATATAGCGACCCATGCGTTCAAGATGGCGTGCAACACGCTGACTAATCGTCGCGACCAGGGTATTTAGCTCACTGACTGTCGGTGCGTTAACACGGTGAAACCTTAATTTGTGGCTTTATTTTTCCTGATAAACACCGTCTATGAACAGTATATGGAAGTGTACATTGAGATTGAGTGCTGATCCGAAGCGTTGTATGAGCGTGACAGCGCCCGTGTGTACCTGCGTTCTATTAAAACCAGCTTTTTGAACCAGATATGTTGAGATCACTCGGTCAATAATACCCAGTACTCTACTCATCACCTGTGGGTTGTTGGCCAGTAGAAATTGTAGGGATATGGGAAACTGAGCACCCATTGCCGAATGGATTTGCGGGGCACCAACAGTAGGCGCTTTTAGGCGAAACCCTCGGCGTTTGCAGCTGAAGGCCTCCAGATGTTCGTGATGACAGCCTTCGCAACGGACTCGAAGAAATCCATGCTCCAATCGACCACAATCAAGATACTCGTTAAACTCCCGCGCGACATGGCGAGGCAAATAGCTTCCAACCTCGCTCAAGTGCGACTGAAACTCGGGCCAATGGCGCTCGACAAGTTGGTAAAGCAGTGTTTGCTCTGGCTGGTGGCGAACATAGGCAAACACTTCGCCGCCAGACATCCTGTCCGGCCATGCGTGGTTCATGAAACGCGTCCTTGCGTTACTTCATTTTCTTAAGTTTAGCAGGCTTTGTTCGCAATAATAGGTGGGCTATGGCGCTTGTCAGATGAATAGATTCCGAGCTGGTCTCCCGCTACCGATGGGCAAACCGGATAAGGGGTTCAGCCCAGGCTCGGAGTTCGGTATCCAGTTTTCCTTACCGCTCTTCCACTTACCCCAACTGCACAACCGAACTTCACCACCACCCTGTTCGGTATAAGCTCGGTTTCGGTCACCCCGCCCCACTCCACCAGATAATCCCGTTACGTTTCTTCCAGTTACTAGCCAACCTCACAACACGACCGCCGACTTATAATCGGCAGGTCCGCAGTTCAAGTACCCAGGGCACTCCTTCCAGTCGCGGGGCAGGCTCTCTGCGAAGGCCCACCATTTTTAATACCTCTTGGAGTCTGAGGGGATGCATAAGCGCATTCTACTCAGCCCTCTAAAAGCCCCCATTTTTATAAATTTGAGCTTCTGACTATTGCAGCGCCCCTATGCGCTTGCGTAACGATTGAGAAAAACTGCATGGCCACATCAGGAAATACCGAAGATATGACGAACAAGCCCGCACCAAACAAAATGACCCCTCTGTCCAACCTGATCTTCAGCTCCCGCTGGTTGCAACTGCCCCTCTATCTGGGCCTGATAGTTGCCCAGGGGGTTTACGTTATCTTGTTCATGAAGGAACTGATTCACCTTATTGGCGGGGCCACTTCCTTGAGTGAACAGCTGATAATGCTGGCAGTCTTGGGCCTCATTGACGTGGTAATGATATCCAACCTGCTGGTGATGGTAATTGTAGGCGGCTACGAAACCTTTGTATCAAGACTGGGCTTACAAGAGCACCCAGACCAGCCAGAGTGGTTGAGTCATGTGAATGCCACGGTACTCAAGGTAAAGCTGGCAATGGCAATTATTGGGATCAGCTCAATACACCTGCTAAAGACGTTTATTGCGATAAATATGTTAGGAACTGAAGAGTCTGGTTACACCGAAGCAGGCGTCATGTGGCAGACCATTATCCATGTGGTATTTATTCTGTCAGCGATGGGGATAGCCTGGACGGACTATTTGATGTCTAAGACCATGAAGGGACATTAGGAGCGCTTAGTGTTGATTTGCATGCCAAACTGACCCACTATTTGCACTGAAAATTGACCCGCCTCGACTCTCGCGAATTCCGAAGTCCGCTGGGGTTTTCATGCCTGAATGAGGGTCATCCCAGCATGCAAAAACTCGTGTTTATTGGATCAATATTCGGTGCAATTTAACAGCTCACAGCTGTCTAATTGAAGCTCACAGCTGTTGTGTGCCACTAGCAGTCATCCAGACCTAGGGTGCTTGGCCTGACACACGACCCGCAGCTATCCGCTCGTTATTCGAATAAATGCACAAAGAGAGTGCTAATTCTCCGTCACCGGCTCCCACGCCCAGACACCGCCTTTCACATCAAGCCCTACACGCCCCTTGAAGGCTGACTCAATAAACGATAGGTTTTGCGCAATAATGGTTTTTCCGTCCGACGCCATAGTCACGTTAGCCGCATCACCCGACTCGTAACGCGCAACTTCTTCACCTGATTCAATATCAAGTGCGACTATAAATGTCTGCTGACGGCCCATATGGTAGAAGGGTATCCAGACCACATTATCAAACGCCAGATGCACTGAAATACCGATCGGTAACCAGGCTAGGCGGGTCTGCCATAGCGGATTAATTTGAATGGCACCATTGGTATCCTTTTTCAAATCATAGGCTGCATAGCCGGTATGACCCGCCGGAATAATAAGACGGTTTTCATCCGTCAAAATAACCGAGGACGTCAGATCGTGACCCAGTGGATGCATGCTATAGTGGGAACATGCACTGCCGTCCGCTTCTGCGAGGCAGCTCTCGATATCAACCACCACCAGATTCTGTTCGTTATCACCGATGAGAGCGATGCTGTTGTCTTTGCTTAAAGTGGGTGAAGTGGCTATGCCTCCCTCCACTGGCAGTTCCACATAGAAAGCCACCTTGGGCTTGTCTCCCGAGAAGTCCACTGCCCACAGAGCACCGACGTTGTCAGTATTTGGGTATGGCGCACCACTGGCAATAATCATCAGCTGGTGCTTTTCAGCGATAGCGACATTGTTATCTGTCTCGTAATCACTTTCACCGAATGCGAAATCCCACAGCATTTGTGATGCGCTTTGGCTCATCAAATTTTCCATAAAGCCATCTGGGCGAGTATCTGGTATCAGTACGCGGTTTACTGCCTGTGGGTTTCGCTTTTCTGCAGGAAGATCAAAAGGTTCCTTAATCAGTTCACCGGTTTTACCATCCAAAAATAGTACCCAGCCATCGCCCATAGTAGCGGTAGCCAAGTTACCATTAGCCAACAACACCATACCAAACGGGGCATTGGGCAAGCCCTTGCGCGAAGGCAGAGTGGCGGGTGTGTTATTGATCCAGCGAACTTGACCGTCAGAGGTAAAGGAAACAATCTTCTCGCTATCGTTGATGTAAAGATTCCCTTCAGTGTCGATTGTTGGATTAGTCAGCGAGGCAAATTCATCCAGTATACATTCGCCATTCACACGATCTTCCCATAACGTGCTGCCGTCTCGTTCATCTAGGGCGATAAGATTGCAGCGATCTTTTTTATCCCAACCTAAAACACAGTAAAGCTGACCTCTGTCCGTGGTACAGCCTTGAACAATTGAAGAGTCTTCAAGGGCCTTCCACTTTAGCTTAAGCTCGGTAGGCGATGAAAAGGGCACCGCATCCGAATTGCGCGGATTACCGTGCTGGGCTGGGTAGGGCGTTTTCGCCAACCTAGGGAATTCAATTTCTCCCGCACTAACGATCGATGCAACCATTGCGCTCAATGTGAATATAAGTATAGAAAACAGGCGAACTGGCATGCCAAAATCCTCGAGAAAGATAGTTAATGAGACTTCATTAGTTAGGAATCATAATTTAATGAGACCTCATTAGTCAAGTGTAGTAATATATCCGGAAATTGTCAGTCACCGCCTGTAAGGAATTCTAACGTGACCAAACCTCAGTCAAGCAGGGGGGACATTACCCGTAAGAAGATTATCGACACCGCCGAGAGACTCATGGCAGAGAAGGGCGTGGATGCAGTATCTATGAATGAGATTGTCAAAGCCTCAGGGCAAAACAATGCGTCTGCGCTTAACTACCACTTTGGCAATAAAACGGGCCTTTTACAGGCCGTCTTTGACAAGCACACACCCGCCATTGAAGAGCGCCGCCAGAAATTGATTAATGAATTGAGTGCCGAGCCCTCATTGCTTAATATTGTTGAAGCGTTGGTCTTACCGCTGATGGAGGAACTGGACGTTGACGATGGGGGCAAAAACTACCTGAAAATTATTGCTAGCCTACAAAACCACTCTGTAGGCCCGCGGGCGGAATCCGATCAACGCCCGAATCCGCCACTGGAGGCGCTCAGTATTATGCTGCTGCAGCATTGCAAGGGTTTAACTCATATTGAATTCGAGATGCGGGCCGAAACGGTGCGAAATATTTTACTGCACAATCTCGCTGCATACTGCCGCCGCCTAGAGGCGAATCCAGAATGTGACTTTGAGTATCGTCCAGCTTTTGTTTCAAATTTACGACGCTCGATCAGTGCAGTATTTTCTCTTCCATCTGAAGACTAAACCCTACCAGAAAATTGAGCTTGATCTGGGGTTTTTCTGAAAAACCGGGTCGATTACGGGTTGCTACTTTAGGTCCGAAACGGGTCGATAGGAGAAAGTATCACAGTGCCGAATCAAACTCGAATTAGTCCAGACAATGTGCCACACTTCATAAAGCATGCTTACGCTCGCACCGTTCAAACTAAGACGAGTGATGAATATTCATGAATAGAATAATTCGGATTCAACGGCCAAAGGTGGAGCAAACCATATCGGTTCTAATATGAAAGATAAAAAACAGCATCAAAATTCAGACCGCCTCGTTATGCCGGATATTGGGCGGGCTATCGCGTTAATCGGTATTGCAGTAGTCAATGTAAGCGTGATTGCGGTTCTGGCAAGTTAACGCAGCTAATTTGATATAATTCACTGATGAATACTTAT
>JBALVY010000001.1:0-1066271 GCA_036960375.1 Pseudomonadales bacterium
GCTTGAAATTTAACTATGGATTTACTTACGCTAGATAAGTTAACTTGCCAGTACTGCGCAAACAACTGGTTGTTACTCCAGACCCATCTTTTTGCGGCGCATAGACGCCAGTCGCCGCGCCAAAACCTGCATGTCCTCAATAGCGTCGGACTCATCGACTATTTCCAAGCCCAATAAACTCTCCAGAATATCCTCTAGGGTCAGAATTCCCTGAATGGTACCGTACTCATCTACCACGAGCATGATATGGACTTTCTTGGTAGTAAATGCGTCGAATGCGTGCAGCAGGGAGAAGCTTTCCAAAATAGCATCCAATTCGCGCCGAAAGTTACGCAATGGCTGACCACCCTTCCCCTCGTTTTGGGCGACCAGTAATTCGTCTTTCAACACAAAACCGGTGATATTTTCTCGGTCGGCATAGACTGGAATCCGAGAAAAGGCTTTACGCCCCAGACCACTCAGAAGATCCTCTACGGTCGTATCCTCAGCCTTGGCAAACACGACCGACCTTGGCGTCATGGCGCTACGCAACGGCATATCGCGCAGGCGAAACAGGTTTCTTAGTACAAGCGACTCGTGTTTATTGAGTATGCCCTCCTTAGCCCCAAGTTCCGCCATGGCTGTAAATTCGCCTCGATTAAAACCCGCTAATCCCGGCTCGTCCGAAAGACCGCCAATCAGCTTGTTTGATAGCAACACTATCGGGTAGAGAGGTCGTAGAAGAAAGCGAAGACTGTAAGCCGTGGCCGGTGCCAGCTTGCGCCAGTAATGGGCGCCTAGCGCCTTAGGGATAATCTCGGAGAAAATCAAGATCACCAGAGTTAGCAAAGCCGAAAAAATGCCCAAATAGACACTACCAAACACCGCTGTGGCCTGTGCTCCCGCGCCGGCTGCCCCCATCGTGTGAGCAATTGTATTCAGCGTAAGGATTACGGTTAACGGACTGTTGATCTCATCCTTAAGTTCACGCAGCACCGGCCCATAGGCCTTACCTTCCTGCTCGGCCTGGGCAATATAAGAGGTGGTTACACTAAACAGTACGGCTTCTGCGATGGAACACAAAAACGAGAAACCAACGGCGATCAGTACGTAAATAAAGAGTAAGAGCATCAGTTGGATTTATCCTGTTTGGCTTTTGAATTCAACCAGTTGCTGCAACGGTATGCCAAGTTAACCGCCTAAAGCTGCTAGAATCATACGTACGAATATATACAAGCGCCACCGATTCCCTGCCAAAATCATCAGTTACACCGTCTGGCTCTACTATCGGTTCAACCTAAGTCATGGTGATATTGAAGATCTGCTAGCTGAACAAGGCATCACCGTTAGCCGCGAAGCCATTCGTCTCTGGTGCATCAAATTCGGCTCCATTTATGCAAGCAGATTGAAACGAAAGCACCGAGGGTACGGTGATACTTTCTTCATCGACGAAGTTTTCGTCAAGATACAGGGAAAGCAGCACTACCTGTGGCGTGCCGTCGATCAAGATGGAGAAACAGCTACAGTTACTCTGGCTTCATGAAGTTAAGTTGGCAACACCATCCAATCTGCTGGTTATGGTAATCGTAGGCGGTTACGAAACCTTTGTCTCCCGACTGGGCTTACAAGACCACCCTGACCAGCCAGAGTGGTTGAGTCATGTGAATGCCACTGTACTCAAGGTAAAACTGGCAATGGCGATTATTGGGATCAGTTCTATACACCGGCTAAAGACGTTTATTGCGATAAATATGTTAGGAACTGAAGAGTCTGGCTACACCGAAGCAGGTGTTATGCTGAAACACTCTGTATATAAACGCCAATCAATTGGATCAATCACAGGAATACGCCTTACCATCGTCAACCATAAATTTAATGCAGCTGTAGCAGGTTCCGGCTGGAACATTGTCTGACCAGCCTCCATCCGCGTCAGACGCATCGGTGGAAAGACACCAGCCCTTCGTATTATCAGAGCCCCATGAATGTGTAGGGCTCGCAATTAAATCACTAAGGCTACCTTCGGTAACATATAGGTTGACCTGATCTATCCAAAAGGCATCACCACCACGAGTTCTAATCCTTACTTCATCAATTTCATTGTAGTACTCCTCGATTCTTCCCAAATTAAACGAAGGACTAACATCAAACGTCCCGCAACCCCAGTCACTAGAGACGAGATCTGGGGCTTCCTGAACAATTCCTTCATGGTAGTAATCTACGTATAAGGGGTCCCCTGTTCCTGCTTTAGTAACAGTGCCTCCATTGGCATCACAGTCAAAGTACACAGTTGTTTGAATATAACCATCATCAGCTCTGAGATTGACTGACTGTAACGCAAGAAAGACAAATACCGCGATCAGACTCGATGATAGTGAGATAATACAAGATCTATTTTTCATTATAGTTGTTCCAAGAGATAATTATAGATCCTACAGGAGTGTGAATACATCCACAAATAAGCCTACAAGATCCAATCAATAGATTCCAATTGTGACCTTTCAACTTAGTTGAAAACAGCTCCATCAATATTATTAAATAGAACAATAAAATAGGTACTGGCAAATTAACTTTCGGGGGCCGTCGGAAATTAAGCATCTACGTTCAAGCAACAGCCCTACTCCACTCTTCAAACGCGCTTACACTAAGTTTCCGATAATGTTCAGCCCGTACTAGATGGCGACACTGAGGAAGATACCGAGGTTGACGAAGGGGAGTAATACCACTCCGTAAATCGGCAGGTCCGCAGTTCAAGTACCCAGGACACTCCTTCCAGTCGCGGGGCAGGCTCTCTGCGAAGAGAGCCATATTTAATACCTGCGCGGCTTTTATGCAAGAGTCGTGTGGTTAGTTTCTTCAAAATCCCTGCCTCTCGGCCAAGGTGTCGACCAATTTTTGCAGTGCGACCCTGGTAGCAGCAACCTCGAGCGAGACTTCAATGAACGCAGCCGCGCCACCTTGGGTCAGCGGGCAATTTTCAGGCACGACCATAACCTCCATTGACACGGGCAGTGTACAATTGTCGGTCGATAAATCAAACTGAATTAAATTGGAAAGGAAACAGATAATTATGACCCCGGATACAGCTTGGGCGTGGCCGTGGTGGTCAACCATGGTAGTCCTAAATACCGTTAGTCTTATCGTATGCTTAACCATCTTTAATCGTGCTAGAAATACTACAGGCGGGTTCTCTAATATCGCTGATCCATATCAAAAGCGAATGCTAGTAATGGGCCTGGTCTTTACTTTGGTTGGCGCGTATCGTTCAGTATTTGTATCTCGATATCTCTTCCAATTTGCTTGGTTTGATGTACTGGCCAACAGTTCGTTATTGATTCGCTTCTTTGCCATTTTTGCAGAACTTTCCTTTGCTGGATTATTTGCTTATGCCATGTTGCGATTAAACAAAGATATACCTGGGAGAACGCAGAGCAATCCTGCTCTCAACTTTATTGGAACAAAGAGCCCCTACCTATTAATTGCTTGTATTTTTGCCGCTCAGTTTTTTGCGACAACAGCAACAGTGAATAAGAATAATACACTATTCGCCATTGAAGAAACGTTATGGACAGTTGGCTTTGTTTGTATATTACCACTGGCATTTGTTCAATTTCGTCGTGCTTTACGTATTAGTGATGCGGAAGAAAAACTGCGCCATAAAATGCTGATAACATCCAGTAAAGTTATTTTTTCTTGGTGTGCCGTGTACTGCAGCTATGGCATATTTTTCCATCTACCACTTGAGTTCTGGAGTGACAATGCCACTTCAGTCAGTAATGCAGTAGGCTCCGCGATACCTGTGGCGCAAGCTGGAATGGCGGGTGTATCAGATGCTTTCTTTGTCGTAAATGAAACCAAAGAATACAGTGACTGGGGTTTTGGATTTTTATTTTGGCACTCATCATATTTCAGTGTATGCGTTTGGCTAGCCATATTTTTGATGAGAGCACCAAGAGCGATTAAACCTATTGATTAGTGCCTCTATCTGGGCCTGATAGTTGCCCAAGGGGTTTACGTTATCCTGTTCATGAAGGAACTGATTCACCTTATCGGTGGGGCCACCTCCCTGAGTGAACAGCTCATTATGCTGGCAGTCTTGGGACTCATTGACGTGGTAATGATCTCCAATCTGCTGGTATGGTCATCGTAGGCGGTTACGAAATTTTTGTCTCCAGGCTGGGCTTACAAGAGCACCCAGACCAACCAGAGTGGCTGAGTCATGTGAATGCCACTGTACTCAAGGTAAAGCTGGCAATGGCAATTATCGGGATCAGCTCTATACACCTGCTGAAGACGTTTATTGCGATAAATATGTTAGGAACGGAAGAGTCTGGTTACACCGAAGCAGGCGTGATGTGGCAGACCATTATTCATGTGGTGTTTATTCTGTCGGCTATGGGAATAGCGTGGACAGACTATTTGATGTCTAAGACCATGAAGGGACATTAATGGGAGTGTAGGTCTGCAGTTCAAGTACCCAGGGCACTCCTTCCAGTCGCGGGGCAGGCTCTCTGCGAAGAGAGCCATATTCCTAATCGGCAGGTCCCATATTACTCTATTGACTCCGGTCGTCCCCTAAAATAGGTTTAGCACCTGTGTCGGAGCCAGCAGCTGAAATCGCATTCAAAGCAGACATTAATTGGGTGGTTGGCTACACTCCAATGTTTAGCCATTATGGTAATGTGTTGCGTTGACCAATTGAACTCACACTTACGGCGATAAAATACTCATTATATTATTAGCGGTGCTGACTTAGTTACAAGAACTAGTCGCAGGAATACACATGATTATCGGTGGAGCTATTGGTCGCCACAAATTTTAAGCAACTAAAGCACTTATCTGAAGGGACGCTGTCTGACCAACCTCCGTCCCAGTCATCTTCGTCCGTTGAAAGACACCAGCCTTGTGAATTGTTTTCACCCCATTGAAAATCGAGGTCTGTATTTGGCTGTGAACTGAAAGAGATAAGGGGAGGGTCAATCCACAACGCGGCGTCATCAATCCATAACGCATCATGCCCGTCTGTGGTAAGTATAGCTGTGTCAGGTACCACACCATATTCAACATCTATACTAAATGCTCTCTGTAAAAGGTTTGCACATCCTACATCAGAGTTACTCTGACTACCCACTTCCTTTCCATCCTTGTATAAAACTAATGTGATTTTATCGTTGGTTTCTGCGCTATCAAGACTGATATCATCGCTAGAGTTTTGATTACAATCAATAATAAATACCCATGTCTGATCATCGTTTGCAAGGCTTAGCTGCGGTAAAAATAGGGCTAAAAATGCAAAGTTTCTGACCGTCATCAAATGCTGTTTTATTGTTATGCTCACTGGTAATTCTCCTATATTATTTTATTTATACTGCGCGCAGCATATACGCCATAGCTGAAGTATAAGTGGAATAAGGGCCCTATTGCTAATAGATCTGATGTCAGCGACGGTGAGGTGTATTCGTACGACTAATTTGACCTATCTGTTAGGCCAGATTTACGCAGTGGCATTACTCCCCTTCATCAAGCTCGGTATCGTCCTCTGTGGCGGTATCGTCATCATCGTCGTCACTGCTTGCTGAGAGTGTGAGGGCCACGGTGTCTGGCGCGCTCGCTATTGCAGAAGCCCCCGCTGCAGTATCTGCCTGTACAATCGTTACAATGTGGTCGAGAGTCACTTTGTACAAAGCTATGGCCTCGCTCTTACTCAGGTGATAGTTCAAACTGAATTCGCAGGCCCGATAGATGAACTCACGCGCAAGCAATACCGCGGGGCTTCTACCGCCCATTGACATGGCTCCATCTCCCTGCTGTTCACCTACCTCATATCCGCTGACGCCGACGCTTACCCCTTCGCTATACATATTAACCACATCTGGAGCCGGAGACAGGCAGAATTTCTCAACATCATCTGGGGTCTGGAAGACCACTAATTGTACTGCTGCACTTCGGCTAACGATCTCTATACCGCCAAGTTGCATTACCTCTACACCCGGTTTGTTAGCTGCCTGCATGGCACACCCCCCCAAGCCTATTAATAGAAATATAATTATTGTTCGATAAAATACCATAGAGAGTCAGCTTTCAGAAAGAGGAAGGAGCAGCATAAGACCAGCGCTTGCCAGATGCAAGCTAGGCCAACGGGGCTTTAGCCCGGTGTGTATTTTTAGGATCTGCGTCTGCGTTGCTATGAAAATCACTAGGCTATTCAATCCATCTTTGTTCCACCGCAGCATGCCCTCTTTCATTACATTGCAAAACACTCCGTAATTACTCTGACTCGAGTATAGTCGCCTGTAGCAAGCACGCCGCCTTTGATATCAAAGGATAGGTCGTTATTGACTAGTGTTGCATCTACTAGCATGAGCTTGGCGATACCCTCATCACCGCCTAATGTGCGAGTTGTATCTTTAGGTGCTGTGACTAACGGGGCTTTGGCTCCGTGTGTATTTTTAGGATCTGCGTCTACGCCGCTATGAAAAATGACTAGACTATTCAATCCATCTTCGTGCCACAACATCATGTCCTCTTTCATCGCATTGCAAGAGTTCCAGGCTTCAGTTAGCTCAGCGACAGGGAAAGCGTCAAAACTGCGGCTGTTTTTATGCAAGGCAGAAATTATTCCAGCTAATTTATCGATGTCATGAAGTGTGATAGTTGATTTGCCGTTAGCAATGACAACCGTCGCTGATGGGGCAACTATTTCAATAGCCGCTGGCTCCCAATCCTTATTCATAGTGTTTAGATCGACTGCAAAAGCGGAACTGCTTATTAGCAGACAAATGCCTAATATAATTTTTATCATTTATATTTCCTTTGTGAAGTTCATATACAAGCGCCGCTATTTCTGAAAATCATCAAAGCAGCCGATCAATGCTACTGTATAAATACACAAAAGGACAGTACAGGCAGGCTCTTGGTGAGCACGATATTGGGTGTGCCGTGTGGTGAAGTTCCTCACATTAAGGTCCAATATTTTCCGCAGGGACACGTTGACTTGGTTAGACGATTGGGAGGTTGTGATTCGGAAGAAACTAATCGCACGACTCTTGCATAAACGCCGTGAGGGTATTGAATATGCCGGGGCTTCGCAGACCTAAGCTGCGGATCTGCCAATTATGAGTAAGATGTGTCTAATTCAAGAGCTCGAATAGATAGAGGCTGAAGGTCCACTTTTGGCACACTTGAGAAGTCGACATGCGCTGTGGTCGCTGTTTGGTTAAGATGGTCGGTAGACGACCCAAAGCCTAATTCAGCAGCCGTTGGCTCACTAACTCGGGAATTAATGCCCTAATGTATTGATTTTTATGGGGCGGCCACTATGCTCAAGAGGCATGGAAATTGGCGGATAAGTAGGGGATGCATGAAAATCTAGCTGTGGCGTGTTTCGGTTGATTCTGTCCTATCCTTTTGAATTTGAAATAAAAATGTCTGGGCTGGCGCGCGGAAACCTCAGTAACTTGGTACTTTCGCGTTATAGAGCCGCGGGCTTTATAATTCACTGTTAGCACCCAAAACCCACGCATTGACGCACTATAATCCAATGGATTATACTTCTGCCTATACAGACAATTGTTGAACTCCCAGAATTTCAGAAACGAGCCGATGGCTTGCTCAAGCCTGATGAAAAGACAAGTATTATCAACTACTTAGCTTCTCATCCTCAATCTGGTGATCTTATGCAGGGTACTGGCGGGATCAGGAAGCTTCGGTGGTCTGCCCAAGGAAGAGGCAAGAGTGGCGGAGTCAGAGTGGTTTATTATTATCACAATGGGCGGTACCGCTCTTTCTCTTAACGGTTTTTGGCAAGGGCGAAAAGGCTAATATCAGCGAAGCCGAACGCAATGAGCTTGCTAAATTAACTCAACTTTTACTCAAGCATTATGGTGGTTAAAATGGCTAACGCTTTCTCAAGTATCAAACAGGGCCTATCCGAAGCAATTGAGTTTTCTGAGGGTAAAGTTAAAAAGGCAGTCGTCCACGAATTCGGCCCAGTGGATGTAAAAAATATCAGGGCAAAGGTAGGCATGTCTCAAAATGAATTTGCGTCTGCTTTTGGCATCAGCGTGAGTACACTCCGCCATTGGGAACGTGGTGATCGTACCCCACAAGGCCCAGCATTGGTCTTACTAAATGTTGTTGCCAAAGAGCCTGGCGTTGTTCTTCGTGCTTTGGCATCGTAAAAAAGTGCTAACAAGGCGCTCAAATGCGACCGCATACTGCGGCGCTTTAGCTTGGCGTTAATGGGTTCCGCTTTTGGCACACTTCGGACGTAAAAGGATTTCGGTTTTAGTGTCTGCTAATACTTGGGAAGCGGTACTCTAAACACTATTTATACGCCCATTGCCGCAAGAGGCTGAATGTGATGCTCAGGTCTGTGAGAAGAAAGGTCATGAGTTGATTGCAAGTTTAACCAAAACTCAGGCGAAGTGTTAAGAGCCTCAGAAAGTAGCCAAGCAGTATCAGGAGTAACGCCGCGCTTGCCTCTAACTATTTCGTTAATGCGCTGCACGGGAACTCCAAGGTGAGTTGCCAATGCCTTTTGAGTCACTTCAAGCGGCTCAAGAAACTCTTTAAGCAGGATTACACCCGGATGTGTTGCAGTTCTATTTGAAGGAATCATAAGTCACCTCGTTATTGGTGGTAGTCCACAATTTCTACGTCATGAGCAGCATTAGCTTCCCACCGGAAGATGATGCGCCACTGATTGTTTATTCGGATGCTGTGAAAGCCTTTTAGGTCGCCTCTGAGAGACTCAAGCCTGTTACCAGGCGGCGACTTAAGGTCATCAAGATTTTGTGATGCATTGATGACATCAAGCTTGTACAGCGCCATTTCATGCATCTGGTTTGGCAGCTTGCGCGCTTTGCGGCTAGAGATGCCATGAAACAGATCAGAAGTGGCTTTGTCGCCGAATGAAATAATCATAATGCCTACATTAACGGATACACGGTATCCATGCAATACCTATAAGGATGTACCATCGGCGAGAATACTGGAAGGCTCTCTGCGCAGGCCTTTATGCCCAATGGGTATCTTAGTTTTTTACTCGCTTACCGTTGTGTGACTGATATCATAGGCAGTGCAGTGTATAACTAGCATGATTGTAAAATTAGTCGGAGTTTTAACCAATGGCGGTGAAGCGCGATATAGCTTTAATTACTGGTGCCTCGTCAGGCATTGGCGAAGCATTAGCATTAGTTTGTGCGCAACATCAGTATGATTTAATTCTGGTGGCTCGCAATCAGCAAAAGTTGGAAACCTTAGCCACACAGCTGAATCAGCAATACGGTGTAGAGGTGTCGGTCAAACCTTGTGATCTTGTGGTTCCAGGCGCGGTTAAATTGTTAAGTGAAAATCTTCTATCTGAAGGAAAGCAGGTTGACATTTTAATTAATAATGCGGGTGTACTAGAGCATGGCGCATTTGTGAATATTCCCCCTGATGATCATCAAAATATTGTACAGCTGAACGTGGTCGCGCTTACGGCAATGCTTGCACACCTGCTGCCAGCTATGGTCGCGCGAGGCAGCGGGCGCGTACTCAATGTTGCATCCTTAGGCGCTTTTCAGCCAATGCCCAGCGTTGCTACTTACGCTGCCACAAAAGCCTTTGTATTGTCGTTATCTGAAGCCCTTGCCGAAGAGCTTAAAGGCACCGGCGTAACAGTGACCGCGCTATGCCCAGGTCTTACTGCGACAAATATGATGGCCAGCGCTCAGCAAAAAAGCAAAGCGCTGAAAAATATACCCAATATAGTCGTAGCAGATGCCTACAGCGTTGCCCAAAAGGGCTTTAGCGGCTGCCTTAAGGGCAAAGCGATTGTGGTGCCAGGCGCTAAAAACAGGTTTGCCAGTATTGTCTCGCGCGCTACCCCCAAGTGGTTAGTGCGACGGGTAACAGGCTTTTTTGGCAGGGCTACCATTGCACCATAGTCCGCAGGCGGCACAATCGGCCTTGTTCTGGTAGATTTACGCTATAAATCATTATTCACCTTGTGTCTGCCGTTTTTTCTGCCCACAATACTCAATCCTTAGTACCACTTGCTTAAAGCAAACAAACGGTACTGTCTGTTAGTAAAGCACTGATTAATACCCATTAAATAGAGAACTTCACTATGCCTAGCAATGTCGTCATAGAAGCTATTGCCTATGAACTGCCTTCCAACATAATTACGTCACTGAGCATTGAAGAGGAGTTTTCTGCCAACTTAGAAAAATTTGGTATTCCGCTAGGCAGCCTAGAGGCGCTCTCTGGCATAAAAGAGCGGCGCGTTTGGGATGCAGGCACACGACCTAGTGATGTCGCTACCCTTGCCGCACAGAAAGTTATCGATGAATCGGGTATTAACCCTGATGAAATTGGCTGCATCATTAATACATCGGTGAGTAAAGACTATATAGAACCGTCAGTGGCCTGTCTGGTACACGGTAATCTTAAGCTGCCTGCCAGTTGTAGAAATTATGATATCGGCAACGCCTGTCTTGGATTTATAGATGGCATGTCTACAATGATGATGATGATAGAAACAGGTCAAATAAAATATGGCTTAGTGGTCGATGGAGAAAGCTCTCGAGACCCAATGGAGCCGACTATGGAGCGGTTAAAAGATCCTGACTTAACGATGGAAACGTTTCGCGACAACTTTGCTACTCTAACTCTTGGGTCTGGCGCTGTAGCGATGATCTTAACGCATAAAGATAATTCTGATTCAAAGCACCTTATCAATGGGTCGGCAAGTCTTGCCGATACAGAAAATAATCGTTTGTGCGTTGGCACACACGAAGGCGGTATAACAAAGCCTTCTGAGTTGCTCGTAGCCGGTGTAGCGTTAGCCGCTAAAGCCTGGAAAATATGCGAACAAGATTTAGATAATTGGAGTGACGAAACCATCGATATTTACATACCTCATCAGGTGAGTATTCCACACATCACCAAGCTGTCCCAAGCACTGGGTATGTCGATGGATAAGATATTTTTGAACGTGCAGACGTTAGGTAATATCGGTCCGGCAGCACTACCTATTACACTAAAAATGGCTGACGAAGCGGGCAGAATTGCCGCTGGAGATCATGTCTCACTATTGGGTATTGGCAGTGGACTAAATTGCACCGGGATGAGTGTGACTTGGTAGAGAATAAAAGGGTAGGCAAAAATGCCTACCCTTTTTTATGGCTCTACTTGCGACTATAGACGACATTTCCCTTAAAGATTGTTTTCTGAACTTCAGTTTTATGAATGTCAGTAACAGGGATCTCCAGCAGGTTGTGATTGAGAATAATCATATCGGCTGATTTACCCGTTTCGATAGAGCCGCTTTCTTCATCAATCAATAACGACCAAGCCGTATTAATTGTATAAGCTTCAATCACCTCGACCACGGTCATTGCTTGCTCAGGGCTCATTTTCGGCACATCGGGTTTGCCCGGAGTACCGCGAGTGACGCTAGCCTCCATACCCCACCATGGCCAGAGTACCGCTGCTGGAGCATCGGTATGATTCACTAAGCGCATACCCGCATCCAAGCGGTCGCGATTGGCGTACATACGCGCCCAGGTTTCTGGCTTTAACACAGGCTTGATATTGCCGACATTATAGCCAACCGGAGCATTCAGTGGTGGCCATATGGTGCAGCTCACATCGAGATCCACAAATCGTTGGAAGTCGTCTGGGTGTATCAGGCTGCAGTGATCTATATGATGGCGAAGACGATTGTTACCATTCTTGGTAATCGTTGATTCGAAACCGTCCAATGTCGCGCGCACTGTGCCATCACCGATGGCGTGCACTTTTACCTGAATGCCTGCCTTGTCAAGCTGAGCAATGTAGCCCGCAAACTCCGCCGCAGGAACAAGTGGATCAGGGTTGTTGCTTGCCGTTGCTTCATCATCGAATAGTTGATCGCCGGGGAGTGGGGCCTCAACCGCAGGCGTGCCAGTGCTGGCGTAGCCATCTACCAGCGGCGCCGAAAATGATTCAATTGCGCCATCCATGCCGATCTTTACCGCTTTGTGTCCTGGTAAATCATAGTCATTCCACCACTGGAGCAATGTATCTATAGGCGTCAGTTCAGCAGTGCCCAAGTTACCGCCCAAATATAGGGTGATATGCTGGTTCAGTTTGCCTTCCTGTTTCAGTTCCTGCCACGCCTGTAAATCCTGTTCAAACACGTAGGCGTCACCAGCGGCAGTAATACCCATGGACGATGCCTCATCGAGCAACTTCATGTAGGCAATTTTTCGCAACTCCGTGTCGAAGGCGGGCATGGCTTTAAGGAATGGATTCAAGCCACCCTCATATGCGATCCCGGAAAGATCACCATCTTTGGTGCGACTATAAAAGCTTTCGGGCGTGTCTGGTGTCTCCTTCGAAAGACCGGCCAGCTCCATTGCTTTGGTGTTAAACCATGCCGTGTGGCCACCGGTTTCGTCTTCGATGAATGCAGGTCTATCCGGGATTAGCTTATCGAGATATTCGCGGGTTAAGGTTTCAGGCGCTAGTGCCGGCATAGTCCAACCGGTGGCAACAAACCACTCTCTATCATCAGGGTAGCTCGCGATGCACTCCTTTAGAGCGTCAATGGTTTGCTCTTCAGTGGGCTCATAGAACGTCCCGGGTAGGCCACAAAATGCCCGTTTAGGCATCACCATTGAAGGGTGAATATGGGTATCACCGATACCTGGCATGGCGAAAGCGCCAGCAAGATCGACAAGTTCCGTAGCCTCGCCCGTAACAGCAGCAACTTCAGCGCTGGACCCAACGGTGATGAATTTACCATCTTTCATCGCCACCGCTTCAACCCAGGGTTGAGCGTCGTTGACGGTATAGATGTTACCGTTGGTGTATACCTTGTCGGCATAACTGATCAAATCTTCAGCGTTTGATGTCGGCGGTTCCTGATTGCCACAGCCGACCAGTAAAATTGAAGCTGCGAGCGCGCTAATTATTTTTCTTTGCATGGCTATTTTCTCCATGACATCAATCTTATTTTTTCCGCATGGGTGCGAAAATTTAAGTTTATATCATCAGTAGGTGCTAGCTATTAATATAGCAGATTTTTCGGTGCGCGAGCAGTATCACTACAGAGGCCACTACACACTACCGTGGTAATCCAGTTTCTTGCGTAGTGCCGCAAAAAATTGTTGATACAGCTGCGGTGCATTCTCAACCGTTCTACCAGTGCTCATATTTACACGCACGGCATAGCTGCCCTTTTCTCTGGATTTAACAAAGACCGTCAACTCGGTTCTCCCGCCAACTTTGGATTTATTGTCGTAGGCGGTTTGCTGATAGGCAGTGAGAACCCCAAGCTCCATATCAAGCTCACGAATCCGGAAGTGATAATCCTGCAGAGTACTCACCACCGCCTGTACCAATAACTTGTACTCTACCTGTTCAAAATCCCGCGTCTGGTAATTCCGGGTCTGCACCTGATTTTCTGTGGCAACAACATAAGGGTCATAGTCTGTTGTACTGCAACCCGCCAGCATTAGAAAAAGGATAAGGGCGCTCAGCTTCGGTATCATCGTAGAACTCCTTGCCGGTAAAGGCTCTTGTCGATATGGGAGAAAAAACTCTGTGAAAAATCTGTCGGGGCGACTGTAATAAACTGTGCCCCTGACATGGGCGATAAAGCGAGTCTCACCTGAAAGGCACCAGCCACACTACTGACAGCGCGTACGGAAACTGTCAGCGAATAGGCAGAGACACCCGTAAAAGGAGAGAATTTATAATGCACAGTCGGGGACGACGAAACTATCGTCAAAGGTTCCGGCTCAGTCTCCGTTATCTGAAAGTTGAGATCCTGAATCACCGAGAGACACGCGCGGGCCAATTGCATACGGCTGGGGCCGCTGAAGGTTCTGCTATGCAGTGTTTCGTCGGCAAGGTCAGTGGCTTCGAATTGCGTTTGTGCCTGTAGTGTCGAGCAACTCGCCAGCAGCAATACAGATAATAAATTGGGGGCTAGTCTAATTAACATTATGTTACTCCTGTGCCAGCTCTAAAGATCTGTCGAGCAGCTGCTTAAGTGCATGTTGCGTTTTTGAATTGACTGGGTAGCTCGAAGCTCGCACCTGAAGTTCATCAGAAGGAAGCCCAGTCACCACCACCGTGATCGTCGCCAAGGGACAATTGGAGAAATAATCTGTTCGAAATGGTGTAGTGATGGATTGATATCCCCCACGGCCAGCAGAGACCACTCCCAAGCTCTTGCTAGATTCCTGCAGCGCACAGTCAAGGTCCATTAACACGTCAATGACATGTCCCAACATGGCATCGTAGTCAACGTCACTGAACCGCATGCTCTGGATTTCACGGTCTGCGGCGAATTCGGACTCATTGGCAAAATAATCGTACGCCGGCGGGGGTGGTGCGACACAACCAACCAAACCCAACAGCAAACCCAGCAACACCATACGAGTACTCATAACTGCGCCTCCTCCAGAAAAACTGACTTATTCAGTTTTTCAAAGAACTCCTGGTTAATCAGTAACAGCTCGGTATGATCGGCAATGACACGCCCGTTGTCGTAGAGCATATCTCGATCGAGACTCAGCCTGACTCGAGTGGCTCGTGGCTGCTCCCGCGGAACCGGGCTGACCAGCAAGCTCACGTAGATGTGTTGAGAAACCTGCTCTGGAAGGTCCATCACCACATCCTGGCCAATAAGTAGTGATGCCAGCACAGTGACAGTGACAAGACCTGCCTCGGCAAGAGTATGGTCGAGTCCAGGCTTGGGCACGTCTGCCACTTTATATGCGTGCAGCAGACCCAATTGGCGATCACCGCCACTGACGCTGTAGCCCATGTCCTGCAAAACGCTAGTACTGGCATCCAAAACCGTCGTCAAATCAAGGGTCGAAAATTCCCGCTGCTGCGACGCCAAATCATCAGCCGAGGTAGGGTTAAATTGAAACAGCGGCTCCATCTCTAATGGCTTGGTTTGTTGCGCCATGGCCCCAACACATGTCAGTAATAGGGCCGCACAAAAATACCGGCTAGTCTTAATCATCAGACTGCACTCCTAGAAACGTGAAGCATGATAGGAATAGTCTCTGACCTGTTTGTTGTCATCAAACTTGATGATGATGGTCAGGGTTTTTTGGGAGCGTCGACTAGCACCGGCCCCCTGCTGATGAGAAGGCAATACTCCACCGGCGGCGGATCCAGCAACGACGCCAATCATCGAGATCAGACCGGTGCCGCTCTGGGAGTAAGTCACTTCGGTACCAACCCGGTCATATACCCAGACCTCACGCCGATTGCTGTCCGTGGAGACGATATTGGGGCTTCCCAAAACACCCAGAACATCAGCACCAGACATGCCAACCTGAATCTCCCGCTGTACCGCTGCCACGGTTAGCTCTGCTTCTTCCTCGGCACCCAGGCTCCTTTGGTGCTGCGCTGCAGTCGTACATCCGGTTACCAGGACCACTCCTACCAAGCTGATCAACAGATTTTTAACCATATCCCTTCTCCTCATCAATGCGAAAATCGCGTTTGGGAGAAAGATAGAAACATTCGGCTTAGCTTGCCTGACGTTTTTCTTATTTTTTCCTGATGCTTTATGATGTAATCGTAGAGAGGCGAGATACATCTATATAACTCTTTGTATTTATTGACCTTTTCCTTAAATCGTAGAAATATCGTTGGGCCGACATTGACCTTGAATTTGGCATATTTATACAGGTAGATTATTTCTACGCAATAGAGGAAAAGCGGAAACCGGTGAATACAGGATTGCATCAAAGCGCAATTAGTGGACGTACCCGCTGCCCTTGGCTAACATCCAAACGATGAATATTCTAAAAAAACTGCCGCTGACACTACTGCTGGGAATAGTTGCCCTTTTTGTGGGTCTCAATCTCTGGGGCTTTCTTAGCCTCGGAAGCCTGAACCCTTCCACAGAAGCGATACGAGATGACAAAGCCAACCAGGTCGTCATGGTATTTGGCGCCACCGGTTCTGTGGGCGATGGCCTGCTCAAGGCCGCAATAGAAGACCCGGATGTTGAAAAAATTCATGTTGTCACTCGACGTACATCCCCGCGTATCGACGCCGGCGTCGCCTCTGGCAAAGTCGAAATGGATCTCCTGCTGGACTTCACCGACTACTCATCACTGGCAAATAAACTGGGACAAGTGAATACGGTACTGTGGGGGCTAGGCACATCGTCGCTAAATGTGGATGACGCCACCTACACCCGGATTCACGTCGATTTTCCCGTGGCCTTTATGAAGGCCTGGCTGGCCACCCGCACCTCTGCCCCCATGTCTTTCCACTTCGTAGCGGGCATGGGTACGGGTGCCGACGAAAATGCCCACTGGGCACAGGAAAAGGCACGGACCGAGCGCGAACTTGCTGACATGGCGGTGGGGACTGGTCTGCGTACCTTCAGCTATCGCTCGGCATTTGTCCGGCCGACCAGTGAGCAGGCGAACGTTTTTCACCATCTGCTAGATTGGCTGCTACGGCCTGGCAAGCTGGTGATAACAGCCACTGATCTGGGCGCTGCCATGCTGGAAATTAGCGCTAGACCAGAAGAGCTGGCTAATGGAACTCTTATCGACAATGCCGACAGCATTGCTTACGCACAGCTGTATCGAAACTAGCGCTTACAAGCCAGCTTCGCGGGAGCGCAGTAGAGTTATGTGTGGTGAGAAGAAGCAATAAGTCGTATCTGACCCCACTTATTGATGACCGAGGAAGCCTCCGCTTTGGTGGGCCCATAGCTCGGCGTATAGCTGGCAATCGGTCAGTAATTGTTGATGCGAGCCATCGGCGATAATCTTGCCCTGGTCCATAATAATGAGCCGATCCATTGCTGCGATAGTAGACAGACGATGGGCAATAGCCAACACCGTTTTACCTGCCATAAGCTCGTAGAGGTTAGCCTGAATACTGACTTCTACTTCTGAGTCCAATGCTGATGTCGCTTCGTCCAACACTAATATTGGCGAGTTCTTTAGCAGAACCCGCGCTATCGCAACGCGCTGCCGCTGACCTCCACTCAAGGTCACTCCACGCTCGCCAACATGGGCGTCATAACCGGTTCTGCCGTGGATATCTGTCAGGCTCAAAATAAAGTCATGTGCGTGAGCGCGCTTCGCAGCACCAATCATTTCCTCTTCGGACGCGTCTGGTCGACCAAACATGATATTTTCTCGAACCGAACGATGAAGCAGTGAGGTATCCTGCGCCACCATGGCGATCGACCCCCGCAAGCTGTCCTGATTCACGCTCCGAACATCTACGCCATCGATAGTGATAGACCCTTGGTTGATATCGTAGAAACGCAATAACAAGCTAACCAGGGTAGACTTACCCGCGCCTGACCGGCCCACAATACCGACGCGCTCACCGGCTTTGATGCTGAGATCGAGCTGGTTAAAAACCTGTATACCCGCACCATAGGCGAAATCGACCTGATTAAAGTGAATGGCACCGTCACTGACGCTCAACGGCCCGGCGTTTTCCGCATCGGTGACCGTTTGATGATTGGAAATCGTATTGATGCCATCTTGTACCGTGCCTATATTTTCGAACAGACTGCTCATCTCCCACATCACCCAATGAGACATGCCGGTAATGCGTATTGCGATACTCATGGCGATGGCAATCGCACCTGGGGTAATTGCACTTTCCATCCAAAGTAAGATACCGGTCGCTGCGGTAGCAAATATCAGCAGCATATTCGCCAACCAAACACAGATTTCAAGGCCTGTGACTAATCGCATTTGCGGGTGCACCGTGTCCAGAAACTCTTTCATGCCATCTTCGACGTAGGCAGATTCCCGCTTTGAATCGCTAAACAACTTGAGCGTTAGGATATTGGTATAACTATCGACAATACGCCCGGTCATCAGGGCTCTCGCATCGGCTTGGCGCATGGAAATATGCTGTACTTTGGGAACAAAAAACCGAAGTATGCAGGCATATACCGCAACCCATACCAACAGTGGTATAGATAACCTCCAATCTGCACTGGCGACTAGAATAATGGTGGTCACGGTATAGACACTGACAAATAACATCACGTCCATAACTTTCATCACAGACTCGCGCACCGCCAGTGCAGTTTGCATGACTTTAGTGGCTACCCGGCCGCTGAATTCGTTCTGAAAAAAGCCGTAACTCTGACCCAGAAGATAGCGGTGGGCTTTCCAACGAACCAACATAGGGAAATTACCCATGAGGGTTTGATGTATAACAATAGAATTAAAAACCACCAAGGCTGGTAGAACCACCAACAAGAAGAGGCTCATACCCAGTAATACGGGCCACTCCTGTTCGAAAAAGTCGTGAGGATTGGCCGTAGCTAGCCAATCTACAAGGTAACCAAGGATACCGTAGAGCATGGCTTCTCCCACGGCCAGAATACCCGTCAGAAATGCCATTAACAGCAGATAAGGTTCTATTCCACGAGTGTAGTGTCGGCAGAAGGCATAAATGCCTTTCGGGGGCTGCTCGGGATGTTCCGGTGGGAACGGGTCTATGAGTTTTTCAAAAAAAGATAACATGGATTAACCCGACCCCGGGATTCGATGAGTTCACCTTACGTGGCTAATCATACAGCAATAGGCAATACTCTTACTGGTAGTTAGGGTCTTTCCATTCTCCTGCGGTTTTTGAGCGCACGGGCTGAATCATAACTGGCGGTTCGCTAAGCGGAAAACCTTCGCCCCAGTTGACTGGGTCGCCACTTTGTTCGGTGCGTGCATTGTCGGTATACCAGTCCACCAGGTCACCATCGCAGCGCAATATAAAGATAAAGCCTTCTTCATCGCCGGCCACGAAATCACCATGGCGAATACCGGCAGGGCGGAAGAAATAGCCGCCTGCTGTAATCGAACCATAGTTGTAGTTGAATTCACCCGATAACAAGTAGGCTTCTTCGAACACGGGGTGGTGGGCAAGGGGGTGTTCTTTCCAGCCGGGCCCAGCTTTTATGAGCCGGGTGTAAAAGCCGGTAATTGGGTTGCGATAGAGCAATTTGATGAACATCCCCGGTACCGGTTTGGTGCCGCCGCCACGTTCCAGGTTCATTGGGCTACCGTTAACAGGGTCTTCAACGGCATACCACTCCATTGTATTGATGTTCTTAGTGGTGAATTCGGCGTGCTCAGGTTTGTCATCGGCATCTTGGTCGGTTGGGGTAAATGCCCAGTCACCGTATTCGCGAAACAGTAAGATCTCCGTTCCGGCCTTTACCTTGATGGCTGGCGTCAATACGCCTTTTGGTGCGCACCAGTAGCCGCCTTCGCTAAGTGTTTCATCGCCGAGTTGTACTTCACCTTTGAGTACATACCACTCGGTGATGGCGGCGTGCAGTCCGGCTGGCCGAGACCAATCACTGACAAAGTCGACCCGCAGGGATGCCGAACCGTCTTCTTCGTCATAGCTCATATTTTTCTGGCGGGCTTCACCCACGCCGTGGGGCAGTTCGGCGATATGCCAAATGAGATCTTTCTCGTCAATAAATTCGGTGTGGGCGCGCATGGCTTGCTCCTGCTGTTGGTCTTAGTGGCGCTTACCATAGCGCCAAATACACATAGATAAAAATAGATATTATTTATAAGTTATATAGACTTAACTCTATATAACTATGAAAGGAACAGATTGTGTCAAAAGAGATTGATACGCGGGGCTTAACCAAGCTAGGGACCTTGCGCCAGCTCGAGATATTTATGTCGATTGCGCGGCAGGGCAGTATTGGCCGCGCCGCCCAGGAGCTTCACCTCAGTCAGCCTAGTGTCTCTATGCAGGTACGCAAACTGAGCGAGGCTATTGGACTGCCGCTGTATGAGCTGATGGGTAAGAAGCTCAACCTTACTGATGCGGGCCGTGAAGTACAGGCGGCAGGTGAGGAGATTTTTGGCTCTATTGAGAGCTTAAAGAATCGCCTCGATGAGATGAAAGGCCTACAGCAAGGTGTGTTACGAATAGCGGTAGTGAGTACCGCTAAGTACTTTCTCTACCATGTATTAGGGCCGTTTTGCGATGAATTCCCTGGGGTGGAGGTCGAGTTTAAGGTTGGGAATCGGCAAGAAATTATTGCGCGCATGGCCGCCAACCTGGATGACCTGTATATCGTGGGTGAGCCGCCAGAGGATATCGACTTAGTCACCCACCCCTTTCTGCCCAACCCGATTGTCGTTGTCGCCTCTAAAAAACATGATTTGGCTAAGCGTAAGGCGGTGAGTTGGGATGAGTTGTTGGATCAGCGCTTTCTCTTGCGCGAGGAAGGTTCGGGTACCCGCTATTGCTTGGAGCAGCACTTTGATCAGATTAATAGGGCGATGCCGCGAGGCATGACCATTCAAAGCAATGAGGCCATTAAGTATGCCGTGATGGCGAACATGGGTGTGTCGATGTTATCGGCCTATGTATTGTTTGATGCCAAAGAGATGACCCAGTTGCCGGTAGAAGGCTTTCCCATAATGTCGCAATGGCATATCGCCCATCTACGGCAAAAGCAGCTTGCGCCGGTAGCGCAGCGCTTTTTGAGCTATATGCTGGAGCACGGCCCCCAGCTACTGCCCATGGCCAGAATTCAGGATAATATTTCCGCGGCCAAGTCGGGTCGATGGAATAGCTAGAATAGCTTAGATGGTTTGTTGGTGACGGTGCTTACCGGATGCACCTTATCGGCGTGACCAATACAATCACGATAATTTTCATTTGTACACACTCGATCGATGTGCAACTTTGACAACATGAACAATGAGGGTTTCATCACGTACCTCATAAACAATACGGTACAGGCCTTGCCTTATTCTGTAGCGCTCTTGCGCTGAAAGCTTTACACAGCCTTCAGCTCTAGGGTCAGTAGCTAGCGAATCAATTCGTTTAAGAATACGTTTAACGTCAGCAGATGGAATGCTGCGCAGGTCCTTAGCGACAGATTTTTTGAAGGTGATTTTATATTTTGCCATGCTTCTTCAGGTCGTTAAGCAGAGCCTCATAGCTAATCTCTTTTTCATTTTCACGCTCTGAGAATGCAGCCAGGTCTTCTTGATCTTCATTCATGAGCAGGCGCACAGCTTGATCAATGAGTTCTGATACTGAAAGCTGGGAAGATGCAGCTCTTACTTTTAAAGCCTGATGAATAGCTGGCTCGAAGTAGACAGTGGATCTTTTGGATAGATTGCTCATGATAGCCTCCTGGTAACGTCTAGACATTATAGCGTTATAACGTTGTGATACCCAAGTGGCAATTAACAGCGTGCCTAACAGACCCGTAGGTCCATTAAACACTGTATCTGCGTTTTAAATTTATTATCACTTTTTCATTGTATAACAATAAGATATCGGGGATCCGACGCAAATGGCTAAGACAATTGGTTTGATGCCGGCGTAAAAAGCCAGCCGGTCTGACGCCACCGCCCCACCTAATAGCTCTAAAGCCTTGATTTAAATGACTATATAACGCCTCACCGATACGCCAAACAAGGCTCTAGCTGCGCATCTTCGACGAACCTGTCAAGTCGTCGGAAAAAGTGCTTACATTTCGTACAAAATACACCGTAAAGATGCCCGAAGGCTATAACTGCAGTTAATCATTCTCAATAAAGGCACGATCACTCCCGACGCTAAAGGTATTGATGATGAAATATATAATTTTCTGCATAACGATTCTACTCATACCAGTTTCGCCTGCTATTGGACAGGATGGCGGTATTTCACACGTAACAGTCCATGCTGCGTCTCTTGAAGGTAATTTAATCGAAGACTCGGCAGATCTTAGCGTGGGCGTCTATTTGCCCCCCGGTTACGATATACGATCACCCAAAAGATACCCTGTTATTTATTGGCTGCATGGCTTTTCAGGGCAAGGAAAGTCAACAGCGAAGACCGGGTGGAAGGGAGGTCCTGTGAAAGCTATAAACCAACTGATTAGCTCAGGCTCCTTATTGATGAAGCCATTTCTATTAATAGCTGGGAAGCCTTGGCAAAAGGGTCGTTCTGGTCGAAGATCATTCTGGCACAATCAGCGGCTTACGCACCCAATCCTGATAACCCGCCCTTTTACGGGGATCTTCCTTATACGTTAACTGATGACACTGCGTCTATAAGTAAAGATGCAAAGGCCAAATGGTCGGCAAATACTCCGTCATGGATGGCGGATCAATACATTTCAAACCTACAGAAGCTACAAGCTATAGCGTTTGATGCAGGGACACGCAGGGAGGGGTTCCCATTTTTTATTCCTATCACTCACCAATATCAATCTGGAAAAGAGCCCTGTATCACCTTCCCTTCCATCACCACGGCCGATGGTTTTAGCTTCGAAATCTCATAGGGATCTACTTCGAACAGGTTTTTATTGAGTATCACAAAGTCTGCCAGTTTGCCTTTTTCGATTGAGCCGAGTTTGTCTTCCAATCGCAATTGGTGGGCGCCGTTTTGGGTATAGCCTTCTAGTAATTGCTCCAGGCTTAATCGTTCATTGATGGGAGACCTGACTCCATCATCCTCGGTTTCCCACCAGTCTTTTGGGTATTGGCGTGTATGACCGACTTGCATTCCCAGGTAGGGACTTATGTAGGTGGCAAGCATATCGCCTCCCCACCATTCATCGCTTGAAAAGGTCACTCTGGCGCCGCTATCAAAAACTGTTCTTGCGGGGTACATTTTTGAGTAACGCTCTGCTCCTAAAAACTCTTCGACCACATCATTGGGCTCTACGCCAAACCACCAGGGTGTAAAATTGGCAATGACGCCCAATTTTTTTATTCGAGGTAGGTCAACCGGATCAATCAGTACCAAATGCGCGATGGTTACCCTAGGGTAGAAATCATCTTTTGCGATGGCTTGGGCTGCTTCAACGGCATCCAATACGGTTCTCACAGCTAAACCGCCGATGGTGTGAACGAGTAAATCTAATTTTTCCTCATTCAGTTCCAGGAGCAAGTCACGAAGTTCTTTTACGGATAACATGGTCGCGCCTACGTAAGCGGTGTTGCCCTCATACGGATCTAGGTATGAAGCCGACTGGTTTGCACTTATGCCGTCCATAAAGAGTTTCACTGAATTGAATTGGAGTAGCTGGCCACCGTATTCTTTGCGGTAGCGTTTGACTTCTGATATGGCCGTTTTAGCTCTTTCGGGGGTAAAAATTTGATAAGTACCGTAATATCTGAGGGGTAGTTTTCCTTCTTTTTCGAGTTGAGATACTACGCTGTAGGCGAGATCTCCGAAGCCTTTGTTACCCGCGTCAAAGATCGATGTCACGCCGTGCCGGCTTAGAACTTGAATGGTTTCGGCTACGCTTTCCTTGTGTAGCTGTATACGTGCTTCGTCTGTGAGCGCGAATTGTTTGGCAAAATGTTGTACGCCGGCTCCTTCTTTTACCCATCCTGATGGCTCGCCGTTTTCATCTCTTGCGTACATGGCCAGGCCGGGTCTGGGGTCGGGGGTATTTTTATTTACGCCAAGCTTCTCCAATGCTTTGGAATTTAACCAGAAGTCGTGCGCGGTTGCACTTTCGAACCATACCAGGCGATCGGGCAAAACGGCGTCTAATACTTCTTTTTTAGGCCCCTGGTTTCCTTCGACAAACATATTCGTGGGCCAGCAGCATAGCCTTAGCCATTCATCGTCGGGGTGATCATCGGCGTATTCCTTAACGGAGGCCAATAATTCGGCCGCAGTGTCGCCTTCAACTTCACCGAAATTTTCAACATTGACGTATCCGGGGTGGGAATGGCCATCGACCATTCCGGGAATAAGTAGTTGCCCTTTGAGATCAATAGTCGTCGCACTTTGATATGAAACGATTCCACTGGCATCACCGACGTAGATGAATTTGCCATTTTTAACGGCAAGTGCTTCTGCCCATGGTTGTTGTTTGTTAGAGGTAAATATCCTGGCGTTCTCAATGACTAAATCTACATTCTCTACTACCGAATCTGTAATTTCTTCGTTGGTGCTGTCTGTCTTTGGCTGGCAGGCAGTTGTCAATGCAATCAGTAGCGCTGCAACCAAAAAGTTATACTTGAGGTCGAATTTCATTGTGGGTGCCTTTTCTCTCAAGCAGAGTTTAGAACGTTTAGGTTACGTTTTTTCGAAGACTATCAGTATGGGAAGAATTTGGTCAAGTTTAAGAAAATTTCAATCAGTGGTCGATCGAATGGTTGGGTAATGAGGGGATAGTAGCCAAACTCTCAAAGAAGCGGCATGTATGCTACTTTCCCTATAGGGAAGGTATTGCGCCGAGCATCCTTGACGGCCTTTTCTGTGTTTGACATGCTCATGTTGATACTCCTCTACATCAGCAAGTTACCGAGGTCCATTATCGGAGTCTTTCTGTACCTGCTTAATTTAGCCTGGATACCTCTTGCTGCTCATACGCACCTCTCTTAAAGTCCTTTTGTATGACTGGAAGGTGTCTCGCAAAGTGGTAGTGATTCAGTTTGTGTTGGGGCTCAATTCCCGGCGAGCGACGCCATAGCTTCGTAGTTTGTCAACAACGCTCGTTCTGGGTTCGTTCACATTTCACCTGATCAACCGCCTGAAAAACCACTTAGCGGCCGCACTGAAGACGATATAACACCTGTCACTGGTCGGGCACAGCAAATATTTAGCGGTGGTTTGCCTTTATTTAACATTTTGTGGTAACGTTCCCATTACGTGCATTAAACATACTTATGTTATGCCCTCATTGACATTCAGAGGAAATAAATTCGTGCTGTCCGACTAAAACCTATCGGTTGTCTTATGCGAATTATTTCAATAGCCGGGCTAAATGTGGCTGCGATAGCCGCGACTATCGCCTATAGGGTGCGCAAGAGTGGCTTACATTAACAGTCTTTAAATAGGCGGAGAAGAAACATGTTATTTAGATTTATCTTTATTATATCGGCGTTTTTGTTTTTCAGTGCTTGTGCAGCCAACAAGGAAATGGAGGCCAGCTTTTCTTCTCAAGTAGAGCCTGATCATTCTGTTTCTACAAACAATAAGTTAGCTGTTTTGGTTTCAGAGAAGGGAAACGTTTCGGAATCCAAGCCCTATGTTAAGCAGGTTGTTGATGCTTTGAAGCTGCGAGGATTTAAAAACGTGTATTCATATAATGATATTCCGAATACGGCCGATTCTTTTGATTTGGCCGTCCTTATAGATCTTTCAAAACGCACTGATGTACGCGAATATCAGAAAGATATCTATGATTTTGTAGATAATGGAAAAACAAGAAGCGTTTGCGTGCGGACAGGAGGTTCGACCCAATGTAATGACGAAAAGGAATTGGAATATGAGGTTGTCGGCCAATCTATGGAAACAGAATCTCTAACAGGTTATTACTTTTCTTTGCATTGGATTAACGCGAAAAATAAGAAGAAGGTAATGCTAAATTTCGGCACCTCTTATGAGGAAGAATGTTCAGATAAAGCTGTGTATTCATTTTTAATCTCTCAGACTATTTCACGTTTGGATTTTGAAAATAAAGATAAACATGAATACACCGTAAAGATGCCCGAAGGCTATAACTGCAGTTAATCATTCTCAATAAAGGCACGATCACTCCCGACGCTAAAGGTATTGATGATGAAATATATAATTTTTTGCATAACGATTCTACTCATACCAGTTTCGCCTGCTATTGGACAGGATGGCAGTATTTCACACTTAACAATCCATGCTGCGTCTCTTGAAGGCAATTTAATCGAGGACTCGCCGGACCTTAGTGTGGGCGTCTATTTGCCCCCCGGTTACGATATACGAGCACCCAAAAGATACCCTGTTATTTATTGGCTGCATGGCTTTTCAGGGAAAGGAAAGTCAACAGCTAAGGCCGGCTGGAAGGGAGGTCCGGTGAAAGCTATAAACCAACTGATAAGCTCAGGCTCCCTGAAGCCAGTGATCATTGTTATGCCGGACGGAACCAACAGGTTCGGCGGAAGTATGTATACCAATTCATTAGCAACCGGGAATTGGGAAGATTTTATTGCCTATGAGTTACCTGAATTTATTGACGCACATTATAGAACCATCCCTAAATCCGAGAGCCGAGGTATTGCTGGACATTCAATGGGTGGCTATGGGGCGATCAAAATTGCAATGAAACATCCGGATATATTTTCAGCAGTATACGGTACTAGCCCCTGCTGTTTGGCTCGAAGTTCGACAGATATGTCTCAAAATATCATTGATGAAGCCATTTCTATTGATAGCTGGGAAGCCTTGGCAAAAGGATCGTTCTGGTCGAAGATCATTCTGGCACAATCAGCGGCTTACGCACCCAATCCTGATAATCCGCCCTTTTACGGAGATCTTCCTTATGCCTTAGCTGGCGACTCTACTTCCATAAGCGAAAACGCCAAGGCAAAATGGTTGGCAAATCTTCCGGCAAGGATGGCAGATCAATACATTTCAAACCTACAGCAACTACAAGCTATAGCGTTTGATGCAGGGACACGAGACGTACCTGAGATATTAGCTAATAGCGAATATTTCTCTAATACATTGACGAGAATAGAAGTGAGCAACTCGTATGAAGTATTTGAGGGCGGGCATAATGATAAGGTTGGAGAGCGAATTAGAACAAAAATATTGCCGTTCTTTTCAGAAGTACTGAAGAGCGAAGAATAGTAAAAAGTCGGAGACCTACTCATTCACCCCTATCTGGCTCAGCTTCGGCCTCCACTTCTGGTGTCCCCAATAATGCCTCCAAATCACCGACCACATCATCCCCCGGCTCTGAGTCATAGATTTTAGCGACGCGGACTTTATCAGCATCCAGCTTTTCCGGCTTCAATACTTTTTCTGCATGAGGCATCTTCTTAGTCGCCGTCTTAACCATTTTCTTTGTATGCTTGTCCGGCTTTTTCAGAATACTGGAGATCGACTTGCCGAATAGCGGAGTATTGATGCCACCAAAAAAACCTTCAATGTCACCCGTTTTGGCATGTACCAGGCTCATGCTCATATGCATCTTGCCATTGCTGCCAAAACCGATAGCCAATGCCGCGCCCGTTTGACCCAATGCCTGCATACGAGTAAACGCGACTGCGTCTACCTTCAGATAACGAGCTAACTGCCTTGCCTCGGTTCCCAGAGTGTAATCTCTGTACTTAACCCCCTCAATTTTGCCGCTGACAATTTTTCCCCGTTCTTCGTCAAACCGGCGCTCTGCATCACCGACTAGTCTGCGCAGCTTATCGTCCCCCTCCAGCTCCTCGAATGTAATTCGTCTTACGTCGTACTTGAGTGATGACAATCGATTTTCCAAAGCAAGGGCCAAGGATTCCTCCAAGGGTCTGGCCTCCGCCACCATTTCTTCGGATGTGAACACATGCTTGGTAGCCAGACTGGCCAAAGGTGGCAAGAGCGCAATGGTTTTTGGTCGCAATGACATCGAGCGAAACTCCGGTGTCATTGCGCTACACTCCCCGACCAGACAAATCTGCTGAGCCTGACCGGCGTGAAGTATCGTGGGTGACAATGCCAATAGTACCAACAAAGTTTTAAATATCCGCCTGTTCATGATGCCTCCTTCTTTTGGCTGGTTAGCGCGAATCTAATTTCTTCCAGTTCCTCTATTACCAAAGCTCTATCTAGTGCCGCAGGCTCCAGTTTCAGGTATCGAATTAGGTGCCGTGCGGCTTGACGAAATTGCCCCTGATGCTTAAGGGCCACCCCCAAACCACGATGAGCTCGCGCAAGGTTTTCGTCCATGCTCAAGGCGGCCGTGTAGTCGTTAGCGGCTGCGGCCAGATGGCTTTGGAAAAAGCTTTGCCCTTCCTCTGTAGCAAGTTGCTGAGCATGGATATCTCGCCTGCTAAGTCGCTTCCACGCCTTACTCTGTTTTTTGGCCAGTTCGGGCGTCGGGTCCAGATCAGGAAAGGGTCCCAGTGCGATAAAAGCGTCGCCGCGTGTGGTTAACAACAACGCCGTAGACGTCTTCTCCAGTACCGAAGTAGCGAAGGCTACTCCCGCCCGGGGCAAACCATGACGCACATAGTCGTCGACCACCAAGGGCTGAAGCGTAGCAACCTTCTCGGCAAGAAATTCCTTTTGCGTCGGCGCCTCGCGGCCGTCATCTTCTTGCTCCGCTAAGAACTGCTCGATGGCCGCCAGTCGACGGTCTATTTGTTCATAGCTACTCCAGACCCCTCGTAGGCCATAGGTATTGCTTGCAGCCTCCTCGCGCGCGCGAAACAATGCTTGAGGCAGTACATCAGCATCGTAGTGAGTGCGCGCCAATATTTGAGCGGCCTGACGATCAGCTTCCATTTCTTCGTCAATATCAAATGAGGTAACTGCTTGAGTTGCAAGTTCGTTGGCCATGATGGGCAATACGTTACCGGCCGGAATAAACGCGCCAAGAATCGCGGCGCCAACTTGAGTCGAACGCTCGGCGATATGGCGAGATTTATTAGCCGAAAGATGGTGATGGGCTGCTATGTGATGCGCCTCATGGGCAAGCACCGCTGCCAGTTCATCAATATTTTCAAGTCGGGCAAGTAAGCCGCTGGAAATATAAATTTGACCATCTGCTAGAGAAAAACTGAGCGGCGAAGGCTCTCTGAGAAAATAGCAGCGATATTTTATGTAATTATCTGGTGCCGGCAGCTTCAACCGCTTTAACGTCCGGCCACAGGTTTCTTTGAGCGGTTTATTAGATAGTCGGAGGTTGCGGCGCTTATAGTATTCCTCCAGCTCGAATGCATTGCTCAACACATACAGCTGGCCTGCAGGAGGCATCTGCAGATAGTTGAAATTGCCTATCTGCGTACTCCCGGCCCAGCAAAAATGGACCAGCAGAAGCCACGACACCGCAATGATCGGTGCTTGGTATGATGGCCTACGACTTTCAATTTCAGCTACGACTGACCCCGCCATTATTATTCTCCCAAGTCAGGGAAGGTGGACAGCTCGGAGAAAGGCTACTCCTCTGAACTGATAATATCCACAATAAAAGTCAGCTTATTCTTGATGAATGACCCATGACTGCCTCTATGGGCGAAGAGTCTGCCTGCAGGTATTGCACCTACCGAAAACTATAACCACTTGATTTAAATGACTATATAACGCCTCACCGATACGCCAAACAAGGCTCTAGCTGCGCATCTTCGACGAACCTGTCAAGTCGTCGGAAAAAGTGCTTACATTTCGTACAAACAGAAGGTAAAATGCCGCCGATTCCGGCTCTTCCCGTATCGAATACCCCTCCTGTTAAAGCGTGAGCGGGGCCATTATTTTTCTTATTCATTATCAGAAGATTATGCCAACAGCATAATCTGGCAGGTTTTTATATGGCGATTATTCGCGCGGTGCTCGGTGCACTGATTCTATTCTTTGACTGGATAACGACACCCAGAGGCATCAAGCGTGATGCAGCGGCTCAAACCGCTATTGATACACAAACCAGTAAGCTGGTTTTATACCAATACAAGGCCTGCCCTTTCTGTGTAAAGGTACGTCGTAACCTCAAGCGCCAATCACTGAATATTGAAACTCACGATGCTAAACGCAGTGAAACAGCAAAAGAAGAGCTAGTGGCTGGTGGCGGTAAATTGAAGGTGCCATGCCTGAAGATTGAAGACGAACAAGGCCAGGTTAGCTGGTTGTATGATTCCAACGCGATTATCGGATATTTGGAAGGACGGTTTGCAGCTGTATAGCTCAGCCCACCAATAGACGTAATCAATACCTAAACAATGAAACAGGAGTAAACAGATGCTAGCTGCCAAAAGGCTGGAAGTCATGATGGAGCTTGAAGACAAGCTCAAAGCGCACTACCAGGTTATAGTCGATGCAAAAGATGCAGAAGTTGGGGTTATTGCCCAAGAAAACAAAGATCAGAAAGCCGCTTTAGCCAAACAGCTAGAGCAGATTAAGGCGCTTTCTACTGAAGTCAGTGCTAACAAAAAGCTGGAGCAGAAGAACCGCGAACTGCATCAGCGCTGTGACAACCTCAAAGACGATGTCGAAAAGCAGAAGCTGCGCACCAAGAGCCTGCAAAAGGATCTTGAGAAAGAACGTGCTGAACTGGCCACTCTGAAGAAGTTTGACCCTGCCAAGATGAAGAAGAATCTGGACGCGAGCAAGAAGAAGCTGGCTGAGAGCAATGCAACAAATACCTTAGTGCAGAAAAACCTCAAGAAGGCCAAAACCGAAAACGCTGAATTGCAGGCTACGGTTAAAGAGCTGGAAGAAAAGCTGGCTGAGCTGGAAGTAGTTGAGACTGAAGAAGAGTAAGAGTTTGACGGTTGGTGCCCTGCTGAGTATTGAGGATGAGCAGGGCTTTGTGAGCCAGTAAAAAAACACCATGGCGCTATCAATGAATGTATTTTTCAACATACAGTTCAAGCGCACTGCTGTCGTATACCAGTAGGATCATCAAGGTAACCAACCAGGTGCTGACACAGGGCTCTGGCATCATCACTCACCCCATGGATAAAACTTGATTTTCGTTGGCGCATAAACGGTAGACCCATCACATAAAGCCCGGGCGCCTCAACGACCCCGCCGTCATGCTTTAACATCCCCTTGTGGTTCAATACCGGTAGTTTGAGCCAACTGTAGTCCGGTCGAAATCCAGTAGCCCAAACAATCGTTTTTATTTCGCCACTGGAAAAATCCAAGTCCAAGCTTGGCACCGAGCTAATTCTAGTTGGCTCGAATTCAGCTTGATCGAATACTCTGTGATCAATATCAACACCCATAGCCCATTCATCAAAGCGGCCAATTAAACGTCGCATTTTTAAGTCCGCCAACTTACAAACATTACTTAGCGAGCCAGAAAACAAGGCTTTGCTATGATGAACACCGGAAAATCGCCCTACCAGTTTAACACCTTGATCAGTCAGGCAATTTAGGTTCATATCTTCATTCGTAGAGCCCGATAACTGTGGCGATGGCACCCGCCGGGCGCGATTAATATCGTCGGCCTCTTTATACGACTGCCTAGCCAGCCCCGACTGTTCCATCCACCAAAAGATATCACGTCCACGATATTGTCTTGGCATCCGTACATGCTCACCTACAGACAAAGTGACCTCCCGGCCCGAGCGGTGAATTTCCTGCGCCAATTGCAAGCCCGTGGCAGAGCCTCCAACAACCAATACACCACCCTTCTGCAGTTGCTCTGGCCTGCGATATTGCTGACTGCTAATGCTACTAATACAGGCAGGCAGCGCGCTAGCAGCTTTGGGTATCATCGGAATATTGAAAGCGCCGCTGGCGATGACTAATGTACGGCACAGCCACGACCCCTGATTGGTATCTACTAGATAGCCGAAATCGGTTTGCGTAACTTCAGTGACATTAACGCCACAATGCACTGGTGCACTAATGCGGCTAGCATAGCCGGAAATAAAATCGATCACTTCTGGCATCGCCATAAAACCATCCGGGTCATTGCCGTTATAGCAATACTCCGGCAACGCACTCTGCCAGTTGGGGGTAAGTAAACGCAGCGAATCCCAGCGCTCGGTGCGCCAGGAGTTAGCTACCTCACCGCGCTCCAACAGCACATGATCTATCGACTGTTGACCCAAACAACGACTCATTGCCAGCCCCGCTTGACCAGCACCGATAATCACGGTGCTGGTCAAGCGGGGATTCCTACAAATAGCGCTGCAAGATAGATTACTCACTTTCACCTCACTTCAACCATCACATTGGTTGGGTTAGTTAACGCGTCGAACACCGCCGAGCGCTTTTGCGACTGAGCCACTAGTGCTTCAATGTCTTCCTTCGAAGCATCGGCATCGATGTCATATACTACTTTTATATTGTCGAAGCCATTTCGGACATCACTGTCCATACCCAGGATGCCCTGAATATCCATCGATCCTTCCAGCGTGGCGGTAACCGAGTGCAGTTGAATTTCACGATGCTGGGCCACTGCGGCTATGCCGGCGGTTAGGCAACTGGCCAGACCGACCAATACGTATTCCACTGGTGTTGGACCGTTATCTTCTGAAGCGAATACTTCCGGGTGGTCGGCATCAAAGCTGGTCATCATCTTGTGGTTTTGTTCTTCACCCAGGCCAAAAAAACTTTGTACGTCAGAGCGGCTGTGGGTGCCGTTAATCCAGTTGCAGGTTGCACGCCAGTTAAAACGAGCTGCTGCCGGGGTTTCACTCAGGGCCTCACGAGCACCCATAAGAGCTGCTACGTTTACGCCGTTGTTTACTGCTTGAGCTGTTTGCATTGTCATTGTATTTCTCCAGTTGTCATTGGTTTCTATACTGCTAATTTTGTGTGGTTTTCAACACCACCCGAGTTCTGCTCAGGTGGCATTACTATGTGCTCCCAGTGTGGAAGACAGCGTTGAATGCAGCGTGGTTTTTCGTCTTTTTTTAAGCTTTAGCGTGGTATCGATGAACTAAGTGTTCTGCCGCTGGTTGCCTTGTTGTCAGTTAAAGCTTTTAAGGGGCGATTTGGGTGCAGGGCCAGATCGACGTCACCGGCATACCGGCTTGCTGCTGAGCTTGGCGCACAGATTCCGTATCCGGCGCATGGTAAAGACAGATCATCTGTGTTTTATCTAGAGAAAAGTAAGTTTTAACAAAAACCACATTACGTGAATTCAAACACTCGATATTAGCATCCTCGATGGCCTGAACTGCCTCGATTGCCGTGGACTGGTTGAAGCGGCGTTCGACAACCACATTGGGCTGCAAACTCTCTGTAGCGACATGCAATGTGCCAGGCCAAATCGATTTGGCTATACCGCCAGTCTGACGAAACGCTGTTTTAACTGAATCGGTATCGCTGCCCTCAAAATGGCAAAACATTTTTCTACCATCTTTGGACAACAGGCTACTGATCCAAGTCACTTTCCACATATCCAGGCAACTGCCGTTATCCGCTACCATCGCCTGAACCTGTTCTGGCAGGATAGCCTCTTCAAAATCACGCTCTACAAACACGTGCGTCATTGTGTGCTCCTTTAGACATTGACGGTTCCCAGTAATTCAGTCGCCCGATTACGGGCCCAGTTGGCAACCATGGATTTATTCAGCTCGACGACGGCCGCAAGATGTCGTTCGCTCGCGGCTTGATCATTATTATGTTTATGGGCTTTTGCCAGCGCAATATTCGCTAACATCTTTTCCGAGGGGCGATCCAGCAGCTCGGTATATTCAAGCGCCTCCTGAGCTCGGGCGATAGCAGTATCGATTTTGCCCTGCTCTATATCAAATCTCGCCGCTCTGGTCAGCACATAGGCCAAGCGATGCTTAGCGTCTGCAACTCGCAGTTGTTGCAGCGGTTCATCCAAACCTTCATCCTCATTGTTGAGGGCATAGTCACAAAGTGCCTGTATAGCTTTGGCAAACGGTGCCTCACTACCCTCCCTGAGTTTATCGCCAATCTCCACTAATTGCTGACAACGTTTCTGAGCTACGTCATAGCGCTCAGCCTCAATATTCACCATCACTAAATACTCATTAGCTTGATATTCATTAATTCGGTCACCCTGCGATTTATAGATAGTGCGAGCCTCTAATAGTAGCTCTTCGGATTTCGGCAAATCATTTTCATAATAGCGAAGAATGCCGAGCGCGATCTGGATAGTGGCACTGGATATTTGTCTACGTTTGGCAATGGAGCTAGCCTCCATCAACATGGCATCGGCGTGGGATAGATCTCGCTCCAGCAGCGCCAAACATTTTGCTGTTTCCGCCATGCCGACTATATGCTCTTCATCGTTACTGCCACGGGTTACACGCTCAGCCTGTAGCGAGTCCCGTTCTGCGTCGCTCCACTGGCCGTTAATCCAGCGCACATAACTGGCCATCTGATAACCCAGCCTGGCATAAGGTAAAGCGCCATGATCAAGCGCCTGCTCTGCGAGGGCGACGTATTTTTCTGCCGAAGCGTTCCAATCAGCTGACGGCGCTGCAGTCATTTCCACTTCACTGAGTTCAAGCGTTAGACAGACTTGCTCAGCTGGAGATAATTGCTGCGCATATTTCATGCCTCTCTGGGCTAAGCTCAAGGCATCTTCATTGGCAAAGAAACGCAGGCTCAAGCGACCCGCCGATACCATCGCCCGTGCCGCCAGTGCGGGATCGCCGCTTTTGGCGGCATGATGGGCCAAGTCCGCCGCCAGCTTTAAATCCAACGC
The DNA here is from genome assembly GCA_036960375.1 of Pseudomonadales bacterium. Taxonomy (GTDB): domain Bacteria; phylum Pseudomonadota; class Gammaproteobacteria; order Pseudomonadales; family CAWVSB01; genus CAWVSB01. The sequence continues at coordinate 34,055 of JBALVY010000001.1, forward strand.
CGTATCGACTTCCAATATTTCGGCGACCCGACGGTGCATCGCCTGACACCGAGCGGGAGATATTTGCTTATAGATACTCGCGCCAATCAAATGGTGAGGAAAATCAAACCCTCGTTCATGGGTGTGTAATAGGCCCTGCTGCTCGGCTATTTCCAGTGCGCAATCCAGTTCAGAATTGCTAAGATCTGTTACTCGCTGCAATGATTTTATGTCAATGTGTGGCGCCAACACCGAGGCCCACAACAGCATGTCAGTAGCACTGGCCTCCAACCGCGACAGGCGTTCCTGGATCAATTCGTTGAGTGAACTACCACTATCGCCCTCGGTCTCGGCCCGGGCCAACTCTATAGCAAATAGAGGGTTACCGCCGCACTCTTCGCTCAGTCTAAGCACATCGACATCTGGCGCATGCTGGCTGATAAGTTGTTGCAACTCATTACCAGGCAACGGACCTAATTTGATTTCCTGTAACAACTTATCGCCACGCAAACCACGGATAGCCTGCAGCATTGCACGGTTATCATTTAACTCGGCATCTCTGGACGCCGCCACCACCAATAGCGGTCTCTGACGATTTATCCTCAATACATAATGTAATACTGCAGCGCTGGACTCATCACTCCACTGTATATCATCGAATACCATCACCAAAGCTTGCTGCTGGCACTGTTCCGCCACCCAGTCGCTTAAGCCGGTAAATAATTGATCCCGGTCTTGATGATTATCGCCATTAAATAAACTGGTATCGGCGTTGCCACTGTCATAGCGAAGCGCATCAATCCAAAGTGCAAATGGACGCACGATATCGGATTCAAAGGTCCCCGCTAGCAATACTTTTGCGCCCGCCGCTTGGCCGATGGCAGCAGCGGCTTGCAGCAAATGACTTTTACCAATGCCAGGCTCACCTCTAAGCAATAACAATTTCGCCTGATGGTCATTAGCTACTGACTGATAGCACTGCTGTAAGCTATGCAATTCCTGCTGCCGACCAATAACAGTGGGGGCATTTATGGGGGAAGGTTTAGTAATAGCTGGCGTCGTCGAAGCCTGGCTATGGGTCGGCATTGACGCGCTTGTATCCTGCTGCATTGCGCCGCGGAGTAAACCACTGCTTTGAGCGCCAACCTCACTCAGCATTTTTTGCCCCAGCCGATATTGCTGCTCTGCCTCCTGCTGGCAATCCAGCTTCATTAGAAAGCCAATGAGTTCCGCTCGTACTGCTTCGTCATAAGGTTGCAAGGCCGCCAATTGACGAGCATAAGGCAAAGCCTGGGCAGGCTCATGATGCAGACGGTTAATTAAAGTTGTCAGTAATAAAGTTTGAGATTTGCTAACCTGCTCTCGCTCAGCAATACACCAGATATAAAACTCATGGAAGTCAGGCAACTCCAATCCCTGCAAAAACTCCCCTAAATAATGATCTGCGGCTTCGATTAATTCGCTTAGCTCAGCGTGCTCCAAACCGGTTTTAACCAAATGGTGTAAATGGGCAATGTCAATATCCAAGCCCTCAGTATCCATACTGACACTACTGCGGTCGGCAACAATTCGCGCTTTTTCATCACTATCAACCAGCCGCCTAATTTTCGACAAGCTCCAGCGCAATGAACCACGGGGATCGTCGGGAACCTCCCATAACAGCTCACAAAGTAGCTCACGGCGAAAAGTGCGGGGGTTGAGCGCCAAATACGCTAGCAGCGCACGGGTTTTTTTTGAGGGTGGGAGGCTGAGCGGCTTGCTATCCAATAGCACTCGCGGCTCACCGAGGAACTTAAGCTGTAGTTGAGGCGCAGTATCAGACAGCGAAGTGGTCATAGAGAAACCATAATCCATTAGTCAGTCTATTTTAGTATAGCTTAGCTATTATTCAAGCCGTAGAACAGCTGCTTTTTCATCAGGGGTTTTGTGCAACATCACTAAATGATGTAATGCGAGCGGCGAATTTGAGCAAGGGCACGTTTTTTCATCTCTTATATACAAAGATATTCTGGCCTATGAAGCGCTAAAACGCTGGACCCCGACCTGACAAAGCAAAATTACACTGCAATTCACTAAAAAACCACGCTGGCTACCACGGAGCTTTCCTCGTAGCCGTAGCATGATGGCTCCCAGACAACACAACTGTTAAGCAGGAGATCCGTTATGGCCCGTTATAACAATATTCTCGAAACTATCGGCAATACACCTCTAGTCAAGCTACAGAAGTTGGCGCCAGAGGGAGTGAATGTCTACGTCAAGGTAGAGGCCTTTAACCCAATGGGATCGGTAAAAGATCGTATGGCCGTCGCGGTAATTGAGAAAGCGGAGCAAAGCGGCGAGTTAACACCCGGACAAACCGTCATCGAAGCGACTAGCGGTAATACCGGCATTGGTCTAGCCATGGTCTGTGCGCAGAAAGGCTATCCATTAATAGTCACTATGGCAGAAAATTTCAGCGTGGAACGGCGCAAGTTATTGCGCTTTCTCGGTGCAAGGGTAGTACTGACTCCTGCCGCCGAAAAAGGTACCGGCATGTTAAATAAGGCGGCAGAACTGGCCGCGGCACATGGGTATTATCTGTGCAACCAATTCGCTAATGAAACCAATGCCGAAGTGCATTCGCGGACGACCGCGCAGGAAATAATTGAGGATTTTTCCGGTGAAGAATTACATTACTGGGTATCTGGATTTGGCACCGGCGGTACTTTAAAAGGCGTTTCCCGCGCATTGAAACAAGCCGATAGCCGCACTCAAATTATTGTTACGGAACCAGATAATTCTCAATTACTCGGCAGCGGTATTGCTCAGCCAAAAAATACTCAAGGCGACCCTGATGCAAGCCACCCCAATTTTCGCCCCCACTTGATGCAAGGCTGGAGCCCAGATTTCATTTCAACGTTAACGGAGCAAGCTGTAGCTGCAGGCCTAATCGATGAAGTGGTTCCAGTCGCAGGCGATACCGCAATAAGACTGTCAAAGGAGCTGGCTAGCAGAGAAGGCATCTTTGTGGGTATTTCCAGTGGGGCAACATTAGCCGGCGCTTTAACTATCGCGGAACGCTCAGCACCCGGAACCAATATAGTTTGCATGTTGCCGGATACCGGTGAGCGATATCTATCAACACCCCTATTTGCCGACATATCTGAGGACATGAATAATGAAGAGTTGGCTATATCACAATCTACCGACGGGTATCAGTTTTCTGTGACTCAAAATTCTGCACCAGAAAATATTGAAGAAAAAGAAACCGTGATACTCGACCTCGAAGAAAAAAGATTTGTGGATGAGGCTATTGAAAATTCTTCGGTTGTTATGTTCGCGCTGGAGTGGTGCGAGTTTTGTTGGTCGGTCCGTAAGCTGTTCGCAGAACTAAATTTGGATTATCAATCTATTGATTTGGATTCGGTTAAATATCAGAAGAATAATCGTAGCGGAAAAATTCGCGAAGTACTAGAGCAACGTACCGGCGAAGCTACCATTCCACAAATCTTTATAGGCGGCAAGTTGATTGGTGGCGGCACCGAGGTATTAGCAGCCTATGAGGATGGTTCACTATCAAAATTATTAACCGACCTAAACATTAGCTACAACAGTAAAGTGAATGTCGACACCAGTAAGCTTTTACCCCAGTGGTTACATCCACGCGAAACCGCCTGAGAATACAGTGATGAACAGACAGACTATACCAGTCATCAATATCGAAAACCTTTTCACCGCCGAGACCTTACGCAGTGTTGATCGAGCGTGCCGGGAATGGGGAGCCTTCATGGTAGTAGGCCATGGCATTGAAGCTGCTGAAATGGTCGCGATAAATGACGCGATGAAACAGTTTTTTGGCCTAAATGCCGAAGCCAAGCGGCAAGTTTCCCGGTCTCATAAAAACCCCTGGGGTTTTTATGATAAAGAACTTACTAAAAACATCAGGGACTGCAAAGAAATCTATGACTTCGGGCCAAACGATGACAATGGTAAACAAGCTCAATGGCCAGCGGAAATACCGGAATTCAAATCATCAGTACAAACCTATTACCAGACCTGCGAACGACTAGCCTTTAATCTATTAGAAGCTATCGGTATTAATCTTGGCGTTGATACGAATTTTCTGTCTAAGAATTTTCGCCCCAACCATAGCAGCTTTCTGCGCTTGAATTACTACCCATTGCAATACAACAGCCAGCAAGGCATGGGAGTACATCAACATACTGATGCCGGTGCAATAACCGTCTTGTTACAAGATCAACAGTCCGGGCTGGAGGTTTTCCACCAGGGATGCTGGCACAGGGTTGAACCCAGAGATGGCGCTCTAGTGATTAACCTAGGCGATATCGTACAGGTTTGGTCTAACGACCGTTATCAGGCGCCATTACACCGAGTGGTGGCCAGCCAAAATGCCGTTCGGTATAGCGCTCCATTTTTTTTGAATCCGGATTACCGCACAGATTTCATGCCGCTGCCGACAACAGTAGATCACCTAAACCCGGCTCTTTATCGTCATATCAATTGGGGTGAGTTTCGCAAGCTACGTGCGGACGGCGACTATACAGACAGTGGCGAAGAAGTCCAAATTTGTCACTACCGTATTTAGGCGAGGTAACTATGAGTTTTATTAAAACAATTCCAGTTTCCCAGGCAGAAAACGACGTACGAGAACTGTACCAACGCCAGCAAGGCCCCTATGGTTACGTTCCTAATTACGCCAAAGTTTTCTGCTACCGCCCAGACGTCATGAAAGCCTGGGCAAAATTACAAGTGAGCATTAGGCAAAACATTGACAGCAAAGAGTATGAACTGACAACATTAGCCGCTGCCCAGGCAATGAGCAGCTCTTATTGCTCACTGGCCCATGGACGGGTATTGAACGAGACTTTTTATGGCGACGAAGATATTGCCGCTATAGCTCAGGGCGGAGGAGAAAGCGTTCTAAGCGAACGAGAGAGAGCCATTATGGCACTGGCAAGAAAGGTGGTAATCGATTCCTCTTCAGTCACTCAGCAAGACATCGACGATTTAAAACAATGTGGCTTGGACGACGCTGAAATTTTCGATGTCATTGCATCCGCCGCCGCCCGTTGCTTTTTTGCCAAGCTCGCCGACGGGCTTGGTGCATTACCTGACTCAGTATTTACCGAAATGGACGAGGTATTACGAGAAGCCTTGCTGGTAGGACGACCGATTTCCACTGAGCAACCAGAAACCATTACATAGAAGGCAGGAGAACCATCATGCTAATGTTAGAATACAAGGCCATAGGCTGGCGTTACTGGGTTATTATCGGCTTGCTCTTATTAGCCGCCATGCTGTTTAACCAGCAGTTATTGTTAGCCGCTATTGCCGTCACGGTAATCCATTTACTGCACTTTATGGTACGGGATAAAGACATAACGAGTTTTCCGGTGCAGGTACGCTTTTTCTTTTTATTATTATTGTTAGCAGCACAACCGCAATCTATGCGCTGGCTTTACTGGCTACCCACTATAGGTGTATGGCTGCAAATACTTTTTGGCTATTGCCTGATGGCTAGAGCGGTTTCCTTGCTGCCCTGGAACAGGCAACAGCCGCTAACTATGGCGATGCTGAAAAATACTTTCTTCTCAAGACCGGTAAGGGGCAGTGTGAAACAAGGCTTTGCCGCTATTTGAGGTGTTTTATCCAGCAAGCAAACCGTTTTACCTAATCAGGGATGACGACCTTAAAGTGCGGTAACTTGCCTTGATCTACTAGACCGCTACCGCAGATTAGGACACTATCTACTCAAGTCGGCGCCAACAAGGAACTGGCTCGGAGCGAGAAACCGGAATCTCATTTGGTGGCAGACATCCATAGGGTGATTGACTACACTTCAGACATCGACCCAAAACCAATACGGAGAAATGATGACACCCTCTACTTACACACGCCTGGGCACGGCTAAGGGCGGTATGATCTGTGGCTAAGAAATTCTATGTCGTCTGGCAGGGTCATATACCGGGTATCTATACAGACTGGCCTTCCTGCCAGGCTCAGACCAATGGTTACAAAGGCGCAAAGTTTAAGTCGTTCCCTACAAACGAGCAGGCAGAGGCCGCCTTCGGCAACGGGCCAGCAATAGGCTCTACCGAAAAGCGCGTCAAGCAAACCGTAAAAACTGATAAAAGCGCGATTCCCTCGCCGCACATTAGCGTATTAGCTGCTGTAAAGATCTACACAGACGGTGCGTGTGATCCAAACCCTGGTAAGGCTGGATCGGGGATGGCCATCTACCGCGATGAGGTGCTGGCAGAGCTTTGGTATGGAATATATAACCCAGCCGGAACCAACAACACAGCAGAACTCAATGCGCTATACCAGGCTATGTTGTATGCCCAATCTGAGCTTTCAAAGGGCTTGTCGGTAGCTATCTTCTGTGACTCCATGTACTCAATTCAGTGCATCACTGAGTGGGCCGAAGGCTGGGAGAAAAAAGGGTGGAAAAGGCGTGCGGGTAAGTCGAAGGACAATACCATCAAAAACCTGGAATTGATCAAAGAGATGTACGCACTCTATCAATCGTTGCCAAAGAGCCTCCAAATTAAGCACGTCAAGGCACATGCGGGGATCGAAGGAAATGAGCTGGCAGACCGCATGTCTATGCTGGCAATCGATATGCGGGAAGCGGAGTTCAGCCTATACCGCGAAGAAATCAATATTCCCGAGCTGCTTTCGATGAGATCAGGCTGACACCGTTTCCCGCCCCATCAGCGCCCGTCACATTGGAGATAAACCTTTGCTGGTAAGTCATACCTGCTTTCAAGGGCACTGCCAGTCGGCGCGCAATATCACCGATTCTCCGCATCTGATATTCAACAGAAATCTTTCCCTGCCCCAACACTAGCGGTTTTACGCCGCTGAGCCGTTATAGTCACAGTGCCAAATTTTTTACTGTGGAGATACCCAGCCAGATGGCGGACGCTAGAGATAAAACTAATAATAAGAAGCAGCTAAATTTTCTCGCTACCTGTCTGTTTATCATCGCGCTTGCCAGTTCAATCGCGGCCGGCATCCAAACGGACTGGGGCAGGGTTCAGGTTCGCTCTATCACCCTACCCACGGAAAACGGACAATGGCTGGTTGCCGACTTATTCAAACCGGTATCCGCTACGGCGGAAAAACCTGCGCCCTTTATTGTAGTTATTCCCGGCTTTCAGCGCTCAAAAGAAGCCCTCTCCAATATCGCCCTGGAGCTTGCCCGCCGTGGTTTTGTCACTGCAACGATTGACCCCTACGCGCAGGGCAGCTCTAGTGCCTCCATGAGCCGGCGCGCCGCTACAACTCAAGGTTATGGGATGTTTGCCTTAGTTGATTACGCTGCCAATACCGGCAATATGAATTACATCGACAAAACGCGTATCGGCGCCACCGGCCATTCCGCCGGCGGCAATGCTGCAATACGCGGAGCAAATTATTTTGGCAGGGAGTCCAGTCGCACGGGTGAGTCAAGCAAACTTCATTCGGTGTTTGTTTCCGGTTATGTGCTGACTCTCACAGACGAGGTACTTGAGGACGTACGCTCCAACGTCGGTGTTAGCTATGCGCTATATGACGAGGGAGCCTTTCGCAACGAACTTAACAATGGTGATATGCGCTTCGCTCCCGAAGCCCTGCGCACAGTCAACTGGGGCATCGGCGACGGGGCGGGGCCTGTTAGTGAAGTCGAAATCGGCCGTTTCTATGGCTCAACAGAAAATCGTAGTACCCGCGTGGTGTTTAACGAACACGTCATTCACCCCTTCCAACCCTATAGTGGCGAAGCATCAGCCAACCAAATCAGTTACTTCGAAACCGTATTCGATATGCCATCCAAGCTGTCCAACGAGGATCAGGTATGGCAATGGAAGGAGTTTTTCAGCCTGGTCTCGATGATCGCCGCCATGGTAGCCCTTGTCCCGATGGCCAGAATACTACTTAACACGTCTTTGTTTCGATCTTTGGCCGGGGCCATGCCGGTAGCCCCCCCTCAGCCCAACGGCAGTGGCAGGCTGCTCTTTTGGGGGCTATTCGTAACCGGCGCGGTAATTGCCTGTATTTCCTTCATCCCTATGGCTGAATTGTCGCAGCAACTATTTGTAGATGCCTCCAGCAGAAGGCAGACCTGGTTTTTCCCTCAACGGATGAATAACGCGGTCATGATGTGGGCTGTTTTTAACGGCACGATCGGATTCCTCATCTTCTTTATGAGCTACTACGTGCACGGCCGAAAAAAGGGGACTGACCCCGCGATGTGGGGCGGCAAAACCCATGTTGCGGAGCTGGCCAAAACACTTCTGCTGGCTGTATGCCTGTTCACTGCCTATTACCTGATTCTGTTCTTTGTTTATTATGTATTACATGTCGACTACCGTTTTTGGTTTATGGGTGTACGGCCCTTTCAGGCTGAAATGCTCCTCTTACTACTAATGTACGCGCCCTTTTTCTTTATCTTTTTTCTCAGTAACTCACTGCGGGTTAACGGTTCGATAGCTGTCGCTGGACGAGCTGAATGGAAGACCATGTTAATTGGGGGTATCGGAAATTCATTGGGGCTGATTTTCATTGTGCTGGTGCAGTACATCACCTTTGCCAGCACCGGCACAGTGTACTGGACCGATAGCTGGCTTTACGTGAACTTATTATTTGCCGTTATACCGATGATGTTTGTACTGCCCTATTTCAATCGATACTTTTTCCGGATGACCGGAAAGATATACCTGGGTCCCATGGTAACAACACTGATATTTATAATGATCTTGTTAAGCAATACGGTTTGTTACATCCCACTTGGCTAGCGTAATTCTTCCAGCGACAGTGCATTAGACTGATCAATGATACTGAGAAAGGCCCGGGTAGATCGCTCAAGACCCTCAGCCGGCACCAGCTCTGGAATATCTAATGTCGTGTGATAAATAACGTGATCAATAATATGGAAGCCAGGTGCTTGCCGGGTAAATTTTGGTTTGTTATTCATCTGTGTGTAAAGTGAAACGCCATTCTCTCGCAGGGTATCCAATACGATGGAATGAAATCTGTCACTGCCCTGAATATGCCACCTGAAAGCGCCAATCGCATTGGATGTCATAAGGTCTTGGTTGTACCAATAAAGCTGCGTTTGCGCCGGATGCTCAAGCGTAAGCACCATCGCCACCTTGCTCCAGTCGTGCTGGCTTTCCCACAGTTTTAGACCGTACTCTCCGTGATGGTGATCCGGAAACAAGAAAAATACTAAAGTGCGAGGCCGCTCCGAGATGTCTTTGCCGGCATAAAACCGCGCAATTTCCAAGCCGCTTGCCAAACCACTCGCGTTGTCCATTGCGCCCTGAAAATAGCCATCCGTATGGGCGGCTAGCACTATTTCTTCGTCACTGGCACCGGGAAGAACCGCAATTAAACTTGCCGTTTTGACATTCTTTGGCTTATCAACGTTTAGTTCAAAGCTAATATTTATCTTCTCGCCTGCGCCTAGCCGATCGCGTAACGCGAAGCCCTCATCTTGATTAATCGTGAACAGCGGCACACCATATTTCTCTGAAGGTGCGCCCAAAGGATTAAATACACCGTTGCCAGGCACCCCCATAATATTAATGATCATTGCTGCACCAAGCTCAGATGCACGTTGGTTCGCGTAGAACATTTTTGCGCGACGGCTGGCAGAGTGACTTCTGCCGCCTGGTACAAACAGACTGTAGATAATGACGGCCTTGCCTTCGATTTCCCTGCCTAGAAAGTCAGGCTCTGCACCGATACCCAGCCACACCGCCTCAGCACGAATGCCACCCGCAGGCGTCGCTGAAGTTTTGCCCACAGGGAATGCGCTGCCTAATTGAATAGTTTCATCGGCAGCGGAATAGCTTGCCTGCCAGTCTGTTGGGCGCCAATCCTCTGGGATGGTAAAGGGATTAAGTTTTACCTCCAACCCCAAGCGTTGAAATTCATCAGCCATTAAAGCCATCGTCATTTGGTCGTATTTCGTTCCCGGTAGACGCCCCCAATAACGGTTCCCTTCCGACTGACTGAGAAGAGCGATATCCGACAACTGTTTCACCCAGCGCTTCATTCGAGGCCCATCAACGGACTGATACGGCAAGGTAGCACTGGTCAACGGCCAATCGGGGTATGCTTCGTCTGGAACAGACAGGATGCCCAAGTCCCGCGGCAAGCCTAATCCGTACGGCTCCTCTCCCCACACCGTATGGGCGAAAAAAAACATCGGTAACAACATGCATAGCAGCCATTTCATCGCTAAAACCACCCCGGTTTATTGTTATTGATAAGTCTTAAACGTCACTACCGCCATTATCCGCTATTAAGCTGGCAATTTGCATCATGGAATCTGGCGTGGCAAACTGCTCGGCAGTGTTTCTATTGGAATCGATCGATGAGTTCGGACTCTTGGCTGGAAAGTTTTATTGCCGAAAACCGCGGTGTCTTACGCTGGCGACTGCGGGAGCTTGTGCCATATGACCTGATCGAAGATGTGATGCAGGAATCATTTTTACGTATTTTCGATCACTGCGGCAATACCCCTCCTCTCTACCCAAAGGCCATGTTATTCCGCATCGCCAGAAATGTCGCCATCGATCTACTGCGTCGCAATGAAACCCATCAAAAGCACCTGCCAGCACTTACATTACTTTCACAGGAATTCTCCCTCTCGTCCGATGTGGCGGACCAGGCTGGTCATAGGGAATCGCTTGATTCCATGTTCGAGGCAATCAATCAACTGCCCCCCAAAAGCAGGCAGGTATTTATTCTTAGACGCTACGAAGGCCTTAGCCATAGCGAGATAGGGCAGCGCATGGGCATCTCGGTGAGCACCGTACAAACCCAACTGGCAAGGGCGATACGGCTATGCCACGACTATCTTGAGCAGCAAGAAAAACAGCAATCAGCCCGAGAATGCCAGGCAATCGCCGATTACAAAAAGCGAGATCCCAATGTCTATTGATGATTGGATTGGCTCAGGGATACCCGATGAGGTGATGGAGGCAGCCGCCGTCTGGGTGGCAAGGCTCGACGACGAAGATACCTCTCTCCAAACTCGACAAGATTTCTTCAGCTGGCTGGACAATAACCCGATGCATCGCTGGGCCTACGAAGAAATTTCAGAAAGCTGGGCTCGCATGTCCACCTTGCAGAAGCCGTCAGAGCTCGCAGGCGACAACGTAGTCCCCTTCAGCGGCGGATACCTAGAACAAGCTAGCCGGACAGAGGCCATATCGAAACCTATTTGTTGGTGGCATGCAGCCGGCGTGGCGGCACTGCTATTGCTAGGGGTTTTTGTAGGACATGACCATAAGCAGGAAGAATCGACCTTTCTCTCAGCCTCAAACTTTGAAAGCCACAGTTTCCAGCAATATAGCGACTAAGCAACTATTTTCTCCTAACCAGTAGTGGTAACTCCCCCCTATCCCGTTTACCTAAGCAATGGGAAGTCCCATATATAACTAAAAATAATTTTCTGGAGGGTAATACCATGTCAATTCAAAGCACATTGAGAATTAGCACTCACCTGCCAAAAGGCGTTTGTAAATCGCGAGTGGCCATTGCTGTCGCATTTGCCACGCTGGCTTGCCAGCACAATTTGGTAATGGCTCAATCAGAAGAAGCCGGCCTGGAAGAAATTGTCGTCTACGGTTCGAGAAGCCAGGTTATCAACTCATTGAATGATAAGAAGAATCTGGATCAGGTAGCGGATATTCTCTCGGCCACAGACGCAGGCCGCTTCGCCGATGTCAATGCAGCTGAGAGCCTGGGCCGCTTACCAGGCGTGTCCTTTCTCCGCGATAATGCATCCGGCGATGGTGAATTTATTTCCATACGAGGTTTGGACGCTGCACTAAACAACATTCAGTTTGACGGAGTGAACGCCGCTACCGCAAACCGGGGCGACCGCAAAGTTGGGCTGGGCGGAGTAACAACGGACGATATCTCTAAAATTGAGGTCAAAAAGTCCTTGCTCCCTTCGGATGACGGGGTCGGTATCGGTGGTGTGGTCAATCTGATAAGCCGGTCGCCGCTGGGCTACGGCAAAGATCGCCTCACATTAACTGCCGAAACTCGCAAGCAGGAATTCAGTGACGATAGCGACGGGCATTACTTCAGCGCCTCCGCCAATAAGGTTGTAACAGATAATGTCGCTTTCAGCCTTTCCGCAAGCACACAGGAAAGAAACATCAAGAATTATTCGATCAATGGCGCATTTGCCGAGCCATTGTATATTCCCGTACTAAAGGATGTTAACGGCAACGTTGTAAATCCAGACGGCTGGGATGAAGAAGACCTGCAACTGTCTAACGGCCTTATTCCTACGGACGCGGTCATAGACGAGCAATACGACGTCGAAGTCGACCAGATGAGCCGCGAGTATACAAACTTTAGCGGCACACTGGATTGGGCGGTATCTGAAAACACGCTGCTAACGATAGGCGGGCGCTATAACAAGCGCGAGATTGAAAACATTATGAGCGAAGTCGAGTTCGATATGGACGATGATTCTCGTTCGGGACCAGACTACGTCTATGACGAAGCAAGCGGCGTCAATCTACCTGTATGGGAAGACCCGGAGATAAGCTGGGAATACAACATAGAAGATGAGATACGGGAGAACTCCAGTGCATACTTTAAAGGCACAACCATGGCCTCTAACGGCAATCTCAAATTAGACTATCAGCTTAGCTATGCCAAGGCGGAAGAAGATGGCGGCATAGGTACCGAAGTGCCCTTCTCCCTGGATTTCACTATTGATAACTCTTCCAATGTACCCAACGAAAACTGCCGGCTGGGTAGAGACGATACAACTCAATTACTGGACCGGCAGGACGATATTTTCACGCCCTATGATACCTCCCGTGTTGAATTTCCAGCGCCGGTGCTGACCGAAAATGCAAAAGCCCAGCTAAGAAACTGGCAGGCCGCCTGCTATGACAGAGTGGATGTCACGCCCATCAATTCACAGGAAAATACACTGTATTCTTTCAAATTTGATGCCGAGTATCTATTCGACAGCGGCGTTCTGCGTTCGCTTAAGGGTGGCGTGAAATTTGTCGGCTCAGAGACCGAGCGGGATATTCTCGAATTGGTTAGTGCGCATCAGGGTCTTCTTACTGATGGAACCTATCTAAACGAAAGTGATTTCGATAGCAGCGGCACCACCGATGACCATTGGTCGTTTGATGATTCTGGGCTGCTGACCGGCGAGGTGATGGATCTTGACGATATCGGCAACCCCTATTCCAACATTGGTGGGGTTATGGTGCCTAGCGTTAACGAAGCGAAGCTGAGAAATATGTACTCTCAGTTCCTCAAGACATTTAAGGAATCTGGCGATGCGCCAGAATCTGTCATTCATACAGGCGCAGAGGAAGATCTTCTAGCCGGGTATATTCAGGGCACGCTGACTTTCAGCGAAAATCTGGACGTGATTTTCGGCGTCAGAGCGGAACGCTATGATGGCGACTTCGAATCTTCTCAGACATTTGAAGCCGATATCGGCGAGTCCGGCCAGCCAGCCGACGTCGATTTGGATGCTGAAGGCATCTTACCCCTTATCAACACATCATCCAGCAATACCGAAGTTTTGCCCCGACTGCTTGTGGTGTATAGACCCACCGATGAACTGAGAATCCGCGGCTCGTGGTATACCTCTCTAGCCCGCCCTGCCTACGATTCACTGGCGGGGGGAATCGACGCCAGCATGAGTATCGACCTGAACCAAGCTTATGATGGAACCCAGACCGCAGACGATATCGATACCACTCGACTTAGTATGACAACGGGCAACCCCGATCTCGAAAACGCGTACGCTCACAACTTCGATCTATCATTTGAGTACTATTTCGACACGGGCAGCGCAGTGACCTTCGCACTATTCTATAAAGATATTGACAACTTCCTGTTCGAGGGCCAAACAGGTAATTTCCTTCGCGAGGATGATGACTTTGATCCCGTCGCCATCGTATCTCAACTCGGTTTTAGTGAGGAAGGATGGGATGTCATTAATCAACTGGGCGGTCTGGAAGCCATCTTTGCCCAAGATGTGGATTTAAACATCAGCCAAACCCGCAATGGTAACAAGGCCACAGTGCAGGGCTTCGAGCTCGGCTTTGCTCACCAGTTTGATCAATTGCCTGGTTTGTGGAGTGGACTTGGTCTCTACGGCAACTTCACTTGGCAAGACTCAGAAGCCGACGTGGATTTGGGCATTTACACCGATGATGATGCCATGGTTCAACTCGGCCTAGCCGAAACCGGAGACGTATTGACTCGCTCGGTGCCGTTCTTCAATTCACCCAAAACCAGCGGCAACCTGGCAGTCTATTTTCAAACAAGCAGCCTGGAAGCGACACTTTCATATTTCTATCAGGGTGTCCAAATGGAGGAAGTCGAAAACTACGGAGTCGATCAGTATCAGCAAGATTACGAACAGCTCGATTTCACCCTGCGCTACAAGTTCGACAACATCCTGGATAAGAAATATGGCCGCTATGAGGTGTACCTCAAGGTCAAAGATATTACCGATGACGGAGATAAGTACACAACTCTGGAAACCTTGGGCAAAAATAGCAATCACTCCGAGTTCGCCAGCTTCAATGGTCGTGAGTACGCTGTCGGCCTGAGAGCGCGATTCTAAACCAGGTAACCACACTGGCAGCCAGTGCCGCCAGTGTGGTTTGCTTATACAGAAAATGAGGCCGAACTGCTTCGCAAATTTCCAGCGCCAAATCTGTTATTTAGCTTTTGGCGCGACTGTCTTGCCAGCCCTACAATAATGAATTCTACCTTATGAACATGCAATCATCGACCGATCACGCGACTTATGAAGAAAGGGCCAGCTACCAGAATACTGGCTTGATCTTGGGTCCAGTTATTTTTGCCGTGATGATGTTGGCAGGTAATTTCCAGACAGCCATGGATCCTATCGCCTGGAAGACTGCTGCTGCCGGCCTGCTTATGGCTACCTGGTGGGCAACAGAGGCACTGCCGGTACCAGTGACCGCCTTTCTTCCCATTGTTTTGTTTGCGCCCCTGGGCATTGCAAACTTGCAAGATTCGGCCGCGCCCTATGCGAACCCGATTATTTACTTATATTTGGGCGGCTTTATGCTGGCGCTGGCGGTTGAAAAATGGAATCTTCACCGACGTATAGCCCTGCTTATTCTCTCGCATACCGGAACTGATGGACGGCGGCTAATTGGCGGCTTTATGTTAACCTCGGCTCTGCTTTCAATGTGGATGACCAATACCTCAACCACCATGATGCTGCTGCCGATTGCCTTATCCGTGATCGGCGTGATTACTGAGAACGTCCCAAATCTAGACAAGAAAAATAGAGATAACTTTCAGACAGCTATGCTACTGGGCTTGGCGTTTTCCGCTACCATCGGCGGCTTGGCGACTTTGGTTGGCACTCCGCCCAACGCCCTGTTAATAGGCTTTCTTAATGAGAGCTACGACCTCGACATCAGCTTTGCCCGATGGATGTTAATCGGGGTACCGGTTTCAGCCGTCATGCTGCCCATCGCCTGGCTGACACTTACTCGATTCGTTTTCCCTGTAGATATTCAGGAAAGTGACGAGGTAAAGTCTCACTTAGGCAAGATGCACGCCGAAATTGGCCCCATGACAAAAGCTGAGCGGCGCGTTGCGGTTATCTTCTCCTGCGTGATTGCCCTGTGGATGCTGCGGCGTCCCCTGTCCGAAGCCTTCAATATCTCTGGTCTATCCGATCCCGGTATCGTAATGGCCGCCGCTGTACTTCTATTTTTAATCCCAAGCGGCAGCAACAAAACCCCGCAATTAATGTCATGGCATGACGCAAATAGGTTGCCCTGGGGCGTTTTGGTACTGTTCGGCGGCGGACTAAGTCTAGCGGCGGCGGTGTCCGCTTCGGGACTAGCCGCCTGGCTGGGCGCGAGTCTCGCTATCTTCGGAGCCTTCGGCGTAACCATGCTTGTATTGGCCGCCGTCATCATGGTGATCTTTCTCACGGAGCTGACCAGTAACCTGGCTACCACCGCCACCTTCCTGCCAGTAATGGGAGCCATTGCTTTAGAAGCCGGAGTGCCGCCTCTGGTCTTATTGGTTCCGGTAACCCTTGCAGCCAGCTGTGCCTTTATGTTGCCGGTGGCAACACCCCCAAATGCCATTGTTTTTGCTTCGGGAATGATAAAAATACCGCAAATGATACGTGCCGGTTTGGTGCTCAATCTCGCAGGGGCTATTGTTCTGGCATTAATCTCACTATTTTGGGCGCCCGTGGTACTACAGTAAACTCGAACAAAGAATCAGGGGTCGCTCTTGCGCAACTCCAGACACCAGCTAATAACTCTGTCGACCAACTCGCCGTCCAGACCGGTATAGGTTGTCGGCTCCAGCAGGCGGTCTAATTCACCAGGGCCAAAATAGCGTGTTATATCTGGCCGTGAGCGCAGAGCAACACCCAAGCTTGTGCCCTCAACAATGGCAGCCTGAGCAACCTCGTGCATCAGACTATTAGCCGTGGTCTTACCGATATGCTCGGCCAATGCAAAAGTGACGCGCTGAGACAGTATAAGCCCTTGAGTCTTCGATAGATTAGCCGTCATTACTGCGGCATTGACCTGCAGCCCGGACAACAAAGCGTCGGCCGTCTTCAACATGCGTTCTGCTTCGATTGAAATTTCCGCCAATACGCCTGCCGATCGAGAGGTGCTATCGCGCTCAAAACTATTAATCACATCATCAAGAACTACTTCGGCCAAGCGTGGGATGGTGCGCGAGTAATAAACAAGCGCGTCGGGTTTCTTAGGGTTTTTCTTATGCGGCATGGTACTGCTGCCCACGACCGAATCAGGCAGAACCTCTTGAGTCTCACCGATATCGGTCATCTGTAACAGGAAAAGCTCATTACCAATACGACCCATGGCCTTGCTAATAAGCGCAAGAGTGAGGGCGTAATCCGCCAGCACATCGCGCGCGCCATGCCAGTCATCAGGATAGGCAGTAGTCAAACCCAGCTGAGCAACAAAAAGCTGCTCTGTCTCTAACGCTTTATCTCCGAGCCCCAAATAGCTACCTACGGCACCCTTCAAAATACCCGATTGATCAAGCTGGTGAGCAACCGTCTTCAAGCGCTCTATGTTTCGTCGGTTCTCGCCTAACCATCCGCTCACTTTCTTACCAAAAGTAATCGGCAAGGCATGCTGGCCCAGGGTTCTGCCCATCATTACCGTGTCTCTGTGCGCCCGTGCCAGAGCGATAAGGCTGTCCTCAATTAGCTGCATATCGGTAATCAAGAAGCGGGTCGCCTGCCGTAACTGCAGAACGAGCGCATTATCATATACGTCAACCGTGGTAGTACCGAAATGCACATATTCCCCGGCCCCATGCTCCATATAGGAAGTCCAAACGTTCAGCAGCGCGACCATGCGATGCTGGACCTTTCTATATTCCACTGCCAGCTCATCCGCGGGAAGGTATTGGAGCTGCGCCTTGGCCGTTATTTCATCGGCGGCCCATTGTGGAATAATACCCTGGCTCGCCTGAGCCTGAGCCAAGGCCGCCTCAATATCCAAAATAAGTTGGTTTCGATGCTCGAATTCAAATACTTCAGCTACCGGCGTAACAGCATGGACAGCCGATATAGGCAAGCAGGCAGCCAATAGCAATATAAAGTAACGTGTGCATTTGCGCAGACGATCGATTGGCATCAGCCAGACTCCACATGTGATAAGAACAAAGACAGTAATAGCTTATCGTTCAGCAAGCAAATTGCCCCTACTCTAAGACTCCTCTTTCGCCTATTAATCTAAGTCAGTAGGAATATCCCATCCCGCTCTGTGGCGGAACTTCAGTCTGTTTACCATACAAGCGCCAATCAAATCTGTTACACACGATTGTTAACCGTCTTTATTCCGGCGAAACCTCGGCCAATGGACGTATTTCTACCGATATTTTCTCATTTTTTTATCAACTGCCTAAATAACTTCAAAGCGCGTTATTGAAGCTACCAACTAAATATTTTACACTACGCATCCATTTCGAAATGAGATTCCCCCTTGTTTGCTCGTGCAGTTGTTGTAATGCTTGCCGTTTTGTTTGCCAGTCAAACAATTGCTGCTGCGTTCGATTCTCATAGCTCGCATCAAAAGCCCGATACTAATCGAAGCTTATCTCATCTAGATTTAGACGAATCTCATCATTCACATGTGGAAGGATCACTCGCATCCAGTGATGCTGCCGATGAAAATGGCCAGCAAGACGCATTTGATTGTCATCATTGCTGTCATTGCCACACTCCCACAGGGGCTTATATTATTGGCAGTGAAGATTCGCCTAAATTACGTGAAAACAACACTCGCCCTATCATGAAAAATACCTCACTATTTTCACTCAGGATCACCCCGAAACACCGCCCTCCTATATCTTGATTCTTGCGCTCAATCTATACCTGTTGCTGATCGAATTAGTTGAAGCCATATCGTCCTTTATATTCTATTGCCGATGATTTGCTAGAAACCTCGATTCGCATTCTATTTAGAACATAGTTAAGAGAATCACAATGAGTCAATTTAAATTCCGTGGCCTGGTAATCGCAGCGATTATTTCTAGCGCCTCAAATATATGTACGGCAGAGAAAACCGACATAACATCCAATACTGAAACATCGTCTGCACAGCAACACGTTCATAAAGAACTTATCTATGACGATGTAAAAACGCTTAAGCATAAAGATTCTCCATCCGACGTCGATCACCTGCATGACGAGATTGATCCCGCTAACCAAGACAGCAAAAACGGTAATGAGTCGGGCGACCTAGCCCACGAAGAAGGTATTAGCTTTAGCCCTGAGCAAATGGCCCTTGCGGGTATTCGTGTTGAGCCCATCACTCCGCAAATATTTGCTGACAACTTATATGCGCCTGGCGAAATTAAGGCCAATGGCTACAAAAGTTATATTGTTTCGCCGCGCACTGAGTCGGTTATCGTTTCTCGACATGCCACGCTAGGGCAACATGTCGAAAAGGGCGATGAGCTAGTCACTCTTTTTAGTGAGTCAGTAGCGCAAGCACAAGCCAATTACCGGGTGGCTTACAATGATTGGCAACGTAACAAAAAACTGGGTAAAAAAACCGTCAGTGAAAGCCGGTTATTGAGCTCAGAAACCGATTATATTGCCGCTTATAGTCGTCTACAGGCCTTTGGTTTAACCGATGCGGCCATTGCTCGGGTTGTAAAAAATTACTCATCAAACCCCAACATTGGTGTACTGGGTGAGTATACGCTGATCGCACAACGCGAGGGTGCGGTACTCAGCGATGACTTCTATCAAGGCCAGCGCGTCTCAGCCGGTGAAGCCATTATGGTACTAGCGGACGAAAGCGAGCTTTGGGTTGAAGCACGTGTATCGCCAAACAAACGTCTAAATTTGCCGATAGGCACGCAGGCTGTTATCGAGATGGCCGATGAATCCTTTATTGCCACCGTTATTCAAGAAGCACACACCATAGATCCCAAAACACGTACCCGTATCGTACGTTTGGCGGTTGAAAATTTTGATGACCGTTTACATCCCGGCATGTTTGTTAACGTGAATTTTCGCTTTGAAACTGACAATGATGTGATGGCCGTACCTGAATCAGCACTGATGCTCTCTAGCGATGGTGATTGGACCGTATTTACTGAAGATCACCCCGGTAAATTTACCGCTGTAGAAGTTAAATTGGGGCGTTCGCTGGGCGCATATCGAGAAATTTCTGGCATAGCCCCACAAACACGCATAGTAATTAGCGGAGCATTCTTTGTCGCATCAGAAATTGCAAAAGGCGGATTTGACCCACACGGCCACTAACCACAAGGTGAAAGGAGCAGGAAATTATGTTTAATAAACTCATTGATTTTTCTGTCAACAATCGCCTATTGGTGATGTTGATATTAACAGCGACACTGGTGAACTCTGTGTTCATTATCCCCAAACTCAATCTGGATGCTTTTCCAGATGTCACTAACGTACAGGTTGTAGTCAATACTGAAGCGCCTGGGCTTGCCGCAGAAGAAGTCGAACAACTAATTACTTATCCGATTGAGGCGGTGATGTATGCAATGCCTGATGTCGATCAAGTACGGTCTATCTCTAAAACAGGCCTATCGGGTGTTACGGTAGTTTTTAAGGAAGGCACCGATATTTATTTCGCTCGACAGTTGGTTTTTGAACGCCTGCAAGCGGCAAAAGAGCTAATACCGGCCGGGGTGGGCACACCAGAAATGGGGCCAAATACCTCGGGACTCGGGCAAGTATTTCAATATTTACTCATCGCCGATAAAGATGCCGGTTATGACTCAATGGCTTTGCGAAGCCTTAACGATTGGATTGTAAAGCTGCTTGTTATGCCGGTTGATGGCGTGACAGATGTTTTGTCTTTTGGCGGTAACGTTCGCCAATATCAGGTGAACATTGAGCCAAGTAAATTGTTGTCTTACGAATTGAGCCAGAACGATATTGTTAAGGCATTAGACAACAATAATAGCAATGTTGGCGGCTGGTACATGAACCGCGGTCAGGAACAGTTGGTTATCCGGGGAACTGGCTGGTTTAGTGGCGGCGAAGCCGGGCTAAGCGATATACGCCAAGTTCCGGTTAAGACGGTTGAGGGTACGGTGGTCACAGTGGCTGATGTTGCAACGGTAGCGCTTGGCAGTGAAATTCGTCAAGGTGCAGTCACAATGACGCGTCGCGATGAAAATGGCGATATCGAAAAACTGGGCGAAGTGGTTTCCGGCATTGTGCTAAAACGTATGGGGGCCAATACCAAGACAACCATCGATGGTATCACTGCGCGCCTACCTTTGATCAAACAGGCTTTACCCCAAGGCGTGCGTTTTGAACCGTTTTATGACCAGTCAGATCTAATTATTAGTGCGGTAAAAACAGTGGTTGATTCGCTCATCATCGCCTTCATTTTTATCGCTATTGTCCTTGCTTTGTTTTTGATGAACTTACGCGCAACTCTGCTGGTATTGATTTCAATTCCAATATCAATCGCAATCACCCTGATGATTATGTCCTACCTGGGGCTATCGGCCAATTTGATGTCCTTAGGCGGCATTGCTGTTGCCATTGGTATATTGGTCGATGGCTCCGTGGTAATGGTCGAGAATATGTTTAAGCACCTTAGCCGGCCTTACGATGAGGAACCTAACGAGACAGGTGTTCCGCTTAGATTAAAGCAAGCGGGTAAAGAAGTAGCTCGCCCGGTATTTTTCGCCGCTTCGATAATTCTGGTGGTATTTATGCCATTGTTTAGTTTTGAAGGAGTTGAAGCCAAATTATTCCACCCGATGGCTATTAGCATTGTTTTGGCTATTGTCTCGGCGATATTGGTCGCACTAATAGTGGTGCCCGCCATGGCGACCTACCTATTCAAAAAAGGCATAAGAGAACGCGAAAGTATTATTTTGCGTCCGCTAGACCGCTGGTACCGCAAAGGTTTGGCTATAGCGATAGATCGTAAAAAAATAGTTATAGGGTTATCGTTTATGTTGTTGGCTACCGCCGTAGCGCTACTACCACAGATTGGTACTGAGTTTGTGCCCGAACTAGAGGAAGGCACAATCAACTTGCGTGCAACCTTGGCACCCTCATCAAGTTTAGAAACGGCATTACAGGTCGCTCCCATCCTGGAACAAAAGCTGATGGCATTTCCTGAGGTAACATATGCCTTAAGCCGCATGGGACGAGCAGAAATTGGAGGTGACCCGGAGCCAGTCAACAATATAGAGATTTATATCGGCCTAAAACCTGTAGATGAATGGACGAGTGCCGCGGATCGCTATGAACTGCAACGTTTGATGGAGATCGAGTTAGAACAATTCCCGGGTCTGCTACTGAATTTCTCACAACCGATTGCAACGCGAGTTGATGAATTGCTTTCCGGTGTTAAGGCTCAGCTTGCGATCAAATTGTTCGGACCTGATCTAGAGATACTTGCGTCAAAAGGCCAGGAAATCGAAGCCTTAATTAGGACCGTTGATGGAACTCGTGATGTGGCCATTGAACAAATTGCTGGAGAAGCGCAACTCGTAGTTAAACCAAACCGTCAACAACTGTCCCGCTTTGGGCTTTCTGTTGGCGATGTTATGAATTTGGTTAAAGATGGTATCGGCGGCACTACGGCTGGTCAGGTGATTAACGGCAATGAACGTTATGACATTTATGTGCGCTTGCAAGAAAAGAGTCGCAATACTCGCGAAGCCATAGCGGAGTTGCGCATACAATCGCCAACCGGTGCATGGGTTAGATTAGGAGATATCGCTGAAATTGCTCTTGAATCCGGTCCGCCGCAAGTGCGCCGTGATGACGTCCAACGCCGGGTGGTTATACAGGCCAACGTTCAAGCTCGAGATATGGGTAGCGTCGTGGCCGATATTCGTCGTCTTGTCGACTCCAGCATCGTTTTGCCAGCAGGTTATTCGGTGACTATTGGTGGCCAGTTTGAAAGCCAACAACGCGCCCAAGCCCGACTTGCCATCGTCTTACCTGTGTCATTGGGCCTAATTGCATTGCTACTATACTTTGCCTTTGGTTCTACCGGACAGGCCATGCTGATTTTGGTCAATGTCCCTTTGGCAGTGATAGGCGGTATATTCTCACTGTACATATCAGGGCAGTATTTATCTGTACCAAGCTCTGTCGGTTTCATTACGCTTTTTGGTGTTGCGGTACTCAACGGCGTGGTGATGGTTGAAAGCATCAATCAGCGTATTCAAGATGGTCGCGATATATCGCAGGCAGTGTTTGAAGGTGCCGCGTCACGGCTACGTCCGGTTCTAATGACGGCGATCACTTCGGCATTAGGCCTAATACCCCTATTGATGTCGAACGGTGTTGGCGCTGAAATTCAACGACCACTAGCAAGCGTTATTGTAGGTGGCTTAATTACCGCAACCTTATTGACCTTGTTTGTACTACCCGTGCTTTTTACCTGGTTTTCGAAAACCAAAATTGCTGAGATGCGGCGGTAATGGTGCCCTGCTTGCGTATTGAAGATGGGCACGGTTACGTGGGCACTCACCTCATCCGCGATAATCGATTACTGACAACCTGTTTCAATGGCTTTTCAGGCTTCGCAGTATCCCAGCGCGGCATGCCGGATGACATGCCGTCGATCGAAGTTTCGACACCTCAGCGAGAGTGTGCCGAGGTACCGTTAACCAACTTACTCCAGATCAGCCACGGGAACCATGATGTGGGCGTAGGGAGTGTCTCCCCACATCACATAGGGGCCGCCAACTGTGGGGTCCTCAGTGATTCCTTTAAGTAACTCTTTTGGCACAATAATCATCAAATGCGGTCCAGTTTCCACATAGTCGGCCGCGTTCTTCGGGTCGGGATGATAGGGGTCTGAGTTACTTACTCCCGCGCCCTCGTCGCCCTGGAGCATATAGGATATGCCAATGCCATTAGCCAGGAAATCGCCCTTGCTGCCAACTGCATTCAGCATTTTTAACCACATAGCGTCATTACACATTGGTGCGTTGTCCATCGCCATAGTATCAGGCATACAAGTCCAGCCGTTGCTGCCTTCGACCACTACTTGGCCTTCAATAACTATGCTCGCACCAGCGCTGATTGAAGCTGGTGCAGCCGTTCTTGCGTGGGCTATTTTCGTCTCGATATTGTCGGCGGCCATGGCGCTACCAAATACGGTTAAGCCAGCCACTATTGCCAATAGTTTACTGCCAGGAATGTTCATGATTATTACTCCTTGCTAGTTTTCTGAGGGAATTAACTTTTTGAGGAGGCTCCGGAGAGTCACCGAGGAGTAAAGTGTAGACCATTTCCACCATGTTGCT
Source organism: Pseudomonadales bacterium (assembly GCA_036960375.1). Lineage (GTDB taxonomy): Bacteria > Pseudomonadota > Gammaproteobacteria > Pseudomonadales > CAWVSB01 > CAWVSB01. Next base: position 57,854 of record JBALVY010000001.1, read on the forward strand.
ACTTGCTGTGGTGCTGCTTGTCTTTGGCGGCTTTCTTATCCCTCTGAATACCACCTGCCATACGATCAGCGACATAGGTATTGGTCAGCAAAATATCCATGAGTGGATGTGGTCGGTAAATTTAAATCGACGCTTTGACTGAGTCTTTGTGGATGGCTTCCGGACAATTTGGCCTAAATAATCGATTGCTGACAATCTGTTTTCGACAGAAAATTGGGGCAAAAGGCTGTGTATTCCACCTATCGCTCCAGATTCATTAGGCCGTAGTTATTTCATTGCCATTACTGTAATGTTGGCGATCAAGCGAAATTATAATAACGAGAACAGCTATATGAATCAGCCCGCTACCACACCCCCTCCAATGGCTATTGCTTATACGATGGTGAGCTCAAGTAAGCGCACTATTCCATCGGCATAGTGTCATTTATTAATTTGACCTCCGCCACATTATTTATGCTGGCAGCCCACAAATTATTGGCTGACCTTAAGACTGGAAACACATAATGAATAAAACGTGGCTTGCAACGTTATTAGCCCTCGCCGTGGTAGTTGGCTTTTTTGCCTTTGGTCCGCGGATTGCCGATAACATCCAAAATGTTGTTGTACCACATCAGCCCTACGCTGTATCTGAGCGGGCAGCGCAACTGCATAAAACACTGCTTATTGGTGACTGGCATGCAGACAGTTTGCTTTGGGCCAGAGATCTAAGCGAAGAGTATGACTACGGACATCTGGATATTCCTCGTATGCAGCGTGGCAATATGGCACTGCAGATGTTTACCACGGTCACCAAAACTCCCAGTGGACTAAACTACGACAGTAATGAGGCTGAAACTTCCGACAGTATAACGCTGTTAGCCGTGACCCAGCGCTGGCCAGTAGCCACTTGGACCAGCCTTACCGAACGGGCCATTTTTCAGGCAGACAAACTTCACCAACTTGCTCAGCACGATAGCCAAAACCTTATGCTGATTACCTCTCAGTCCGGGCTGGCAGAATTTATAGCACAGCGTGTTAGCAACCCAAGGTTGATTGGCGGCCTGTTGGGTACTGAAGGCTCCCATGCCCTGGATGGCAATCTGGATAATATTCAGCGCCTATTTGATAAGGGCTTTCGCATGATGAGCCTGCAACATTTTTTCGATAATAAACTCGGCGGTTCACTGCATGGCACTAGCGGTGCAGGGCTAAGCCAATTTGGCCGCGACGCTATCGCGAAAATGCAGCTGCTGGGGATTATGCTGGATGTCTCCCACTCATCAGAAAATGTGGTTAGAGATACCTTGGCGCTCAGTGATAAGCCGCTACTGGTAAGTCATACCGGCTTTCAGGGGCACTGCCAGTCGGCCCGCAATATCAGTGATGCACTAATGCAAGAAATTGCCGCAAAAGGAGGATTAATCGCTGTGGGTTATTGGGACGGCGCAATCTGTGGCACTAGCCCTGCAACAGTGGCAGAGGCGATTGTCTATGGCATTGCTTTGCTGGGTGAAGACCATGTGGCGCTGGGCTCAGATTTCGATGGCACTGTGACCACCGCCTTTGATGGCAGTGAACTTGCGGTTGTCACCCATGAATTGCTTGAATCGGGCCTTACTGAGGAGCAGATTCGCAAAGTTATGGGTGAAAATATGCTGCATTATTTAGAAAGTAACTTACCGCCTTAATGGAAGTACCCGCACTACCGGTAACATCGTTTTCCCATAGCTGGCTTGATATTGCCTAGCTAGGCAACATCAGTCGCGGAATGAAGGATCAGAACGATCGAGTTTACGTAACAAGCCAGGCCAGGCGAGCGCTCCTCCCATATTACGGGTCACGGCGCCTGCTTGTTCACGCATTGTGGAGACAATTTCAACAGGAACCTGTAAGAGGTTCTGTGCGCCTTGAGCCCGCAGCTGAATGGTGCATGCGGATTCCAGAATGTACATGGCCAAAAAGGTGTCGGCTATGGTTGGTGCGCACGTCAACAAGCCGTGATTTCTGAGGATCATAAAAGTATTGGTGCCCAGATCATCGACTAGTCGAGGCTTCTCGTCATCTCGAAGAGCAACACCTTCGTAGCCGTGGTAACTCATGCCGGAAAGTGCAAACAAGGACTGTTGCGACAATGGCAGCAAGCCTTCTTGCTGGGCCGAAACCGCAACGCCATTAATCGTATGGGTGTGCATCACACATTGAGCGTCGTCTCGGGCCGCATGAACAGCACTGTGAATCGTGAAGCCCGCCGGGTTTATTTCGTAGGGAGATCCCAGTACTTTATTGCCGTCAAGGTCAACTTTAACCAGGCTGCTTGCAGTAATCTCCTCAAACATAAAGCCATAGGGGTTTATAAGAAAGTGGTGATCTGCGCCTGGGACTCGAGCCGAGATATGGGTAAAAACAAGATCGTCCCAACCATAGGCGGCTACCAATCGGTAAGCGGCAGCCAGGTCAACACGCAGCTGCCATTCTTCAGCACTGACTTGCTGTTTAACCGTCTGTGTGAATTCAGTAGTCGATGATTGCATGCTATTCCCCTTTGTAGAACGAGCTATTATCCATGCCGAAGCCGAGCTAGACTGTCAACAGCTTTACAGTTGTCCAAAGACAGCCATTATTGGAGTGTCGCGTGGTGGAGCATAAATTGACTCTAGGTTTATTGACTGAAAATGAATGGCTGGCAGGTTTGCCGAGCCAGGCGACCGAACGATTGATCCAGGCGGCGAAAGTTCGGCGCTTCAAGGAAAACCAGAGTGTTCAGGCCAAAGGCGCACCTGCTGATGGGTTATATGGTGTTCTCAGTGGGGAGGTACGAGTCAGCGCCACTAGCTTTGCAGGCGATGAAATCGTTTTCACCCGAATATTGCCCGGGCAATGGTTTGGTGAAATCGCCCTACTCGACGGTGGCCCGCGAACCCATGATGCCCACGCCCTGATTGAGTCCGAATTGGCGATACTGCCCAAAAAAGTTGTTATGGATCTGTGTTTCAGCTTCCCCGAGGTCTATCGGGCAATGGTTCTGCTACTTTGTGGCCACTGTCGGCAGGCGTTCACCGCCGTCGACGATCTTTTGGTGTGTTCGCCAGAACAGCGCCTGGCCAGACGGCTATTGCAACGGAGTACAGACAGTAAGCGCTTGAACATTGAAATCAGTCAACAGGAATTGGGTTCGCTTATTGGTATTTCGCGGCAAAGTACCAATAAAATCCTTAAATCATGGGAATCAAAAGGCTTTATTGTTCGGGTCTATCGTGGCCTGGAAATCATTAATATCGACGCACTGAGGGCAGTAATCTGAGCTACGGTGTTATTAGCTTTGTAAAATAAAAGGCTGGTCAATTCATCCAAACCGGCCAACCAGAAGAGTTTTCTTTCAAGTATCTCTCAGTAACGTCAAGCATTGCACCAACTAAACCGGTAACACCACCGGTATTAGCCACAATGCGACTTTGTCATAGGTATCCTTCAAACTTTTATTGACAAAAAGACTAGCCCCACCGCGATGAGTTTGCTAATTTAACTAAAACTCTACTGACGGGATTGGCATATGTCTTATAACCACGAGATGATCGAAGAGTTAAACATCCTTGCTTGTTACAACTTACATAGCAACCAGGAAGGCATAAAAGTCCATAGCTCAGCTAGCAAAGATTCCATTGCAGCCACACAGCGCCTTTTCGATAAAGGCTTGATTTCACAAGCCGACGGCGGCTACCTCACTAGCCTTGGCATCACCGCGGCAGAGCACGCACAAAACCTTTTACAAATTATAAAAGCGTCATAACCCAAGCTCCCAGCCATTAACAACCTCTTTTGCCAAACTCAATCACTGCCATTGTCCGGCACATCAAGACCGCCTTAATTTTCTGGCAGCAAAATCGTGATGACGAAACAGTAAATATTATCGTAGACTGAATTCCCTCAAACTAAGTGCACACTATAAAAATCACTAGAGGAATTCGACCGCAATGAAAAAAGCGCTGGTTATTGTCATCGTTATTATTGGGCTGGTATTTATTGGTAGCTTGTTTTTCGAAGATACTCGGCAACTGCCTTCAATGGTAGATACTACCGAGCGCACGGCCGAGCCGTCATCCACACGGAACTCTCCTGCAGGCACCTTTACCGGCTTTGCTGATCGCTATAATACGCAAGCCTGGTTAGGTATCCCCTTTGCTCAGGCTCCCATCGGTGATTTGCGCTGGCGAGCACCAAGAGCAATCACTACCACCGCCCAACCACTCGAAGCGCTTAGCTATGGCTCGCCCTGCATTCAGTATTGGGGACCTCTATCCGGTCTAACGGGAACTGAGGGCGAAGTTGCTGGCGATGAAGACTGCCTGTTTCTTAACATTTGGGCACCCACAAGTGATGCACAAAGCGTAGCCCAGGGCGACCAACGACTACCAGTGATGGTGTGGATACACGGCGGCGGCAATACCATTGGTACCGCTAATACCTATCAAGGGCATCATTTAGCTGGCAGCCAGGAGGTTGTTTTTGTTGCCCTCAACTATCGCATGGGAGTTTTGGGCTGGCTGGGCCATGAGGCCATTCGCAATACATCAGAAACGCTGGAAGATGCCTCTGGCAACTACGGTACGCTGGATATGATAGCGGCACTAAAATGGGTGCAAAAAAATATATCGGCTTTTGGTGGCGACCCCGACAATGTCACTATTTTTGGCGAGTCGGCCGGTGGTCGTGATACTTATTCGCTGATTGGTTCACCGCGGGCTGCTGGCTTGTTCCACAAGGCCATAGTACAAAGCGGCTCTAATGGTACGACCATAAAAAGTCGTGCTGAAAACTATCGAGACGATACTGAACCTGGCGCAAGCCTCAGCTCCAACGAATTTATCAACGGCGTACTGGTCAGGCAAAACCGAGCTGAAAATCGTGAAGAGGCAAAGACTCTTATAAACTCGATGAGCGATGAGGAACTGATCGGCTTTATGCGTGATCAAAGTGTCGAGCAATTATTTAGTGCTATCGAAACGGCAGGATTTGGTATGTATTCGTCACCGCAAAACCTGCGTGATGGCCACGTTCTTCCGCTGGAATCTTTGCTTGAACGGTTTGACGACCCGGCTAAGTACAATGCAGTGCCCATGATATTGGGCACCAACCGTGACGAAGCCAAAGTATTTTTGGCTCAAGACCCTCGTTTTGTGTCTCAATGGTTTGGCGTCATACCGCGTATTGATGACCAGGCAGTCTACGATCATCACGCTGCCTATCTGTCCGACCAATGGAAGGCCTTATCGGTAGATGAAGCGGCGCTGATACTGAGCGAGACACAAGACGATGTGTATGCTTATCGCTTCGACTGGGACGAATCTCCGGTTAATTGGATGATCAACTTCCCTGCTCTTTTAGGCGCCGGCCACGGCCTGGAAATTAGCTATGTCTTTGGCGACTTCGTGGGCGGCATCAGTATTCCCTACCTTTTATCTGAAGAAAACGAGCCCGGGCGCCTGGCGCTTTCCGATGCGATGATGAATTACTGGGGCGAGTTCGCGCATAACGGCAAACCCGGTCAAGGCCGCGACGGAAAACAAGCAGCCTGGACGCCCTGGAATAATGATGGTGATAAAATGATTGTATTTGATACCGAGGCCGACGGAGGGATTCGTATGAGCGATCTGTTGCTGACAGCCGAGAGCATCAAACAACGAATGACCAACGATGCGATGATCGCGAATCAGGAGGACTTATGTGGCTTATACGCCACGCTGTTTATCGACACCTATCAAACCACAGAGTTTGGAGACTTGGATGAATACCAAAACCTGGGACGTGATGGCTGTAGCGCCTATGATCCTTATGGCTTTACCGAGTAGCGAGGTGAGTATACGAAACGGCCAATACCGCCGTTATTTATTCGTCTACAATCTCGTTGCGCAAAAGCCCTAAATAAGTGCCAAAGCTCGTTACCACATCGCCCTCTTGTAAATAAGCCCAGGGGCTCCATAAAGTGGCTATATGGAACATCACACCCGCCGGCGTACCGGTGAGAATAAGAGTCCCCGCCGGTATGCTTTGGCAATCTGTAATATAGACAATCGCCGGCCCATTTTGATACGGAGACTGGCAATCTGCCAAGGCTCGGGCAAGTAATTCCTGAGGGGACCAGACCATTTTATCTGCGCCGGTCTGTTGCCGCAGGGCTTCGTTCACATACAAGCTCAGCTCGATACTTTTGTAGAAGTCATCGCTGTAAGGGATCACTAAAAGTGACCCTATAGGTAGACGGCTATCGCCACCCTTGCCAGTCGGAAAGCCCGTTCGACCCATCACTCCGCCCAAATCCATGTCTTTCACCATGGTCCAGCGGTCGGTGAAATCGCCACACAGAATATAGCCCAGTGCAGCCGGTTCATTTTTCGAATGAGGCGTTAAGAGCGCGGCGCAAAGTTCAACCTCATAATCCAGGCGGCCGATATCAACGACTGGCGCATTCCAGACTGAGGCGTGAGAAAGCTTGGGAAATAGAAACGGCTCGCCATCCAAGCCTACTTCTTCGGCATGAGAACGATAGTTAGTGCCTGCCGCGATGTGAGGATAATTTTCTGCTATTGGGGTACTCAACTCGCTCCATCGTAACGATTGTAAATCGGAAGATTGATACAGCTGTTGCAGCCCGACTAACCCCAGCTGCTTATAGGCGTCCCGGGCATCTACATAAGGCTGACCCGAAGCTGATACCACCTCAACTGCAAGAATACCGTCGGTACTGGCCTCAGTAACCAGTACAACCTTACCGGATAAGGTCCGGGCCAGAGTCAGGGCCTGATCTAATGGCGCAATACTTAAGCCGTCGAATACATTTTCATCCAGCGATTCGTCAAAAGCAGGCCGAGACAAAAACACGCTCGAAAGTACCGCAGTGAGCATTAGTGCGGCCAATACGCCAATAGTCGTTCTCAATTTTATTGCCTCCCTCGTTAATCGTCTAGCCGACTGTCGGGATGATACCCTTTTAGTTTGAGCTACGTATTGATCACCATGTCTCATTTTGTAGCAAGACGCTGGAATTTTCCGATAGCCTTACTATACTCATGGTTAATCACTGGGGTTTAATTGGTGATTCTAAAGAGCACTCAACACACAGGGAGTTACATTATGAAGAAGTCACACTCAATTATTATACGAAGCGTACTACTAACAGCCATCGCAATGCCCGCTCTGGCGGCTGACCAAGGCTACTACTTTGGTGCTAAATTCGGCGAAACCGGGGTTAAAGATATACCATCAGTGCCGGATCTCCTGGATGACGCTGATTTAGACTTCAACATCACTATTACCGACGAAAAGATATCGAGCGACGATAAAGACAGCGCTTATAGCTTTTTTATTGGCCGTCGGTTTAATCCTAATTTTGCTGTGGAAGTTGCCTATATTGACCTGGGTGAGGCGAGCACTTCCTATGCTTTCGACGCAATTAATCATGATGCGGGCGATGCAGAGGTTTCAGGCGCCGTTAACATTTCAACAGAATCGAAAGGCTTTAGTCTCGTTGCTCTAGGAGCATTTCCTGTCACAGACGCATTCTCTATTTATGGCAAGCTGGGTGGCTACTACGGCCAGACAGACGGGACCCTCTCTGCTAGTGACCTGACTGAGCCCCTCTCCGGGTCAGAGGATAAAAAGGGCGCCAGCCTGATAGGTGGCTTGGGGCTGGAATATGCGTTCCGTAACGGATGGTCTATCCGTGGGGAGTACGAGCGCTACTTTGACGTTAAGTCGCCCTTACTCGAAACCGATATAGATGTAATATCACTGGGCCTTGTTTACACGTTTCCACTCTAAAATTATTGCCTCCTGGTCTTGATGACCGGGAGGCGGTTCACCTCAACATCTCTTTCACTCTTATTCGGTGTAGCTTAGCAGTTCCCCGTCCACTTCACGTTGAAAAACTATTGCAGCCTAATCTACCAACTGTTCACTTAGCATGATTAACAAATGGAAGCAGACGGCCAGACACAATCATCGTATGCTATTTCCAAACCACATAGTGTTCACTGGAGACAAAATCTATGTCCAGCGCCAAACCCGCGGTCGAGTTTGACCCCCGAAGCCCCGACTTTCACCGCGACCCCTGGAGCACCTATCAAGCCATGCACAATGACGCGCCAGTCTACTGGAGTGAGCAATATCAATTTTGGGCGCTGTCTCGCTTTGACGATGTACGCACTGCCCTTCACGACTGGGAAACTTTTAGCAATGAGGGTGGCGTTGTAGTCGGTGAAGGCAGTTTTTTCAAACCCTTCCTGCTGATTATGGACCCGCCTTACCACACCCGACTACGCCGTCTTATGGTAGACATATTGACCCCCAGGAGGTTTACCAGTCTGGAATTCGTGGTCCGAGAACAGGCGCAGCGCTTACTGAAACCGCACCTAGACAAAGGTGAAATCGATTTGGCTGCCGATTTTGGGGCCCTACTGCCCATGTCTATCATTGGTCGCTTGCTGGGCATACCCGAGGCAATGGATAAGCAGTTTATTGCCTGGGGCCATGCTATCGGAAATATCGATGGCACCGGCGGTAAAGAAGAAGGACGGCGCGCGGTCGAGGCAATCCAAAACATCTACCAGTACTACGACGAGGCCTTTGACCAACGACAGCTTGAGCCCACCAAAGACGATGTCATTGGCAAGATTGTAGCGCTGGAACAAAGCGGCGAAATCAACCGCGACGAAGCGATAGGATTTGGCTTTTTAATTACCATCGCCGGCAGCGAAACCACCACTCGGCTGATCGGCAATATGATTAACCTGCTAGATCTGCACCCGACTTTTAAACAGGACTTGCTCGGCGACAACTCGCTGATTCCGTCCGCCGTCGAGGAGACACTACGCTATGACAGCCCTACCTATCTTGAAACCAGAACTCTGAAAAAAGATGCCGAGTTGCACGGCCAAATAATGAAAGCCGGCGATAAAATTGCCCTGCTGTTTAATGCAGCCAATCATGACAAAAGACGATTTGAAGAGCCGGATCGCTACGACATATATCGCACTATGAAACTGACAGGCCACATGGCTTTCGGTGGCGGCCCTCATGCTTGTATAGGCGTACAATTGGCCCGCATGGAGGCCCGTGTCGCCTTCGAAGAAGTGTTTCGGTTACTGGGAGATTACCAGCTGGACAGGGAGCGGGCCGAACACAGCTTCAGCACCAACCAGCGCGGCTGGCTAAAACTCCCCGTCAGTTTTAAAGCCGCGCAATAAACCAAAACAGGTATAACGGACATGCAAAAATACGATTATGTGAACGCTCGGCGCGAAGATGTAAAAAAGCTGCCTACCGGTAAAGGAGCTGCTAAATTCAAACGTGGCATGAAGTTCTACACCAAGCTGAATGTGTGGGTTTATAAACTGAGCTTCGGCAAATTAATGCATACCGCGATGGGGGGTTACCCTATCTGCGTGGTCGGCCTAACGGGCAAGAAAAGCGGCAAGCACATTAACATCCCGTTGATTCACGTACGCCACGGAGACAGTAAAATTCTTGTGGGCTCCCAGGCCGGCCTCGATCAGAACCCCGGCTGGGTCTACAGTGTCCGCGCCAACCCCAATGTGACTATTACCGCCGATGGCAAAACATTGAAATACCAGGCGCGACAGGTGAACGATGACGAAAAACGCGAACTCTGGCCGCAGATGATCAGTATTTACCCCGCCTATGATGAATACCAGGCCCGTACCGACCGCAACATCCCGGTATTTCTGTGCGAGCCGTGCTAAAGCCGTTCAGCTCACCAGCATTGTCCTGATTACTCTACGCAGCAAGCGCTTTTGTTTCTCGATGTTTTCGGGCGAGCTAATATCGCCTTCGGCCAGCGTCGCAAACGCACGCTGGGAAAGAAAGTAACCGGTAATCAGGTTAAACATAGCGATGATATGAATAGCGATATCCTCGGTGTCGAGTTCGCTATTGATACCCAGTGCGTCGATCGTTTGTTTACCTTTTGAAAATAAGTGTTCCAGCCATCGGTTGATCAACAGATTATCAACCGCTGCTTTGTCGCCCTGCAAGGCCTGCTGAAACAGCGAGGCCATGGTCGGGTGTTCGATGAGCAAGTCGGTCATCACAATAGGCAGTTCGACATAGTCCTGGTAGCTCAGCGCATTACCTAAATGAGACTCCATCGCCTGCGCCATGGGGCTTAACGCCCGGTCTAGCACCGCGCTGTAAAGGGCCTGCTTACCTTTAAAATAGTTGTAAAGCCCCGGCTCCTTAATTTGCGCTATTTGGGCAATCTCGCGCAGCGACGCGCTCTGGTAACCTCTGGCTGCAAATACGCCCTCGGCAGCATCCAAAATGCGATCTGCAGTGAGCTCACCTTTGGTTTTCCTAGGGGTAAGGGCTTGTTTTGATGGTATTTTAGACATATAAATTACGAAGTATTAATTTAATTAACACCAAAATAGCAGAAATCCGCCCCCAGAACGACTAAAAGCGGTAAAAACTTGCATTTAAAATTAATGAGTGATAATTTTTACGCTCTGCGGATTAATGCTTCCACTCCGCAAACCAAGGAGAGCCCAACGGTGCCCATTAAAGTAAGCGACCTGGTCAATGACGACGCGACCTTGATTAGCCGTAAATGCTGGACCGACCAGCATGTATATGAGCTGGAAAAGAAAGGCATATTTGGCAAGGCCTGGCTGTTTCTCGGCCATGAAAGTCAGATTAAGAATCCCGGCGATTTTGTGCAGGCCTATATGTGCGAAACCCCGATCATTCTCGCTCGCGGTAGCGACAACGAGGTTTACGCTAACATTAATAGCTGTACTCATCGCGGCCTGCCCGTATGCAGGGCGGACCACGGTAATACCAAGCGTTTTGTCTGCCCTTACCATAATTGGTCCTATACCGTAGAGGGCGAACTGGTCGCCATACCGCAAGAACGTGAAGTAAAAACCAAGCCGGATAAATCCGCACTGGGGCTTAAGCGCGTGCCACGTGTTGAAAGCTGGCGCGGATTTTATTTTGGTAGCTTCGATGAAAATATTATCCCGCTGGAAGACTACCTGGGTGACATGCGCTACTACCTCGATGCCTTTCTGGAACGCTTTGAAGGTGGCATTGAATTTGTCGGCGCGCCTCATCGCTGGGTCATCGAAGCCAACTGGAAACTGCCGATGGAAAACCAGTTGGGCGATGTCAACCATGGCCCTTTTCTGCATGCTGCGGTTATTCCACCCGAGGCGAATCAGGAAATTCTAGACTACGGCTTAAGCGCCGTTACCGAGCCCGGACACGGCGCAACCTTTCGCCTCATGCCTGAAGATGCCGAGGTCGACAGCGTCGCCTGGGGTATGGAAGCACCCGGCGCTATATTGGCTGGCCCCGAGGTGCATGAATATTTGCGTGAAACCCAGGCAAAAGCCAAACAACGGGTAGGCGACATACGCTCCAGAATGAAAGGTTTAACCTACGGCGTTTACCCAAACCTGTCGTTTCTTTGGTCTAACGCGTCGTTCAAAGTCTCTCACCCCAGGGGCCCAGGCAAGGTGGAATACTGGTCGTGGTCGGTTGTACCCGCCGATGCACCCGATGATGTAAAAAAGATACTGCGCACTAACTACAGCTCTTTATTTGGGCCCGGCGGAATTCTGGAGCAGGAAGATTCTGAAGTATGGTCGCAACAGTTCAAGGGCAGTAACTTTGATTTTGCCGATGACCGACCCTATTACTACGGCTTAGGCTTGGGCGAGGAAAAACCCCACCCCGAGCTACCCGGCATGATAGACATTACCGCCAACGAACATTACGCCCGAGCGTTTTTTATGCGCTGGCGTAAAGCACTAGAAGCGGTGGAGGAATAATATGAGCGAACTAACATTGACCCCCGAACTGCAACTGTCGATTGAGCAGTTTTATTTCCAGGAAGCCAGAATGCTGGATAACCGCCAATATCAGCAGTGGTTCGCCCTGCTGACAGAAGATCTACGCTACATTATTCCTTCACGCACCAACCCCATGGTGAATAATCGCGAACGTGGCAACGAAGATATGATCAGTGTCGAGCGCGAACTCGAAGGCGAAGATTCTGACGGCTGCCCAATACGTGAAGAAGGTTATTTTCAATTGATGATCCGTGTTGAGCGGGCCTACAAAATGAATTCCTGGTCAGAGAATCCGCCAGCCCGCACTCGCCGCATCGTGGGCAATGTGGAGATCATGGCTAATGATGGAGACACACTCTCCATCTACAGCAATTTCCATATGCACTATGCACGCCCGGGCGGTAGCAATTACCTCTACGCCGGCCAGCGTCGCGATACCCTGCGCAAAGCAGAGGGCAGGTATAAAATTGCCCGTCGTGAAGTCATTCTGGATTATGCCAATATTGATTATCCGACATTGGGATTGTTCTTTTAAAATAGAAATCGCCAAGCTTGCGTAAGTCACGACTGGCAACTATTCTGAAGTCATATAAATTGCCGTGACAGGCCGCTAGCCCACTAGCGACCTTATCGCCCGGCAGGATAACAATATGAGCGATCTGATTTCGGAGCTAAAACGTCGTAATGTATTTCGCGTAGCAGTCGCCTATGTGGTACTTGGATGGGTCGTAATCCAGTTTACCGACATCGCAGTCCCCGCCTTGTTATTGCCAGAATGGGTACCCACTCTGGTGATGTTTCTGGGCCTAATAGGTCTGCCTTTTGCTATTTTGTTTGCCTGGGCTTTTGAACTCACTCCGGCAGGCCTAAAGCGCTCTTCAGAGGTAAGCGCGGAGGAATCTATCGCCGCCGATACCTCGCGTAAACTAGAACATGCGGTCGTTGTATTGCTGGTCATCGCGATCGCCATCCTTATCTGGGACCGAGGCAGCAGCTCACCTGATGCGATAGAGAGTCCTTCCCAAGCAGATGTTCAGGTTATAGAGAAGCTTGAAATCGAAAAGTCTATAGCCGTCTTACCTTTCGTCAACATGTCGGACGACAAAGACTACTTTGCCGATGGCCTAACTGAAGAGCTGTTAAATCTTCTGGCGAAAAACAGGCAGCTAAAGGTGGCTGGCCGCACTTCCAGTTTTGCATTTAAGGGTAAAAATTCAGACCTCCGTGAGATAGGTGCCGCCTTGGGCGTGGCCAACGTACTGGAGGGATCTGTGCGCCGCTCGGGAGACAGATTACGAATCACCGCCCAGCTGATTAACGTAGCAGACGGCTACCACCTGTGGTCTGAAACCTATGACAAAAACATGTCTGATATATTTGATATCCAGGACGAAGTGGCCGCGGCCATTATCAGTGCATTGCACATTACACTTTCAAGCGATGAAACCGCGGTGCGAGATAGACCCACCGATAATCTTGAAGCCTATACTAGTTACCTCGAAGGGCTAGCTTTTAACTATAATCTTACGGAGGATCGTCAGGCGCTAATACGCTTTGAACAGGCCATCATACATGACCCGGAGTTTGCCTTGGCCTGGGAGGCCAGGGCAATGACGGCCTACGGCATGGTCGGTTACGAGAACGGCCGTCAAAGTGAAAACATGCTCAGAGCCCATGAATATGCGCTTGACGCACTCACTGTTGACCCCAATCTACCTCTTGCCCGGGCCGTGGAAGTTGCCTCACGCGGGGATGATTACGACTGGTATAACGAAATTATTGCCTTTGAGCAGGCCGCTCATGATGCCCCAGAGCGGGGAGAAGGCTATGCGTTTATCGTATGGAGTTTGGTCGAAGCGGGATATTTAGTCGAATCCCTTGAAATTGCGTTGCATGCCATCAGAATTGACCCGTTAAACCCAGTCAATTTAGGACGACATGGGGTCGCCTTACGAGCAAATGGAAGGTTAACAGAAGCCCGGCAACAGCTGGAAAAATCCATGGCGGGTGGAACTGAAGAATCGGTTTATTTCTATTTTGTTGACCGAATTATTGCTGGTGATATAGAAGCAGCGATCCTTGCCTACGAGGCCCACGCGGATGCAGCAGGAATAGATTTGGCCGATTTTAGGCCGCTGATTGAAGCCGATTTCAACGGTGAGCGTTTAACGCCAGAAAAGGCGGCGACCCTGTCCCTGGGAATAAACATCGGCGCCTTGCTAGACTTTGCCCGAGGCAGAAAAGATGAATTCTATGATTATCTATTTTTGTCCAATTTAGGCGACGCCATGACAGCAGCGGACTTATTAGTCTACATCGCCATGACCTTCCCTGAGCAGGGCTTTACTTCTCACCCGCGTTTTTTAGAGCTTGCCACTAGTCTCGATATGGTAGGTCTATGGGAAAAACGTGGTGCGCCGGACATGTGCTCGAAACAGACCGGAGAATGGGCCTGTAAATAATAGACATCAGTATTGGCAGCGGTCATAGCGAGGGGCATTTTTCGCCCTCGCCCTAAAGACCTATCTGAATTTGGCGCCCCCGGAGAGATTCGAACTCCCGACCAACCGGTTCGAAGCCGGTTACTCTATCCAGCTGAGCTACGGAGGCAGGCCGCCATCCTACACTATTTTTTCATGAAATTGTTTATCAAATTACAAAAAAAGGCACCCCGAAAGGTGCCCTTGATTTGGCTTGCGGTTTACCCTAGTTGTATAGGTAGGTCAAGGTCAGACCATAGGTGCGAGGCGCTCCATAGGTAGACCAGGATGTAACACCCAGAGACTGCAGTGACGATGTATCAACGATTACGAACTCCTCGTCGGTGAGGTTTTTTCCCCACAGCGACAGGCTAAGTTCACCTTTGAGAACCTCGATACCATAGAGATTAAAATTGGCATTAAGCAGGCCGTAGCTATCAATGTTACGGTTATCCGCCACATTGATGGATGTGACCATTTCATCCTGGTGGGTATAGCCGATATGGCTTGCCAGCTTAACGCGGCCAATTTCTACGTCGTGATCCAGAGACAAGGTATAGCTGTTTTCTGGCGCATAGGCGATTTGCTCGGTAAGAACTGTGGTTTGCCATTCACCAGTAGAGAGTAATGTGTCCAGCGTTTTCGCACCAAGCTCAGTATCAAGATGTCCGTAATTAAACGCGACCCTTAGTCTCTCGGTAATCAACCAGGTTACATCGAGCTCAATACCCTTAATCTTGGTACCGTCGATACCAGCGAAATCTCGGGCTCCAGCATTGGCTCCTGTCTGAACACTGGCCTGGAATCCATCGATGTCCATATTGAATAAGGCCGCGTTCAGGCGCAAACGGTTGTTCGCCAATTGACCCTTATAGCCAAGCTCATAGGACAAAATTTCTTCGGGTTCAAAACCAAGGGCAAAGTTTATCGGGTTGGCGGAGCGTGTAGAAGTACCACCTGATTTATAACCCTCCACAATTTTGAAGTACATATTCATATCGTCATTGAAGTCGTAAGCGATCGTCAATGCAGGATTGAACTGAGAAAAGTCCTGCTGATAACTTGCCCCCTCAATGACGCCAGTGTCATTCCCTACACAGGTTTGAGGCGCCAGGCCTTGTGCATTGAAATAGGCACAGTTCGCCGAGGTAAACCCGCCTAATTCGGCAAACGTATAGGAACCTTCGTTCACTCTGCTCGCTTCTCGCTCATCCTTGGAATAACGAGCGCCTAAAGTAATATGCAAACTATCCTGCAATGCATTGGGAGTCCAGGTAGCCTGACCAAAAATAGCCTTGGAAGTATTTTCAGATGTGGTGGGTACACCTCCGTTGCCGGGCGTTGGACCCTGAATACTCTCACCACCTAAAGTATCGTTAGTGGCCTCATCCTTGTAATAGTAAAGCCCACCGACATAATCCAGGCCTCCACCAAACAGCTCGGTATCACCGATGAATTGAAATTCTTGGGAGAATTGATCGAACTCAGTTAAAGGCGCCGATGCAGTCAAGGCATAGCTCTCGTGAGGAAAACCAAAACCCGGCGGGTATTGTGCGAAAAAATTGTAATTATCGTCACCCGGTACATTGGTGGGGAAATCATTTTCGCCTAAAAGGTGGGTAGAAATCGCACCTTGTACCATTGGAGTACCATCATGATGCTGGGCAGACTCAAAGCTTCTGTAACCCGTGATAGATTTAATAGTCCAGCTTTCCGACACATTCCAGGCCATATTTAGTGCAGCGCCTTCGGTTTCAAGCTTGTTGGCCAGCTGTGCTCTGTATGGCATGGCCTTATCAATTCGGCTATCTGATGAAGGCTGACTGAATTCGGTTTCAAGCCAGGATCTACCGTACCCGTATGCCGGCCCCAGAAAATAGGGATCAGTAACAGGAAACAGAACTTCTCCTCCCTTGGTCTGTTCAAAGCTGGTGCTGTCCTCATTAGTAGAATTATCGTAGGAAAGATCCATTAAGAAATCGTCTGAAAATTCAACTCGGAAATCCGCCCGCCAACCTGTGCGATCGTGGGTTCCCCAGTCTTCACCTACCCCTAGGTTCTCTACCAAGCCATCGCGCTTCGAATACAAGCCCGATAGCTTCAATGCGGCCTTTTCTCCCATCGGGATATTGAATGAAGTCTTGGCTTTTTGGGCGCCAAGATTACCTGCCTCCAATACCTGCTTGAACTTAAACTCTCCCAGAGTGGGTTTTGCAGAACGCAGACTTACAGCACCACCTGTTGCATTACGCCCGTACAAGGTACCTTGCGGACCACGCAGAACTTCAACCTGTTCTAGGTCGGTCATTTCCAAACTGGAACCGATACTGGTACCTACATAGACACCATCCATGTAGAGGGCGACTGACGGATCTTGCGTAAGCTGCACATCATTTTGCCCGATACCGCGAATAAACAGACGGACACTTGATGGATCGGTATTGAACGGATTAACCGTCATGTTCGGCACTTTGCCTGACAAATCTTCAATACCAAAGATTCTCAAGGTTTGCAGTGCTTTGGTATCAAATACGGCCAATGAAATGGGAACATCTTGCAACGACTGTTCGCGTTTTTCTGCGGTAACAATCACTTCCTCAAGCATAAAGTCATCTGCGGCTAATGCGGCAGATGCCGCAGTCAAACCGGCAACAGCGATAGCTAGGCTCAATGGAGTTTTATTCAGACAATAGCGGTTCTTGCTCTTCATAGTTCTACCCTCTCTAATTAGTGTTATCTATATATTTTTATTAACTAATTTATTCGGTCTAGATGACTACATAGGCGCCCCTCAATTAAAATCGAGGTTAACCATCACAAATGGATAGTTCAAAATGCTCTTATCCACGATGGATTATGATGGTAGATGGCATCTATCAGGGGTAATATAGGCCACATTAGTCATTGATGTCGATCAACACCACCGCACATTACAAAGGGGTAATCTATAAAAATGCCAATAGGCATCACCCCCTCTATACATAGGCCTCCTCAAACATTCGACTTCATCGAGAAATCTCCCCACCTGGACAAAATACGTCAGTCAATCCCGTCCTCCCAGCACATTGAGCAAAACCGACCGCCAGGTAGTTACCCGTTTACTGGAAGAGCATGTTGACGCAATAGAATTAATCCCAGCGATAGGTCCAACCCACCGATAAGGCATCCGAGTCATTACCGACTCGAGTTAAGGCCCCAGTATGAGCAGATAACTTAATAGCATGTTGACGGTTAAGTGTGATGCCCCAGGTTATTCCCAAACGAGATTTATCCTCTTGTGGAGGCAATGGGCTGCCACCGACCTCCATATCACCGCCAATAAAAATATTGGCATCAAAGGCCAGCCAATGTCTGCGCGCAATATCGTAGATCAGATGGGTCTGCAGATTGTATACTGGATCCTGCTGCATCTCCTCACCCAGGTAATCATCATTCTCGGAAAATATTTTGACGCTGGCGGCAAACTCAATACTCCATTTTCTCCAGGGTATCGACACCCCTATTCCGGGTTTAATAAACCATCTATTAGCACCAATATTAATGAGCTTATCGCTTTCATAACCACCGGTAGGTACGCTCACTTGCAGACTGACCCCCGCGGCGATCTGTTTTTCAGCGGCTGCAAATTGTTGCAGGCTCAAGGCAGGCGAACCCAAAAAGTTATAAGAAAAACGCAGTCGTAAATCTCCCTGGGTACAGGCATCGCGAGTAATAGGCTCACCGTCGAGCAGAGCACTGCCACTGATACAACTATAGTGAATATTGCCGTCGACCTTGGCGAGTTTATCTCCTAGTGACATGGTTCTAAAATAAGCCACCACCAGACCAGTATATTTCAGGTTACCGTCTTCAAGCGGAAGATCCCCTGCGGGGTTAACCGCACCTTCAGTGTAGCCATAGACCATACCGAGGAAATTTTGATCAATAGGGATATTAGTATAGATGCGAGGTTCTAACTCCTGCGCCCCTGCAGAAAGCGCCACTGCGGACAACGCCGATACCGCCGCCTTGCCTAAATACCGGGTAAATCTTTTCATCGTTTTTCTTATGCCTTATTACATAGAATCCTTATTACACATCAATGCAACCATAACGTAAGCTGCTAGCCTACGACAACATCAATAATCGTCAATATCTAAAGCAGGATTGCCCCTAATGAGCCGCGAGGTCAAACATACAGAGGCCATTACCTCCATTCAGCTCGGCTTCTGAGCCACCAGATAAATAATACTGTATAATAGCCATCCTCTATTAACCCCTTCTATTGGTGGCACTCATCAACCCCTCTACACGAATCAACTGGCGAGCTGCAGCAGCGGCATACTTTTTCCTCAGCGCCCTGATAGGCTTTATGCTCGGTGTTTCTGTCACCGAAAAGCCACCGATGACCAGCGACGACATACTTATCATGGCCTACTATAGCCTGAGTCTATTTGTGGTCGGGGGGGTAGATCTCGGCACGCCAATCGGCGGCCCTAATATTGCCAGAGCTTTTGTTTGGATGGCCTATTTTGGCGCGCCTATTCTTGCCGCGACAACCTTAATTGACGTTCTTCTTAGAGCGCTTGCGCCGCAAAGCTGGGAGCTAAAGCGCCTTAGAGGTCATGTTGTCGTAGTAGGCCCCGGCGAACTGTGCCTTAGCTATCTTCGAGTATTGCGCAAGCATAACCCCAGCGTGCCTGTCCTTGTAGTGTGCCGTGAAATCGAGCAAAGCGCGGAAGACGAAATTCGACAGAGTTTTGACGCCAAGGTGGTTATCGGAGATATCACTCACAAGTTTTTCCTCAGCCAACTCAAACTCAAGCGCGCTGCAAAAATATTATTGTTATGTGAAGATAGCCTTCGCAGCTACGAAGCTGCGAGTATTATCACAACACAAGTCCCCAATATCGGCCATAAAGTCATTGTCCACTGCGGCAACCTCCGGTTTATGCGCGCCATGATGTCCACCCGAGTAGCGCAAGAATGCCAAACCTTTAATACTTATCATCTCGCGGCTTCAGGGCTTGTACGCACACACTTAATGAAACAATTTGAAGAAACCAAGCCCAAAGACATTGTTGTTCTGGCGGGTTTTGGGCGCTTTGGGCAGACAATTCTGGAAGAACTGCAGGCCCGGGCACTGGATGAAATGGACACCGTTGTCATCATCGATACAGATGCTCATCGCCGCATTCTGGTTGCAGATGAACAGATGGCGTTTAAACGGGATTACCGATTGGTTCTTATCGATGGTGATATCTCCCACCCGGAAACCTGGACTGAGGTACGTCAGGCAGTGGAGCTAAACAGCCCCGACACTGTAGTGGTACTGGGCACTGGACGGGAAGAGGACAACCTGCGTACCGCTTTGTGGTTAAAACAGAAAAACCCCAAAGCCAAGATATTCTCACGCAGCTCTAAGGAATCCGAGTTTGCCACTGAGGTGGCGCAGGAGAAAGACATAATAGGCATCAGTATTACCCAGCTAGTCGAAGAGAACATTCCGCTTGATTGGGTACAGGTTTAACGAGAAGTATCGAGATCTGACTCGGTTGCCATCGGCAGTCCCGTTTCCTGGGCAAAGATGTCACGTAAAATCTGTCGCCACTCTGTATATTGCGAATCCAGAGTTCCGTCCAGCTTTCGCACTTCTCCCCGTACTTCCATAACGGTAGGTGCCGCTTCATTATTGAAGCCTTGAGCCATCTCCTCCAGGTCCTGTTCCTGAATTTTCGACCATTTATAAGCGCTATAGGTTTGCTGCATAGAAAAAAACGTGCCGCGACGACTGTCGTTTTCTCTATCAACCATTCGCTGCTGATAGTCCTCCTGAAAGACCAACATCTCACGGCTGAATTTACGCCATAGCTTGTAGGTAGGTGTCAGTTCTTTATAAAGAGATATGTACTGCTCGTCGATGGTATCGATAAACTGATATTCCAGATTTCGTACTTTGTTCACCCGCGCTATCATAGGATCGTTTTTTGCTGGCATCCTCTCGATGACAAAAGTACCGTCGCTAGATTGACTAAGATGGCGGCCGAAAGCATCAGGCGACAAGCTGGCGGCATAACGTAAAAAAGCAACATATGCTACATTATTGAGCTGAGCCTCGGTCAGACTACGCCGTGCGGCGAGCAAATCATTGGCAATTTTTCGATACAAATCGATATAAGGCTCTTCTTCGGCAAGTACTGAATATTCAGCTATCTCGGTCTCATCGATATAAATCTGATCCAACCAGACGCGGCCACTGGCGTCCTCGGCCTTGATGTATAGCTCGAGACGCAGGCCGTCTGATCGTATGATTTTTCCAGTAACCAGCAACTCGGCGGAATGCTCAACCTCGGGAATAACCCTGACCACACCCCAGCTATTTGTATCGATCATTTCTTTGGCTAACAATACGGGAAAATAACGTGCCTCCGCTGCGCGGATTTTAGGAAACACTCCGCGCCCGGCCTGCAGCTCGGCATCGTCCGAGACGCCCAGATCGAACACAGCCAAGTTAACATCTAGTCGCTCATGCTCTGGCGTATTTTGTTGGACCTGCAATGCCACTATGCCAACTTTCGGCCTGAGATCTACCTCTTCAACTATTTCGATCTTTTTATGCGATGTTCCGCAAGCGGTCAGGGCCAAGACAAGAGAAAGCAGCCAGTATTTTCTCATCGAGACTCCGTAGTACATACCTTGCCTTTGGACAATGTCACTTCGCAACTGATACCGCCATCGCCTTGTGGCTCATAACGGTTGTAGACTCGATTAACGGTAAAAGGATAGTAAACTCTATCCGAAATGACCGTGGTGGCGACATTCAGTCGGGTTCCCCTTGGCCCAAGCGTCAAGCGATGACGAATAGTCAGGCCTTCGGGTAATAGAATGGTAAATAGCATTTGGTGGCCACTCCAACCACAGACCTCGGTACCCAGTGGGTTTACCTTATCTACCGCCGATGACACGTCAAA
The DNA here is from genome assembly GCA_036960375.1 of Pseudomonadales bacterium. Classification (GTDB taxonomy): domain Bacteria; phylum Pseudomonadota; class Gammaproteobacteria; order Pseudomonadales; family CAWVSB01; genus CAWVSB01. The sequence continues at coordinate 79,127 of JBALVY010000001.1, forward strand.
ATCGCAGCTAAGCCGAAAGTTATCTTCCCGCTTGAACTTGATATTTGTTGGGCTTTGCTCAATTTCAAGTAATTGACTACTGGCGACCATATCGGCCATCTGCGCTAGATCAATCACCGTTGGTCCACCTCTGCCGTTGCCAATCACCATCGCGCCGCCGCTATCCACCCGCCGGCTGGAACTTCCACTCTGAGCCAACCTTTCAGCCCGACGCCTTTCTTCCCGCAGGAGGGTGCTTATCTTGCCTTCGATGTCATCGCTTTGCAGATAGTCCAACGACCAGTAGCCGGTAAAATCAACGTGGCTTGTATTTTCAGCAGCAAAAGAAAACCTGGCCGACAGCAGAGAGCCCGCCAGGCAACAAGCAAGAATAATGGCACCAAGGCGGAATGTTTTATGGCTCAATTTCATATAGTGCGTCAGTATAACTCAGCTGACTGGATACTCTAGTGGTATCAAGCCAGCTGTAGCCTAAATTCTGTACTTCAAAGCGGCAAGCTCTATGTCTGTATACTCACCAACACCTGCCGTGATGGCTTGGGCACGAGCTATTTGGCCTCTTCAGTTTCTGGTTTATCGCCTGGCTGGCTTTCACCATACAGCCAGGCAACAGACAATTCGTATGCCAGAGATAGAACTACCGAGCCAACAAACAGACCAATAATTCCCGACATCATCATACCGCCAATAGCGCCTATCAAGATAACCAGCATCGGTGTTGATAGACCCCGACCCAATAACATGGGTTTAAGAAAACCATCGCTTACACTGATAAAAATACACCATACGAGAAATATCGTCGCCGGCGTTGAGTCATAAGCAGAAAAGGCATACGCCGCCACGGGCCCCAAAACCACCAGAGGCGGTAGCTGCATAATTGCCAGTAACAGTACCAATAACGCCCAAATACCTGCGCCGGGGATATCCATAACCAACATCCCGACACCGGAAAACACCGCTTGAATAATGGCCACACCCAATACACCCTTCACTACGCTGCTCACTGTGTCGCCAGCAAGCTTGGTAAAGGATTCCCCTGCCTCACCGGCTAGCTTGACCGAAAGCACATGGGAAAAACTCTTACAGGCCTCGGCATTGACCAAAAAGACTCCGGCAATAATGATCGAAAGTGCAAACTGCAGAATACTAAAACCTGCTCCTGTGACTAAAGAAAATGCGGTTTTGGCAATCTGCGCTACACGTTCCTTATTTTTAGCAAGCAGAGCTTCCAGGTTTTCCGAGGAGGCACTCCATACGCTATAGACTTTTTCTCCAATAAGGGGCAACGACTTAACCTTTTCAGGCGGTGGCGCAATTTTCAGCTCACCCTGTTGAATTTTGTCAATCAACCCACTGCTGCTATCGGATACGCTGAAAGCCAACTCTACTGTTGGCACCAGTAATAGAGCCAACATTATCACCGAGAAAAGGCCGGCGGCCATTTTTTCTCTACCACCTAACTTTGCAACCAGCGCCTTATAAATTGGGTAAGCGGCAACAGCGATAATCATCCCCCAGGCCACAGGCTGTACAAACGGTAGGATAATCTGTAAACACCAGGCAAAAAGAAGCCCGAGAATAACCACACGAATCACTGTGACTATTGCCTGACTACTTGATTCCCCAGCGGCTGTATTATTCATCATTCTATACTCCGGTTTTTATCTTGATAGATCCCAATGAACCAAAGAATACGAGCCCGTATAGCGTAAGTCCACGATTAATGATAAAAATACTACATGCAGACGAACTCCCAAGTGGAACCCATCATTTTATCTTTGTCTGGTACACTATTAACATCGTTGACGACCCTTTAATGGTCACTAACCGGCCACAGACAACAATATGCGGAGACAACCATGACCAGCCAAAGTTTAAATACTCAAACCCTGCACATAGCATTTTGGAAAAAGGTGGTGTTTGTTTCACTTAGTGCCATCGCAATAGCATTTGCCGTTAGCCTGAGCGTAGAATCAGACGCTCCCGAGATAAGCCATGACGGCCTGCATTTAACACCCACTGACGATGTGGCACTCTTATATCTAAAGCCGGATGCCGACTTCAGCCCTTACAAACGTTTTGTCCTTCTCGAGGCTTATGTCGCCTTCAAAAAGAACTGGCAACGAGATACCAAGGTGGCTGGCCGCCGGGTGTCAAACAAAGACATGGAAAAGATCAAGGTTGAGGTCGCACAGCTATTTCAAGACAGTTTCAAAGAAGTATTGGAAACCGATGGAGGTTACGCCTTTGTTGACAAGGCTGATGATGACGTCTTAATACTGAGGCCCGCCATTATCGATCTGGATATCACCGCCCCTGATATCATGGTACCTGGTCGTGTAACACAGTATGTTGCATCCTCTGGCGCAGCCACCTTGTATTTGGAAGTATTTGATTCTGTCAGCGGGGAAATTCTGGCCCGTATTGTTGATCGCAAGCGCACACGTGATTCAGGTTATATGCAATGGTCTTCCAGCGTCAGCAACCGAGCAGATGCAAAACGTATGTTCAAACGTTGGGCCACTATGCTCAGAGAAGGCTTCGACGATCTTCATAGCGAAGCACAGGCTGCTGACAAACCCTAGAACTGTCACTATCTCTGTTAATCAAAGATATGTATGAGCAGCCAGTAATTTACAATCAGCACCTGCGCCAGCAGGTGCAAAAAAACCTCGCACTCTTCGATGCGACATACCACCCCCACCAGGGTCTGCGGCAAGCTGCCGTCGCTATCACTCTGGTCAATGTTCAACAAAACCCCGCTGTTTACAATATGGCGTATGACGATAGTTGGGCTGATCATGCGGCAATCATATTAACTCGACGTCCAGACTCTATGCGAAATCACGGTGGACAGTGGGCGCTGCCTGGCGGGGCGATGGACAAAGGTGAAACCCCCGAACAAACCGCACTGAGAGAGCTTGAGGAAGAAATTGGGCTGGCGCTGGATCATAGTCACATTCTCGGCCGGCTTGATGACTACACCAGCCGATCAGGCTTTGTTATCAAGCCAATTGTCTTATGGGGCGGATTTGATGTACCACTAACAGCCAATCCGGCAGAAGTAGCATCTATTCATCGAATCCCCGTGAGCGAATTTCTGCGCAAGGACTCGCCCATGCTGGAATCGATCCCTGAGAGCCAACATCCTGTACTTAAAATGCCTGTCGGAAATAGCTGGATAGCCGCACCTACAGCCGCCCTCATTTACCAATTCCGTGAGGTTGCGCTACTCGGGCAACATACCCGTGTGGCACATTTTGAACAGCCCGTTTTCGCGTGGAAATAAAAGAATAGCCGTCGTTTTCACTAGCAAACCACTCAAAAAGCCTACTATTTATATAAAAAGCAGGCTTTCGGCAGTATAGTTAGCACTGATACTGGCAACTCAGGATGATCAAAGCCCAATGCAATACCGAAAACCGAACAACAGGTGAAACGATACTGATGCCGCTCTTTCATACCAGAATCGCTGTAATTATTGGCCTTCTATTGGTAGCGCTGCCGACTCACTGTGAAATTAACGCAAGCCCCGGGCACGCTGTTGCAAGCAAGGGAGAACTGGATCTTCGGCAATGGGATTTCGAGCAACAGGGCATACTGGAACTTGACGGAGAGTGGAATTTCTACTGGTCACAATTACTCAACCCGGAACAAATTCGTAACTCCGACATCAAGGCGACCACTGTTACCGTTCCCGGATACTGGGATGATTATGCTGCCAACACTGAGGCATCCCCTACGGGGTACGCCACCTACAGCCTTACTATAAAACTGCCTGCCAAGCATCCACACCTGAGCCTGTATGCCGGAGGCCAGGGCAGTAACTATGCTCTGTGGATTAATAATACCTTGGCCGCTCACAACGGCGTAATCGGCACGAGTAAAGAAACTTCCACAGCGGAAAATAAAACGTATATTGTTGCGCTTCCTGATCAGGGCGAAACCGTACAAATAGTATTGCAGATCTCGAACTTCCATCATCGAAAAGCAGGCCTTCGTAATACCCTGCTATTGGGGGCCGAAGGACAAATACAATACCACCGAATGATCGAGTTTGCCTCTGAAATATCTATTCTCGGCGGCCTTACGATTGTAAGCCTATTTCATCTGTTTTTCTTTCTCTATCACCCGAGACAAAAAGCGCTGCTGTACTTTGCTTTAATCGCCGGTATATTCGCGGTGCGAGTCGGTGCTACCAGCCAGGATTCACTGCCGGTTATTTTCCCCTTTCTAAGCTGGGAAGCGGTTATGCGAATCGATTACCTGACCTTTTTTCTATCTTCCACAGGCTTCTTATTATTTGTACGAAGTATGTACCCACAAGATGTACATAGATGGGCAGTACCGGCGGTGTCGGGAATTGCTCTGTTATTTTGCCTGATACTGGCCAGCGTCGACACGCTGACTTTAAGCTATACGCCCAGGTACTATCAGGCTGTATTGATAATTGAGATGGCCTATTTTTTAGCACTGCTTGTACGCGTGGTTATGCGGAAACGAGATGGTGCGCGATATTTTGTCGTTGCCACCCTGATATTATTCAGTTTTATGCTGGCCGAGATGTTATTTCTCGAAAGTTTTGTTGACTATACAAAAATCTCTACCATAGGTTTTCTGTGTTTTATTCTGACGTTGGCTGCCATGCTTTCTTCACAATTTACGGAATCGCTACAACGCTCAGAAGCGCTGTCCTTACAACTGACAAAAAATAACGATTTACTGCGCGCAAGCGAACAAAAATATCGCGATGTTTTTAATAACTCTCGCGATATGATTTTTATCGCTGGAGCTGATGGCATGTGCCAGGATATAAACCGAGCCTGCGAACAAGTGATTGGCTATACCCGCAAAGAACTTACCGGTACGGCGATACACAAACTTATGGTCAAAAGACGTGATCGCGAACGGATGATGAGACACATCCTTAAGGGCCAGCCGTTTAAGGATTTCGAAGCTCAAATCGCCCGCAAGCAGGGTGACGAAATAACGGTTCTGGTCAATGCTGGCCCCATACTGGATAAAAATGGCAACGCGTCGGGTTTCCAGGGGACCATCCGGGACATCAGCATCCGAAAAATTGCCGAGTCGGAAACCCGACGCGCTAAAATGCTGGAGGAGCTTGCCAGCACAGATTCACTGACCAAAGTCCACAATCGACGTTTTTTTCAACACGCTGCGGAAGTAGAAATAGAGTGCGCGCAAAAAACCGGCTCACCACTCAGCTTGATCTTATTCGACATTGATCACTTTAAAGCGGTAAATGACTCGTACGGACATAAAGCGGGAGACCGAGTACTGAAGGAAATTGCCTCACTCTGTGCAAAGGAAATGCGCAGCAAAGATATATTTGCCCGCTATGGTGGGGAAGAATTTGTTATTTTAATGCCGGACACCACCGGCACCGCGGCACTCATCAGCGCTAATCGCTTACGCGATATGGTTGCAGAAGCTACCACAAACACCAATGGACACGATATTAAACTCACCATCAGTGCGGGCATTAGCTGCTGGGAAAACAACGGTATGGCGAATCTTGATCAACTTGAAAAACAAGCTGATCAAGCACTGTATGAATCGAAAGGAGCGGGCCGAAATCGCTGCACTTTATGGCGAGACTTGAGCTAGAATTTCTAACCGCGATTTTCACTGTTCCACAGGATGCACTCTTCAAGTGAGACTCCCTTACCGCCGAAGATATCTAATGCGCTACCTATAGTCAGGTCGACTTTCGCCTCAGATAACTGTTGAACCAGATCCAAATCCTGCAATGACCGAGCGCCTCCGGCATAAGTCACAGGAATAGAGCATAGTTGACCTAGGGTATGTACCAGCTCTTCATCGATACCTGCCTGCAAGCCCTCTACGTCGGCAGCATGAACAAGAAACTCGGCACAATGCTGACTAAGCGCGGTAATAGTTTGTGCATCGATAGCCGTTTCAGTCACTGTTTGCCAGCGATCAGTCGCAATATGCCAACCCTCAGCTTGTTTTCGACAACTCAGATCCAGTACTAAGTGCTCAAGACCGACTTCACGCTTAATTTTTTCCAGCCTGTCCCAACTAAACTGACCTGATTCAAACAGATAGGAAGTGACAATGACATGTGAAGCTCCGGCTTCAAGATATGCCGCCGCGTTTTCATAATTCACCCCACCGCCAAATTGTAACTCGCCACGCCATGCACCTAGTGCACTAAGCGCCTGCTCGGTATTACCGGAACCCAGCGCGATAACGTGGCCGCCGGTTAAATCGTGTTTGCCATATAACTCGGCATAGTAGGCCGCATTATGCGCGCTGACAAAATTGGTTTCGGCACCCTCATCATTGAGACTACCGCCAACGATTTGTTTTACCTTGCCTTGGTGCAGGTCGATACAGGGACGAAATTGAGTCAAGTGAACACTCTGCTACAGATCATTAATCGGCGATTATATCTCAGCCGGCTGAGGCAAGCTAAGCTATAAACACCAAACTTGCGTATATCATGCGTGGCTGGACATTAGCATATTTGCCTGAAAAACAAACAAATCGTAAGGCCCGGCGGCCAAACTAGTCGAGCATTTACAGACAAAAGACGACATAATCCTCGCCGCCTGACCAAGCGGAAACCACTGATGTTCAATAAGCTGCAAGCACAATCGCCACTACTTCTATTGTTTATGGCTTCATTTGTTGCAATGGGACCGCTGGCGACCGATATGTATTTACCTGCCATGCCCACTATGGTCGAGGCTTTCGGGACTGAAATCAGCCGAGTACAACTCACGCTCAGCGCGTATCTGGCTGGTTTTTCATTTTTCCATCTAATTTGCGGCCCACTCTCAGACCGTTTCGGCCGCCGCCCCATATTGTTCGGCGGTATGCTGCTATTTCTTTGCGCCTCGCTCGGCTGTGCTTCAGCACAATCAATTGACCAGCTGATTTTCTGGCGCGTGGTACAGGGCATAGGGGCTTGTTCCGGCCCAACCCTGGGAAGAGCGATGGTACGTGACCTATATGCCCCCAGAGAGGCAGCCAAGGCATTGGCCACAATGGCGGCTATCATGGCACTGGCGCCAGTGGTAGCGCCCATTGCCGGAGGCTGGATGGTCGAACTGTGGCACTGGCAATCCATCTTTCTGTCACTTGCCATCTATAGCGCTATTACCATGGGCCTGCTTTTAATCAAGGTTCCGGAAACGCTGCCTCAAAAACAAAGCCTGAACATCAAAAACATACTGTCCAACTACAGTAGCCTGATCGGTAACCGTCGGTATATGCTCTATATCCTCGCCCCTGCTTTCTTGTACGCTGGCACACTGGGATTTTTAGCAGGCTCCAGCTTTGTACTGATTGAATTTATGCACGTGCCTACACATCAGTTTGGGTACTGGTTTATGTTCATTGTTGTCGGTTACATTTTTGGCAATCTGTTCACCATGCGCTTTGCTTATAAAATGGATCGCCATAAGCTTATGCGGCTTGGTGCCAGCCTGTGCTCTCTTTCAGGCCTGATAATGATCGGCCTTGCCGTAATGCAGGTATACCACCCACTCAGTATTATCTCGCCGATGATACTATTTACCTTTGCTCTCGGCATTACCTGGCCTCAAGCTATGGCCGAAGCGCTGGCCCCATTCCCTCATATGGCTGGTACCGCTTCGGCGCTTATGGGTTTATGCCAAATGGCCATTGCCGCTGGCGTTGTGGCACTGGTGAGCATTTTTGTCAGCGGCGAGCCCTTACCAATGGCAATCATTATTACTGGTTGTGGTGGCGCGTCATTGCTCATTTTTTGGCAACTCAGCGCCAGCCCCGTGGCTTCTGAGGCTTAATCGGCCCATCGTAATCGCGATTTTTGAGCTACAATTATCCCCATACAAAACACGCGAGGATCATCCCATGTCGATACCCCAGCTTACCGATTGTCAGCTCGAGGTCTCTAACAAAGTTGCTGTACTGAAATTTGACCGCAACGATGTGCTCAACGCATTGACTGGTACTGCCATTGCAGACGATCTGGTCGAAACTGTGGCGTGGTTAAATCAACAGAATGACGTTCAGGTGCTCATCCTGACTGGCAATGGCAGGGCCTTTTCCGCCGGCGGCAACGTCAAGGATATGGCTGAACGTAAGAACGAGTTTGCAGGTAATGCGGAGGAGCTGGCTGCTCGCTATCAGGCAGGCATCCAGCGTATTCCTCTGGCCATGGCGAGTCTGGAGCTTCCAGCTATCGCCGCAGTCAACGGACCGGCAATTGGCGCTGGTTTTGATTTAGTGAATATGTGCGATATGGCAATCGCCAGTGATAGAGCAAGGTTTGGCGAAACTTTTGTCAATCTGGGCATTATTCCCGGCGATGGCGGCGCCTGGTTTCTACCGCGTAAAATCGGCATGCAGCGAGCAGCAGAGCTTACCTATAGCGGAAGAATCATTGATGCAAAAGAGGCACTGAAGCTGGGAGTCATTTTGGAACATGTACCTGCCGACAATTTGCTTGAGCATGCACTATCTCTGGCGGCATCCATTGCTTGTAAACCGGCTTTTGCATTGCGCCAAAGCAAGCGTTTATTACAAGCCAGCCCTGTCACACCTCTGCCGGAATTCCTGCAGCTGTGCGCACAAATTCAGGGACAGTGCCACCAAAAGCCGGAGCATATGGAAGCTGTATTAGCTCTATTGGACAAGATGAGCTCTGCGAAGTAGTGGCTTACCCTCCCAAGCTAAAACAACTAAAGTATCTTTGCGCTCTCGCTGAAACACTCCACTTCGGTAAAGCAGCGGACATCTGTCACGTATCGCAATCTACCCTTAGTGCAGGGATTCAGGAACTGGAAGAACTGCTTGCAGTGGCACTGGTAGAACGCACCAATAAAAAAGTTTTACTCACAAGATTAGGCAAAGAAGTCGTCGCACGATCCGTGCCAATACTGGCCAACATCAACGACCTGGTGAGTTTATGCGAGTCAGCTGGCGAGGCCTTAAGTGGTAAAATTTATCTGGGAATCATCCCAACCATCGCACCATTTATATTGCCGGCATTTGTCGCCCAACTCGAACAACAATATCCCCGCTGTCAATTGATTGTGCGCGAAGACTTAAGCGGACACTTGATCAAGAGCCTGCAAGCGGGAGAGCTCGATCTATTGCTACTGGCCCTGCCCTACCCGGCTGCAGAAGTAGAAACACTGCACCTATTTGATGATGAGTTCCTGCTTGCCATCACCAATACACACCCGCTAGCCAACAACACAACCGTATCAGTTGATGTACTGAATGATCTTGACTTACTACTATTAGAAGAAGGTCATTGCCTACGCCAGCATGCGCTGGAGGCCTGTCAGCTAAAAGACCAATACACGGATAATAGCTATCAGGCTGCCAGTCTGAATACCATTGTTCAGCTCGTTGCCAACGATATTGGCGTCACCTTACTGCCTCGCATGGCCTTACGGACACCTCTTGAGGCGAATATAATTACCCGCAGTTTCACTGAGCCCAATATTAGCCGTTCGATTGGTCTAATGTGGCGTAAGCAGTCTTCCAGACGAGCGGAATTTAAACTTCTGGCTAGTATAATCAAGCTCTACCAAAATCCCTAACCTCCCCTATAGGGTTATGGCACAGCCGCAAAAAACGGCTATGCTTAAAGACCACGGGAGGAAACTATCATGTCTACACAAACATCAGCTGAGCCCACGTTGGCTACCCATTCAAAAACAACCACTATTGTGGATCTCGATCGCAAGCATGTGCTGCACCCCATGCACGGTTTTGACACCATAAACAATGAAGGCGCCTTAGCTATAGATCGCGCCGAAGGCGCTTATATCTTTGATACCGATGGCAATAGATACCTTGATGCGGTGGGTGGTATGTGGTGTACCAATATCGGCACCGGTCGCCAGGAAATGGCTGATGCCATTGCTGAACAAGTGATGAAGTGCAACTACTCCAATATGTTTGTCGACATGACCAACGATGTCACCGTTCAACTGTGCGCCAAGCTTGCCGAACTGGCGCCAGGCAATTTGAACCACGTGTCTTTAACCTGCGGTGGTTCTACCGCAAACGATACCGCATTTCGCCTGATTCAGTTTTACAACGCCTGTCGCGGCAAGCCCGAGAAAAAGGCCATCATCTCTCGTAAAGACTCTTATCATGGTACCAGCCTGCTGACGATGTCGCTGGGTGGTAAAGATATGGATCGCTGTCCGGAATTTGGTTACCTGGACACCGACGGCCTGAATGCTATTCACAGCTATAAGGTGAGCTCACCCAACTTTTATCGCTATGGCGGCGACTTGTCCGAACAGCAGTTTGCCGAAAATCTCTATCTGGAATTTGTCGACAAAGTGGCTGAGCTTGGCGGCCCGAGCAATGTAGCAGCATTTCTTGCCGAGCCTATTCTTGGCGCAGGCGGTGTGGTTCCACCTCCATGCAACTACATCAAGCGTATTTGGGAATTTTGTAAGGCCAACGATATTCTTTACTGGTCAGACGAAGTAGTGACCGGCTTTGGTCGATGTGGCGAGTGGTTTGTATCAGAGAGTCTGTACGGCATTCAGCCTGATATTATTGTATCCGCCAAAGGTCTTAGTTCTGCCTACATTCCGATGGGTGCCTGTATTTTCTCTGACGAGATATGGGATGTTATTGCCGAGTCGGACCAGGGACGAATGTTCCTCAATGGCTACACCTATGGTGGTCACCCGGTAGGCTCTGCCGCATGTCTGAAAAACATTGAAATCATTGAGCGCGAAAAAATTCTGGAGCATGTGCGCGATACCGGCGCCTATTTTAGAACCCAGCTGGAAACACTTTATGATCTGGAAATTGTTGGCGACGTGCGCGGATCCCACTTTATGGCCTGCGTCGAATTTGTCAAAAACAGTGATACCAAAGAAATCTTCCCACCGGAATTGGATATAGGCAAGGTAGTGTCCAATTTTGCCGATCAGATGGGACTAATGGTTCGACCAATAGTGAATCTGAACGTTATGTCACCACCGCTGATTTTAACGCGAGAGGAATGTGATTTTATTATTGCCACCTTACGCAAGGCTATTGTCAGCGCGACCGAAAAAATGAAAGCTGAGGGCCACTTATAAAACCCTGCTAGCCTGCATTAAAATTGGCTCTACAAATAGCTGTGTGTGGTGCCAACTACATACGGCTTTTTTGTAATTCCTCTATGGCAAAAAGATATGGCCGCCCTCGTCCAGCAAACGGTCAATAGCCTGCCCTATCATATCGTCATCCAGCTCAGCGCCATTTACCAGCGAGCTACACAAATTGGCTCCAGCCAAGGGTAGCTGGGAGCGGCGTACAAATAACTCCAGGGCTGGCCCACCTCCGCAACAAATATCATTAATCACTAAAGGGCTGAGCATTCCGGCAGCCTCTACTACCGGGCACTGCACCACATTATGTAATGCGGTGAGTAACTTGGGCCCGACAAACTGTGGCGGCATCGGCCCCACATTCAAGCGGACCAGCCTGAGGGCGGCGTCACGATAGAAATCCAGGAAGCTATTGCCCTGACTAAAAACCATAAAGGCATTGTGCACTTTCACCCGGGCTTTGAGTTTAGAATTCTTAACATCAGTCTGAACCCATACCTCGCGGCCCAAAGCATAATGCGAATCGGGCATAGCCAGTTCAGCGGGGTTAAATATCAGGAAATCTGCATCACACCAAACCACGTTGTCGTAGCCCTCATGCAACGCGCCGATGAGCGCATCAAGGCGGGCGATGTCGGTAGCCACTACTCGTTGGGAGGCAGTTTTTTCCAATACATCCGCCTCCAAACTCTGGAATAACTCATCACCGATAAAGCGATAGTCAAAACACTTCAACTCGGCCCACGCCTTGACGCTGCCGATGCACTCAGACAACCAGCGATGCGGCAGAGGATCAGTATGGGATTGCAGAACCAAAGTAGAACGCATTGTTTAACAACCTTTATATAAACCGCATCAATGAAGACAGATCAATTTCTACCCGCAATAAATTACTGTCCTCTCTAGAGCGACGAGAAGCTGCCAATAGCGGTAAAATGGTGTTGGCTACAGGAAATATACACGGTAAGGTGGCTGCTTACCTGCGTAATTACTACACGACTATTGCCGCTACAGGGACTCCGTCGCTTCATGGACACTATTACACTCAATCTGGACGTACTGTCCCGCGCTATTGCCAGCTTGGGTACAGATGACTTTTACCCCGAATTAATTGCCACGCTGTCTAGTATTGCCCCACTTGAACACCCCGAGATCTGGCTTTTTCGGCAGGACAATTCCCCTGTGCCGCTCTATCACAGGGCCAGTAAAAATGAAGCACCCGTTCTTATAGACGAATATATGGCAGGTGCCTATACCGGTGACCCAGCCTACCAGGCAAGCCAGAAGCCGGACCATGAAGGGATATATCGCACTACGGATATGCGCGGCAGCGAAGCGCTGCCTGAATATATTCACGGATATTTTCGTCGAATGGCGGTATCAGATGAGCTGGGTTATCTCATTGACCCCGAACCAGGCAGCGCAATCAATATCAGCCTACAACGTGACAAGGACGCACCGCGATTCAGTGATAACGAGGTAAAGCAACTACACCAGATGGCATCGGTTATTAGTGAACTAGTGCGAAAGCACTGGCAACTCAATGACCGCCAGCCCACTGCTACAACCGAAGCCAACGTGACATTGGCGCTCGAGCTTTTTGGCAGCTCCCTACTGACCGGCCGCGAAGCCGAGGTATTGCATCAGCTATTACGCGGGCATAGCAATCAATCTGCAGCAGACAAGCTGGGCATCAGCCTTGAGACTTTGCGCAGACACCGCAAACATATTTACCAGAAGCTGGATATCAGTTCACAATCTGAGTTATTTTCCCTATTTATACACTGCTTACCGTATATCACCGAGGCTCCCGACCAAGACCCACTAGCAAAATATCAATCACCGCCTACTCGCTAACTATCATGCCCCGAAGGGGTCATTCCCGTCAAAAACCCCAGCCGTTAAGCTAGCCAGCATAATAACCGGAGACTCACATGGATAGCGCTGCATCCGAGCAAGCACTAAAAATTGCTCGTCAGTTCCTGAGCGACAACCCCGATATTGAAACTATCGAGGTAATGCTGACTGACCTGAACGGTTGTGCCAGAGGTAAATGGATACCCCGCGAAGAGCTGGAGAGTGTTTGCCAAGGCTGCCTTAAAATCACGCTGACTTCTGTGACACCTGACATTTGGGGTCGCGATGTGCCCGCCATGTGTGAAGCCACCGGAGACGGTGACGGTGTATGCGAACCCATTATTGAATCACTCAAACGCATTCCCTGGTTAAAGCGGCCGACTGCACAATTGTTTTTACGACTCACCGAGAATGACAAACCCTGCGGCCATGATCCCAGAGTGGTACTGGAAAAGATTGTTGCGCAATTCGCCGAGCGCAAGCTGACGCCCGTTATGGCTCCAGAGCTGGAATTCTTTTTATTTCGTCAGGAGCGTGACAGCAACGGCACACCACAAATACCGCCTACTCGTATTAACGGTGATAATACAACTGGTGGCCAGTTATACAGCACCGAACTATTAGCCGACCACGCCGATATGCTGCACGAAATTCGTGATGTATGCCAACAAATGGATGTACCCTTAACAGCCTTAGGCAAAGAGCTGTCTGCTGGCCAATGGGAGCTCAATCTGAATCATGTATCCTGCCCGCTGCAGGCCGCAGACCATGCCCAAACCTTAAAACGTGTGATCAAGGCTATTGCTAAAAAATACGGCTATATCGCTTCTTTTATGGCGAAGCCCTTTGCGCATCTGGACGGTAACGGATTTCATACCCATGTTAGCGTTTTGGATGAGGCTGGCAATAATATCTTCGATGACGGCACTGAACGAGGCACAGATGCGCTACGTTATGCCATCGGCGGCCTGGCCGATAGCATGGCCGATACTTACCTGATTTTTGCGCCTCACCTTAATTCTTATCGACGCTTGAAAATTGGCAGCCACGCCCCGAAGGCTCCCACATGGGGTTACGAAAATCGCTATGTCTCGATGCGCATACCCAATGGTGACAACAAGGCACGCCGCATCGAATACCGACTGGGTGGGGCTGACGCCAACGCCTATCTGTTATTAGCCGCGCTTCTGGCTGGCATCCTGCATGGCATCGATAACAAGATCGACCCCGGCGAGCCTTGTAAAGACAAAAATACCGCTGAGAACTCCACCGCCGTATTGCCGCAAAACTGGTATGAAGCACTGAGTGTGTTTGAACAGTCGGGGTATATTCGTAACAAGCTCGGAGAGGAGTTTCAACAGGCCTATAGCGCTGTGAAACGCGTCGAACAAGCCGAGTTTGACGCCATCATCAGCAAGCAGGAATACGACGCTTATCTGGTGAGCTCATGAGCATGAACCAGCCACATGATGGCGGTCTGCATCTGGTATACGAGCATAGGGGTACATTGACGCTGTGAATAAACCAGCCAGTAACGAACGTCGCTTAACCACCAGTGATGTCATGCAAAGAGGCTTCAAGGCCCTATCCAGCGGGCGCATTGAAGAGGCGTCTGCCTGCTGTAAAGCGGTATTGGCACGCCATCCTGATCTGGTTCAGGCACATTTTTTGGTAGGCCTTATCGCTTTGGCGAGCCAAGACAGAAAAACTGCAACTAGCGCCTTTATAACATGCACAAAAATAGAACCCGCACACGCAGCAGCCTGGGCGCACTTGGCAAAACTCCTTGCCGAAGGTGGTCAGGTAAACCGCGCTGATATCGCATTAAGCAATGCCGTTAAATACGAAAACGGCGACATCCCTCAAATACACGATATTATCGGTGCCTCGCACTCCATGTTAGGTGAGTATGAGGCGGCCAACATCTGGTACCAAAAAGCCGCACAAGCTGTTCCCGACAACCCCGCCTTCAATGTTAACTATGCCAACAATCTGGTGTATTTGGGCGAGTCTAAAGCTGCGGAAAAACAACTCGAACACGTTCTAGATATCGCGCCAAAAAATCCTCAGGCCCACTGGATTTTGTCCGGCTTACGCAAAGCGACCGATCACAGCCACATAGAAAAAATGAAAGCCATCCTGGGTACCGAAAAGATAGCACCTCAGGGCCAGGCATTTCTTAACTATGGCACTGGCAAAGAGCTAGAGGATCTGAAGGAATGGGATAGTGCGTTTGAATGCTTTCTGCAGGGCGGAAAAGCTCGACGTAAAGTTGTTGCTCATAACGAAAACAACGACATAGAGACATTTGAAGCCCTTGATAGAATTTACAACAAAGATTGGCTAGAACAGCAAGCCGAAGGACACGATACACAAGCGCCTATATTTATAGTAGGACAGCCACGTACCGGCACAACCTTAGTGGAGCGAATACTCACTGCGCATAGCGATGTGCACTCTGCGGGCGAACTGCAGCAATTCGGAAATTCGGTGCGACGCCTAAGTCAATATGATCATAGCGAGCGGTTGTCTGCTGCGCTGTTTGAAGGGGCCTCCACGCTCAACCCGGAAATATTGGGTAAAGAATATATGGCCAGAACAACCAAATTACGCGGCTCTAGCCCCAGATTTGTCGACAAGCTACCTTACAACTACCTGTTTCTACCGCATATTCTAACGGCACTTCCCAACGCCAAAATAATTCATTTGGTACGAGATCCACGCGATGTCTGCTTCTCTGTTTTTAAGCAACTGTTCGCCGATGCGTATACTCACTCCTACGATTTGGGCGAAATGGCGCGGCACTTTGTACGCTATTACCGATTAATGGAAACCTGGCGTGAGCGCTTTCCCGGCCGCTTTCTCGACGTGAAATACGAAGACGTAGCCGGCGACGTAGATAGCCAGGCACGACGAATGATCGATTACCTGGAACTGCCCTGGCAGGACGCCTGTGTGAATTTCCACCAGCAAGACAGCGCAGTAACAACCGCCAGTGCGGTTCAAGTTAGGCAGCCGGCGCATACCCGTTCTATTGGGCGTTGGCGGCAATACGAAGAACAACTACAACCTGTGCTGGATATATTGCGACAAGAAAATATCATCGAAAACTAAGCTTTATTTAAAGTATTACCGTACGACAACCAACGAGGGGAATAAAACTATGAAAAGTTACAAAATACTACGCAGGAGCCCGCTGACCAGCGCAGTCAGGCTCGCAATTGCCGCCACCTTGCCTTTGACAGCAGCCATGGCACATGCCCAACTACTCGAAGAAGTAACAGTAACAGCCACCAAGCGCGCCGCATCTGTCATGGATGTGCCCTTGGCGATTACCGCTGTATCCGGGGAAGCTATGCGCGATATGAACCTTGATGACATCAAGGATCTGGTTGCATTGACTCCCGGTGTTAGTGGCAACTCCAAGGACAGCTTTCTCGATAACATCACCGTCCGTGGCATTATCACTGTCGACTTTGGTATCGGCGGCGACCCATCAATCAGTATTTATAAAAACGGCCTCTACCAGGGGCGTACTGGTTCTGCCGTAACCAGCATTTACGATATAGAGCGGGCGGAAGTATTGCGCGGACCACAGGGCTTCCTGTTCGGTCGTGGCGCAATCTCTGGTGCGATGAATGTTATTACCACAAAACCCAATACGGATCAGGTTGAAGGTTATGTTGAACTGGACGTGGCTGAACGAGGCCATGCTGTAATAGAAGGTGCGGTTAACGTACCGGTTACTGATAATTTGGCATTTCGTTTGGCGGTTTATCACTCGGAAGAAGACGGTTACGTCACAAACAAAGACCCCAGTAGTGGCATAGATGATCTCATCGGCCATGAAAAAGACGGTATTCGTTTAACAACGCTATTTGAAACGGACAGACTCAGCATGAACCTGATGCTGGAATATGAAGACCGCGATCAATCCGGAACCGTTTATGTGCCCACCGAAAGCGGAGACTCCTATGATCTTTTACAGGAATTTTATCCAGAGCGCATGGCAGGATATCCGGCAGGTGATCGCAATGTTATTAATGACCTAAGCCTCGGCAACCATGATAGAGGCAAAGTGTACAGCGCGGGTCTACAGATAGATTACGATTTTGACTTTGCCACCCTCACATCAATCACCGGCTACAAAGACCATGATTTCTCCTACGCGGAAGACTGGGACGGAACTCCGATCACCTTAAACAGTTACGGACAGGAACAAACCGGCGACTATTTTGAGCAAGAGCTTCGCCTAACCTCTAATGGTGACGGTCCTCTCAGCTGGTATGGCGGTGTATCGTATTACAAGGAAAACATTGAGGCTGAGTTTACCCAGCAGTTTGAAGAAGACGTATGGTGCTCGGCATACTATGCCTATTATCAAACTACCTGTCAGGACATGTTCGACTATTACAAAACATACGCGGAGGAAGAACCTGAAGGCTATTATGTTCAATATTTCGAAGAATATTTCGGCACATTTGACTGGGAAGGCAGTGCCAATGGCTTGATCACTGATCGCAACCGCGCCACAGGTAAATACGAAGGTTATGCGGCCTATGTTGACGTTAGCTATGTCTTTAATGATCGCTGGGATGCAAGTCTGGGTGTTCGTTATACCAAGGATGACAAGGATTTCAGTAATCAGTCACTGCTCCCCAGCGCTAGCCCCGTATTGCTGAACAGGGCTTCCATCTATTTTACTACCCCTAATGGCGCTGTCTCAGACTCAAAAAGCTGGAACGATACCTCTCCCCGCCTGGTAGTCAACTACCGTCCTGGAGATGACCATCTGATTTTTGGTAGCATCACTGCTGGTTATAAATCAGGCGGCTTCTCGACCTTCGGCTTCACCCGTATGGACGGAGAAAGTAACGAAGGTTACGTTACTGCTAACCCCGATGATTCAGTGCCCACGTCCTTCGACCCGGAAACATCCATGTCTTACGAATTAGGATATAAAGGCTCAGTCAATGACGGCAATACGCGTCTGGCCGCCAATGTCTTTTTCTATCAGTACGAAGACATGCAGGTGACTTTCTTTGATGGCCCTGTAGCCAAGACTGAAAACGCCGGTAAGGTCGACGGTTATGGTTTTGAAGGCACCGCAGAACATGCCATTAATGAACATTTCAATATAAACCTTGGCTTTGCTTATCTTCATACCGAAGCCACCGATATCCAGAAAATTTGCGGTGGCGAGGATATTTGTGAAGGTGATGCCCTACCCTGGTCACCGGAATTGTCTGGGTTTGCCATGCTCAATGCCCACTACCCGATGGGCAACGGTGAAATGTTCGGCCTTCTCTCTTTCGTATTCGAGGATGGGATAGGTACCGATTTCGGACCTGACGCACTGAAAACACCAGACTGGCAGGAATGGGGTATCAGCGCTGGCTACCGTACCGAGAGCTGGTCTATCTCCGGCTATGTGGATAATCTCACCGATGAGCTCTATTACGACAATGCTATTGGCGAAGAAGGCCCATTCCCCGATAAGTACTTTGGCCCAAGCCGTCCACGTACTGCCGGTGTGAAGTTTTCTGTAAACTTTTAATCGATAGCACTTAGACCTCCAAAGGCGATGCGTTATAAAGCATCGCCTTTTTTATGTCTAAGCAATTCAGATTCAGCAACAATGTGACGAATAATTATTTCGTTTGATCACCAAACTCCAGACACAAAAAAACCAAAAGGGCCGAACCCTTTTGGTTTTTTTGTATTCTCTATACCGTGCTAATTTTCAGAAATTAACTAACGCCTAAATCCTTTGCTGCCGAATCCAGCGCTGAACGCGCCTTCTCTACCAACTCGTCTATTTGATCACGAGTAATCGTCAATGGCGGCGCAGTAATCAGACTCTCACCTACTCCACGTAATATCACTCCACCGTCAACACAGTAATCACGACACAGGGCACCGGTGGCTCCGTCGCTATCAAAACGCTCACGGGTTTCCTTGTTCTTAACCAGCTCGATAGCACCAAACATACCCATGGCTCTTACTTCACCAACCAGAGGATGATCAGCCAGGCTCTTAAGACGCTCACAAAAATACGGTGAGATCTCCTTTACCCGCTCAATGATTTTGTCTTCTTTGTAAATACGCAGTACAGCCAACGCAGCTGCGCAAGCAGCCGGGTGACCGGAATAGGTATACCCGTGAGTAAATTCGCCGCCATCGGCTTTAAGCACATCGGCAACTCTATCGCCCACTAATACGCCACCCAGAGGCTGGTAGCCGTTAGTGACTGCCTTGGCAAAGGTGATCAGGTCGGGTTTAATGCCAAAGGTATCGCTGCCAAACCACTCACCGGTACGGCCAAAACCGCAGATGACTTCGTCGACAATCAACAGAATGCCGTACTCATTACAAATGCGCTGAATTTCTGGCCAGTAGGTCGCGGGGGGAATAACCACTCCGCCAGCACCCTGCACAGGCTCAGCGATAAACGCAGCCACATTTTCAGCGCCGACTTCCAGAATTTTAGCTTCCAGTGATTGAGCCGCTTTTAAACCAAACTCGTCTTCACTCAAATCACCGCCTTCACCAAAGAAATACGGTTGGTCTACATGCTCAATATCGGGCATGGGGTTAAATTGCTTGTGCATGCCATTCATACCACCCAGGCTTGCTGCGGCAATAGTTGAGCCGTGATAACCATTCTTACGGCCGATAATAATTTTGCGCTCAGGCTGATCTTGAAGCGCCCAATAACGCAATACCAAACGGATATTGGTATCGTTGGCTTCAGAGCCGGAGGAGGTAAAAAAGACATTATTCATATGCGCAGGCGCAATTGAGGTCAGCTCTTGGGCCAGCTCTATAGATGCCGGGTGCGCACACTGAAAGAAAGTATTGTAGTAAGGCAGTTCCTGCAATTGTTGATAAACGGCATCAGCAATTTCAGTGCGTCCATAACCCAGCGCACAGGTCCATAAACCCGACATACCATCCAGGATCTTATTACCCTCACTGTCATAGATATACGCCCCGTCAGCCTTAACAATAATTCGACTGCCCTTCTCGGCTAACTCATGAAAGTCGGTAAATGGGTGTAAATGGTGCTCTCTATCGAGCTGCTGCAGGTTTTGGGTATTAATATCGAGCTGCTGCAGGTTTTGGGTATTAATTGACTGGCTCATAGAGGCCTCCACAATTCAGGGTTCGTGTAATGTGATCACATTATAGAGTAGTTTGGCTCGCTTGCCATTACCTTTTTGGGGCATTCTGTATCAGCGCCCGATTTCAGGGCAACAAATCCAAACCCTGGCCCATTTTATCGATAAACCAGTCCAGCGCCCGCCCCCTTTGCCCCGTCTTGAATATCGTATACAGCGGCGTCGCTCCCAAGCCCTCATTGACTGGTAATAACACCAACAAACCCTCTGCCAGCTGCTTTAATATGCGGTGGCGCGGCAAATACCCCACGCCCAAGCCCCGCTCAATGGCCTCGATTTTATCGTTCACAGAGCCGACTTTTAATTGTTGCTGCGCGGAGAATACCCGCAGCGACAGTGGCGCCAGCTCACGAGAGGAATCCCTCACTACCACCGAACGAAATTGACGAATATCGTCTTCGCCAAGAACGCGATCCAATGTGCTTAGAGGGTGAGCCGGTGACACCGCAAACACCCATTCCACCTTGGCCACCTCAACCTGCCGCAAACCTCGAGGCAGAGTGGGCAGCTCAGCAGCCCCCACAGCCATGTCGGCACGACCATGAATGACCGCATCCCAGGCCCCGCCTAATACCTCTTCGGACAAATTAATCACTATGTCTGGCTTGAAGAGATAAAAGTCTGCCAACAAGGGGTATAGAACTTTAACCCCCAGCACCGAATCCACCGCAATATTCAGCCTTGACTCCCAGCCCTTGTCGGCCTGGCGTGTCTTCTCTGCCAGCTGCTCTACAGCCAGTAACACCTCCCGCCCCTGCTCGAGTAAAAGCTGTCCGGCCGGGGTTAACACGGAGCGCCGGCCTTCTTTTCGAAACAGGACAACATCCAGGTCTTGCTCCAGTTTTTGTACGGTATAAGTGATGGCAGATGGCACGCGGTACAAGCTGTTTGCCGCAGCCGCAAAGCTGCCTTTGCGGTCAATCGCATCTAGCACCTGTAATGCATCCAAAGTAATGGGATTATTCATAAACACATAATACTTCAATATTTTTGAACATAACTATCAAGATAGTTTGATTTTTAATTAAAATCAATTAATTACAATGGGTCAACTAAACAGTAAATATGAATTTTGGAGAATATGATGTCTACTATCGCAACACAATTGATTCAAACCAACCGCTCTTTCGCAAGCCTTGCATTACGTGTTCCCTTAGGCCTTACCCTCGCCGCCCATGGCGCACAGAAACTGTTTGGCTGGTTCGGCGGCTACGGCCTTGAAGGTACCGGCCAGTGGATGGCCTCGATAGGGCTGGAACCGGGCTATCTTATGGCTATAGGCGCCGGTGGCGCAGAATTTTTCGGCGGTCTCGCACTCGCACTCGGTTTACTCACCAGGCCAGCGGCTCTTGTCAGCGCATTTACCATGCTAGTCGCACTGGTGGTCGTACATCTAGAGAATGGGTTTTTCCTCAGTAATAACGGCTACGAATATGCTCTCATACTATTTGCCGCCAGCCTGAGTCTGATTTTTAGTGGCGCTGGCAGCTGGTCTATAGATCGATTAATTCAATCACCTAGCGCACAATAAACGGAGATTCATCGTGGGATTATTAGTTAACGGCAAGTGGCAGGACCGGTGGTATGACACCAAACAAAGTGACGGGGCTTTTGTGCGCGAGGACGCTGGCTTTCGCAACTGGGTAACCACTACAGGTGAGGCCGGACCAACCGGCTCCGGCGGATTCAAAGCTGAACCCGATCGTTATCATCTCTTTGTGTCTCTGGCATGTCCGTGGGCTCACAGAACGCTGATCTTTCGTGGCTTGAAAAAACTGCAGGACATTATTGCCGTTACCGTTGTCGACCCCCTTATGCTGAGTAACGGCTGGGAGTTTAGCGAGGTTTCTCAAGACCTGCCTATAGCCGATCTCAAGTTTCTGCACCAGGTTTATACTCATGCCCAAAAAGACTATAGCGGCCGTGTCACAGTCCCTGTGCTTTGGGACAAAAAGCAAAATACTATCGTTAACAACGAGTCGGCTGATATTATCAGAATGTTTAACAGCGCCTTTAATGCCTTTACCGATGTAAAAACCGACTACTACCCGAGCGTATTACACAGCCAGATCGACGAGCTAAATCAGGTGATTTATGACAGTGTCAACAATGGGGTTTATCGAGCAGGTTTTGCCACCACGCAAGCTGCCTACGAGGAAGCATTTGACCGCCTTTTCGATACGCTCGATCAATTGGAACTGCGCTTGGCCTCTAGCCGTTATTTGCATGGCGATACTATTACTGAAACCGACTGGCGTCTGTTCACCACGCTGATTCGTTTTGATGCCGTCTACTTTGGTCACTTCAAAACCAACCGGCAGCTACTGGAAAGCTATTCCAACCTTGCAGGCTTTGTGCGTGATTTATACCAACAGCCAGGTGTCTCTGAAACGGTGAATTTTGAGCATATTAAAAACCATTACTACATGAGCCAAATCACTATCAACCCTACAGGTATAGTGCCTAAGGGCACAGCACCCGATTTCAGTCGTCCACACAACAGAGAATTATAAGGAGGTCTCTAACATGCAAACACAAATCAGAGAACTACAGCAACGCATCCCTGCGCAGGCCACAACCGATGGCGACGGCGTTAACATCAGCCGGGTCGCGCCACCGCTTAAGGCCGGCCTGCTGGACCCATTTTTACTGCTGGACGAAATTGTCTCAGATGATGCGGCTGATTACATCGGCGGCTTCCCGCCCCACCCTCATCGTGGTTTTGAAACAGTCACTTATATGATCGATGGCGCGTTTAGCCACAAGGATCATTTAGGTAATGAAGGTCGACTCGTGGCAGGCGGCGTGCAATGGATGACCGCAGGCAAAGGTGTCATACATTCCGAAATGCCTGAGCAAGATGAAGGCAGACTACACGGTTTTCAGCTATGGATTAACCTACCTGCTGCTGAAAAAATGAGCCCACCGCAATATCGTGAAATACATCCGGCACAAATTCCGGTGATTACCACCACCCACGGCGTCGTCGCCAAAGTTATCGCGGGCCAGCTGATTTTAGACGGTCAATCGGTGACCGGTCCGGTAACCGAGGTGACAAGTCAGCCGGATTACATAGACCTCTATCTGCCTGCAGATTCAACGATAGAGATTCCAGTAGATCCGGATAAAAAAGTGCTGTTGATGGTATTTGAGGGCGAGCTCAAGGTTGGCGATAAAGACAGCTTATTGAAGCAACAAGAAATGGGCATTCTTGGCGAGGGCAATAGTCTTCAGCTCAAAACTGGCCAATCCAGCGCTCGGTTATTGCTACTGGCAGGTAGACCACTGAAGGAACCCATTGCTAACTGGGGGCCTTTTGTCATGAATACGGCAGAAGAAATTGAGAAAGCTATCCAAGACTATCGCGATGGTCGCCTCACCGACTAGATCACATTAAACTGAGCTAATCCGCGTTATCAGCCACATTCCTGAACCGGTGAATCTGACGGCGGTCCCTTTTTGTAGGTCGCCCTTGAGTCGCAATACCCGCGCCTGCAGCTTTGCGCAGTTTTGCCTCATCTTCCCGAGTTTTGATGCTTTCCTCGGTTTCTGCATACAGTAGCTGTGCCTCCACAGCGCTTCGTCTCTGGTCAGACAAGGCAAGTACTTCTACTGTTTTTTCATCCCAGCCTTGCCTGATACGCAATTTGGCACCCAATACCACTTCTTTGCTGACCTTCACCCTAGCGCCATCATAGTGGACCTTGCCGCCGTCAATAGCTTGCTTGGCCAGGCTGCGAGTTTTAAAAAAACGGGCGGCCCATAGCCATTTATCCAGCCGTATTTTTTTCTGTTCATTCATCGTTGGGCATAATCTCGTCAAAGTGATGGATAGCGGGATAACACAAGTTCTGTCGATGCCCGCCTTTGCTATCTGGCTCTAACAATGTCACCAGATGGACAATACCAAAATCTTCGGCAGCCTTGAGGACAGTTTCATTATCGTCAATAAGCAAAGTTCTCTCTGGGTCAAAATGATGTTCCTGATGTAGCTGCTGCCAAAATGCCTGCTGCTCCTTGGGGGCATTGTAGTCATGCGCCACTACGATAGCATCCAGCAGGGGGCGTAAATCATACTGCCGCATTTTAACCGCTACGCTATCGTGATGCGCGTTGGTAACAATCAAACTCTTGCGATGGCTATTCTTCAAGGCAAGTAGAAACTCATCAACGTAAGGTCGTTTGGCTACCAGATGATTAATCTCCTCCTTTAGCGCCGGAATATCCACATCCAGTTGCTCGGACCAATAATCCGTACAATACCATTCCAGGCTGCCCTGCTGTGCAGTAAACCGGGCAATGAGCTGCAGCCTCGCTTGCTCAGCCGACACCTGATGAATTTCAGCATAGCGGCGCGGTAAATGATGTAGCCAAAACTGATTATCAAAATGTAAATCGAGCAGGGTGCCATCCATATCCAGCAACACCGTATCAATTTGAGCCCAATCTAGCATTCCATTTTCCCACTCTAAAGCGTCAATTTCCGGTAAAGTCCCGCCACAAGAGTGTATAGTTTACCCGAAGAATAACGAGTATTTACTGTGAAAAAAGTTTTACCTGAAGTGACAGCCAGCCAGTGGCTAACCCACTCACGGCTGTTTCATGTGGAAGAATTACAACTGAAATTCAGCAATGGTGTCGAGCGTACTTATGAGCGACTTAACCCGGGCTACCATCGGGCTGTTATGGTTCTTCCCATGTTGGATGATGACACCCTGCTACTGGTACGCGAATATGGCGCAGGTCTGGGCGACTATTATTTATCCTTTCCCAAGGGGGCGATAGATAGCGGAGAAACCAATATGCAAGCGGCAAACCGCGAATTAATGGAGGAAGCTGGCCATGGTGCGCAAGTACTTACTTACCTTACACGTCTTAGCTTATCGCCTTCTTATATGGGGAATCAGATGGACATCATCCTTGGCCAAGACTTGTATCCGCAGCGGCTGGCTGGCGATGAACCCGAACAACTGGAGGTCGTTGCGCTAAGTTTTGCTCAGGTAGAACAAATGATCAGCAAAGGCGAAATAATGGAAGCCTATGCAGTTGCCGCCTTCTACATGCTGAAAGCCCGCAGGGATACTGCTCATGACGCTGGCTGATAAACTGCTGCCACTATGTCAACTAGCCGGTGCTGCCATCATGGAGGTATATCGACAACCCGGCGATGTAGCGGTAGAGAGAAAAAGCGACAATACACCGGTTACCCAAGCAGATCATCTGGCCAATAGCATTTTGTGTGCCGGGCTCGAGCAGCTTGAGCCTGACACGCCTATTATCTCGGAGGAAAACAAGGCGCTGCCTCTCGCCGAGCGGCAACAATGGCCTCGATACTGGTTAATAGACCCATTGGATGGAACCAAAGAATTCATTAATGGCACTGGCGAATTCTGCTGCTGCATAGCGCTAATGGAAAACCAACAACCCAGCTTTGGGTTTATCTACGCTCCGGCGACTAACGAAGCCTGGTGGGGCGGTATCAACTGTCCGCCGATGAAACTTGCCAAGGGACAACAAATACCTCTTCCTTGCGGTGACTCTATTAACATCACCATGGTCGCCAGTCACCGAGGCTATATGCTTAGCGCTGTGTGCAAGCTGATAGAGCAACTGGAAAACGCCCTGGGGCCGGTCACTCGAATAGAGCTCGGCAGCGCCCTAAAGTATTGCCAATTAGCTGAAGGCAGTGGCCATATATACCCTTCTCTGGGTTTAACCAGTGAATGGGACAGTGCTGCAGGCCAGGCAATTCTTGCCGCCAGCGGTGGTCAGATAGTCACCAGACAAGATCAAGCTTTGAAATATAATCAGTCGGAGAGCCTGCTCAACCCGCCCTTTTATGCGCTTTCTGGTGCAGCGGATATACAGAAACGGTTATCGGCCGCGATTTTTGATAAAAAATCGGTATAACCAGCACAAACAAAGATCACCAATATAGTCTATGCTTTGGACAAGAAAAACGAGAATAAAGGAAGGTGCCCTGCGGGCGATGTTGCTCGCTAATCGATTTTAGCGACTATCCAACGGTTAAGCCGTCCAACAATTCGTTTCGAACCCTGCCTGCATATTGCGGGCTTTGTGTTTTCGTGTTTTCCCCAGCAGGCAAGGATACGCCTGCAACCATCTGGTCCGTCTGACTACTAGCGACATAAACTGTCGCTATTTTTTTGTCTATACTGTTTATGTCTCTTCAACCGCTGGCTCTTTGGTTAGACGAGGCTTCCACCAACTGATCGTAACCGGCACCACAAACGCAAGCTCCTCGCACCCAACCCCCAAACCCGATCAATACACGCTATGCCGCACCGAAATACAGATACAGCAAGACAACAACTGACACGGCCAAGACCCCGCTGGAAGCCTGCCAGAACCTTAGCGGATTTCGCTGCGCCAGTGGCCGGTGCTCGCGCTGCATATAATCCGGATTGGGATGCTGTAGATCATAAATTAGTTCGTCAACCTCCTGGAATCGACGCTCGGGTAAAAAACGTAATGACTTGCGAATAGCACCGTCCATCCATACCGGCACCAACGGGTTTTCATGATAAGCCGCAACATATTCGGTGCTGGTATACGCGTTGGCATTACGGCAATGGGCCAAAGCGCCCTTAAAGGGAAGTTTGCCGGTAAGCATTTCAAACGCCACCACAGCCAGGGAAAAAATATCCGAGGCTGGCCCCACCTTTTTTAATAGAACATGCTCAGGTGCGGAGTAATCCGCCGTGCCCAATACCCGATCTCGCTTCAATGGCGTCGCTATTTCGGCGATACCAAAACTGTAACAAGAACCAAAGTCGATGATTTTTACCACACCACCGGGTCCAATCATTATGTTGTCCGGTTTGATGTCCTGATGCAGGATTTGCTTACGATGAAAAGCTCGCAGCCCTTTGCCGATCTGATCTAGCAAATAGACCGCCTCTTCAACCGCTGGTTTGTGCTGCTCACGAATCCACGTGGACAAGGGCACGCCGTCAACATATTCTGTCAGATAATACAAAAATGAACGGGGACGATCTGGCTCCACGACCTTTACCACATGCGGACTCTGCACCCGCTTGCCAATCCAGCTCTCCATAGAAAAACGCTCGATATAGGCGGGATCATCCTCGAAGTTTACCGATGGCGTCTTCATACAAAGACGCTCGCCAGTGTCCTCATCAATTACGACAAAAAGCTGGCTGCGACTGCTTGCATGAATTTGCTTTTTTATCCGGTAGCCGTCTATCAGCATACCCGGCGAAAGCTCAGGTGGAAACGGTAAGGCACTTAAGCGAGCACAGGTTTCGTTGATATCCTCTACCGGCAGCTTATCTATCACTAACCATTGGCAGCTGATGTTGTCATCGCTGCCATTGGCAAGGGCCTGCTGTACCAATAACTCACACTGCGCATCAGGATATTCTTTAGCTGACAGACAAGCTGCGATCTCATCGTCATTAACAAACTCATGTAAACCGTCGGTACTAAGAAAAAAGCTGTCTCCGTCCTCCAGCGCTAATTGGTGGTAATCAACATCCAGCTTCAAGTCCAAGCCCAGAGCTCGGGTCAAATAACTTTTGTTTTCACCGATACGACGACAGTGATCCCGACTCAGTTGCTCAAGCTTTCCCTTGCGCCACAAATAGACGCGGCTATCGCCAACGTGAAAAACATGCGCCGTGCGTGATTTAATCACTACGCCACTAAACGTGCACAGATGCCCCCTCTCTTGGCTAACTGCGGCACTACCCAGACCATAAAGCCAGCGATTAAGCGCCGACAGCACTCGCACTGCTGACTGCTGCACTGTCCAGGTATCGGGAGTAGAAAAATAGTCTGCCAGAAAACTGTGCACGGCTATTTCGCTGGCCTCCTTGCCACCTTCGGCGGCAGACACGCCGTCAGCAATAACCGTGGCAATACCTTTAGTCGTTTGCAATAGGCCACTGGGAATGCGCATACCGATGGCATCTTCATTGACAGACTTAAGCCCTGCACAGCTATGCTGCCCCGGACTTAACTCTATCTTTTGTTGCAAATGCCATTCAGACATAGATGCTGGCCTTACGGTTGGGTCTACGCGACTTCAATTAATTGTACTGTACCATCAGGCAGTACCTCTGCCATATGCCCTTCAGGCTCTTTAACGAATTGCACAATGATAAGACATACCGCTGCTGATGCCGCAATCACAATAAAGAAAACGGATGCATCAACAAAAGACAATACGGTGAGGAATATCACCGCGCCCACATTGCCATAGGCGCCCGTCATACCGGCAATTTGCCCCGTCATTCGACGCTTAACCAATGGCACCATCGCGAAAACAGCTCCTTCTCCAGCTTGTACAAAGAAAGAACAGCACATGGTTGCGACAACGGCGACTGGCAACCACCAACCGGCATTTATCTGGCTCAGTACCAAATAGCCAACCGTCAACCCTGCTATCAGAACAGACAGCGTTTTCTTACGTCCCATTTTATCGCTCAACCAACCACCACCAGGGCGTGCAACCAGATTCATAAAGGCAAACCCTGAAGCCATCAAACCTGCGGTCACAGCATCGAGAGAGAAAGTATCCATAAAAAACAGCGGCAACATTGAGACTACTGCCAGTTCTGAACCAAAAGTCACAAAATAAGCCCAATTCAAAATAGCGACCTGCTTGAAATCGTATTTTTCAATCTCCGGTACACCGTCGCGCAAATGCTCCTTATTCACCTTCCAGATTTGACTTAGCTGCAATAGGAACATCGCTATTAACACGCCATAGAGTGCGTTGGTCGTGATGACACTGAGCAAACCCAGATTAGTCGGCGATAGTTTCCAGGCCAGCACTGCCAGCGCCAGATACATTGGAATATTCATGCCTATATATAAGTA
Organism: Pseudomonadales bacterium; assembly: GCA_036960375.1. Lineage (GTDB taxonomy): Bacteria > Pseudomonadota > Gammaproteobacteria > Pseudomonadales > CAWVSB01 > CAWVSB01. The sequence goes on from JBALVY010000001.1 coordinate 108,135, forward strand.
GAGATCCGCTTTACTGCTAACCTCAAGACCACCCGTGCGCTTGGGTTTAAAATAAGTTGAGCCTTTGGGTGTATCACGGGCTACCAGATAAAAGAAAATACCGTAGAAAAAAGCCACTACGCCAGTAGACGCCAAAGCATAACGCCAGCCATCTTCACCACCAAATAACAGCGCAAGCGTAGGCAATGTCATAGCTGCGGCGGCCGATCCGAAATTACCCCAGCCACCGTAAATCCCTTCTGCCAGGCCTACCTGTTTGGCCGGGAACCATTCGCTAACCAGACGAATGCCGATAACAAAACCTGCCCCGACAAAACCCAGTAAAAATCGGAATAGAGCTAGCTGTTCAAAGTTTTGTGCAAAGGCAAAACCCCAACAGAGAAAAGAAGAGCTGATTAACAGCCCGCTATACACTACCCGAGGGCCGAACTTGTCGACCAACATTCCAACCACAATACGGGCTGGTATCGTCATCGCCACATTCAAAATCAGCAAAGCCTTCACCTGCTGGCTACTCAGGTCAAGCGCCTCCTTCATATAGACAAGCAGCGGTGCGTGACTGAACCAAACCACAAAGCTAATAAAAAATGCGACCCAGGCCACATGCAAAGTCTTAATGGACGGATTGCTAAAGTTCAGCAGATTAATTCGTTCAGTACTCATGAAGATCCCCTAATTTTTTCAGACGATAAATACAACAACTGTGATAAAGCAATCACCGTGCCAATGCTGAAAAAGCGGCTTAAATAAGCCTGATTCAGAAATATTGCTGCTTGCTGGTGCGGAGTTTTCACACTTTGCTCGATTAAGGATCAATTTTTTCTATAAGGTTTTTTACTGCACGCACCAATTCGGTGTGTGGCGCTCGATTATCGTGCAGGCAGTAATCTCAGGCAGGGTAATCGCTACGAAATCGAGCGGCGGCTTCAAAATAACGCTGTATTAAAGGAAGGATATTTTATTTCAACTCACTGATAAATATAGGGATTACTGATTAAAAAAATGTGAAAAAAAATAAATAACCTAAAAACTACAAATTGGCACGGCCCTTGCTTTTAACTAAATCGATAATCGAGCATTAGGGGATTTAGGTACATGAAACAAAAGCTGGTTGTAATCGGTAATGGTCCTGTAGGACACCGCTTTCTGGAAAGCCTGGTCGAAAGTGGCAAGGCAGAAGATTTTGACATTCTTGTATTTGGAGAAGAACCGCGGCCGGCCTATGACCGGGTGCATTTAACCGCCTGGTTCGAGAGCCGTAATGCCGCAGACCTCAATATGGTCGAAGAGAACTTCTACCAATCCAGCAAGATACGCTTGCTCACCAATGCTCGCGTCGCCGACATTGACAGACAAAAGCAAACCGTTCAAACCGAAGCGGGCGAAGTCTTTCACTACGACAAAATTATTTTGGCAACGGGGTCGTATCCGTTTGTACCACCGGTACCGGGCCACGAACGCAAAAATACCTTTGTCTATCGCACCATCGAAGATCTGGAAGCCATCGCGAAATGTGCCGAAAACTGCACCGTGGGTACCGTTGTGGGCGGTGGTCTGCTAGGACTGGAAGCAGCGAAAGCACTGAAAGACCTCAACCTGCAAACCCACGTTGTGGAGTTTGCTCCCCGTTTAATGGCGGTACAGGTGGATGACGGCGGCGGAAAACTACTGCGCCAAAAAATAGAGTCTCTCGGCGTCTGTGTACACACAGGTAAAAACACTCGGCAAATAGTCGACGGCGATCAACACACCCACAAAATGCAATTCGCCGACGACGGCGAACTTGAAACCGACATCATCGTATTCTCTGCCGGCATTCGCCCACGCGATGAATTGGCGCGCCAATGTGAAATAGAAGTTGGTGAGCGCGGCGGAATTGTCATCAACGACTACTGCCAGACATCCGATGAAAATATTTACGCCATAGGCGAAGTAGCTCTATGGGGAGGCCGTATATTCGGCCTGATTGCTCCAGGCAACCAAATGGCTCAGGTCGCTAGCGATCATATCACTGCCAGCGGCGACAGCGTATTTCAGGGCGCAGACATGAGCACAAAGCTCAAACTGATGGGAGTTGACGTTGCCAGCATTGGCGACGCACACGCCACAACTGAGGGTGCTCGTTGTTATACCTGGCTGGACGAAACCAACGAGGTGTATAAAAAACTGGTAGTCAGCGCAGACTCCAAAAAACTACTTGGCGCGGTAATGGTTGGCGATGCCAACGACTACGGTAATCTTCTACAGCTGGCCCTCAATAGTATTGACCTTCCAGAACAGCCCGAAGCACTAATTTTGCCGCAGACCGACGGTGAAGCCCGAGTTGGCCTGGGTGTTGATGCGCTGCCCGACAGCGCCCAAATTTGCTCCTGCAACAACGTCAGCAAAGGAGATATTGTCGGCGCCGTTAAAGACGGTGCTATAACCATCGGTGCGCTAAAGACCTGTACCAAGGCCGCCACCAGCTGTGGCGGCTGTAGCGCGCTGATGGGCCAGGTACTCAATAGTGAGCTGGTCAAATTGGGCGTAGAGGTTAACAAGGACTTGTGCGAGCACTTTCCCTATAGCCGCCAGGAACTCTTCCATATTATTCGCATAGAAGAGATTCGCACCTTTGATGACCTGTTATTGCGCCACGGAAATGGCTTGGGCTGTGATATTTGCAAGCCTACCGTAGGCTCTATTTTAGCCTCGGTTTGGAACGACTATATCCTGCAGGATTCGCACCGTGGGCTGCAGGATACCAACGATTACTATCTGGGTAATATCCAGAAAGACGGCACCTATTCCGTGGTACCCAGAGTCGCCGGTGGTGAAATTACACCCGACAAATTGATTGTGCTGGGTGAAGTTGCCAAAAAATTCAACCTCTATACCAAAATCACCGGTGGTCAGCGCATCGATCTGTTTGGTGCCCAACTACACGAATTACCGCTGATCTGGCGCGAGCTGATTGATGCCGGTTTTGAATCCGGCCACGCCTATGGTAAGTCGATGCGCACGTGCAAATCCTGCGTCGGTTCCAGCTGGTGTCGTTTTGGTGTACAGGATAGTGTCGGCATGGCCATTATGCTGGAGAACCGCTACAAAGGTGTGCGCTCACCACACAAATTCAAGATGGCAGTTTCTGGTTGTACACGCGAATGTGCCGAAGCGCAGTGCAAAGACATTGGAGTTATAGCCACCGAGACCGGCTGGAATATGTACGTCGCGGGCAACGGCGGCATGAAACCCCGACATGCGGATCTGTTTGCTTCGGATCTCGATGACGAGACACTGATTCGCTATATCGATCGTTTCCTGATGTTTTATATCCGCACTGCGGACCGATTACAGCGTACGTCTACCTGGATGGAAAACCTGGAAGGCGGCCTGAAATACCTGCGTGAAGTTATTATAGAAGACTCTCTGGGTCTGGCCGAGGAACTGGAACAAGACATGGCGCGCAATCTGGGTAACTACCAGTGCGAATGGAAAACCACCATCGACGACCCGGTCAAAGTGAAGCGCTTCAGCCACTTCGTCAATAGTTCGGATATCGACCGCAACGTAATTTTTGTACCGGAGCGCGAGCAGATTCGTCCCGCCACCGACGATGAGCGTGCCGCACGTAGCGCCGTAATTGCCCGCTCAAGCGAAGGAGTGACCTCATGAGTATTGCCACCTCTATTTGTAAAGTATCTGACCTGGTGCCCAATACGGGCGCCTGCGCCTTGGTGGCAGGACAACAAGTCGCACTCTTTCGCGTCACCGAGGCCGAGGGCGACAAGTTTTACGCGATCAGCAACTACGACCCGTTCAGCAAAGCCAATGTGCTATCGAGAGGCATCGTAGGCTCGACCAAAGGAAGGGTTATGGTAGCCTCACCTATTTACAAACAACGCTTCGACCTGGCGACAGGCCAATGCCTGGACGACGAATCCATTTTCCTGCAAAGCTGGAACGTGCATATAGAAAATGACTGCGTCTATGTTGAATCTCAAGCCAGACCAGCGGCGGCCTAATCGATTATGCTGTTTGGCCGAGGTAAAAAAAATCCGATAAAACTCGCCGACAAAGGTGTGCGCGAATGGAAATACGCCACCTGTGGCTATTGCTCCGTGGGCTGCTCAATAGAGATAGGGCTTGATAGCAAAGGTGTTCCGGTAACGACGCGCGGTGTTGGCGGAGCCGATGTAAACCGCGGCAAGCTGTGTATCAAAGGGCTTACCGAAGCACAGATTTTTGAAGCCTCTGGTCGCGGTCAACAGCCTTTGCTGAGAGACAAAATTTTCGAGCCATGGAAGGACTCACAATGGGATGATGCGCTCGATCACACCGCAGCAGAATTCAAGCGCATCCAGCAAAAATACGGCCCTGACTCAGTGGCAGTTATTTCCACCGGCCAGATTTTCACTGAAGAATTTTATACTTTAGGCAAATTAGTGCGCGGGGTTATCGGTACCAATAACTACGATGGTAATACCACCCTTTGCATGGCATCGGCGGTATCCGGCTATAAGCGCTCTTTTGGTGCCGACGGTCCGCCAGGTTGTTACGAAGATTTTGAACACACCGAATGTCTGCTGGCTTTTGGCTCAAACTTGCCTGAACAACACCCCATCATTTACTGGCGCCTAAAAGAGGCACTGGAAAAACGTAAATTCCCGCTCATCGTAATTGACCCCAGAGTAACCATGCTGGCCCAATTTGCAGACCTACACCTGCCAATTACACCCGGCACTGACCTGGTACTACTCAACAGTCTAGCCCACGTAATTCTCGATGAAGAATTACAGGATGCCGGCTATATTGCAGCGCACTGCGATGGCCTTGAAGAGCTCGCTGCGCTGGTGGCAGAATGCGATCCCGATTCAGCCGCAAAAATTTGCGGCATTGATGCCGACACCATTCGCCATGTCGCCCGTATTTATGCCAAGGCCGGCGCTGCCATGAGTATTTGGACGATGGGGATCAATCAGTCCACACATGGCAGCGACGGTGTTGCTGCCATCAACAATCTGAATTTGCTGACCGGCAATATAGGCAAGCCGGGCGGCACCTCTTTATCGATTACCGGCCAGTGCAATGCCATGGGCACCCGAGAGTGGTCGTCGTGCTCGGGCCTGCCAGGTTATCGACAACTGGAAAACTCGAAACACCGACGCGAGGTAGCAGATTTCTGGGGTATTGATGAAGAATTTTTTCCCAAAAAACGTGGTTTGTTTCAAACCGACATTTTTCCAGCCATCGAAACTGGTCAGATAAAAGCGCTGTGGATTGTCGCCACCAACCCAATGACGTCTATGCCTAATTCGGATCGCATTCGGAAAACGTTGGAGAAGCTGGAATTTTGCGTGGTGCAAGACAGCTACCAGGATTGTGAGAGCAGCCAATACGCCCATGTCTTTTTACCCGGGGCGGTTTGGGCGGAGAAAGAAGGCTGTTTCACCAATACCGAACGACGAGTCAACCTGACCCGCAAGGCCGCACCCGACTTTGCTAATAGTAAAGCCGACCTGTGGATATTTAATCAGCTCGCCAAAAGATGGAAACAAGGCAGAGCCATGTGCTTTCCCGAAAGCGCCGAAGCGGTATTCGAAGAAATGAAACAGCTCTCTAGCGGCCCGGGGGACAACGGCCTGCCGCGTAACCTCGATATTTCAGGCATGAGTTACGACCTGATAGAGAAAAAAAGAGGTATTCAATGGCCTATGCGCGAGGGCGATGACAGCGGCCAACAGCGCCTATACGGTGACGGGGTTTTCCCCTTTGCCAATGGCAAGGCGAGATTGCTAGCTATGCCCTATGTCGAAAATAACGAAAGACCTAACCAGGATTTTCCTTTTTGGTTGAATAGCGGGCGGGTAGTTGAGCATTTTCACACCCGCACCAAAACCGGCAAAGTCGGCAACTGCAACAAATTTAGCCCCACTCCCTATATGGAAATGAACCCCGACGCCGGCGAAGAACTTGGGCTCAAACAAATGGAGTATGTGCGGCTAGTATCGCCGCGGGGCGATGCTGTTGTGATGGTTCAGCTAACTCACAGGGTGCCGCGCAATATGGTATTTATTCCTTTTCACTTCCACGATTGCGTCAACCGGCTATCGCTGGGTCTGCTTGACCCCTATTCGCGCCAACCAGCGTTCAAGCAATGTGCCGTGCGGGTAGAAAAAACCTGCCAGCAACAAGCCGCGCAAATGAGTGTTGCCAGGCGAGCCTTCTAAGCATGCAGCTACCGAGAATCCTGTAAATGACCGTCAGCGTATACGACCCAATACTGGCCAGTAAGGCCTCTGAAACTATCTTCCCTCTGCGGGAGGACGAACCTGCCTATGCGCTCCTAAACGACCCGCAATCTCAAGAGACTAATTGCTACGGCAAGCCCATAGACTTAATTGGCTCTGACCTGGGAGTCAGCCTCAACATTAATGGCGTCGATGAGATTGGCCCCAATCCCAATCGCACCAAACAACACGGATTCCATTTCACTGCAGATAATTGTATTGGTTGTCACGCCTGTGAGGCTGCCTGCAGTGAAAAGAACGATTTGCCGGCCCACATAAGTTTTCGATCGGTGGGTTATGTAGAAGGCGGAACCTACCCCAATTTTCAACGCATGAATATCTCGATGGCCTGCAACCACTGTGACGACCCAGTCTGTCTGAAGGGTTGCCCCACGCGCGCCTATACCAAACATGCGGAATACGGTGCCGTGATACAAGACCCTGACATTTGTTTTGGCTGCGGTTATTGTACCTGGGTATGCCCCTATAATGCGCCGCAACTGGACCCGGTAGCCGGCCAGGTAGAGAAGTGCAACATGTGTGTCGACCGACTCGAAGTCGGCCTGAAGCCGGCCTGCGTATCGGCCTGTGTCGGTAACGCACTGGAGTTTGGCGTGATTGAAAACATTCCGGAAAACCGGAATCAGGCATCGACTCAAATTGCCGGCTTTCCTGACCCATCCATCACCCAGCCCAATATTCGTTTTGAGCAAACCAAAACCCTGCCCCGAGAAATGACACGCACTGACTCGGCGCCGGTTAAATACCGGCTCGACAATGACAGCCAAAAATATACTGCCAGCGTCGATGAAAAAGACGGTCGCGAGCGGCACTGGAATATGGCGCGGCTAAGCTCAAAAGAAAATCCGCTGGTAGTATTTACCCTGGCGGTTCAAGCAGCCATCGGAGCTTTTGCCGGACTATTTCTGGGCAGCCTGGTCAGCTCTACCATGCTCGGCTTTAGTCAGTCCTCAGCCTATCTACCCGCGCTTTTTATTGCCTGCTGCTGCACGGCTTTGGGCCTGTTATTGTCGGCAACTCATGTCGGCAAACCCCTGCGATTCTACCGCGGTTTTAACAATCTGCGTCACTCGCCAGTGAGCCGAGAAGGCTTAGGTGTGTTGCTTTTCCTCGTATTTCTCGGTTTGCATATGTTGAGTTCAGCCCCAGCCAACCCTTGGCTACAAAATCAAATCGACATGTCGACTCTGACGGTTTACGGGGCAATCTGCGCCACGCTGTTTGGCTGGCTAGCCATAGCAGCCGGCTTTATTGGTCTGTACTATATGTATCGCTGTTACCGTATCAAGGCGCGTCCGTTTTGGGACCATTGGCAAACCGGTTCGAGCTTCGCAGCTAACGGATTGACTCTCGGAGGCTTAGTATGCGGGCTTGTGGGTGCCGTCGCCACAGCCGACACCGCCATTCTAGTCGCCAGTACGATGCTAATGGCCGCGGGTATGTTGTTGGAAGCTATTGGACTGCTCGGTCACCATAAAAACATGAGTCACAGTGAGCATGAGGGGGCCGCATCTCACTATATTCAATGCACCACATTCGGCCATACCTACCTGCTACGCAACAGCCTGCTGGGTCTGAATCTGTTGTCTGCGGCGATGTTTGCCGCACTGGCTCCCGAAGGAATTATCGCTATAACACTGTGGTCGATGCTCGCCGTCAGCAGTGTCGCAGTGGCCTTTATCGGCCGCGCCCTGTTTTATGTCTTGGTAATACCCACCACCATGCCCGGCGCATTTTTCTGGAAGAACAAGGCATTTGAACAACACGCCAGAGATATCGGGCTGGCAAATTGGCCACAGGTCGGGGTCGCTCCCGAAGGGCACTGAAGACAATAGTTCTCAGTGCTGCTTGGCTGCCGTAATTTAGTGACGGGGAATTAGCTGGCAGCCAGTAAACGCTTAAACTGGTATTCGCTGGTTGAGCAGGCATTCAGCTTATCAAATTCGATAAACCGCTGGCAGCTATCGATCATGGTTTGCTGATGTGCGGCCATGCGTTCGGGGTCACCTTCGGCATCGTAAAATACTTCCCAGCTGGTCATCGCCGCAATCGGGAAAGCCTCTTCCACAATCGCGTCACAGGCTGGTGCATCCGCTGTCAAGGTTCGGCTGACTACGTTCTGGCGATAGACAAAAGTGGATTGCGTATCGATGGCAATTTGACTGTGAGAGCCGTGCCACACCTCGATCCATTCTTCATAACTTAAGTGTGCCGGTTTTTGCAGCAGCACCACATGGGCCAGACCCGGGGTGCGCTCACCCAAAGGGGAAATTTGAGTGGTATTAGGCAGAGGTTCAGATTCCGTCACCAGATAACCCGCAATGCGGTCGCAAGCCTCCGACATAATGGCCTCCAGAGGAGCACGCTTAATCGCCGACTCCAGCCACAAACTCACCATGGCATAATAGCGTGGCTTACTATTCTCTATCAGCATATGCTCGCCGAGTCGAATAGTCTCATCTACCACATTAATTTGCAGTGCAGCGATATTCTCAGCCAACAATTTTGGCGCGAGCTGCTCAAGCATGCGCTCGGCAAATGTTGCCCGCGGCTCATCATCCACCTTCCAAAGAAGATATATTGCCTTTTCCATCTGTCACCTCCGCGATTAGTCTTATAACAACATTGTGCCATAAGCCCTGATCTAAACAGATGACACTCTGGACAGAACGCCGGTCAGCTTTGTTAGGAAAACAAATCCTTGAGTGACGACAGGGTTTCATTGCCTCTAGCCTGATTTTGCTCTGGACAAAACTCTCCAAAACCTTCACGCGTAATCGCGTCTTCAGGAAATTCATCCAGAAAGCGACTGGGGGTCGTCGTTATATGCTCGCCGAACTGCTTACGCCGCTTAGCCAAAGTGATGGTTAAACTGCGCTGCGCACGGGTGATACCCACATAACACAGACGGCGCTCTTCCTCTATGTTGCCCTCGTCAATACTAGCCCGATGCGGCAGCAAGTTTTCTTCCATGCCAATAATAAAGGCATGCGGAAACTCCAGGCCTTTGGAGGCATGTAAAGTCATCAGCTGAACCTTGTCGGTTTCCTGCTCGTCATCCTGTTGATCCAGCATGTCTCGCAAAACCAGACGCGAAATGGCCTCTTGCAGGGTGTCATCCCCTCGCGTTTCCATGTTGTCTTTTAGCGCATCAACCAGGGTCCAGACATTCTGCATACGACGCTCGGCGGATTGCGGATTGCCCGCATTTTGCAATTGCCAGGACTGGTAACCCATGTCATGAATCATACTGCGCACGGCGCCTATGGGGTCATCTTGGCCTGCGAGCTTGCGAATACCTTCAAGCCAGCTGGCAAACTCACGTAATTTTATCGCGCCCTGTTCCGGCATATGCTGTGTCAGGCCCAGTTCACCACTACAACGATAAAGACTGGCATTACGCTTGTGCGCATAATGGCCCAGAGCCTCAAGCGTAGATGGCCCTATCTTGCGACGGGGTGTATTGATAATACGCAAAAATGCATTATCGTCATCCGGGTTATTGAGTAAACGCAGATAGGCCATGATGTCCTTGACCTCGTTGCGGCCGAAAAAAGAGGTGCCTCCTGAGACCTGGTAGGGAATCTGTCCCTGCTGCAATTTAATTTCCAGTGCTCTGGCCTGGAAGTTGCCTCGATAAAGTATGGCAAAGTCGCCAAACTTGCGCCGATAACGCAATTTTTGATCATGAATTTCAGCCGCGACTCTCTCTAGTTCAGCGTCGTCGTTTTCACAGGAAATCACCCGAATCGCTTCACCGTGGCCTAACTCACTCCACAATTTTTTGTCGATCACATGCGGGTTATTGGCTATGACGGTATTAGCCGCTTTAAGAATGCGGCTGGTAGAACGGTAGTTTTGTTCCAGCTTGATGACCTTCAAGGTGGGATAGTCTTTGCTGAGTAAATCAAGATTCTCTGGTTTGGCGCCACGCCAGGCATAGATGGACTGGTCATCATCACCCACAACCGTCAAACCCTTACGCCCGCCAACCAGCAAGTTGACCAACTGGTACTGAGCGCCATTGGTATCCTGGTACTCATCGACCAGCAAATAGCGTATTTTTTGCTGCCAGTGATCCAATACCTCAGCCTGCTCGGCAAATAGTCGCGCAGGCTGCATGATCAGATCATCAAAATCTACCGCATTATAGGCTCGCAGCAGGCGCTGATATTGCTCGTAGGCTTTGGCTACGTGCTGCTCTCCACCGGATTTCGCGAGGGCCATTGCCTCCACGGGATTCACCAACTCATTTTTCCAAGTCGAGATTAACGACTGAAATAGCTGCGCCTGCTCAGTAGGGATACCATCAGCCAACAAGATATCTTTGAGTATAGCGGCGCTGTCTTCACCATCCATAATGGAAAAGCCCGGTTTAAGACCGAGCCGGCGGTGCTCACGACGGATGATATTTAAACCGAGAGTATGGAAGGTCGACACCATCAGCCCTTGCCCCAAATCCCCACTGATCAACTTGGCGACTCGCTCGCGCATCTCTTGGGCCGCTTTATTGGTAAACGTCACTGCAGCAATGTGGTAGGCCGGGATACCACACTGCTCAACCAGATAAGCGATCTTGCGGGTAATCACGCTGGTCTTGCCACTACCGGCGCCTGCCAATACCAGCAGAGGACCGTCGATATAGCGCACCGCCTGCTGCTGCTGTGGGTTTAATTGGCTCAAATTTTTTGTATCCGAAGGGTGATGATCAGCGCGGGATTGTAGCAGCACCGACCCCCTCTCTCACAGCATTCTGATGGTTTTGTTTAGCCGCCAACCGAACGTTCCCGGTCCAGATAACGATAGGAAATTGCTTCCGCCAATGCTTCCCGGCTCACATGCTCTTGCTCTGCCATATCGGCTATGGTTCTGGCCAGGCGCAAGATGCGATGAAAAGCCCGGGCCGAGAAGTGCAGCTTTTGTAATGTCGCCTCCAAAAACTGACGATCCTCTGTCGATAAGCCGCAGGCTGCATCCAGGTCTTGCCCCGCCAGCTGACTATTCAGTACTCCCCGCTTAACTAACTGTCTTTGCCTGGTGGCTATCACCCGCTGGCGAATTATCGCGCTACTTTCTTCTGCTGGGGCATTCAGCAACACGTGAGCCACTACCGGTTGCACCGGTACGTGCATATCAATGCGATCGAGCAGCGGGCCGGAGATCTTGGCTTGATATCGATGAACTTGTTCAGGGCTGCAACGACAGGCACGCTGCTTGTCATCTAAATAGCCACAGGGACAAGGATTCATCGCCGCCACTAATTGAAAGCGGGCGGGAAAACGCAATTTTTGAGCTGCACGAGCAATGACGATCTCACCCGACTCCAGTGGCTGACGTAATACCTCAAGCACCTGTCGCTGAAATTCGGGCAGCTCATCCAAAAATAGGACACCACCGTGGGCAAGCGATACTTCACCCGGCCGCGGCCTACTGCCACCGCCCACCATTGCCACCGGAGACGCCGTATGGTGCGGGTCGCGAAAGGGCCTTTGACGCCAGCGCGATGATTGCCATTGCCCACCGATAGAATGTACTGCCGCAACCTCCAGCGCATCAACACCCTCTAGCTCAGGTAGTAAACCAGGCAAGCGCTTGGCCAACATTGTCTTGCCTGCACCCGGGCTACCGACATACAGCAAGTTATGCTCGCCACTGGCCGCAATCTCGAGTGCGCGACGCGCCTGCGGCTGGCCTTTTACATCAGCCATATCGGGATAATTAACCGGCTCCGGCTGCAGCTGGGCATGATGATCAGGCAGTATTTCTCTACCGTGTAAATGCGCGCACAAAGCGAGCAGATGATCAGGCGCCAAAACGGTGCAGTCTCCGGGCAGGGCTGCCTCATCACCATTGGCGAGTGGAACAACCAAAATACGCCCCGCAGCATGCGCCGCGATGGCCGCTGGCAAAACCGCCGAAACCGACCGCAATTCGCCAGCCAAGGATAATTCACCGAGAAATTCGTATTGTGCCAGCTTATCCATTGGGATCTGGCCCGACGCAGCAAGAATTCCCAAGGCTATGGGTAAATCATAGCGCCCGCCTTCCTTGGGTAAGTCGGCCGGTGCGAGATTAATGGTGATGCGCATGGCAGGCATATCGAAATGCGCATTTATCAGCGCGCTACGAACCCGATCCCTGCTCTCACGGACCGCCGTTTCTGGCAGACCCACAATGGACATACCGGGCAAACCGCCCGACAGATGGACTTCTACGGTAACTAAAGGGGCGTCAACACCTATCAGGGCGCGACTGTAGGTAACAGCTAATGTCATGGCCAATCCTTGGCATAATGTTCAAATCAATCCTTGTTTTACGTCTCACTTAGCTCCGCTAACAGACGTTCCAGTTCATCTACCTTAGCACGGGTACGCAATAACACCGCTTGTTGGGCGTCAAATTCTTCGCGCGTCACTATGTCCAGCTTAGCCAAAAAGGATTGCACCACAGAGTGCAGGCCTTTCTGTAAATCCTCGGTCATAGCAGGCCCAGGCAGTATTTCACCCAGCTGACGTACAAAGTCATTAATGGAAGGTCGTTCTGGCATATTCCGTATCCGGTATTAAAAATATCAGCCCACACTCTGCCACGTAGATGACAAATTGCCAAGCAGACTCAATATAAACAATTTATGCACAGCTGTGGTGCACCGACGCTGTACATGTATAATTACGTGCGCCCCATTAGTGCACGGCACTGACAATGCCGTATTGTCGCCGGCCAGCCTAAAACTCCGCATCTTGTTGATATTTAATAAGATTTTTTAAGTTGGCACGAAGGCTGCTTAGAGTTGATCAGTTGCGTTCTATTTTCGAACTTTACTTGTCTTAACTTTAGGGGAATGAAAAATGAAGAAATTACTACTTGCTACAACGGCCGCGGTCTTAATGACCGGCTCGATTGCTGCCAGCGCAGTGGAATTCAGCGGAAATGTTGCTCTGACTACAGACTACAAATTTCGCGGTATCTCACAGTCTGACGGTCCAGCCATACAGGGTGGTTTTGATCTAGGCACCGATTCAGGCTTTTACGCATCGGTATGGGGATCGAGCATCGATTTCGGCAGCGGTTTGGAACTGGACTATATCGCTGGTTATGCTACCGATTTAACGGATAACGTGGCCATAGATGTAGGTTATATCTACTACGACTATCCCAATTGGGATGCCGATGATGGTGCGATCAAGGGAGACCTGCAGGAAGTATATGGAGCTGTTTCTTTTTATGGTGTGGGTCTGGGTATTGCTTACTCGAATGACTACTATCAGGAAACTGGAAAATCCCTGTACTACAGCGCCAGCTACGAGTATGCATTCAATGATATCTGGGGCGTCAGTGTCGCAGCGAACTATACCGACTTTGATGAGAATACTTTCTGGGGTACCGATGAAAAAGCAAGTTATTCCGACTGGAAAGTCGCTGTAACAGCAGCATTTATGGACCTGGACTTTGAATTGGCTTATGTAGATACCGACGTCGATGAAGCGCAGTGCTTTGAGAGCGATCTCTGTAACGGCTCTGCAATCTTGTCAGTATCCAAGAGTCTGTAGCAGTAAATAAAACATAAACCCGGTGGCCCACACACCCGTGGGCCCAATGGAGGAAGTAATATGAAAATGATCACAGCGGTCGTCAAGCCATTTAAACTTGATGATGTGCGCGAAGCACTTTCTGATATCGGCGTACAGGGTATTACTGTCACCGAGGTCAAGGGCTTCGGCCGACAAAAAGGCCACACCGAACTCTATCGTGGTGCCGAGTACGTAGTGGATTTTCTGCCCAAAGTAAAAATTGATGTGGCCGTTTCCGATGAACTGGTAGACCAGGTTATCGAAGCTATTAGCAAAGCAGCCAACACCGGAAAGATCGGTGACGGTAAAATCTTTGTTATGCCTCTTGAACAAGCTATTCGTATTCGTACCGGCGAGACCGGCAACGAAGCGGTATAAGCTTTTCGCCTGGCCATGCCAGGCATACCCCAATCATTAAAATGTTCTTAACTAGGCTTTGCGGAGGGCTTGGATATGGAAAATAGTGTCTTAGAATTACAGTACGCGCTCGATACCTTCTATTTTTTGGTATGTGGCGCACTCGTTATGTGGATGGCAGCAGGCTTCTCCATGCTGGAAGCCGGCTTGGTTCGATCCAAGAACACCACTGAAATACTCACCAAAAATATTGCCCTGTATGCAGTATCCTGCACCATGTTTATGATCTGCGGTTACGCAATTATGTACCCGGAACTGGGAACTGTATTGCTGTCTGGCATTACTGCTGATGGCGTTGCCGGCGTAGAAGAAGCTGCTACTTACGCTCCATCTGCTGACTTTTTCTTTCAGGTAGTATTTGTTGCTACCGCCATGTCGATTGTGTCAGGTGCAGTTGCCGAACGCATGAAGTTGTGGGCCTTCCTGGCTTTTGCTGTTGTTATGACTGGTTTCATCTACCCAATGGAAGGAAACTGGACCTGGGGCGGCGAAGCGGTCTTTGGCCTGTACACTTTAGGCGACTTGGGATTTTCTGACTTTGCCGGTTCCGGTATTGTACATATGGCTGGTGCAGCTGCTGCTCTTGCCGGTGTATTGTTACTCGGTGCACGTAAAGGCAAATACGGTGCCAATGGCTCGATAAACGCTATTCAGGGTGCAAACTTGCCCATGGCTACGTTGGGTACTTTCATTCTATGGATGGGTTGGTTCGGTTTCAACGGTGGCTCTGTTCTCGCTACCTCCAGTATCGAAAACGCCAACTCAGTAGCTGTTGTATTTATGAATACCAACGCTGCTGCTGCCGGTGGTCTTATCGCGTCATTGATTCTTGCCCGCGTCATGTTTGGCAAAGCTGATCTGACAATGACCTTGAACGGTGCCTTGGCCGGACTGGTTGCTATCACAGCCGAACCTTCAACACCTACTGCGCTGCAAGCTACCCTGATTGGCGCTGCTGGCGGCCTTCTGGTTGTATTCTCCATCCTGACTTTGGACAAGTTGAAAATCGATGATCCTGTCGGTGCCATCTCGGTCCACGGTGTCGTTGGTCTTCTGGGTTTGATGGTTGTTCCTCTGACTAACGATGGCTCAAGCTTCTCTGGCCAGTTGATCGGTGCAGCTACAATCTTCATCTGGGTATTTGGTGCCAGCCTGATCGTTTGGGGCATTCTCAAAGCCGTTATGGGTATCCGTATCAGCGAAGAGGAAGAGTACGAAGGTGCCGACCTGGCAGAATGTGGTATGGAAGCTTATCCTGAGTTCACCAACAAATAAGTCTCCATTCTCCAACAAGCTAGATCATATTAAGGGGCTCCGTCAGGGGCCCCTTTTTTTATACGCTCATTTTATCCATTAAAAAGTCGCCCCCGTGCTTATTACCTATGGTGGCAATTCGGCGCGCAAGGTGATGGTCCGCAAGACACGCCGTGAACCCATCCATGGGGGCTCGACGACGGCGTCCATGCCGTCGACGGTCTAGCGGACCACCGCCTCACTCACTTTGCCCTAGCGCTACGCACAAAATATCAGGTAAAGAGCGGATGCGGATATACCTTGCCGTAACCGTCATCAGCAGGGATGCTGATGCCGAGCTTACAGGGATGTATTCACAGCGTGTTACGGCAAGGTGTATCCGGATCAGTTCGTCACCAGACTAATTTGAACAGAGATGCATAGTGTATTGAGGCGTCCTTTCGGCCCTCTTCCTAAAGCGGCGAGCAAGGTGATAATCCGCAAGACACGCCGTGAACCCATCCTTGGGGGCTCGACGACGGCGTCCATGACGTCGACGGTCTAGCGGACCACCGCCTCACTCACTTTTCATCGGCACTACGTACTAAGTACTACGCACAAAATATCAGACAAAGAGCGGATGCGGATAGGCCTTGCCGTAACCGTCATCAGCAGGGATGCTGATGCCGAGCTTACAGGGATGTATTCACAGCGTGTTACGGTAAGGTATATCCGGAGCCGCTCGTCACCAGACTAATTTAGACATAGAGTTTTGAGTTTTACAAAGTCATAGACAGACACTTCGACACAAATCTCTCATAGGCTAAATCGTCGACAAAATAGCCTTCATCGACTAACAGAATGTCAGGTAGCTGCAGCTTAACCTGGGCTGCTACCAATCCACTGGTCAGCCCCAAGTCCTCGCCATGCGAACCAAATAAGGGCGTTGTACCGACGCCACAACTGGGAGAACGGGCTTTAAAGATATAGGCAACTGCCTGCTCCTTTATTAGCTGGTTAACCAGAAAATCAGCACTGAATTGTAGTTGTTTAGTGACATCTAAGGAGGGATCGTCTCTGCCCAGAGCAACGATTTCATTATCGCTCGCAATAAGCTCGACCGGTGGGCGCGGTATACCCAGGCCAGCATGTACTTCGGGACAAAAAGACATTAAATCCAAATATGGAGCTAATTTTTTTTCGATGTAGGCCATAAGCTGATGACCGCCATCATAACGTACAGACTCTCCCAGTAGGCAGGCACTAACACCCACTTTAGGTCGCAGTAAATTATTCATGATTGCACGCAGGGGAAAATCGACATGACTAATCTGGATACCCTATTACTAACCAATTGGCAGTGGTGCTTCGGAGGATAAGCTCTTCTTTAATTGAAGCTTGTCGACCTTGCCATTGGCATTTAACGGCAGCGAATCCTGCACGATAAATTTAGTGGGCACCTTATAGTTAGCTAGATTTTTGCGTGCCCAATTACGCAATATCGACAAATCGAAATTGTTTAGATCCTTTGGCACGATAAATGCGATACCTTCCTCACCACTAAGTCTATTTTCTTTACCAACAACGGCAACCGCCTTCAAAAACTCACTTTTCAAAAGCAAGCCCTCCACTTCAGCAGGATATACATTGAATCCATGAGAGATATACATCTCCTTTTTTCGACCAACTATTTGCAGGAACCCGCTCTCCAACAACCGGCCTAAATCACCGGTATTAAGCCAACCCTCGTCGTCAATAACGTTTGATGTGGCCTCTTGGTTTTCAAAATACCCTTGCATTACCCCGTATCCAGAAACCCAAATCTCGCCTACTGTGCCATTAGTAACGGGCTCTCCACCATTGTCCAAAAGCTTTAGGAAAACGCCATCTAATGGCTTACCCACAGTAGATGCAATATCTTCGAGTGAATCATCAGGCCCTGTTCCAGTGACAACAGAACATTCGGTCAAACCGTAGCCAGTGTAGACGCCTTCAACCCCTACACCTCTAAGATCCTCGATCAATTGCTGGGGAATATACGCAGCCCCTGTTGAAATATTGCGAACGCCGGCCAGCACACTAACCCCCTCTACTTTTTCAACCAACAATTGTGCAAAAAGTGAAGGCGGTCCGGTCATAACCGCAACCTTTTCTCGAAGAATAAGATCAGCCAATTTTTGGCCCATATTGTCTCCCGCGAATATCTGAGCCATGCCACGCATGAGACTATTTAACATGCCGGAGTAAAGACCTACAATATGAGAAAAAGGAGTCGTCAATAGAAATCGGTCTCCCTTTTTATACTCCTGCGCGGCGGGTTTATTGAAAAAACTTCTTAGATTTTGTCCTCCACCCATCATCACTCCCTTCGGCTTACCCGTAGTGCCTGAAGTGAATATGATCTGACATATATCCTCACCACTTATCTTCGCTGGATATCGTGCCTCTTCGATATGATGCCCTGAAATATATTTATCCCACGACCTGATACCTGAGGACGGCGCACCAGTTAACACAACGATCTCCAAGCAGCCCGGGAGATAGTCCGACAGCGACTTCTGATCTTTTTTCTCGCTTCCCGCGAGATCGTTAACGACCGGAGCCTGTAGTGACTCAGATCCTAGAAAAATCAACTTCGGTGACACCTCTTCCAGTATAGGAAGAGCCTCCAGGTTCTTTAGTCGAGGTGAAATGGGCACAACCACCAAGCCTAGCCACCAACACGCCAAGGCACTGACTTCCCAACGCCAACTATTGGCAGCCCAAATTGCCACCCTATCCCCATTCTTCAAACCCGTATGCAACATGGCCCCAGCACATTTGCGCACCAACTCACCAAGCTGCTGGTAGCTTAGGCGGACATCTCCGTCAACAATGACATCTAATTCGGCATAGCGGCTGAAAACATCTTCAAGCATCTCGGGAATAGTTTCCCACGGTACGGTTTTCTGTAAATCCATAAATCTCTACCTACGTTTCTATTGTTCCCTGATTAAAGGCCATACAGACAATTTCTCCAAACCGTCACGAAGCCGTCATCAAATTGTAGAAATTCGGCATATCCCGTCTGGAGTCTCTATCGCCAGTCCGAATTTAAACCTGCAATAAGAGGTGGCAGCTGTGCTAGATGAGAGACTTCGCCATCGGGGCTCTCGTCTAAAGTCCATTGGGTGTCGTGGAAATTAACCCATATGGCTTTGCAGCCTGCTGCTTTTGCTGCAGCAACATCCTTTTGGGGGTGGTCTCCAATATGCACCATCTCCGTAAAACCGACTCCGGCCTTATGCTGGGCAGCCATAAACGGCTCTAAACTCGGTTTGCTGGCGTTCACATCTTCAGCGGAGACAGTAAAACTGAAATAGTCACCCAGACCAAGGCGATACACATTGGCATTGCCGTTAGTCACGGCACCCAATACATACTGCTCCGATAATTCTTCCAGCATGTCCAAAGCGCCTTCAAAAAACGCCACCTGATGACGAGCCTCGATAAATATTTCAAAAGACTCTTCTGCGAGTTTTCTGGCCTGAGCTCTGGGATAATCACAACTCAACAGCACCTCAGTCATCGCCACCTTTCTTAATTCACTAATTTGGTGCTGCAGTTGCGGGTTCTGCAATATAATTTGCCACTTAAACTCGCGCAGACTTTCAACGGTGTATCTGGCTGTTACTTCAGGACAAAACTCTTCCAGCCAATGCTGAACTCTTTGTTCCGCATTCACTAAAACGGGCTTCATATCCCATAGCGTATCGTCAAGGTCGAAGGTCACGACTTTCACTTTTTCACCTAAATCCAAGTTCACTCTGTACCTCTGCCAGGAATATGCCGCAAATTTACGCGGTCCGGGGGCCTCCGGACTGTATTTTGAGCCACAATCACGATAAACTTTGCCCCTCGTTAATTTACTGTACACCTTGAAGCACTTAGGCTGTCGAAATACTCGGGCCGACCCTATAACATAACGGCCTATTGCCACAATCGCTCAATGAGGAAAACGATGCAAGCAAGACATCTTATGGCTGCCCTAATCGGCTTTACCAGCTTGCCTGTCTTCGCAGCCGGTACAATATACAATATTTGTATCGCCGAATACGGCTACAACAATCCGCTGTACCATAATCTGGCCAGACCTGTATCCCGGTTGGTATGTGATAACAGCCCGGCGACCTACCGTCCCACACTGGCTGACATGTATGCCGATAATTGGCGACTAATCAAAATTGAAGACGGCAGCGGAACTGTGGAATACAACCAGAGACAAAGCCAACAACCGGTGTATTACTTCCAACGCACAACAGTGCCCAAAGACGAACAAAAAGTCATCATTTCTAACCCTATTAAAATTTCTGACGAGGATTAAACATGAAGTTATTGAAATACGCCGCTATTATCGGCCTCATTCTGGGAGCCAACGCGGCACGAGCATGGGAAATCGATTTCTGCGTCATTGAGGCTGTGTCCAAGAACCCGACTTACCACAACCTGGCCACCACCGAAACACGACTGATTTGTGATTCCGAAGGCCCACGACTGCGTCTGACCCTGCCCGAGCTCTATGCGCGCGGATGGCGCCTGATCGAAATCATGGATGGTTCCATGGTAAACAAACAATACCGTGCGCCGGTTTATTATCTTGAGCGCGCAAAAGCGATAAAGCCTAAGACGTCAAAGTCACGTTAATAAGGCCTGATATAAAACCACCTGAGTACCCAATATAGCTATAGCGTGGGCATTATAGGCGAACACAAACCCTGGCCTGGCTAGGGTTTTTTCTTGCCTGCCCGGGGGTGGGCGGCATCATAGACTTTAGCCAGATGCTGATAATCCAGATGGGTATATATCTGGGTTGTGGCGATATTGGCATGTCCTAGCATCTCTTGTACTGCGCGCAAGTCGCTACTGGACTCCAGCATATGCGAGGCAAAGGAATGTCGTAACATATGCGGGTGAACATGCTGAGGTAAACCCTGACTGAGCGCTAACTTCTTCAATCGGGATTGCACACTACGCGGGCTGATCCGACCGCCTCTGCTACTTAGAAATAAGGCCTGATCACTGGAATCTGCCAATTTTTCAGAACGGCAGCTCAACCATTGGCCCAGTATATCGGCGGCCATTCTACCCACCGGTACAGATCGAGTCTTGTTTCCCTTACCCGTCACGGTCACCAACCCTGCAGTCAAATCAATATCGCCCACATCCAAACCGGTGAGCTCTGATAAACGCAAACCTGATGAATACAATAACTCCATCATCGCCAGATCACGGACCAGCAGCCAGTCATCTGCCTTTACATTGAGTAGGTGTCCAACCTGGTCGGTATCCAGAGTTTTGGGCAAAGGGCGAGGCGACTTTGGCGCCACAATTCCGTCTGCCGGATTCAACTTCAGCTCACTCTGGCGTATCAAATAGACATAAAAACCGCGCGTTGCAGATAACAAGCGCTGCAGACTCTTACCGCCCAGACCCGAGCGATGCTCCAGTGCTACCCAAGTCCGAATATCTGCAGTGTGAATATCTTGTGCCGAAGACAAATTATTAGCCGCGCAAAAGCGCTCTAGCTTGGCAAGATCGCGCTTATATGCCGCAATAGAGTGGACGGAGCTACGGCGCACATCACGCAAATAAGCGAGGTATCGCTCAATTTGCATTTCCAACGGCGCGCCCGACATAAGCTAGCTTAGAAAACGCGGCAAAATTCGATTAAGCACTTCACTCACGTAAGTCAGAAATAGTGTGCCCATTGAAGAGCGATAGTATTCGGGGTCGAAGCTGCCGATAGCCAATATACCAATAGTTGAGCCATTGCTCAAAGGTGCTACAGCTGCAGAGCCTATTTCATCGCCATGACCTGGGAACAGGAAACTGAGCTCTGTTGGTCGCAAAGTACCGCATATGGCACTGCGTGACTTTAACAAACCGTCGATATGCTGCTGAGCCTCGCTAATCGGTACCACGCGCGCCGTTGTTTGAGAGCCAGGCTCGGCAAACAGGGTTAACTCACTGACATCTACCTTAAAGTCTTGTTCCATGCTGTATTTTACCGCGGCAACCACAGCGTCGATATCTTCGGCCTCTAGCAAGGCCAGTACCAGCCGCTGCGTTCGTGCCAGCAGCTCGTCATTTTCCTTGGCTGCACCGGTAAGCGATGCCAGTCGATGTCGCATATCTATATTGCGCTCACGCAACAATCCTACCTGCCGCTCCATCAGCGACACCGCAGAGCCGCTGTCATGTCGCAAAGTCATATCCAACAGCAGCTCGTCACGATCAACAAAGAAGTTCCGATTCTGCTTTAGGTATTGGGCAACTTGCTCTGCATCCAGGGCGTCCTTGGTCTGCTCCATCGTCATTTATTATTAACCTCTTTTTATTGTGCGAAATACACCATCAGGGTCGATACTGGCCCTCAAACACGCTGATAGCAGGGCCGATCATAATCACCGGTTGACCTTCACCATCCCACTGAATATTCAGCTGACCACCGGGTAAATCAACTACTACTTCATTATCCAGCAAGCCTTGCTCAACACCACTAACAACGGCGGCACAGGCACCGGTGCCGCAGGCAAGTGTTTCGCCCACACCACGCTCGTAGACACGCAGTCGTATATGGGTCCGACTAAGTATCTGCATAAAACCGACATTAACACTATTGGGGAATACCGGCGACTGCTGGATGGTTCGACCAAGCACCTCCACCGGCGCCTCATCTACGTCATCGACGCTGATTACCGCATGCGGATTGCCCATTGAAACGGCGCCCATTTCGAGCATATCTCCGTCGATATCCAGCATATAGCTGGCTTTTCGACAATCTTCCAACAAGGGAATATCCGCCGGCTGTAAATTGGGCAAGCCCATATCCACTCTAACCTGGGTTCGATCAATCACCGTCAGCTCAATGATGCCGCTGCAGGTTTCAACCCGGATAGTGTCCTTGCCTATCAACTGGCGATCTTTAACAAAACGGGCGAAACAACGTGCACCATTGCCACACTGTTCCACCTCACTTCCATCGGCATTAAAAATGCGATAGCGAAAATCTACGTCAGGCTGGCCGGGTGTCTCTACTACCAATACCTGATCACAACCCACGCCAAAACGACGGTCGGCCAAAGCCCGGATCAATTTTTCATCTAATTGAAAGTGCTGAGTGACCCGGTCAAGAACAACAAAGTCATTACCCAGGCCATGCATTTTAGTAAAGGCTATTGCTGCGGGTGCTCTGCGGCGACGGCGCGAGTTTTTCCTGCGCTTTACGGCAGTAGACTCTCTCCGCGCATTAGATCCGCTACTGTTTCCCTCGCGCGCACTAGATAACATGTTGTTCCATCTACCATAATTTCGGGTGGTCTGGTTCGGCTATTGTAGTTGGAACTCATGGTAAAACCATAGGCTCCCGCTCCGAATAAGGCCAAAAGATCACCTTCCGCCAAGCACAATTCGCGCTCTTTGGCTAAAAAATCACCGGTTTCACATACCGGTCCTACCGCATCATAAACTGCAGGCGGTACATCGTCACGCTCTACTACAGCTTCCAGCCCCATCCAGGACTGATACAGCGCCGGTCTTAACATGTCATTCATTGCCGCATCGATGATGGCAAAGTTTTTCTCAGGGCTGCATTTCAGGTATTCGACCCGGGTCACCAAAATACCCGCATTGGCGGCAATTGAACGCCCAGGCTCCAATACCAGGTTGATCTGTCGCCCCGCCAAGCGCTCGAACACTTGCTCGATATATTCCCCTGGAGCAATCGGATTTTCGTCACGATAACGCACCCCCAGGCCACCACCCAGGTCGAGATGCTCAATTGAGATACCCTGCTCTGCCAAGACATCAATCAGCGCAAGCACTCGGTCCAAAGCATCGAGAAAGGGGCTGATCTCGGTCAGTTGAGATCCTATATGACAATCCACACCGACCACTTCCAGGTTCGGCTGGCTGGCAGCCAGAGCATAGACAGCGGGCGCCAGATCAATATCGATGCCAAATTTGTTTTCTTTCAGCCCGGTAGAGATATAAGGGTGAGTCATGGCGTCAACATCGGGGTTCACCCGCAATGAAACCTTCGCTTGCAGCCCCATTGCGGCCGCTACGTCCTGCAACAACTCCAGTTCGCTGGCTGATTCCACATTGAAACAATGAATACCCACATCCAGTGCCCGGGCCATTTCATCGGCAGTTTTCGCCACACCAGAAAAGACAACTTTCGCTGGGTCGGCTCCCGCAGCAAGAACACGCTCCAGCTCACCCACCGAAACAATATCAAAACCCGCGCCTATACGCGCCAGCACATTAAGCACGGCGATATTAGAATTAGCCTTTACTGCGTAACAAACTAGATGATTTCCTGCCGGCAAGGCATCGCGGTAAGATAAAAAATTCTTTTCCAATGCGGCGCGCGAGTATACATAAGCTGGCGTACCATATTGCTCGGCAATATCGGCTACAGCGGCACCTTCGGCATAGAGTGCGCCGTTGTGGCGGCTAAAATATTCCATGAAATTTTCTTCTATTTAGCGGCCATTAGCTGGCCGGTTGTTGATCACCTTGCGGCGCGGGTTCCTCATCCGGCATATACAAAGGTCCCTTAAGACCACAGCCTGTCGTAATGATGGCGAGAACAAATGCCAGTATAACTAGTCGCATAAATTGCGATCCCCTGATTTAGTACACTAGAGGCGCCATTATAGACCCCTGTAAGCTGCCGACCCAAGCGAGCCGGCATTATATTATGTCTTATCGTGCCGCCAGACGCTCACGTGCACGACCCACCGCTAAGCGAACCTGGCGTGGAGCAGTGCCCCCAATATGATCACGAGCCGCCACTGAACCCTCCAGAGTCAACACTTCAAAGACATCTTCAGTAATTATGTCGCTAAATGCCTGTAACTGCTCTAGCGCCATATCGGCCAAATCCGTCTCGGTGGCAACACCAAGGGCCACAGCTTTACCAACTACTTCGTGTGCATCGCGAAAGGCCACGCCTTTAACAACCAGATAATCGGCCAGATCAGTGGCAGTAGAAAAACCCCGCTTGGCTGCTTCGCGCATGGCTTCACGGTTGGCTTCAATCGACGGCACCATATCGGCGTAGGCTTTGAGACTATCCAATACGGTATCGACGGTATCAAATAAAGGCTCTTTGTCCTCCTGATTATCTTTATTATAAGCCAACGGCTGTGACTTCATTAAGGTCAGCAGACTGATCAAATGGCCATTAACACGTCCAACCTTACCCCGCACCAGCTCGGGTACATCCGGGTTCTTCTTCTGCGGCATAATAGACGAGCCGGTACAAAAACGATCAGGCAGTCGAACAAAATTAAACTGCGCCGATGTCCATAACACCAGCTCTTCCGAAAAACGCGACATATGTGTCATCAACAGTGCAGCAGCAGAACAAAATTCAATGGCAAAATCACGATCAGAGACAGAATCGAGCGAGTTCTCTGTAGGCTTGTCAAAGCCCAGCAGCTCAGCGGTATAGTGTCGATCTATTGGGAAGGTTGTACCGGCAAGCGCAGCCGCTCCCAAGGGAGACTGGTTCATACGGCGGCTGCAGTCCTGCATCCGACCGAAATCACGCTCCAGCATTTCTGACCAGGCCAATAAATGATGGCCAAAAGTCACCGGCTGGGCTGTTTGCAGATGAGTAAAGCCCGGCATGATGGTATCGGCCTCGCTTTCAGCAAGGTCCACCAGTGCGGTTTGCAAGCGAGTGATCTCCAAACCGATGGCTTGCAGCTGTTCACGCAGATACAGGCGAATATCGGTTGCTACCTGGTCATTGCGTGAGCGACCCGTATGCAACTTTTTGCCGGTAATGCCGATGGCATCGGTTAATCGAGCCTCAATGTTCATGTGCACATCTTCCAGTGAGATCGACCACTCGAACTCACCCGCCTCTATGGCTGTCTGCACATCCATCAAGCCTTTGACTATCTGATCATGCTCCTGCGATGTTAAAACACCGACCTTGGCCAACATGCGAGCGTGTGCCAGAGAGCCCGCAATATCCTGACGATATAAGCGCTGGTCAAACATTACCGAAGCCGTATATCTCTCTACAAACTGATCAGTTGGCTCGCTGAAACGGCCACCCCATGGCTTGGCGCCGTTGTTCTCGTCACTCATTGGTGTTCTTCCCAAAGGATAAAAGACGGCATTATACCTGTCCGCGATCTCAGCGCACACTGCTTCAGAGCATAGCGTCCAACTCAGGGCGGTGTTAGCATTGATTAAAACTCGCTAGGAGCATAAACGGCATGACTGAAATAAGCTTGGAGGTTGCACTGCCTCTCATTGCCTGGTCCAGACTATGGAACTTCGAGATCCCTGAAGCAGATGCCGAAGATGCCTGGCAACAGCTCGATTTGCCCCATCAATATGGTGAATACGCCAGCGAAATTTTCAGCACTTTTGCCCTGGTTGGCACCGACATTGCCATTGCGACGAATCAAAATGCTGAACAGGTTAATACGCATCTGGCCGCAAGCTGCGAACAACTTGACCTGGACTGGACCGTGGTGCCCTTGCCCGCCCAGCAGCTATCTGCCATTTGCGAAATTACCGCCTATGCCATCGAGCGAGAAGAAAACGTATTGGCCCGCGATCTGGTAAAAACGCATCTACTACCCTGGTGTGAAGTTGCCGAACGACTGCTTAGCAGAGAAGAGTCAGCCTTAGTTTTCATGGTCGATGATTTTGCTCAGGATCTTGTCAACGTTGTAGACCATCTTCCGAGCGAGACATAAACCTTGTCTCGTCAGATACCGCATCAGTCCGGCTTTATCCCCAACCTATGCCAGGTAGGAGCTGTGCTATATATGGTGCTCATTGCTGAGCTACTAGCACTGATCGACACGCTGGCGGTATACGGACTACCCCTGTTTGACTGGCAACACCTGGCGCTGAGCTCGATCTATATTTTGTGGGTAGTCCTGATCAGCGGCGGCTTACTCTGCCTATTACGACATAGATTGAATCGCCTCTCGGTGGTTAAAACCGCGCTTCTCAGTTACCTGCTAATTCTCAACATTGCGGTGACTACAAATCTATTGTGGCAAAAAATGCTATTGGCTCCACAACAGAACGCCGACCCATGGCAGGCGATTACTAACGCGATTATTGCCGCCCTGCTCACCGGTATAGCGCTACGCTATTTTTACCTACAGTATCAACTGAGAGAACAAGAACAGGCAGAGCTGCAAGCCCGCGTCCAAGCCTTGCATGCACGAATTCGCCCGCATTTTCTATTCAACAGCTTAAACAGCATTGCCAGTACCATCAGTGTCGACCCTAAAACCGCGGAACGTCTGGTCGAGGATTTATCTGATTTGTTTCGCGCCAGTCTTTCAGATGCCACAGAGATTCGGCTGGCAGAAGAACTCGAACTTGGGCGCCACTACATGAATATGGAGCAGGTGCGGCTGGGCTCCCGCTTACAGGTACACTGGCAGATTGATGAAAGTTGTCTTGAATGCGCCGTACCCAGTCTGATTTTACAGCCTTTACTCGAAAATGCGGTTCTACATGGTATTCAACCTCGCATTGAGGGCGGTGTAGTGAGTATTTCAATACGCGGCACAGAGGACGAATGCCAGATTATTGTTAGCAACCCCACCGAGGATAGCGCTCAAAACTCAGGTGACGGACTGCATATGGCGCTGGAGAATATTCGACACCGTCTATTTGCTATATATGGCGAGCAAGCCACACTCAATATTGAAAAGACAAATAATCAATACTCAGTAAGGCTTGCTGTTCCAAGGAGGTCCGCATAAGTGCCCGAATTTAGCGTTATGCTTGTCGACGATGAACCTCTGGCTCGCTCTCGCCTGCGGCGCATGCTAAGTGAGACAGCTAACTATATTTATCACAGTGAAGCAGAAAATGGTGTAGAAGCCGTGCGCCAGTTTCAGCTTCACCCCTGTGATATTGTACTGATGGATATCCGCATGCCAGGTCAAGATGGACTGGAGACAGCGCGTCAGCTTTCCGCTATGGCGACTCCACCGGCGATTATTTTTTGTACCGCTTATGATGCCTACGCTATGCAAGCCTTTGAAGCAATGGCGGTCGACTATCTGCTAAAACCCATTCGCCAACAGCGCCTTGAACTGGCTTTGGCTAAAGCGGGCCGCCTAACACGGGCACAGCTGATTAGCCTCAATACGATAGACGAAAAAGAGTGTCTGAGTATTAAAACGCATCGCGGTCTGGATCTTATTCCCTTGTCTCGTATACGGTGTTTTATTGCCGAGCAAAAATATGTCACCGTGGTTCACGATGAGGGAGAAGTACTCACCGAACGTCCGCTAAAAACGCTGATGCTGGATTATGGCGATCAATTTATCCAAATACACCGTAATGCCATGGTGGCCCGGCAACATATAGAAGGGCTTGAGAAAGACAATGATGGCCATTATCGTGTACGCCTGCAGGGCGTAAATACCAAACCGCGGGTAAGTCGACGCATGCTGGCCAGTGTCCGTGCTGAGCTGAGTGGTTAAGGTTTACAACAAGGCTGCCATTTTCTAGCGCTGTCTCGTATCATTGGCACTCCAACATTCCACAGGAAAATCATCTTGTCTACTTTGCGCATAGCTACCCGTAAAAGCCCACTTGCCATGTGGCAGGCAGAAACCGTACGCGACGCCCTCGAGGCTGCACACCCCGGCCTGAAGGTAGAACTGCTACCGATGTCAACCCGCGGCGACAAAATACTCGACACCCCACTGGCCAAAGTCGGGGGCAAGGGTCTGTTTGTGAAAGAACTGGAACACGCCATGCTTGAAGGACGGGCAGATTTAGCCGTACACTCGATGAAAGACGTGCCTATGGACTTTCCAGCCGGGCTTATGCTTGGGCCCATTTGCCAACGGGAAGACCCGCGGGATGCCTTTGTCTCTAACCACTATAATTCTCTGGATGAGTTGCCGCTAGGCGCCCGCGTCGGCACCTGTAGCCTGCGCCGCCAGTGCCAACTTAAGGCCGCCAGGCCAGACTTAAAAATTCTGGATCTGCGTGGTAACGTCAATTCCCGTCTGGCCAAACTCGATAATGGCGATTTTGATGCCATAATCCTGGCTTGCGCTGGTCTTATTCGATTGGGTTTTAGCGACAGAATCAGCCAGTCAATTCCCGCACTGACTAGCCTGCCGGCGGCCGGTCAGGGGGCCATGGGTATCGAGTTGCGCGATAACGACCCTCACACTGCCAGCCTGCTATCCGTAATGCATCACCCTGCCACAGAAATATGCGTGAGCGCGGAGCGCGCCATGAACAAAGCGTTGAATGGTGGCTGCCAGGTACCGATAGCCGCCTATGCAACACTGGATGACGGCGAACTTCACCTGCGCGGCTTAGTAGGCGAGCCAGATGGCAGTCTGGTTCTCACTGCCGAGATTCGCGGCCAGCAAAGCGAGGCCACACAGATGGGCCAACGTCTGGCCGAAGACTTAATGGCACAGGGTGCTGGCGCGATTCTCGAGCGTCTGTATCAGGAACCCGAGAGTTAATATGGCGCTCTCTTTGGCCGAAATGACCGTCTGGGTTACCCGACCTACCCCCCAGGCTACCGCATTAGCCGATGCGCTACAAAAATACGGTGCCAATACAATAATTCAGCCTGCAATGGCAATTAAGCCATGCCCCGAAGCAAGTGAAGCATGGCGCGGGGCAAAGTCATTAATAATGGATCTGGACAATTTCCAGCACATCATTTTTATTAGCACCAATGCGGTCTGCCATGGCATGGCCATCATTGAAACTTATTGGCCTCAACTGCCACAGCAGCAAATCTGGTATGCCATTGGCCAGAGTACTGCCGACGCGCTGGCAAGCTTTGGCGTCAAAGCGCAACTACCCGCGCAGGGCAGCAATAGCGAAGCCCTATTGCAACTACCCGGTTTGCACCAAGTCACTGATGCAAAAATCCTCATCGTCAGCGGCCTGGGTGGGCGCCAGTTTCTCCGCCAACAGCTGCAGGACCGAGGTGCCAGAGTTTCCGTTGCTGAGTGCTACCAGCGCAGCCTGCCAGATAACCTGGCAGCCGACTTAGCCCAACAACTGAGCCAGAGCGGAATTGACGTAATTACGGCAGGCAGCGTAGAAACATTACAAAACCTTCTGGTAATATCAGCCAATCAGGCCGATGCTATAATTCAAACTACCGTTGTAGTACCTGGGCAAAGAGTTGCGGATGCCGCGGCAAAATTAGGCTTCCATGAGATAATCACCGCCAATTCCGCCAGTAACGAAGATACTGCGACCGCATTAAGCCATTGGTGGCAGCAAAGGAGACCGAACCAAGGTGAGTGAAGATAAGCCAGTTGCGCAAAACACAATGGATTCTGACTCCAAAAAAAGCAGTAAAACAGCGAAGGCCAAAACGGCAAAGCAACGCCGCTGGCCCGGCTGGCTGGCATTAATCATCAGTCTCGCCGCTATCGCTTTGGCGGGCGCATCGGCCTGGTGGCAATGGCAGGCCAGACTACAAGACAACACCCTAAAACAAGACACCTCTGCCCAGCTGCAATCACTGCAACAGAATGTTCAGAGCCAGATACAAAACCAGATACAGAGTCAACAACGGGATCAACAACAAAATCAGCAGAAACTAGGCGCTCAAAACCAGCTATTTGCACAACAGCTAGCGGCTATTGCCAAACAGTCAGCCAACAATCTCCGGCGTATTAACAACGTCGACAATGCCGAGCGAGATGATTGGAAACTGGCGGAAGCGGACTATCTACTAAGGCTGGCTCATCAGCGCTTATTACTGGGCGGTGAATTTAAAAGTGCTCTGGCCTTACTGGTCTCCGCCGACAGAATCCTTTACGAACTGGACTATGCCGACCTATTTCCTGTTCGCGAAGAATTAGCCAATAATATTGCCGCTGTACGCGCCGCCGCAGTGCTTGATACAGAGGGCACTTTCCTGCGGCTGTCCGCGCTGGCAAGCCAAACTGACCAACTCGTGCTTGTTGGACCAGAAACTCTGCTTATTGAAACACCAACATCCAATCCAGCTATCGAAGGCAGTTGGCAAAACCGACTGCAAGCTGGCTGGGAAAAGATTAAGCAACTACTGAGTAAACTACTGGTTATTAAAGCCCGTAAAGTCGATGTAGAGCCACTTCTGTCGAGTGACCAACGCCTGCACCTACGCGCCAGGCTTCAGCTGCGATTTGAACAGGCCAAGACCGCACTATTATTAAAACAGGCGCCGGTTTATAAGCTCAGCCTCACGGAAAGCAGACAGCTGATCGAGCGCTACTTTGAGCTAGACGATCAGGCCACGGTTGCTGCGCTGAAAGAACTGGACAGTCTTCTGTTGCTGGACATAGACCCTGAGCTACCCAATATTTCACGCGCTCAGGGGTCTCTTCATGAATACATTCAAAATAGACATCAAAGGCTAACGCCGGAGCCGCAGCCATGAGGCGCCTCTTCATCTCTGTCTTGGCAGCGCTATTAGTCGGTATGCTGCTAGTTCAGGCCATGAACTCCGACCCAGGCTACTTACTCATTGCCTGGGGTGACTATACGCTGGAAATGAGCGTCTGGACGGGTATCGCGCTGTTTGTCGCCGTTTTTACCTCGCTCTACTTTCTGGTTCGCCTGTGGCGCAGAACCTGGCGTACCAAGCGCCGTGTGCGTAACTGGCTGGAAAACCGCAGTTTGCGCATTTCCCATAATCGAACAACAAAAGGACTTATTGCCTTTATTGAAGGCCACTGGGCCGACGCCAGAACAACACTGGTCAAAGTAGCCGAGCGGTCCGACAGCCCCCTGTTATTCTACTTAATGGCGGCAAGAGCCAGCCATGAATTAGACGAGCCAAAAGAGCTTGAGTACTATTTAAAACGCGCCGAAGAAAGTACTTCAGGTGCAGATATTGCCGTCGGCCTGACTCAGGCTGAGATGCAGCTAAGCAACGGTAAGCTGGAACAATGTCTGGCCACACTTAACCGTGTACGCGCTGTATCGACTGACCATCCAGTAGCGTTAACCATGTTGGTAAAAGTCTATCAAGGGCTGCAGGCATGGCCAGAATTACGGGAACTACTACCGACACTTAAAAAGGTGGGGATATTCAAGACCGATACCTTACTGGCCATTGAAGCGGAAACTCACAGCCACATTCTATCCGCCGGTAAGCCGGAGCTTGATAAAACGCTGGAAGACGCCTGGCAGCAAGTGCCTAAAACGCTACGAAACAATCCCGTGATCCTGTCAGCATATTGCCAACAGCTGGTCGCCAGGGGTGAGTTCGACTCAGCCGAGAAACTGCTACGTAAAAGCCTGCGCAAGCAGTGGGATGAGTCTCTTGCAGATCTTTATGGTCAAGTGAATGGCCCGGCCCCCGCCAAGCAACTCCAGTATGCTGAAGAATGGCTTGGCGAGCACAGCAACAACCCGGTTCTGCTGCTTACGCTGGGGCGCTTGTGCCTGGCAAACCAACTGTGGGGTAAAGCACGCGAGTATTTTGAAGCCAGCCTTCGAGCGCAAGAGTGTCCCGAGGTCTGTGCTGAGCTCGGGCGCTTAAGCGCACACCTTGGAGAGCAGCAGGCCAGCGCCGAGTATTTCAAACGCGGATTGTTATCGGTGAGCAAGCCGTTGCCAGAACTTCCTTTGCCTGCACTGCCCACAGCCGCCAACTCAAGTCCGATGATTAGGTAGCACAGAGCTAATCTATTACAATAGCGCTCCTGCAAAAAAATGGCGCCCTGCATGAGCGATCAATCTCACCGCTTTATCTTTGACAATACCGATATCCGCGGCGAAATAGTCCAGCTGGATGCCAGTTATGGCGAAGTTTTAGGCATCCATCACTATCCTCCCGCGGTAGCTACCATGATAGGGGAATTCATGGCCGCCAGTACCTTGCTCGGAGCCACTATCAAGTTTGATGGCAGCCTGACTTTGCAGGCTCGCAGCGAAGGCGAAATCCCTTTGATCATGGCGGAATACAACAGTAACCGCACCTTGCGTGCCATCGCCCAAAAAGCAGAAGCTGCGCAGAGCTCGGATTTCGAACGCCTGTTGGGCGGGGGCACGCTGGCTATCACCATCCAACCAAAAGATGGCAAACGCTATCAAGGCATCGTGCCGCTCAACGGCGCCAACCTGGCCGAGGCTCTGGAATACTATTTTCAGCAATCAGAACAGCTGGATACTCTGCTGATACTCGCTGCCAATGGCACCCGCGCTGCAGGTATCCTGTTGCAGGCATTGCCCGCATCCAAAGACATCGACTCAGCAGCACGAGCCGACCGCTGGCAGACCGCTCAACAACTGATCAATACCGTAAGCCCTGAGGATTTATTAGAACTGGACCCCCTGACGTTGCTATACCGCTTATTTCACGAGGATGGTGTAAGAGTATTGGAGCCCACACCCATTGACTTTGGCTGCACCTGTTCCAGCGAACGAGTTGCCGGGGCTTTGTATTCTATTGGCAGGGAGGAAGCCCTCTCAATTATAGAAGAACAACAAGAAATTGAGATGCATTGCGAATTTTGTAATAGCCAATATAACTTCAATAGGCAGGACATACTGAGCTTGTTTGGAGATACCGAAGCGGGTAAAGACACCCTTCATTGATACAGCGCATAAGCTCTGGTTAATTCTATTATTCTGCTTTCCATCGAGATGGCTGCGATCATACTACGTGAAAAAACTTTCGCCTAAACTTCCCCGACCAACATTTTAGATACGCTCACGTCGGGCCAGCACATGAACGTAACGGCCCATGAATTTATAGGGCTCTCGCTCGGCATAGTATTGTTCCAATTCAAGTAATTCGTTCAAGGGCATATCCTGCTGCTCTTTTGGCAGCCAATCATGCAATACACGTATGCCACTCACCGCCAGCACCTCCATGCCCTCTTTCTCGAGGCAAGCCAACACATCCTCCGGAAACTGCGCATTGGGCGGGCTTAAGCCTTTACGGCGAGGTTTTTTCGCCTCTGGCCGAGGCAATAAATATTCGACATTGCCCTTAAGGGCATTATTTAGCACTAGCGAATGGCGATTATAAAAAGCCAGTGAAAGATAGCCTTCTGTCTTCACCAAGGCCAACATCTGAGACAAGGTATCTAAAGGTTTCGCCAACCACTCCAACAGGGCATGACAGACAACCAGGTCAAACTGAGGTGACGGTTTTTGCTCACATAAAGTCTGCACAGCACCATGATGTAGCCGTAACTTATCTTGCCCGGACAACTGGCAAGCGAGTCTCTGCTCGGCTCGGGCTAGCATATCCTGTGAAATATCGTTCAAGACTACATCGTGACCCAATGCCAGCATTCGACCCGTCATTTGACCCAGCCCGCCGGCCGCATCCAGTATTTTCAGACAAGACCCTGAAGTTAATGCAGGCAAATTTCCCGTCAAATGGCGCCAGATCATTTCTTCTCGCAATACGCCTTTGCTACTGCCGTAAATACGCTGTTCAAAACGCTCAGCCATACCATCAAAGTTGCGATCTAGCATCTCATCCAAATTTACAACGCCCTCTTCTTAAGACTCTAAACAAAATATGTCACAAACCGAAAAACGGCACCTCTTTGGTTAACAATATTTATCTATGCACTGCGTTTGTGGCGAGTATCCTGAAAACCTTTAATGGTCCAAGAGTACTGCTGCAATGTCCTTTGTATTGATAGACAAACCCCGTCCACATATCACTCAAATTACGCTGAATCGGCCAGAGCGCATGAACGCCATGGCCTTTGATGTGATGGTACCATTGAAGGAAGCCTTGCAAGAAATCAGCTTCGATAACGATACCCGTGTGGTCATATTAACAGGGGCAGGTGCTGGTTTTTGCTCTGGCGCTGATCTTGAAGACCCAGGTTACCTGGCTATTTTTGATGGCCTGACTATGCCCGGTATCGCCCGGCGGGCAATGAAAGTGCTGGATGACGTAATTACCTCTATTCGGGATATGCATCAACCGGTGATCGGCGCTATCAACGGACCGGCCATTGGTGGTGGGTTTTGTCTCAGTATGGCAACTGATATACGTGTTGCCGCTCAAAGCGCTTATTTTCGACCAGCAGGGATCAATAACGGTCTTACCGCAGCCGAATTGGGCCTGAGCTATATGCTACCTCGCGCTATTGGTTCATCTCGGGCCTTTGAAATTATGCTGTCGGGGCGTGATGTGGATTCCCAGGAAGCAGCCAATATTGGCCTTGTCTCACGTACAGTTGCTGATGACGATTTACTGGATACCTGTTTCACTATGGCCGAACGGATGGTGGGCTATAGTCAACTGGGGGTAGAAATCACCAAGCAAATGCTATGGGCGGGGCTGGAAGCGGGAAGCATGCATTCCCACATGAATCACGAAGGCCACGCGCAACTATTTGTTCGTATGACTACCAAGAATTTTGAGGAAGCCATTCGAGCGCGCAGTGAAAATCGTCCAGCGGACTTCCAGGACTAAACCACTGGGCAAAATGCTGGCAGAGCCATCAGGATTCGCGCTAATATGTAGCGCTTATTCTGATGGGAGCAGCACCAATGGTATTTGTACCGGAATACTGGCACTGGCTGGTTTTGGGCATGGCCCTGATAGTCATAGAAATATTTCTGCCAAGCTTTACCATTCTCTGGTTTGGTCTGGGCGCAATAGTCGCTGGCGTATTACTGTGGATATTCCCTGATCTCTCTTTTACCCTTCAGCTAATAGTCTGGGCGGTAGCATCCATTGCATTTACCGTCGCCTGGTTTAAAGTTTTCAAACCCAAAATGACAGACAAGACAACCGCGGGTATTAGCCATGAGGCCGCTCTCGGTGAAGTCGGTCTGGTAATACGCCCACCGGTCAACACGCAACGCGGTATGGTTCGTTTCACTTTACCCGTCGTCGGTAACGACGAGTGGGAATTTGTCTGCGAAGATACCGTTCTCGTGGGCGATAAAGTCATTATTCAGGAAATTTCTGGCAACACTCTCGTCGTCAGCAAACAGGGAATCTAAACAGGAGCTCCTTATGGAACCCACTATTATCGCTTTTGCCTTCACCATTGTGGTGATTGTTACTATCGCCCTTGGTGTTCGACTAGTGCCGCAAGGAAGTAAGTTTGTTGTGCAAAGGTTGGGTAAATATGACAAAACTCTGCCGCCTGGTCTCAATTTAATCATCCCCTATGTTGATACTGTTGCCTACAAAGTCACAACCAAGGATATTGTGCTGGATATTCCCAGTCAGGAAGTGATTACCCGTGACAACGTCGTAATCATCGCCAATGCGGTGGCCTATATTAATATTCTTTCGCCCGAAAAAGCCGTATACGGGGTAGAAAATTATGAACTCGCCATTCGTACTCTGGTGCAAACCTCCTTGCGTTCCATCATCGGCGAAATGGCTCTGGATGACGCCCTGTCTTCACGCGACCAAATCAAGGCCAAGCTTAAAAGCTCTATTTCTGATGATATTGCCGACTGGGGTATTACCCTGAAAACGGTTGAAATTCAGGATATCAACCCCTCGCCAACCATGCAGCACGCGATGGAAGAACAAGCTGCAGCCGAACGCGCCCGTCGGGCCACAGTCACTCGCGCTGACGGTGACAAAACTGCCGCTATACTGCAAGCCGAGGGCCGGTTGGAGGCCTCACGGCGTGATGCTGAAGCTAAAGTCGTTCTGGCCGAAGCCACCCGCGAAGCCATGATCAAAGTCCGTGAGGGTATTGCCAGCGAAGAGCTGCCCGCTATGTATCTTCTCGGTGAGAAATATGTGGAAGCGATGCGAGAATTGTCAAAATCAGACAATGCCAAAACGGTGATACTACCAGCAGACCTCCCCGCTGCGGTACGCGGTCTAATGAGCAACCCAAAATAGCGTTATAGATTTCAAACTTATTTGTTAGAGGCATAGATATATGGTGAATAAACTAATTATCGTATCCGCATTACTGGTACTGATCGGCTGTGGCGAATCAAATACACCACAACCTGTCCAGCAGCCAGAACCAGAACAATTGAGCGCTGTAGAAGTAGAACCCGCCGTAGAGCTCAGCTCTGCCATCGACACATCACCGGTTGAGCTTGACGCTGTGCTCGCTGATCAGCCCGAAGATGTGCAAGCGCGTTTCCTCTACCGTCATCCTAAGGAAACACTGGAGTTTTTTGGCATCAAACCCGGAATGTCGGTAGTTGAACCTCTACCCGGGCGCGGCTGGTATTCCAAAATTTTATTGGGCTATCTTGGTAAAGACGGACAACTTATCGGTGCAGACTATGCCGCCGATATGTACGCCCTATTTGGCTTCATGAGCCCGCAAGCACTGATAGCAAAAGAAACCTGGGTGACCACATGGACTGGCGATGCTGAAGGCTGGCGCAACGAAGACAGTGCCGGCGTACAGGCCTTCGTTTTGGGCACGCTTCCCGAACAGATGAAAGCCAGTGCTGATGCCGTTGTGTCGGTACGCGCGCTGCATAACCTGGCCCGTTTTGAAGACCAGGGTCAGTATCTAAGCAAAGCCATTCAGAATTTCTATGATGTGCTCAAACCCGGCGGTATTCTGGGCATAGTTCAGCATGAAGCCCGCGCTGATATGCCTGATGATTGGGCCAATGGATCGAATGGATACATTAAGAAGGCTTTTTTGATAGAGCGCCTGCAACAGGCCGGCTTTGAGTTTGTCGGGGAAACAGATATTAACAATAACCCCAAAGATCAACCGACAGTCGAAGACTTTGTATGGCGGCTGCCGCCCACACTGCGGGGCGCACGCGACAATCCTGAATTAAAAGCACAGCGTGAGGCCATTGGTGAAACCAACCGAATGACACTGAAGTTTCGTAAACCTGAATAGCACAAAAAACCGAGGCTGAGCGTGTCTGAAAAATTCGAGCAACTGTCCGCAATACACATTGAATTCATCCAGAATCAACATCTGTTTTTTGTGGGCACTGCTGCGGCAGACGGCTTGGTGAATGTGTCGCCCAAAGGCATGGACAGTTTAAAGGTCATCGACAGTAAAACGGTGGCATGGCTTAACCTGACTGGCAGCGGCAACGAAACCGCGGCCCATGTTCAAGAACATAACCGCATGACGATTATGTTTTGCTCATTCGATAAACAGCCGCTAATTTTGCGGCTTTATGGTCACGCCAGAGTGCTCCATCCGAGAGATCAAGAATGGGATACGCTAATAGATCTATTTCCTGCCTATACCGGCGCCCGGCAGATTTTCGAGTTAGAACTGGATATGGTGCAGAGATCCTGTGGCTATGCGGTACCCTTTTATGAACTAAAGGGCGAACGCCCAACCTTATTCAAATGGGCTGAGAACAGAGGCAGAGAGGCCGTTGAACAATACTGGCAAGACAAAAATACCCTTAGCCTGGACAACAAGGACACCGGAATTCTTTAAACTCTGACAGACTCAGAACAAAACCCTATAATGGCCACTCGCCTCCTATCAGTGATCATCACCATGACTACAGCAAAAAATGACGACCAACCCCTTGACGCGCTGGCGCTTGAAAAACATATCGAACGCGCCCTGGCCGTAGAACCTGATGATATTGACGCTAACAACTTTGCCTACAAAATAATAAAGCGACTGTTTAACCCCATGGTTGTGGGTGCAGAAAACATCCCCGACCAGCCCTGCCTGTTCGTAGGCAATCATTCATTGTTTGCTCTGGATGGCTTGGTATTAGGGCCCGTGATGCATCAAGAACTGGGGCGCTTTGTCCGGCCCATGGGCGATAAGTTTTTGTGGAGTGTCGACCAGATAGGCGATGCGCTGGTAGACTTCGGCGCAGTCATTGGCCACCCGGATACCTGTAGCGCCCTGATGAACAATGGTAGCGATTTACTGGTTTTTCCCGGCGGCGCCCACGAAGCCGTAAAGTCAGCCAGCGACATGTATATGCTGCAATGGAAACAACGCTACGGCTTCGTAAAACTGGCAGCCAAACACGGATATACCATCATGCCCTTCGGCATGGTTGGGCCTGATGAATTCTATGGGCACTTAATTGAGGGTAATGAACTGCTCGATTCCATGCTGGGAAAAGCTCTTATACGTCTTGGTGTTATCAGTAAAGACACCCGTCCTGACATGTTACCTCCTCTGCCGGTGGGAGCCTTCGGCTCCTTATTCCCCAAACCCCAGCGCTGTTACCTTGGTTTCGGAGAACCGATAGACCTGAGCGCATTTGAGGGCAAAAAACCGGCACAAAAAACACTGACAAAAATTCGTGGCCAAGTGGCAGAAGAGATTGAGAACCAGCTATCTGAGCTGCTTTTGTTACGCGAACAAAATAAAGGCAAGGACGGTTTGCTGCGTAGACTACTCACCTTATAAAACGCCTGGCTGAATCAAAACCCGAATATCAACGCAGGCTATTGAGACCAACAAAACCGCCGTTATTGTTGTAACTCAATTCTCTCATCAGATGCGCAAAGCGTGTAGCCGATGCGGCACTTCCTCCCTGTACTAATAAATGAACAGGGAAACCAATGGTGTGA
Source organism: Pseudomonadales bacterium (assembly GCA_036960375.1). Taxonomy (GTDB): domain Bacteria; phylum Pseudomonadota; class Gammaproteobacteria; order Pseudomonadales; family CAWVSB01; genus CAWVSB01. The sequence continues at coordinate 147,164 of JBALVY010000001.1, forward strand.
ATGCGCACGCGCTGCTCGCCGGATTTTTTACCGCGATTCAAGCGTTCAACCGTATCCAATACCGATGCCATGGAACTGCCGGTAAAGTCATCACCAAAAACGTATAGGCTGATTTTTTTATCGTCTTTGGCAAAAGTACGAATAGCCTGCTGGATACCCTCCACCGGGCTTGAGTTACTAAAGGGATGCCAAGTCTGTAAGGTATTGGCGATAATTTGACGGCGGCCTTCCGAGTCCGGTATCCAGCGGCCACGATAACTACCAAACATATACTGGCCCATATCGTTCATGACTTGTATGCCTTTGACCGTAGGGTAAATGCGCAAAATATTGAGCATTTCCCTTCGCACTCTGCTCCAGGCAAATTTATACATACTGCCGGAGGTATCAATGATAAAAACAATATATTCGCTATCGACGGGAATACCGCCAATCACCTGATTACTGACGTGCTTTTGCCGCGCCAGCAAACGTTCCATTTCTGCGGTCAAAGACTGTAAAGCTTGTCGTAACTGATCCCTCTCACCACCCGGTTCACCCAGCAGCTTGCGGCTGTTGGCCTCCAAAGATTCCAGTTCAACACTTAATAGGGCTATACGCTGCTGATATTGGGACAACTGCTCTTGCTTATTCATCAAATCACGGTTCAACACCTGCGTTTCACCACGCAGCTCGAACAACTGTTCTTGCATTTCGATGACTAAACCACTATTTGCATCAGGCACGTCTTCCAACGCACCACCTACACCCAGTTTGGAAATGATTAGCAACAATACAATAGCGCCAAAACCACAGCTGATCACATCCAGAAAAGCAATATCGGCATCTGGTACAGCACGACGAAAAATCTTCATGGCCAATCCCTCGCCGGTGCCAAAAACGAACCATCGGTGGTCAAAGCTAACTGCCAAAAAGCACCCGCTGCAGTAGGGTCACCCTCCATGGGTAAAAGAATCGTATTCACCGGCACACCCGGTGGCAGTACTTTAGCCGCATCGCGAAAGTATTTTTCCCGATCACGCAGCCCTACCGTATTACCCTTTGGTCGGGTCGCTCCCTGTGTGGGCAAACCGTCGGTGATCAATAAAATATTGTCCGGCTGGGGTGACAGTTTGGCTGCGGCCTTAAAGGCATTGACCAAACTGGTGCCGCCGGTTGGCGCATAGGTCGATAAGTCTGTCAGAGACTGGTTTAGCTGCTCGCTATCGCCCACCTTAAGCCACTTACCGTTGGTCGACTTGGTGCTGGCAATGGCTCGTGTATCAAATCGGTAAACCTGGTATTGATTATCACGTGGTAATTGTGCTGCCAGCCATTCAGCCGTGCGCACGGCCTGACGCCATTTTGCCGCGGAATTACGCTGGCTCTCTGGCATATTTTTCAAACGAATAGCATTAACGATAGTATCCGACAACATACTGGCTGAAGAATCCACCAATATTAGCGTCCTGCGGCCGCCGAGCTTTAGGCCGGTAAGATACTGGCGGTCGCCCTGACCGCTAAATTTACGTACGTCATCACCGCGCTCTTCTTTTCGCAGCCGTTCAACTTTGTCCTGAGTATCGAGTACTTCTTCACGCAGATCAGCAACCTGCTTCTCCTTTGTTTTCTCCTTCTCAATTTGGCTGCGTATTTTTTCAATTTCGGTCTCTACGCGCCGCGCCAAACCCTGCGCAATCTCCACTTTTTCAGCAATCAATTTATCCGTATTAAACAATTCAACTTTCTTTTCTTGCTCAGCAATAACTTCTTTTTCCAGCAAATCAATTTCAGCCGACATATCAGTGATAACGGGAATCGTCGATTGATGTTTGAGAATAAGGAAAAGCAAGGTAGCCGCACCAAAACCACAGGCCATAATATCGAGAAAAGAAAGGCTAAAAGGGTTTAGCTCGCGACGGCGCATAGTGGCTAATCCAGCCTGGCTGAAAAGACTGAGCCATCGCCTACGGGTAAGCTATTGCCAGCCAGGGCTGCCTGCAAAACTGTTTCAGTTTCAAGCGCGATGACATCTGACAGATACTGACCAATTCCCGGCAGGGCGGCCCAGCGTTCAGTCACAATGGCCTGTCCAAACTCTAGCTGCTCAACGGCTTTTTTCATCCGCTGCATTCCCGGAGTCTGTAAATTTTGCCATTGCTGCAGGCTAAGCTGCACTGTAATGGCTTCGGCACCTCGGCTTAATACAACTTCTGCAGAACCCTTGTCCAACAAACTGGCAAGGGTAACAGGCAGGCTATTATATAGCTGCTGCTCACTGCGCCCGTCATACAGGGGATCGTAACGATGCTCGGTTACGAAAAGCTGTGCCAACAACTTAATTAGATCTTTATGTAACTGCTGTAAACCCAAACCGGGCAGATGAACAATAGACTGTCGTTCTGTGTATTCTCCTCGCTGCACACGCGTTAGTACCATTTCCCTGCGATGGATATCCAGGTGCAAAATTTCGCCACTGACGCTGCTATACACAGCGCAGAGCGTGCTGTAGTCAATCAGGCCCAAACAGCGAACACCCAGCGCGGCAACCAATCCTCGCAGAGCACCTAGAAATTCAATACTCTGATGGCTGGCCACCGCCAGCCATAACTCAGCAGGCTGACCTAGCTCGCTCCATACCGCATGCAAATGCGCATAGGCCAAGTCCATCGAGTTACGCGCCATCGCATGCGGCTGAATCAACGGTTCAAGCCCAGGACTAGACCAGAAATCACTATAACTTTGGTGTGGCGACTGCCATGCATGTAAGCGCGCAGCCTCACCCAGTATTAATCGCTCGCCCCCGGTATAAGCATAGGCAGGTGAACTGGCCTGCAAGCCTGCATCAGTACGGCCCACCAGACCGATATCACTTATTGCTATGATTGCACGTTCAGTCACGGCTTAGGCACTTCGCAAATTACGAATGAGTCGCTGATCGCAGTAACCATGCACATCCAACACCAGACGGTCCTGCAGCAATTGCAGTTGATGCATCAAAAACATAAGAATGATGCTAATCAGCAAAGCGATAAACGTTGAGTTGAAGGCCACACCCAAACTGGCTGTAACCGAGGCAATATCGCCTTGTACCGCGAGATGGGCTTGCGACAATGCCTGTCCAATACCGCGTACCGTGCCTATAAAACCAATGGAGGGAATCGCCCAGGCAATATAACGCACCATCGAAAGCTCGGATTCCAGACGGTTGGATTCAGCCTCACAAACACTTTCGACAGCATGAGAAACATCCTGAATATTCTCAGTAGCGCCAAAGCGTTGCAAGGCCGCCAGCAAGGCGCGAGGCAACAGCGACTGCTGCTCAATGTCTGTCAATGCCTGTATTGGCCGTGAAAATCTGGGCACATCCTCAGGCAATATCCTCTCGCCTTCGGAGGTATTCACCAGAATTTGCTCTAGTAAGTTACGCTCAGCCAACAAACGTTTTGCCTTATAGCCCATGATGGCCATCGCCCACAGCATAAGAATAAAACAGCTCTCCTGCTCATAGTCTTTCAGTACAATAAAGACCGAGCGTTGCATTGGTGCATTGGGGTCTTCTGCCTGAGCCTGAACGAAGGCAATATGATCTACCTCGGCCTTGGGGCGAATCAGGGCGGTATAGGTAGCATGAACAACTATAAGAGCAAGTAACAAGGCCAGGGCCTGATACATGAACTCGGCTGTATGCTGATTACGGGTCTTTTGCATAACGGATTCCCTTATATGTCGACTGGAAAGTCGACAGCAATATCCTCAATAATTTCTTCACTGGGGCGATAGTTTGCATCCGCCAGGCTTTTGACTTCTGCCTTTTCAGGCGCGACCTCTTCTTGCTCGGCCGGTTTCTCTTGTGCAAATACGAAGCCCACAAATAGAATCAACAGCCCTGTAACCAACCAATGTTTCATCGAAAAGCCTCTTCTATTTTGCATAGCGCGCAATCCTGAACCCTACATCGCGACGCCCATCGTCACCCTGGTCACGCCAGGACAAGCGTGTTTCTGTAATGCTGCCACTGCGCCAGCTAGCGCCACGAATCACATGCCGTGAGCCTGCCTCTGGCCCCAAGGGGTCAGCCTTGGCCTGGCTTAACGAGGAAATTTGCACGCTATAGTAATCGTGTACCCACTCCGAGGCATTGCCGTCCATGTCGTACAAACCTTTACTATTTACCGCAAAGCTGGCCACCGGGGCGGTCACCGGATAACCATCAGTATAGTCAGGTACCAAGACGGATAAATCATTACGGGCAGACTGATCTGCCAGATTCACCGATATGACGGTAGGCGGAAATACATCGCCCCAGCCATGTTTCAATAACTTACCGCCTTTCTCTACACGTGCTGCATAGGCCCATTCTGCCTCGGTGGGCAAGCGATAGCCATTGGCGGCAGGATTAATACCCGACACTTTGCTTTGGCTTTGCTTGTAAAAAGGCTTCAGGCCATCTTGTTTGCTCAACCAATTACAATAAGCCGCAGCCTCTTGCCAGCTGACTTTCACTGCCGGTTGATTATTTTGATCCAGGCTATGTTTGGCCACACGACCCGATACATGCCCCGCCCGATAGCGTTTGAACTGTGCATTAGTCACCTCGGTCTCGGCGATATAAAAAGGCCGAATCAGTGTTACTGCACGCTGCGCCTCATTGGCCCTGCGCCCTGGCTCACGTCTTGTTGCCCCCATCACAAATGTCACTGGCACCGACATGCGCTGCAGTTTCTGTCCTGAAGATGTCGTAATGACTTTGGAATCGGTCTTTGCTGCGGCAACTTTGGCGGCTACAGGTTTTAACTTCAGTACCACACTTTGTGCCAATCCAGGTTTGGGTGTGACTGTCTTCGATTGGCTTTGATAACCGGCAAGCCTTGCTTCCACCTTATGGGGCCGCGCCGATAAACTGTATACGGGGCCACCCTTGGCTTTTTTACCATCGATGTATAAAACCGCTTCAGCAGGCACTGCTTCTATACGAATATCTGCCGGCGATGGCTCAAGCTTGATAATGAGCTCACGATTTTCCCCAGAGCGAATTGACACCGTTTGATCTTTGGGCTGATAGCCCTCAGCAAAATAACTTAACTGATGGCTGCCCTGCCTAACCGCTACCGTGACTGGCGTTACGCCTTGATAAACACCGTCGACGGTTACCGCAACCCGTGGCGGCGAAGAAATCAACACCATTTGAGCGTCTGCCTGCTGCAAATGTATGGTCGGTATTATCGAAGAATCTCCCGCCTCAATGGTCACTGCCTGCTGCCATGACTGGTAGCCCGCCAACTGCACCGCAACATCCTGACCAGGAGCCAATACTTGAACAGTCGCCGGCGTCAGGGCCACCTCGGTATTACCAACCAGTATGCTAGCGCCGGCGGGCACAGTGCTCACAGTCACTTCCCCCCAGGCCGGAGCGAGTTCAACATCAACTGTTTCTAGCTGCCCCATACCACGCACGACAAGCCCTTGTTCGAAGCTCTGATAGCGGTCGAGCTCTAATCGTAGCTGGTAATTGCCCTCAACAAGTTTGTCCAGATTTAAGGGGCTCTCTCCTACCACTTTATCGTTGAGATACACAGTAGCGCCGGCCGGCTGACTGCTGAGATCCAGGCGGCCGGGTAATTTATCCAGAGTCAGATCCAGCTGCTGAAAATCCTGCTCAGTTATTATCAGTGGCCGTATTATGCTTTCATATCCGGGCGCCTCGCCCCGTAACTCATAGCTGCCAGGCAAGATCAAATAATGCTGTTGCCATTTAACGGCAAACCCATCGATCAAATCCAGGTTGGCTGTATCAGGCATCACATTGACCGTCAGAGAACGACTTGCAGAAATAAACCAGATCACGGGTAAAATGACTGGCAGTAAAAACAACCAGACTAACCACGGCTTTTTAGTTTTGCTTTTACTCTCAGCCTGAGTTTCGCCTGGCGGCGTATAACTCTGCGCCTCAACGTGTGTACCATGGGCTACACCTGCAACACTGCGTGGCATTAAATCCTCTCCTCGCACTGCACAGAGATGGTCTGGGTCTGCCGGCCATCAACAACAAATTCTACCCGTACATCCTGATAGCCTCTGCGATAGCCTACGGCCACGTAGCGACCAGGACGCAAGTTCAGGGTAGTACTGCTCACCGGGCCTAAACTGGCAACGCGGTAAACCTCTACATTGGTACTATTGTCTGAAACCAGATTGACCGGAAATTCTTTTTGCGACCAAGCGACCAGACGCCGTACTTCAATAATCTGGCTCTGTATTCGTGGGCCTTTGGAGCTGATTTTTTCTGCATCAATCATAGCCTGCTCTGCCAGACTAAAAACCGAGCTGGAAGAAAGACGTAATGGCTGCGCAATGACACTCTGCAATAGCCCATCGAGCTTTAGTCTGGATTGCGCTATTCGTTGTCCGTTGAGGGCCTGATCGACCGTCACATCAATAGCCAAAACCTGTTGATAACTTGCCAGTGCCTGCGACCATTGTTCTGCCTGAGCTGAGGCTTCTGCCTTGGCCAGCAAGGCCTTAATTGTGCGAGTTTGGATGCGTCGATCCGCCACTGCCAGCGCATCTTTGACTTCCTGCGAGTCGGGTCGAAAAGCCAGCGCCTGTTGAAAAGAGGCCCGTGCATTATCAAGAGTGCCCTTCTCCAAATGCACATAACCCACAGCCATTGCGGCTTTAAAATTCTCACTCAACATGAGCGCCTGCAGATTGGCCAACTCCGCCGCAATCGTCTGATGGGCACTATCCATCTGCGCCGCTTGCTGCAAAACTTGACTGGCCTTAGCTTTATCATCTTCGCGCTTGAGGGTCATCGCCTGCTGCCATAGAGACTCTAGTTGCGGCAAGTTTTGCAGCCGCGGCAGCGCTGAGATTAATACCACATTATCCGGCTCGAGCAGGCCAAGAATTTCCACTGCAGCTTCAGCGGCTTCTACATCGAAAGCCTCAATAGCCTTTATGAGTTTGTCCTGCAAACCCAGAATACGCTCCCCAAGACCTGACTCCAGATCAGATAACTGAACACGAGCAGCTTCCAACTCAGGCACCGACTTATGATAAAGGCCTTTTTTATGTGCTGCCTCAGCGCGGCTCACCGCCTCCACTGCGGTTGCATATGAAGCCTGAGCCCAACGATTAACAGATAACTGCTCCAGTCTTCGCTGCATCCCCTGTACCTCGGCCAACAAATTCTGCGATGGCGCTCGCAAGCTGGCCACATCAATACCCGCCGGGGCCTCTGTAGAAAGCTGCTGACTCTCCGTCACCTGTTTCGAGGAGGGAATTAATTTCGGCAATACCAGAAATACAAGCAGCGCGATAACGCCGGCAGCTATTAATGCCAGTTTCATAAACCCGCCGGAATTAGATTGTTCAGATGGTGCCGCGTTCTTGTTCATAAATACGTAGAAGTAACTCCTTCCACTGAGCATATTGTTGTTCAACTGTGCCGGTTAGGGTCACGGTACGATCATCCAGACTTACCACATGAGGCTGGATGTCCTCACTAAGCGACAAGGATAACTCATCCAGCGCCTGTGCATGCATACTTGCTTCGCGCCGCTTATTCAGGCCGTCATTAAATATCATCCCTCCACCGGCAATGGCGATACCTGTCATCGCATTAATTGACTGATCTCCTGCCGATGCGGCAGCAACTCCGGCTAAAACCGTTGCGACGCCGACTACCATACGCATACGCGCCTGAGCTTCGAGCTCTCGCTTGGCCATCATTTCCTCGAAGCTTTGGGCTCGATATTGCTGATAGGATTCACCCATATCACGGGAAAAAGAATCGTAATATTCATCCAGAGTATCAATAAACAGATAGTCACGCTCACGAATACGTGCCACCCGCTCAAAAATCGGATCGTTGGCTGCAGGCAGTCTGGTCAGCTCATATGAGCCGTTACGTTTTTCTTCCAAATGGGAAGAAAACGCCTGCGGCGAAAATTCGCGGGCGAAACGTATATCAGAAATCAACTGCAACTCTTTGCCTCGACCGGTAGCAAGATCGTTTCGCTCCTTCATAAGATCATTGGCAATACGATTGTAGATGTTCTGGAACGGGTCCTGAGTATTAGCCGGGTAATAAGAGCTACTGGCTGAATCCTCTGAATAACGCTTTTTTAACCAGGTTTGGCCCGCGCTGTCTTGCGCGACGATATCAACACTCAGCTCAGTGCCATCTGATTTTACAATCGTGCCCTGTACAACGACATCAACTATTACCTCAGCATTGGGAATGACACGAACCGCACCCCACGCGCCGGTTTTTTCCATGGTGCGAGCCAAATGGCGCGCCATATAGACGGATTCTGCCTTACGAATTGCCGGCGCTGAGGTATCCTCTTCAGCAGCGTGCTGTAAACCCGGGTCAAACACCACAACCCCTACTGCCAGCGCCTGCTCAGCAGAAACCGCCGTGGCAGTTTGTAACGGCACCTGGGTAATTGTCCTGTTTGAACTGGTAGACGCACAGGCAACCAAGATCAAAGACAGCGCAACAACACTCAGACGGCAACTGATTTGAAACAAATAGTGCATATTAAATACCCTTGTAACGACGGTATTCGTCCCACAATTTCGCTTTTAGTTCCGGATCGGTCTCATTCATTGCGGCTTCGCGCAATTGACGCGCCACTATATCATCATCGTAGCCGGTGCCCACGTCACCAGGATGCTCTCCTCCGCCGCCACCAATGCCACCACGACTGGCGGTTTGTGAACCTTGGCTATCTTCGCCATCCTCGCGGCCTTCGCCGTCGTTGCCACTGCCACCATAGCCCTGCTGTTGCCCGCTGCCCTGCTGCTCCGACTCTGAATCAGAGCCACCGCCACCGTCGCCATAACTATCTGAACCATCGGATCTTTCACCCTCAGCCGATTGCTGAGCTAACATGTCATCAAACTTCGACAAGGATGCGTCAAGCTCTCGATCAAGTCCACTTACCGCCTCACCATAAGTTGTACCACCAAAGCCTCCCGGCTGCCCACTACCGGCAGATCCTGCCTGACTACCACCCAAACCGCCGCCAGCACTACCAGTTGACGCAGGTCCGCCTTCCGCACCCGCTGAGGCCGAAGATGATCCGCCAGCTTGTGATCCTGCTGACTGCGCAGAGGCTGCGGCTTGCTGCTGTGCCTGACCTGCGGCCTGGGCTGCTGCTTGTGCTTGCGAAGCGGCCTGGGCCGCATCACCTGCTGAGCCTGCTGTTGCGGCGGCTTCAGCACCCTGCGCTGCCTGCGAGGCCGCCTGACTGGCATCTGCCGCGGCCTGAGCCGCCGCCTGTGCCTCACCCGATGTTTGACCCGCTTGCTCTGCCTGTGCCGCAGACTGCGCGGCGGCGGCGGCTGATGCCGCTGCAGTTTGAGCTGAATCTGCGGCAGCCTGAGCAGACTGCTGCGCTGCTTGCTGTTGCGCCTGAGCTGAAGCCTGCGCCGCGTCTGCGGCTTGCGCCGCCTGCTGTTGCGCCTGTTGCGCCGCCGTTGCAGAGGCCTGTGCATCTGCCGCTTCCTGCCCTGCCTGTGCTGCTGACCCTTCAACAGCTGCAGCCTGTGCCGCGGCTGCGGATTGTGCTGCCGCCGAAGCTGCCTGACCTGCAGTTGTTGCTGCCTGCGCTGCCGCTTGGGCGGCCGCTGCAGACTGACTTGTCTGTGCAGCCTGATTTGCGCTCTGCGCCTGTTGCGCTGACTGCTGGGCTGCGGTAGCCGCTGCCGTAGCCGCTTGAGCTGAATCTGCCGCCGCCTGAGCGGAGGCAGCCGCTTGTTGTTGCGCTGCATTTTGAGCCGACGCTTGAGCGGCCTGCGCTGCTTGAGCTGCTTGCTGCTGTGCCTGCGATGCGGCTTCAGCCGAAGCTTGAGCCTGTTGCGCAGCCGCGGCGGCTTCTGATGTCGCACCTTCTGTCGCGGCCGCCTGTGCGGCACTGGCTGACTGTGCCGCTGCTGCTGCCGCCTCACTGGCCTGGGCCGCAGCTTGAGCCGCGCTCTGTTCGGCCGCAGCAGATTCTTCTGTCTGATTTTGTTCGGACTGATTAGCGTCCTGCGCCTGTTGCGCTGACTGCTGAGCTGCAGCCGCCGATGCCGCAGCCGCTTGAGCGGAAGCCGCCGCGGCTTGTGCAGACTGCTCTGCCTGCTGCTGGGCTTCAGATTGTTCAGCAGCCTGACTTTCAGCCGTTTCCTGTTCTTGCTCCTGTTCTTGCTGTTCTTGCTCCTGCTGTGACTGAGACTGAGACTGTGTCTGCTCTTGCTGAGGCGTCTGGCAAGCCGTTAGTATCAATGCACAGAAAAACACCAAACCAACACTGGTCAATTTTGGTGTTTGCATGGGCTCTATTTCAACTGGCGCTTTAACCATCTTGAACTAATCCTGTATCTGCATCTTTAGTGCGAATTTAGCGTTAAGCCGCCTGTACAGCCACTGAACGTATATTGCGGGGCAGTATAACAACTGTGAGAGAAGCATGAACAATCATTCGTGTCGGCTAGTTGAATTCAGTACCTTTTGGCACAGCACAGAAGATTCAAATAAGTAAAGTAGCGCTATCCTATTTCAAGCTCAGGCATTTCAAAAAGCAAGGCGGTGAGATTGTGGTTGATATAGTAATTCTCTCTCCCCAACTTATGCTTGTGTAATAAGCCACCTTTTGCCAAAGCATCCAGATACCGCGCGGCGGTTGCGCGAGAAACGCTCAGGTCGCGCTCTAAAAAAGCCACTTTGGTATAGGGGTGCTGAAACAAATTGTTGATTAAATCGTGAGAGTAAAATTTGTGATTTTGGCGAATGCTATTTTTTTGCTGTTGTAGCAACTCACGAATACGCTCTATCAATGAGATGGTATGCTTGGCCGTGGCACTGACACCTTTGAGGATATAGATAATCCAAGCCTCCCACGCGCTGCTTTCTCGTGCCTCTTGCAGCCCTTTGTAATACGCACCTTTTGTCTGATTGATATAGCGGCTTAAATACAACACGGGAAAATCCAGCAAGCCGGCCTTAACCAAATATAAAATATTGATGATGCGGCCTGTCCTTCCGTTACCATCATAAAAGGGGTGGATAGTTTCAAACTGGTGATGAATAAGTGCCATACACACTAAGGGGTCAAGCATTGTATCCGCATGAATAAATGCTTCTAATTCACCCATATAAGCCGGCACTTTGTCAGGAGAAGGTGGCTGAAACACCACTTCCCCCGTGCGCTCGTTTTTCAAAACCGTTCCCGGAGTTTTACGAAAACCTGCCCGATTACCTTCCAAAGTCTCTTGGATATCTACTATGGTATTGAGCGTTAATGCCTCTTGCTCTTTGACCCTTTGATAGCCCAAATTCAAGGCTTGGGCATAATGGGCAACTTCCTTGGCTACAGGGTCAAGCCCCTCATTTTGAAGCTGGTATTTATAGAGCGCATCTTGCGTGGTAATAATATTTTCAATGGCGGAGCTACTCTGCGCCTCCTGCAAGGCCAAGGTTGATAGCAAGATACCTTCATTCGGGATGGTTTTAGCCACACCTTTTAGTTCAGCCAAGTGCCTGTGTGCCTGTACCAGCTCTCTTAAAATAGCAGGGGTTTCTGAGAACCCCGCTGGAGGGAGGGGGGCTAATATGGGAGCAGTCATGGTGTTCGAAACCTCTCAATCACGAGCAGATGGCCCTGCATTTGCTCAATAATAGCATTTATTGAGCAGGTAGATGACTGTTTTCTCGAAAAAGACCTCTTTTGAGCACAAGAGAGAGAACCAAGCTTGGCCGCTACTACTACAACTTACACGACGCCTTCTTCTCCCAACTCAGATATCTGCTGGTCATCGAGCCCCAACAGGTCTTTCAATACTTCATCATTATGACTACCCACCTCTCCACCGGGCCAGGTAGTTGCCCCAGGGGTATCGCTAAGCTTGGGCATCATGGCGGGGATTTTCAGGGTTTCACCATCGATAGTGACCTGCTCAAATAGACCTCGCGCATTGAAGTGCTCATCAGCCATCATATCTTCCACATTATAGATGGGGCCGACCGGTACCCGCACTGCCTCTAGCGCGGCAATAGCGTCCTGTGATGTATTGCGGCCACACCACTCGGCCAACGCTTCATCAATTTCCTGCTCATGAGCGACCCTCCCTTCGTTGTCGGCCATCGCGGGGTTATCAGCCATGTCCTTGCGGCCGACAGCTTCCATCAGACGCTTAAAGATAGAATCGCCATTGCCGCCTATAACCACATACTTGTCATTACTGCAGCGATACGTATTGGTTGGGACGATACCTGTTACCGTGGTACCGGAAGGTCCGCGCACCACACCGGCACCGGAATACTCAGGCACTACGCCTTCAAGCAAATTGAACATTGCCTCATATAATGCAACATCAATCACCTGGCCCGGTATACCGTGTTTCTCTTTGGCAAAGAGCGCCATTACCACACCCAGAGCGGCATGAATTCCAGCGATGGTATCGCCGATACTCAGGTTGGGTCGCACTGGCGCCTGGTCAGGAAAACCGTTCACAAAACGAAAACCGCTAATACCTTCACAAACCGAGGCATAACCGGGCTTAACGGAATAGGGCCCATCCTGGCCATAACCGGAAATACGGGCATAAACCAGACCCGGGTTGGTTTTCTTGATTTCTTCTGGCCCCAGACCCCACTTTTCCATAACACCGGGGCGAAAGTTTTCTATCAGTACATCGCACTTATCGGCCAACTCACGTACCAGCTCACGCCCACGATCAGAGCGTAAATCGATGGTCACCGATTTTTTATTGCGACCCAGACTACGCCACCAATAGGAGGTGCCATTTTTGACTTCGCGCCAACCACGAATAGGATCACCCACACCCGGAGGCTCAACTTTGATTACCTCGGCACCAAAATACGCCAGCATTGAGCCCGCGAAAGGCCCGGCTAACAGTTGGCCCAATTCAAGTACACGTACACCGTCCAGGGGCCTGGGGCCCGCCTGGTTTGTCAACATTGCAATCTCCAGCTTTCATTTTCCATCAAGCCGACCATTTTAGCAGCTTGCGCGGCAAACCCCAGCATTGACCCGACCACCATCTGACCCTCATTGTGCAATTAACTTCCTATGTTCAAACGGTCTGCATCGCGGCCTGTCTGTTACAAGCCGGTAAGAGAACCGATATTTACCACCAGCAAGGCTAGAATAGCTCAGGTTCCGCTCCATCAGCGGCCGGGTGATGTGCAATCCCGCTCGCTGGAATGTTCCACACCACCTCAATTGTGAATGAGAAACTCTGTTATGTTGACCTTAAGCCCCCTCTACGTTGCCCGAAAGTCACGTTACGTACTTGTATCAGTTCTACTGGTTCTTGGTGCCTGCAGTCGAGGGCCCTTGCCTAATCCTTTGGACGATATCCCGCTTATCGGTAAAACCGCCATCGCAAAACCCATTGTTGTCCCACCGATCCCTGCTCACCCATGGTTGGCGCCTCAGGGCGTAAACGGTATCCACGCCGATAGCTACATGAGCGACAGCTACACCTGGCCGGGCCCGCTGGCCAGGCAAGCCCAGCTGCAATCGACCAGCTTCGCTCAGCCAGTGGGTAGCTGTCCGTCTCACACTTTTGACAGCCAGGGTCGGATGATAGCCACCTGCGTCACTTTCTTTGGTATCAAACTGGCGGCCTTTGACCCCACTACACTGGAGGTCATTGCCGAGAAATCGCTGGGCTTCCAGCTCGCCATTGGTAATAACTTCAGCGGCGGCGTGTATTTTCATCTGGATCAAGACGACCAGGTATTACTGGTCGATAGCAAATCACATATTCGAACTTATGCGCTCACCGGCAACGATAGTGATCTGAGCTGGGTAGAGACCAGCGCAATCAATATAGCGCCGGCACTGGATGCCGCAGGCCCAGGCCCCCATTCGGTTATCGATGTGATGCCCGACTGGCAAGGCAACTACTGGTTTATCACCCGCGCTGGACTGGTAGGCTACAGCCTGCGTGATGGCAGTCAACAACACGCCATCGCCCTGCAAGGCGAGGACTTCGACAATGCGCTGGCAGTGGCACAAGATGGCGTTTATGCGGTATCTAACCACGCTATGTATCGCTTCGAGGCAGACCAAAAAAACACCGTCAACATTGGTTGGCGAGAAACCTATGACCGCGGCCCATCACCTAAGCCCGGTACCATGGGCCACGGCTCGGGTACCACACCGACACTGATTGGCGAAGACTATGTAGCTGTCACTGATAATGCAGCAGGTCGTATTAAGCTGCTGGTTTACCGCCGCCAGCAAGACTTAGATCAACCGAGACTGGTCTGTGCCGAACCCATATTTGAAGCAGACAAAGGCACCTCGGAAAACTCGCTTGCCGTCGCCGGCAACGCCGTCATTATTGAGAACAACTATGGCTACCAGGGGCCCAAAGAAGGGCTCGAGGCTGAGCCTGGAATAAGCCGTGTGGATATCAGGCCTGATGGTTCAGGCTGCGACACGATATGGGAGAACAAAACCGTATCGTCTCCCTCGTCAGTACCCAAAATCTCGCTGGCTAACGGCCTGATCTATTTGTATACACGCATTGGCGAAGACCGCTCCGATGACAACCAGCAGTGGTCGCTCACCACACTGGATTTTACTAGCGGAGAATTGGTTTACAAAATTCCCACTGGCAGTGGCATGGACTGGAACAACCACTATGCGGCCATTACGCTGGCACCCGATGGCAGCGCCATTGTTGGCACCATTAAGGGATTAATCAGGATAAAAGACGCTCCGTAGCCTATAGTAAATGTCTGATAAGCATGGTTTTTTCAGAATTCGTCAGGTTTATTTCAGATTCCGGAAGACAGTTTTCAAGCTTTCCGTCATTGTGCCAGGCTAACGGTGACAAAGACAATAACAGGAGCACGTGATGAGATATGTAATTCCCTTAATATTTGCACTCGGCCTGGCTGCTTGTGGTGATAGCAATGACGCTACCGACAAAACCTCCCAAACACCCAATGTCGCAGCCGCTACTGGCAGCGCTGGCCTAAGCACTTGTGTGGCATGCCATGGCGCGAATGGCGAAGGCAACAAGGGGTTAAGCGCTCCGGCCATAGCCAATCTGGAAGACTGGTATGTTGTCCGTCAGCTGACTAACTTTCGTGACGATATCCGCGGCACGGGCAGTGACCACCAAGGCGCTCAAATGAAGGCCATTGTTGCCAACCTAAGCGATCAGGATATCCAGTCCCTCGCTCAGCAAGTAGCCGACTTACCCGATGTAACATCTACCGATACATCGGGCGGCGACCCGCTGGCCGGCAAAAACTATTATTATCACCAGTGCGGTGCCTGTCATGGCCCTGGCGCCAGGGGCAACAAAACCCTGGGTGCTCCTCGTCTGGCAGGGCTCGATGATTGGTACATCAACAGTCAACTGAATAAGTTTGCCGAAGGTATTCGCGGTAATCACGCGCAGGATCATTATGGTTCACAGATGGTGTTTATGATGGGCAAGCTCACCCATAAAGACCAGCTGCGTGACATTACCGCTTTCTTGAGAGATCCATCGGTCGCGGAATAATGCGAAGCGTTTTTATCCACATTATTCTGCGCTTCGGCTTAAGCCTGGCCTTGTGGTCCGGGCTTGGCGGCGTTGTGGCGCAAGCTAGTGAATTCCAGCTAGCCGATACCTGCCCGCCGGGCTTTCTTTTGGTCGAGCCAAATCAATGTGAGCTGCGCAATCTCTACCAGCTATACCCCTCATTACAAAACTCGGGTGTTGGCGGTCTGAAATCGGGCGTACCGGATATTCGCGAAGGTTTTAGCCCGCAACAAATTGACCTCGGCCGATTGATGTTTTTTGATCCCCTGCTCTCTGCTGACAGCAGCGTATCGTGCGCCAGCTGCCACCATCCCGATATGGGCTTTAGCGATGGGCGTGACCGCAGTATAGGTATTGAGAATCAGGTGATTAATCGATCGGCGCCCAGCCTGTGGAACGTCGGTTTTTTGCGTAGGCTATTCTGGGACGGCAGAGCCTCGTCGCTGGAAGAACAGATACAGGGCCCACTTTATGATGCAAAAGAAATGGGTAACAATCCGGCCCATCTGCTCACAAGCCTGAACAACAATACTCACTATGTCGATTTATTTCAGCAGGCCTTTGCAGGCAGTCAGGGCATATCTCTAGATCAGATTTATACCGCACTCGCGGCCTTCGAAGCCTCTCTCATCTCGCTGAATAGCCGCTATGACCAGTACGCTCACGGCTACGCAGATGCGCTCAGCAAAAATGAAATAGAAGGGCTCAACGTATTCCGCTCTTTTGTCGCGCGCTGCTCGGAATGTCATACACCGCCACTTTTCACCAATCAGGAAATGGCTGTAATCGGTACACCCGACACAGACGGCATGCCGTTTGATACCGGTCAGGCTGCCATTACGGGTGATGCAAGCCAGCGCGGCAGTTTTAAAGTACCCAGCATACGAAATATTGCCTTAACCGCGCCCTATATGCATTCCGGCAAATTTACCTCACTCCGTGATACGGTAGAATTCTATACCCTGGGCCGCGGCCACGCGGTGCCGGAGGGTGAAAGCCTCAATATTCACTGGCATATCTGGGAGCCCAAGCTCAGCGACCGGGAGCTCGACCAAATTGTCGAATTCCTGCAAACGCTCACCGACGAATCACTCAAGCCAATGACACCGAAAGAAGTACCCTCAGGATTAAAACCCTTCGGGATCAACCCGATAGAAGGAGCATAACAATGAAACTACTGAGCAAGTTAATCACCGTCGCAGCGACGACATTCTGGCTAACCTCCAGCTGGGCCGCCACCATCAACGTCGAAGACGGACAAAGCATTCAGGATGCTGTCACCGCCGCGGCGCCCGGAGATACCATTACGGTACAGCCAGGCACCTACAAAGAAACGGTGTATATCGATAAAGACAATATCACCCTTCAAGGCGTCATTATTGAAGGTGAATGGGCCAACCTGGAAGGCGAATCGCAACGCAATGATGCGATCCTGTATTCAGGTAGCGGCATCACCATAGAGAACTTCAAAATTACCCACTACAAGGGTAATGGCATCATGGGCCAGGCGGGAAATAACTATATCATCCGCAATAACTGGGTTATTGATACCGGAGTTTATGGCATCTTTCCGGAGTTTGGTAAAAACGGCCTGATAGAACATAACGTATTATCCGGCATAGAAGACGCGGCTATTTACGTTGGCATGTGTGACAACGTGGATGTGCGACATAATGAAGTCTTCGCCAGTGTGGCGGGTATTGAAATAGAGAATACACGCCATGCATTGGTCGAAAACAATTATGTGCATGACAATACCGGCGGAATTTTGGCTTTTGTGACCCCAGGCCTGCCAATTAAAACAACCTACGATGTGATCATCCGCGATAACTTTGTGGTAAATAATAACCTTGAAAACTTTGCCATTCCCGGCTCGATAGTCTCCTTTGTGCCAAGAGGCACTGGCATGATTATCATGGCAGCCGATGACGTAATCATTGAAAACAATATTATTACCGGCAATGACAATATTGGTATAGCCATTGCCAGTCTGGACTTTATAGCCAGTGTCGCCAGCGATCCTGACTCGGAGCCAAATCCTGACCGAATCCAGATTTTGAATAACCTGATGTGGGACAACGGCAACAATACCCACGGCGATGTGAAAGCACTGGCGCTGGCCACGACATTGTCAACACGCGGCCCGGATATCGGCAACATCGGTGCTGGCATCGATGGCTGTATTCTGGAAAAAGATCGTTATCGCAGCTATGGTCTGGGTGACTATACCCGCTGTGAACGCGAGTCAACTGCAGATGTCACCACATATACCTTAGCAGAGCCTGTGCCCGTCAGAGTCATTGCAGCAAGTGAAAAAGGCGAGGCCGCCTACTTCGGAATCTGTGCTGGATGTCATGCTTATAACGCCCGCATGATTGGACCACCTACCGTATCCATTCAAGCAATGTATCAAGGTCGTCCTGAGGCAATAGCAGAATATATCGCAGCTCCGATTAGACACCGGGAGGACTACCCTGAAATGCCTCCGCAAAATTATCTGTCGGACGAAGTCCGTCTGGCGGCGGCCAAGTACATGCTTCAACTGACCAAATAATACTCCAGGCCCGGTTAACCGGGCCTTTTTTTTACCCTCTCGCAATAGACTCCTTCTCCAGTAAATTCGATCAACAGTTTCTAATCCACTCATTTTGAACTAGGCTTATCAGACATCTACAGGCCACCGGCTTTCTTGTGGCGTGTTTTCAGGACATCGAACAATGCTTGATTTCAAACATTGGGTAAAGCGGCTCGCCGAACGACATAGGACGTTATTATCGGCTGAACACATCACCCAAACATCTGATCATCGACTGCGCCAGATTTTTTGGGCGACAGAAATTGCGCTTATCTGTGGCGCGTTGATTATGCTTTACGAGGGGTGGTATATCCCTGCCTCTGTTGGCGTTTGTGCTGGTATTTGTCTTACTGCCATTCCCTGGCTTATTCGACAACGGCAGGCAGAACTTGCCTCCGCCACGCTGGTATTTGTATTAGCCATCGCGATGACATTGCTAATGTGGACAGCCAAGGGACTCCATGACGAGGCCTTATTAGTCTACCCGGGCCTGCTGATCTTTGCCGCTATGACTGGCACCCGACGAATATTTTATGCTTTATTCTGCCTCGTTATTACATCTTCCCTACTCATGGGCATTACAGCAGAAACAGGCATTGTTACTTTTAATGTACCCGACCCGGACTTTGCCAGCGGCGTCCTTGTTTCGATAATTTTATGTGTCATTGCCTATGCAGTATGGCTACTGTCCAACGACCAGCGGCTCCTGCTAGACCGACTTTCCCGCGAAAACGCTCGCTTCAAGCGCACTCAAGAAGCGCTGGAACACCTTGCTCACCATGACCCGTTGACCAATCTGCCGAACCGCATTCTGGCTAGAGATCGCTTTCATCAGGCATTTGCGCATTGTCAGCGCAATGGCACAGAACTGGCGATGATGTATCTGGATCTTGATCATTTTAAAACCATCAATGATACGCAGGGACACTTGGTCGGAGATCAACTGCTGCTCAAATTAGCCAGGCGTTTAGCGAAGGGCTTACGCACTTCAGATAGCGTTTGTCGTTTAGGCGGCGATGAATTTCTGATCCTGATCCAGGAAATCGCTGATGAAAACCAGGTTATTGGCTTTGCTGAAAAAATCCAGAAATTGGTCTGTGAACCGATTCAAATTGCCTCGTCTGAATTTCATGTCAGCTGCTCCATCGGCATCGTACTCGCTCCCGGCGATGGCGAAGATTTTGATACGCTATTGAAAAAATCGGATATGGCCATGTATCAGGCCAAACAATCTGGCCGACAACGATTCACCTTTTTCGATGAGAAATTAAATCGTGAGATGCACGATCATATTCAGCTTATTGCCGACATGCGACAAGCCATTTTAAACAAGGAATTCGAGCTCTCGTATCAGCCCAGAATCAACTTAGGCAACAAAAAAATCATAGGCGCGGAAGCCTTGCTGCGCTGGCACCACCCCACGCGAGGTTTACTCTATCCCGATATCTTCATTCCTCTGGCTGAATCGTCCGGGCTTATTGTTGAAATAGGTCGCTGGGTTATGCTGCAAGCCTGCAAAGATTGCCTGCAATTACAACAGGCGGGGTTCTCCGATATTGGCGTCAGCGTCAACGTTTCCGTGCAACAATTTCGACGTGAGGGGTTTCAACACGTCGTGGCCGAGAGCCTGGATAAATCCGGACTCAGTGGTGTGTATTTGGAACTTGAGGTCACCGAGTCGCTGCTGGTCGAAGATCACGACAATTTTATGGATGTACTGGCTGACATTCGCCAACTCGATGTCGGAATTTCTGTTGACGATTTTGGCACCGGCTACTCTAATCTGGGTTTTCTCAGAAGACACAATTTTATTACTCTGAAGATTGATCGCAGCTTTATCAGCAATATGCTGGTCAATAGCAATGAGCGCACCATCGTTGATACCATATTGAATTTATCTGCGGGTCTGGGTATGACCACGGTGGCCGAAGGGGTAGAAGACGAAGCCACTGCGCTGGCGCTGACCGCCGCAGGCTGTCAATTTGGACAAGGTTATTATTGGGCAAAACCCATGCCCTTCGATCAATACCAGAGCTATCTTAGTTCTCACCAAGATCAAATTCACCACTGATTTTAGCGGCACAAAAAAGCCGGCCACATGGCCGGCTTTTGGTTCGGCAGACTTACGCCATAATAGGCGGCAGTTCTTTCTGCAAGCGCATTTTTTGCTTGGTGCCATCGCCGGTCAACGCAAAACCTAATAGCTCACCCGCGCTGTTACGGAACTCCGCCACCACATTATTGCCGTCTTCCTGCACGCTCCATTCACCCTGGGCGCCTAGTGCCGCGGGACTGACAACAATTGGACACACCGGTGTTTTAACCATTACCGGCATAGCGGGATAGACCACCTCTGTAGGTGTACCGCTCAAGGTTTTCGCCAATGCGCGTGCGCCGGCCATCAAAGGGGCCACATACACCAGTACGTGGCCTGCTACTTCGGCACAATCGCCCAGGGCGTATACATTTTGCACACTGGTTTCCAGCAAGCGATTGGTCACAATACCGCGATTAACCTCAATCCCCGCCTCTTTAGCCAGTGTAGTACGTGGACGTACCCCTACAGCTGACACCACAAGATCGGCATCCAGCACTTGTCCGTCGTTCAAACTGACTGCCAGGCCGCCTTCAGGCTTTTTGTTCACCTCGGTTACCAAAGGTCCAAAATGGAAAGTGGCTCCCATACCCTCAAGCGCTCGTTGCACTGCAGTGCCGGCCGCTTCAGGCAACAAGGTCGGTAAACAATAGGCCAGAGGGTCGACAGTCTCTACCTCAAAACCGCCATTGAGTAGATCGTTGGTAAATTCACAGCCAATTAAGCCACCACCAATAATCACCGCTTTCTTGACGGTATTTTTCTTCACCGCAGTGCGGAAATCGTCATAGTCCATCAGGTCATTGACCGAATACACAAATTCAACACCATCGCCACCAATAGGCGGGGTAATGGTGTCAGCGCCGGTAGTCAGTATCAGTTTGCTGTAGTGGATATGCGTTTCAATATCGCCCAACAGTATTTTTTGCTCAGTGGTATCAATGGCCGTGACCTTAGTCATCGTCCATACACTTGCCTTGAGCATTCTGCCCATGGAGCCTGCATCAAACTGCGCCAGGTCATTAGCGCTGGTATCCTTGGTATAACCCGTAGATAACATAGGCTTGGAATAACTGCGGCCATCATCTGAAGTAATCAGGATTAGCGGCGTTTCCTGGTCCAGCTTGCGTAACTCTTTAGCCAGGCCATAACCGGCCAGACCGGTACCCAGAATAACAATAGGTGCTGCCTTGCTCTCGACTATTTCCAGCTCATGATGAGGCGCATCAGCGACGGGCGTTTCTTCCAGCAACTCAAAGTCTTCTTTGCCTACACCGCAGTCGGGGCAAAGCCAGTCTTCAGGGATATCTTCCCATTTAGTGCCCGGAGCTATACCGCTCTCGGGATCTCCAGTGACTTCATCGTAAACCCAGCCACAGACGATACATTCCCACTTACTCATTACTAACCTCAACTAAAGCTCAATAGACATCGATTGAGCCAAACTATTGCAACAGGCCCAAATTTGCCGCATTCTGCCGCCCCTATACACAAGGGCCGGCAAACAGCAGCACATGAAAGATCGCGTATTCTACGACCATTCGCATACCTCACGCCACCTCAGCGCGTCTAAGTGGAAGATTTTTCACCAACGCACAGGTGAAATTCCCGCGGATGTGCGCCACTGGCTGCTGGATGAGGGATCTTTAAGCCTGCGACTGATTAAAGCGAGCAATAACGCGTTTTCAGTCCGGGTTTTACGTCAGGGCTGGTCTACTCCGGTGCTCTCGGAACGTCAGTCACTGGGGCTGAGTGCTCGAACTACCGCCCAAATAAGGGAAACCCTGTTGCTCTGCAACGGCGAGCCCTGGGTCTATGCGCGCAGCGTGATTCCCGCCCATACACTCAGCGGGCGTGCCCGCTGCCTCAGGCAGCTAGGTACAAAATCCTTGGGCAGCTGGTTATTCCGCGAACCCACTATGTCACGTCACCCCTTTGAAATTGCCCGTCTCAGGCCTGACAATGACCTGGTTCCAGCAGATATTCAAGGCCAGCAGACTCTGTGGGGGCGCCGATCTCGATTTGAGGTACTAGGCCAGCCTCTGCTGGTAGCTGAAATATTTTTGCCTGCATTCCAAGCCTGGCCTATAGTCGGTGGCTGATACGCACTGCTGAGGCTATATGTTTAAAAAAATCTCATCACGACTGCCCATCTACGTCCAGCTGACCCGCCTTAACCGTCCAATTGGCACCTATTTGGTATTATGGCCGACACTTTGGGCCCTATTACTGGCAGGACAGGGTCAGCCCAGTATCGCGAACCTACTGATCTTCTCTGTTGGCTGTCTATTAATGCGCTCGGCCGGCTGTGTCATTAATGACTATGCGGACCGGAATATTGATGGCCATGTTGAACGAACCAACCAGCGGCCGCTTGCATCTGGGGAGGCAAGCGAAAAAGAAGCCCTCATATTGTTTGCTCTGTTGGGGCTGGTATCTTTTGCCCTGGTTTTACTCACCAATCCCTTAACTATCTGGCTTTCCACAGCCGGTATTGCTCTGGCCATAATCTACCCCTATATGAAACGCCACACTCACCTGCCACAGGTGGTATTAGGGGCGGCTTTTTCCTGGTCAATCCCCATGGCATTCAGTGCTGAGCTCAACGACCTACCAGGCAAGCTGTGGGGTGTTTTTGCTGCTGCCCTGGTGCTAGCCGTTATCTACGATACGTTTTACGCCATGGTTGATAGAGAAGACGATTTAAAGATTGGCGTAAAATCAACCGCTATCCTATTTGGCGAACTGGATCTTAAAATTGTCGCCGTACTTCAGCTGATTTTTCTTATCCTGATGGTACTCAACGGGCGCTGGTTTGATTTGGGCGGATGGTATTACTGTGGCCTGGCAATTGCCGGCGGCCTGTTTATTTACCAACAGTGGATCAGTCGCGATCGCGACCGCGATGCCTGTTTTCGGGCGTTTCTAAACAGCCACTATGTCGGCTTGGTCATCTGCGTCTTTCTGGCAGCTGATTTTTGGCTTGGCCAGTAATCGAACAACAACCCGTGGACCTACGTGCAATGCATGTCAGATTTATCCAACAGATCAGTGATTGCCCGGCCCAGGAGTGGAATGCTCTTAGTGGCACAGATTACCCCTTTCTGCGCCATGAATTTCTCTACGCGCTAGAGGCCAGTGGTGGCGTCGGAAAAAAGAGCGGCTGGCTGCCCTACCACGCGCTGATTTATCAGGACGAGCAGCTCGTTGGGCTGATGCCGCTCTACCGTAAAACACACTCCTACGGGGAATATGTCTTCGACTGGAGCTGGGCAGATGCCTACCAACGCAACGGTATTGCCTATTACCCCAAATTACTCAGTGCTATTCCTTTTACGCCCGCTACCGGCCCTCGACTATGCGTAAAAAATGCCGAGAGGCAGGCCGTCGCCATCGCATTGCAGCAATCGATAGGTGAGCTGCTCGATAACGGAGATTTCTCGAGCTGGCATGTTCTATTCCCCTCTGAAACAGAACGACCCGCATATACCGCGCTGCAGGCATTACAGCGAACCGGCGTGCAATACCATTGGTTTAATCAGGCCTATACCAGCTTTGATGATTTTCTCGCTACTTTTAGTTCGCGTAAAAGAAAGAATTTACGCAAGGAGCGACAGCGCGTTACAGATCAAGGAGTGAGCCTAAAGGTATTGACGGGGGAAGACCTTAACGCAGACGTCTGGCAACAGTTTTACCACTTCTATCAAAGTACCTATGCCAAACGCAGTGGCCATGGCGGATATCTCAACCAGGATTTCTTCCAGCGCCTTGGCGAAACTATGGCGGAGCAGATCGTTTTAGTCATGGCCTATGACAATGACAAGCCAGTTGCGGCGGCGCTGAATCTGCGCTCATCCGACACATTATACGGACGCTACTGGGGCTGCATTCGTGATATTGACGGGCTCCACTTTGAAGCCTGTTACTATCAGGGCATCGAATACTGTATTGCCAATGGCTTAAAACGTTTTGATCCCGGAGCCCAGGGCGAGCACAAAATTCAACGCGGATTTACGCCGATACCCACCTACTCGATGCACTGGATTGCACATCCTGCATTTCGAGATGCGATTGCACGATTCGTAGACGAAGAAGATGAGCACATGGCACGCTATACCGAAGACGCTAGATCTCTGCTACCTTTTCGTGCTGACCTCAGTCCAGCAGGCGATTAAGCCCATTGAGGGCGGCAATTCGATAGGCCTCTGCCATAGTCGGGTAATTGAAGGTGGTTCTGACAAAATACTCTATGGAATTGCCCTCTGCGGGCTGATTCATGATCGCCTGTCCAATGTGAATAATTTCTGTCGCCTCGGCACCAAAACAGTGAATGCCCAAAATCTGTTTTGTCTGAGGATGGAACAACAATTTTAACATGCCCACCATATTGCCCGATATTTGTCCTCGGGCAGTATCTTTGAAAAATGCCCTGCCGACTTCATAAGGTACCTGGGCGGTGGTGAGCTCCGTCTCTGTGCGGCCAATTGAACTAATTTCGGGAATGGTATAAATACCGGTAGCCACCTGCTCGACAAATCGATTGCTGCTTTTGCCTCGTGCCGCAGCAGCCGCAGAGCGCCCTTGATTGTAGGCAGCACTGGCCAAGCTGGGCCAACCAATTACATCGCCACCGGCAAAAATATTTGGTACCGCGGTTTGATAACGCTGATTCACCTTTATTTGACCACGATGATCTCGTTCTACACCAAGATCATCGAGATTCATGTCATCGGTATTGGCCGTACGGCCGTTACACCATAGCAGGGCGTCAGCTCGAATTATCTTGCCTGATTCCAGCTTCAACGTGACGCCTTTATCGCCGGCTTCAATGCTGCTGTACTGCTCGCGATGACGAACCATAACCCCGGTATCGCGCAAGTGGTAACTCAAAGCATCGGAAATTTCATCATCGAGAAACTCCAGCAAGTTTTCCCGCCCATTAATCAATTCAACCTTCATTCCCAGGCCGGAAAATATCGATGCATATTCACAGCCAATCACGCCAGCGCCATAGATGATTATCTTGCGCGGCGTGTGGTTCATTTGCAGAATCGTATCGCTGTCATAAATACGATTGTGATTAAAATCAATATTGTCCGGATGATAAGGCCGCGACCCAGTGGCGATCATAATATTTTCGCCACTGATTCGTTGCTCGCTGCCATCGGCATAAGCTACAACAATTGTATGCTCATTGACGAAGCTTGCCTGCCCACGAATAACATCAATGCCATTTCTGACGTAAAATTTGGCGCGCATTTTCACCTGCCGTTGCACTACCGTTTCCGCGCCTACCAATAAGCTGGGAAAGGTATACCTCAACGGAGTTATCACATCGCCGATGATCGCCCGGTTATTAAAACGCAGCAGTTGTTTAACCGATTGGCGCAGAGCCTTGGAGGGAATCGTGCCCTTGTGTGTGCAATTGCCACCAACTAGTAACTGGTTCTCAATCACCACACAGCGCTTTCCATGTTTTATCGCATTCATGGCAGCACTCTCACCGGCAGGACCGCTGCCTATGACAAGCATATCAAAATCGTACTGCTGATCAGCCATTGTTACCCCGAGTTTATCTGTAATTGGATTTGGCGGACGCACAGTATATACGCTCTAGCGCATCTACCACATGCCACTTTAGTGTGACGCATACCGTAAAAAAGTGTGCTTTTGGTCACAAAAACGAAATTCGGGCACTGTTTTGTCGGTGAGCGGCTCAATAATAAGCTATCTATTCTTATACCTACGTGTAAAAAGGCCGGAAAACATCGATCACCAGGGCCTGCAGGGGAGACACGATATAATGTTGGATACACAAAGTTTACAAGGTTTCAGTTTGTTTGAAGGTTTTACCGAACAAACTCTGCAGAACCTGCTTAGCAAGGCGCGGCTTGTCTATCTGCCGGCAGGTGATGTGATAAAACGTTGTCGAAAAAACACTTATAGTCTGCATTTTCTTTTTAACGGCAAGCTCGCCGTTGAGTCCAATTTTCAAAAAACCACCTTACTCAACCACACCGGGACGAGCTCCAACCGACCCATTGAAGACACCATGGGGGCAAACAGTGATATACGCGCCATGAGTGCCTGCGCCATTTTGAGCGTCGACCTGCGCGATATTCGTCTGGCACAAAAAGCTGCCTGCGAGGCCGTTCCTTACTGGAAGTCCGAGTTTCTGGCATCGCCACTGGCCAGACATTTGGGCGAATGGAATACCTGTAATCTACTGGATGCGATGGATGTCATCACCGTATCGGCGGGGGAAATACTGGTTCGCCGTGGCGACTACGGCGACGCCATGTTTCTTATTGAACGTGGCCAGGCCATCGTCAATACGCAATTTGGCAGCTCCGGCCGCGGCCGATCAATCGAACTCTCGCCAGGCCGCTATTTTGGCGAAGAAGCCTTGGTTACCAATAGCCCGCGCAATGCCGAAGTCATCATGGCCACCGATGGTGTATTGAGAAAGATGGACAAACAGCAGTTTGATGTCTGTATTAAAGATAGCGTAATTCTCAAAGCAGACTCTACGGCGCTGCAACACCTGCTTGAGCAGCCAGACGAAAACTCCGTGATTCTTGACGTCCGCCAAGCCAATGAGTTTACCCGCAAACATCGAAAATACAGCACAAACCTTCCCGTGCAGTTATTGCGCGATGCCATCGACGAACTGGATCTATCAAAACAGTATTTTGTCACCCCCGAGGGCGGCAGCCAGAGCGAGCTGGCCACCTTCCTGTTACGACAGGCAGGTTTTGATGCCGTACTGCTGGCAGAGGCGGGCTAAGCTGGCGCGAGCTGCCAGTGCAATAGGCGATTGTTCGCAGGCAAGGCATGGTCTTCGACCAAGCTCAGACCCTGCGCCTGCGCCAACTTACTGATGGCTTCGAAATCCCTAATACCGCTACGTGGGTCACGAGCTTTTAGCCACTGATCAAAACGCGCGTTACTTTCGCTGGTATAACGGCCATCGTAATTAAAAGGTCCATAGACACATAGTTGTCCTGCCGGATCCAGTACCTCACCCACCCCATAAAAAAACTGTTCTACAGACTGCCAGCTCATGATGTGCAAGCTGTTTGCACTAAAAATAGCCGATGCCCGACTCTGCGGCCAAGGCCGTCGACTGACATCCAGAAGTAAAGGTTGGCGTAAATTTTCCAACGCGGCATGCTCAAGCCAGGCCCGTATCCCGGTATGGTTTTCTTCCAGATCAGAGGTTTGCCAAATGAGTTGAGGTAAATTCGCCGCGAAATGTACCGCGTGCTGACCGGTGCCACTACCGATTTCCAGTACATCGTCGACATTGGCAAAGGCCGCAGTTAAACACGCCAGAATGGGAGTCTTATTGTTTTCAGAGGCCTGCGAAAAGGGTTTTCCCGTATTAGACATCGCTGTTTACTCAGGAGTATCTCGGCTAAAGACCCATTTATCACCCACACTCAGCCCTTCGTTAAAAACATAGCCGGCACTATCAAACCCTCTAATGGCGTCAGGCTCATTAATACGATTGCGAATAATATAGGCGGCCATCATGCCGCGGGCTTTCTTGGCATAAAAACTGATCATCTTGTACTGGCCATTTTTTAAATCGCGGAATTCGGGTGTCACCACTCTAGCCTTCAGCTGTTTCGGCTTAACCGCCTTAAAATACTCATTAGAGGCCAGATTGATCAATACTTCATCGCCGGCGCCTTTAACGTCTTTATTCATGTTCTGGGTCAGTGAATCACCCCAAAATTCATACAAATTTTTGCCGGCGGTATTTTCAAAGCGAGTCCCCATTTCCAGACGATAAGGCTGAATCAGGTCCATTGGTCGCAGCAGTCCATAAAGACCAGACAAAATGCGCAAATGTTTTTGAGCAAATTTAAAATCGTCCGCGCTGAATGTCTCGGCCGCCATACCAGTATAAACGTCGCCTTTAAAAGCCAGCAGGGCCTGTCGCGCATTGTTAAGGTCAAAGGGCGGCTGCCAGGACTGGAAGCGATCGTAATTAAGCACACCCAGTTTGTCACTGATGGACATGAGGGAAGACACATCATGTGGCGCCAAGGGTCTTAACTGTTTAATCAGTTGCTCGGATTGGCTCAAAAAACGCGGTTGGGATTTTTGCCGAGAAACCAGCGGCGAGTCAAAATCCAGGGTCTTGGCGGGTGAAATAACCATTAACATATCAAGTAAACTCTCCGATTCATCTATAATTCAGCCAACAAGCGATAGCGTGCTATAAAGGCTACCACATCTGCTGTCAGGAGAGACCCTTACAAAGGGTTTAACGAAAGAATTATCACTGGAGATCAACATGTCCGTAGGGAATAAATTAGCCATATGTGCGCTGTCTGGCAGTCTGCTCTTTACTGCCGGCTGTGCTGTTAATCCGGTTACCGGTGAAAATGAGTTAAGCCTGGTCAGCGCACAACAGGAAGTTACCCTGGGTAGCCAGCAATACCTGCCTACCCAACAAAGCCAGGGTGGCCAATATTATCTGGACCCTGAGCTGACCTATTATGTTAATACCGTCGGCAAAGAATTAGCCGCCAAAAGTGGCAGACCAGATCTACCCTATGAATTTGTTGTTCTAAACAACTCTACACCTAACGCCTGGGCGCTACCCGGCGGCAAAATTGCCGTTAATCGTGGTTTATTGCTTGAACTTGAAGATGAGGCAGAGCTGGCCGCGGTGCTGGGTCACGAAATCACCCACGCAGCTGCGCGCCACAGCGCGCAGCAAATGAGCCAGCAAATGCTCATGGGCGTGGGGCTGGCAGCGCTTCAAGTGGCCACTGATGACACCCAATACGGCAATCTCATTCTGGGCAGCGCCGGACTAGGCGCTCAGATGATACAGGGCAAATACGGTCGGGACGCCGAGCGAGAGTCCGATTACTACGGGATGAGAGCCATGGCAGCGGTCGGCTACGACCCACAGGGCGCGGTCGAGCTACAAGAGACCTTTGTTAAACTCTCCAAAGGACGAGACCAGGACTGGGTCAGTGGTTTATTCTCAACTCACCCCCCTTCGCAAGAGCGCGTCGATGCCAACAAGAAAACGGCTCAGGCTTTGCCCTCCGGTGGAGCACGCAACGAATCGGTCTATAATCGCCGTATTGCTAAAATACGCCACGACAAACCCGCCTATGATGCCTACGATAAGGGCATGGCGGCTCTGGCCAAAAAAGACTCTAAACAAGCACTCAAACTGGCAGAACGGGCTATTTCATTACAGAAGCAGGAAAGCCAATTCCATGAACTGCGCGGCGCGGCACTGGAAGCACAAGGCCTGCAACAGAACGCGCTGAAGGCCTATGACAAAGCCATTGCACTCAACAGCCAATATTACAGCCATTATCTATCGCGGGGTTTGTTACGCAAGGAACTCGGTGACAGCGCGGGCGCCAAAAAAGATCTCGAAGCCTCCAACCGACTACTACCCACTTCGGCGGCACAGAGTAATTTAGGAGAATTGGCAGGTCATTAAACAGCTGACCATGAAACAGTCTCTGGCTGCCGGCAAACGAAGTAATACTCTGCGCAGCAACATTCCGGTTGATGCCAGCCAGGGCAGTCGTTATCAGGCGCGGGTAACCGCTTACCAATAACGACTCAATGGGGTCTGACCGCATTGAAAACATGCGCTATAATCCTGAGCACACTAACAATAATGAACAGCTGTTATGCCAGATTCCGAATCCGCTGCGCCAAAGTCAGGGATAATTGACCGTCTGACCACCCTTATTGGGAATGTTGCCGCCTGGCTGTCCATACTTATGGCTGTGATAACCGCTGCCGTAGTTGTCATGCGTTATGCCTTTGGTGAAGGCTCTATTGCCCTGCAAGAATCGATATTTTACCTGCATTCCGCTATTTTCATGCTCGGTGCGGCCTACGCGTTACATTGTGGCGCCCATGTTCGTGTTGACGTATTTTACCAGCGCTTTTCACCCTGCACCCAGGCCTGGGTCAATGCCATTGGTGGTGTCATATTCCTGCTTCCCCTGTGCGGATTTATCACACTGGTAAGCTGGGAGTTTGTGGTTAATGCCTGGCATATAAAAGAAGTCTCCCCTGATGCGGGAGGCCTGCCTTTTGTATTTCTACTGAAAACCTTAATTCCCATTCTGGGGGTGACGCTGGCACTTCAGGGCCTGGCCGACATCAGCCGACAGCTGAGCACGCTTAGCCGCCACTATGGGGACAATCAGCATGGTTGAGTTTGCCCCGCTAATTCTGTTCGCTGCAACCTGCTTATTGCTCATGGCTGGTTACCCGGTTGCATTTACCCTCGGCGGCAGCGCGCTGGCAGCCGCCGCTATCGGTATTATGAGCGGCCATTTTGACGCCAACCTGTTGCTGGCCATGCCAAGCCGTATGTACGGCACCATGACCAACACGACACTCACGGCCGTGCCTTTGTTTGTACTGATGGGTATCATTCTGGAACGCTCGCGCATTGCCGAAGAGCTGCTCGAAGCCATGTCTCACGTGTTTGGTCGACTGCATGGCGGTCTTGCCATCTCCGTCGTCGTTGTCGGTGCACTGCTGGCCGCCAGCACTGGCATAGTCGGCGCAACCGTGGTCACCATGGGTATGATGTCATTACCCACCATGCTCAAGCGCGGCTACGATCCAGACATTGCCTGCGGCACCATTTGCGCCACGGGGACATTAGGCCAGATAATCCCGCCATCCATCGCGCTGGTACTACTCGGCGATATACTGTCCAGTAGCTATCAGCAATCACAGTTGGCGATTGGCAATTTTACCCCCGACACCATATCGGTAGGCGACCTGTTTGTGGGGGCATTTATCCCCGGACTTATTCTGGTCGGCATGTATATTATCTACCTGAGTTTTACCGCCTGGCGCAAGCCAGACTCGATGCCCGCCGCAAAGGATGTAGCACCCGTTCCACTCGGCCAGCTACTGCGCGGACTGCTGCCCCCGCTGCTGCTTATTTTTGTGGTATTGGGCTCTATTTTAACTGGTGCCGCCACCCCCACAGAGGCTGCTGGTGTCGG
Organism: Pseudomonadales bacterium; assembly: GCA_036960375.1. Taxonomy (GTDB): domain Bacteria; phylum Pseudomonadota; class Gammaproteobacteria; order Pseudomonadales; family CAWVSB01; genus CAWVSB01. The sequence continues at coordinate 178,398 of JBALVY010000001.1, forward strand.
CGCAGTCGGTGCGGCTTTATTAGCCGTATATAAACGCCAATTATCGCTGATCATGTTACACAAGGTGGCCAAAAGCACTTTAGAAATTACCGCCATGGTGTTCATGATACTAATAGGTGCTGCGGTATTTTCGCTGGTTTTCAGAGGTTTTGGCGGCGATCACCTAATAGCTGACCTGTTCGCAGACCTGCCAGGCGGCGTTTTGGCGGCAACCGTAGTGGTCATGCTGGTCATTTTCCTGCTCGGTTTTATTCTCGATTTTATCGAAATCACTTACGTCGTAGTGCCTATTGTTGCCCCCATTTTGCTGGCGATGGGCCTGGACCCGCTTTGGCTTGGCATTATGATTGCTGTTAATCTACAAACCTCCTTCTTGACGCCTCCCTTTGGCTTTGCATTGTTTTATTTACGCGGTGTTGCGCCAGCAGAAATACCCACCAGCGCCATATACCGCGGGGTTATACCGTTTATTGGCCTACAACTATTGCTGATGCTTATACTGTCTATCTGGCCGGGCCTAGTCACATGGCTACCAAATCTGGTTTACAATTGATACCAATCACCCAACCTAAGGTTAATACGCCATGAGCGAGATTGACGATTCACCACTACCGGGCGGAACGCTGTCCCTGCAAACGATTGCTATGCCGGCCGATACTAACGCGCACGGCGATATTTTTGGCGGTTGGCTGGTATCACAAATGGATCTTGCAGGCATGTTAGCGGCCTCCAGAGAGGCCCGCGGCCGCGTAGCCACTGTATCCATCGACGGTATGAGCTTTATGGTTCCCGTTAAAGTGGGAGCCGTAGTGAGCTGTTATACCGAGGTCTCCGCCGTGGGTCGCAGCTCAATTGAGGTCACGGTTGAAGTCTGGGCTTACTATGTCGAGACGGATGAACAGATGAAAGTGACCGAGGGGAATTTCGTTTTTGTCGCCATCGATAAAAACGGCCGCACTCGCGCTGTGGCGCAATAACAAACTCTAGACGCTCCATTTGCCGGGCTTCCCTGCCCGGCGGTAATATGCATTAATTTTGCGCTGGCACCAAAGCCTCTTCAGTAACCACAATAAGGCGTCGTAAATAGTCCTTTTCGTAGCTGTTATGGGTCACCGTAACGGCATGCTCAAGTAATTGCTCCAGCGCCTGCTTGCGCAGAAGCAAAGCATCACGGTTGGTTTCGTCCGCCGCCAGCACAATTTCCAGATAATGTAGCGCTTCAACCGACTCTTGCTGATCCACATGAGACTTAGCCCTGGCAAGTAACGCATCAGTACCTGCAAGCTCGGCAAGATCGGCATAGATGTTACGAACCGGTATCGGATACAACTCGGTGATACTGTCAAAATGAAACCAGGTCGCATAGTACTCCCAAATACTCTTGACTCCCCACGATACACGTCCGTGCTCCTGAGTCAGCTCCAATTCGGCAGGCAAGCGGATCTCTTGCATCAACTGGTAAACCGTTTTTCCGGCGTTCATGCCCGCCACTACCTCATCGTGTACATACTGCGTGGCATCACGAATCAGTATCATCGATGCTTTGAGGTTCTCTTTACCTTTTATCGGATCGTGGTGCGAGGGAACAATCATCTCCGGCGCCAGTGCAATTAACTTGTCAAGCGAGGCGATATATTCAATAGGCTTGCGAACTTTTTCACCGCGCATGGTAAAGATATTAGGAAACTGAGGAAACAAGGGTCCAAAAAAATCACCACTGAATAGGATTTTTTGTTGCGGCAACCACAGGCTGATATTGTCCGCGCCCTCGGCGCCGGGCGTAGATAACACCTCGAATTGAACACCGCCCAACTCAAATTTGTAATCATTCTCGTCTACCAGAATATCGGGCTCTACGCCGCCATAACGAAACATCGCGTTTTGGGTTGGCTCCTCTGGCAACCAGGGAAACACCGTACGATTACGTCTCCACAGATAGGGCTCCAGCTCAGTGAGATAACGCTGTTCTTCAACAAATTCCCGGTGAGTGACCACCTTGGTACCGTCTTCTAACCAAAAACGAGTACCGCTGGCGTGATCAGCATGGGAGTGACTGAGAATAATGGAATGGACCGGTTCGGCGCTTACCTCCTTCAGCAAGCGCAGCTGCTTGGCCGCCTGAATCGATATACCGCTATCAAACAGGACATTACCTTCACTGGTCACTATCATATGAGTATTAGCAATACCTGTTGCCTGATAGACGTTGTCAGCCAACTGCCTGACTTCAATCGGGATTTTATGAAAACCTCCCGCCACGTCATCGCCCATATTACGTGTGGCAATATTGCCGACTATTTCAGCCGTTTTTAGCTCGGCCGACTTTTTTATGCTCTCGCCACCTATCAGCCAGACCAACAAACCAGCCACTAGCAGAACGATAAGCAAAACCACCAGCTTACTCATCCCTTTTTGGGTCGTATAATTCATTCTATTACTCCTCATTTTAAAATTCAGACCGGGTCAACAAAAATAGGGGACGACCAGGCTCGTTCTTCATTTGGCGCAAGGCAAGCATCATCGGCATCGGTGCGGTAGTCTCCGTAGCAGGGGTCAACCTTGATACAGTTACCTTCATCATCAAGTTCACAGCGCAAACCTCCGGCATTTATAGCCGGCGATGGCTCCTGAATGGCCCGTGCGTAATAGGCCGCAGTACGGCCAAGATCTTGCCAGCCGTCATCACTAAACTCCACACTGCAACCCTCTCCCGTGTCGGCACAGGGAATCACCCGCCAGGGGTCTTCAATCAAATCACCAATCACTTCGCCCGCATCTTGTTGCGGCATAATACGCACAATTTCGATACGATCAATTTTTTTCCGTTCAGTTGATGGGTTGTAACATTCGTTACGACACAGCTGCTGCATTCGGTCTGCACCCAAGCTGCTCTCGGTGTATTCGGGACAGCCGGGCTTCTGCTTGAAGGCGCCCGCAGCGCTGACCCGAAACACCGGTGTTTGTTCTAGTGAAACCTCAGAACCCATTGGGTGGCGAAGCTCGCCCTGCATCAGATCAAACCACAATAAAATTCGGTCGCCAGAGGTGGCATAGACTTCTTTGCGTTTTAGCGATGACCAGATATCTTGCCGGCCTCGACTATCGCTGTGCGCCGCGACCAGGCCACCCGTCATCCAGAACGAGCCCTGGCGTTCCATATTACGTTTGCGATTCAAATTGACTTTGACATCCGGGCCCATCGCCACTGAACGCGCTTCGGGCTCACGACTGTCACTGGTATTACGAGACAGTGATTTATCTCTGGGGCCATTCGATTCCGTCATCGCCAGCCGGTCAAATTCTTTATAACCGGTTCCCGGACGACTACGATGATTATCACTGGAACCGATAAAACCCCAGCGAAAATGCCTCGGCGCCTCGGGCTGATCGAAATTAGCCTTGGCCAACGCATACTGACTGGTAGTCCCAGGACGAATTTTAAAAGTTGGATTAAAACAATCGGTACACTGACCGCAGTTCAGCCAATCTGCAACCTGGGCACCGGGAACCGTCAGGTGTCCGGAAATACCCGCATCAACATAATTTTGTTGTGCCTCTGTTTGCCGCGCATCACATTCGGCGGCACCCAAACTCTCTGAATCGCAGCGCTGGCGAATGATTTCTCCTGCACGATGACAACAAGGCTGAAAGCCCTCGCCCGGTAAAGGGCACGTGCGCGTACCATCTGTGGCCACATCAACCGCTCGCCATGAGCGGTATTCTTCGCTGTTTCCATGTCCGGAATAGATTTCCACCAAAAACTGACGTAATGGGTCGTCCATCTTTGCTGCAACTTGTTTGTCCCAACTGGTGGTCGGTGGCGTATTCATACCCCAGGCATTGCCATGCGGTATCACGATGCTATCAAAGCCCCATTGATCGAGTTTAGTAAACAGCTCCGCCGGACTATAGGCTTCTTCAATACAGTCACTGGGTAGGTCTCTGACATCAATACCGCGTTCACATTTGGGGGTGTCATCAATCGCCTGATAGTAGCTGCCGATGCCCAGGTAGAGGTCACGATTGGGGAAATCTTTCACCGCCAGCATCAGCTGCGCGGCCTTACCCAAGGGTGCTTTGCCCAGTTGATCTCGCGGCGCGGCAATCGGTCTATTCGGTACCAAAGCTTCATCCGTGTCTAAAAAGTAGACGTTTTTATGTCCATAGTGTTTGGCTGGATCCGTATCTACATGACTCCATTCCCAACCCAGAAAAGACACCAGGTCCGGATTATCGGTATCACCAGCCACCGCATTACACTGCCGAATGGCGTCTTTAGTTGCCATCCAGCGCTCGGGCGTTACTCCCTCGGCGTGATCGTTAATACTCCAAAAATCGAGCGCCGAACAATAGCGAGCGAAGTCGCAGGCATCTGCCGGCGGATGTAAACCACCACCACCCATTAACGGCATAGAGGTAATAAAGGCATCGGTGGAAAACGCACTGTGGACGTGTAAATCACCAAACAGAATCTGCTTACTACTGAGGACATCAAGCTCATCTCTGGGCGCTAATTGGGCGTCGCCCTTGGCCAGCACCGATGAGTCCGGCAGTGCCTGATCAGTCACCACACCACCGTCTAAATCTAATTCACAAGCTGTCAGCGCCAGCAAACAAACAGCTATAGTCAGAAAACGTCCTATTTTCCAAGCCGGTTTTCTATTGTGGATAGTACGCATTGCCAATATCTCCTCGCCGGTCTAGCCTGTATCCAAACAGATACAGGAGTTCTCTCTGTGAAATACGCTCTGCCGCTTATCGCCAGTATAGTCGCCCTTGGCGCTTGTAGCTCACCATCGAACGATACACCCATTACCGCAGCCAACCTGCCGCTGATGTGCCAGCAACAGGAATGGCAGCTGGTCAGCATGACTAGTAATGGCAGTGACCGTGCCTTATCAGCCGAAACCCGTTCGACTCCCAGTTTCAGCTGCGACGAAAAGACTCGCGTCGTAGGCATGGCCTCAATTAATCGCTATTTTGGCGACCTTGAGGTTGGCGCCGACGGCAAACTCAACTGGCCAGGCCCGGGCTTTGCATCAACCATGATGGCCGGACCACCAGAGCTGATGGATCAGGAGCGTGATTATTTCGCAACGCTCACTCAAACCAGTCAGGCCTCCGTCAAGGGTGATGTGTTGATTCTCAGCAATAGCGATAACAGCCAGCAGCTGCACTTCTCTTTAAACCATCCAAAACCAGCCGGCTAGCCAGCTTGTCTCACTGCTCGACTAGCGGCAGCCTCGCCCGCACGGCGGCCAAAAAAGGTCGCCTCACCAATACAGGTGCCACTGGAATAACCGGCTCCATCCTGGGCAATATTCGAAGCGCAAGCCCCTGCTGCGTATAAACCGCTAACAGCTACCGTGGTGTTTTCGGCTAGCACCTCACCTGCACTTGATACCCTTAAACCACCCAAGGTAAAACCGACATAGACGGATTTGCCAACACTGCATTGCAGTGCTGCATAAGGTGGCTGATCCAGTACTTGCAGCCAATCTTTATATTTATGTTGCTCGGGGTCTTCGCCGTTGGCGGCATGTCGATTATAAGATTCCAGTGTCGATTGCAGAGAGCCGACCGGCAATTTCAACTCAGACTCCATCTCTACCACGGTTTCCCAGGCATCAATCAACTCTTGCAGCTGCAGCTCAGGCCGGCCAAAAGTCGCGTTATCGCAGATGAGATAAGCGATACCTTCAGGCTGCTCAATGCAAGCAGATGCGGTGCGTGCGTGATAAGAGTCCTCGTTGATAAAACGCTGTCCATCCCGGTTCACCAAAATACCCTTGAGCAGGTTCTCTGGCGGATAAAACGGCGAGGTTAACAAGGCACCATCCATATGAACCGCCTCACCACCTACAGCCAGCCCCATATTGATAGCGCCGCCATCATCATTGGGATTTCCTTGTTTATACGCGGTAGGGCTCGCCAGCCGAGGACAGTATTGTTCCAGCATGGCCTGATTCATCGCGAACCCGCCAGCCGCCAGAATTACGCCGCCGCGAGCTTTAACAAAACGCGCGTCCTTAAAACAGGTATAGCGCACACCCACGACCTGCCCGTTGTCATCAACCACCAGATTTTTAACATTGGCATCGAACTGAAATTTGACCCCAACAGCCTCTGCTTTGGCAGTGAGATACTGCATAACCAGAGCACCACCCTCGCTGCCTTCTTTTTCAACTTTGTGCCCCCGCGGGGCGGGTTTTGCTTTAGTAGAGACCGGCCAGACTTTCTCATTGCCAGACCATATCAAACACTCGTCGGTAGGTTGTTCAAAATGCTTCTTGCGATAGAAGCCGTCATTGAAAGGCACGCCTTGTGCAACCAGCCAATTAAAATGATCGACGCTGTGTTCACAATACAGCCGAATTTTTTCTTCTTCCGGCTCGGGTGTATTGGCCATCAGGTAATTAAACATGTCCTCGGCGCTATCTTCGATGCCATTTGCCAATTGCGGCCGGGTTCCACCGCCCAAATAAAAATGACCGGTTGCTGCACAGGTTGTCCCGCTGACTCCACTGGCTCGCTCAAGTACCAATACACTGGCGCCAGCCTCCGCTGCCTCTATTGCAGCACAAGAGCCTGCGGCCCCAAAACCCACTACCAGCACGTCTGCTTCATCATGCCAGCGTTCAATCTGCGCCAAAGCTATTGGCGTATAAGACTCGGTCATGTCCGGCCCTCGGGGTCGATCGTTATTTAGTGATGCCCATCATAATAGGCCCAACAACCGAGAGGCGTTACCGTGCGTTAATCGATAACAGCGCGTGGCGGGTGAACAGGTATCGTCCACGGCCAAGTAGATATGCCGATTCTTAGTAAAACCCAGACAAAAAAAGAGCCGCGAAGCGGCTCTTTGTCTTATTACTGCGTGGCAATATTACTGACTGCCATTAACCATATGATCTACCGCAGCTTTAATTTCGTCATCAGAGCAGCTGGCACAGCCACCCTTGGCCATCATCATCGTGCCGGGCAGGCCATTGATGCCGCCGCTGTAAAGTATATCCAAACCTTTAGCGATACGCGGTGCCCACTGATCGACATTACCCAACATAGGTGCACCACCGGCGCCGGTACCATGACAAGCCAGACAGGCCGTGCCGTAGACATCCTCACCGGAACGAGGACCGCTAGCAGCGGCAGGGGCTGCAGCAGCGGCCACAGCACACTCCTGGCCTTCTATACAAACTTCACCAGCAGGTGCTATACGCTCGGCAATTTGATCCTCTATTGTGCCGGCGACGGCAACCATAGACAGAACCAGACTGGTTGCCCCAAACAAGGCCAACATGGATTTCACTAATTTATTCACTATCATTCCCCATACATAAGGCCGGCGCCAATCAGGCGTACCAGCAAACTGGGCGCAATTATAACGACTTCGCCCTGCCGAGGAAACCGTAAAACCACCAGAGCGTAATTCAAAGGTGTCTAACCCCGCTTCCACAGTACTATTTCTATCAGTAAACCCAGCAGAAACAAGCCGACAAAAACCTGGATGTATCATTGTTTCACAAAATGGCTGTGTCCGAGCCTAAACCAGCTGTAAAATGGTATAGGGTACTTGCAACAAGACCCCCCGACGCTGCTGGCATACCACCACAGCACGCTTGGGATTAAGCTTTTTAATTTCTCCCTGGCCCCCGCGCTCCCCCCATTTTACCAACATACCGACTTCAAAAGACTCTCGACCAGCCTGTGCCTGCGGCAAGTGAAGCTGACTTAACGCACTTAATATGCGCTCATCGCTTCGACATTCTGCCAGCAGCTGGTCTCGAGCCCGGGCAGCCTTACCCTCTGCATGTATCTGGTCACAAATACGATAAAACGCCGCATTGTGCACCGAACCGCGCCGTCTTTTTCCCTGTTTCATTTGAATCACATGCGCCAGTTCGTGCACCATGGTATGCGCAAATACATTGGCTAGACTGATCTCACCGGCAAAGTAGTTTCGCTCTTCCATTTCACGCACAGTCCGCCACCCCCAAAGCTCCCGCAATCCAAGTTTGCTGGCAATCATACCCAAGCCATAGGTCACCTTGTATTGCCTTGTCAGCGGATCATAACTGGCATAAGTGGCCATGCCGCTGCCCAGACGAAGGCCCAAGGCGACACTATTATCGTCTGGGCGCAGATATGACGCCATTGACGGCCAAAGCTCCTGCCCTGACACCGCCAACATTGACTGGCCAATAAGTGAAATCCCCTGACTAAATCTGTCTTGCATCTGTCTCCAGTTGAGCTAGCTAGTTGGGCTAATAAACGGATGTCTCGCGACTAATTCTACCCTGTCCGCAAAGAAAACACGGACTAATTCACACTGTGCACATTCTCTAGTGGAATAGCTTGGCTTTCTCAGCGCGCCCGCCTAACCTGAGATTGGAGTTACGCCAAACAAGACAGGATCGACCTGAGACAGAATCATGAAAAAGCACTTTGCTATTGCCGTCCTACTCTTTATCGCTGCAGCCAATGCTGTGGCCTTGCCCAGTCTGGTCGAGAAAGAAGTGGCCCAGGTAAAGCGTGCTATTGTGCAAAACTCTGGCTGCACCACCAATTTACACGGTAATAATTATCAAGGACAAGACCTGCTAATTCTTATCTCACTACATGAGAATGCGATAGATACCAGCTCTTATACACTTGAGAGCCACCTGTATAAAGTGCTCAAGGCAGTCTCTGGCTCAAGCGATGATGGTCAGGTAATTTGTCGGTCCAGTGGCCAGGCCTCTGTGACAATGCCTCTTTCTGATTGGTTACTATCACTGAGAGAGCCCAGCGCGCCATATCGCGCTATTAATTATGCCAAGCAGCATTCTTGAGTATTAGCCACTACGATAAAAACCACCTCTCGGTGGTTTTTTTATGCCTGAGCTTAACTAGCCCGGCACCCGGTAATACGCCTCTAGAGGATCACTACCAGCAGCACCTATCATCGTCATACTATTGATAAACAAGGCGAAAAGCTCAGACTGGGATGAAATATCCAATTTTTCGTAAATATGGCGACGATGAACTTTCACTGTTTCTGCCGAGATCTCCAACTTGCCGGCTATCAGTGGCGAGGAGTAGCCGGCCAACACCATTTGTGCAATTTCTGCCTCTCGCTGAGTTAATAAAGAACTGCCAAAATTATCGAAGGCCCTGCGCACCTGCTTGTGCAGCTCTAATTCCGTACTGGCGATATCTAGCAGTCGATTGTCGACGTCCCACTGCTGCTGCATTAGCGCACGCAGCCAAGGGAAAATAGCCTCTAGCATCTCAAACTCTTCGTCACTGAAGGCCACGTTTCGGGTAATAGACCAATGTAAATAGGTGCCATTATTGAGCGGAAACAGAATACCCAATTCATCGGCCATGCCACTGGGTAGCAAGCACTCAGCTAGAAACTCTCTGCCCTTCGCCCCCTCCGGGATAAGATTCAACAACCTGTAACAGCCGGGCTCTATACCCCGCAAAGCTGCGAGATAATAAGGGTCCAACAGGTAGGCGCCAGCCAAATAGGCAGAACCAGTAAAACTTTCAGGAAGCTCTACACGACTATGTTCCTCCAACAACAGCGGTCGACTATCCGGTGGGAAAGCAATACAGATGGCGGCAAGATTAGGTACGAGCTGGTTCACCGCAGCATCCAGTGCGAGGAAAAAGTCCGCTGTATGTAGTTGTTCTATTGCCTGAGCTGATACTTGAAACCAGCTTTTAGAGATCGAATTATCCACTGATGGGACCTCGTTTGGTGGGTAAATAACCGAGACGTTCTAAGCTTTTCCCTAAAAAGCGTACGTTTGCAGCCGTGCACTCATCAGGACTTCGTCGCTCCACCTAAGGGCAACAAACGCCGCTCTACAATAGTACTTTAATACAGCTGTAGTTTAGTCTCCAGCTCACGGGTTGCGTCATTGAGGATTGTCATCATATCGCCGGCTGTCGGCCGGTTTGCCACGGGCGGTAATATCAGAGACTCTATGCCCCGCGCAGCCAACTCAGTACGCAGAACCGGCAGGGGCTCTGCTTCCCAGACCATCCAGCGGATAGTCTTCTGCTGTAGAGGCTGATCCAGAGCCCGCCACTCACTCGCCTCTGGCTCGACATCAGGCTCCCAGTGTAGCGATGAGCCGGCTACCTGGTAGCGGCGCTGCCAGTATTGATACACCGGATGAGAAAAGATAACGCCCTCAGCGGCAAGCCTGGGACCGATGACTAACCAACGCTGGTCAAGTGACTCAAAATCCTGATCCAGCACAGCGAGATTCGCGGTCAATTGCGCCTCGCGCTCTGGCAGTAGTCCAACCAGCGCATCGTATATCGCCATCGCCTGAAGTTTGGCCTGCTGCAAATCTAACCAGGTGGTAAACGCCAGATCCGCATGTGTATGCTCACCGGCTATACCATGGGTATGGGTCGCGACTCTCTCCAGTGGCAACAACAGATCGGAAAAGCCAGCAGAGGTATTGATCAATTTCTCCTCGGGCAGGCTGACCTTCTCGATCCATTGAGCATAAGCTGCACCGTTAAGGAAAATTAGCTCTGCCTGCTGCACCGCAACGACTTGAGTGACGTCGGGCTGCCAATAAGCAGGATCTACATCGGCGTTTACGGGAAATTCTACATTCAGTAGATCTCCCGCGATCTGTTCTGCCATATAGGTGAGCGGGTAGTTAACAGCAACGACAGTCGGCGTCTGACTAGCCACACCAAGCTGATTCTCGCCGCCCTCACCTTTGCCCTCGCATGCCGTAAGGCATGCTATTACCGACAGATACAGGCACAATCTCACTATCATTGGTAAATTCCCACAAACTTAAATACCGGCTCAGGACACAATTAGTGCCTGAACCAATGGCGTACCCCAACGTTCGGTTGACCAGGTTAGTAACGCAGCCAGCAGTACCGCGATAGCAACCACCAAGATAATTTCAGCACCAGCCAACATAGCTAACTGCCAGCGGCCGCCACCAATTGAACGCAGTGTTTTCATTTCATTCTGGCGCAAGCGCAGAGAAAGCATAAAAACCAGCACCACTACCAATCCTGTCGCGACAGCTATCAGCGATAAGGCTGCAACCACGTACTGACGAACGGTGAAAATAGTGGCTATCAGCTCATTCATTACTCTGGATGGGCTAATTAGCTGAACGTCATCGTCGCGTGCCTGATAGCGGCCGGCCAGAATAACCGCAGACTTGTCATCTCTGGCAACGGGAATAATTGCCGTCAACGGGCGCTGGCTATTGTCACCATGAAAATGAAAGCTGTCTCGATTGGCGTCGGTAATTTCATTAAACTCTACAACAGACGCATTGGCGACAATATTGTCGCCGTCTTTCTTCAAAATGGCCCTGACCGCTTCAGGTCCGGCAAGGTCCTGATGACCATGACCAAGGCCCTCAATAACCCAGGTTGTTTTCACATCGACAAATATGGCGTCATCATCGGCGCTATAGGCGGGCGCAAGAATACCAACGACAGGCATTTTGAGCGGGTAAACTCCTGCAATATCAAAGGCACTCTCCGGCGAGGACAGCACGTAGTCTCCCACTGACAGGTTTCGAGTGCGGGCAAGCTTGGCACCTATCACAGCCTCGCCTAGAACAGCCATCATGCGTCCACTGGCCACGCTCAGCTGCCGATAATCGAAATAGGCCAAACTGGTTCCAACAATAGCCGCGTTACGTGACTTAAACCGCACATAAAGAGGTATTGGCGCTGCCAGACCTTGCTGACGAATGACGTCCATTTCACCATAAGGCAAACTGGCAGGTGGGCTGGATTGTAAATAAAGCGAGTTCAGAGTCAGTTCAAGCGGGCTGCCTTTCGCACCAATCATCAGCGGTGTCTGGTCGGCCCTCGCTCCAAGCTGCAGTGCCGTCTGATCAATCAAAACCTGTAGCGCGGCGGGTAAAAACATCACCAGGGTAATTGCCGCTGTCAGCGTCAGGCTTTTCCAGCGATGCCAAACCAGGTAGCGCCAGGCCAGATAAAATACGCCGTTCACGCGGCAACCTCGGCCTGATTAAGTGTTGAAAAATCGAGTACCCGGGAAAATCGATCCAACAAGGTGCTGTCATGGGTCACTGTAATTAAACCCGACTTTTCCTGTTCAGCGTAATCCAGTAACAGCGACAGGACTTTGTCCTTGTTAGCAGGGTCGAGGTTTCCGGTGGGTTCGTCTGCCAGTAATAGAGGCGGTCTAAGTAGTAAGGCTCTTGCCACCGCGACACGCTGCCGCTCACCTTGCGACAGCCTGCCAATCGGCCGCGACAATTTATCCCCTATTCCCATTTGCTCGGCCAGTAGACCCGCTCGTTTACGGATAGCCCCGGACAGCGAAACCGCTCGACCAATGCGCACAGGCAACAAGATGTTATCAAGCACATTGAGGTAGTCCAGCAATTCAAAAGACTGAAACACCATGCCAATATTCTGCAGCCGGAAATCACGCGCCTGATCATCCGTCATGGCACTGACCGCCGAGCCTAAAACCTGTAACTGTCCAGACTGTGGCTGCAATATGCCTGTAATCAGGTGTAACAAGGTGGTTTTGCCGCAGCCGCTGGGACCAACAATAGCCACGGTTTCACTTTCTTCTATTACTAGGCTTGGCAGCTGCAAGCGAAAACGATCCAGATCGTAGGCAAAGCTAAGATCGACAGCATCGACTAGCGGTACTGGCAAGCCGCTCACAGACGCTCCTCTTCCAATAACTCCATGCCGGTAAGCTTCCATTCACCGTCAATCGGTTCGATTATCAGTTCACCTCTGTATTGATTGCTGCGTTGGTGTATATGACCCCAGTGTCCAACAGAACCCCTGACCGTCCAGGTTGTAGATGCCAGATAGCCGGGCCGGTCTGCCAAAGTTTCGGCACTCAGTTCTCCCAACTCAATTGATTTTACCTTGGCCCGGGCTCCGCCCTGGTTAGCCAATACCAGGCTGCGTTGCGTTTCCAGGTATATCTCACTGAGCAGTTCACCTTTCACGGAACGGTCCAGCACATCGTAAATATCGCTTTCATCACGATAGTCAAAGGCTCGATAGACATTATGTAACAAGTCACTTACCAGGCCGGCTACCTTCTGCTGATCTGCCGTCAGCCTCTGCTGTGCGTAGACCGCCAAAACAATTCCCGATATGCCCAGTACAGCCGTTATCGCAGCCGGGGCACGTTTTGCACGACGACCAAATACAACAATGCTGAACAAGATCAAAATAGCGGTAATCAGCCACAAAATTAGCTGGTGTCCACCCACCCACAATAGCCATGCGGGCGGTGGCGGCGTCAGTACATTGAGAGTGGGGATTTCCGGGTTCTGCAGAAAATTATTCCATTCCAGTGTGGCCCAGTCGGGATCGAGCACCTGCGGAAACGGCCCTGCCTGGTCAACAGCCGAAGCAGACACCTGCTGGATACGCTCATCCCACAAATCCCACTCCATAGTCACTTTGTTGGGCAAAGTTTTAGTGGGATAAACAAAAATAACGCCCATAACGGCTGCATTAATACTCAGCTCTTCTGGTGGGTCTATTACTCGACTACTGGTTAGTGTTCGTTCCAGAAAATTCACCCGGTCAAGAATAAACCCCTCGTTACTGCCATCAATTGTGACTGGCTGATGCTGCGCCAGAAACTCAGCGACCTTGAGTTTAATATCGCCTTGCATATCTACCGGGATAGTTTCGCGCCCCTCAAGGCCGAGGTCGACCCAACGTTGCAGGTCTTTAGGGCGAACAATAATTTCTTTGCGGACTTCAAAAGGCTCAATATAGAGGAAACCACTCATGGGGGAGAAATACTGACGCCGCATAATGCGATTGTTAAATGCCGAGTACCAAGGGTCCTGCCAATCCAGATTTAACAGCGCAGCTCGACCCAGATAGCGGAAGTCATTAATTCCTACACCTAGGTGATAGGCCACAAAACCAATTGAGGCTTGAGCCACCCTGCCCTGACTCTGCAGCGCCAATTGCTCGGGGTGGCCACTAAACGGATACTCCAGGCTTAGCCGTAATACATCGACAGCATCAGCACTGGCAACCGGCAAAGGCTGACCGGAAATGATATCTCGCTGCATGCGCTGAGCAACTTCCATCGCGATGATTCGCCCGGGTAGGGGCTCATTAGCAGCCGAAATAACTAATTCTTGATCAAAAAAGACTTTGCTGCGCTCGGCAAAAGACTGATCACCGAGGCCTAGTTTCTGGTAGAGAGGATCCGGCAAAATATTGCCAAAGGCCGGTAGGTCTTGCACACCAATTTCCAGCTCGACTCGTACGACAGACTGCTCGATAAAGATTTCGGCGATAGTGCTTGCCGCAACGGAATTATTGCGGATCAAAGCATCTGCGTGCAGCAGCGGCGATATAAGCAATAATAAGACAAAACTATAAATCTTACACGAACCCATTTCTCAATCTCTACGTTATAGTTATATCATTTTGCCACACGGTACGACCCCATATAGAGGGCGCCGTTGCTGACCGAGACACGCGAAAATAAGGATAGCACCGCCGGATCACGTCCAGCTCAGAAGGGGATACTGTGCCCCACAAACTTCTGTAGCGGGACACAGTATAAACTGAAACTACCAGTAAAATGTAAAGCCTAACAACGGCCCTTGTTGGTAGGCATCAAAGCCGTATTGGTCGGTACCGCTACTACCATTGTCAAAATCGTATTTCAGGTAACGGTAGCCGGCAAACACCGAACCCCAGTCCCTGAAACGATAATCAAACATAAAGCTGGCATTAAAGGCTTTGTTATCTGACCCGCCATACCCTAGATCAGTACGCCCGATAAACGACCACTTTTCGTTGAAAGAATGAGCTACTCGCGCGCCGAGAAATGCGTGCCACCAATCATCTCCGCCTTTGATAGACGGGTTAATTTCAGGTGGAAGCGTCGTAGTGATATCTACATTGACCTCCTGATCGGTATAGCGGCCGCCAGCGATCACTTCCCACCGGGTACTGTCCGACTCGCTAAAAGCATAGGCCCCACCGAGCTCAAACATGGTATTTTCAAATGAAATATTCGCGGTAATATCCTGCTCACCCATTGTGGCACTGATAGTGGGCTCCAGTTTCAGGTATTGATACTCGGAAAATATTGTAAAGTTACCCCTGCGCGCCTCACCATGCACGGTCAATACCGCTTCCAGATTCGCTAGAATGTCGTCTTTGAAATCGAGAGCCAATGGCGCCTCGGCACCGCCTATCGCCGCCGTGCCATTTAGGTTAACCCCCCATAAAAAAAGAGGCGACAGGGAAAACTCCCATTCATCACTGGCGATGGCTAAATTAGTGGAAGCGAGCAGGGCCCCGGTTAGCATCCATTGACAACTAGCTTTTTTAATACCCATGCATAAATCCTCTAGCTATGACATTCAAGCGTTTATCTATCACATGCAGGATACAAAAATTCCGGCCCTTGGGCCAGCCCCCATTAGTCTTCACGTAGAGTTCTGACTTTAATAATGGCCTGTTCAATGCCATCATCCGTGCTAGCCTTGTTGAGTTCATCTTTTGCTTTTTGACAATTATTAGCTGCCGTCACATGATGGAACGCTTGCTCGAATAGGCTACGCTTGTATAGACCGTAAAATACTCCTTTGGAAAACATCCCGGTTTACTCATATGAATACCACTAAAAAGAAGACCAGTCGATTGACTCGAGAAGAATGGCTACGTCTGGCACTGGATAGCCTTGCAGAACAAGGAACTGGAGCGCTTAAAGTCCAGAACTTGGCAGAAGCACTGGGTGTTACGCGCGGCAGCTTTTACTGGCATTTCACCGATCGTGCTGAATTTATATCGGCATTGCTAAATTACTGGCACGATAGATACACTCTGCCAGTCCCTGATCTAGTCGCCGCATACAAAGGCTCGGGCAAAGAAAAGTTCCTTTGTTTTCTGCGCACCGTATTTGAAAACGACCTAACGCGGTTCGATTTACCCATTCGTTCCTGGGCAATGCAGGATCCGGAGGTGGAAGAGCAAGTAAGAAGAACGGATAAGTTCCGGCTGGAGTTCACCAAAAATCTGTTTATCGAAATGGGTTTCAGCAACAGCCAGGCAGACCTTCGGGCCCACAGCTGCGTATCTTACTTGATCATGGGCAGGCAATTACTGGATGTTCCCACTAAAAAAATAACTAAAAAACAGTTGCACGAGATCTGCGCCTTCTTCTGTTCCCCCTGCTGAATAAGGCCTCAATAATGTCTTCGCGGCATTAAATCACTGCAGCGTAATTTATTAAATGTAAGCTATATCGTGAGCCAAAAAAAACACCCGGTAGAAACTCTACCGGGTGTCTTTCAATCAGTACTGATTACTTCATGTTGTACTCTTTCTTGAACTTCTGCACCATGTCTGCCTGGGCTTTTTCAGCTGGCTGCCAGCGTCCTTCTTTGATGAAATCGCTGAGAGGGTCAGGTACTGAGCCAGCCTTGGGTGGTGGTGGCGGCTTATTGGGGCCATTGACGCCCCACGCCTGATCGGCTGAAACGATCATACGCTCAACTATGGCGTCTTTAGAGATATTCCAAACCATATTGTCGACAGCCAAAGACACTGGACCGTCATAAGTCTCTCGCACACCGGCCAGAATATTGTCGTGGGTGCCCTGCTCATTAAAGAAGTGGTAACCCACAGCATGGCGGGGTTTGATAGTGCTCATTACTTTGCCAAAAGCCGGTGGCGAAGTATGAATTTGGGTACCCACGCCAAGCGCCTGGCCCGGTGACTGGCCATAGAATTTCACCAGATCATCAGGGACAAGAAATGTCTCATGAATCGCCAGATCAGCGTCTACCGCATACTTAATAAACCATTTATTGGGGAAGGTATCGCCGCCAACCACGACTTTAAGGCCAGCGTATTCCAGGATAAAACTGACCGGACCGTCACCCGCGTGAATAGCAGGAATTGAACGAATAGTGACGCCATTTTCCTGGTAAACCACGGCATTGACATCTTTGTAATCAAATTCAATGACCGAAATTTTTCCGGGCTCTGCGCTCAATACAAAGTTACGGGTAGCTGCATCCCAATGGTAAGCCTTAAGAAAGTGGTCAACGGCGTATGCTGTGCCCATCTCCGGGGTTAAACCTTTAGGGCCCCAAACTCGCAGCGGCTTGGTACGACCAGCGGTCCAGCCTCCCGCCCATAATGTGGCCAAATCACCCCAGTGATCTGTATGCAGGTGGGTCAGAAATACCTTATCAAGAAAATCGTAAGGGATCATCAATGCGGCAACATTGGTCATTGACCCGGTACCAACATCAAACAGGAACTTGTCGCCATTACCCACTTCTGCCAGAAAACAGGTGGCCGCTTGATCACGCCTGGCGGCAGGCAAACCCGTACCACAGGCTATTAGACGAATTTCGTCTTTTTTCAAAGCTTCCGTGCCGGGATAATACACATAACGGTCGGGTGCTACCCCCGTCGGGGACTGAACGACGCCGCCCGCAGCCCAACTCAGACTGGTAAAGATCACACTAGCGAACAGTGTAGCCAATTTTAATCTAAACATGGATCTTACTCCTTTAAAGAACCGATCTTGTTTGATATCGCATTTGTTTCATTTTGCGAATGCCATAAAGTTGTCATTACCACGTCGATAGCACGGCTTAATTGAAGCATAGTCAAACATCAAAAAAAGACAATGTTTGCCTGCGATCTACTGTTTGATTTTATGATGCAAATCAGAACATAATCAATTAAACCGTACGCTACTGTATGTTAAATGCTATTTCGACTATTGGCTTTGCATATAGATACGCGATCGGCGTTATAGTTCTGATAGCTGAGCACGGTAACTGCCACAAGTATGAAAGTTGAGCTAGAATCTGAACAGTGGCAAATATAGCGGGGCTTTATCCATGGAACACAGGGGGTGGATGGTCATAATGGAAGATACGGTGTCTACGTCGTGGTGCTGTGTAGCACCTGCACAACAGCGCAGACTCATTGGATTAAAGTCATGGTCTTTGGTATAGCTTGATAATGTCTGACTCCGTGCTAAAAACTCTGCTGTTATTGGGGACAATATTGTTCTCGCTTTCGCCTTGTTCCTATTCCCAAAATGATGACCAGACTACCCAGCAATCTACGCAAGACCAGCAATCAGGCCTTCAAAAGTCACTGGAAGACGCCATACCGGAAAGTGACCAGAGGCAAGAACAAGGGCTAGAGAACCCGCGTATTGTTGCGGCGGAAAATCTCAAAGAACTACCTCTCGTGAAGGTAGTCGATTCCGCACAAGCGAGCCTGGGAAAACTACAACAGCTGGAACATGATCTGAATATAGACAAAGTCAGCAGTGGTGTCATCAAGGGCTCCGACAAGCTTATGGATCTTTCACGCGCACCGCTGACCTATGTCCAGAACCATGTGCCTTTTCTTACTAAACGTCACATCATATTTTTTGGCCGGCTGGAGCTCGATTACGCCAATTATAGTAGCGGCGTATTAACTGACGAAAGTGGCTTTGATGTTCGCCGCTTTCGTCTTGGACTAGCCGGCCAGGTTAAATTTTGGCCTGCCTGGAACTACAAGTTTGAAATGGATCTGACCGATAAGGCAAACACCCTCTCCGATGCCTATATATCGTGGCATTCAAGTAAGTGGGGGACTATTCGCATCGGCAACCAAAAGATCGCTCATTCCATGTCGGGCAGTACTTCTTCCATATCACAATCTTTTATGGAGCGCCCCCTACCCACTCTGGCTCTCACGCTGGAACACCGCTTAGGCGTGGGTTATGACTTTAACCGCAAACATTGGGGTGGGAACATCACAGTATTTGGAAAAGACCCCAACGATGATGTGGGGTCCCACGGCTTCAGTACCCGCATGTATTTCAACCCCAGCCAGAGCGCTACGCACGTAATACATGTGGGCGGATCAGTTCTGCGGCTCTACAGCGACGATGACGCACAACTGTGGGCGCGCCCCGAATCTCACAAAACAGATACCCGGCTGGTGGATACCGGCGTCAACCCGAACATCGACAACAGCTCTTCCTTCGGTATTGAACTGGCGGCATCCAAAGACCAACTGACCTTTAGAAGCGAGTTTTTCGGTACGTTCTGGAATCGCAGTGATTCTGCTGACAATCAGTTCAAGAGCTGGTATGCCGAGGCGTCCTGGTTCCTGACAGGAGAGAAATCCCACTACCGGGAAGGCAAGTTCATTCGGCCTAATATTCTGAATGAAAGCGGTGCTTGGGAGTTGGCCGCACGTATCAGTGCAATAGATCTACACGATAATGATGTCGAAGGCGGCAAGGAACAAAACATCACGGTGGGCTTGAATTGGTATTCCCAGATTCACTGGCGCTTTATGAGCAACCTTATTAAGGTGCACGCGACCGACGGCCCCTATGGCGACCAGAACCCCTGGATTGTTCAGTTTAGAGCTCAGTACTATTTCTAAACTACACACTTCTTAGCCCGGCAATCAAGCCGCAATCTTATTGATACGGCGACTCAGATCTTTTAGTTGAAATTGTTTTATCACTGCCAGCTCGGCTTCATCTTGCACGCCCTCAATATAGGCGGTGATACCTAGTAACTCGGACTTTTCATCACTAAGCCAGTATCGACAGGACGTTGTGAATAGAACACCCTTGCCGGCATCAATATTCCACTTGCTGCTTAGATTCGTAACTAATCCTTGTTTCATTTTGAATCTCTCCTATGTACGAACTGATATACACAGTCTATCGCTGTCAGCCAAAACAGATAATTCGGAGAAGCCGAAATCCTCTAGGGGAAATAACCTATATTCCTAGTTAATATTACCCAAGCTGGTACTCAGTTTTGGGACCTGATCCGAGCGATTTACAAGCCAGAGAAAAGTGACGTCATTAGACTCTCAGCTTCTCGTTTTGCCATTGCTATATCGTCTGCTTCCGCGATCATCAGCGCGGCCTCTGCGAAGGCGCCCATTACCACTGCGTTAAGCAGTTCGGCACGATACTGCTGCTCTTTACTACCACCGGGTATTACCTTCATTGACGCGCGAACCTTTTCGGTGACAGCGCTACTTGCCCAGCGTTCGCGACCAAGTATATTGGGACTGTCCACAAGCACAATTTGACGAAAAGCCGGGTCGTCGCACAGGTCGAGATAGGCACGCCAGTTGGCCAGAATGCCACCCTTCTCTTTTTCGCTATTGTATTTCATAGATTCGATGATACGCAGCTCCATCACATCATTGACGGCAGCGAACAGGGATTTTTTGTTACCAAAATAGTGGTATATAGGGCGAATAGTCAGCCCGCAGTCGGCCGCTATCTCTTCCAGCGAGGTATTGGCAAAACCGTTGTCACCGAATAAACGACAGGCGCTTTCCAATACCGCCTGCCGAGACTCGGTACGCCGCTCCGCCTGAGTGCGCCTTTTTTGTGTATGACCCGCCATGAACCACTCCCTATTGACATATGTAACCCTACTACATAAAATATGCAGCGTCACTACATAAATATGGATTAGTTTTCATGAGCGAATATTTGGATCGCGCTTTCTCGCCCGCCAAACTGGGTAAGCTGCCACTGAAGAACCGTATACTTAAAGCCGCCACTTACGAAGGTAAAACACCTGACGGCATACCTGGCGATAATCTCAAACAGTTCCACAAAGAGATCGTGGCCGGCGGCGTCGCTATGACAACCATTGGCTATTGCACTACTGAAGCCGATGGCCGTATCAACGACCAGATGATGTGGATGCACGAGGGCGTACGGCCTCAGCTCAGTAACATGATCTCTGAATTAAAGGAGATTGCCCCCGACGTAAAAGTCTCTGGCCAAATGACACACTGCGGCAATTTTTCCAAAGCACGCATGCAACGCCTCAAGCGGCCACTTGGCCCCAGTCGTGCATTTAATATGCTGGGCGCTCCATCGGGCCTTCCATTTGCCGGTGCCATGACCCTGCAGGACATCGACTATCTGGTACAGACCTATGTAGATGCCGCCACCTTGATGAAAGATGTCGGTTTTGAGGCGGCAGAAATTCACTTCGGACATGGATATGGCTTGAGCCAATTCATCAGCCCAAAAACCAATAAACGTAAAGACCAATACGGTGGAAGTCTTGAAAACCGTATGCGCCTGCCACTACGGGTACTGGAAGCAGTAAAAAATGCGGTCGGCGACGATTTCCCCATCATGGGTAAAATGAACATGACCGATGGTGTGCGCGATGGCGTTCACCTACCCGAAGCAATAGAAATTGCTGCCATGTTTGACAAGGGCGGTATTGATGCGCTGATCTGCTCAGGCGGCACCAGCCCCTTCAACCCTATGGTGTACTTCCGTGGCGACAGCCTGGCTGCAGGCATGATTGAACAACAGACCAACCCCATAGCCAAACTCGGCTTAAAAGTGATTGGCAGCAAGATGTTTAAAGACTACCCCTATTACGAAAACTACTTTCTTGAGGACGCCAAAAAAATTCGCGACCGGGTCAATTGCCAAATGATATACATCGGCGGCTGTACCGAGCTGGACAGCCTGGAACAGGTTATGAAAGAGGGTTTCGATTTTGTGCAAATGGGTCGGCCACTGATTAAAGACCCCAACTACGTCAACAATGCCAAAGCTGATGCCAATTACAAGAATGGCTGTATCCACTGCAACCGTTGCGCCTCGCTTATTGAAGCGCCTGGTGGTATTTACTGCCCCGAAAACCGGAAAGGCTAGAATATGTTACCTGCATTAAGCTCCGTATATGGGCCCATTCGACAAATGGCCTATGTGGAATCCAATTTAATTGCCGGTCTGGTGCTGGAAATTATCGAGTGGAACGACATCACGCGCAGTTACAGGAATACAGCATGAAGAATTTAACCGGCAAAGTCGCTGTCATCACCGGCGCCGGCGGCGGTGTCGGCTCAGCTCTGGCACAGCAGCTGGCAGATCTCGGCTGTGACTTGGCCTTAGTAGACATCAACGAAGCAACGCTTAACAAGGTAGCAGAAAGCCTGGCTGGCAAGCATATTAAGGTATCTACCCACGTTGTTAATATCACCAATAAAGAGCAGATGGCCGGCCTTCCAGCAACAGTACTGGAACAACACGGTAAGGTGAATTTACTGGTCAATAACGCAGGTATCACTTACCAGAAATCTTTCGCGACTCACACCATCGAAGACTGGGAAAAAATCACTAATATCAACTGGTGGGGCGTATTGTATGGCTGCCACTATTTTCTGGATGCTCTTAGCGCCTCCGGTGAGGGGCATATTGTCAACTTGTCGAGCATGAACGCGTTTATTGGCCTGCCCGGCCAGTCCTCTTATTGCGCCACCAAGGCCGCCGTTAGTTTGTTGAGCGCGTCGATGTCGGCTGAGCTGAAGAAACTCAATATTGGTGTGACCTCGGTACATCCTGGCGCCATCAAAACCGATATGATTCAGGCAACGCTTAAAAATTCCGATGATGTGGCAGCGGCCCAACGTAACTATGAACTGGCTCAGCGAATTGGGGTAACACCTGAACATGTCGCCAAGCGCATTATCAAGGCGATACAAAAAAATTCGATACGTATTCGCGTTGGCAAAGACGCAGTACTGTTGGATTTATTGAAGCGCTGGTTCCCGTTAGGCACCCAAAAATTACTTCGCAAGCTAGCCTAGTCTATTATTAAACCTACATTCCGCTGGAGAGAAATCACCATGCTAAAGCATACCGTGTCCCTGGCAGCCATAGTTGCTGCCACACTGACGCTTGCCTCCTGCGGCGGTGAGCCACACCCCACCGGTCAGGTAGAGGGCAAGGCCCTGGCGCAAGCCGATGTAATTCAGCGGGACTTAGGGCGGCTACCCAATGTCATAGCGGACGAGAAAACCAAAAAGGAAAAACACATCCTGTTTGGTGACTTGCATGTACACAGCACCTATTCGGTTGATGCCTTCACTCTGGAATTACCCATGATGGGTCAACAAGGCATCCATACTGTTGCCGATGCCTGTGATTTTGCCCGCTACTGCGGCAAGCTGGATTTCTTTAGTTATAACGATCACGCCGAAGGGCTAACCCCCAAGCACTGGCAGGCTACCAAAGATACCGTGCGAGCCTGTAACGCCAGTTCAGATCCTACTAATCCGGACTTGGTGGTATTCGCAGGCTGGGAGTGGACTCAAATGTCACCAGCGGCCAACGCCCACTTTGGTCATAAAAATGTGATATTCCCTGGCACTGCTGAGGACGAATTACCGACCCGACCTATTAGCGCCAGAATCACTCCGGATGACATGGGAGTTTTCGCCTTATCACGTCGCAGTGGCTCTGGCCGTTATATCGACCCGCTCAACTGGAAACCCTATGCCAACCTGATGCGTATGCTGGACGACATTGAAGAAGTGCCAGGCTGCGACACCAGCCCCAATACCCGCGACTTGCCCGTTGATTGTCATGAAAATGCGGCAACTCCCGACGTACTTTATCGCAAGCTGGACGAGTGGGGCTTTGACCATATGGTCATTCCTCACGGCAATACCTGGGGTGCCTATACACCACCGACGGCCACTTGGGACAAGGCGCTGGCGAAAAAATACCACAATGACCGCCAACAACCGCTGATAGAAATTATGAGTGGCCACGGCAATAGCGAAGAATATCGCCCGTTCGACCAGGCAACAGAAAACCCGGACGGCAGCCTGGCTTGCCCTCCGCCAAAAGGTGATTACACTGCTTGTTGCTGGCAAGCGGGCGAGATAATGCGCAAGCGCTGTGACGGCCTCAGCGACAGTGAATGTGAGAGCCGAGTGCAGTTAGCCCGTGACTATACCGCAGAGGCCGGCAATCGCTACATCGGCGTTTTCCCGGATACCACCTCCGCCGACTGGCAACAGTGTGGCCAGTGCCCGGACTGCTTCAAACCGTCATTTAACCAGGTGTTTAAAGAAAGTACTCAGTACGCCATGGCCTCAAGTAACTTCGATGAGATGGGAGAAAACGGCAAGCCACTGCGCTTTCGTTTCGGTTTTATTGGCTCCACCGATGACCATACCTCGCGTCCCGGCACCGGATACAAACAATACGAACGCCGCAAAATGACCATGGCGACCGGCGTGCGCAGTGACTTTTTTGGCAGTATTTCCTCACGCATGGCTGGCGAGATGATAGACCCGCAATTACCGCAGCGAGTACTGACCACCAACCCCATTCCCGATATGGAGCGCATGCAAAGCTTCTTCTACCCGGGCGGGATCGTCGCGGTACACGCTGACAGTCGCCAACGCGGAGATATTTGGGCAAGCCTGAAGCGCAAGGAAGTTTACGGTACTTCCGGCCCCCGCATGCTGTTGTGGTTTGACCTGCTGAACTCACCCACTGGCAATGTGCCGATGGGCTCGGCGGCAGTTATGACAGACAATCCGCGCTTTGAAGTGCGCGCCATGGGTGCCTGGAAACAATTGCCCGGCTGCCCAACGAATACCTCGGCGCTGCCCGGCGAGCGAAAAGCATACCTGTGCGGTGGTGAGTGTTTTAACCCCTCAGACGAACGTGAAAAAATCAGCGCCATCGAAGTCATCCGAATTCGTCCGCAGAGTTATCCTGGCGAACCGATAGACCAGCTGATAGAAGATCCCTGGCGCCGGTTTGAGTGTGCGCCCAGCACTGAAGGCTGCGTAGTACAGTTCGAAGATGAACAATACAACAGCGCGGGACGCGACAGCCTCTATTATGTACGTGCTCTACAACAGGAAACCCCGGCAATTAACGGCGCCAATCTAAGGCCTCAAGTCGACAGCCAAGGAAACGTTATAGGCATTGATCCGTGCCTCGGTGATTATCGTACGGAGGCTTCAGACGCCTGCCTGGCACCCGTCAACGAACGCGCTTGGTCTTCGCCGATTTTTGTCGACCAGCCCTCACAAGGATAAAAAATTAGAGTAGCGAAGCTAGCTTGCCAATTTTTTGTGTATCAAGCTGTCGACCAACTTGGCCGGCAGCATGCCAAGAATTTTCAGGGTCAAGCTGTGATTCATGCCATACATTGTTTTGCGTTTAGGGTCTGTCGCTGCATGATAAACCAGTGCGGCAACATCAGCCGGTCTGGATTTTCGCGTCGGTGAAGCTTTGGCAACGCCTGCCGCAAAACGATCAAAAAATTCTTTATAACGGCTGTTTTCAACCGGGTTTTTGATGTTGCCGTGACCAGCAATAAACGGGGTTTCTATCGCACCCGGACGAATGACCGCAACATGTGCACCAAACAGTATTAACTCACGTCGCATAACATCCGAGATACCTTCCAGTGCCAGTTTAGAAGACTGATAAAACTGAAATGGCGTGCGCAGCGGCGCCGACTCGCTGGAGATATTCACCACCGTACCTTTGCTGGCAATCAACAAGTCGAGACAAGCCTGGGTGGTGATCAATGCGGCGAAGGTATTAATCATGAAACCGTGAATGGTTTTTTCCGGCGGCGCCTCGGTAATAGGGGCAAATACATCGACGCCTGCGTTATTGATAATGACGTCAAGTCGGCCCAGCTCGGTTGTCACCATTTGCGCAATGCTACGCGCATCCTCTGCACTTGTGACATCCAGCTTGGCGGTTGTATAGCCGTCCTTGCCTTCCATGTCAGACAGCACAGAGATGTCATAGTCTGTAGCCACAACGTGATAGCCCTTGTCGTGAAACTGTTTGGCAATGGCTTTTCCCAGGCCGCCACCGGCGCCGGTTACCAATACACTCGGTATATCTATAGCCATTGTTCTCTCCTGCTGTATTCAATTGCTGTTAACGCGCTATTTATTTGAAAGATAGCGCTTCAGTCTGACCACCTTTTAACAGTTTGATCTGGTTCTCGAGCCAGCCGTTTAACCAGAAGTTATCGGCCTCGCTTAATAATTTTTCATGGATGGCGATAGACAACCTTACCGCGCCCTCACAAGCAGGCTGTTCAGTAAAGATAATATCCAGTAAATGCTGCGCTTCTTCTGAATGCCCGGCATCAAATTTTTGCTGAGCCCGCTGTACCAGCGCATCGACACCAGCCAGCTCAATCAAATCAGCATGCACCGAACTCTGAGGCACGCTATAGAGCTCCGTAGTGGAGTCGTGATGAAACCAGCCGGCGTAATTTTCCCAGATTGCCCGTATGCTCCAGGATACTTTGCCGTAACCCTGGCCCACTTCACATTTCGCCGGCAACTGAATTTCCTGCATCAGCGTATGCAGAGTCTTGCCTTCATTCATGCCTTTCACTGTTTCGTCATGTACATAAAGAATGGCATCTCTAAACGCCGTCACTTCGGTTTTAATCAGCTCCTTACCTTCAATGGGCGCGTGGTGGCCGTATAGAATCAGCTCGGCGTCCAAGTCCAATACGGTTTGGGCCGCAGCGGCGCATACCAGCGCATCACGATAACGATCACCCCGAATAGTCACAAGGTTAGGAAAGTGACCAAAGGGACAGCCAAACAGATTGCCGGTAAGACAAATACCATGCTGGGGTAACCATACAACGAGGGAGTCATTAGTCTCCGCTCCTTTCACGCCAATTAATACCACCTCGAGGCCGCCGAGGGTGAATTCATAACGGTCTTCAAAAGTTAAGTCGGCAGTGGGACGATCTTGGGCATTAATGTCGGTATAACCCTGCTCAGCGTAGTAGCCAAAATCTTCGACAAAGGCGTCCATAAAACGAAACGCCGAGCGGTTAGCACGAAAGTCACGCAGCCGCTCATCGTAGCTCTGGTGCTCTTCGTTATTGGCTTGAGCGATATACTGTAAGCCGGGATTTAAATCGCGAAAATATTGCACACCACCGGTGTGATCAACATGACCTTGAGTAGTAATGACATAGCGAATGTTGTCGCTGACGGGAGACAAATCCTGGTAATTTTTCAAATGAACAGGCGCTTCATAACCCATGCCGGTGTTTATCAGAATGCTGCCCTCAGAGGTTTCTATCAGGTAGGTATTCGAACAGCCTTCAGACATCACAATAAAATCGTTGATTCTTTCACCACCAAAACGAGCGGAGGAAGGGCCGTAGGGACGCGATTTATATAGTGGAGTTCTCATATTTACCTCTGGTTAGCAGCCTGCGTGAGGTCGATTAGTTAATCAACGATATTAACTATAGCGGCAAGAAGTGCAAATGGCAACTAATTAATATCTAGTATTAACTAATTGGCCCTATTGGTGTATGCTGTGACTCATCTACAGTTTAGGACACGCGATGAAACCTGCACGCAAAGATGGCTTAGAGACCAAGAAACGACTAATAGACACGGCCGAGCGCTTGTTTGTCGAGCAGGGCGTGGAGCGAGTTAAGTTGGTCGATGTCAGCCGTGAGGCAGGCCAAAAAAACCGCAATGCCGCGCAATACCACTTTGGTGATCGAGTGGGCTTGATTAATGCCGTTTTGAATAAACACAGCGACATGATTGCCCAAGCGCGACAGGCCATGCTGGACCAACTAGAACAGCAACAAGACGTTACCCTGCGTGAACTAATAGAGGCGCAAGTTTTACCCATAGCCAGCCATGTGCGGTCTCACCCCAACGGATGGGCCTACCTGATGCTTAACCGGCAGCTGATTAACTCTAGCGAACACATTGGCATGAGCCTTCAGCGGATAAACGACCGGCCTGAAGTACTTCGCCTACAGCGCCTGATGCGCCCTTTCCTGCCGGCCCAGAGTGCCGACGCCTTGCGCGCAAAGATGATTCTTCTGCATTGCATGTTATTCAACGGCTTGGCCAACTTTTACGATCTTGAACCAGAAACAGACAGCCAAAACTTTGTCGACACTCTGTGCGCCTGCATGGTTGCAGTGTTGTTGGCTGACTCGGGCTGAACCATGACTCCAAACGCAGCGGCTATACTTAATGGCTGCTAATATTAGTAGACGAACAACGGGAGAAAATTCCATGCGTAACAAATCACTCGTGCTATTGCTGTCACCACTTTTCGCATTGGCCATGCTAGCGGGCTGTAATGGAGAAGACGAATCGGCCGATACTACGCTTCAATCGACTCACTCTGTGGCGTCAAGATCTGGCCCCGTCCCCAACTATGCTCCACCCAACCCCTACCTCGCAGACTCTGTGCTACCCATCGGCCATATAAACTCAGCACAGTCGACCGGCATGGACCATGCCGGGCCGTCTGGACCAACTGAAGCTCTAAGCCAGGAAGACGGCGGGCTGACCTATACACACCTCGGCCCCGGACACTTCGGCGCCGCCATTTCAGCCCCGTATCCCAACGGCAAGCGGGTTATCTGGAGCAATGGTGCGGAACGTATTTCCAAACTCGACTACGAAACTCTGGATGTCATCGACGAGTTCTTCCTGCAGAACTCGTCGATCTACAAGAGCAACGAAGGCCCTGTTACAGCAGAACAGGCCGATGACAAATTCAGCATGCTCGATTTCCTGCCGAAGTTTCGCTGGAGCGGCATGGCCACCGTGATGGCCACTATCCCGCTGGCCAAGGAATACTATGGCGGCGGCCTGGCGGGTGTTTATTATCTATTGAGCTCCGACAACGTCTTATATGTTGGTGGCAAAGACTCTATTCTGGCCTATGCCGATACCAACCCTACAGATCAAAATTCGCCCATCGAATTGAAAAAAGAATGGCTGAAACCCCCGCATGTCACCGGCGGATTCAACTCCATGAATATGACTTACGACGGCTGGATAATTTCAATCACTGATGATGGTTGGGTAGTGCTGATCAGTCGTGATTTCTCCGAGTATCACACGCTGCAACTTACCGGTGCAGAGGTGGCACCCGCCTGGAACCAGCGCATGCTCGATGACGGGCGCAATCAGGGCTCAGCGACCTGGGTACGCAACGGGCCGGCGATAGACAAAGACGGTAATATCTTTGTGCCATCACTGCAGCATATGCACAAAATTGTCTGGGATGGTAAAAAGCTGTCCAAGGACCCGGCAGATGGCGCCTGGGTTGAGCCCTACAGTAATGACGGTGACATCACGCTTAGTTTCGACGATATTATCGATCCGTCCAGCGGAAAACCCTTCCGCTTTGACAAGGTCAATGTGGGCTCCGGCGCCACCGCAAGTCTCATGGGTTTCGATGAAGAAGACCAATTTGTAGTCATCACCGATGGCGACGAAGTGATGAACATGGTGCTGTTCTGGCGCAACGACATTCCCGAAGACTGGCAACAACTTGAAGGAGCACCGAGCCGACGTATCGCCGGCATGTTGCGTGCAGATATCGGCAGGGATGACGCCGAGGCAGTGCAGACTGAACAATCCGTGGTAGTCGGCGGCTACGGCGCCTTTGTGGTCAACAATGCGCCCGCTAGCAAGCCTATATCAGGAGCCCCGGATGGGGCCTATGTCGGCCTGGCGGGTCACCATCCAGATTTCACACCTCACGGCGTACAGAAATTCGAATGGGACCCACGAGCGCAAGCCCTAAAAGAAGCCTGGGTCAATACCGAGGTATCATCAGTTAACTCAGTGCCTATCGTTTCCAACGGGTCCAACATGGTATACACCGTGGGTGCACGCGAGGGCAAATGGACTCTGGAGGCTATCGACTGGACCAGCGGCGAGTCTGCCTTCCATTTTGTTACCGGGTCGATCCGCTACAATACCCAGTTCTCTGGTGTTTTGATGGACCAGGAAGGGCGAATTATCCACACTACAATTCACGGTATTGTGCGTTACGAACGACTGCCCAAGTGAGACGCGTCTGACAAGGGCTAAGACGCGAAGGGTAGCGTAAACTACGGCGATAAGGAGTCTGTCTATGAAAGCCGATATAGGTGTCATCGGTCTGGCTGTCATGGGGCAGAACCTGATTCTGAATATGAATGACCACGGCTTTAAGGTTGTGGCTTACAACCGTACCTTGTCCAGAGTCGAAGAGTTTCTTGAGGGGCCGGCAAAAGGCAGCAACATTGTCGGCGCAAGCTCATTGACAGACCTGGTGTCTCAACTGCAAACGCCACGCAAAGTAATGCTGATGGTTCGTGCGGGTGAGGTAGTCGATCATTTTATTGATGCACTTGCGCCGCTGCTGGAACAGGGCGATATCATTATTGACGGCGGTAACTCGAACTACACCGATACTAATCGTCGGGTTCGTGCGCTGAATGAGATCGGCATCCTCTTTGTGGGAAGTGGCGTTTCCGGCGGTGAAGAAGGTGCGCGCTTTGGTCCTTCCATTATGCCCGGCGGCGCAGCAGAAGCCTGGCCACATATAAAGCCACTACTTCAATCGATCGCGGCCAAAACCGAAACAGGCGAGGCTTGCTGTGACTGGGTTGGTAACAACGGTTCCGGCCATTTTGTCAAAATGGTTCATAACGGCATTGAGTACGGTGATATGCAGCTTATCAGTGAGGCATATCACTTCCTGAAAGAGGGATTGAAGCTTTCGCACGAAGAGATGCAGGCGATTTTCCAGCACTGGCAATCAACGGAACTCGACAGCTACCTAATTGATATCACAAAAGATATTCTCGGATTTAAAGACCAAGACGGCGAACCGCTGCTTGAAAAGATTCTGGATACTGCCGGCCAAAAAGGTACCGGTAAGTGGACCGGTATTAATGCACTGGAATTGGGCATCCCGCTCACACTGATCACCGAGTCTGTATTTGCTCGCTGCCTTTCTGCGCTGAAAGATCAGCGCATTGAAGCCGAGAAAACTTTTGACCATGTGATTGCTAAAGTGGACGGTGATAAGACAGAGTGGAGTGACGCTGTTCGTCAGGCCCTGCTGGCATCAAAAGTCATCTCATATGCGCAGGGGTTTATGTTGATGCGTGAAGCGTCGCAGGAAAATGACTGGTCGCTGAACTACGGTAAGGTTGCGCTGATGTGGCGCGGTGGCTGTATTATCCGCAGTGCGTTTCTGGGTAATATCCGCGATGCCTATGAAAACAACCCGGACATTCAGTTCCTGGGTTCGGACCCATACTTTAAAGATATCTTGCAAAATGCACTGCCGGCCTGGCGTAAAATTGCGGTGAAAGCGATTGAGATTGGCCTGCCAATGCCAGCCATGACCTCGGCGCTGACTTTCCTTGATGGCTATACCACCGCACGTCTACCGGCCAACTTGTTGCAGGCACAGCGTGACTATTTTGGCGCCCACACCTACGAACGTGTCGATCAAGCACGCGGCAAGTTCTTTCACACCAACTGGACCGGCACTGGCGGTGACACAGCATCCACAACCTATGAGGTGTAGGGTTCCGGGATTATATTTGTTAGCGGGCTGGGTGACGGCTGATCTCTCCAACAGGGACAAAAGCACTCGTTTCAGCATGCATTACCCCAATCGAACCAGATACGGTTCGGGTCGCATTACATAATGGCATAATTTATGCCATTATGTAAAAACCGTGTAAACTACTCCATTAAAGGCCCTTCAATAGCTATAATCGAAAATGAAAGCGAGGAGACCCCAGCCTTGCAGCCTAAACGTCACTGATGACGGCCCACCGCCCAAGAGAACTGCCAATGAAGAAACTGAATGTAGTCGACAAGGGCTTTCTGCTCGCAGAAAGCCGGGAGATGCCAATGCACGTCGGCGGCGTCGCCCTGTATACGCTGCCCGAGGGCGCCAACGAGAGGGAGTTCCTACATGAACTAACTGCCAATATGCGCGATGCCCAAGCCCTGCTGTCGCCTTTTGGCGATCGCCTGAAAATCGGACGTCTCGGTCCAATGGGACCGACTTATTGGGAGCCGGACCCCGCTCTGGACATGGAGTATCACGTTCGCCACTCTGCCCTGCCACAACCTGGACGCTATCGCGAACTGTTTACCCTGGTGTCACGCCTGCACGGCACGCTACTGGAGCGGAGCCGCCCCCTGTGGGAGGCGCACATCATCGAAGGATTGCAGAACAGGCAGTTTGCCGTTTACAGCAAAACCCACCATGCCGCCGTTGATGGTGCCCGCTCGATTCATGTGGCCCGCAGCATGCTCTCCGCAGATGCTGCGCACAGATTTGAAGAATCACCGCTCTCCCTTAACAACTGGGAGCAGTACAAGGCCAGTATGGGTCTGGGTAAGCGCCCGGATTACAGCGCATCCGAAATGCGCTCGGTTACCGATACGCTCAAAGCCAGCCTAGATAGTGGAGCCAATATTTTCAGCGCAGTGAAGGGCTTCGCCAATGCCTGGACCGGCCGCAGCGGTGACCTGGCTCTGCCACACCTGAACGTGCCCCAAACTGCACTGAACAGCCCCGTCGACGGTGCCCGGCGTTTTGTCGCTCAGTCCTGGCCATTTGCTCGGATCAAGGCAGTTGCCAAAGCCTTCGACGGCACCTTTAACGATGCCGTGCTGGCGATGTGCTCCGGCGCCTTGCGCCAGTATCTGCAAACCCACGCCGAACTACCGCAAGAGTCTCTCAAAGCCATGGTACCTGTTTCCCTGCGCCACGCCGGGGATGTAGAATCCGGCAACGCAGTGGCGGCGATTTCCGCAGACTTGGCCACCTCGGTGGCCGATCCGGCCGAGCGTTTCCGACAGATAAAGTCCTCGGTCCAAGCGGGCAAAGATTACTACAGCAAGATGTCTCCCAGTGAGATCGAACTGTTCAGCATGATTATGCAGGCACCCTCG
The DNA here is from genome assembly GCA_036960375.1 of Pseudomonadales bacterium. Classification (GTDB taxonomy): domain Bacteria; phylum Pseudomonadota; class Gammaproteobacteria; order Pseudomonadales; family CAWVSB01; genus CAWVSB01. The sequence goes on from JBALVY010000001.1 coordinate 211,002, forward strand.
ATGCTGTTAATGCCTCTGGGCCTGATTTCCCGCCTGCCCCCCTATAACGTCGCCATCTCCAACGTACCCGGAATACAGCAAACTATGTACTGGAACGGCGCACGCATGGATGGTTCCTACCCGCTTTCCATCGTCACCGACGGTATGGCATTGAACATCACTCTGGTCACCTATGGCCAGAGTGTAGACTTCGGCATCATTGCTTGCCGCCGTTCTTTGCCTCATGTGCAACGCCTGATCGACTATATGGAAGAATCTTTGCAGGAACTGGAAGATGCCGCCGGGCTCGGGGTGAAGACCGCGAACAAAGGTTCCAGGACAAAGCGCAAATCCAGAGTTAAAACCAAGGCCGAAACTAAAACCAAGCCCGCGGCGAAGGCGAAAAAACCTTCGACCGGCAGCAAAAAGCGTTCCAGTTAATCATGCACCTGTGCGACTACTTTGGAGCCCACACCTACGAACGTGTCGATGAAGCACGCGGTCAGCTCTTTCACACCAACTGGACCGGCACTGGCGGTGATACAGCATCCACAACTTATGATGTGTCGGGCTCTTCAGTAACTAGGTGACAGCTGATCAAGATAATCGTCGGCATCAAAGGACAGACTTGCCATAAAACACTCTTTCCACTGATCCCACAGTTTGCAGTCCAGCAAACGGAAATAGCGGGCTTTCAGTATTTTGATGCGCTCGATCTCTACAAGATCTTCCATTATTTCTCCAATAACCTAACAACTAATTCCTACGGTTAACAAATCACCATCATTCTGGCCTCGTCTTCAACAAATCGAAACAAGTTTTACGTCCCCGCTATCCTGACTCAGAAGCCCGACAGAGCCCTTTTGCACCCTTATTTGACGCCCTCGGAGAGAGATGTCGATTGTGGAAGCCTTGTTGTTCTTAACGCTGCCCTCAAATCAGTCGTTTTCCTCCGCGGAGGCCCTTCCACGAACTCAAGCCTGCGGTACCTGATAAGCCACATTCTTGAGCTACTTGCTCTGTTTGTTGCCGCCGGCCAGGTCTTTACGTTTTTCCTGTTGGCCATAACTGGCGAACGCGGTGAGTACATCATCCATCTGCTCATTGCTCAATACCACAGGGCCGCCGATAGACAATGTGCCCCAGTAACAGTGAGCCTGCTCCTCCACCAGTTCAGCCAGTTTCAGGGCTCCGGGCAAATCAAGGCCGCAGGTAAGCTGGCCGTGGTTGGCGAGCAGACAGGCCATGGAGTTAGACAAGGCCTCAAGATTTGCCTGAGAGAGTTGCTTGCTGCCAAAGGTCGCATAGTCCGCCAGCGGAATACCGTAACTACCCGTTGCAGCCACCATGTAGTGCATGGCAGGGATCGCTTTGCGTGCACATGCCAGAATTGTGGCGAAAGGCGAATGACAGTGAACCACTGCAGAAACACCTGGCTTACCCCTGTAAACATCCGCATGCATCTGCCACTCACTAGAGGGAGTTAATTGGTCGGCGTCTATCTCGCCGTCCAGCGACATGTGTACGATATGCTCGGGCAGCAACAGCTCAGGAGCGACCCCGGTGGGCGTGATCAACATGCCGTCAGCGGTGGCGGCGGAAACATTCCCCGACGTGCCCTTATTCAGCTTCTTCTCTCCCAGCGCCTTGAGAGTATCGACCACCGCCTGCCGGCTTTCGATATTATTAACGTATAGTTTCATCAACGTAGGTCCTCATCGGCATTCATATTGCCCGCCTTCTGGCCTTTAGCCAAACCCGCCTGAAAGTCAGCGCAGAAGGAGCCGTCATAGACGACTTTTCTGAATTCTGGCTAAAACGAAATTCATAGTCTACCATTACCAATACGCCAATCTCGGACTTCCTTCGCTACCGCTCACCAAATACTGGCTGAAAATATAAAAAATTAGCTACTACCTAAAATAGGAAACCTGAACATGATCCAAGACATTTTTAGAAGTAATCAGGCCCGCGCACTTTGCATTATTGGCGCAGTCGTAGCCAGCCTTGTTAGCCTTCACGCTACGGCGGCAAGACCGATAGTTCACGATGCAGAATATTACATCGTCGAAGCCCAGAACGGAGAGCGATGGTCCGCCGAAGACAAAGATCTGGATACGAGGCTTGCCGAACTAAAAAAGCAGCATGGAAAAACACCCAACATCGTATACATTTTGTGGGATGACATGGCTTTTGGAGATGCCGGTATTCCTGCAATCAATAAGTTAAGGGGTTTTGATACCCCAAATGTTAACAGAATGGCGGAAGAGGGCATTCTGTTTACCAGAATGTATGCCGAGCCTTCCTGCACCCCTACCAGAGCCGCTTTTATGACCGGTAGGCAGCCCTATCGCAACGGCATGTACATCCCCGGGTTTCCTGTAGAAAATGGTGGGCTTGCGGCTGAAGAAGTAACGATGGCTGAAGTATTATCAGCCGCAGGATATGCCACAGCATTCTATGGCAAGGGGCACCTAGGTGATATCGAAGAATCTTATTTAACAAACCAGGGATTTGACGAAGCCCTTTTCACCCCCTATAACCAGGTGCTGAGTTTATGGAACCCGGTGGGTGAAGGCGCAAACGCCGTTATGGGTATCGTGGAAAGTCAATTAACAAAAAGCCCTTATCAACTGGACAATAATTTCGTTCCACGCGGATGGGTAATGAACCTTGAAGGCAAGAAAGGAGAACAAGTTAAAGAGTGGGGACTACCCACCCACGAGGATTACTTAAAAGTAGATAGAGAGAGTGAAAAACGCACTATCGCGTTCATTCGAAAAAATGCAAAGTCTGAAAAGCCATTCTTTGTCTACTATTCGCCCCAGATGCTTTCTTTCCTGGCCAACCCGCAGAAAACCACCAGCAATCGAAGCTTATTAGGCGAGGCGTTTACAGTGCTGGATGCCTTTGTTGGACAAGTACTGGATGAGTTAAATACTTTAGGCATCGCGGAAAATACCCTGGTGGTGGCGATGGCGGATAACGGACCAATGGTTACCAACCCTCCCCCGGGACTCGGCATGACGGAAACCATATTCACAGGAGGCAAGGGAGATCATACAGAAGGGGGAGTACGGGTACCTGCCTTTGCCTGGTGGCCAGGAACTATTGAAGCCGATTCCGTGGTTGGAGATATTATCCACGTAACAGACCTCTATACCACTTTTGCACGAATCGGAGGCGCAACATCTAACATCCCTACTGACAGGGTAGTAGATGGAATTGATCAGACTTCTCTATTGTTAAATGGCGATACCTATAGCAGAAGAGACTATGTGCACATTTATACAGGTCTCCAACTAAAAGCTACGGTTAAAGGACAGTTCAAGCAAGATTGGACCCGCACTATCCCTGGAATGGTATCAGATTCATATTTTGATTTGCAAAATGATATTCGCGAAAAAGAGGGGCTGGAGGTTCCCTTGCTGCACTTTAATGCTGCCTTCGTTCGGATGAAAGAACGTCATCTGCATCTAAAAGAAAAGTATCCAGATAAGCCACAGGCAAAGGGTCCTGCACTGACCGGCATTTCAAATGCGCGCCCTGAAACTAAAAACCTGGAAAAGCTCTACAACTCGTACTAAGCGACAGAAAACTATTAGCCATACAAATGGGCCGCCTCAATCTAGTTTTTGAGGCAGCCCATTTTTCATTTTCGGGTTTACTTAATTCAAGACCGGGATGGCGTCCACAGATGTGCGGAGGGTTTATTTAATCAAGACTCAGGTCAAAAAACGATCGTAGGTAATCGGCTTGCGAAACAAAGTGGCGCAAGTCCGGCGCAGTAAAGCGGAGCCTATTTTACTGCTCCAACGCACTCCAGACAACCTGAAAACCAACGACAACATTTCGTAAAGCTTGCGATGGGCAAGGTCTCTCGCTTGCTTGTATTGTTAAGCCTTGCTGGTTAAACACGCGAGATAGTAATACTGGTTGTTGTTATACTCAAACTCTTGAATAACATCCAGGCCAGCTTTTCGCGTGTGTGCCACAAAAGACCGTGGGTTTATTTTATTAATGAAAGTGACAAGAACTGGATATCTCTTTTCCATTTCTTCTAACGCGTAGGAAAATATTCCTTCAAATACACCCTCACCGCGAACCGATTTATCTACACATACTGGTCCATATTGATATGAATTATCAATACTCAGAGAATAACCTTGATATTCTAGGTTTGATAGATCTTCCATCATGTGAGCGAACATTGGCCATTTTGACCAAAAGCCCCATGAGGCAGCCATTGCATAAGCAACAATTAAATTTTCTTTGATCGCAACAAAAAGGCCGCCCTCTTTCTCTATCAATTCAGCGAGCTGCTCTTCGTCGAAAGCAGTGGTGATGAAGCCATCTTTTTTATCTTCTTCGTTTATCGAGCCAACCTGATATCGATAATGAAGTTTGAGTATTTCATCAATATCGTTATTCTCTGCTAATCGAAATTCAATTTTCATAATTATGATTTCTTGCGCACTTAAATTAACTTGGGGCTTAAAGGCCAAGGTGTAACGATCGTGGTTTTTTGTTTGTCCCATGCCGGACCTCTCTAGTCGACGAAAAATTGCGTCCACTAAAGTGATACAAGGTCACACGCGTTTGCGTGTCCAGCCGAAGGCGACTTTGATTGAATTGTTATGTGTTTTCATCAACTCAGTATTACTCATACTAGGACTTAGTTTTGGTTGCTATCGGAGCGCCGGGAAAAACTAATAGTTAGTGCCAATATATTTGTCCATCTTGCTGACAAATCCCTTAATATAATTCTGTTTTGCCTCTTGATGCCACCACTTTCGGACCTCTGGTGTTGAGAACATATTCATTAGTTCGTAGGACATCGAATCAAGCACGTTATCTAGATCATCATCCTTAAAATATAAATCCGCATCAAATTGGCTATCAACATCTTCCAGCCAGATCACATGCATTTCTACCAAAGCAATAAATCTCTCTAGATCAGCGCCATCTAGGGATTGTCCGCTTATTCCTTTGCGATATATTATTGCCAACTCGGCGTCTTGGGCAATAAGTTCAGGTATGCGCATTGCGACAGTGTTTGTATCATGAATAATCGTAGCGCGCGCAATCAAAGTGTTTTGTCGTATTTGAGCAGCGACATAAATAAGTGATGAAATAATGGCTATGACGCCGATGATTTCGGAAAGTGAGATAATTGCGTCCCAATTCATCTCTTTAGTCCTCTAGACACATAACAGTTTCTTCTTTTAGCTAAGGCTTGTATTTCTCAACTAATTGTAGGGCAGACACTCAATAATTGCGCCCTCTTTTGGCGGCGTGTGTCCTTCTATCTTGCTAAACTAACTGCACATCGCTGATAACTTCCACAATACTGGGGCCTTCATAGTTAGCCGCGTCGATGATAGCCTGCTCCAGCTCATTCTTATTCGTCACTTTTATACCCTTACCGCCACAGAGTTCAGCAAAAGCTGCGAACGATGGATTGTGCAGCGAGGTTTGCCAAACTTCCCATTGACCGGCCATCTGCTCTTTGGAGATTTTTCCCAGCTCTGAATTGTTCAGCAGCACATGGGTGATATTCATTTTGTACTTCACAGCTGTGGTGAAGTCCGCCAGATATTGACCAAAGCCACCATCCCCGGAAACAGAGAACACCGGGCGCCCACGATAATCGTCCTCCGCTTGCGTAGCGGCCCAGGCCCCCATTGCAGCGGGAAACGAAAAGCCAATAGACCCCAGGTAACCGGACATTAACACCCGTTGATTGCCTTTGGTTTCAAAATAGCGACCAAAGCTGTAGGTATTATTGCCAACATCCACGGCAATGACGGCATTCTCTGGAACCTGCTCTGATAACACCTGGAATATAACGGCGGAATTCAGGCCATTACCTCGATCATCGGCGGCTCGACTTTGCTTCTCGCTGCGCCACAGCCGCCAGCGTTCCGCCAGTTCGCCCGATTGATCCGAGCAGGCTAACTGCTCCGGGAGTTGCGCTTTCAGTTGCGCGACTGTCAGGCCAATTTCGCCCCATACAGGCACCTCAACCGCATGAAATTTACCCAATGCCATACGATCAAAATCCACTTGAATAGTGGTCTTTTTCTTTTCAATACCGGTGTGATTGGAGAACGAGGCACCCAGCACTAATTGCAGGTCGCATTCGTTCATAAACCAACTGGCAATCGGTGTGCCAGAGCGACCGACGACACCCGCAGCCAACGCATGGCTATCCGGCATTTGACCTTTGGCTTTAAAGGTTGTGACCACCGGGCACTGAAGCTGCTCGGCGAACTTGATAATTTCAGACATCGAATCAAGCGCGCCGTAACCCACAATAATCAGGGGGCGTTTCGCCTCAGCTAATAAATCGAGTGCTTGTTGAACGGCGTTAACATCGGGCGTAATTGCAGGCGATCCAATTCGACCTTGCGCAGTGGCCGGCACGTCATCCGTTTTTGCAGGCAACACCTGCACTTCGTCAGGGAAAATCAGGTTGGCGACATCGCGATTGACGATGGCATTTTTCAGCGCCAATGACATCAATTCCGTATGGCGGGAACTGTGCAGGACGGTTTGGTTAAACGAGCTAACCGGATCAAAAGCGCTGGCCAGATCAACTTCCTGGAAAGCGCCTGGGCCGAGAACCTGGGTATCGACTTGCCCGACTAATGCCAATACTGGCGCACGATCCACTTTGGCGTCCCACAGCCCGGTTAAAAGATTGGTCGCTCCCGGACCGGCAATGGCGAGACAGGCGGCTGGTCTGCCCGTTAACTTGGCATAACCAGACGCCGCGAATGCCGCCGCACCTTCATGCCGCACGCCGACAAAGGTTAAGCGGCCCTTGGACTCCTCTACGCGCAGCGCTTCAGCTAAACCCAAATTGGAATGACCAACAATACCGAACACATACTTCACGCCCCAGTTAGTCATGGTTTGAACCATAACATCGGACACCGTGGGCAGCGTTTCAATGGCTTTTTCTATGCCGACATAGATGCCATCATCGCGAGATTCTACCGGGAATAGCTCCTGGCCATCCTCGTGCGCCCCGGGCGATTTTCCGGTAAACGGATCAAAATCCCAACCGTGCCAGGGGCAGCGAATCCAGCATTTGTCTTCAGCACCCGGCTCAATAGATCCTTCGCCGAGTGGCCCGCCCTGATGCGGACAACGGTTATCCATCGCTGCATACTCACCCTGATAACGCACCAGGCAGACCGACCGAACACCCGCTGTTACCGTTTTTACGCGATCTTCACCCAGCTCATTAATTTCAGCAACCTTATGCCATTCAGTCACCCTCGCTAAGGGGATAGCCTTATCTGACATGGTCTTCTCCTTGGGTAAGTTGAAGGATTTCTGACAACCAAACGGCTCAATGTACGCTATAGATCGCCCCTAAGCTAGGGGCAAATATCGAGGTTGCCCATTACATGACAGCAGGTCGCGTGGTGAGAGTCCGTAGTGAAAGCCGCGTACTTAAAAACGCATCGCCATCAGTCAATTTGTGTATTTGATGCCATTGCCAATAGAACGAAACAATCTTTATTCAAAAGACCACTGGTTAAGGCCATATAGAGGTGGCTGTACCGAATACCACTTATTAAGGCTTTTCCTCATGGACAAGCATTGTCATGTATTTTGTAAATCGCCTTTTTCTGGTTTCAGGTTTCTTTGCACTTGTTAAGCCGTAAGCGATAACATAACGACTCGATTTATTAAGTGTTTCAAAAAACTGTTTTACTCGCGTCTGACTTTCCAGTGCAGCTAAGAAATCTGCGGGGACCTCCATTTCACTGGCCACATAGGCGTTTTCCCATCGACCATCAGCTTTCGCTGCACGGACATGCACAAGCCCATATTCCTTCATCCGGCCTTCACTTATCAAACGTTCAACATGCTCTGTGTTCCTTTTAGACCAGTTGCTTCGTGCTGTTCTGGGAGTTAGCCGCTGAAGATAGGCTTGATCATTAACTGACTTTTTCACACCGTCAATCCAACCCCAGCATAAGACCTCTATCACCACATCATTCCAAGTAACACTTTGAATTCCAGTATTTTTCTTGAATATTTTTACCCACAACTCTCTTTCGGTTGCGTGATTCATATTGAGCCACTCGCCGAGATCTTTCGGTGTTGCAAATGACATGATTCTCAATGGGTCGGGTTCAGGCATCTAATGAGATTCTCTTCGGCATAACGCCTTTATCGTGGGAGGTTCATGTCCGACAGCAGCGCCTTGTTAGCTCTGATTGTACGCTGACTAAATGTCCCCTGCTGTAAGAGGAGCAGGTTGTTTGCCATCAATATCAGTAAAGCCGTATGCTAGAGCAAGTTTTGCGGCAATGAGTATTTGTCCAGACTTCCGCATTATGTCCGAATCTGAAGCTAATGCCACTATTGAACGCCCAATAAATTGTGGAGATTCTGAATTAGATAAATCCAAATGTTCTGCACCTTTCAAAACTGTCTCAGTACGTACCATTCCAGGGTAAAGCGATACTACTGCTATATCATGTGAGCGCAGCTCTTCTGCCATGCAGGCTGTCATGCGGTCTGTCGCAGCTTTTGAGACTCCATATGCCACACCCTTATCATTTCGTTGAGATGCAAAAAATGAAAGATTCACAATTAGTCCTTTATCTTGAGCAAGCATCAAACGCACGGCATGCACGCTAGATACATAATGGGCACGGACTCCCGCCTGAAACATTGAATCCCAACGCGATATGGGCGTTGTCCAAAAACCGCGTTCCTTCCAAAATTCTGTGCCATTAGTGAAGTGCTCGTAGCCACCCCAAACGTTGTTTACTAATATATCAAGCTGGCTGTGCTCTTCTTGAATCCGTTTAAATACAGCTTCTACTTCCTCATCTACACAGTGATCACATTGGATAGCAATACACTTTCCGCCTAAAGAATTAATTTCATTGGCTGTGCTTGTTATTGAACCAGAAAGCTCAGAGTCTGATGTTCCCTCTTCTACAGTTCTTCCGGTGATGTATACAATCGCACCAGCTAAACCCAAGCTAAGAGCTATTCCTTTGCCAATCCCACGACTTGCTCCCGTCACAAGAACAATTTTACCTTTAAGCGGTTGAGCTAGCTTATTCATCTTTTACTTAATTCCATTTCAAAATACTGCGGAAGCATAACCTCAAAGAGCTAACGCCAACAGCAAGCGCGCCGCTTTTAGGTGTCGCCTTGGCTGTTTTTGTTATGTGTATTACCCACGATCTGCTGGATGATTGACACCATCATAGGTTGGGATACCTTGTATTTTTAAAGGATTTATACCCTCTAGGCAAGCTACATTAACCCCATACTGAGTTGGATTTGACCTGCGTTGGTGGTGAGTATAGATACCGCAGTTATTGCAAAAATAATGCTTGGCAGTTTTTGTATTAAATTGATAGAGCTTTAACGCCTCGGAACCTTTGAGAATATTAATGCCTGACAATGGGACGGATGCAGCTATTGCCCCTCTTCTACGGCACATAGAGCAATCGCAGCGACGTACATCAACTAGCCCATCAGGTAAGTCGAGTTCAATTTCAACGGTGCCACAGTGGCAAGTAGCCTTGTGCTTTAGTTGAATTTCTATTCCGTCAACTTCCTTCAAATTTATAGCCATATTTGATTCCTTGTGAGCACATAACGCCCGCCACAGCGGCGAGCAACTTGTTGTGAGTTCTGTTGATGGCGCTTGTTATGTTTCACTGAGGTATGCGAGTTTCTATGTTTAATTGACCTGCAAGACCAGCTTCACGATGAACACTTAATTTTTTAAATTCATCGGACGACGTCATTTCCAACAGAGCTTTTCTTGATGGGTATTTTACGATAACAAACCAATCCCATAGCTCATCAACCTGACCTAGGATTAAGCCTGTTACCTCAGAATAAAACACTACCTCAGCCCCGTACTTTTCAAGCACTTCGATCATTGGTTGACCATAAAGATCGTATGCCTCTTCTCCTGTTAGATCTGATTCACGTCCATCGGCATAAATAGCTTTCTCTCTAAACTTGAACAAGTTGAGCAAATGAACTTCGCCTGATTCAGGGTCGTTTTCTAGCCTGGCCATCTGAGAACTAGATGGGTATAGCTGATTTATAACTTCCATATTTTCTCCTAGAACATAACGCTGACAGCAAGCGCGCGTCTTTTGCGTCGTTTGGCGGTGATTGTTAAGGGCGGTGCTCAACTGGCTACTGGTGATGCACTTTACGCGGTGCAAACCAATAAATGCGAAACACTACCCTTGATTATTGTTAGTGATAAAACGGCATACGATGAACGAATGGTTTTAGTATAGAGATACGGCTAAACCATCCATTGTGTACCACGTTGTCACGATTTTTATTATGACTACTTACCTGTATTACGTGCTGACTAAAAGTAGCTATATTATTGCGATATTGTTGTTGGAAACATTAATACATTGCAGCCTTTAACAGTTTATTTTTTTGCCTAATGCTTATATTGCTCGGGCAGTTTATTATGAATTGATCAAGTCTAACTCTCCTGAAAAAATAATTTAAAATCAACCGCTTGGACTCTAAAAACCAGTACCACTCGTCTCTGCTATCACGCCTTTAGGTACCCCCAGATCGACAAGGTATCTACGGATATGCGGATGACTTATTTAATCAAGACTCAGGTCAAAAAACGATCGTAGGTAATCGGCTTGAAAACCCAGCTCCGAAGCGCTATCTGTTTGGGTGATTCTCGAGAAGGGCTCCTCGGGGAATGATTGCTCGGGAGAGTCGGCGCTTAATATTTGGTCGTACAGACGCACTCGTATTTTGCATCGCCCGGAACTCTCAAAAGCTTCACCGTCCATTTTCAGATAAACCGTCTGCACGGATTTACAGGTACGAAGTTTGGGCTCCAGCGTTTCCATGTCTTGCGTCATCACGGTACGCGAGGTATCCAGCTTAACCTGATAGCGACCTCTCGTATGCGGCTCAACACTCGCCACAAATGTAGAACCCACCTGCGCTATTTCACCGTAGTTACTCATACGACCTGTACCGGAGGCCAAGGCGTCTCGCCGACGTGCATCGGCATGGCCATCCACCACATGAACACCTTGGTAGACATCATCGCCAATAGAAATATCCATCATGGGTGTCGCCAACAGCCCACTTGAGACTACCGCTGCTATACCAGCAAAAGCTATTTTTGGTAACATCATAGCTCCTCCTTTGGTGAAAACGGGCGCTATTAATCGTTTGGGTCGTGAATAGTATCACACTTATTTTGATATTAGCTGAACGGTAAAGGCGTCATATTGGGTTCAATATCGCTGGTGCCCGACGGTTCAAACGCCCGCCGTTTGGCCATGAGCCTGAACGCTGCCGGCACAAAAAACAGTGATAGCAGGGTTGTTAGTGCGGTGCCACCGGCAATGGTAATAGCAAAAGGTGGCCAAAACGTGCTGCTATCTATGATCAGGGGAAAGAACCCCCCTACGGTAGTTAAGGTGGTAGATAAAATGTGGCGTGAGCAGTTCATTACACCGACCACAATGGCGTCTTCATTACCTTGGCAGGCTTGCGGGCTTGCCCTAAGCTCCGCCAATATGACTATGGCTGCATTGATAGCCAGGCCCATTAGGCCCATCAGGGCAACAATAATAATAAAGCCAAACGGATAGCCCGACAAACTGATACTTAACATGCCCATACCGGCGGACTGTGCAGCCACCAGAAATATCAGGCCCGTCAGGCGAAAGCTATTGAATGATACAGCCACAACCACAACCAGCAGAATAGCTATGACTCCGACATACAGGAGTAGATAGCCAACAGTGTCATCACGACTCGCAGCTTCTCCACCTTGATCGAGACTGTAACCTGCCGGTAAATTTTCCTGCCATTGATCAATTTCCGACTGTATCTGGGTCAACACCGCGTCAGGTAATATCCCAATTCTAACGTAGGCCTCGATGGTATTTACCCGCGAACCGTTACGGCGGGATATATTCGATCTGGCCGGCTCTACGCTGAAATCTCCCAGCGCATTGAGGGGAATACGCGCAGGCAGCTCACCGCTATACGAGACCAGATAACCACTGCGTATTCTGGCCAGGTCACTACGGTCCTCATCTGCAGCACGGACCCTGACCCGCATTTCCTGAGTCGCCTCTAGAACGGACCCCTGAGCCTCGCCCACTAAGGCCCGTTGTAACTGACCGGCGGCATCTGTCAATGTCAGGCCCACTTGTGCTGTGGTGGTCTCGTTAAGATTCACCACCAATTTGGGGGAGCCCTCGGTAACAGAACTGCGCATATGGATGACATGTGGAGCGCGGGACATTATTTCTCGCAGCTCCTGTCCCAGGTTTTTCAGTGTTTCAATATTGTCGCCCAATATGCGGAACTCGATTGGCGCATTGTAGGGTGGCCCCTGATCAAGCTTTCGCACCAGAATTTGAGCCTCGGTAAAACTGCGGTCCAATTCGGGCTGTAACTTTTCCAATAGTCGATTGGCCTGGCGGAAATCAACTGCCTTAATCATGGCCTGCGCATAATGCGGCATGCCATCCTTGTTTTGCATTAGATTGTAATAAAACGAAGGCGCGCTATTACCAATAAACCAATGAATACTCTCAATGCCCTCCTCACGATCAAGACGATCGGTAATACGCTCCGTCAATTCTCTCACCGCCGCAGTACTTGTTGTAGAGGGCATAAAAACCTCTATATGAAACATATCCCGGTCAGCCGGCGGAAAGAACTGCTCTTCCATGCCTCCTCCCGCAGAAAAGCCCATTACTGATACCAAAGCGACCGCCAGTAAAGATTTCCATGGATGGCGCAGAGACCAACGTATACCACCTTCAAAGCGTCGGCTTAGTGTGGGCCACTCAATGCCATGCCGATACCATTTAACTGGCCCGGAAGGTTCGGTCTCCAAAAAGCGTCCGGCCATGCCTGCTATCAAAGAGTGTGAAATTAAATACGAACCAATAAGAGAAAATATAACCGTCAGTGCGATAGAACCAATAAACTCTCCGGCAGGGCCTGGCATCAAAACAATAGGAAGGAAGGCTAATATAGTGGTTAGGGTCGAGCCGGCTAAGGGCACCCAGAGATGCTGTATAGCTCTGTTCACTGCAGCCAAATATGCCATACCCTCACGCCGATAACGAGCAACTGCATCGGTTATCACAATGGCGTTATCCACCATAATACCCAAGGCGACAACCAGCCCTGTCACGGATATCTGGTGAATTGGAATATTCAAAACTTGCATGCAAAATAGCGTAAATGCTGCCGTTAACGGCAATGCAGACGCCACAACCAATGCGGCTTTCCAACCCAGGGTAAAGAGCAGTACCAGAATTATCACGGCAAAACCCATTACGACGTTGGTGACCAGTTCCTGCAATCTGACATTGGTATAGGGCTGCTGATTAAAGATAACGCTCAAGCCAATGCTGTCGGGCAGCTGCCGCTGGAATCCCTTGGTCAGGGCCTCAGCCTCTATTATCCATTCATCCATGCGCACATCAGGGCGTATTCTGGCACCGACCACGACGGCCTGCTGCCCGCCTACAATCGCCAGCTCTTTGAGCGGCAATAATGGTGCTCTGCGGATACTTGCCAGATCACCCAAGGATGTCACATTGCCGCGGCCATCAGAGGAAATGGGAATACGTCGAATACGCTCTTCTGTTGTCAACTCGCCGGCAAGCTCCAATTGCCATTGATAGTCGCGATGAAAATACTGCCCGGCCGCCACCTTAGCGTCGGCCTGTCCAATTCGCGCAGCAATCGCCTGCGTATCCAAGCCCATGGCTTGTACCTTGCTAAAATCGATTTCTACCAAAATTTCTTCTGCGGGCGCACCAAATGTATCAACATATTCTGTACCTTGAGCGTTGCGCAGTCGGCTACCCAGCTCTTCAGCGTAACGTGCCAGTAACAGCGTATCGGGCTCCCCCTCCCCCTGCCAGACCAGTGCAGTTGTCAGGGTAAATGCCCAACCTCGTTCATCGTCAAATTGGGGCGTCGAAACGCCGCGAGGTAAAAATGGAATTAGATCATTAATTTTATCTCTGGCACGAGCCATGACTGGCTCCGGATCGGTGACCGCACCCTGCAACTCTATCGTCACCGCCGACAGGCCTGCACGGCTATTCGAGGTAATATGCCTTATCTCTGGTAGCTCTCGCAGTTTGTCTTCCAGAGGCCGGGATACCAGGGCCTCTACCCGCTCTGCGGTAGCACCGGGAAAAGCTGTTATGACGGTAGCATAACGACCGGCAATAACCGGGTCTTCCATTCTGGGCAGTGATTTCACAGCCCCCAGCCCTGTAACTAGCAGCAAAGCTACCAGCAATATCATCAATCTGGGGTTGCCAGCAATACGAGAAAACATGTTATTCCGACCCATCAGACAATAGACGCACCGACTGACCCGGTACTATTCTGTGAAGGCCATCAAGCACCACCGGTTTGCCAGCAATTTCACCGCTGACAAAAAACTGGTCATCCATCACATGATGAATACGCACATTTTCACGGCTCACTTGATACAGGCCAGGCTCCGGGTCTGGCGTCAACAGATAGACATTCCACAAACCGCGAATACCATCCGTTACCGCACTGACGGGAAGCCAATAACCCGGCTTGTTCACCGTTTCGGGCAACTGTAACTGTAATATTGAGCCATCGCGGATATTGGCGCGCGGGTAAGCAAAACGAACGGTAACGGTGCGTGTCGCCAACTCCACCTGTGAGCCTACCGACAATATGCTGGCATCAAGAAGCTCGGCACCGGCACTCAACTGATAATTGCCCGCCTCCAAGCTCGCGATCAAAGCCTGTGGAATACCCACCTCGGCCTCGCCAGCGCCCTGGAAAATAACCTCAAGCACTGCTTGTCCTGCATTGAGTACTGCGCCGCTATCGGCATAACGTCGTGTCACTCTGGCAGCATATGGCGCTTTTAATGCCGATTTTTCAATACGCGTTTCGTTGGCGGCCAAACCTACCTGCAAACTTTCAATTGAGGCCAGCCAACCCTGTCGGGCCGCGGCTAATTCATCAATACGCTGGGCACTGGTATAACCTTTTTCCTTAAGCGACTGCTGGCGCTCTAAACTACTCAGAGCCAACTTTAGCTGAGCCCTGGCGTCGGCAAGCTCCGCTTCCAACTGCTGCTTTTCGTGCTGTAGTAATCGAGTATCCAATTTAACCAGGGTATCACCGGCCGCCACCTCATCACCCTCGCGAACCAGTACTTGCTCAATTCTGCCATCAAGCTCAAACCCCAGCGCCGAGCGCTGCTGAGCCACGGCCCGACCAACAAATATGCGATCCACCTGATAGCTATCTTGCAACTCAGGAGCGATGGCAATGACGGGCTGATGAATCACCAGATTCTCGGGATCGGCCTCCCCGCAAGCAGACAATACGGAGATAGATAGGCCGAGAGCTAATAAGCCTCGGCCAGCATGAGTTAGAAAAGGCAACATAAGACATCTTTCAATTTGGAATATCCTGTATATACTAGACCCTTCGGTCTAATAAATAAAGACACATTATCATGAGCTCCAAAGGTCGACCAAAAAGCCCTGAAAAACGCGATCAAATTTTAGCTGCCGCCGGCGCCCTGTTTCCGCTTCAAGGGGTAGCCAATACTTCCATGGCCGCCATAGCTGAGGCCGCCGGCGTTTCGAAACAAACGGTTTACAGTCACTTCGACTGTAAAAGCACCTTATTTCGCGCTGCCGTTACTCATCGTGTTGATGAACACCAGCTCACCGCCGACTTTTTCGCTCAGTCACGACCCGTTGAAGAACTATTGCTGGATCTGGCGCGACACCTGATGGAGTTATTGCTGGCCGAGGATGCCCTGCAGTTACATCGCCTGTGTATTTCGCAATGCATTAGCCACCCGGAAATAAGCCAGCAGTTTTTTGAGGCTGGACCAGAGGCGGTCAGGCAACTTTTGGAGAACTACCTGTCACAATGCTGCGAAAAGAAATTGCTGCAAATTGCAGATACACAAATAGCCGCCGTCCAACTATTATCGATGATTACGGGAGGCGCTCATGAGCGTGCACTGATGGGTGTGGCTATAGGATCAAAGGCAGAACTGGATCTATATCTACGAGAGACAGTGACAATGTTTATAAGGGCTTATCAGTCAGAGAAGTAAAGAGATCGGCTACCAGAGCCGGCAGATTGCGAAGCTCTGGCACCAATGAACACCCAGTTTATAAGGCGGCTTTTTCTTTCTCTGCAAGATAGAGAGCCACTTTCAACATCCCGGCCTGACTACCTGCCATACGGCTACTAATGCGATATTTACCATTAACAACGAGCTCGGGAGTACCCTCTATTTTGGCACTGCGAGCGCGTGCATCAGCTTGTCGCACCTGACTGCTAACGCCAAAGGAGTTGAACGCCTTGGCAAACTGCTCTGGCTCTACACCGTATTTAGCAAAAAAATCTGCCAACTCATCTTCTGTCGCCAGAGGATTACGATCAACATTTATGGCGGCAAATATCGCCTCATGTAATTCAGCTTCTTTACCTAGGGCGATTGCAGTGTAATAAGCGCGGGCATGCAATTCCATTCGCGCATTCCACATCGCTGGAGAGCCTTCAAATACGATACCTTCAGGTAAATCTGCGGTAAATGCTGTCACCAAGGGTTCGAAGCTAAAGCAGTGGCCGCAGCCATACCAAAAGAATTCATTAATAACGACCTTACCGGGATGCCTGGTCGTAAAAGGGGTATCCAGACGCTGGTAATGCGTACCTTCCTGATATGAGACAGGTGTCTCAGTCTCCTGAGCACAGGCGACTAAAGGAAGAAGCAGGGCGAACAACAAAACAGAAAAACGCTTTAACATGTATTAGATCCTCGAAAACAGATAATAGGTACAGCGGGTCAACAGAACGAGCATACGCATTCTAGTATGAATTGGGAATGAATCACCATGATCAAGCTGGGGAATTATGTCCCAAAATGTAAAAACCGCGCCAATGCACGGTTTTTTACGTCAGGTATTAACTAAATTGGTCAATTATGGCCTAGTGCAGCCCCTGAATATAGCTGGCAACAGAGCGCATCTCGATATCACTCATACGAGCGGCTACATCGCGCATAACGCGAGTTTCACCATCGTTGTCACGCCCTTTACCTGGCTCATTCGCGCCTTCACGGAAGGCCTTAAGCTGCGCCTCGATATAATCGGCGTGCTGGCCGCCCAGAGCCGGAAACCCTGCCGGATAGTTCCCCTTACCCGTTGGCGAGTGACATGCAGTACAAGCAGCAATGCCTACCTCCGCATTGCCGGCACGGTAAATCTTTTCACCTAATTCAACCAACTCAGCATTTGCCTGACCAACGGTGCGAGTTTGACTCGCATAATAGGCTGCCAAATCGGCTAGATTCTGTGTGCTTTTTCCATCCAACTGACCAGCCATAGTAGGTACTGTGCGTGCGCCAGATTGAATATCAAGCAGCTGCTTAAGCAAGTATTTCTCTCCCAAGCCTGCCAGTTTAGGAAAAGCGGCTGCCGCGCTATTGCCATCAGCGCCATGACAGGCGCCACATACAACGGCTTGCGCCTGACCTGTGGCCGCGTCACCTTCCAGAGCCTGCGCATTAACCCAGCCCGTCAAGCCCAGAGCTACTAACGTTGTTACAATAAAATGTTTCATATGTGTGCTTCGCGTTGGTGGTAATCAATAATTATTAAGGTTGCATCATATGTTCTATGAGTGCCTGGAAATCTTCGTCGCTACAATCAAAACACATGCCTTTAGGCGGCATGGCATTAATGCCATTTTTAGCATTGGCGACCATGGTTTCCATACCCTTCTCGGATAAGCGGACATTCCAGGCATCGGCATCACCTGTTTTTGGTGCTCCGGCGGCGCCTGAGGCATGGCATGCCACGCAGGATTTATTATATTGATCGATAACCGCTTGATCTGTCGCCAGGACAAACCCGGAAGTCATCACCAGAGCTATAGCTGTAACTAACTTTTTCATATCACTTCCTCAAAAATTCAGATACTGCATCTAAGACGGGCATCCGTGTTAGAATCAGCGGTTATAAGGAGCGGCATTATATACGACTCATATCTGAACTTAAACTGACTGTCCGCAATTAGCATGAACGAAATTCCAACTACCCCCCTTTCCTTTAATCAGGCTCGCTTTCAGATTAGCGCTGCCAAGCTGCACCAGTGCCCTACTGATGCCGGCGCCGAAGTCGCGTTTGCCGGCCGCTCCAACGCCGGTAAATCCAGCGCCATCAATACTCTCACCCGGCAAACCAAACTGGCTCGCACCAGTAAAACCCCCGGCCGTACCCAGCTAATGAACTTTTTTTCACTGACTGCGACTCAACGTCTGGTAGATTTACCCGGTTATGGCTTTGCCAAAGTGCCTGAAGCGGTGAAACTCGCCTGGCAACGTAATATTAGCGACTATTTCAGCAATCGCGAGTCATTGAAAGGACTGGTTATCGTGATAGATTCGCGCCACCCGCTGAAAGAATTTGATCAAAATATGATCAATTGGGCACAGGCTCACCAGCTTCCCACGCTGCTGCTAATGACCAAAGTGGATAAGCTCAAAAAGGGCCCAGCCTCGGCCGCCCTGCTCACTGTTCGCAAGGCCGTTGCCGGACTCGAGATACCTATAACCGTACAGCTGTTTTCAGCTCTAAAGCGGCAGGGTATATCAGAATTGGAAAATACCTTGCGTGAATGGTTAAGCAACGACGGTCAACCTGAGATTTCCGAGCAGGCATAAAAAAACCCTGACTACCTAGGGGAGAAATAGTCAGGGTTATGTCTAGCGCATTTAGGGAAAAACGCTAGACTGCGCAGGGCGATGGAGGGGTAAAAAACATGGCCCTACGCTGCACACTCAATACTAAGAGTCTGTAGATTCACAATAGTTCAATTTGGCACAAAATAATTTCAATTAATTTTAAATACCCATAAATTCAATAAATAGTATCGAATTTAATGCGCCTCATCCCAGTTGGCGCCCTGCCCCACATCCACCAATAAGGGCACTGCAAGATCTGCTGCGCCTTCCATTAATGCGGCAACCGACGTGATAAAGCCTTCTACCTGAGCATCTCTCACTTCAAATACCAACTCATCGTGTACCTGCATGATCATTTTCGCGTCAAATTCACCCTGCCCTAACCAAGCATCAACGCTGAGCATGGCGCGCTTGATAATGTCTGCCGCCGTACCTTGCATTGGGGCATTTATCGCCGTGCGTTCTGCCGCCTGTCGCCTCATACCGTTACTGGCATTAATTTCTGGCAGGTACAGTCGCCGCCCATACAGGGTTTCTACATAGCCTTTTTCTGCCGCCTGACGACGAATATCGTCCATATAGTGCGCCACTCCAGGATAACGTTCAAAATACAGGTCCATATATTCCTGCGCCTGATGTCGTCCAACATTGAGCTGGCGTGCCAAACCAAACGCGGACATACCGTAAATCAGGCCAAAATTAATCGCTTTTGCACTACGACGCTGATCATCACTGACCTCGTCCAGCGCTACATCAAAAACCTCTGCTGCCGTAGCACAATGGATGTCCAGACCCTGGGCAAAAGCCTGCCGCAAGCCGGAATCCCCTGACATATGTGCCATGATCCTTAACTCAATCTGAGAGTAATCTGCGGCCACCATGGTGAAACCCGCCGGAGGCACAAAAGCCTGCCGTATGCGCCGCCCTTCTGCCGTGCGGATTGGGATATTTTGTAAGTTGGGATCAGACGAAGATAATCTACCGGTAGCTGTAACTGCCTGATGATAAGAGGTATGCAGGCGCCCGGTTACCGGGCTGATCATCTCTGGCAGTTTATCGGTATAGGTAGACTTGAGTTTGCTTAAGCCCCGGAACTCCATAAGTACCTTGGGCAGAGGGTAATCCAGCGCTAGCTCCTGCAGCACTTCTTCTGCCGTAGAAGGCGCTCCCTTGGGTGTTTTTTTAATAACCGGGATTTCCAGCTTTTCAAACAAAATTGCACCCAGTTGCTTGGGCGAACTGAGGTTAAACTCCTCACCCGCGAGATCATAAGCCTCGCGGGTGAGCTGACCCAGCCGCTCACCCAACTCATGACTCTGCTTGTGCAGTAAAGCCGCGTCTACATAGGCACCGTTACGCTCGATGCGAGAAAGTACAGCCACCAGAGGCAATTCGATGTCACTGAACACGGACTTCAAAGCCGGCTCTGCTTCCAGCTGCGGATAAAGCGCCTGATGTAAGCGCAAGGTAATATCGGCATCTTCGGCGGCATAAGGTCCGGCCTGCTCCAGCGCTACCTGGTTGAAGGTCAATTGCTTGGCACCCTTGCCTGCTACCTCTTCAAATTTTATCGTCTTCTGATCCAGGTGCCTCGTCGCCAGGCTATCCATATCGTGACGACTGGCAGTGGAGTTAAGCACGTACGACTCCAACATGGTGTCGAAAGCAATGCCCTGCAGGTCTATATCATGATTGGCCAATACTGACTTATCATACTTCAGATTTTGACCCACCTTGGCCACTGAGGGATCTTCCAGCAGGGGTTTAAGTGCTCCCAAAACCTGCTGCTCAGAAAGCTGATCCGGCGCGTCCAGATAATCGTGTCCAAAGGGTATATATGCCGCTTCGCCACAGGTCACTGCAACAGAAACACCCACCACCCTGGCCTCCATGTAATTGAGACTAGTGGTCTCAGTATCAAAGGCAAATAAGGGCGCTTCCTTTAACTTCGTCAACCACTGATTAAACTCTTCCTCATCTAGAACAACGCTATAATTTGTATCTACTTTAGGCGGAGTTGGTACTAACTTCGTTGTTACGTCGCCACGACTTAACTCGTCCACCCAACCACGAAACTCCTGCGCCTCGAACAAGGCCTGCAAACGGGTTTTATCGGGCTCGGCCATCGCCAAATCCTTAATGCCAAGAGCCATTTCTACATCGGTCTTGATGGTCGCCAGCAAATAAGAAAGATAGGCATTGTCCTTCTCTTTTTCGAGCTTGGCTGCCAATGTTTTGGCTCCGCGTACGGGCACCTCTGGCACACGCTCCAGGTTGGCGTAAATCTCATCGATACCACCCAAGTGCTGCAACAAACCCAGCGCCGTTTTCTCCCCAACGCCGGCCACCCCGGGGATGTTATCAACCTTGTCTCCCATTAAAGCCAAATAGTCGATAATCAACTCTGGCGGGATACCGAATTTCTCCTCTACGCCGGCTCTGTCCATCACGGTTTCGGTCATGGTATTGACCAGAGTGATATGCTGGTTAACCAACTGGGCCATGTCCTTGTCACCGGTGGACACCACCACATCAATACCGTGCTCCGTCGCTTGGCGTGCATAGGTGCCAATTACGTCGTCTGCCTCCACCCCGTCTATCACTATCAGTGGCATGCCCATAGCGGTAATAATGTCGTGTACCGGCTGGATCTGACTGCGAAGATCATCCGGCATTGGTGGCCTTTGCGCTTTATATTCGGGATAAATATCATCCCTGAAGGTTTTTCCCTTGGCGTCAAAAATGACAACAATGATACTGCCGGGATATTGCTTAACCAAGCTACGCAACATGCTGATGACACCACGCACAGCACCTGTAGGCTCGCCAGCGGAATTTCTAAGATCAGCTTTAAACATCGCATGAAAAGCGCGATATAGATAAGAAGAGCCGTCGACAAGAACCAAAGGCTTTGCGGTGTTTTCGGTCATGAATTACCTACTGATGAAAGTGGTCTGAAAATCAGGCACGATTAAACGCCAAGCACAGCTAAATTGCCACCTCCAGCGTTGAGACTTGGGTTTATACCTGAAAACAACGTATTGGTATCACTCGGTGAAAACATTCGAATTTCACGGCTGTTTGCGACAAATAACGTGCATGTTTGTTATTTTCGAAGGATTTAGCGACATGATTTTGCACATTACAACTTCGTGGGGCTCGCCCCATACTGGCAATAAGGCCCACCAACAGGCTCGCTACACAAAAAAGGCAGCCCGAATAGGCTGCCTTTTTATTAGTCTTCTTCAGCTTTTTTTCTCGGCGCTTTGGCCTTGGGCGGCTCACTATCTCCGGCCGCGGCTTTTTTCACCTTGGGCTTTTTGGCCTTCTTGGCCTTTTTAGGTGAATCGCTGCCAATACGCTCTATGCCCATTTTCTTTTGGCATACACGTACATTTTTAAGCTCCATCAAGATTTCCGGGGGCATGCCGGCCGGCAAATCGACCGTAGCGTGGCCATCATAGATCTCAATATGACCTATATAGTCACTTTCAATATCCGCTTCGTTGGCAATGGCGCCAACAATATTACCCGGCATTACGCCATCATCGTAGCCGACATCCAGACGAAAACGCTCCATGGCGATATCCGGATGATCTTTCAATGGCTTCGGTGTATCGCCTGTATCCCTTTCGCGTTCGCGTCTTTTTGGCGCTTCGCTACGATCACGTCCGGCTCGCTCACTGTTTCTGGAACGGTCCGGTCGATCTCGATCCTTGCGCTCGTTCCTGCTCCGATCACTATCCCTATCGAATTCTTTACGCACCTTGGTTCCGCGAGCATTCTCACTCAACAACAAAGGCTCTTCGCCCTGAACCATATGAGCCAGCACAGCGGCCACGGTCATCGGATCCACGTCTGCTTCCTGCTGACACTCTGTCACCATCTGATAAAAAAGCGCCAGGTCTTTCTCTTCTCCAACGGCCTCGAGGATGCGCGATTTAAATCGCTCCAGGCGCTGAGTATTGACTGCTTTGATGGTAGGCATTTCCATCGATTCAATTTTACTTTTGGTCGCCCGTTCAATGGCCTGCAACATGCGCCGCTCTCTTGGCGCAACAAACAGAATGGCATCACCGGTACGACCAGCACGACCGGTACGACCAATGCGATGTACATACGACTCGGTATCGTAGGGCACGTCGAAGTTAATAACGTGACTTATACGCGATACATCGAGCCCTCGGGCAACCACATCGGTGGCGACTAAAACGTCGATCTTGCCGGAGCGCAGTTTATCCACTGTTTTTTCACGTTGATCTTGTGGTATATCACCATTGAGCGGCTCGCAGCGATAACCCCGAGCAGCTAGTTTTTCTGCCAGATCAACCGTAGAGACTTTGGTTCGCACGAAGATAAGCACCGCATCAAACACTTCTGTTTCGAGCACCCGAGTCAATGCGTCGAGCTTCTGAAGACCACTCACAATCCAATAACGCTGCCGTATGGTCTCCGCTGTAGAGGTGCTGGACTTAATTTGTATGGTGTGCGGCTTGTTCAAATGGCGATCTGCCACCTGACGAATAACTTTTGGCATAGTGGCCGAGAAGAGGGCGATCTGACGATTGTCTGGTGTGTGCTGTAAAATCCACTCGACGTCGTCAATAAAACCCATACGCAGCATTTCATCGGCTTCATCCAGCACCAGAGCCTGCAAATTATCAAGTTTCAATGTGCCGCGGCGCATATGATCCATGACGCGACCGGGCGTACCCACAATAACTTGCGCGCCACGCTGTAACTGTCGTAACTGACCAGAGAACGCCTGGCCACCGTATATTGGCAGCACATGAAAACCGGGTAGGAATTTCGCATAGGTCTGGCAAGCCTCGGCTACCTGTATGGCCAGTTCTCGCGTTGGAGCCAGAATTAACAACTGCGGTTTTGTGTTTTTACAATCGATCCTGGCCAACAAGGGCAGGGCGAACGCTGCCGTTTTACCGGTACCGGTTTGCGCCTGACCCAGAAGATCATGACCTTCCAGCAAAATGGGAATACACTCAGCCTGGATAGGCGAGGGCGTTTCATAGCCAACTGCCTGCACTGCCTTAAACAGCGGAGCGGGAAGACCCAGGTCCTCAAACATAACGGGCGCAGGCGGTGTGGCCATGATAATTTCCTATAGGGTTTCTTGTGGCCAAAACAGCCAGCGGGTAAGGGCGCGCATTATATGCGAAATTCACGCCAATTGACCATTTTTTCACCACTAATGGTGGCAATTACCTATATAAAACAAGCCATTAAGCGTGCAATACCGCTAATTTTCACTGAGTGAGGCCATAGAAAGGAAAAAAGGCGCAGCAATGCTTCAAAGCTGGCGCGCCTTTTGTTACTTCACCTAAGTTGAACTTAGTCTAGCGGGCTGCAAGATAGTCCTGTAACTCATCTGCGCCACCAATACACTGTCCATCTATAAATATCTGGGGGGTGGTTCCAGCGCCGCTAACGGCGACTAACGAACTAAAACTCAAACCACTTTGACCCAATTCAATTTCTTCAAAACGCAGACCCTGCTCATGCAGTGCTGATTTGGCCCGTACACAATGCGGACAACCTGGTTTGCTGAATATCGTTATGCGAGGCGGCTGAACAGCTTCGGGGTTGATATAGTCCAACATGGTATCGGCATCAGATACTTCAAATGGGTCGCCCGGCTTATTGGGTTCAACAAACATTTTCTCTATCACACCGTCACGCACCAGCATCGAATAGCGCCAGGAACGCTTGCCAAAGCCGATATCGGACTTGTCTACCAGCATGCCCATAGCCTCAGAGAACTCACCATTGCCGTCGGGAATAAAATGGATGTTGTCAGCGCCCTGATCTGCTGACCAGGCGTTCATCACAAAAGCATCGTTGACTGACAAACAGACAATTTCATCTACGCCATTATCAGCAAAGACTCCCGCCAGCTCGTTATAGCGCGGCAAGTGTGTGGAAGAGCAAGTTGGAGTGAACGCGCCTGGCAGCGCAAATACGACGACCGTGCGCCCCTCAAACAACTCATTTGAAGTGATATCCTGCCAATCGTTATTGTGGCGGGTGCGAAAAGTGACCTGTGGTACCGGCTGGCCTGCTTGCTTTGACATAATGTTCTCCTCAGTAATCTGTAGGAGACACTATATAAAGCAATCATCAATCAGTAAAACAAGTTATTTAGATAGAAACAATCGATAAATACGATTAATATTCAAATGTACGCCGAATTGAATTGTAAGTGAGCTTCATTTTACCGGCATCTGCAGGTGCCTTAAAAAAAGCATGGTAGTGACCGTAGGGGTTAATCAGGGCAACGTTAGCCGTGTGATCCACCATATAGTTGTCGCCGCCACCGGGCACCTTGCTGAAAGCCGCATTGAGGTTGGTTGCCAAACCTTGCAGTTCCATAAAATCGCCGGTCACACCAATAAACTCAGGATCAAAAAATGCCAAATAGGGCGCCAGCACCTCAGGTGTATCACGGCCCGGATCTACTGTGACAAGAATGACCTGGGTATCCGCCAGAAACTCTGAATCTGCCATAAAACCCTTCCACTTTTTCAGTGTTGTCAGGGTTGTTGGACAGACATCTGGACAATAAGTGAATCCAAAAAATACCACCGACCACTTGCCCTTCAAGTTTTCCAGAGTAAAAGGCTTGTTGTCCTGGCTTACCAATTCGAAGGGTTTTATTACCCGCGGCTTGCTCAGCACCCAGGTACCATTTACCTTCATCTCACCGTCATGAAGAATACGCGGCGTCAACATCCTGTTGACGAACATACTCACCATCAAAGTCATAAATATGACAATGCCAATAATTGTGAAATGAATTTTTCGGCGAGTAGTCGTCATCTAATTATTAACCTGCTAAAGAGTCAGTTCAATGATGGAGGATTGCGGGAACAAATAATGATCAATCACCATGATCAGAAATAAGGCCATCAAATAGATAGACGAATACTTAAACGTCTCCATTGCCGCCGTTTTGTTATCTCCCCGCAGCAATACAATCGCCCAATAAAGACAACCCGCCCCCAATACCAACGCACCCAGCAGGTACAGCGGTCCGAGCATGCCAGTCGCATAAGGCAGGAGGCTGACGGCGATTAGGATCAAGGTATACATCAGGACATTTTTCTTGGTGTACTCAATGCCGTGGGTCACCGGCATCATGGGCACATCAACCTTGGCGTAATCATCGCGCCGGTGAATTGCCAGTGCCCAGAAATGCGGCGGCGTCCAGGCAAAGATGATCAGCACTAATAATAGGGCATGAGGGTCAACCTGATTAGTCACCGCAGTCCAGCCAAGAAGGGGAGGCGCGGCACCGGCCAAACCACCAATAACGATATTCTGAGGCGTGGCACGTTTTAACCAAATCGTGTAAATAAGCGCATAACCCACTAAAGAAGCCACCGTCAGCCAGGCCGTCAGCGCGTTTATCCGCACAAGCAGAATAGCCATACCGCCTAGACCCAATACAGCGGCAAATATCACGCCATTGGTGGTTGAAATACGACCTTGGGCCACAGGGCGATTTTTTGTGCGTGCCATTTCCAGATCGATGCGACGGTCAACCAAATGGTTCACCGCTGCCGCAGAACCGGCACAGAGTGCGATCCCCACATTACCCCAGATCAATACGTTCCAGGGCACCATACCTGGCACAGACAACAGCATGCCTATAACCGTGGTTAAAATCATCAACGCAACCACTGTAGGCTTGGTCATTTCGAGGTAGTCGCGCCAGCTAACCGCTTTCGCTTGAATGTCTTCACTCATGCTTATGGCCTTATCTCTCACCGGATTGTTTTAATAAAAATTTAAGATCTTTCAAAATTTGTTTGCCGGTTTGGTGATCAGTGTAAACCATCATCACCCAACCCGTAGGATCTACCAAAAAATAGGCATTGCCCTGCTGGTAATCAATTCCGTCTAATTGGCCTAACAGCTTGTCCATGGAACCCTTATCGGTGGAAAAAACTTCCAATTGTGGGTGTTCCTGACCTAACCACTCAGCAAAAGATGGCTCTAAAGATTGCTGTGTGCTGAGATAAAAACGGCGTAAGCCATTTGCTTCCTTACCCAAGGCAACATGCACCTGTCGAGTAAAATACAATGTCTGGAGACAGGCTGTATTACACTCTTCAAGCGCTGGTATAATCAGCGACCACTTATGTATGTGGTCGTTATAGCGATATTCGCTTCCGTCTCTCGCCTGCAGCTTAATATCTTCGATACTACGCGGCGGCTCAATTAATTGGCCGTTGTTAGTTGTCCCTTCTGGCATGCCAATACCGGTGTAATATACAAAGGTGGCTCCGCCAATCATGATAATTGGCAGCAACATGATTATGATCAAACCGATACGACTACTTTTAGCCTCAGAATTTACCGCCACTACAGTGACTCCTCTTGTTTATTGTTCCAGCCAAGCTTACCAAGCCCAACCATAATATATAACAGCAGCAATACCACCGACATGACAAACCACTGTACGGCATATGCCGTATGTTTCTCCGGCGGCATATTCACTACCATCCAGTGCCGACCGTAAACTCCCAGGCTCTCTTCTTTTAGCCTGACCACGTAGGCAAACAACTCTTGCTGCAATGCAGCCGACATCATCGGGATATCAACAGCCTGAATAACCTTGGGCCACTGTTCAGACCAAACCTGATCAGCCAATAAAAATGGATCACCCAAAGGAACGTAAATCTCGCCAAGTAAACCGACGGGAGAGGGCAGTCTATCAACAACCGGCAACTGCGCCCTGTCAAGACTCCCCGGTAACCAACCCCGGCTAACCAACACCCACTGAGATGAGCTCTGATCAAAAAAGGGCACTATTATCTCATAACCGAATTTTCCCCGGTACAACTGGTTATCCAGTAAAAAATAACGCTCTTGATCAAACTCACCATGCAGGCTTAGCGCCACATAACTAGTGGCATCCTCATTGGCCAGACCCATTAAACTCACCGGAGCGCGAATACGGCGCTCCTGCTCCTGAGCAACAAACTCTCGTTTTTCAGCCGCTCGCTCCAGCTGCCAAAACCCAAGCCATGTCATAAGCCAGAGCAAAACCAGTGTAAACACAGTCAAGGGCCAGCCAGGGCTGAAATCATTTTTGTTGGCTAGAGACATAAGTAGCGAATCGCTGGTTAATCGTTATACTGCGCTCGAAAAGGAGAATTATATGCTTAAAATTGCGGTCTTTGTCTTGTTTCTTAGTTTGATTGCCAGCCTCGCCAGTGGCTTGTTTTTCCTGTTCAAAGATCAGGGAGCAACCAAACGTACTTATCATTCGTTGGGGTTTCGCGTTTCTTTGGCAATAGCGATGATGGTACTACTGGGATATGGCGTGTATTCCGGGGAGATTACGCCGCGTGCGCCATGGGATGCCAAATTAAAAGAGGCAAGCCAGGCGCAGCAGCAATAAACTTATAGCACGTAGACAAACAGTACGAGACCAACCCATACCACATCAACAAAGTGCCAGTACCAGCTTGATGCTTCGAAGCCAAACTGATCTTCTGCGCTGAAGTGGTTTTTACCCACTGAGCGCAACCACTGAACAGTCAGCATGATGGCGCCCATGCAAACGTGGAAACCGTGAAAGCCCGTCAAGATGAAGAAAGTGGAGCCGTAGATACCCGACTCAAGCGTTAGACCCAAGTGGGCGTAAGCTTCATAATATTCATACACCTGCAGGGCCACAAAGATAAAGGCCAGTGCCAACGAAATACCAAGCCACAAGTTAAACTTGCTACGCTGGTTATTCTTCAGGGCGCCATGAGCAATGTGAACAGTAAAGCTCGAAGCCAGAAGCGCACTCGTATTCCAGAAAGGAATCCAGTTGAGCAGCCCGGCAAAGCCCGGAAATGCCATATCTTCATGGGCACCAATAAATTCACCGGCATTTGCCTGCACCTGACTCGCTACACCGCCAACAGCCTGCTGGGGAGTCTCAAGCATAGGCCAGTTATATTGAAAACCTTGCCACAGTATTTCGTTGGTCATTGCGTTGGCGCCTTCGCCAGCCAACCAAGGGCCTGCCAGATTGCGCACATACCACAAAACACCAAAGAAGCAGGCAAAGAACATCACCTCTGATGCAATAAACCAAATCATACCCAATGCGTAAGACTGCTTGAGTTGCGGGTTATTAAGACCGCGCATGTTTTCATCGATCGTTTTTCCAAACCATACGGCCAGTACAGCGCAAAACCCCGCTAAACCAATTAGCAGTAACCAACCAGACGTACTGTCACTGCCATCACCATAGGTAGCATGAGTGTTATTCAGGAAACCTGCCGCTCCATAAATTAACACCGCTACCGCGGTAGCCATACAGATGGCCAGCTTACTGCTCTCTGGCACGTAATAGCTTTGTTGACCTTCCATTATATTTCTCCGTAATCGTTCTTCTAAACAGAATAGTTGTTAGCGGCTTGCCATACGCTCAGTTACGTCAAACAGGGAGTACGACAAGGTAATGGTTTTCACATCCTTGGGTAGATCCTGATCGATAATAAACTTGAGCGGCATATCTGCCGTCTCACCTGCAGCTAAATTTTGTTGATTAAAGCAAAAGCATTCAGTTTTGTGAAAGTATTGAGCCGCGCGGAGCGGTTGAACACTGGGTATCGCCTGCGCTGTCATTGGCTGATCCGACGGGTTTTTTGCAAAGAATGTTGTCTCAGCCAATTCACCCGGGTGCACCCGAATAATACTCTTGGCGGGGGCGAACTCCCAGGTCATACCATCGTTATTGGTCGCAATAAACTGCACTTTGATTACGCGACTTTCATCAACCTGCACATCAACAGCTTCATAGGCTCTATTGACTGTTTTGCCGTTGAGTCCGGTAATTTCACAAAAAACATCGTACAGCGGTACCAACGCAAAACCAAAGCCAAACATCGCCACTGTAGCCAATACAAGCTTAGCTACAGTGCGCGAAACAGCCTTGTCAGTCTTATTTGCCATCGACTAATTACTTCACTTCCGGTGGCGTTGTAAAGGTGTGGTATGGCGCTGGTGTGGGCAATGTCCATTCCAGGCCTTCTGCACCTTCCCAAACTTGCTCGTCATCAATGGGTGTTCCGGACTTGATAGTGCGGATCACGTTGAAGATAAACAGTAACTGGGATGCGCCGTAGATGAATGCGCCAACACTGGACATCATATTGAAATCCGTAAACTGCAAGGCGTAATCAGGAATACGACGAGGCATACCAGCCAAACCAACAAAGTGCTGCGGGAAGAAGGCCAGGTTAAAGCCAATAAACGAAATCCAGAAATGGGTTTTACCCATGGTTTCGTCATACATCTTGCCGCACCACTTGGGCAACCAGTAGTAGATAGCTGCCGACATCGAGAATACTGCACCCGCCACCATTACATAGTGAAAGTGAGCAACAACGAAGTAGGTATCATGGTACTGAACATCTGCCGGCGCGATGGCTAACATCAAGCCGGTAAAACCGCCAATGGTAAACAGGAATACAAAGCCAATACTGAACAACATCGGTGTTTCAAGGGTAATAGAGCCCCTGAACATGGTTGAGACCCAGTTGAATACCTTAACTCCCGTTGGCACAGCGATCAGCAGGGTGGCATACATAAAGAACAGCTCACCGGCTAATGGCATTCCTACCGTATACATGTGGTGAGCCCACACAATAAATGACAGAAAGGCGATAGACGCGGTTGCATATACCATCGAATCATAACCAAACAGCGGCTTGCGCGAGAAGGTCGGGATGATTTGTGACACCACACCAAAGGCTGGCAGGATGATGATATAGACCTCGGGATGACCAAAGAACCAGAATACATGCTGAAACAGCACCGGATCACCACCACCAGCAGCGCTAAAGAACGAGGTGCCAAAGTGAATATCCAGTAGCATCATGGTTACCGCACCAGCCAGTACCGGCATAACAGCAACCAGTAGGAAGGCGGTTATCAGCCAGGTCCATACAAACAACGGCATTTTCATATAGGTCATGCCGGGTGCACGCATATTCATGACCGTGGCAATAATATTAATCGAACCCATGATGGAAGAGGCACCCATGACATGTACACCGAAGATAAAGAAGGTCACACTCGGCGGCGCATAAGTCGTAGACAATGGTGCGTAGAACGTCCAACCAAAGTTAGGCGCGCCGCCTTCCATAAACAAACTTGATACCAAAATAGCAAAGGCAAATGGCAGCAGCCAAAAGCTCAAGTTGTTCATTCGTGGCAGAGCCATATCCGGCGCTCCGATCATCATCGGAATGAGCCAGTTAGCCAAGCCCACGAAGGACGGCATAATGGCACCAAACACCATGACCAAGCCATGCATAGTCGTCATTTGGTTGAAGAAATTGGGCTCGACTAATTGCATCCCAGGCTGAAACAGCTCGGCGCGAATAATCATGGCAAAAGCGCCACCCAGAACAAACATTGCCGCACTGAACCAAAGGTACATGCTGCCAATGTCTTTATGATTGGTGGAAAATAACCACCTGCCTAGGCCCTTAGCGGGGCCGTGGTGATGTTCACCCATAACGAAACCCTCCTATTGGCCTTTCTTGAAGTTGTAGACGTCCAGCGCTTGAATGCTGTCACCCATGTTGTTACCAAACGCACTGCGCTGGTAAGTCACTACCGCGGCTAAGTCCAGATCATTTAGCTGCCCACCAAAGGACTGCATCATGGTTCCAGGAACTCCGTTGGCTACTATATCCAGGTGCGTGGTCATCTCTCCGGTTGCAATAGCAGAACCGGCAATCGCAACACCCACACCGCCTTCACCGTTCGCACCGTGACAGGCCATACAGCTACGTTGATACACTTGGGCACCACGCTCAACCATTTCCTCGAGGCCAAATTGCTGGGCCATCAGTTCTTTTAGTTCCACCGCTTCAGACTGCTTGCCGGCGAGCCAATCGTTATATTCGGCCTCACTGGTTACATTCACCACGATCGGCATAAAGCCATGATCCTTGCCGCAGAGTTCAGCACATTGGCCGCGATAAACGCCTTCAACCAAAGGAATTGCCTGCGCCTCGTTTACAAACCCGGGAATGGCGTCTTTCTTCACCGCCAATGCCGGCACCCACCAAGAGTGGATAACATCATTCGCAGTGACCAGCAGGCGCACTTTTTTACCCACTGGCAATACCATCGGCTCGTCGACTTCCAACAGGTAATTCTCACCTTTGGGAGCTCGTCCGTTAATTTGATCTTGAGGAGTCGAGAGATTACTAAAGAAGGCCACGTTCTCGCCGTCTTCAGATAAATATTCGTATTTCCACTTCCACTGATAGCCGGTGACTACAACATCAAGATCTGCATCATCGGTATTGTATATCTCAATCATCGACGTCGTCGCAGGAACTGCCATAGCGATTAGAATAAAGAAGGGCACGACAGTCCATAGAATTTCGACCGTTGTATTCTCGTGAAAATTGGCTGCTTCAGCGCCGCGGGATTTGCGATAGGCATAGATTGAATAAAACATCCATACAAACACACCCATACCAATGATGACGCATATCCACAGTATCAACATATGCAGGCCGTAAATCGTGTGGCCTACCTCGGTGACACCAGGCGCCATATTGGTCTGCCAGCGCTCAGCTTCAGCCCAGACGCTACTCGATGCCAGCATACCCATTAGGGCATACACCGGCACAAGCGCAAGCCGGCTAAGCTGCTTTGCTTGTGAAACCATACTCCTGACTCTCCAGTTTTTTGGTAAATAATCGGCCATGCGCTCTAATCTGTACACACTAGCCGCTTTTCTTACAGAAATGTTGTACTCTCAAATGCTCAAAATCATTTTAATAACGTGCAAAAAATGCCATAGAACCACTATATATTGTGATTTTTTACAGCATTCAACACAAGAGTCGGTATTTCCCCTGTCCTGTCGCACCGCCAAGGTGCGTCAATCGGCGGCAAGTATACCGCAAGCCACCCGTAACACGCTATATCAAGCTGCCATGATCTGCATCAAGAGCCATACCAACGATGGATAACGTCACACCTCCGAAGTCTGAGCTGCATCGATCTATTTGGTCATTTACCTGGCCCATGATGCTGTCGAATCTGTCTACGCCACTACTGGGTCTCGTCGATACGGCCATTCTAGGTCACTTGGGGGATCCTTCATACCTAGCGGCAGTCGGGGTAGGTAGCGGCCTAATCACACTGCTGTATTGGGCCTTCAGTTTTTTACGCATGGGTACAACCGGTCTTACGGCGCAGGCCTATGGTGCTGCCAACCCCGACTTGGCTGCGCATATCCTGCTACGCTCACTTTGCATGGCACTGACGATAGGCCTGCTTATTAGTAGCGTCGGTCAGTGGCTGTTACCTATTGGGGCGGCCATCGTCGGCGAAAAGCCCGAGATTGTAGGGCTGGCCAGCGATTACGGCGCAATTCGCCTTTATAGTGCACCGGCCGCACTGATGACCTACGCCATTGTTGGCTGGTTACTGGGCCAACAACAGCCAAAACTGCCACTGATTATCATGGTCATTACCAACCTGGCTAACGTAGCTTTGGATTATCTGTTTATTCTGCATTTCGATATGAAAAGTGACGGCGCCGCGCTGGCCAGTGTCTGCGCGGAATATCTTGGTCTCAGTATCGCGCTGGGCTGCCTGCTATTGGTTCATCGACGAGTATTTGCGCAATGGCGCGATGCGGCCCTCGATAAATGGTCGTCCTACCAGCAAATACTACGGGTTAACGGCCATTTATTTTTGCGCACCATTACCCTGATGTTATGCCTGTTATTTTTTACCGCTCAGGGCGCTCGCCAGGGAGAAGAGATGCTGGCGGCCAATACAATATTGATGAACCTTTTGCTGGCGATGGCCTATGGGCTGGACGGTATAGCCAATGCAGCTGAGGCGTTGGTAGGGCAATCTGTCGGCCGCCGCAGACAAAAAGAATTTTATCGGGTATGTCTTGGCTGTACCCAATGGGCGGCTGTACTCGCCCTGGGATTCGCCCTCGTATTTGCTCTGGGCAAGCCGCTTATTACATCCCTATTCACCAATATCAGTACTGTGGAGGAGCTTGTAGGCATCTACTACAACTGGCTGGTGCTTTTGCCGCTAGTCGCGGTGTGGTGCTATTTGCTGGATGGAATCTTTATCGGTAGCGGTCACACCCGCGCCATGCGCGACACAATGTTAATCGCCAGTATTTTCGTTTATTTACCCATCTGGTATTTCACTCAGTCGCTGGGTAACCATGGTCTATGGCTGGCTTTTTTAAGCTGGAAACTGGCCCGGGGGGTCGGCCTGGCAGTCATATTCTGGCACAACAGCCGCTGTCATAAGTGGTGGCCTGCCACTTAACAGCTTCATACACTGCTTAGTGACGAGTCGTTCCTTTGGGGAAATCTTCCAAAGACAAAACCTGTACGCCTTCGTCACCGGGTACGGCTTTCTCACCAGCTCGAGGCTGATTAACCCGGGTTTTGATCTCCGATACGTTACCCTGTGCGTCCAGGGCATCTCCGTATCCACAGCGAACACACTCTCGCTGCTGCTTTTCGTCCTCCAGGAACATCACCAACTTATCCATTTCTCCGCAACTCGGACAAACGGCTCCCGCAATAAATCTTTTTATTGGCTTATTCATGCGAATCTTTCTCTATGCCACTGTGACGTAACAACGCGTCCACCGATGGCGGACGACCACAAAATGCGACAAAACTTTCCATCGCTTCCCGAGCACCACCACGCTGCAGAATCTCTAACAGAAAACGTCGACCGGTATCAGGGTCAAAAATACCTGCCTCTTCAAACTGTGAGAAAGCATCGGCAGACAAGACTTCGGCCCATTTGTAACTGTAATAGCCGGCCGCATATCCGCCGGCAAACACGTGACCAAAGCTATGCTGAAAACGATTAAACGCTGTATTTGGCAAGACACTGATTTCACTGCGCACACCATCAAGTACTTGCTGAATATCCGTTTCACTACCGGCATGCAAACGCATATCAAATGTCGCGAATTCCAGCTGTCTCATCATTTGCATGCCCGACTGAAAATTCTTCGCCGCCAGTAACTTGTTCAGCATATCCGTCGGTAGTGGCTCCGCCGTCTGAAAATGACTCGATATCAGCGCAAGTCCCTCGGGCTGCCAACAGAAATTTTCCATAAACTGGCTGGGTAATTCAACGGCGTCCCAGGCAACGCCATTAATACCGGCTACTGCCGTCTCATCAACCTGGGTCAACATGTGATGCAATCCATGTCCAAATTCGTGGAACAAGGTCGTCACTTCACCGTGGGTTAACAGCGAAGGGAGATCATCTGCTGCTGGCGTAAAATTACAGGTCAGGAAAGCGACCGGTAACTGGAGGCTACCATCGGCGTGCCGATGGCGATTACGGCAATCGGCCATCCAGGCACCACCTCGCTTACCCTCGCGCGATGTAATATCCAGATAAAAACTTGCCAGATGTTCGCCACCTCTGAAAATACGATAAAACGTTACGTCCGGATGATAAACCTCTGCGCTAGTGTCCTGGATAACTTCTATATCAAATAAGGTAGCCGCGACGGTAAACATGCCGTCGATAACAGAGGGTGCCGGAAACCAGGGTCTCAACTCCTGCTGCGACACATCAAATTTGCTCACGCGCAACTTTTCACTGTAGTAGGGCACATCCCACGGAGACAAGCTGTCAGGGCCGCTCGACTGAACCGCAAAATTTTGTAAGTCTGCAAACTCCGCCTTGGCCATTGGTAAACTATGTTGTGCCAATTGC
Source organism: Pseudomonadales bacterium (assembly GCA_036960375.1). Taxonomy (GTDB): domain Bacteria; phylum Pseudomonadota; class Gammaproteobacteria; order Pseudomonadales; family CAWVSB01; genus CAWVSB01. The sequence continues at coordinate 246,556 of JBALVY010000001.1, forward strand.
TGAAGGAACTCGAGTACCTGCTCTGGAGTATCTGCCATTTTGGTCGCTAGCGAACGCTCAGCATAGCTTTCGAAACCCAATAAACTGGCTAGTTTACGCCTGCACGATAGAACGTCTTGCATGATCGCCGAGTTGTCCCATTGACCTGCACAGGGACCCTGATCAGAGGCGCGGGTTACGAAAGCGGTATACAACTCCTCACGCAGAGACCGATCATCGGCGTATTGCATAACTGGAACGTAGGAAGACTGGTCCAGGCTAATGACATAACCGGTTAATTCGCGACTAAAGGCAGCCTGAGCAAGAGACTCCATCACAGAATCTGGCACCCCCGCAAGGCTCTCTGCATTGCTTAACTGTTTGTACCAACCTTGGGTGGCATCCAATACATTATTGGAAAACGATGTTGTCAGTTTTGCCAGTTCCTGTCTCAAAGCTGCAAATTGTTGCTTGTCAGAATCGGAGAGTGCAACACCGGCCAAACGGAAGTCTCGTAGACTGTCCATAACGGTCTTTTGTCGTGCTTCGTTATAAACAGCAAACTCAGGATTATCTGCCACTCTCTGCCAGGCCGCGTACAAGTCAGAGTTTTGCCCTAACTGCGTGCTAAATTCCGTCAACAAAGGCAGTACCTGGTCATATTTTTCGCGCAGCTCAGGTGTATTCATAACCGCGTGTAGCTGGCCAATGGGCGACCAGGCGTTATCCAACTGTTCCGAGAGCTCTGCCAAAGGCTGAACCAGAGAATCCCAACTATCGGGCTGTTTCTCTAACAGGGCGGCAATTTGCACCCGGCTATGGGTAAGAAGATGTTCTATGGCAGGGACAATATGCTCGGGCTGAATCTCATGCCAGGCAGGCAATACAGAGCCAGTATCTAATAGGGGGTTGTTCATCTATTTGTCTCTTACGGAAAGTGGCACATTCTAACAGCTTGTGACGATACTGACTGCAGGGCGCCTCATCCGATAATAGGAGAGACACCGTCAACAGATATCGGCGTCAGTTTTCAGGCTGGACATACATGCAACACACTATAACATTGTCTTTGGGCCCCAAAAGATAAACCACCTATGAATATACGAACACTCAAGGAATTAGAGCCGATAATTCACGATCGGGTTTGGATAGACCCCAGTGCAGTGATTATCGGCGATGTCACTTTGGGAGCGGACTCTTCCGTATGGCCAATGACCGTTATACGTGGCGATATGCACCGTATTCGTATTGGCGAGCGCACCAGCGTACAGGACAATTCTGTTCTGCATATCACACATGCCAGCGATTACAATCCAGGTGGCTGGCCCTTAACCATCGGCGACGATGTCACTATCGGTCACCGCGTGGTCTTACACGGCTGTACTATTGGCAATAGAGTATTGGTTGGCATTGGCTCCGTTGTGATGGATGGAGCCATCGTGGAAGACGAGCTTATGATTGGCGCCAACTCCCTGGTGACGCCCGGCAAAAGACTCGAAAGCGGTTGGCTTTACCTGGGTAGCCCCGCTAAAAAAATCCGCCAGCTGAGTGAAAAGGAGCGCCAGCAGCTAAGTTATAGTGCCGCAAACTACGTCAAGCTCAAGGATCAATATTTGGCCGATAGTGATTAGCCTTGATTTGGCCAAGAGAATATAAAACGTGCTATCTTCAGGCCCTATCGTTACTGCTGGCAACCGGTGGTGCGCTAGCCGTGTTGTTTATCTATAAAGCAGTCTCCAAGTAGACCCATCCTGCCTCTGGATACACGGGTAACCAGAGGCTAGCTCTCACAAAAGCAAGATTTCTATGCAGCCGCAGAACTTCAATAAAACCCTGATAATTGCCCTGCTACTGCTGGCTAGCTCGCTAGGTTCAATGTCGACCGACCTGTACGTACCCAGCTTGCCGCATCTACCAGAAATCTTTAACACCACCAAGAGCATGGTCCAGTTCACGCTGGTAGCCAATCTGCTCGCTTTTGGCCTGGCGCAACTGGCACTTGGCCCGCTCTCTGACAGAGTCGGCCGGCGACCTGTGCTGATCAGCGGTATCATCCTGTTCACTATCTTCAGCGCCTGCTGCGCACTCGCCCCGAACATCGGTTCACTGATAACTGCCAGAGCACTACAAGGCGCTGCCGGAGCCGCAGAAGCAGTGCTGACGCTGGCGATAATAACGGACTTGTTCAATACGCGGGATCGCGTCCGTGTGCTGGCAATCTATGGCGTATTGTTTGCTTTTGCGCCTGCGGTTGCACCCATTCTTGGTGGCTATATTCACGTCTACGGCGGCTGGCAATATAACTTCTGGCTGTTGGCCGGCCTAGGCTGTGTGCTCAGTTTTGCGATATGGAAATATATGCCCGAAACAAACCCCGGCAAGAGTGCAACGAGGAAGCCTCAAAACGTGCTAAGACAATACCGGCAATTGATCTGTAATCCGGCGTTTCTATCCCTGTCCCTAATGATGTCCATGATCTGCGCCGGCCTCTATGCCTATATTGCCTCGGCGCCATTTATTATCATTGATCACTACGGCATCGCGACAGAAGACTTTGGCTACTACCAGCTCATCGTGCTGGTTTTTTACGTTGCAGGCAGCTACCTTGCCGCCAAATTGGTAAACCGCGTCGGTAGTCAGTGGCTGCTCAATGCAGGGCTTATTCTTCTGGTAATTGGCGCTGTGTTATTGCTTTTATTCGAATATGTTTGGGGCTCAAGTCTGGCGACCTACATGATAGGTATCTCGGTAATTCTGTTTGCTCTTGGACCGCTGTGGGCTGTTGTACCCTCGCTGGCCATCGAGCAAGCCAATAGCGGTTCTGGTCTTGCCTCGGCACTATTCGGCTCCCTTGAAATGATGGGAGCGGGCATTGGTGTCCTTTTACTGGCGATCATTGACCTTCCAGTCAATCAGTCTGTCAGCCTGACCTTCGGCATGCTAACCCTGGCCGTATTAGGTTTCTATTTCTGGTCCAGACGCTATATCGGCGACTCTGGCAATTAACCCGCCATAAGCTGAGCACGCATATCCGCTATGACTGTGGCGGTATCCGGGCGCACCGCGCGCCACAACGTAAACGACTCGGCGGCCTGTTCGACCAGCATACCCAGACCATCTACCCAGCCCGCCGCACCCTGCTGGCGAGCCCATGCTAAAAATACCGTAGGTTCAGCACCATACATCATGTCATAACAGTAAGCGGCAGGAGCTAACAGTCCATCAGGCAGAGGCGGCATTTCTCCCGCCAGGCTGGCGCTGGTACCATTGATTACAAGGTCAAACTCTTGACCCTCCAGCTCATCAAAACCACAACCGGCAATATTACCCTCAGCGGCAAAACCTCGCGCCAACTGTTCTGCCTTTAACGGGGTTCGGTTAGCCACTGTCAGCTGCTGTGGCCTCTCGCCCAATATCGGCCCCAGAACACCCCGGACGGCACCGCCGGCCCCCAACAGTAGTATACGTTTGTCAGCCATTTGCCAGGTTTGATTGACCATAATGTCTCGTACCATGCCCACGCCGTCGGTGGTTTCACCCAATACTGTGCCATCTTCGCCCATGATCAAAGTATTGACCGCACCGGCCTGCCTGGCGCCCCGGGTCAACTTGTCTGCATATTCATAAGCATCAAGCTTAAATGGTTGGGTAATATTAAGACCTTTGCCGCCTGCCTCAAAAAAGGCCCGCGCTGCGCTGGCAAATTCGCCTACAGCGACTAACTGGCGTTCATAGGCGATTTCCTGATCGGTTTGCCTGGCAAAAGCCGCATGAATTAACGGCGACTTGCTATGCGCAATAGGATTACCAAAAACAGCGTATACGTCGGTCATAGGTCAATTATTTCTCTAGCACTGTGGGAAGGAGGGGCTAAGGCATGCTGCCGGCTTTAGCGGCCAGCTCTTTCATTTTTTCGAGGTTTCTCACCCAGCAATTATCCAAACCGGCTTTGGCACAGACTTCTTGTGCAGCCTGCTCTGCCTCGTCAGCCGAAGTATAAAGGCCATAGGCAAGCACAAAAAATATATTGCCTTTTGAGGCTATACGAGCCACTCCCATTTGATCCAAATCCAAGCCTGATGAGCTCGCCAGACTGCGTGCCGCCGATTCATCCTTGAAAGCGCCCATCTGAATGGTATAGCGAGAAGTTAAATCCGTAGCTCTAATTTCTGTTGAACTATAGCCGGTAGAATTACCTTCCGCCCGAACAGAGGACAGCAGTAATAACAACAGGCCAAAACATAGAAACTTCATTTTGCGACTCCCTTAGCCACACAAACAGAACCAGTTTTAGTGTACGGCCTTAGCTGAAGTATTGCTATCCAAGTCGGGCAGTTCAATATCCCACTGTGTAGCGGCGCAAGTTTTTTTCAACAAGTCTTTGATATTGTGAAGCATTTTGTCGCTAATTGGGACGTTAAGATTACTGTTATCCACACACACAAAGCCGAGACTGGCTCGACCCTTATCATTTCGACGATGCGAAATTGAACGCAATAAACGCGGCTGCTCACCCATAGGGTAACTCTTCGCCTGATCGGCAAACGGCGTGGTCGTATCGGCTCCTGCCCGGGCAGCATCTCGCTCGAACTGCACTCGCGCCTCGCGCTGCCCTTGTGTACCCTCTAGCGCTTTTCTCAAAAATTGTTCCAGACAAGGCCACCAGGCTTTAACCAGTCTGCGCGTAAGCCAAAAACGTACTTCATCTCCACTGCTGGTATTAAGACGGAATACCAATCGGTCTTGCTCAGCATCGAAACGTAACTGCAGCTGCTTCAGACTGCCTGAGATATTCAGCGCACTGTCACTCATAGCCATTCTCTTGGAACCAGGTAGTCCTGCAATTTTGATTCAGGACTGCCTGCTTCGGGCTGATAGTCGTACTCCCAGGCGGCCAATGGCGGTAAAGACATTAAAATGGATTCCGTGCGACCACCCGACTGAAGACCGAATAAAGTGCCTCGATCAAAAACCAGGTTAAATTCAACGTAACGACCTCGACGATAAAGCTGAAACTGACGTTCCCTATCGCCATAGGGTATTTCTTTGCGTCGACTAACAATCGGCCGATAAGCCTTGATAAAATTATCACCTACAGACTGCATAAAACCAAAACAGGTGTCGAAATCCCACTCATTTAAATCGTCGTAAAACAAGCCGCCTACACCTCGGGTTTCACCGCGATGTTTGAGATAAAAATACTCGTCACACCAGCTTTTGAAACGGGGATACACTTCATCGCCATAAGGTAAACATGCATCGCGAGCGACACTGTGCCAATGCTTACAGTCCTCTTCAAACGGATAATAGGGCGTCAAATCAAAACCGCCGCCAAACCACCATACCGGCTCTACACCCTCTTTCTCAGCAACAAACAAACGCACATTAGCATGAGATGTTGGCACATAAGGGTTGCGCGGGTGTATGACCAGAGACACTCCCATCGCCCGAAAACTTCCACCCGTCAACTCAGGCCGATGAGCGGTGGCAGAGGGCGGTAATTTATCCCCATGTACCAGCGAGTAGTTCACCCCGCCTTTTTCAATAACTGCACCGTTGCTGATCACCCGAGTGCGACCTCCCCCCCCCCCGGGTCGCTGCCAACTTTCTTCAGTAAAAACCGCTGCGCCATCCTCTTGTTCCAGCTGACGACAGATATCATCCTGCAAAGATAACAGGTAATTTTCTACCAGACTTGTATCGGGGACACTCATGAATTGACCTCTATTGGGACGTACGGACGACTTCGCCAGTAAGCAGACTTCTTATCTCGCTGGGTTTGGCTGCCCCAAGCGTAGCTCCGGGAAGAATAGCATCGAGACCGGTTGGGAAATAGCGACGTACCGTCAGGCTGGATCTGGCCGGCAGGTATCCCTGGGGGTTGGCTGAAGTGGAAACCACGGGCATAGCCAGCCGCTGGGTTAACTGCCTTATCAGGGGGTGAGCGCTTACTCTCAGTGCAACGGTATCAAAGTTTCCGCTTATCCAGGCTGGCGTGAACTCATTGACGGGTACCAACCAGGTGACTGGACCCGGCCAGCTATCAGCAAGCAAGCGATAATCATGGCTGCTGAGCTGCATCAACCAGGGTTGAAACTGCGCGATATCACCCGCCACCAAAATAAGGCCTTTAGCGGGGCTTCTATTTTTTAACCGCAGTAAACGGGCCACCGCATCGGCATTGAAAGGGTCACACCCCAAACCCCAGACGGCCTCTGTCGGATAGGCAATAACGCCGCCCCGAGCAATACATTCAGCCGCCCGTTGCAACCGAAATTGGCTCATCCGGCTTGCAGACGCTCCTGTAGTGCGTCATTTTTCGCGAGAATCGCCCGGCCATTTTCTGCCCGTTCATCACGTATCTTTTGCGCCATTTTGTCGTCAGCAACAGCTAATATCTGGGCGGCCAAATAGGCTGCATTTTTTGCCCCGGCCTTGCCAATTGCCACGGTCGCTACAGGAATACCTCCGGGCATTTGAACAGTTGCCAGCAGAGCGTCCAGACCATTGAGAGAGGCATCGATGGGCACGCCAATAACTGGCTTGCAGGTAACCGCTGCTACAGCACCGGCTAAGTGTGCTGCCATGCCTGCGGCTGCCACAAACACAGCGCAGCCACGTTGATCAGCATCTTTGACGTAGCTGTGAGTTGCTTCCGGGGTACGATGAGCTGAGCTAACACGCACCTCAAAACGGATATCGAATTTCTTTAACGTATCGATACATCCCTGCATCACTGGCAGATCAGAATCGGAGCCCATTAGAATGGCCACAAATGGCTGTGACATAGTTATCACCTTTTGATTGGAAAACCGGCCAAACTACCTAAAATCTTTCGTTGTTGCAAGCTTCATGCATCGCGCTGATATCCACCGGCCACACTGAATATGTGCCCAGCCAGTTCCAGCTCGAGTAGATCAGACGTTAATTGTTCAAATTTTACCCCGCAACGACGGGCAATCACATCAATTGTAGTCGGTTCAAACCCCACAGCAGCTAAGATTTTTTCACCTCCAGTCGATACCAATGCCTCTTTTGAGCGGTATCTGGTGGCCAAATACGTTTTTAGCGGTATAGCCAGTTCCGTCAGGATATCTGGCACCGTCTCTACCAAGGCCGCGCCGTCGCGGATCAACTGATGACAGCCTCTTGCTCTCGGGTTATGTATTGATCCGGGCACGGCAAATACTTCTCTATTATAGTCGAGGGCCAACCGAGCTGTGATCAGGGAGCCACTACGTGGTGCTGCTTCCACCACCAGCGTGCCATAACTCAGCCCGGCAATAATGCGGTTACGACGGGGAAAGTGACCGGCTTTTGGTTCCGTGCCGGGGGCGAACTCGCTAACCAGTGCGCCATTTTCAACAATCGCATCCGCCAGCTTAGCATTGCGGCGCGGATAGACGCTGTCAACACCCGTGCCCAACACCGCAATAGTTTGTCCTCCGCCTTCAAGCGCTCCCTGGTGAGCCGCCGTATCAATACCCAAGGCCAGACCGCTGGTCACCACTAATCCATGCTTAGCTAATTCGCCAGCAAAAGCCCGCGCCGTATCCAGCCCCGCATGACTGGCATTTCTACTGCCAACAATAGCTAGCTGGGGCTGAGCCAAAGCTGCCAGCTCGCCTCGTACGTATAGTAAACCAGGGGGGTCATTAATGGCTGTGAGTAGCTCGGGATAAGTATCATCGGTCGGACAAATAACATGAATACCCATGCACTGAAAGCTTTCCCATTGACGTAGCACTGAGTCCGGCGGTGCTTTTTGACAAACCATCAAGGCGGATCGAATACGCGGCGCAATCGGCTCATCACCCCACAGGCTGATGTCCTCTGACAATGCTTTGCGAGGACAACCATAAACTCTGACGATATCGGCTAATGCGCCGCTGCCAATACCAGGCTGACAATGAAGATAATACCAATAGAAGGCGTCGGGGTAGGGCATAACTCATCCTTGAGCTCAACGGCAACATCCTGTCGCCGTAACTATGTTATTTTAGCTTATCTTCTTGACCGAGGCATATCTACACGGTCACCCACAGACAAGGGCTGCTTTGTCTCCAGAACCAGGGCATAACTCATCTTTTCATAAACCCTGAAATACATTAACAGACCGGCATTTTCATCCGGCAATACCAATTTTTGGTTCGCTACGCGGTCTAGTATAGTCTCACCCCGCTTCCAGATGGACATTACACTACCCGGCTCCAGGCCATCTCGTGTACCACGATTAACCATTACCACATTCATTGGGCCGATCTGGGTTACACCGCCTTCTACGTCCAGAATTTCACCTTTGATGTCCTGTAAAGGCAGCGCCGGCTGAAATAGCGCGCGCAGGGGCTCAACCTCCAGCGGCAGGAACTTATCTCCCGAACGCAACTCTTCATGGCTACGGTTAACATCCAAAGTCGCAATATCTTCTTGCAGCGAAACCATTTTAGTCTCGCCTATCTCGGTCGCTTGCATTCCGAGAGCCTCACCCGTTTCAGGGTCTTTATAGAGTGTACCTTCACGGTAAACACCATAAACTTTATTCTCTTCATCAAAATAACCACGAGCATAGACCTGATCTCCGACACCACTAATAATGTGTCTCTTGGTACCGCCAACCATATACGGCGCACCGTCCATCTCTCCCGGCTCGATGAAACGACTATTTCTCAAAAATGCATGAATCTCATCCAGCGGAATCGCCGGAATTGCATTATCAACCGGCGATGTACGCATCCCCGGTGACAATTTAACCACTCCACCAGACCCTCGGGTCAAAGATAAACGCGGTTTACCATCAACATAAGTCAAATACAGTTTGTCGCCCGGGTATATTAGATGCGGATTAGATACCTGCGGATTAACCTGCCAAATTTCAGGCCACAACCAAGGTTCGTTAAGAAATTTGCCCGAAATATCCCACAGGGTATCGCCTTCTTTAACGACATAGCTTTCGGGATGATTGTCCTTTAAGGTCACTTGGGCATAGGCGACGCTGGCTATCAGCCAAAATCCCGCCGCTATAGTGAGAATCCACCTTTTCATAAGCGCTCCTTTACCCGCACTTTTAATTATTTAAGGCCCTGTACGCCGTACGCAATACAGTCCATTAGCGTGTTTAGCCTGTTATACTATAGCAACAGAACTAAGGTTAAGCAGAATTTACACAATTTTTTTGCTTAATTCTCATAATCTTAGCAGCTGAATATACTTTTACACTGGAAGCAGATCACAAACTGTAATGGCCATACTAAATATTCTCGAATTCCCAGACCCCCGTTTGCGCACCGAAGCCACCCCGGTGGAGGCAGTCAGTGACGAAATTCGTCAGTTAGTAGATGACATGTTTGAGACCATGTATGCCGCACCGGGTATCGGTTTAGCCGCCACACAGGTCAATATACACAAGCAGATAATCGTCATTGATATTAGCGAAGATAATGACCAGCCACTGGTATTTATCAATCCCGAGATCAAAATACTGGATAATGACAAACACTCCTATGACGAAGGCTGTCTTTCAGTGCCTGGTTTCTATGAAACCGTAGAACGCCCGGCTCATGTTTCGGTCAAGGCTTTGGACAGAGACGGCCAGGTCTTTGACATGGTTCCAGATGACTTGCTGGCCGTTTGTATTCAACATGAAGTCGACCACCTCAATGGCAAGCTATTTGTCGACTATATTTCCAGACTCAAGCGCCAGCGAATCCGCTCGAAGCTGGAAAAAGAGCATAAGCAAAGAGCCTGAATATCATGACTGCAGCTCCGGCTCCCCTACGCATCATCTTTGCCGGCACTCCTGACTTCGCCGCCAAACACCTCGATTATCTGCTTACACAGGGATTCAATATTATTGCCGTATATACCCAGCCTGACCGACCAGCCAAACGCGGAAAAAGGCTGACGGCCAGCCCGGTCAAAACTCTCGCCCTGACGCAGCAAATCCCTGTTTTCCAACCTGAAAGTTTACGTAACCAGCAAGCTCAGGATGAACTGGAAGCGCTGGAGGCGGATATTATGGTAGTCGTCGCCTATGGCTTAATATTGCCACAGGTCGTGCTCGACACGCCCAAATTAGGTTGCATAAACGTTCACGCATCTCTTTTGCCACGCTGGCGCGGGGCGGCTCCAATTGAGCGGGCCATCGCCGCAGGCGATGAACGTAGCGGTATCACTATCATGCAAATGGATGCAGGACTGGATACTGGCGCCATGTTAGATAAAGTCTATTGCGATATATCCGCAGGTGAGACTGGCGATAGTCTGCGCCAAAAGCTGGCAATCGAGGGCGGTCCAGCACTTGTGAGGGTATTGGGCGAACTGGCAAAAGGCCCGACCTCTGGCGAAATCCAGGATGATAGTCTCAGCAACTATGCAGCCAAACTGGAAAGAAACGAAGCACTCATTGATTGGCGCTTACCCGCGCAGGAGCTCGCGCTAAAAATAGGCGCATTTGTGTCCGCCAATGTCATGTACACCTTGCACACCGGACAGCGCATCCGACTCTGGAAAGTCCAGCCTGACGACATCGGTCATAATACAACACCGGGCACAATTATCAGTGCAAACAAACAGGCAATTCAGGTTGCCTGTGGTCAAGGTAGCTTGAATATCCTTAGTCTACAGTTACCTGGCGGTAAAGTTCTCGATAGTGCAGCTATACTCAACGGACGAGCAGATTGGTTTACACCAGGTAATATATTCAATCATGACTGAGCCACAAACCGGCGCAAACACCCGAGCAGCAGCAGCAAAAGCTATTTTTGCGGTATTGCGCAAGGGCGAATCCCTCAATACCGCTCTGCCTCACGCCTGCGCCAAAATAGCTGAAAGAGACCAGCCTTTAGTACGCGAATTATGTTTTGGGGTAACGCGGCTTTATCCGCAACTTAGTGGCATAGTTGACCAGCTGCTAAAAAAACCGCTGCGTGAAAAAGATCTGGACGTCTATGCATTGTTGCTACTGGGCGTCTACCAGCTTAGCTATACCCGAATTCCTGACCATGCCGCAATTGCAGAAACCGTTAAAGCCGCAACCATACTAAAAAAACACTGGGCCAAATCGTTTATTAATGGCGTATTGCGGCAATATCAACGACGTATCGACTCACTGAATGAAAATCTGGATGAGGCAGGTAAAACCGCGCATCCTCAGTGGCTACTGACACTACTGCAGGAACGATGGCCTGAACAGATAGACGAGATCATTACTGCAAATAATGGCCGTGGGCCGATGACCATTCGTGTTAATCCCCGCCACAGTAGTATCGAGGGATACTTAAGGCAACTGGAACAACAGGAAATTGCCGCCCACGCCTGCCTATGGGCCAAGAGCGCTATTCGGCTGGAGGAGCCTTGCAACGTTGACCAATTACCCGGGTTTTCTCTGGGACATAGCAGTGTTCAAGACGAGGCGGCCCAACTTGCCGCAGAATTAGTCATGGCAGACAAGCCCGACCGAGTACTGGATGCCTGCTGTGCGCCAGGAGGGAAAACTGGTCACATACTGGAATTGGCAAGTGATAATTGCGCTCTGGACGCACTCGACATTAGCGAAGAGCGCATCCAGCGTGTTAAAGAAAACTTGCACCGGCTGGAACTGAACGCGCACTGTATCGTCGCGGATGCGCTGCAAGTGAATGAATGGTGGGATGGAATTCCCTATGACGCAATCCTGCTCGATGCACCGTGTTCTGCGACAGGAGTCATCCGCCGCCACCCCGATATTAAATTGCTGCGCAAGCCACAGGATATTGCTAAGCTGGCGGCGATGCAGCAGGCACTACTGAATGCGCTTTGGCCATGCCTTAAACCCGGCGGTACGCTGGTTTACGCAACCTGTTCCGTCTTGCCTGATGAAAATACGCAGACGGTAGCTCAATTTATCGCCAATACCGATGACGCAGAGCATCGTATCATTGCAGAGCAATGGGGTATGAGCCAGCAATATGGCCGCCAACTGCTGCCACAATTAAATGGGCCAGACGGTTTTTACTACGCCTGTATAACAAAACATAATAGGGAGGCCGCGAGTTCATGAAGATTATCATTCTCGGCGCGGGCCAAGTAGGTGCTACGCTGGCCGAACAACTCGCCAGCGAGCACAACGATATTACACTAGTCGACAGCGATGCAGATAGACTGCGAGAACTTCAGGACCGGCTCGATATTTCCACAGTAGTCGGCGAAGCCTCTCACCCCTCGGTATTAAGACAGGCCGGTGCTGAAGATGCGGACATGCTGGTTGCCGTTACCAGTACCGATGAAATAAATATGGTGGCCTGTCGAGTCGCACATACTATTTTTAAAACCCCCAAAAAAATATCCCGTATTCGCAATCGGGCCTATCTGCAGAAACGCGATGACTTATTTGCCCAGGGAGCAATCCCCATTGACGTCATTATCAGCCCCGAGCAACTCGTTACCGATTATATTAATCGGCTACTAGAACATCCTGGCGCTCTGCAAGTACTCGATTTCGCCAACGGCCTCGTACAGTTAGTCGCGGTAAAAGCTTTTTATGGTGGCCCGTTGGTAGGCCAAGAAATCCAGCAAATTCGCAAACATATGCCAGGTATAGATACGCGTGTTGCCGCCATATACCGACGCGACCACGCTATCATGCCGGAGGCGAAAACCGTCGTAGAAGCGGGTGACGAGGTATTCTTTATCGCCGCCAGAAAAAATATTCGCCCTGTCATGGCCGAAATGCGCCGGGTCGATAACCCCTATAAACGAATCATCATCGCAGGTGGGGGCAATATCGGTGAACGACTGGCGCGCCAACTGGAATCGCAATTTAATGTTAAAGTAATCGAACGTGATTACAAGCGCTGCCGCTATTTATCGGAAAATCTGGATAACACCATTGTTCTTCACGGCGGCGCCTCGGACAAAGATCTACTTCTTGAAGAGAGCATAGAAGAGTGCGACGTCTTCCTGTCTTTAACCAATAACGATGAAGCCAATATCATGGCTTGCCTTTTAGCCAAAAGGCTGGGCGCCAGAAAAGTGATTTCATTGATTACCAATCCGGCATACGTCGATCTGGTTCAGGGCGGCGAGATCGATGTTGCCCTGTCTCCACAACAAATCACCATCGGAAGCTTACTCACCCATGTCCGGCGCGGAGAGATATCCAATGTTTATTCACTACGGCGCGGCGCAGCTGAAGCAGTAGAAATCGTGGCCAAGGGAGATAAGAACACTTCGAGGGTGGTCGGCCGACGACTGGAGGAAATATCAATGCCCGAGCAGGGCATTACTATCGGCGCTATAGTTCGGGGCGATGAAGTATTGATTGCGCATCGAGATATGGTTGTTGAATCAGATGATCACTTAATTCTGTTCCTGGTAGATAAAACCAAGATCAATGTAGTGGAAAAGTTATTTCAGGTCGGCTTGGGTTTTTTCAGGTAACTAGCTATGCGTATTGCTGCCAGCTTTCGAGTTCTGGGTTTGCTGATAATGATGTTCAGCCTGACGATGCTGGTGCCAATGCTAGTATCGTTCATCTTTGCCGATGGCGAACATAATACTTTCCTCATTTCGACTGGCTGGACTTTCGCGGGAGGCTTAGTGATTTGGTTCCCCGCCGCAAGACAGAAGCGTGATCTATCGACGCGAGATGGCTTTCTGATAACGTCTCTATTCTGGACGGTACTCGGACTTTTTGGCGCCATTCCTTTCATGGTATCCCACGATATTTCATATTACGACGCGGTATTCGAATCCATATCCGGCCTGACAACCACCGGCGCTACTGTACTCACCGGCCTTGATGATATGGCGCCTTCAATACTGTTCTACCGACAGTTTTTGCAGTGGCTTGGTGGGATTGGTATTGTCGTCATCGCCGTGGCTATATTACCTCTGCTAGGGATAGGCGGTATGCAGCTCTATAAAGCTGAAACTCCTGGGCCCGTAAAAGACAATAAAATGACGCCGCGCATCACGCAAACGGCCAAGGCGCTTTTCATACTGTACGTTGTATTGACCGGTATTTGCGCCGTAAGTTACTGGGCGGCAGGGATGAGCGCCTTTGACGCTATCTGCCATGCGTTTTCTACCATTGCCATCGGCGGATTCTCTACCCATGATGCGAGTATGGGATATTTCGACAACCCCGTAATATGGCTTTTAGCCAGCTTCTTTATGTTTATTTCAGGCTTGAATTTCGCGCTACATTTTTTCTCTTGGCGCCACCGCTCCATCTCGCATTATCTAATGGATGCGGAAGCCGGTTTCTACGGTTCGGTGCTACTAGCCTGTGTCACTATTACCTGTCTCTATCTTTATTTTTCCGGAACTTATAGCGGTAAAGACGCACTTTACCACGGTATTTTCCAGGCCGTATCATTCGCGACTACCACCGGATTTGCCACTACCGACTATTCTTCCTGGCCAAGCTTTTTGCCTGCTTTACTTATTCTCTCCGCCGCAATAGGTGGCTGTGCTGGCTCAACCGGCGGTGGAATTAAAGTCATCAGGGTTATGCTGGTAGCCAAACAGGGTATTCGAGAGCTTGGACAATTAGTGCACCCAAAAGCGGTCATTCCTTTAAAAATTGGCCATCGACGAGTACCGGCCACTGTGGTCAGCGCGGTATGGAGTTTTCTTGCCGTCTATATGTTTTCTTTTACTTTGATACTGCTGGCATTAATGGCGACAAACCTGGATTTCTTGTCCGCCTTTTCAGCCACCTCTGCATCCATCAATAACCTCGGCCCAGGCTTGGGTAGCGTTGCCTCACACTACGGAGATATCAGCCCGGCCGCTAAAATAATCATGTGCTTTGCAATGTTATTGGGCCGGCTTGAAATATTTACCTTGCTGGTGCTTTTTACTCCCATGTTCTGGCGCCGTTAAACGTGGGCCAACAAGGTCAGTGGGATTCACGATTTGAAAATGCAACAGAGCCTGGAACGCCATGTACGGTACTCGCAGATAATCTGCATCTACTGACCAAGCCGGCTGTAGCACTTGATCTCGCATGCGGCCTGGGTGCCAATGCATTGCTACTGGCAGAGCAGGGGCTGGACACCCACGCTCGGGATATCTCAACTGTTGCTTTAGGCAAGCTACAACAGTTTTGCTCTAGTCGTGATCTTACAATTACCACACAACAGCAAGACATAGAGCAATCTTCACTGGAGGAAAATCGCTTTGACGTCATTGTCATTAGTCATTTTTTATACCGGCCCCTGTGTGAAAAACTCATTGCCGCCCTAAAACCTGGAGGGCTGATTTTTTACCAGACATTTACCACCCAAAAACCTGCCGACCGAGGTCCCAGCTCAGAAAAGTTTTTGTTAGCACCCAATGAACTGCTCAGTCTCTTTAGCCCTTTGAGGGTGGTTTTCTATCGAGAGAACGGCAAGATTGGTGATAATGCCGCTGGGGATCGCTATTGCGCTCAATTTATAGGACAAAAAAATTAGCCGCTTTAGCGACCCATTTTATACTGCGAATAGAGGCTCTAATTAGAGCCCAATTAGCCGAGGGCCATCAGCCATGACTACGATTCAAGACGATAGGCTCAGGTCCTCACCAATAAATTATTGCTTCAAGCGGCCAATAAACGCATTGGATTCTTCAATCGACTTTTGCATTTGCGCCACCAGAGCGCTGACCTCTGAGTCAATTGTGGAGAGCTCACCTTTCAATGAAGCGATGGCTCTGGCGTTTAGGTTATGCTTTAAAAACAGCACCTGATCGCGCAGCGTATTCAACACAGGTACCGTACTTTTCTCCGCCTTACGCATAGCATTAATCAGGTTTTTGTATTCTCGCCGAGTACTGGCCAGCTGCTTCTCGCTAGAGCGCCGCAGACTTGTATTAGTATACAAATCCAACTCTTTTTCCCATTCGGTAAACAAATCTTTCGCTACGTCTTCGACAGCGTCCACTCGGTCAGTAATTTTCTTTGCAGCAGCCTCGGATGCCTCAAACTCACCATTTAATTTTTCATATAAATCAGCCAGATCACCACCCTCAAAATTCACCACCGCTCTATATTGCTCCAGAGCGTCTCTAAACTGCTCCTGAGTATCTTCTTGCGCCTCCTGGGTATCTTCAATTCGATCTACCAGAATATCACGCTTATGCACGCCGACCTTTTCCCAGGCGTTGTAATAAGCTGTCTCACATGCAACAAGGGAAAACGCCATGAGTAACAAAAACCATCGGCAGCGCAACATGCTATATCCTTTCTCTCATTAAATTCCAAACTCTACTTAAACTCATAGTAGCCAGTTTTTCCATTCGGGTTGCGAGTAAAACGTTTGTACTCCCATTGGTACTGCAAAGGAGCCTCTCTTACACAAGCCTCGACGCTGGCGTTAAGGCCACCGACCGCTATGACCAAGTCCTCATCATAAATCTCTGGTACCGGCTCTTTAAAGTGTAATTCGTAGCCACCGGGGACTCTAAGAGTATAAAGCATTAAGGCTTTGCTGCCGGACTTAGCCATCAAACTGTTGATCAGTTTCATGGTCAACACCGTGCGACCAAAAAAGGGGGCGTATTCACCACCTTCTTCGTCGGGCATTTGGTCGGGGAGTATGCCTACGGCTTCCTTGTTCTGCAGTGCTTTAACCATTGCCAGAACGCCGCGCCGATTTGTCGGCACCAAATTTGCTCCAAACTTTTCACGCTGCCGGAGAACTAGATCTCCCAATATCTTATTGCGCGGCGGTTTATACATAGCCGTTATTTTAGTTTGTGCTGAACACCACAAGCTGCAGACTTCCCAATTCCCCAAATGCGGCGGAATACAAATGACACCGCAGTCATCTACGAGATACTGCTCCCACAGGTCCTGCCTCTTTACCGTGATACGTTTGGCCAACCAGTGATAGGGCATTACCCACACCTTAAACATATCCATTCCGGAGACGCCCATCTCCTGCATGGACTGACGCGCCATTGTGGATCTTTCTTTATCCGTTAATTCGGGATAACAAAGCTTAAGATTAACGGCTGTCACCTTGGCTTCGCGAATATTGAGAAACCAGGCCAACCACCCAATAAATGCACCAAGGCCTCGAACCAGAGGCAATGGAAGTATTCGCACAAGCCAAAGGAAACAATTTAAAGCAAACTTCACAAATCTATCCTTAATAGACTAGTTATCGGCATAATATCCGATTCTTCAAGATAACGATAATCCCCTTAGCGCAGGCCGCTGTGACGCGCTATAATTGCCGCCTTTTTGCACAACAGAACAGGTAGAAGACGGTGACAGGCACAGCAACAGCCGAGGCAAAAACTTTTCAGGGGCTAATTTTAGCCTTACAGGAATTCTGGGCGCAGCACGGCTGCGTTATATTACAGCCTCTGGACAAAGAAGTTGGTGCGGGAACGTTCCATTGGGGTACGTTTCTGCGTGCGATTGGTCCAGAGACCTGGAACGCTGCTTATGTTCAACCAAGCAGGCGCCCAACAGATGGTCGATACGGGGAAAACCCCAATCGTTTGCAGCACTATTACCAATTCCAGGTTGTGATGAAGCCATCACCGGCCAATATACAAGACCTGTACCTTGACTCACTCCGTCACTTGGGAGTAGATCCAACCGTACACGATATCCGTTTTGTCGAAGACAACTGGGAATCACCCACGCTGGGCGCTTGGGGTTTGGGTTGGGAGGTTTGGCTAAACGGCATGGAAGTGACGCAATTTACCTATTTTCAGCAAGTAGGTGGGCTCGAATGCTTCCCCGTCACCGGTGAAATCACTTACGGACTGGAGCGCATTGCGATGTATCTACAGGGTGTAGACAGCATCTATGACCTGGTTTGGACTCACGGCCCTGAGGGACCGGTAAGCTATGGCGATGTATTCCACCAAAATGAGGTGGAACAGTCGGCCTATAATTTTGAACATGCCGATGTAGACTTCCTTTTTTCAGCCTTCGACCAGGCTGAAAAAGACTGTCGGCGTCTGATCGAGGCCCAACTGGCTCTGCCGGCTTACGAGCAAGTTCTTGGCGCATCCCATTACTTCAATTTACTTGATGCGCGCCACGCGATTTCCGTCACCGAGCGACAACGCTTTATTTTAAGAGTTAGAGCGCTTTCTCGGGCGGTGGCTCAGGCTTATTTTGATGCCCGCGCCTCACGGGGATTCCCATTGGCCCCGGAAGCCTTACGTATTGAGGCGCTAGCAGCATGGGAGGAGGGCAAGTAATGAATACTCGAGATTTACTCATTGAAATCGGTACCGAAGAACTCCCTCCCAAAGCACTTTATGCATTAGGCGAATCTTTTCATCAGAGCGTATGTAGAAGCCTCGATGAAAAAAAGCTGAGCTATAAGAATAGCCGCTGGTTTGCATCTCCCCGCCGCCTCGCTATTTTAATAAATGACTTAGTTGAAAAAGCGCCAGACCAAAATCTCGAAGTCCTGGGCCCTCCGGTTGCCATTGCCTTTGATAGCGAGGGGCAGGCAAGCAAAGCTGCCATTGCCTTCGCCAGGAAAAACGGCCTTGATGTGAATGCACTGGAAACCAAGGACACAGAGAAAGGCGAGCGCCTGGTTTACCGCCACACCGCTGCCGGCGTATCAACCAGTTCAGTCATCGCAGATATCACCGAGCAAGCACTCGCCAGCCTGCCTATCCCCAAGCGGATGCGCTGGGGCGCCAGTCGTGTGGAGTTTGTCCGACCGGCACACTGGATTGTATTACTCTTTGGCGAGGAAACGATTCCAGGCAGTATCTTAGGCATCAACAGTGACAACCGCAGTCGTGGTCACCGCTTTCACTGCACCAACGAAATACGTTTCAATCGCGCTGCAGATTATGAGTCGGTGATGGAACAAGCCTATGTTATCGCCGATTTCCAACGCCGGCAAAACCTGGTCAAAACGCTGATCGAAGAGCAGGCGGCCAAACTGGGCGCCCAGGCGGTTATAGACAGTGAATTACTCAATGAGGTTACCGCTTTAGTTGAATGGCCGGTAGCACTGACAGGAAATTTCGAACATCGTTTTCTTGAGGTACCTGCTGAAGCACTAATTTCCTCGATGTCAGAACATCAAAAGTATTTCCATGTGGTTGATAAGACCGGACAGTTACTGCCTCATTTTATATTTGTCGCAAACCTGGAGTCGAGTGACCCCGCTCAAGTGATTGCTGGAAACGAACGCGTTATTCGTCCACGTCTGGCCGATGCGGCATTCTTTTTTGAAATGGACAAAAAACAAAGCCTCGCTTCTCGCTGCGATAAACTAAAGTCTGTTGTTTTCCAGAAAGACCTTGGCACCGTTTGGGATAAAAGCCAGCGGGTGGCGCATCTCGCGCGCACCATCGCTGCCACCGTCGGCTCAAATGCCGACGAAGCAGGGCGTGCCGCGGAACTGGCCAAAGCTGACCTAGTGTCCGATATGGTACAGGAATTCGACAAGATGCAAGGCATAGCGGGTAGTTACTATGCGCTGAATGATGGGGAACCCGGTGCTGTCGTTGAGGCTATAGCCGAACAATACCTGCCCAAATATGCCGGAGATGATTTACCACACACTGCAGCCGGCATGATCATTTCTTTAGCAGACCGAATTGACACAATTGTCGGTATTTTTGGTATCAACCAGGCACCTACCGGCTCCAAAGATCCCTTTGCCCTGCGCCGTAATGCATTGGCTGTGATACGGATAATTGCTGAAAAATCACTATTTCAGATCAATCTAAATAACTTACTGGCCGAGGCCTGCTTTGCGCTGGGTGACAAAGTTAAAAACCCCAATGTCGTGGCACAAGTCAGTGAATTTCTGTTCGATCGCTATCGAGCCATTTATCAAGAGCGCGGTATCGCGACAGACACAGTTATCGCAGTACAGGCCGCCGTACAAGGCAGTGACACGCATAACCCGGCGGATGTTGGCTTACGTATCTCGGCAGTTGAAGATTTTCGACAGCTGGCACAAGCTGAAGCGCTGGCCGCAGCCAATAAACGAGTTGCCAATATCCTTGCTAAACAGGGTGAGGGCATAGCGGTAGCAGCCGTCGATATCCAGCTCTTCGAAAATGATGCTGAAAAGGATTTGTTTCAACAACTGGAGTCTCTTGATGGAACAGTCGCCGCGTTAGTGTCCGAGCAGAATTATACTGAGGCGCTTAAGCAGCTAGCCTGCCTGAAAGAACCGGTCGATTTATTCTTTGAAGAAGTCATGGTTATGACCGACGATATTGCCGTGCGCAGTAACCGTATTAATCTGTTGCGCAGACTCAGTGCCCAGTTCATGAAAATTGCCGATATTTCTCAACTGCAAATCTAGTCGACTGAGGCTACACTGGTAGATGGGGTATCCGGCCCTAAAACCAAGGCCATAACAAGGAAACTGAGTTCTATGGCGACACCGTTACTTTGGCTGCGCAGTCTGGTGTTTTATATCGGCTTCGGAGTCACCACCTTCTGGTTCGGCACCACCAGTTTATTGATCTTCTGGCTGCCATACCGAATACGCGCAGCGTATATACTCCTGTGGAATCGCCTGGTGGTATGGTGGCTAATGGTTTGCTGCGGCATAAACTTTAAAGTTACCGGATTAAATTGCCTAAATGAAAGGCCTATGGTGATAGTAAGTAATCACCAATCGAATTGGGAGACCTTTTTCCTACAACAGCATTTCCGCCCGGTAGCCACCATACTCAAGCATGAATTACTCAACCTGCCTTTCTTTGGTTGGGGGCTGCGGCAAATGCGGCCTATCGCTATTGATCGTGGCTCACCTAAAGAATCAATGCGTCAAATGCTACGCCAGGGGAAATTGCGTCTCGACCAGGGTTTGTCGGTGCTGGTCTTTCCTGAGGGTACACGCAAGGAGGCGGGCTCCCCTATACGATTTGCACGGGGCGGTGCAGGCTTAGCCGTCTACGCGGATGTAGACGTTCTCCCCGTGGCACACAATGCCGGCTACTTTTGGCCTAACGGACAGTTCATAAAACGACCGGGTACTATTGAAGTTGCCATTGGCCCTATTCTCAAGCAACAGGGGCACACCG
Source organism: Pseudomonadales bacterium (assembly GCA_036960375.1). Lineage (GTDB taxonomy): Bacteria > Pseudomonadota > Gammaproteobacteria > Pseudomonadales > CAWVSB01 > CAWVSB01. The sequence continues at coordinate 267,535 of JBALVY010000001.1, forward strand.
CGGCTGAATTAAATAAGCAGGCGAAAGAGTGGGTAGAAAATGCTTTGGCTGAAATGGATACTGCTAAATAGCCGAAGTCTAATAATCAGCCATAAAAAAGCCAGCATATAGCTGGCTTTTTTATGGCTGTCATTCGAGGTTGCACTGCATAATGCAGCGACGCCCTAAATATCCAGATTTGCGACAGACAGCGCATTGGTTTCAATAAACTCACGTCGGGGCTCTACATGATCACCCATCAAGGTAGTAAAGATTTGATCGGCAGCAATGGCATCCTCAATGGTTACCTGTAACATACGGCGAGATTGAGGGTCCATCGTGGTATCCCATAATTGCTCTGGATTCATTTCACCCAGGCCTTTATAGCGTTGGATATAGAACCCTCGCTTTGCTTCTTTCATTAGCCAATCAAGGGCTTCTTCAAAGGCCTCTACCGTAAGTGAGCGCTCACCTCTCTTGACGAAGGCACCCTCTTCCAGTAAACCTTGAAGGCTATCACCTAAATCCGCTATAGCGCGATATTCACCAGAGCCAAAGAACTCGTGATTAATGGCGTAATCACGAGGCACACCATGGGCAGTAATTGTGATCAAAGGCGCCCACAAATCACGCTCTTCAGACTTCTGCGCTACCACCTGATAACGGTGACTACCTGACGAACCATTACCGATATTATTTAGGGCTAGCTCTAAGGCTTCGCTCCAGCTCGATACAGTAGACTGGCTCTCCAAGTCGGTTGCCTGGAGGCGATCCAGCTTTAACATGACGTTAAGCGCCTCTGGCGGGTATAAACGGGATAGTCTATCAATGACGGCCATAACGCTACGATATTGGTTAACTAATGCCTCTAAGCCCTCACCACTGATTCCTGGAGCATCCGCATTAACGTGAAGAGAGCCGTTCTCTAACGCTGTTTGGGTTAGAAACTGGGTCAGTGCTTCATCATCCTTCAGGTATTGCTCCTGTTTGCCCTTGCTGATTTTGTAGAGTGGCGGCTGGGCAATATAAATATGTCCGCGCTCTACCAACTCCAGCATCTGCCGGAAGAAAAACGTTAATAGTAATGTGCGTATGTGTGATCCATCGACGTCAGCATCCGTCATAATAATGATTTGGTGATAACGTAGTTTATCGGGATTGAATTCTTCATTGCCTATACCACAACCCAGCGCGGTAACAATGGTACCGACCTCCTGAGATGAGATCATTTTATCAAAACGCGCCTTTTCAACATTCAGAATTTTACCTTTAAGTGGCAAAATCGCCTGGTGTTTTCGATCTCTACCCTGCTTGGCTGATCCGCCTGCAGAATCTCCCTCCACTAGGTATATTTCAGAAAGAGCGGGGTCTTTTTCCTGACAATCAGCCAATTTACCAGGTAAACCTGCAATATCCAGCGCACCTTTACGACGAGTCATTTCTCTCGCTTTACGAGCGGCTTCTCTGGCTCGCGCGGCATCCAACATTTTTTGTACAACCAGCTTGGCCTCACCGGGGTTCTCTATAAGATAATCACCAAACAACTTGCCCATAGCCTGCTCGACAGCGGTTTTGACCTCTGAAGACACCAGCTTATCCTTGGTTTGCGATGAGAACTTGGGGTCTGGTACTTTAACGGAAACTATTGCCGTTAAGCCTTCACGGGCATCATCTCCAGAAGCATTTACCTTATCTCTTTTGCCCATACCTTCACGCTCTATATAAGCGTTCAAACTACGGGTCAGCGCTGATCGAAAGCCCGCTAAATGTGTGCCCCCATCCCGTTGAGGGATATTATTGGTATAGCAGAACAGATTCTCTTGATATCCGTCATTCCACTGTAATGCCACTTCAACACCGACATCATCCTGCATAGTCGATACGTGGAAAATTTTATTAACTGTCGTTTTGTTTTGATTCAAGTATTCAACAAAGGCATACAAACCACCCTCATAGCGGTACTCATCCTCCCTACCGCTGCGCTCATCCTTAAGATAAATACCCACGCCAGAATTAAGGAACGACAACTCTCTAAGTCGTTTTGCCAGAATATCAAAATGAAATTCGATATTGGTGAAGGTATCTTTCGACGGTTTAAACGTCACCTCAGTACCAGTACGCTGTGTCTCACCCACAACAGCCAGCGGCGCCTGAGGTACCCCGTGACGATAGATCTGCTCGAACACCTTGCCTCCGCGACGAATCGTCAGCTTTAGTTCCTCAGAGAGCGCATTAACAACAGAAACGCCAACCCCATGAAGCCCGCCAGAAACTTTGTAAGTATTGTCATCAAACTTTCCGCCAGCATGAAGCACCGTCATGATTACTTCAGCAGCCGAAACGCCTTCTTCATGAATTTCTGTGGGGATTCCACGACCATCGTCTGAAACAGTGACTGTTTCATTAGGGTGAATAACAATATTAATTGTAGAGCAGTGACCTGCTAATGCCTCGTCGATAGAGTTATCTACAATTTCAAACACCATATGGTGTAAACCAGAGCCGTCATCCGTATCACCAATATACATACCGGGGCGTTTACGTACTGCATCCAAACCCTTTAATACCTTGATACTCGAGGAATCGTACTCGTGCTCTTCGCTCATTTTATCTCCACTGGGACAACGTCAAGCTGCCCTTATTAGCTGTTATCTTCGTTAATCTGTCCGTGTTCCACGTGGAACACTGCAACCTGGCTCGGACTATCAAAAATCGCTAGTAACTCGTTTTTGTCCACCCCAGTAATAAAACTTTGGCAATTCATCGACAATAACAGATTAATCAGTCGAATCCTGTGCCTGGCATCCAGCTCAGCTGGCAGGTCATCTATTAAATAAACACAGGGTTCACCGGCCAACTGTTCTAGTAATTTACCCTGACTAAGGCGCAGTGCCGCAACCACCAACTTCTGCTGCCCCCGGGATAATATGTCACCTGCATTATAGCCACCAGTCTTAAGGCGCATATCGGCTCGATGGGGGCCAAATTGCGTATAACCTAATTGTTCATCTCGACTTCGGGATTTATCGAAAACTTCGGCCAATGTAGATTTGGTATCCCAACCCTTGTAATAGGAAAGCCGTATCGGCGGCATAGCATCGGATAATGTCGCCAGTACTGATTGAAATATAGGCTCAAATTCAGTCAAATAGCTCTGCCGTAAGCCGTCTATTTCAGTACCTACCTCAATAATTTCTCGATTCCAAGGCGATATTTCCGTCTCCGCTATTCTATCACGACGAAGCAAAGAATTTCTTTGTTTAAGAGCGCGCTGTAAACGCCTCCAAAGCTCCAGGAAACTATGTTCCACGTGGAACACACCCCAATCCAACATCTGCCTACGCAGCTTGGGGCTACCTGTCAGCAACAAAAAACCGTCTGAGTTCAACACCTGAAGAGGTATTTTTTTAGCTAGCTCTGAAAGATTGCGCGCTGTTTCGCCATCCATCCGTACTAGAGTATCGCCGGAAAGCGCTTTCTTGATACCTAACTTGGAGTTGCGCCCGGCTAAGGAGGTAACTTCTCCATAGATGACGCAGTGCTGTGCATCGTGATTAATCACCGGTTTAATTCGGGTGCCGCGAAAGGAGCGGCCCAGTGCCAGTATATGAAAGCACTCCAGTAATGACGTCTTGCCACTGCCATTACTACCGTAAATAAGGTTGATCGGCTTATCGATTTCCAGAGTTGCATTGCGAATGTTTCGAACATCCGCAACTACAACTCGATTAATAAATGCCATGGAGGAGGGAGTTAGAGAAGATTCTTACAGGCGCATGGGCATTACAACATACAGAGAGCTACCGTCTTCGCTGTCTTCCAATAGCGCGCTGCTATTGGAATCAGAAAGCGACATTTTGATATTCTCCCCCTGCACGACACTCATGACATCGAGTAAATAGCTCACATTGAAACCAATTTCCAAGGGCTCATAGCTATACTCAATGGCTACCACATCTTCCGCCTCTTCCTGCTCGGGATTATTTGCCTTAATGCTCAGCTCATTATCAGCAAACTGCATACGAATACCGCGATATTTTTCATTTGAAAGAATCGCCGCCCGGGTTAATGCCTGGCGTAATTCGCCTCTCTTGGCGATAACCTCTCTAGTGGTCCCGCGAGGTAAAACCCGCTCATAATCCGGAAATTTCCCGTCGACCAACTTGGAGGTAAAAGAAAAGTCTTCGGTTGTAGCTCTTAAATGCGTATCACCCAAAGAAAGTTGAATCTCTTCATTTTCTGCCAGAAGAAGGCGCGCCAGCTCCAATACACCCTTGCGCGGCAAGATCACCTGCTTTTCGCCATCAACCGTCACATTCTCTTCTGTTGATAAGGCCAACCGGTGCCCGTCGGTAGCGACGACTCGAAATTGATTGTTTTTGATTTCCCACAGCATGCCGTTAAGATAATAACGTACATCCTGCTGGGCCATACCAAAGGCGGTGGCATCAATCAGCTTTTTCAACTGACCCTGTTTTACGGAGAATGAAAGGGATGCTTGCCCCTCTTCTATATTAGGAAACTCACTGGCTGGCAATGTAGACAAGGTAAATCGACTACGGCCACATTTGATTACAGCGCGCTGATCCTCTACCGCAAAATCAATCGTGCTACCGTCGGGTAAAGATTTGACAATATCTACCAACTTACGCGCCGGAACCGTAACCTCACCCTCTGAGGCTGATTCTTCTACCGTAACTCGACCCAGTAGCTCTACCTCCAGGTCTGTACCCGTCAGTGACAACTGACCTCCCTCAAGGCTAATTAATACATTGGCAAGAATTGGCAATGTCTGACGGCGCTCAACCACACCGGCCACCAGGTTCAACGGTGTCAACAAAGTTTCCCGAGAAATAGAGAATTTCATAAAGGCCTTTTTCCTTATTTTATCTATATATAGTAGCTGGCTTTTTGCCTATCTTATCAGGTTGTGAGAGTACGTATCAGGTTTTGATAGTCTTCCCCGATGTCTACTGTTGTCTCTCGCAACTCTTTTATTTTACGACATGCATGCAGCACAGTGGTATGGTCTCTGCCGCCAAACGCCTCACCAATTTCAGGCAGACTATGATTAGTCAATTCCTTGGACAAAGCCATCGCTACTTGACGTGGGCGAGCCACTGATCGAGTTCGTCGCTTGGATAAAAGATCTGCCAGTTTGATTTTATAATACTCTGCAACAGTGCGCTGAATATTGTCCACGCTGACCTGCTTATTTTGCAGGGCCAGTAAATCTTTTAACGATTCTTTAATCAGAGGAATATCTATTTCTTTCCCCATGAAGTGAGCACTTGCTATCACTCTCTTCAGTGCACCCTCTAGCTCTCTTACATTTGATCTGACTCTTTGCGCTATAAAAAATGCAGCCTCCGGGGGCAGTTTTATTTTAGACTGATCCGCCTTTTTCATCAAAATTGCAACCCGAGTTTCAAGCTCGGGAGGCTCTACCGCAACAGTCAAACCCCATCCAAAGCGGGACTTTAGCCGTTCTTCAAGACCCTTTATTTCTTTGGGGTAGCGATCACAAGTAAGAATCACCTGCTGGCCACCTTCAAGCAGAGCATTAAAGGTATGGAAAAACTCTTCCTGCGATCGCTCTTTGTTAGCAAAGAACTGAATATCATCTATTAGCAGGGCGTCCACAGAACGATAGTAACGTTTGAATTCATTAATCGCATTCAACTGTATGGCTTTAACCATATCAGCAACAAAGCGCTCCGAATGAAGATAAACAATTCGAGCATCCGGCTTCTGCGCCAATAATTCATTTCCTACGGCATGCATCAGGTGGGTTTTACCCAAGCCCACTCCGCCATATATAAACAAGGGGTTGTATGACCCGCCATAAGAGCCGCCAGGGTTATTCGCTACCTGTCGAGCAGCTGCAAGAGCCAATTGATTCGACTTGCCCTCTATGAAGCTATCAAAGGTATATTGCGGTATCAGCGAGCTGGCATGATTTATCCCACCATCTACCTTAACTTGACGAGCAGGCACCGTAGACAACACCGGCTTACCGATACGGGCCACTACCACTTCTGGGCGGCTAACACTGGTATTAGTGGATTGACGCCTTTGATCAATAAATCGATCAACCATCTCTTGTTGCTGACTACCTATATCAACCGTTACTTGCATGATTTGCTGGTCGCTTAAATCCTGCATCAACTCACTAATACGCGAGAGGAATTTATCTACCACCCAATCTTTCACAAAGCGATTTGGAGCCAACAGACAGAGGCCATCATCACCAGCTTTGGCGATCAAGGGTCTTATCCAGGTATTAAACTGTTGTGCTGGAAGCTCTTCTTGCAAAAAACCCATACACTCCTGCCAGGTCTTTTCAGGCACGATGGTATCCCTAATGATTATTTTCGGCGAAATATTGCCAATTGCCTTTATTGTTACTGCTTTTTGTAAAGTGTACACAAATGCCGTCACACCACACCAAATAATGGCCTGTTTCAGCACCGAAGCTATAGGTTATCCACAATAAAACCGCATTGCCATCTTTATTTGCAGTATTTTTTAAGTCATTGAAAAAAATGAACAATTTAGAATATTCTACTATTTACACCCACAGAAAACCCCGATATTAAGTTATCCACACGTTACTGTTGATATCCCCCTTGATAAGCTGTGTATAACATAATAAAAGCCCGTTTTATCTAATACCCGGACAGATAATTAGAAAAAAAACACAGCTTTCTTCATTATTGGCATAATAGACGTTGAATTACTGGCTCAAATTCACTAAAATCCGCCCTCTTTTTTTCAAGGCTCCCCGCATGGGAAGTCCGAAGTACAAACACGAGTTAAAGTCATGAAAAGAACATTCCAGCCCAGTGTAATAAAACGCAAGCGTACTCACGGTTTTCGTGCTCGTATGGCCACTAAAGGCGGCCGTGCGGTTATTAATCGTCGTCGCGCTAAAGGTCGTAAGGTACTGTCTGCCTAAGTCAGCTGAATTCTGGCAAGGCTCAGGCCATGGCAGACTTCGATTTTTCCAGAGATCGGCGCCTGCTGACAGCCAAAGACTATCAATTTGTCTTTTCTTCAGCAGAGCTCAAAGCCGCTCATCCACAGCTCTTAATGTTGGCGCGTCCTAATTCAGGTTGCCATGCACGTGTGGGGCTGGTTATTTCCAAAAAGCATGTTAAGTTGGCAACCGCCAGAAACCGTATTAAGCGGTTACTGAGAGAAAGCTTCAGGCAACGGGCGAATCAATTGCCAGCACTCGATATCATCGTGTTGTCCCGCCCCGGAATAGCCAAGCTTGATAACCACACATTAACGGCCTTGATTGAAAAACAGTGGAACAAGCTAGCACAGCGAGCGGCGAGCAACACGCCGCAATAACAGCATCCCCGCGGGTTTCCTTGCCAGGCAGGGCTGCTTTGCTGTTGATTGCCGTTTACCGTTACGTTATAAGCCCGTTACTTGGTCCCCGTTGTCGTTTTTACCCTACATGCTCCGATTACGCGCAACAGGCCATTTTGCAATACGGTTTCATAAAGGGCGGCTGGTTAGCCACAAAACGCCTTGGACGTTGCCATCCATTTCATTCCGGCGGCTTCGACCCGGTTCCCGGTATACATAAAAACCCCGAAAATCACAGGTGTGACCACACTCATGGATCTGATTCGATATAGTTTAATAGGTGCTATTGTTCTGGTAGGTTTGGTTATAGCCAGAGAATGGCCCGCATTTAAGGCTGAACATACTCCAATTGCGCAGCTAAGCAGCCAGGCAATAGCAAGCAATACCCCTGCTTTAGCTATAGAGTCTTCAGAAGAAATTCCTACCATTGCTGGCGAAGGCCTTGAAACCATTCCGGCGACAATCGATAAGGCCTCATATAGCGGCTTAATATCCATTACTACTGACGTATTAAATCTGACTATCGATACTATCGGCGGTGATATCGTCGAGGCCTCGTTAACAAAGTATCTGGCGACACTGGGCGAAGACGATCCGTTTATTATTCTGGAACGCTCAGCGCAACGCACTTATATAGCCCAAAGCGGACTAATTGGTCCCAACGGAACCGATACTAGCGCTGGCCGCCCCCGCTTTAGCAGCGCTAAACAGTCTTATGTGATGCAAGATGGTGAAGACACTCTAGTGGTCGATCTGTTATTCACTGACAGCGAGGGAACGCAAATTACCAAAAGGTTTAGCCTGCAGCGCGGCAACTACCTGGTTAATCAAGACTATATAATTAACAACCGCGGTGTATCCGACTGGCAAGCAACTTTTTATACTCAGCTTAAGCGAGACAATAGCATCGACCCCGGTGCAGATACTTCTGGCATGGGTATGAAACCTTTTTTGGGTGTGGCGACAACCACTGCCGACAAACCTTATAAAAAAATCAGCTTTTCAGATCTAGCAGACGAGCCCTTGAAAGCCACTGTGACTGACGGCTGGGTGGCTATGGTACAGCATTACTTTATAAGTGCATGGATAGCGCCAAAAGGAGAAACCAACGAATATTCTACCAAAGTCACCAGTAATGGCTTCAACCTGATTCGCTATACCGGCCCTGCGATAAACCTCGCGCCGGGTGAAACAGACACGATTAACAGTCGCTTTTACGTTGGACCAAAAGATCAGGAAATACTGGCCGATATCGCAAAAGGTTTGGACTTGACCGTCGACTACGGCTTTCTATGGTGGATAGCTCAACCACTATTTATGGTTTTGACGTGGATCCAGGGCATAGTCGGAAATTGGGGATTCTCTATTATATTGTTAACCGTTTGCGTTAAGGCTGCTTTTTACAAGTTATCTGCCGCCAGCTATCGATCCATGGCCAAGATGCGCCTGGTCACACCCAAGATGACAGCCATTCGAGAACGTCACGCAGATGACAAACAGGCTCAATCTCAGGCGATGATGGAGCTGTATAAAAAAGAAAAAGTTAACCCGCTGGGAGGATGTTTGCCCATCGTTATCCAAATGCCGGTATTTATTTCACTCTATTGGGTTCTCATGGAGTCCGTCGAAATTCGACATGCTCCCTGGTTAGGTTGGATACAAGATCTGGCATCGATGGACCCCTACTTTATTTTGCCCCTGATCATGGGCGCAAGTATGTTTTTCCAACAGAGATTGAACCCGACACCTCCAGATCCAATGCAGGCAAAAATCATGCAGTGGATGCCGGTGGCCTTTACCTTCTTCTTCCTGTGGTTCCCCGCCGGTCTGGTACTGTATTGGGTAACTAACAACCTGCTTTCTATTCTGCAACAGTGGTATATCACTCGTCAGATTGAGCAAGCACAGAAAACCGACTAGGGTCCTGTGGACACCGATACGATTGTTGCACTCGCTACACCACCCGGACGTGGTGGTGTAGGGGTAGTCAGGTTATCGGGTCCGGCAAGCCTCACACTTGCCTCATCTATCCTCGGTTTTTTACCTATTGCACGTCACGCCCATTACACCGACTTTATTGCCTATATTAATGGTGAAAAAATCACTATTGATCAAGGTATCGCGTTATTTTTTAAAGGCCCGAACTCGTTTACCGGCGAAGACGTTCTCGAACTACAGGGTCATGGCGGTCCAGTCATTATGGATAGCCTTATTGAGGAATGCCTGCGACTCGGAGCACGCATGGCCAGACCGGGAGAATTTAGTGAGCGTGCCTTTCTCAATGATAAAATCGATCTTGTTCAAGCAGAGGCCATTGCCGACTTAATAGATTCCTCCTCCCGCCAAGCTGCAAAAAATGCCGTGCGTTCATTGCAGGGGGAGTTTTCCCGTAGAGTTAATCACGTCGTCGATGTGCTTACCCGTCTGCGTTTATATGTAGAAGCCGCGATAGATTTTCCTGAAGAAGAAATCGACTTCCTCGCCGATGAACGAGTCACCGACCAAGTACAGGAGGCTATAGATTTATTAAAAAATCTACTGACTGAAGCGAAACAAGGCGCCTTGATGCGAGAAGGCATGACCATTGTGATTGCCGGCAGACCAAACGCTGGTAAATCCAGCTTGCTCAATGCTCTGGCTGGTAAAGAAACCGCAATAGTCACTGATGTAGCTGGCACCACCCGCGACCTGTTACGTGAAGAGATTTTGGTTGATGGTATGCCTGTACATGTCATTGATACTGCAGGCTTGAGAGATAATCCAGATGTGGTAGAAAAAATTGGTATAGAGCGAGCCCTACAACAAATTGTAGAAGCTGATCGCGTCCTGCTAGTCGTTGATAGTGTAGACGAGCCGGAAATTGATCTGCAGCGTGATTGGCAAGAACTGGTAGGGGATATTTCTCTTTTACCCGAACATGTGACTATTATCCGAAACAAGTGTGATCAATCTGGATTACCTGTGAGCCTACAACAAGGCGAACATACAATCCTCACCCTGTCGGCCAAACATGGAGAAGGCCTGGAGCTATTAAGAGAGCACTTGAAAACCCTCATGGGCTTTAACGCTGCGGCTGAGGGACAGTTCACTGCTCGGCGCAGACATCTGGATGCTATAGAGCGGGCTCTGGAGTTTGCATTACAAGGACAGTTTCAACTACAAGGCATGGGCGCCGGTGAATTACTCGCTGATGATTTATTTCAAGCACAAAAAGCCTTAGGAGAAATTACGGGGAAATTAACTGCCGATGATTTACTCGGCAAAATTTTCTCCAGTTTTTGCATTGGAAAATAAAACAGTCAATATTATCAGCCATAACCTCAGTTTATTTTGTGGCGGCTTATGAGACTGAGAATACTTGCAATTGGACATCTATTGTTATCGATAATCTTTCCAGCGTATCGAGGATAGCCTTTCGCTCTGGGGAAACTCTCCAGAAATGCGGGGTCATCGAAAATAGATCGATTATCATTTGTGTATCATCCAGAACCATTTCAAAACGCACATTTTTCGGTTCAACTATCGCTTTATTATCGCGCTCAAAATATGGCTCAAGTACTGTCGCAGGATTAAAACTGTCTTCTCGAACATCATCGTAAATTAGTCTGCGTAGTTCTATTAAATGATCAGCACCTGTGGCTGCCACAATCAAAAATCCCCTGTGTTTGAGACAGCGATGAAACTCCTTTGCCGGCAATGGCGAAAACAAACTCAGGATAATATCTGCACTATTATCCTGTAATGGCATATCACTACTACTGGCCACAAACCAGCGTATCTCTTTATCGCGCCTGGCCGCAGCGATAGCTGCATATTTTGATATATCTATGCCCGTGATATCAGTCTTAATAGCGTCGCTATTTAGAGCCTGCTGGAGCCGAGAAGTGTAATAACCTTCGCCGCAACCGGCATCAATAATACGGGCTGGCTCTTCAATACTCTCGGACAGAATCTTAATAAGCAATTCATTCAATCGGTCCGATATGGCTTGATATTTATCTGTTGCCAAAAAACGACTACGCGCAGCGACCATATTGATATCGTCACCAGGAGATTTGGATTTCTTATTCTGTACCGGAAGCAAATTTGTATAGCCCTGCCTGGCACGATCAAAGCTGTGTTTATTAGCGCAACTCCACTGCTTATCTAAGGGTAGTAACGCAGCCCGACAAATAGGGCAGGTAAATATGGCTAAATTAGGAGACACGTATTTACACCGAGTTTAGACAAATGAACCATCGATAGTACATCAGCTGAAAATATTTAACACAGCCAGCGATATCGATAAATATAGACACAGTAAAGTGAGGATAAATGTTAATATTTAATCGAATACAAGCTTGCTGACAGCTTATCCACAGGATGAATACTGGCTACCAACAGATTTGTCCCAATTTACATCTGTTGGCCAATTAACTGGCTCTCTTAATAGAAGGTACATCCATATCCTGTGTGTGGAGTGTGTATTAATGCGCAATATATCAAGTAAACTGTGATTCTCAACTAAATAGACTAAAAACTATCCACACTGAAACACAACTAAATCACAACTGATCAGGGTGCTTATTTGCCTGCTTATGCTTTCTATAAACCATTGATATATATAATAATTAAAGACTTAGTAACAGAAGATGGCCTGCCCATATATAACTATATATCTTTATATACTTATATCTATATATACATAACACCTTAAAACATTAAAAGAATACAAAAGCCCCTTTGATCAATAATTCACCAACCCCTATAATGCGCGACCCTGTAGTGAGAACCACAACCATGGATTATCCAACACGCTTCGGTGTGATTATTATTGGCGGAGGCCACGCTGGAACTGAAGCCGCTTTGGCTTCTGCTCGTATGGGTGTGTCAACACTACTGCTCACACATAATATTGAAACGCTAGGACAGATGTCCTGCAACCCTGCCATTGGTGGGATTGGCAAAAGTCATCTGGTCAAAGAAATCGACGCGCTTGGTGGAGCCATGGCACTGGCAACTGACCAGGGTGGTATTCAATTTCGTACATTGAATGCACGTAAAGGCCCTGCGGTAAGGGCTACCAGAGCTCAAGCAGACCGAGTGTTATACAAAGCAGCCGTGCGCGGCCTATTAGAAAACCAGCAAAATTTACATATTTTCCAACAATCGGTAGACGATTTAATTGTCGAGGGTGAGCAGGTTTTAGGTGTAGTTACCAATACAGGCTTACGTTTTTTTGCTGATAGCGTGGTACTGACAGCAGGAACGTTCTTAGGCGGTATAATTCACATAGGTCTGGATAATCACTCTGGTGGCCGTGCCGGAGATCCACCTTCCATAGCCTTGGCTGATCGTTTACGAGAACTACCGTTCCGAGTTGACCGGTTGAAAACGGGCACCCCACCCCGTATTGATGCAAAAACAGTGAATTTTGAAGGCCTGGAGCAACAATGGGGTGATACTCCTGTCGCTGTTATGTCTTACATGGGTTCTGCTGAAATGCACCCTGAGCAAGTTTGTTGCTGGATTACCCACACCAATGAGCGTACTCACGATATTATTCGTGCAGGCCTAGATCGATCGCCCATGTATACCGGGGTAATCGATGGCGTTGGACCGCGCTACTGCCCTTCAGTAGAAGATAAAATACATCGTTTTGCTGATAAAGATTCACATCAGGTATTTATAGAGCCCGAAGGCTTAAATACTCATGAGTTATATCCCAACGGTATTTCTACCAGTTTGCCCTTTGATGTTCAGTTAGATCTGGTACATAGCATCAAGGGTTTTGAAAATGCGCACATAACACGACCAGGTTACGCCATAGAGTATGATTTTTTTGATCCCAGGGATTTAAAACATTCACTTGAGACGCGGTTTATCCAGGGTTTATTTTTTGCGGGTCAAATTAACGGTACTACCGGCTATGAAGAAGCCGCGGCGCAAGGCATATTGGCAGGAATTAACGCGGCGCTTAGGGCGCAGAACAAAGACGCCTGGTATCCTGGTCGCGAACAAGCCTATCTGGGTGTCATGGTTGATGATCTTATTACCATGGGCACCAAAGAACCCTATCGCATGTTTACCTCCAGAGCGGAATATCGCCTATTACTGCGAGAAGACAATGCCGATGAGCGTTTAACAGAGATAGGTCGAGATTTAGGCTTAGTGGACGATGCCAGATGGCAACGCTACAGTGAAAAACGCGAGGCGGTAGATATGGAAACAGCTCGCTTGAAGTCGATTTGGGTATCCCCGAAGTCAGACAAGGCTGAAGCTTTGAACGCGCTGGTGGATAGTCCCATTACACGGGAATATAACCTGCTTGATATACTGAGGCGCCCCGGTATCGAATATTCCGCGCTAACAGCAATTCATGGTGAAGGGGTGATTGACAAAGAAGTTGCGGAGCAGGTTGAGATCAGTGCTAAATATGCGGGTTATATTGATCGACAGAAAGATGAAATCGATCGATTGCGTCGTTATGAATCTACTGTGATACCAACAGAGTGGGATTATCATTCAGTAGAAGGTCTTTCGAACGAAATAAAACAGAAGTTGACGGAAGCTCGACCCGAAACCCTTGGCTCGGCTTCCAGAGTACAGGGAGTCACTCCGGCTGCGATATCGCTATTGCTGGTACATCTGAAAAAACACGGTGTATTGGAGCGCCGCATTGCCTGATTCTGGACTACAGGATATGTTAGTTCGGGGGACGGACCAGCTTGGTTTGCAGTTATCTCCTGCGCAAATTCAAAGCGCTCTGGATTATGTTCAATTACTGCTCAAGTGGAATCGCGCTTATAATTTGACGGCAGTGCGTGATCCATATGACATGATTACGAAACATCTGTTGGATAGCTTTAGTATATATCCCTACTTTACTGGTGTTACGACGGTTGCAGATATTGGTTGTGGCGCAGGATTGCCGGGTATTCCTCTGGCGATAATCTATCCGGATACTCATTTTACCTTGGTCGATAGCAATGGTAAAAAGACCCGCTTTGTGGCTCAGGCAGCGGCTGAACTGGATTTACCTAACATAGACTGTCGTCATTCTCGGGTGGAAGAAGTTATCTCTGACAATGGATTTTCTGTGGTAACCTCTCGAGCGTTCTCATCCCTTGGTGATATGGTGACAAAGTGTGGTCACTTGTTAGCCCCAGAGGGGAGATTTTTGGCCATGAAAGGTATAAAACCAACAGAAGAGTTGAGTGAGATACCTTCAGATTACACGGTCTGTGCGATTCATTCCGTTAATGTACCGGGGCTGCAAGCTCAACGACACCTGGTAGATATACGACCATTATCAAAATAATTATTTAAGGGATCAGGCATTGGCTAAAATATTTGCCATAACCAACCAGAAAGGTGGTGTAGGAAAAACAACTACCTCGGTTAATTTGACCGCTGCGCTGGCCGAACTGGGTCAGCGATTGCTATTGGTGGACCTGGACCCACAGGGTAATGCGACCATGGGCTGTGGTATTAACAAATCAACCCTGGAATTGAGTGTTTACGATGTATTGGTTCAAGGTATAGCGCTTAGCCAGGTTATTCAACATAGCCCTGAGTCAGGCTTTGACGTATTGCCAGCGAATGGCGACCTGACAGCAGCCGAAGTAGAGCTTTTGGATCTGCCCGCACGTGAACAATGTTTACGTAAAGCACTGAGCGAAGTAGACAATAAGTACGATTTTATTCTCATAGACTGCCCCCCGTCACTGAATATGCTCACATTAAACAGTCTGGTTGCTGCTGATGGCGTGATTATCCCAATGCAGTGTGAATATTATGCCCTCGAAGGTTTATCGGCCCTGCTTAATACGGTTGGCCAGATTGCATCCAGTGTGAATCCGAGACTCAAGGTAGAGGGTATACTGCGTACAATGTATGACCCCCGAAATAGCCTTACCAACGATGTATCAAAGCAATTGCTAAAGCATTTTGGCGATAAGGTGTATAGAACGGTCATTCCACGTAATGTCCGTTTGGCTGAAGCCCCTTCTTTTGGCTTGCCTATCACCAAATATGACCGTACCTCTCGCGGCTCTGCCGCCTATCAAGCCTTGGCTAACGAAGTGTTACGTCGTATAGGCGCAGCGCAGGATCAGGATTAATACTATGTCTGCAAAAAAACGCCTTGGACGAGGTCTTGATGCATTGCTTGGCGGTAGTGATCTGCGTGAAGCGGTTGAATCACCGCAAAACCTGCCCGAAAACCAACTCAAAAACTTACCGGTTGATTTAATACAACGAGGTAAGTACCAGCCGCGCCGTGAAATGGAACAGGAGGCCCTGGAGGAATTGGCGGCATCCATTAGAGTGCAGGGTGTAATGCAGCCTATTGTTGTGCGTTCAGTGAGTAAGGATCGTTATGAAATTATAGCGGGCGAGCGTCGCTGGCGAGCCAGTCAGCTGGCAGGCAAAGACACCATTCCGGCGATTATTCGAGAAGTGCCCGACGAAACAGCGATTGCCATGGCCCTGATTGAGAATATCCAGCGGGAGAACCTGAATCCGCTTGAAGAGGCTACTTCGCTTGATCGCCTAAGACTGGAATTTGAATTAACGCAGCAAGAAGTTGCTGATGCAGTCGGTAAATCTCGTGCCACAGTGGCGAATTTGTTACGCCTGCTCGCCTTAAATGAAGATGTTAAAACACTACTCGAGCGCGGTGATATCGAAATGGGACATGCGCGCGCGCTGCTAGGTTTGTCGGGTCAAGATCAATCAGCTACCGCCCGCAGCGTGGCAGGTAAAGGCCTAACTGTTAGGCAGACAGAAGCTCTGGTGCGCAAATTAAACGATAAATCACCGAAATCTCAAACCGAAATTCCTGCGGTAGACCCCGACTTACAGTTACTGGAGCGTCAACTGGGTGAAAAAATTGGCGCCCCCGTAAGTATTAAGCATGGCTCGGGTGGAAAAGGAAAATTGGTGCTTTCCTACAGTAGTCTGGACGAGTTGGAAGGGATTCTTAGCCATATAAAATGAATCATTTAGGCATCTTAGGGTATTCATACTGGTGATTTTGGCTATTTTATTCTAATTGCTTGAATTTAGTGCTAAAAATCTCCTATAATCCGCGCCCGAGTTAAGGCCCCCTCGGGGTGGCAAGCCTGTTTTACAGGAATGACTGATGCTACGAAAACCACCTGTTTACAGGTTGATAGGCTTGCAATTACTGATTTTGGCCGTTGTGACGATGGTGCTTTGGTTTCAAAGCCCGAATTATGTCACTTCTTTTGGCTGCGGGGCGTTGATTGCAATAGTGCCCCACGCATATTTTGTCACTCGCGTATTCCGCTACGCAGGTGCCCGGGCAACACCGCAGGTGGCCCAATCGTTCTATCGCGGAGAATTTGGCAAATTCATCATGACAGCCGTGGGCTTTGCCCTGGTTTTCGCCCAGTTACGGCCCATTAGTGGCCTAGCAGTATTTTTGGGCTTTGGCTTGATGGTGATCATACAGTTGTTGGGAGCTTGGTGGTTTAATCGCTCCCCTAACAGGTAAAGGTTTAGAGAACGAATACATGGCAGCCGGTCAAACTACCTCTGAATATATTATCCATCACCTGACCAACTTGACCTATGGCAAGTTGCCAGCAGGCTATGAGCGTCACGATACCGATGGACAGATGCATACTCTAGAGCATGATACCTGGACTTTGGCCCACGACGGTCAGGAAGCGTCCGATATGGGTTTTGCGGCGATCCACCTTGATTCTATGGGTTGGACAATTACGCTGGGTCTGGTTTTTGCTTTTTTCTTCAAGCGAGTCGCAGACAATATTACCTCTGGCGTTCCCAGTGGCTTTCAAAGCTTTGTAGAGATGCTGGTCGAATTTATTGATAACAATGTCAAAGATGCGTTTCACCACAAAAACACGCTAATCGCGCCAATGGCATTAACCATATTTGTGTGGATCTTCCTGATGAACCTGATGGATTTGATCCCAGTTGACTGGTTGCCCCAGGTTGCGGCATTCCTCAGCGGCAACCCACACTTTTACTTTAAGGTTGTGCCGTCTACCGACCCCAATATTACACTGGGCATGGCGTTTACCGTTTTCTTCCTGATGATATTCTTCAGTATTCAGAACAAAGGCATCGTGGGCTTTATTAAAGAGCTGACTTTCCACCCTTTCGCTCCGCCAACAAAAGGTTTTGCGATAGTGCTGGCGCCGCTGATGATAGCCGTCAACTTTATTCTTGAATTTGTCTCTTTGATAGCCAAGCCGATTTCATTGGGTTTGCGATTGTTCGGCAACATGTATGCCGGCGAAATGATTTTTATCCTGATTGCCGTAATGTACGGCGCGGGATTAGCGTTAGGCGCTTTTGCAGGTGTTCTGCAACTGGGCTGGGCAATTTTCCATATCCTTGTAATTACTCTGCAGGCATTTGTCTTCATGGTTTTGACTGTTGTCTACATGGCAATGGCGCACGAGGTTGAGGAAGAACACTAAGTACGACTTTTAATTTTATTAATTACTTATTTATACCAGGAGAACGAAAATGGGTTTAGCTCTTATTGCTGTCTCTCTACTGATTGGTCTCGGCGCTGCCGGTACTGCAATTGGTTTTGGCCTGCTTGGCGGTAAATTGCTGGAAGGTTCAGCTCGTCAGCCAGAGATGGCTCCCATGCTTCAAGGCAAGATGTTCCTGATCGCTGGTCTGTTAGATGCGGTACCTATGATCGGTGTAGGTATTGGCATGTACGTTCTGTTCGTAGTTGCACCTGGCCTTAGCTAAGTCGCTTTACTACGCCGGTAGTGGCATTGGCCACTATCATCAGAACCGTATTAACAGACATGAGGTGTCGTTGTGAACATTAACGCAACACTGATCGGCCAGTCGCTATCATTTTTGGTATTCGTCTGGTTTTGCTGGAAGTTTGTTTGGCCGGTAATTATATCGACCATGCAAGAACGCGAGCAAAAAATTGCCGACGGCCTGCAGGCCGCTGACCGTGCAGAAAAAGACCTTGAGCTAGCTCAAGATCGAGCGACGCATCAATTGCGCGACGCTAAAGCACAGGCATCTACTATTATTGAGCAAGCGAATAAGCGTGCTGCACAAATTGTAGATGAAGCGAAAGAGCAGGCCCGAGACGAAGGTGAGCGCCTAAAGGCCGCCGCCCAGGCAGAGATTGACCAAGAGGTCAATCGAGCCAAGGAACAGCTGCGTGGCGAGGTTGCCACATTGGCAATCGCCGGTGCTGAGAAAATTTTGCAGCAGTCCATAGACGTCAGTGCTCACCAGCAACTGGTCTCTGAGCTGGCTCAAGAACTCTAAGCGAGGGAACAATGGCCGAACTATCGACATTGGCAAGACCCTACGCTAAAGCAGCTTTTGAGTTTGCCCGTGATGCCAGCAGTCTGGCTGAATGGTCAACTATGCTGGCGACGGCTGCGCAAGCGTCACAACAGGATAAGCTGGCAGAATTGCTGTCTTCTCCTGCACTAACTTCTGCACAACAGGCTAAAACCCTGGCAGATGTCTGTGGAGACGCGCTGAATGACAAGGGTTTGAATTTTATATCGGCTCTGGCGGACAACAAACGCTTAGCGTTGTTGCCCTATATTCAGCAACAGTTTGAACTGTTGCGCTCTCAGCAAGAGCAAAGAGTAGACGTAGAGGTGATTAGTGCCTTTGAATTAACCGAGCAAGAACAAGCCCGGTTGAGAGAAGCGCTAACACGAAAATTATCACGTGAAGTTGATATGCAATCACGAGTAGACGCCGGTTTGTTGGGTGGCGTTATCGTACGAGCAGGCGACACAGTCATAGACGGTTCGGTACGCGGAAGGCTTACCAAACTCGTCGATGCGATAAACCACTAGATTTAAGGTTGAGGAACAGGGCATGCAGCAACTGAATCCATCCGAGATTAGCGAAATCATCAAGCAGCGCATTGATAATCTCGACGTATCAACGGAAGCACGAAACGAGGGAACAATCGTTTCTGTATCTGATGGTATCGTTCGTATTCACGGTCTCGCCGACGTTATGTACGGAGAGATGATCGAATTTGAAGGCGGCCGTTTTGGTATGGCACTAAACCTGGAGCGAGACTCCGTTGGTGCTGTTATCCTGGGCGACTATAAAGGTTTGCAGGAAGGCCAGAAGTGTAAGTGTACTGGTCGTGTACTGGAAGTACCGGTAGGACCGGAATTGGAAGGCCGCGTTATGGATGCGCTGGGCAACCCAATTGACGGCCGCGGTCCATTGAACGCCAAGCTAACCGACCCTATTGAAAAAGTAGCGCCGGGTGTTATCTGGCGTAAGTCTGTTGACCAACCAGTGCAGATTGGCTTGAAAGCTGTTGATGCTATGGTGCCTATCGGTCGTGGCCAGCGCGAGCTGATCATTGGTGACCGTCAGATCGGTAAAACAGCCGTTGCTGTTGATGCGATCATTAATCAGAAAGGTTCTGGCATCAAGTGTATCTATGTAGCGATTGGCCAAAAGGCTTCATCTGTTGCAGCCGTTGTGCGCAAGCTCGAAGAGCATGGTGCAATGGAACATACAATCGTTGTTGCGGCAACCGCCTCTGATCCTGCAGCGATGCAGTTTTTGGCACCGTTTGCCGGTTGTAGTATCGGTGAGTATTACCGTGATCGCGGACAAGACGCGTTAATTATATATGATGACTTGACCAAGCAAGCTTGGGCTTATCGTCAAATCTCCCTGTTGTTGCGTCGTCCACCAGGCCGTGAAGCCTACCCGGGAGATGTTTTCTATCTTCACTCACGACTGCTGGAGCGTGCGGCTCGTGTATCGGAAGCCTATGTTGAGAAGTTCACCAAAGGCGAAGTTAAAGGCAAGACGGGTTCATTAACAGCCTTGCCTATTATCGAAACTCAGGCTGGTGACGTTTCTGCGTTTGTACCAACTAATGTAATTTCGATTACAGACGGTCAGATCTTCCTCGACTCCAACATGTTTAATGCAGGTGTTCGTCCTTCAATGGATGCGGGTATTTCTGTATCTCGAGTAGGTGGTGCGGCACAGACCAAGATTATTAAGAAGTTGTCTGGTGGTATTCGTACCGCATTGGCACAGTATCGTGAATTGGCGGCATTCTCTCAGTTTGCATCAGATCTTGACGATGCAACCAAGGCCCAGTTGGACCATGGTGAGCGAGTTACTGAACTGATGAAACAAAAGCAGTACAGCCCGCAATCTATCGCTGAGATGGGTTTGGTGGTGTATTGCGCAAACGAAGGTTACCTGAACGACGTCGAAGTTAATAAAATTCAGGATTTCGAAGGTGCTTTGCTGTCTTATGCCAATAGTGAATATGGCGATACGATGAAGCATCTCGTCGCAACCGGCGATTGGAACGGTGAACTGGAAGCCAAGTTCAAGGAATTGGTTGAGTCTTTCAAGGCTAACCAAACCTGGTAATTGCGAGCGGGGCTCAGGCCTCGTAATGTAAAGAGCTTAAGGGTCGTTAAGACATGGCAGGTGCAAAAGAAATACGCACGCAGATTGGCTCAATCAAAAGCACGCAGAAGATCACCTCTGCGATGGAAATGGTTGCAGCCAGTAAAATGCGCAGAGCACAGGAACGAATGCAGGTGGGCAAGCCCTATGCAAAGCGTATCCGTGCAGTTGTTGCCCATATTGCTAGTGCAAATCCAGAGTATCAACATCAGTATCTGGAGCAGCGCGAAGTAAAGCGGGTTGGCTATATTATCGTGTCATCTGATAGAGGACTGTGTGGTGGTTTGAACATTAATTTGTTCAAGGCGGCTATTCGCTCTATGCAGACATGGGCAGAGAAAGACATTGAAGTAGATTTGTGCCTGATAGGCGCTAAATCTGCGGCATTTTTTAACAGCGTCGGTGGCAATGTTGTTGCCGCTGTCCGCGATCTGGGCGAAGACCCCAGTGTGGCGGATTTAATCGGCAGCGTTAAAACGATGCTGGATGCTTACAGTCAAGGTGACATAGACAAGCTATACCTGGTGAGCAATGAGTTCGTGAATACCATGACTCAAAACCCTACGGTACAGCCCTTATTACCTTTAGAACCACATCAGGGTGAAGAAATGTCCCACCATTGGGATTATCTTTATGAGCCTGATGCGGAAGAATTACTGGAAGGCTTGTTGACGCGTTATATCGAATCACAGGTTCATCAGTCTGTTGTAGAAAATGGCGCATGTGAGCAAGCTGCTCGTATGGTGGCGATGAAATCTGCGACAGATAATGCTGGCGATATTATTGATAATCTTCAGCTGGTATATAACAAAGCACGTCAGGCAGCTATAACCCAGGAACTGTCCGAGATCGTTGGCGGTGCAGCAGCAGTTTAATTTTGGAATTGACGAGGCCGGCCCAAAATCCGAGCCCGACAGGAAAGAGGAACCTCAAATGAGTAGCGGACAAATCGTACAAATTATCGGTGCCGTTATCGACGTGGAATTTCCACGCGACTCCGTACCTCAGGTATACGACGCGTTGATAGTTGACGGCGTCGAATTGACACTTGAAGTACAGCAGCAGCTTGGAGACGGAATTGTTCGTACCATCGCCATGGGAGCTTCAGAAGGCGTGAAGCGTGGACTGTCTGTTAATAATACGGGCGAGCCTATTATGGTGCCCGTCGGTATTGAAACACTCGGCCGTATCATGGACGTATTGGGTAACCCGATTGATGAGTGTGGACCCATCGGTGAGAAAGAGCGTGCCTCTATTCACCGTGCCGCACCAGCCTACGATGAACTGGCCGCGTCTGACGAATTGCTAGAAACGGGCATCAAGGTAATCGACCTGGTTTGTCCGTTCGCCAAGGGTGGTAAAGTTGGCCTGTTCGGCGGCGCCGGTGTTGGTAAAACCGTCAACATGATGGAGCTGATCAATAACATCGCAACCGAGCACAGTGGTCTATCTGTGTTCGCTGGTGTTGGTGAGCGTACTCGTGAAGGAAACGACTTTTACTACGAGATGCAAGAATCAAACGTTGTAGACGTAGAAGTACCCAGCAACTCTAAAGTGGCCATGGTATATGGCCAGATGAATGAGCCTCCTGGGAACCGTTTGCGCGTGGCACTAACTGGCTTGACCATGGCGGAAAAATTCCGTGATGAAGGTAAAGACGTACTGTTGTTCGTTGATAACATCTATCGTTACACCTTGGCGGGAACCGAAGTATCTGCATTGCTGGGGCGTATGCCTTCAGCGGTAGGTTACCAGCCAACACTGGCTGAAGAGATGGGTGTACTGCAAGAGCGCATTACCTCAACTAAGACCGGTTCTATCACTTCAATACAAGCGGTATATGTACCAGCTGATGATTTGACAGACCCCTCGCCAGCAACGACTTTTGCTCACTTGGATGCAACAGTTGTTCTGAGCCGTGATATCGCATCTAAGGGTATTTACCCTGCGGTAGATCCACTGGATTCTACTTCACGTCAGCTCGACCCACTGATTATCGGTCAAGAGCACTATGATGTTGCTCGTGGCGTGCAGTCAGTATTACAGCGTTATAAAGAGCTGAAAGATATTATCGCCATCCTCGGTATGGATGAATTGTCTGAAGAAGACAAGCAGACTGTTGCCCGCGCACGTAAGATTGAGCGCTTCTTGTCCCAGCCCTTCCATGTGGCAGAAATATTTACTGGTTCTCCGGGTAAATATGTTTCTATGAAAGATACTATTTCCAGCTTTAAAGGTATTTTGACTGGTGAGTACGACAGCTTACCCGAGCAAGCTTTTTATATGGTGGGTACCATTGAAGAAGCTGTTGAAAAAGCGAAGAATATGTAAGCGAATAGCTTAGAGAGAAATTAACATGCCAATGACAATTCATTGTGACATCGTAAGTGCCGAGCAGGAGATATTTTCCGGCTTGGCTGAGATGGTGGTAGCAACTGGTTCACTAGGTGATTTGGGTATTGGCTACGGCCATGCTCCATTACTAACGGGTATTGAGCCTGGTCCTATTCGGATTATTAAGCAGGACGGCGAAGAAGAAATATTTTATGTTTCCGGCGGATTTTTAGAAGTTCAGCCTGGAGTCGTCTCTATATTGGCAGATACTGCATTAAGGGCGGCCGATATGGATGAGGCCGCAGCCTTGGAAGCTCAGCAGCAAGCGGAGCAAGATCTGCATAACCAGACGGGTGAAATAGACTTTTCACTAGCCGCCACACGCTTGGCAGAAGCGGCAGCGCAGCTGAGAACAATTCAAGCGTTGCGTAAAAAGATGGGTAAGTAGGTAGAAATACCTTCTAGATCAAAAGGGTAGCTTAGGCTACCCTTTTTGTTATGTAAAAACCCTAAAACAGGAAGGCTTGACGTGACACTGGAAGTAGTGATATTAGCTGCAGGCAAAGGAACGCGCATGCGCTCTGAACTGCCAAAAGTTCTCCACCCCATTGGCGGGCAGCCAATGTTATCTCATGTTATAGACACCGCCAGGGAACTTGGCGCATCCAAGATTCATGTGGTAATTGGCCACGGTGCCGAACAAGTAAAGTCGCAAGTGAAAGCTGAGAATATTCATTGGGTAGTACAGCATGAGCAGAATGGCACGGGCCATGCGGTGACCCAGGTTCTACCCTACCTGGGCGCAGATTCCACAGTACTGGTATTATATGGTGATGTACCTCTTGTACGTGTAGAGACACTGCAGCATTTGTTGGCTAATGCTGCAGATCTGGGCTTATTAACGGCAAGCCCCGCAGACCCAAGTGGCTACGGTCGTATCATTCGTGATGCTGAGAATCAGATCACCGGTATTGTAGAGCACAAAGACGCAGCTCCCGATCAACTGGCGATCAATGAAATCAATACGGGTATCCTGGTTTCTACAGCCCAAAGATTACAGCGCTGGTTACCCCGATTATCGGCAAACAACGTGCAGGGAGAATATTACCTGACCGATATAGTCGCCATGGCCGCGGAAGATAATTTACCTATCACCTCCGCTCAACCGCGAGCATTGAGTGAGGTTGAGGGAATAAACAATCGACTTCAGCAGGCAAATCTTGAGCGAGTATACCAGCAGCATATGGCGCAAGAATTGATGACCGCCGGGGTAAGCCTTTTGGATCCTTGCCGGATTGATGTCAGGGGAAAGATACATACCGGACACGATGTGCTAATAGATGTTAATACGGTTTTTGAGGGAGAAGTTTATCTCGGTAATGGCGTAAGTATTGGGCCGAATTGCTGCATTAAGAATTCTTCTATTGGCGATGGCTCGGAGATAAAAGCGAATAGTATTCTCGAGGATACCATCGTAGAAAAAAACTGTGTGGTCGGACCATTTGCACGCTTACGTCCGGGTACTCACCTGGCCGACGCCGCAAAAATAGGCAATTTTGTCGAAACCAAGAAAGCGATAATTGGTGCTGGCTCCAAAGTTAATCATCTCAGTTATATAGGTGACACAACCGTCGGTATCGGTTCAAATATAGGAGCCGGCACAATTACCTGCAATTATGACGGAGTGAATAAGTTTCAGACGGAAATTGGTGATGCTGCGTTTATCGGTTCTAATACCTCTCTAGTGGCACCAGTCAAGATCGGTAATCATGCTACCGTCGCGGCAGGCTCCATCATTACCGGCGATGTGAGTGATGCAGAATTAGGTGTGGGCAGGGCCAGGCAGCGCAATATTTCCAATTGGCAACGACCCCTAAAAAAGGATTTATAGTATGTGTGGCATTGTAGGTGCATCAGCACGCAGGGACGTTGCGGACATTTTGATTGAAGGCCTTAAGCGCCTTGAATATCGAGGTTATGATTCCGCAGGTTTAGCCGTTGTTAAAGATCATGCTATTAGCATTACCAAAAGAGAGGGAAAGGTCTCTGTACTCGATGAAGAGTTAAACAACAACCCACTATTGGGACACAGTGGTATCGCTCATACCCGCTGGGCTACACACGGTAAACCCAGTGAAGCCAATGCGCATCCCCATGCATCAGGCGATAAACTGGCTTTGGTCCATAACGGTATCATTGAAAATCACGAACAGCTGCGCTCACGTTTAATTTCCGCTGGATATCAATTTGTATCGCAAACCGATACAGAAGTCATAGTCCATTTGATCGATCAGAAAATGCAGCAGGGTTTGAGCTTATTGGACGCAGTGAAAGCCTGTGTGCCTGAACTGCAAGGCGCATTTGGTTTGGCAGTCATTGCTGCTGATCAGCCAGAGACGATTGTCTGTGCACGTTCTGGTAGCCCGTTGGTGATTGGTGTGGGTATCGGAGAGCATTTTATTGCATCTGATCAGTTGGCTTTACGGCAAGTGACAGATCGTTTTGTGTATTTGGAAGAAGGCGATATTGCCAGTGTGTCGGTTGATGGATTTTCCATATGGGATAGTCATGGTGCCCTGATAGATCGTCCGCAGACCCAGATATCAGAAAACGCTGACTATGCTCAAAAGGGTAACTTTAAGCATTTCATGATGAAGGAAATTTTTGAACAGCCAAAAGTGATTCAGAACACTTTACGTGGCCGAATCGGGCCTAAGGCCATAATGGAAGAAGCCTTCGGAAGTGAGGCTAAAGCTCTCTTTGATACGGTAAAAGCCGTGCAGATCGTCGCTTGTGGTACATCTTACCATTCGGGCATGGTAGCCCAGTATTGGATAGAAGGAGTAGCCGGTGTACCCTGTAGGGTAGAGGTCGCCAGTGAATTCCGATACAGAAAATTTGTTGTACAACCCGATACCCTGCTGGTAACCATTTCCCAATCTGGTGAAACAGCCGATACGCTGGCTGCGTTACGGCTTGCCAAGACGCTGGGTTATACCACGACTCTGGCTATCTGTAATGTCGCTCAAAGCTCGCTGGTGCGTGAATCCGATTTATCACTGATGACAGAGGCAGGTCCGGAAATTGGGGTTGCCTCGACCAAGGCATTTACGACACAACTGGCAGCGCTGTTGATACTAACCATCGCGTTGGGCCGGCGTCATGGTCTAAGCGCGGAAGAGGAGGCAGAAATTGTGGCCGCGCTTCATCAATTGCCGGAACTAATGGAAGAAACACTGAAGCTCGATGGATTTATCCAGCAGGTATCGAGTGCATTTTCGGAGAAGCACAATGCCTTGTTTTTGGGCCGTGGTATTCAGTGGCCGGTAGCGATGGAAGGTGCTCTTAAGCTGAAGGAAATTTCCTATATTCACGCCGAGAGTTATCCCGCTGGTGAGCTAAAACATGGACCGCTGGCATTAGTCGATGCGGACATGCCGATCGTCGCCGTGGCGCCTAACGACAAATTGCTGGAGAAGCTGGAATCCAATTTGGCGGAAGTGCGTGCCCGTGGCGGTTGTTTGTTTGTCTTTGCTGACAAACAGGCAGGTTTTGTTGATGAGCCCGGTGTGACGGTCATTCCCGTTCCCCATACTCCAGATGTCATTGCGCCTATTATTTACACCCTGCCCTTACAGCTGTTGTCTTATCATGTAGCCATTCTCAAGGGGACCGATGTAGATCAGCCAAGAAATCTCGCTAAATCGGTAACTGTTGAATAGTACGGTTTAGTGGCGACTAGTTGCCGGCTTTATTAACGCCGGCTGAGCAGGTTTTATATTTTGCCTATAGCTAAAATCCATAAAATTATCGGTCTCATTATTTGTATTCCCATATTATTGTGGGCAACTACAGGCATGGTATTTCTCATCAAACCGGGCTATTCAGAGGCCTATCAAAGCTTAGAGATTCGTCGCTACCCCTTGTCTCACTCGCCGCTAATTAGTGCTGGGCAACAGTGGGAAAATATCAACTATTTCAAGTCCATATTGGGCGATCATTTGATAGTGCAGCTGGGTGACACGGTGCGTCATCTCGACCCTGTTAGTCTTGAGAATATGCCACAGCCTGGCAAAGCTCAGATAGCAATGCTGATTGAGGATGCTATCAGGACTCAGCCGGAGCGGTACGGGTCGATAACTGAAATATCCGGCTCACACATTAAGACCAGCACCGGAGTAGACATCGAGCTGAAATGGGGTTCGATGGTGCTGCGGCAAAAAGGCAGTGATACAGAGTTCATCAATTTATTGTATCGCCTGCATTACTTACAATGGACCAGTCACGCTGAAGCCAATAGGTATTTGGCAACACTGGCGATTATTCTTTTAAGTAGTTTGTCTATTTTCGGTTTTTTCTTGGCTTTTAAGCAACGCAGCCAACCTTAAATTTAAACGGTCGCTGCTTGCTGTCCAGCCTATAGATTATCTATTCACTACAGCGAAATACCGGAATATTACGATCAGTTTTAGCCTGATAGGCATCAAAATCCGGGTAGAGGCTCAGCAGGTGTGGCCAAAGCTCACGTTTTTCATCATCGCTAACCCGGCGGGCTTTCAAATGACGAACTTCCCCCTGAAAAAGCACGTCTACCTCGGGGTAGGCGGTCACGTTGTAATACCAAAACGGATTAAAGGGCATACCTCCCTGAGAGGCCACCAATAACACGTCGTTTTCAATCGGTAAGTGAATCAAGGCGATTTCTCGTCGTTTACCCGTTTTGGCGCCTTTAGTACCCACAACACAAATGGGGTAGCCACCGGGAAAGTTTTTCATCAGACGACCATTGCTCTTTTTGAAAACCCATATATTAAACCGGGTATACCACTTAACGAACTTCCGAGCGGTTTTAGCTTGTTCTGGCGGGATGACTTTTACGTCTTCCCTGCGTGTTTTTACGTAATCAAATTGGGTCATGGTAATGGCTCTTATAAGAAAACAGCTTCTGAAAAAGTATATCAGAGGGAGTAGGCTTGTCGTATGTGTGTGGCTATTTAGTAACTGTCGTTTGGCAGCCTTAATGTGGATAGCCCTTGTCGTAGTTTCTCCAAATGCGTAGTGATCTCCACATCGCGAGCCTGCGAGACACCAACCGCCAGTACATCGACTACTGTGAGCTGCGCTATGCGGGAGGACTGCGGAGCGTAAAAATCGTTGTCTTCGTCAACATCGACACAGATAGATATATCACATCGGTTAGCGACAGGGCTGGCACTTGGCGCCAAACCGATAACTACACCGCCCTCTGCTTGTACCAGCGCGATGGAATTTAATAGTGCCTTAGTGCGACCGCTTTGCGAGATCGCAACCACCACATCGCCCTCTTGCAGCGACATAGCCGCCATGTTTTGAATATGCGGGTCGGAATAGGCAACGGTGGACATACCGAGTCGGAAGAACTTATGTTGGGCATCCTGGGCTACCGCCGCTGATGCTCCAAAGCCATAAAAGGAAATGCGCCTGGCGGCATTAATGACATCGGTTGCCTGTGAGATGATGTTGGTATCCAGTGCATCACGTACACGGCTCAGCGTATGGATTGTGGCATCGAATACCTTATAGGCATATTCCACCGGGGAGTCTTCAGTATTGACGGAAAATTGGCTAAAACTTGGAGTAGAGGCAAGTTGCTGAGCCAGCCCCAGTTTAAAATCCTGAAAACCGTCGCAGCTTATGGCTCTACAGAAGCGCACTACTGTGGGTTCAGATACTTCTGACTCCTGAGCCAGGTCGACGATGCGCATATGAATCACTTCATCGGGGTGGGCTAGTACGTATTCAGCAACCTTGCGCTCGGACTTACGCATGGCGGTGAGATTTTTGCTAATGTTTTGCAGTAAGTTAGCGTGGCGCATGGTGGCTCTAATTCTACCTATATACATATAGTTTAACTGTAACTAGGGCGATTGCCAGTTTTCCGTAATCAGCCTGTGCCAGCCCATCAATACCCTGCTAGAATTCGTTGCCATGGATGTGACAAAAATACTTGACCCCCTTAACGACGAGCAGCGCCACGCAGTGTGCGCGCCCGTATGTAATCAATTGGTACTGGCTGGCGCAGGCTCGGGGAAAACCCGTGTCTTAGTGCATAGAATTGCCTGGTTAATTCAGACTGAAGGGGCGTCACCCTTTGGTGTCTTGGCGGTGACCTTTACTAATAAGGCCGCGCGCGAAATGCGTCATCGCATTGAAGAGCTGATGGCAATATCTGTAAGGGGCATGTGGGTAGGTACATTTCATGGTATCGCCCATCGTTTGTTAAAAGCTCACTGGATGGATGCTGGCTTGCCGCAGAACTTCCAGATCTTGGATAGCGACGATCAGCTACGTGTCATTAAACGGATCATGCGGGCGATGGAACTCGATGACAGTCAATGGCCGCCTCGTCAGGCTCAGGGGTTCATCAATGGCCAAAAGGACGAAGGCAAGCGATCCAATCATATTGATGAGTGGGGAGACCCCTATCACAAAACGATGTTACGAATTTACGCGGCTTATGAGCGGCAGTGTGAGCGTAGCGGCCTGGTAGATTTTGGCGAACTGCTGTTACGCTCGCATGAATTATGGCTCAAACGACCGGATGTATTGCAGCATTATCAACAACGTTTTGCCCATATTCTGGTAGATGAATTCCAGGATACCAATACCATTCAGTATGCTTGGCTGCGAGTATTGGCAGGCACACAATGTACGGTAACGGCGGTAGGCGATGACGATCAGTCTATCTATGGTTGGCGTGGCGCAAAGATAGAAAATATCCAGCAGTTTGGTAAAGACTTTCCAACTACACAGTTAGTGAAGCTGGAGCAGAATTACCGTTCTACTGCGACAATTCTTAAAGCCGCCAATGCGGTTATTTCTCATAATACCGGTCGGCTTGGCAAAGAGCTTTGGACTGCCGGTGAGGAAGGAGAGCTAATATCTCTTTATGCCGGTTTCAACGAAATGGACGAGGCCAATTTTATTGTTCAGCAAATTGAACAGGCATTTGGTGATAATCATCGACGTGAAGACTGCGCCATTTTGTATCGATCAAACGCGCAGTCCAGGATTTTGGAAGACGCTTTGTTGCGAGCGGCAGTTCCCTATCGGGTATACGGTGGGCAGCGCTTTTACGAGCGTTTGGAGATTAAAAACTCGCTGGCCTATATGCGTCTGGTATTGAGCCGAAACGATGATACTGCGGTAGAGCGCGTGATCAATACACCTACCCGTGGCATAGGTGAAAAAACCATTGCTACTCTGCGGGTATATGCCCGTGACGAGGGCTGCTCCCTGTGGGAGGCCGCGGAGCGTGCGATAAACCAGAACGTATTGAGTAATCGAGCCGCTACCAGCGTGAGCCGTTTTCTGCAGTTGGTGAATGATCTGGATGAGGCAGTAACAGAACTACCCCTGCATGAGCTTGCCGATCACATTGTTGCTGCATCAGGACTTTTGGAGTTTCATCGCAATGAGAAAGGAGAAAAAGGGCAAGCCCGGGTAGAGAACCTGGAGGAATTAGTCAGTGCCTGCCGTTCCTTCGATTATGAAGAAAATGATCCTGCTTCGCCGCTACAGCAATTTTTAGATACAGCCGCACTGGATGCCGGTGATGCACAGGCCGATGAACATGATGATGCCGTACAGCTGATGACCTTACATTCGGCTAAGGGGCTAGAGTTTCCACTGGTATTTTTAGCTGGCGTAGAGGAAAACCTGTTTCCCCATAAAATGTCGATTGAAGAGCCGGGTCGATTGGAAGAAGAGCGGCGTCTGGCCTATGTGGGAATTACCCGCGCAATGAAAAAACTGACAATTAGCTATGCAGAGAGCCGTCGTTTGCATGGCAAAGAAAACTTCAACTCACCATCCCGGTTTATTCGTGAAATTCCCAAGGAGTGTTTGGCCGAAGTACGGCTAAGGTCTCAAATTACCCGCCCAACCAGCTTTGTCCAAACACAATCGCCCTACGATGAGGATCTTCCTGATACCGGAGTTGGCTTGGGTAGTCGTGTGCACCATAAGATATTTGGCGATGGCACGGTATTGCATTTCGAAGGACAGGGCGCGAATGCACGAGTTCAGGTTAATTTCGATGACGAGGGTATGAAGTGGCTTGTTATGCACTATGCAGGTTTGCAGGCGCTATAAGCTAAAATATTAATATCCCGCCCCTGAGGCTATAATAATTGACCGCCATCGTTCGGAGTAATAATAAAAATGAATACCCAGCAAATTAACCGTTCCATGCCGGTCGTCATTATCCTGCTATTGACGTTTCTGGTTGTCGCTATTGCCGTTCTGGTTGTGGGTCAAGCTACCCAGCAGACTAATGACAGTCAATTGGCGGATGACCGGGAGCGCGTTTACCACTGGAAAATGGTCACTACTTGGCCGAAAAATTTCCCAGGCCTCGGTGCCGCCCCGGAGCGAATGGCGAAGTGGGTGAAAGTCATGAGCAATGGCCGCCTGATTATCGACGTCTATGGGGCGGGAGAGATAGTGCCCGCTATGCAGGTTTTTGAGGCGGTTGGTCGTGGTACGGCGGAAATGGGTCATGGCGCCGGCTATTATTGGAAAGGGAAGTTACCCGCATCGGTATTTTTTACCTCGGTACCCTTTGGAATGACAGCCCAGGAAATGAATGGCTGGCTGCACTGGGGTGGCGGTTTGGAACTTTGGCGAGAAGCCTATAAACCCTTTAATTTATACCCCTTGGCGGGCGGAAATACCGGCGTGCAAATGGCGGGTTGGTTTAACCGCGAAATCAATTCGCTGGATGACATAAAAGGTTTGAAAATGCGTATCCCAGGTTTGGCGGGAGAGGTATTTACCCGCGCCGGCGGAACCGCTGTTAGTTTACCTGGGGGGGAATTATTTACCTCTATGCAAACCGGAGTCATAGACGCCACTGAATGGGTTGGGCCATACAATGATTTGGCCTTTGGCTTTCACAAAGTGGCCAAGTATTACTATTACCCCGGCTGGCATGAGCCCGGTCCGACTCTCGAAGTCACCGTTAATCTGGATGCCTGGAATAGCCTGCCAGCCGATCTGCAAGAAATTCTCACTCAAGCAACGCGAGCCTCTAACCAGGATATGCTCGATGAGTATACGGCGGCTAACAATGCGGCACTGCAGGAATTGGTGAATGTGCATGGCGTTGAGTTGCGTAAGCTTCCAGATGAAGTCTTGCTCGAACTACACCGTTTATCCGATGAGGTCTACGCAGAACAATCAGCGGCCGACCCACTATTTAAAGAAGTCTATCAATCTTATAAGTCGTTCCAGGACGGAGCCGCCGCCTACCACCGCATTTCCGAACAAGCCTATATGCGCGCAAGGGATTTATCCGAGGAAAACTAAGCAATTCGGAGTGAGCTTGCTCTTAAAACCCCAAATGGAGAAACTTCATACCGATGTACAGTCAAGGCCAGCGTTGGACATGTCCGCACGGGACCGTCATCAGCAGGGATGCTGATGCCGAGCTTACATGGACGTATTCACAGCGTGTCCCGGGCGGGTATGTCCAACGCTGGCCGGCCACCACAAGCTGCTGTCATCTGGAGACCCTAAACGCAATTAACTGGCGAGCTCCGGAATCAATTTAGCAAACTCCTCTACCATCGGCATGACAATCTCCGGCTTGCCCCAGTTTTCAGTACCAACGCCTACCAGCGCCCGGGTAATACCCATATCGCGATAAAGCTTTAATTTATCGGCGGTGGGGTTGTCCATTACGACCAGAGTAATATCCATGTCATCAGGGTTACGTCCAGCCTCGGTCACTAATTGGCGGTAGTTGGCGATAGACTGGCCAATGTCTGGTAGTGCCAAATCGGCAGGCATCCAACCATCGGCCCATTGTGCCGCGTGTTTGATTCCCAGCGGGCCCATCACGCCCAGAATTAAACGCGGGCCGCCAAGCTGCAAGGGTTTGGGTTCAGCCCAGACCGGGTCAAAGTCGATAAATTCACCGTGATATTCCGGTTCGATGTCGGACCATAACGCCCTGGTGGCCTGGACGGTTTCTTTTAAACCTTTGAAGCGTCGGTTAAAGGGGATGTGCGTGGTATTGCTGAATTCCTCTTCATTCCAGCCGACACCGGTGCCGATGATGACACGCCCATCAGATAATTGATCTAATGTCGCAATAGTTTTAGCCTGAGAAAACAGCTCTCGCTCCATCATTAAGGCAATGCCCGTACCCAGTTTGAGCTTTGTAGTCACGGAAGCGGCGGCCATCAGCGACAAATAGGGGTCCATCATTTTTTTGTAAGGGTCTGGCATTACGCCGCCCGCCGGATAGGGCGTTTTTCCTGACACCGGAATATGGCTATGCTCACCGTACCAGAGTGACTCAAAACCATGATCTTCCAGTGTTTTGGCCAATACTCTCGGACTGGGGTCATCCGGGTTGTTCATGGAATTAAAACCAAGATACATATGCTTATCCCTTATTTTTCGTTCTATGTCGCTAGATTATTACAGAGCATTGGCAGAAAGATCAGCGAAAGTGCCTATTCTTACTCAAGTTTAACCACGACTAAAACTGACATGGGTAGCCGGCTGCAGATTAATCTACGGCGGCATAATGTCAGTTTACACCTGCGCATACTGTTCGCCCTGCCCCAGCCATCGCCGAATTAGTGGCTCTACGGTGTCTGGCTGCTGCTGCAAAATGTGTTTTCCTAGCTGGTGAACTTGCTCAAGCAGATGTTCGTCACGCAACAGGTCTGCAATGCGAAATTGCATATCCCCGGTTTGGCGAGTACCCAGAACCTCGCCTGGACCGCGGATTTCTAGGTCTTTTTCGGCAATATAAAAACCGTCATTGCTGTCGCGCATGGCGCCCAAACGCTCGCGCGAATTTTGGGACAATGGGGTTTGGTATAACAGTACGCAGTGACTTTGTTTTGAGCCACGCCCGACGCGACCGCGTAATTGATGTAACTGAGCTAAACCGAGTCGTTCAGGGTTTTCAATGATCATCAGGTTTGCATTGGGCACATCGACACCTACCTCAATGACTGTAGTGGCAACTAGCAAGTGGATGTCGCCAGCCTTGAACCGTGCCATAAGATCAGCTTTTTCTTTGGGTTTCAGGCGGCCATGTATCAGCCCAATGGTTAAGTCGTTTAGCGCGATGGCGAGTTCGTTTGCTGTGGCCTCTGCGGCTTGCGCTTGCAGACTTTCGGATTCTTCGATAAGGGTGCAGACCCAGTAGGCTTGGGCGCCGTTAAGACAGGCGGCATGCACCCGTTCGATAATTTTGTCGCGTCGGCCAGCGTCGATGAGAACGGTCTGAACGGGTTTTCGGCCCGGTGGCAACTCGTCAATTATCGATACATCCAGGTCGGCATAGGCGGTCATGGCCAAGGTGCGCGGTATTGGGGTGGCCGTCATAACCAGCTGATGAGGGCGCAGGCCTTTGCCCTTTTCCTTGAGTTTTAGACGCTGGTGTACGCCAAAACGATGTTGTTCATCAATAATGACCAGACCCAGCCGATTAAACTCAACATCATCCTGAAACAAAGCGTGTGTGCCGATGACGATGGATGCATGTCCGGATACGATGGCGGCCAGTTGCTCTCGACGTTGTTTAGCGCCGAGTTTTCCTACCAGCCAAGCGACGGAATAACCCATTGGTTCAAACCACTGAGAAAAACTTTGCAAGTGTTGTTCGGCAAGGATTTCAGTTGGCGCCATGATGGCTACCTGATAGCCGTTGGCTACAGCCTGCAGTGCTGCGAATGCTGCCACCAGTGTTTTTCCTGATCCCACATCTCCCTGTACCAGCCGTAACATAGGCTGAGAGCGGGCAATATCATGACCTATTTCCTGTGCTACCCGCGATTGCGCCTTGGTGGGCTTAAACGGCAGAGAGCTTAAAAAGCGCGCATGTATTTGTGGCTCGGTTGTCAGGCTTGGGGCGTCATCTTCCTGCTGTCGTTGTCTTAGTTTAAGCAGGCTTACGTTGTGTGCCACCAGTTCTTCCAGAGCGAGGCGCTGTTGGCAAGGATGCTGCCCCTGTGCGAGCTGGTCGAGACGGGCCTGCACCGGGGGTTGGTGAAGATATTGCAAAGCCTGGTTAAGGCTACCCGTCGTTGACGGTAACAGGTCAGCCAGCGGATGCTGCGCCAGCAGTTCCAGCGCTTGACCACATAATTTTCGCCAGCTTGCCTGATGTATACCTTCCGTACTCGGGTAAACAGGGGTGAGGCGATCAGCTAAAGCGACCGGCTCATTATCGTCCAAATATTGGTATTCGGGGTGGTAAAATTCGAGGCCGTTTGCGCCTCTTCTAGGCTCTCCATAGCAGCGCAGGCGGCGCCCGGGAGAGAGTTGACTCTTTTGCGAACCACTAAAGTGAAATAGCCGTATAGTGACCAGGCCCGTGCTATCTTCTAGACGACAAACCAGTGATCGTCTGCGCCCATATACGATATCGGCTGCCCTGACCTCCCCTTCGATAACGGCATCCTCGCCGGGTCGCAGTGCGCCAATGGCTGTAATACGGGTTCGATCCTGGTAACGCAAAGGTAAATGAAACAGAATATCACCGACGCTACTTATGCCGTAGCCGGCAAGTTTGGCTTGCAGTTTTGGGCCCACACCTTTTAAAGTGGTGACGGCTTGTTGTGCCAGGTCGGTCAATTAAGCATCCTTGTCTCAATCAGCGCGATAGAGGGTATGAGGCGGTATAATCATCAGGGAGCACAAGTATTTTCTGAGCTTATAATGATAAGGATTGTGCAGTATTTTGAAGACATTGGCGAACTCGAATTGTGGATATTGATAAAAGCGTACTATTGATAGGCTGTGGTGATTTGGCGACGCGTGCCGGACTACAGTTAATAACGGAGGGCTTTAAGGTCACCGCAGTTCGGCGCAATACCTCTCTATTGCCTGCCGAATTTGACGCGATGCCAGCCGATATCACACGTCCCGAGACTTTGCTGAAATTGCAGGGACGAATTTTTGATTTAGCGATTATTAGTCTCACACCGGATGGGCGAAGCGAGGACGACTATAGGCAAGTGTATTTGGATGGTCTAAAAAAGGTGCTAAGCGTTTTGTCCGATTGTCCGCCGGCACTTACCATTTTTGTATCCAGTACCAGTGTCTATCATCAAAATGACGGAGAGTGGGTGGATGAGTGCTCAACTACCGTACCCCGTCGTTTTAACGGCCAGGTTATGCTTGAAGCCGAGCAGCTGATACAGACATATTGTCAACGCAGTATTATCCTTCGTCTTGGGGGAATATATGGCCCCGAGAGAATTCATTTGCTGCGACAGGTAGTTAATGGAGATCGGTGCGAGGATTTAACGGCGGCCTATAGCAACCGTATTCATATAGAGGATGCTGCGCGCATCCTGGTGTTTCTGGGTTTGCAGTCATTCAATAATATTGAATTGGCGTCATGTTATCTGGGCGTTGATTCCACACCCGTGTTATTGACGGAGTTGGTCAATTGGCTGGCCGATGAACTGGCGCTTGATACGGTCAGTGGGCGACATATTAGAAGATCGTCTGCTAACCGCCAATGCAGTAACAAGCGTTTGCTGGACAGCGGTTTTATATTGCGATACCCGGATTATAAATCCGGATACCGACAGGTTTTAGCCCTTAATCAGCTAGCACCAGAATAGCCTCAACCTCAATGGCCGAGTCTTTTGGTAGCGAGGCGACGCCAACGCAGGCCCGGGCGGGGTAGGGCTGGGTGAAATACTCCGTCATCACAGCGTTTACTTCGGTAAAGTGGCTCAAATCGGTCAGAGAGATATTGAGTTTGACTATCTCCGCAAGACTACCACCCGAAGCCTCGGCCACCGCTTTCAGGTTTTGGAATACGCGGTGAGTCTGGGCTTTTATATCGCCCTCTATCAACTCCATAGTGTCTGGTACCAGCGGTATCTGGCCAGATAAGTATACCGTTTTACCTGCTCGGATGGCTTGGGAGTATGGCCCAATGGCGGCGGGAGCTTGATTGGTTTGAATAGCCTGGCGTAAGGGCAAGGGGTCTCTCCTTAAGTTATTGTTTTAGGCGAGAGACTTTTTGTACTCCGCCGATAGATCGAATTCTTCGCATAATATTAGCTAAGTGAACTCGACTAGTCACGCTTAAAACGAGGTCTATGGTCGAGAAACTGGCATCTTGTTCCGCCGTACTGATTTGCTCTATGTCTGCATCCATGGCCGATACACGGTTGGCTAGTTGGGCGAAAATCCCGCGTCTGTTTTCCAGCGATATACGAATAGCGACAGAAAATACGCCTTCGACTTCTTTGGCCCAGACTAAGGGAATAGTTTTCTCATGGTCACGCCGAACTCGCTGTACATTATTGCAGTTCTCCAAGTGCACTACGATACCGCGGCCGCTGCTAAGATGACCGATAATGTGTTCCCCAGGTAAAGGGTGGCAACAGCCCGCATAATCTACGGTTAGGCCTTCGGTACCGGCGATTGCAAAGGGTTGTCCCTGCGGTGCACTTTTATCACTAAGATCGAGTAATTTACGCGCACTGAGAAGGGCTACGCGATCACCAAGGCCGATCTCTTCCATGGCTTTAGATAATGAAACGCCGGTACTCTGGTTAAATTTTTCAGTCTGATGTTCGCTAATCCCATCCAGCGAGCTGCCCAAATCTCGCAGCGCCTGTTCTAATAACTGACGACCCAGGTCGCCCGCGTCGGACTCACGCTGGTGTTTCAGGAAATGTCGGATAGTCGTTCGGGCCTTGCCGGTAATAACAAAATTAAGCCACGATGGGTTTGGCGTAGAGGTGGTGGAGGTAATTATTTCAACAGTTTGACCATTTTGCAGGGGTTCGGAAAGCGGAGCAAGTTTGCGGTTAATACGGCAACTGACACAGCTGTTTCCGACGTCAGTGTGTACCGCATAGGCAAAGTCTACCGCGGTTGATCCTGCCGGCAGAGTATAGATTTGTCCCTTTGGCGAAAATACATGCACTTCATCGGGGAATAGATCAATTTTGACGTTTTCTATAAATTCCAATGAGTTACCAGCGACTTCTTGCATCTCAAGTAGCCCTTGAACCCACTGTCGGGCGCGTTGTTGGCTATTGCTACTTTCGTTACTACCGCTTTTATAAAGCCAGTGTGCCGCGATGCCGTTGTTGGCCATCTCTTCCATTTCAAGAGTTCTTATCTGGACTTCTATTGGTACCCCGTGGGAGCTGAAAAGTACCGTATGCAGTGATTGGTAGCCATTGGCCTTGGGGATAGCTATATAGTCTTTGAATTGTCCCGCGACGGGTTTATACATGCTATGAATTATGCCCAGTACGCGGTAACAGGTGTCTACAGAATCAACAATAATGCGAAATGCGAAAACGTCCATGATGTCAGTAAAGGACTTCCGCTTCTGTTTCATTTTTTGGTAAATACCGTAGAGATGTTTCTCTCGGCCCAGCACGCTGGCTTGATGGCCCTCCTGTTCAAGCCTTTCGAGCATCGCAGAGCGAATATTTTCGAGTAATTCCTTTCGGTTTCCGCGTACAGCCTTAAGTGCAGAATGAAAGCGTCGTGCGCGCATCGGGTGCATGGTTGCGAAGCCCAACTCTTCGAAATCTATGCGCAGGTTATGCATGCCCAGACGATTGGCGATTGGTGCATAGATCTCAAGAGTTTCTTTGGCTATACGCCGTCGTTTATCTGGCCTGAGAACACCCAGCGTTCGCATATTATGCAAGCGGTCAGCCAATTTTACCAAAATGACGCGGATATCCTTGGCCATAGCCAGTGCCATTTTTTGAAAGTTTTCGGCTTGTGCCTCGGCTTTGGAGCGGAACTCGATTTGGGTGAGTTTGCTGACGCCGTCTACCAGGTCGGCGACCGCTGGAGTAAATTGAGTTGCGAGCGCCTGTTTACTGATACCCGTATCTTCGATGACATCATGTAGCAAGGCCGCAATCAGGCTTTCATGATCCATGCGCATATCTGCGAGGATACAAGCCACAGCCAAGGGGTGAGTCACATACGGTTCGCCACTGCGGCGCAGCTGGCCATCATGCGCTTGTTCCGCATAATAGTAGGCTCGTCGAACAGCGTTTATTTGAGGGCTTTCTAGATAGTCTGCCAGTGTGTCGGCAAGAGACTCTATGGTTTGCATGGCATGCCCCCTGTTACAGGGTGGTGTAGAAAGAGCATGCGGCCGCTCACCATGTTACGGGTTCCTAGATGCTGGAGGAAACCTCGTCATCCTGAACCAGGCTGACTAGCTCATCTTCAGGAAAGTCGGTATCCACTTCAGTAAGGATACTACCATTAACCAGGTTTTCAGAGATCTCACGTAAGGCAATAACGGTCGCCTTGTCGTTATCTGCTTCGACCATGGGCTTTTTGCCATCAACGGTAAGTTGACGAGCGCGCTTGCTAGCGATCATCACCAAATTAAAACGGTTATCTACGTTTTCCAGGCAGTCTTCTACAGTAACTCGAGCCATTGCTTTCTCATGCTTTGTGTCAAAAGGGACGGGACCAGCCACTAGCTGATCCCGTATGGTGGTGAATTATACTAAAAATCAGCGGCTTAGGGAACCACTTGTAGGTATTTTCAAGCCAGAAGCTCTTGAAGTAAACCTGCGTAGCGGATATTTTGTGATTCGAGGCGTTGTTGTTGGCTGATAAAAATGGCCTGAAGCTGTTCGAGAGCCGTATCGAAGTCGTCGTTTATAACCAAAAAGTTGGCTTCAACATAGTGGCTCATTTCGTTTTTGGCATCGGCCAGTCGGCGCTGAATCACCTCTTCACTGTCCTGGCCTCGACCGGTAAGACGTTTGTGTAGCGCCGCTCGCGAAGGCGGCAGTATAAAAATGGCTACTGTATCGGTGAGCTTTTGCCGAATTTGCGCCGCGCCTTGCCAGTCAATCTCGAGTATTACATCGTCACCTGCGAGTAAGCGATCTTCAACCCACTGCTGCGAGGTGCCGTAGTAGTTTTCAAAAACTTGGGCATGCTCCAAAAATGCATTTTCCTGCAGCATGGCGGTAAATGTTTCCGTATTGACAAAATGATAGTCGCGACCGTCTTGTTCTCCTGACCGTTTTCCACGAGTAGTGTGGGAAATCGACACCTGTAGATGGTCCATCTTTTGGGTTAAGGCTTGCACAAGGCTGGTTTTACCTGCCCCGGATGGCGCGGAAATAGTATATAGCGTGCCTTTGGCGATAGATTGGTTCATGTTTTACTCTATATTCTGGATCTGTTCGCGCATTTGCTCGATCAATACTTTCATTTCAACTGCGGCCTGGGTTGTAATACTTGCCACCGATTTGGAAGATAGCGTATTCGCTTCTCTATTGAGCTCCTGCATAAGGAAATCGAGGCGGCGTCCACATGCCCCTCCTTTATGGAGGACACGCCTTACCTCGGTGATATGAGTCGCAAGCCGATCCATCTCTTCGTCTACATCCGCTTTTTGAGCGGCCATCACCAGCTCTTGTTCCAGGCGGTTAGGATCGAGCTCCGCCTTGATGTCTGCCAGCCGATCTTCCAGTTTTTGTCTCTGGGCCTGCAGTAATTTTGGTAGCTCCTGTTTTACCAGTGCAACTTCCTGTTCCAGCTTATCCAGGCGAATATCGATCATCTGTTGGAGTTCGGCGCCCTCCCGTTCTCTGGATTGCCTGAGCTCGTTCACCGCCGCTTTGAACGTTGTGATGACGTCAGCGTTAACCGCTTCGCGATCGGTAGCTTGATCTTCCAGTACGCCTGGCCAGCCGAGGATGCTCGCAGTTGATAGCGGCGTCGACTGATCACTGATGGCGGCAATTTTTCGTTGAGCTTCCAGCAGCGCATTGACCTGTGTTTCGTTGATTGCCAATTGAGCGCCCTCGTTTGCGCCCAGTGTTATACGTAACATGCAATCTACCTTGCCCCGACTGAGTTGCTGGCGTAGATGTTCGCGCAGCATAGGCTCGCAGGAGCGGCCCATATCATGCAATTTAAACGAGGGCTCAAGATAGCGATGGTTTACCGAGCGTATTTCCCACGTGAGCTGACCCCAGGTGCAGTTTGACTCCAGGCGGCTGAAGGCGGTCATGCTGTGAATTTTGGACATAGTATTAACCTTGTGAATTAGCCGCCATTCTAGCCTACCCGGCTGGCGCTGCGTAGATGCTTTCAGAGTAAAAATGGGCTAACTGTACTCAAGCGGCATAATAATTCCGTCTGCCTTGTGTATAATCGCCGCCAGCCCCCAACAACAGGATTAAATAGCATGTCGAATCGACCCAGTGGTAGAGCCAATAACGAATTGCGAAAAGTGAGTCTGGAGCGCAATTATACTCGTCATGCCGAGGGTTCGGTGATGGTGCGCTTTGGTG
Source organism: Pseudomonadales bacterium (assembly GCA_036960375.1). GTDB lineage: Bacteria > Pseudomonadota > Gammaproteobacteria > Pseudomonadales > CAWVSB01 > CAWVSB01. The sequence continues at coordinate 308,997 of JBALVY010000001.1, forward strand.
ATACACATGTATTGTGTAACGCATCGGTCGAAAGTGGCGTACCGGGTTTTTTGCGTGGACAGGGCAAGGGCTGGTTGACCGCAGAGTACGGCATGTTGCCCCGCTCAACCAATTCTCGTATGAACAGAGAGGCCGCCCGAGGCAAGCAGAGTGGAAGAACACAGGAAATTCAACGATTGATTGGTCGTTCATTGCGAGCTGTAGTCGATCTTTCCGCATTGGGTGAAAATACGCTTGTCGTTGACTGCGATGTTATTCAGGCTGACGGTGGTACGCGTACGGCATCGATAACGGGCGCGTGTGTTGCGGTTGCTGATGCATTCACTTTGCTACAACAGCAGGGAAAAATCACCACTAACCCTTTAAAGCAACTACTGGCATCTGTTTCTGTTGGTATATATAAGGGTGAGGCGGTGCTGGATCTGGATTACCCTGAAGACTCCAATGCCGAAACAGATATGAATGTAGTACTGACTGAAAATGGTGGCTTTGTTGAGATTCAAGGTACTGCTGAGGGAGAGCCCTTCTCTGCCGAGGAAGCACAGGCATTGCTGGATTTGGCCAGAGAAGGTGTTGCAGACTTAATTGAACTACAGCGTGCCGCCTTGGCAGGCTAGATCTCGATATCGTAATCCATCACCAGTGGGGCGTGTGAGGAAAAGACCTGATTTTTGTAGATTGTGCCGTATTCAACCTGGTTGCGCAGGCCCTCGGAGACTACTTGAATGTCCGAGCGCCAGCCATTCTGGCTGCGATCACCGTCTGGCCACCAGGTAAATTCATCACTGTCGTCGCGGACTTGACGGAATGCGTCGACGTAGCCCAGATCTCGATAAAGCGTATCCATCCATAAATTGTCGTCTTCAGTAAAACCGGGCTGCTTTGCCGCAGCCTCCGGATTCTGGAGATCTATTTCACGGTGGGCAGTAAACAGACTGCCGCATATAATGTAGTCGCGACGTTTGTTACGAATCTTATTAAGATGATTCTGGTAGGCATCGAAAAAATGCCTGCGGTGGGCAATGCTATCGGCATCGTCTGCAGTCGCTTTAGGCGCAAACAGACAACAAATGCTAATTCGTTCAAAGTCAGCCTGAATATAGCGCGCCTCCATGTCTGCCTCACCCAAACCCAGACCGGTCATAATCGCCTTGGGCATCTCGCGGACATAAATGGCTACACCATTAGTATTGGGCTCCGGGCTGTCGAGGAAATAACCGTAATACCCGTCAGGGTGGTACAGGTTATCTTGTAGATCATATTCCTGGGCAGCCAGATCCTGAACACAGATAATGTCCGCATCCTGATTTGTGGCCCAATCATAAAATCCGTTTTTTGCCGCTTGTTTGATTCCATCGGCACAAAAACTGATAACTCGCATAAAGTAACCCTCGTAAGCAGCGCGTATGATACCTGAGCTGACCACTTATTGGAAAATTCGCTATTATATTTATTGGGTGACTAGTTGAATGCCTAAGCTCTCACGTACAATAGCCACTTCCCCTATTCTAGTACGACTTGGAGTACCAGCGCGAATGAAAGCGCATCAAAGAGAATTTATTGAACTGGCGATTCGCGCTGGCGCTTTGAAATTTGGCGAATTTACACTCAAATCTGGCCGAATCAGCCCGTATTTTTTTAATGCAGGAACATTTTCATCCGGCTCTGCACTGGATGTATTGGGCCGTTGTTATGCCGAGGCGATTGTCGAAAGCGGCGTTGATATGGACATAATTTTTGGCCCTGCGTATAAGGGTATTCCTCTTGCGGCTAGCACGGCAGTGGCCTTGGCGCGTCAAAATATCGATAAATCTTTTGCCTTTAACCGCAAAGAAGCCAAGCAGCATGGTGAAGGTGGTACGATTGTGGGCGCGCCATTGGCAGGCCGTGTATTGATTATTGATGATGTTATCACGGCGGGTACCGCAGTACGGGAAGTCATCGATATTATCCGTAGCCATGGCGCTGAACCGGCCGGTGTGGTTATTGGTCTTGATCGTTGTGAGCGCGGCCAGGGTGAATTGTCAGCTGTTCAGGAAGTAGAAAGAGATTATGGTATACCTGTCGTCAGTATTATCCGTATGGATCATGTACTGGGCTATTTGCAAGAACAGGGTGAGAGTGAGGGCCTGGTAGCGGCCATGACCGACTATCGTATCCAATATGGTGTTTAACATAAAATAATGAAACAGAGACTACGCATACTAACTGCCATATTGGTGTTACAGGGCATTGCCCTGGAAGCACAGGCGGCCGGGCAATATTACCGCTACGCGACGCCATCCGGAGTCAAAGTCATATCTGACAGTATTCCACCAGAGCTGGCCCGTCATGGCTATGAAATCATTCGCCTAAACGGCGAAGTAATAAAAACGGTCCCTCGCCAGCTTACCGAAGAGGAATTGAAAGTCTACCAAGCTGGAGAAGCAGAGCGTAAAAAACAGAGAGACGAAGAGAAACGACTGAAGAAGTGGGATGAAACCTTATTACTACGCTATAGCCGCTCTAAGGATATTGAGGAAGCTGGCGAGAGGGCTCTGAGAGAAGTCGATATACGCATTCGATTGCTACAAAATAATCTAAAAGCACAAAAAGAAGCGCTTGAGGCCAATCAGATGGAATTAGCCAAGCTTCAACGAAAAGGTAAAGAGCCTAAAAAGATCCTGTTGGATACGGCAGCGGGCCTGAAGCAGGAAATATCCTATACCGAAACCTCTCTGGCTCAGAGAATAAAGGATCGTAAGACAGTTGAGCAATCGTATGCGGCTGATTTGGAACGGTTCCAATTGTTGTCAGAGAGAATCCGTCTGCGACAGGAATTAAGCAAACAGCGTTAACAGCTTAGATGTTACTGCTTAGGCTGGAATCAACTTTGCGCACCATACCCTCCAGTAAAATAGGCAATTGCTCGGACCAATACTCCGTTGGTCGGCGTTTGAATTCGCTTCGTACATATTGATGAATACGACCATCAGCCGCGGCCATCAGCAGGTTGGCGGTGGCACTTACAGTTATGACGGTACGCAAGCCCTCACGAATTTCAGCTTCTCGAAGAATTTGTTTGATCTGTAACTCAATGCGATCAAAAAACTGCACCACTCGGGCATGCAATTTTTCGTTTTCACCGGTAATGGCATCGCCCGTTAATATACGCGTTATGCCAGGGTTTTTTTCACAAAAAGTGAGTATCAGGCTAAGGATTTTAGCGATGCTGTCAAGCGCCCCCGATTGCTCGGCAGTGATGACATTCACGCGACTGAAAATGGCTTCCTCTACGAACTCTATCAGTCCTTCAAACATCTTGAATTTACTGGGAAAATGTCGATACAGGGCCGCTTCAGACACGCCGACTTCACGAGCCAACGCTGCTGTTGTTATACGCTTACCGGGATGGTGTTCCAGATGATGCGCTAGCGCCTGCAGAATTCCCTGGCGGCGAGATGTTTTTTTTTCAGTATGTGGCATACCGCGTCGCTTTTTATTTTACGTTTTTATGGTGGCCGCAGCAGATGATTTTTTGCGGTGGAGAATCATCCTAACGGCAAGCACCGCTGCTGGCAATATGCAAAGTGCCGTAGTCGATAAAATAGTCAGTTTATCACTGAACGTTTGTTGGTAATCAAGGTACCTACACCTTCGTTGGTAAATATCTCCAGAAGTACTGCATGGGGAACGCGGCCATCAATAATATGGGCGGAGGTGACGCCGCCTTTAACCGACTCCAGCGCGCAATTAATTTTGGGTAACATTCCGCCGTATATGGTGCCGTCTGCTATTAGTTCAGCAACCTCATTAGTTGACAGGCCCGTTAATACCTCACCCTTTTTGTCTTGCAGTCCTTGAACATTAGTCAGTAAAACCAGTTTTTCTGCCTGCATGACTTCGGCAATTTTCCCGGCAACGATGTCGGCATTAATATTAAACGAAGTACCGTCGCGGCCAGCACCAATAGGTGCGATGACTGGAATGAAGTTACTGCTGATAAGCGTATTCAGTACTTCGGTGTTTATAGCGGTGATTTCGCCAACGTGCCCGTAATCAATAATCTCCGGTACGTCGGTTTCTGGAGACAGCCTTTCAACCTTGAGCTGACGAGCCCGAATCAGGTTGCCATCTTTGCCAGTGATACCGATGGCTCGTCCCCCGTGCTGGTTAATGGTAGCCACAATGCCTTTATTAACGGCGCCGCCTAAAACCATTTCGACAACATCCATGGTTTCCTGGGTAGTGACTCGCATACCATCAATAAACTCTGACTGAATATTGAGTTTCTCTAACAAGTCCCCTATTTGCGGGCCACCACCATGTACCACAATGGGGTTCATTCCAACCAGCTTCATAAGCACAATATCACGTGCAAAATCATGATTTAGCTCAGGTTCTACCATCGCGTTGCCACCAAATTTCACCACAATGGTTTTTCCGGCAAAGCGTTGGATATACGGCAATGCCTCAGTTAAGACATTGGCGACTTCCATGGCATTTTTCAGTTCGGCGGACATAAATTTCTCGTCTTGCTTATAGTTTGACCGACAGTGACGGCTGTTCTGCCAGTAGTGCGTACTTAAAGCGCTGTTTGATTTCTTTCAGCGCCATTATGTTGTCAGCTTCAAAGCGTAATATTAAATTTGAAGTTGTATTGGAGGCTCTTAGCAGACCCCAGCCTTCGGGGTAGTCTACCCGCAGGCCGTCAATTTTTGTCAGCTGTGCATCGCCAAAGGCGGCATTCTGGCTGATGGCCTCAACAATGGCAAATTTGTCCTGTTCGTCGATAGCGATAGCGATTTCCGGCGTACTCGGTGGCATTGGGAAATCGCCAGCGATTTTGTCTAGAGGCTCCTGATAGCGATTGATAATTTCGAGTAATCGAGCGCCGGCGTAAATACCATCATCAAAGCCGAACCAGCTATCGTTAAAAAAGAAGTGTGCGCTGCATTCTCCACCCAGTGCGGCATTGGTTTCGTTCACTTTGGCGCGAATCATAGAGTGTCCGCTCTTCCACATCAGCGGTTTGCCACCGTGCTGCACGATAGTTTGATCCAGTACACGGGAGCATTTAACATCATAGACAATGGTAGAGCCTGGTTCTTTGCTGAGAACGTCGCGAGCAAAAATTGCGAGCAATGTATCGGCGACAACCACTTGTCCCGTGCCTGTGACAACCCCAAGGCGATCACCGTCGCCGTCAAAGGCCAGTCCAATATGGGCCTCGCAGGTATTCACCATGGTAATTAAATCACTCAGGTTTTCAGCCACAGTTGGATCAGGATGGTGATTGGGGAAGTTGCCATCGACATCGCAATAGAGGGGTATTACCTCGCAGTTGAGAGCGCTAAAAACGAGTGTGGCGATGTTACCAGCGATACCATTACCGGCATCGATAACAACACGCATCGGCTCCAGCGGGCCAATTTCTTTGGCAATATAATCGACGTATCTCTCTTCTATTGATTGCTCGGAGTATTCCCCATGTCCGTTGGTAAACTGCTTTTCGGCTATGCGCTGATAAAGCTGTTGAATCTCTTCTGCGGTCAGGCTCGCCTGATTTTGCACCATTTTGATGCCGTTATATTCTTTCGGGTTGTGGCTGCCCGTTACCATAAGGCCATTGCTGATGCCCAGTGTATGGGTGGCAAAGTTCATCAAAGGTGTTGGTACGGCACCAATGTTGGTGACATTGGCGCCACTATCTAATAAACCCTGTACCAGATGATCAGTTATTTCAGGGCTGCTTAGCCGCCCGTCACGGGCAACAATGACCGACTTGCTCTGCTCATCCAGATTGCTGCCAAAGCCTCTTCCTATTTGATAAGCCGCACTGTCACTTAATTCAGTGCCAGCCAGTCCGCGGATGTCGTAGGCACGAAAAATATGCGCAGGCATGCTGACATATTCGGGCTCATGGCCACCTTCAAATAGATTGAGTTCAGGTGTTAGTACGGCTGCAGGCTCAATGGTTTCTTTGACTATAGCCGAGCGTTTTTTTTCAGCTTTTTTTTGTGCTGGTTTGGCCTGCTTCTTGGTTTGCTCGGTTGCACGTTGTTGTCTAGCAGTAATTTTCTCGGCTCGTAATCTGCGTGCTCGCTCAGCGATTTCTGCCAGCGGGGCAAGCGTCAGTGCCGGGTCTGCAGGTTCAGCCGGAGACTGGCCCAGCATTGCCAGGTATTGGTCCAGTGCGGCGGCTTCGCGGGTGAGTATTCCGACGGTACTACGATAGATCAGTCCACACAGTAGAAATACCACCACAACGGCGCCTGCATAGGAGAGCCAGATAATGGTGGTATCCATGGAGGCTATGGCTTGTAACGCTTTTGAAGGAATAAAGGTCAATCGCCAGTTGTTGCTGTTCTCTACCGTTGCCATCACAGCTGGGGCGCTGTCACTGCCTACCCCGATGCGAGCCAGACTGATGGGGTTCTGGGCATGGTGCCCCTGCTCCAGGATTAGTTCTCCCTGATTAACGGCCAATTTGGCCAACTGTTTAGTTAAGGCATTTATGCGGATATTGAGCAATGCGACGCCAACAATGGTGCCTTTTGTATCTTTTATGGGTTGCGCCAACACCAGTTTGAAATTTTTGCCGTTAGTGCTGGCTTCGGGATAAGCCGGCTCGTCGTAGCTGGCGGCTCGAATCATATCGATTTCGATCGGGTTGAATTGCTCAGCGGGAAAGCTGCTCGCGGCAATACCCAGTGGGCTTAGCGGAAGTAAGGTCAGCTTGACGGCATCTGCATAGGCTTCCTGAAACTCCTCGGCAATGAGCTCGCGCTCGTCATCAAGAGCGGTTGTTACCGCATGCCGCACTAGATCGTAGTTGGCTAATCGAGCTAAATCCTCCTGTTGGCTGCTCAGGTAGCCCGCGACAGCTCTTGAGTAGTCATCAACTTTTTGGCTGCTCATCAGGATAAGCTGTCGTTCGTTGGCTTGGTTGACGATAACAAAATGTACTAATAGAGCACTACCCACAAACAGCAGGCTGGCGACTAGCCCCAAGGCCAATATTGGCCGAAGTAGTTTTTTCAGGCTGGCTTTATTTTGTACGGCAATATTCATAAGGCGTAATGGCTCTATATTGTTTGCGCAATTTAGTGCAAGTGCCAGTCATTAGGCTTGTATTCTGTTGCAAAGCGGTTCGTTTGTCACTTTTTGTGGGCGGCAATAAGGGCTACCAGGCTGCGAGCAAGCTGTGTTTTTGAGCTTAAGCCGAGCTCTTGTTCTCCATCGGCCCATATGGCTACGGCCTCATTGGCGTCACTATTAAAGCCAATGTCGGTACGTGACACGTCGTTGGCAACGATCATATCCAGATTCTTACGTGCCAGTTTGTCTCTGGCATAGTGTTTGACGTCCTGAGTTTCTGCAGCAAAACCCACGGTGAAGGGTTTGTCGGCTAAAGCCGCTACCTGCGCCAGTATATCGGGGTTACGCTCCAGTGTGAGAGTCATGGTTTGTGCGTTTTTTTTGATTTTTTGATCTTCGGCCTGGGCCGGCCTGTAGTCGGCAACCGCTGCTGTAGCAATAAAAATATCGCAGCTGGATACGAGCTTCAGCGTAGCATCCAGCATCTCTTGAGCGCTGGAGACGTCTGTTCTGCTTACATTGGCCGGGGTGGCGAGGTTGACTGGCCCTGCAATGAGATGAACGCGGGCACCGGCCTCTTGCGCCGCAGCGGCAATAGCAAAACCCATTTTTCCGGAGGAATGATTGCTGATATAGCGTACCGGGTCCAGAGCCTCTCGGGTTGGCCCTGCGGTTATCAGTAGCTGGCAGCCGTCGAGCAGGCGAGTATCGAACAGGGCTGCGGCATGATCCCGTAACTGCTCGGGCTCCAGCATTCTACCTGGGCCGACGTCACCGCATGCCTGTTCGCCCTGATTAGGGCCAAAAATGGCATACGCTCTTTGCGACAGTGTTGTCAGGTTGTCTTGTGTGGCGGGGTCTAGCCACATGGCTTGATTCATAGCGGGTGCTAGCGCAATGGGGGCGTTGGTGGCCAGAGCGAGAGTGGTGAGCAGGTCATCGGCTCGTCCGGTTGCCAATCTGGCCATAATATCGGCAGTAGCGGGTGCGATAATGACCAGATCAGCCCAGCGCGCCAGTTCGATGTGGCCCATAGCGGCCTCAGCTTCCGGGTTGAGCAGGTCAAGGTGGACCGGGTTGCCTGACAGTGCCTGTAAAGTCAGCGGGGTAATGAATTCAGTCGCAGCCTTAGTCATTACGACCTGCACATGAGCACCAACCTCGGTTAGACGGCGGACTAGTTCAGCACTTTTATAGGCCGCGATGCCACCGCTAATGCCCAGGATAATGTGTTTGTTTGCCAGTCGGTACATGTTAAGTTGCCACAGTCGGTCCGTAAAAGGGTCGTTAAAGATAACATTGCGCAAAGGAATTGCGTAGTTTTTAGCCTGACAAGGAGTCGTTATGGCAATAAGTGACTGGCCGCAAACCGAGCGGCCGCGTGAAAAACTTCTAAATTTGGGTCCCCACGCATTATCGGATGCCGAGTTGGTGGCAATTTTTCTGGGTAGTGGTATGGCGGGCAAAACGGCGCTCGACCTAGCGCGGGACTTATTGAACCGTTTCAATGGCTTAAGGGGCGTATTAGAGGCAGACGCGACAACGTTTTGTGGCGTTCCAGGTGTCGGGCCGGTACGTTATGTCTTGCTTCAGGCTGGGCTGGAAATGTCTCGACGCCATTTATTGCACTCTCTTTCGCCTGCCGAAGTCATGGATAGTCCTCAGGCTACCCGTAATTTTTTCAGCAGCCATTTGCGTCATCGCGAGCATGAAGTCTTTTCTGCGTTGTTTCTAGACAACCAGCATGCAGTGATCTGCTGTGAGGACTTATTTACCGGCACAATAGACGGTGCCAGCGTATACCCTCGAGAGGTGGTAAAGCGGGCTTTGGCGCTGAATGCGGCGGCGATAATATTTGCCCATAACCACCCGTCGGGGGTTGCCGAACCGAGTCAGGCGGATATTCGTATTACTCGTCGCTTGCAGGATGCTTTACAGCTGGTCGATATTCGGGTTCTTGATCATTTGGTTGTTGGTGACGGGCAGCCGGTATCATTGGCTGAGCGAGGATTATTATAGCCAGCTAAAATGCGCGATTTTCGGCTAATCAGTTGCTATGGGCTATGGCTTCTGGTATAAAGTCGCGCTCTGCGAGAGCTGGAAAAACCAGTAACCAGATTTCGAACCAAATTTTAGTGTAATTGAGTAAAACCACCGCGGGTGGAGAGGCAGTCAACATGTCAAGAGTATGTCAGGTTACAGGCAAGAGGCCAGTATCCGGGAATAACGTTTCTCACGCAAAAAACCGTACCAAGCGTCGTTTTTTGCCAAATCTTCATTCTCATCGTTTTTGGGTTGAGTCTGAGAATCGTTTTATAAAGCTTCGTGTATCTGCCAAAGGTATGCGTATCATCGACAAATGCGGTATTGATCAGGTCCTTGTTGACCTGCGCGGTCGCGGCGAAAAGGTTTAAGGAGTAGATCATGGCGAAAAGTGCACGCGATAAAATCCGTCTTAACTCTAGTGCTGGTACTGGTCATTTCTACACGACTGACAAGAACAAGCGTAATACTCCAGAGAAGATGGAAATGAAAAAATATGATCCGGTCGTGCGTCAGCACGTCATGTACAAGGAAGGCAAAATTAAGTAGGCCTTGTACCCGGTAAAAGCCCGACTTGTGTCGGGCTTTTTTGTGTCTGGTAAATAATCTTTACAGTGACAGGACCCTGTTATGCCGGAGCTACCCGAAGTTGAGACTACCTGCCGAGGTATTGCGCCCCATTGTGTAGGCCAGCAAGTTGTCGATATTATTGTGCGCCAGCCGAAATTGCGCTGGCCTGTGCCTGCGGATCTCCAGACACACATGCAAGGGCGAACGATTACCAAAGTCTTTCGTCGGGCCAAGTATCTATTATTATCGCTAGAGGATAGCGGCCATTTGATGCTGCATTTAGGCATGTCGGGCAGCCTGAGGATAGTAAGCGCCAACGAACCTTCAGGTGCCCATGATCATTTGGATGTTGTCTTTAGTAACGGGCAAGCCTTACGCCTGCGTGATCCGCGCCGATTTGGCGCGGCCCTGTGGGTAACAGGCGATCCGGCCGAGCACAGCCTTTTGTCTGCGTTGGGGCCAGAACCCCTGTCGCAGGATCTCGATGGCGACTATCTCTATCAGCGTTCACGAGGGCGCAAGGGCGCAATCAAGACCTTTATTATGGATGGTCATATTGTGGTTGGGGTGGGTAATATCTACGCCAACGAAGCGCTGTTTGCCGCAGGCATACGGCCTGATCGAGCGGCCGGGCGAGTTTCTCTGGCACGCTATCGTGTATTGTCTGATGCAATTAAAAGGATACTGGCAGCAGCCATCGAGAAAGGCGGTACGACCCTGCGTGATTTTGTCGATGGCGAGGGTAAACCAGGTTACTTCCAGCAAGAACTGCAGGTATATGGCAGGGAAGGACAGCCTTGTTGTGTTTGTGATCGCAGTTTAAGTCTTTCACGGCTGGGCCAGCGTGCAACCGTGTTTTGTCGTCATTGCCAGCGTTAGTCGTGGTCAAACTTCTCGTTCAGTGCGCTGCAGACCACCGGGTCGATAAATTTTGATACATCGCCTCCCAGGCTGCTTATCTCCCGCACCAGAGAAGACGAAATATAGGAAAGATGATCCGCCGGTGTTAGAAATACCGTTTCAAAATGCGGCTTGATTGCCCGGTTCATATTGGCGAGCTGAAATTCATATTCAAAATCAGAGACCGCACGCAAACCTCGCAAAACCACATTGGAATCGCATTTTTCAGCAAAATCGACTACTAGCTCGGCAAAGCCAGTGACTTCTACATTGTCCAAATGTTTTAGTACTTCGCGGCATAAATCTACCCGTTCTTCAAGACTGAACAGAGGGCCTTTTTTTTCACTGGCAGCAATGGCGACGATAACTTTGTCGAACATTTTAGCCGCGCGCTCTACCAGATCGGTATGGCCGTTGGTGATGGGGTCAAAAGTGCCGGGGTAAACCACGATGGTCATAGTGGAATTCACTCTATAAAGGAGGCCGCAGTTTAGCGAACTTACGTGCTTGCGGCTAGTAATCCGTAGCTAACCTGTCCGCCACTGCCTTGCTTGTGCCAGTGCCAGCCTTTGGGTAGTTCCAGCGGGTGGTTAAGGGGGCACTCCACGTAGATATAGCCTTCATGTTTGATAAGATGGCGCTCAGTCAGCAAAGCCAATGTCTCGTCCCAGCAGTTGAGTGCAAAAGGCGGGTCGACAAAGGCAATATCAAATGTTTGTTCGGCGTCGTGTTGTTCTTTTAACCAGGCTAGCGTATCTACTCGCGTGACCTCGGCAGCGGCGGTAAATAGCTGGATATTTTGTTCCAGCAGAGAGATCGCGCCGCGGTCTTTTTCCAGCATCAAGGCATAGCTGGCTCCCTGGCTCAGGGCCTCAAAACCCAGTGCGCCACTGCCGGCAAAAAGGTCTATACAACGGGCCTGGTATAGATCTTTGCGTAACCAGTTGAACAGGGTTTCTCGAACCCGGTCGCCGGTGGGGCGCAGGCCTTCTACTTCCGGTACGGCCAATTTTCGGCCACGCCATTGACCTCCTATGATGCGTACCGCACCGACGTTGGCGCGAGACGATTTTGGCGCTTGCGGTTTAAAGGACATAGAAGCTTAAACTCCGGCACAGTAAACTGTTAGCATAGCGTAAGTATTTGCAGTGTTAATAACAGAATTTGAGAGAAACCCGTACCAAATGGCATTATTTAGACGAAACAAAGAGACACCGGCGCCTTTGGCTTCCACGGACGATACCGTGGACACCGCAGCAAAATCCGGCATGTTTGGCAGACTGAAATCGGGTTTAAGCCGTACCAGCAGTAACTTCTCCAAGGGTTTTGGTGAGTTATTCCTGGGGGAGAAGGAAATAGATGATAATTTGCTGGAGGAGCTGGAAACCCAGCTACTAGTGGCAGATGTCGGGGTAGAAGCCACCAACAGAATTATTAGCAGCCTGACAGACCAGGTTGCTCGCAAAGAGCTTTCGAGTACCCGTGCGCTCTATCAATCATTGCAGTCGGAGCTTTCACAGCTACTGGTGCCCTGCGAAGTAAAGCTCAATATCGAGGACAATACGCCTTTTGTGATTTTGGTGGTGGGCGTCAATGGTGTAGGCAAGACAACCACCATTGGTAAGCTCGCCCGCCGTCTGCAAAATGAGGGTAAGTCGGTGATGCTGGCTGCAGGTGATACTTTTCGCGCCGCCGCCGTTGAGCAATTACAGGTTTGGGGGGAGCGCAACGATATTCCAGTGATTGCCCAGCATACCGGCGCAGACAGTGCCTCGGTCATATTTGATGCCCTGCAGGCGGCCAAGAGTCGAGGGGTCGATGTGCTTATTGCGGATACCGCCGGTCGCATGCATAACAAAGATCATTTGATGGAGGAGCTAAAAAAAGTCGTGCGAGTGATGGGCAAGCTTGATGATGCGGCCCCGCATGAAGTCCTTTTGGTGCTTGACGCCGGTACCGGTCAGAATGCTCTAACTCAGGCACAGGCTTTTCAGTCTGCTGTGGGGGTGACGGGTCTGGCGTTAACCAAACTCGATGGCACGGCCAAAGGCGGCATTATTTTTGCTATCGCTCAAAAATTGGCTCTGCCAATTCGGTTTATTGGAGTGGGTGAGCAATTGGAAGACTTAAGGCCCTTTGTTGCCAGCGATTTCATTGAGGCTTTGTTCGCCGAATCATGATTCAGTTCGATAACGTCAGCAAACGCTATTCCACCGGACAAGAGGCCCTCAATCGCCTCAGCTTTCATATTGAGCCCAGTGAAATGGTATTTTTAACCGGCCATTCCGGCGCGGGAAAGAGCACTTTGCTGAAGCTGACCATGTTGATGGAGCGGCCAACAGCCGGCCAGGTATGGGTTAATGGCACTAACCTGAAGAGCTTGGGGCGGCGCCACATTCCCGCGCATCGGCGAAATATCGGCGTGGTATTTCAGAGCCATCACTTATTGTTTGATCGCAGTGTATTTGACAATGTGGCTCTGCCGCTGGTGATTGCCGGCCATGATTCGCGGGAGGTTTCTCGTCGAGTACGCGCGGCCCTCGACAAGGTGGGTTTATTGAATAAGGAAAAACAAAACCCTATAGCTTTGTCGGGTGGAGAGCAGCAGCGCGTGGGTATAGCGCGTGCCGTGGTGAACAAGCCCGCTTTGTTATTGGCCGATGAACCCACCGGAAATTTGGACCCTGAGTTATCGGCAGACATCATGAACCTATTTGAGCAATTTAATCAGGTGGGGGTTACGGTATTGATAGCAACCCACGACCTGGCTTTGATTGCGCGTATGCCATATCGAATGATGAGTTTGAGTCAGGGTCGATTGTCCAGTCCGGTATTGGGGCGCTAACCATGGCTAAAGTCGCACGACGAGATACCAAGCAAAAAGGAGCCCAGCAGTCCCATACCGGGCTCGGTCAAAAGCTAAAAGCCTGGCGGGCAAGCCATAAACAGGAATGCTGGGCAAGCCTGCGGCGTTTACTGCGCAAACCGGGTGATAGCCTGATGACCTGGATGGTTATCGGCATCGCTTTGGCCTTGCCAGCAGCACTCTATTTAGCGCTGGGTAGCCTGGAGCAACTCAGTAGTGGCTGGGACGGCAGTGCCAGAGTGTCTTTGTATTTGAATGATACGGTGAGTGAAGAGGAAGGCCAGCAACTGGCCAAAAACTTACTCGCTGATGGTGAAATTGCGGCCATTGAATATATTTCTGCGGCTGACGCGCTGGTAGAGTTTAAATCCATCTCTGGTTATGGCGATGTACTTGATGCGCTGGCCTACAACCCCTTGCCAGCGGTTATTGTGGTAAAACCCGCTCAGCATTTAGCAACGGCTGAACAGACCGATGCTTTGGTGGCACGCCTTGGAAAGTTGGACCCCGTTGATCAGGCTGAGCTCGATCTAGAATGGGTACAGCGGCTCTACGCGATGATGGATTTGGGGCGTCGGGCGATAGCCGCACTGGCACTAATGCTGGCGCTGGGTGTCTTACTGGTGATGGGCAATACAATACGTTTGGCCATTGAAAACCGGCGCGATGAAATCGTAGTCACCAAGCTGGTCGGCGCTACTGACGCGTTTGTGCGCCGGCCATTTTTATATACTGGCTGGTGGTATGGTTTGGGGGGCGGTTTGGCCGCCTGGATTATTGTAGTTGTCGCTTTGCTTTGGTTGGGGGGTGCGGTGGCACGCCTGGTTGGTCTATATGGCGGCGATTTTGCATTGCTGCTGCCTGGCCCCATGCAAAGCCTGGCGCTGCTGTTGGGCGCTGGTATATTGGGTTTATTGGGTGCCTGGTTGGCGGTTACTCGACATTTGGGCGCTATTGAGCCACGCTAAGTCGTTGAATTAACTCTAATTCACTGATTAAATTGAACTTTTCGCGTATTAGCACTCTAACAAAAAGAGTGCTAGAATATTCCCCTATGAGCGAGGAAACACCTTATATGAGTAATTTACCCAAAACTGTTGCGCTGACCCCGGGCGGCAATCTAAATGCCTACCTGCAGACGGTCAATGGCGTTGCTATTTTGACGCGCGAGCAAGAGCTGGAACTGACTAACCGTCTGTATCACCAGGAAGATCTGGAGGCTGCTCGTGAGCTGGTACTGAGTCACCTGCGTTTTGTTGTGCATATTGCCCGGTCTTATACCGGCTATGGTTTGCCACTTGCCGACCTGATTCAGGAAGGTAACGTCGGTTTGATGAAAGCCGTTAAGCGTTTTAATCCTGAAAAGGGTGTGCGTCTGGTGTCTTTTGCTGTGCACTGGATTAAAGCCGAAATGCACGAATATGTACTGCGTAACTGGCGTATCGTCAAAGTCGCTACAACCAAAGCACAGCGCAAATTATTTTTTAATCTGCGTGGTGCAAAGAAAAACCTGGGCTGGTTAAGCCATGAAGAAGCCAAAGCGGTGGCCGGCGATTTGGGTGTCGATGTAACCGAAGTTCAGCGAATGGAAGGGCGTTTGGCTGCCTTTGATGCATCTTTCGATGGTGCCCCCGATGAAGACGAAAGTTATGCCCCGGCACATTACCTGGAAGATCACAGTGCTAACCCGGCTACGCTGCTTGAAGATGCCGACTGGGAGCAGAGCGGTGAAGATAAATTACATGCCGCTATGGCAACGCTTGATGAACGCGCAAAAGA
Source organism: Pseudomonadales bacterium (assembly GCA_036960375.1). Taxonomy (GTDB): domain Bacteria; phylum Pseudomonadota; class Gammaproteobacteria; order Pseudomonadales; family CAWVSB01; genus CAWVSB01. The sequence continues at coordinate 324,235 of JBALVY010000001.1, forward strand.
TATATTAGCCAGCCGCTGGTTGTCCGAATCCAAGGCGACTTTGCATGAATTGGCCGATAAATATGGTATTTCAGCCGAGCGTATTCGCCAGCTTGAAGGCAATGCGATGAAGAAGGTACGAGAGGCCATCGAAGCTACCTAGATCGTATATTTAGCAAGACGAAGGCCATCTTAGGATGGCCTTTTTTATTGCAAAACTTCGGTGCAATAGAATTTTGCCCGCTTGCATTTACTGTTCAACATCCTCATGATGGCCAAAAATTTGCTAGCAATGTGATAAGTGATATCTTAAGGAAGAGAAGCATGAATATCGATATATGCTGTTTAGCAAGTGTTTCCTGAACCCTACAGAATAAATGATTGATGCCTGATACAAAGCCACAACCAGTTAAGAAACGCACCCGTCGAGTACAGGAACGTACCGAGATTACGCGTGCAAAAATTCTTGAAGCCGCCACTCGCATGTTCTCAGAGCAAGGTTTTGACGGTGTTTCGGTACGTGATATAGAAAACGCCGCAGCGGTACAGCGCGGCTTGGTGGTTTATCACTTTGGCGATAAAGACTCTCTCTGGAAAACGGTAGCAGACAATACCTTTGGCAGAATGAAGGAACAACTGGAGGAACGCTCGGACATACTGAGAGATCTTTCGGAACGCGATAGCCTGGTTTTTATTATTCGTTTTCACATTCGTTATCATTCCCAATACCCCGAGCTGGGTCGATTAATGAGTCAGGAAGCGATACAGGACAGCTGGCGAATACGTTATTTAGTAGATAAACATATCAAACCCGCTGCACTGGCTATGCGTGAGCTGGTAATGCATGTCGTCGGCCTGGACGAGTCTGCCTATGTGCACTGGTATTACATTATGGTGACGGCCAGTAATACGATTTTTTCCTTCGCGCCTGAATGTGATCTGTTATTTGGAGTGGATTCACACGAGGAAGCCAGAGTTGAGGCACATGGCGATATGCTGGTCTCAATGCTGCTGGGCAACGGCGAATAAATCACATAGCTCACTCCCTGGCGCTTAATTTCAACCGCCTTATCCCGTTTTTATGATGCCAGTTTGTCTTGCAATAGCAGGTTTGGCCGCCTGGCAGGCTATTTTAGAAAACTTTTCTCCACTCCCAATATCGCCACTAAACCCCTTATATCTAGACATATCTTCCGTCTTGGCATGGCATTTGCCTTAGATTAATTTCATTAAATATGTTGACAGACATATATTAAGACTATAAATTTGCTTCTGTGCATATATAGCGGATGGAGTGAATATGACTCCTGGAGTGCCTTTTAGGTCTCAAGCGTATCGCATAACGGGAAGTACCAAATTGTTAGCCAAACAAAATAATTGATTGAGAGGGTGTAGATATGAAACTCAAATTCCAGAAAAAATCTCGTCTTATGGGCCTAGCCATTGTGGCAGCCAGCCTCAGTATAGAACCTGTTCTCGCCCAAACAATGCTAGAAGAAGTTATTGTTACGGCAAATAAGCGTGAGACCGCTTTGATGAAAACCGGTATCTCTATAACAGCGTTTACGGCCGATCATCTTAAAGAATACGGTATTGATAATCTAGAGGATCTGACAGCCGCTACGCCTAACTTGCAAGTGACTGGCACTGATCGTATTACCATTCGTGGTGTGGGTATAGACCTTGTGACACTGGGTATCGATCCCGGCGTTGGCACTTACGCAGACGGCTTTTACCTCAGCGGCGTAGGCCCCTACCGCGCAAATAATTTTTATGATCTTGAGCGTATCGAAGTCTTGCGTGGTCCACAGGGCACGTTATACGGCCGTAATACAGCTGGCGGTGCGGTTAATCTTGTCAGCAAAAAACCACAGTCTGAATTTGAAGGCGAAGTGAATGTGGAAGTGGGCAACGAAGGTTATACCGTTGCGCAGGGTATGTTGAATATTCCAATGGGTGATAAGTTTGCATTGCGCGGCTCTTTGTCCAAAATCGATCGTGATGGTCTGCAAACTAATGATGTCGGTCCTGATGTTGACGCAATAGATAACAAATCATACGACACCACATTGCGAGCGGATTGGACAGATAGCTGGCGTACCGACTTCCGTGCCTTTGGTTACAATCGCGCAGGGGCGCCTACTTCTGGTTATATGACCGAAGCCTATGATACGACAACCTGGTTTTTCCCTAGTGCTGTCACCGTGAATCCACAATTTGGTTGGGATCAGGCAAACCCCGCAGTAAATGATAAAAGTGCAACCAGCCTCGATGTTGAAAATTCGCAGGATGAGAAGCACAATAACTTTTTGTTGACCAACATTAACGATGTGGGCGATGTAGAAATAAAATACATCGGTGGTTATTCAAAATCAGAGCAAGATAAAACCCGGGATTTGGACTTTTCATCTGCAACCGCGTCAAGCGTGGTGGAGCATGAAACTTACGACATTGAGCGGACCAGTCATGAACTGACTTTCACTTCTGATTTCGACAGCAAGCTGAATTTTGTTGGTGGCTTGTATTACTTCAAGTCTGATGAAAAGGCGTATTTCGATTATGCCAATGCGACAGATCCTATTTATTCGACAGATATGACCTGGGCAACTGATCTTGTCACGCTAGCTCTCGCTCTTCCTACCCCCTTTCCATACTTTCCCGGCCAGCGCTATGGGATCGCTACACTCCCAGGTGCTTTGATGGGCTTGTACTATTTCGGAGATCCGGAATTCAAACCGTACGACGATTTTGTGGGTGATCCGCAGAATAGAAACTTCTGGGTTGATATAGAGCTTGAGACCGAATCCTATGCGGCCTACGGGCAACTTGATTACGACCTATCGGATAAATGGAATTTCACCTTAGGTCTGCGTTACTCCTACGATGAAAAGACTGGATATGAAAATTCCACTGCTTTTGTAGGCGCAACTGAGGACTATGACGCAGCGTTTTATTATCCCGTCGGCGGCACACCCGAAGAGCCCATATATGGATTGGTTATATTGGAATCTGAAACCCATAAAATGGCGGGCAACAGTATCGGCTATCCTTTACACAACTCGGACATCGCAAGTGATAATGAAGACTGGGACAACCTGAGCGGTTTGCTTCGCGCAGAATACTCGCTGGATGACAGTGGATTTATTTATGGATCAATTAGCACCGGTTATCGCGCTGGTGGGTTTAATCTCGGTCAGCCGGCCGAAGGCATTGATGGCTTTGACCCGGAGGAAATTATTTCTTATGAGCTGGGGTATAAGGGCACGCTAGTAGACAATACTCTGAATTTCGATGTGGCTGCTTTTTTCTATGATTACAGCGATATGCAGGTAAATCAGCAGTTTTTTAAGGACGGTGTCATCGGCAACGAAATCAATAATGCGGGTAGCGCTGAAGTGAAAGGCATTGAGATGCAAGTTGCCTGGCTGCTCAGTGACCAGTTGACCCTGTCGGGCAACTACGCCTATACCGACGCAGAGTATACGGATTTCGTTACTATCAATACCAGTGCAGGCGAGACCGAGCCGGAGAATCTTGCGGGCAATAAGCTGAACCGTTCGCCCGAGAATACCTTTAGTGCGGCAATCAACTATTGGATCCCTCTGGGTGATGCAGGCAACTTGTCGCTGACGGCGTCCTATAGCTGGATGGACGAGCAGTATACCGATGCCTTTAATGACGAAAGGGGCCTGGTTGAAAGCTGGGATCGTGCGGATGCACGTGCTACCTGGACTTCCGCATCAGAGAGCTTGGCAATCACCGGCTATATCAAAAATATTGCCGATGATCGTTATACCGTTGACGCCGTGGTGGGAGGCGCTAGTGGCGGTTTTCAACGTGTCGAACGCTTGGCAGATCCACGTATGTACGGTGTACGTGTGACCTACAAGTTCTAACCCCTCGCTGATTTTTGTAGGATCAGTGTTTCATGGGTATGTGGTTAACACATGCCCATTTTTTTTCCCTATTAGATGGCTCGTTAAGGATATTCCTATGCGCCCGGACATCTCTACACGCCTCTCCATACTGTGCCAAGGTATTCTATTAGCCATTGCGTTATTAGCCAGCGTAAATAGCTATGCCACAACAGTGCAAGATGTTGATCACGAAGTGATTACCATTTGGAGTCAGGGTGTGCGTCTGGAAGGTGATATCTATAAACCCAAGGGTCTGGCAGCCGATGCAAAGTTACCAGGAATACTGCTGGTTCATGGCTGGGGTGGCACCAAGCAACATTTACAAAATCGTTATGGGCCGCAATTTGCCGAGTTAGGTTTTATTGTGCTCGCATTTGATTACAAAGGCTGGGGTAAAAGCGATGGGCCCTTATTGTTATACGAGCCCTTGCCTCAAATAGAAGAGACTGGTGATGTTTCAGTCAACGCCAAGCACATTCGTAAGATCGTTAACCCTTTATCTATGCTGGAAGATGCCCGAGCAGCCTTGCATTATTTGGTAGGCGAGCCACAGGTTATCGCTAACAACATCGGTATTTGGGGTACCAGCTTGGGCGGCGGAATCGCGCTGGTTACAGCGGCCAAGGATGACCGAATTAAAGCCTATGTCGATCAGATTGGTGCGGTCAATTTTAAAGCCAACCTCGAAATGATCACCGACAAGATGTCGCAACGCTGGGAAACACAGCAGGCGCGCGGGAATATTTCTCCCTACCCGGGCCCGGAGGCGGTAATTACTCCGGCTTTAAAAGGCTTTCCCGATTGGATCGCGATGAAACGCTATGATCCTTTTTCCTACGTCGAAAAGCTGAATGTGCCTACGCTGATTATCGATGCCGAAGAGGAAGAGCTTTTCGCCAGAGATAAAAATGGCATGGTATTACATGCCGCTATTAAAGATCGTCTGGAAACAAAATATGTCACTTATCCCGGCAAACATTACGACATGTACGCGGGTGAACAATACGAACATGCTCTTGCCGATGCGCAACAGTGGTTTGTCAAATATTTAAAAGGCAGTGAGGCCGGTCCGCTGCTTTATAAAACACATTGTGCGCTATGTCACTCCAACCCGGCGGTACGGGCACCGACGTTTAGCGCGCTTAAAGGTATGAGTCAGTCAAAAGTTCTATTTGCGATGACTGAAGGCAAGATGAAAGACCAAGCCTCAGCTTTGAGCGATGAGCAACGTGAAGCTCTTGCTCGATACCTGACCGCCGGTGTGGAAGACCCACGAGCCTGGGAAGCTACTGCTGACTGTGGCAGCGCTTATAAAGCACCCCAAGAGATGACTGCGTTGGTTGGCGGTTGGGGTTTGGGAAATAAAAACTTGCGTTATCAGCCAGCAAAATTGGCCGGCATGAACGCTGAAGACCTACCGAATTTGGATCTTGCCTGGGCGCAGGGTTTTCCCGGCACAACAGAAATGCGTTCGCAGCCGGTAGTCACCGAAGACTCTCTCTATATTGGCGTGCAGGATACCAATACCGTTTATGCCTTTGATCTTGATAGCGGTTGCCTGCAATGGACTCATCGTGGTGTTGCGCCAATTCGCTCTGCATTGAGTTTCGGCCGTATGCCGGATACCGACCAGCCAATACTTTTTTATGGCGATGTCGGCGGCAACGTCAACGTGATTAGTGCAGCCGACGGTACCACGCTGTGGTCGGTGTCGATGGGATTAACAGACGCCATGGTGACTGGTACGCCAGTATTACAGGACGACAGCTTGTATGTTCCTTTATCGACCAGTGAAATAGGTAAAACCTTCAGGGCCACCTATGAATGCTGTAAGGCGCATGGTGGTGTGAGTGCGCTGGATCTTCGTACGGGTAAAATTCTGTGGACTTATGAAACTACAGCACCTGCTCAACTGGTGGGTGAAAATTCGGTAGGCACACCTTTATGGGGGCCGTCTGGTGCGCCGGTGTGGACTACGCCAGCCATAGATACCAAACGTAATCTGCTATATATCGGCACCGGTGAAAACTACTCTCACCCGGCGACAGCGACCAGCGATGCAATCATTGCACTGGACTTAGATAGCGGAAAACCGGTGTGGACCTACCAGGCTCTGGCAGACGATGTCTATACCATGGCCTGTCGTAGTTATATGGGTTTCCCCGACGGCCCAAGTTGCCCCGAGAACTACGGCCCGGATTTTGATTTTGGTGCCTCGGTAATTATTGCAACAGACAAAAACGGCAAAGACATACTCTTGGCTGGCCAAAAATCCGGTGATGTCTATGCCTTGGACCCTGACAATAAGGGTGCAGTTATATGGCACAAAAAATTGTCTGACGGCACTCCTGTTGGAGGAATTCACTGGGGCATGAGTGTTATTGGCGACAAGGTCTTTGTACCAATCGCCGATCCGGATTGGCCCATAGTCGGCTGGAAATATCAGTCTATGTCTGGCCTGGTGGCTTTGGATATTACTAGTGGCGAGCAAGCCTGGCGACACAAAGCATCGCGCGGCTGCGACATTGACTTAACTGCCTTTAACGACACCACTAAAACTCATACTGAGACATGGCCGGCATGCCATTTTCTCTATGGCTTCTCGGGTGCCGCCGTGGGTATAGACGGTGCTGTTTTAGCGGGCGCACTCAACGGTAAGCTAAACGCGTTTTCGACCAAGGACGGCGCACTGTTGTGGCAGTTTGATACCAATAGATCATTCGATACGCTCAACGGCGTGAAGGCACATGGTGGCGCGCTGGATAACGCCAGTACCGTGGCAGCTGGAGGCAGGTTAATTGTGCAAAGTGGTTACAGCTATATCAACCAAATGCCGGGCAACGTATTACTGGTATTTAAATTAAAAAGTACCGAATAGCCCGGACCCTGAATTGTTTTGAATCTTTTAATGAGTAGAGCGAACTATGTTTAAGACTGACCCCAATGCCAGCTATATGATGCCCGCCCATTTTGGGCCGCGCTACATGGGCGAAAAAACCTCCGGCTGGTATCACGATGTGACAGCCCTTGTGGTTCCCTACCGTACCGACAGAGAAAAACTGGCGGCGTATTTACCCGCGCAGTTTGAAGTAGCCGAAGACCCTGTGGTGTCAGTGTTTTATGCCTGCAATAAAAAAGTCGATTGGCTGGCAGGTCGTGGCTACAACATGATTGGGGTGAATGCCTCAGTGGTATTTAAAGGTGCTGAAGAGCAGCTGCAGGGCACCTATTCATTAGTCATCTGGGAGAACCTAACGGATCCGATATTGTCGGGCCGTGAACTGCAGGGCATCCCTAAAGTCTATGCCGATATACCAGACGCCACGCTGACAGATGGAAAATACAGCTGTAGCGCCAGTCATTTTGATAGTCAAATTCTGGCAATGTCGATCGATAATCTTCGCGATATCACAGCAGAAGAAGCTGAGGCCGCGATGAAAGATGGCGAGGGTAAAGACAACCCTATGGCTTGGCGATACATGCCGGCGCTTGGTGGCTTTGGTCCAGAAGCAGTTAACGAGATAAGCACATTCCCTTCGGAAAATGTTTTTACTGAAGCGAAGATCGGCCAAGGAAAAATCGATTGGAGTCATTTGAGCTGGGAACAAAATCCAACCCAGTACCACATCGTCAATGCTTTGGCAGAACTTCCGATTCTCGAATATCTCCCGGCCATGATGACTCGTGGCAGTACCAATCTTTCGCTGCCCGAGCGTTGGACTCGTAGCTTGCGATAAATATAAAAAATGGAATTATCGGTGCATTATGAAAATTGAAGAAATAGATACAGTGTGTTTTATCGGTGCGGGAACCATGGGCTGCTTTAATGCCCTGATGGCCGCAGCTGCCGGTTATGACGCAGTGCTTTATGACCTGTCTGAGGAGGCGCTTGTAGAGGCACCACTTACCTTGACTGACATGGCTGCGGCATTGGTGGAGGCAGGTTTTTTTGCGGCTCAGGATATCCCTGCAGCAATGAGCCGTATCCGCGTAAATTCGGATCTGGCTGCGGCGACGGCCAATGCAGATCTAGTGAGTGAGTCGGTATCAGAACGGCTGGAGGTCAAACGCGCAGTATTTAAACAGCTGGACGAACTATGCCCTCAGGGTGCTATTCTCACTACCAATACGTCGGCCTTATTGGTATCGGACATCGAGGATGCCGTTAAACGTGGAGATCGGTTCGCCGCGCTGCATTCACATTTGGGTTCTCACCTGCTGGACATTGTTGGAGGCCCTCGTACTTCAGCGGAAACCATCGATATTTTGCAGCGTTATGTCATGAGTATTCATGGTGTTCCATTAGTGCTGAAAAAGGAGCACCCGGGTTATGTGCTCAATACTATGTTAGGTTCTATGCTGGCTATGGCAATGGTATTGGTGATAGAGGGTGTTGCCAGCAAAGAAGATATTGACAGGGCCTGGATGTCCTATCGCAAGGCGCCGATGGGCCCATTTGGTATGATGGATTTATTTGGACTCAATGTTGTATACGACAGCTGGCAGAAACCAAACCCTGAGGCTGAGGCAAGTGGCTTGAAGGATAAAATCATCGCATTTTTGTTCTCCTATATTAGTCGCAGTGCTCTTGGCGTAAAAACGGATGAAGGCTTCTATCATTACCCTGAACCCGCTTTTCAGCAAGATGACTTTCTGCAGACCTCAAACGATCTATCTCTGCCCTATTATGCAATGATCGGAGTGATTATCGATAATGCGACCAATGTGGCGCGCAAAGGTGTCGCTAATATTGAAGATATCGACCGCGCATGGATGGTAGGCACACACGCTGAGATTGGTCCATTTGGCATTGTTGACGCTTTGGGTATTGATGAGTTTCTCGCTATTTATTCGGCGCAAGTTGAGTTGGGACTATTTTCAAAAGAGTCGGCCGATTTGTTAAAGAGTTTTATGCAGCCTTATATAGATAAGCAACAGTTGGGTGAAAAAAGTGGTCAGGGATTTTACACTTACCCTAAGCCGCGATTTCGGCAGCCAGGCTTCTTACCTGCTTAATAGGAAATGACAAATGGGTATACTTAAAGGTAAGACAGCGCTAGTCACTGGCGGATCGCGCGGCGTGGGCGCGGCGACAGCATCTTTATTGGCTGAGGCTGGAGCTAATGTTCTACTAACGGCACGCAATGTCGAGCTCGGCGAACAGGTAGCAGCCGGTATTGTAGAGCGCGGCGGCAGGGCAAAATTTTTGGCCCAGGATGTAGCCAGCGAAGCGGGCTGGAACGACAGTGTTGCGGCTTGCCTGAAGTTATACGGTGGCTTGCATATTGTGGTCAATAATGCCGGAGTACATCAGTCGAACAGTGTAGAGCAGAGCACAGAGGAAGATTTTGACTGGCAGGTGAATACCAATTTACGCGGTGTATTTCTCGGCTGTAAAACGACGATTCCAGCCATCAGGGACTCTCTCTGCGAAGGTGAATACGGTGCCATCGTCAATGTTTCTTCGATTGCCGGTTTGGTCGGTACGGCTAATCAGGCACTCTATAGTATGACCAAGGGTGGCGTGCAGCTGTTCAGTAAATCGCTGGCTCTGGAGATGGCCGCCAACCGCACCCGTATTCGGGTCAATTGTGTCAATCCCGGTATGATCGATAACGACATGGGTGATCAGCTGGTACAGGAGTTGGTAGATACCGGCGTTTTTCCTACTACCGATGCCGCCAGCCATTATTTACACAAACAGATTCCGATGAAGCGATTTGCCAAGCCGGAAGAAATTGCTAAAGCCATTCTTTTTCTCGTCAGTGACAATGCGTCCTATATGACCGGCACTGAACTGGTTCTTGATGGCGGCTTTACAGCAGGGTAGAAGGGTCATGACAGCAAAAATTGGATCGAAAACCAAGCTGGCCTACGGTGTAGGCCAATTCGCCTGGGCCGCGAAAGATACCTGCTTTCAGTACTTTCTGTTTTTTTATTACACCCAAATGCTGGGTCTGTCGGCAAGCCTGGCCGGTTTGGCTGCCTTATTGGCTCTTATAGCCGATGGTATATCTGACCCTATTGTTGGTCAGGTGTCAGATAATTTTCGCTCTGGTAAATGGGGTCGTCGACACCCGTTTATGATTATCGCGGTGCTACCTTTTTGTTTATCCCTCATCGCGATTTTTAATCCTCCAGCAGACCTGTCGCAAGGTGAATTATTTGCCTGGTATCTGGTACTGGCAATTATAGTCAGAACTTCCCTTACCCTATTCACGGTGCCCCATATGGCTTTGGGTGCTGAGCTGTCGGATGATTATAGCGAGCGAACCAGCATCGTCGTTTTCCGTAATTTTTTGGGTTATAGCGGCGGTTTGAGCATTCAGGTTGTTGCCTGGTTCTTGTTGATTCCCATCGCTACGGCAGCTGGCAGCATGGTTGACGGTTATCGCAATGTGGGTTATATCGGCGCGGCTCTGGCCTTTGTTGGCATGTTGGTAGCCATCTTGGGTACGCGCGACAAAATTCCTGAGTTAATACAGACCTCGAGTGCGCAGCAGTCTGTCCCCTGGTACTTTGCATTTACCAATATTGCTGGCCTGTTGCGCCAACCCTCAGCCAGAATATTGCTGTTGGGTAATTTGGTGATGGTGACGGCAATGGGTATCGGCAATACCATGCTATTACATATCAATAACTTCTTTTACGGCTTTAGCAGTGAGCAGACCGGCATCTTTATGTTGTCCATTTTTCTATCGCTCTTCCCAGCTTCCTGGTTGGCGATAAAGGGCACCCGGGTACTGGGTAAACCTAAGGCTTTGGTCTATATAATCGTGATTGTTGCGCTAATAGGGCCGGTGCCGGTATTGGCGCATCTATACGGGCTGACGCCACCCAATGGAAGTTATGCCTTATTGGCTTTTGTCTGCTGTGCTATCGTCATTCATCAAGCTTTCTATATCGCTTATATTAATGTGGTTTCTGCGATGTTGCCCGATGTGGCCGACGAAATACAATTGTCATCCGGTATGCGTCAGGAAGGTATTCTGAATTCAGCCATGATGCTGACTCAGAAAGTCACCTTCGGTCTTGGTGCCTTTTTTGCTGGTCTAACCATTGACTTTGCCGGTTTTCAGGGTGTGACGGCGATAGATGACGTGACGGGTACCATGTTATTTCGCCTGGCTTGGGTATACGGCCCGGGATTGGCCTGCGTGACCCTATTAGGTGCCTTTGTATACTCTCGTTACCAGTTGAGTGAGGCTCGCTATGTTGAGATTCGGGCGCAGTTGGATGGCGCTGAATCTTCATAAGAGCGGATCTAAGCGTCTGGATGTATGTGCCACTAGTTCGGTCGGCGCATGACGGTGTTTGTCGAATAGCAACCATAACTTCGCCGGGCAAGCCGACCGCTACAGAACTCGGGCTGCGCCCTCAGACATGCTGTAGCTAAAAACGTCGGCTTGCCCGGCAAAGTTATAAGCAGGTTGAATAATTCGACAAACACCGCCATGCACCCACCTGTCTTCAGTAGCAGAGGTTCTGCGCTTAAAAGACTGCTAAAATCCCATCCATCTTTAATCGATGGAATTATCATGTCCTCCTTACTACTGACTATTACGGGTATTAGCGGATTTTTAGCCGTGGCGCTTGGGGCCTTTGGCGCTCATGCGCTGAAGAACCGTCTGGATGCCGATATGCTGGCGGTTTATCACACGGCTGTGCAATACCACTTTATTCATACTCTCGCCTTGCTCGGTGCCGCCATGCTGGCTGCACGTTTTGTTCAAGTGGCTACATGGTCATGGGCTGGTTGGATGTTTATCGTGGGAATGTTGATATTCTCGGGCAGTCTTTATGCGCTGGCCTTAAGTGGTGTACGTATTCTAGGGGCGATCACCCCGATAGGTGGCGTGTGCTTTTTGGTGGGCTGGGCTATGTTTGCCGTTGCAGCCTGGCAGAGCAAGGGTTTGTGATGGAGGAGAATAACGAACCGAAGCGCCGAGCCATCCGCAGTTTTGTATTGCGCGGCGGGCGGATGACTCCCGGGCAGCTCAAAGCGTTTGATAAACATTGGCAGCAACAAGGTCTGAATATTGGCGATGGCACCTTCGACCCATTGGCGGTGTTTGGGCGCGAAGCGCCTCTGGTATTGGAGATAGGCTACGGTATGGGTGAATCCCTGATTGCCATGGCAGAGTGTGAAGTGGAGAAAGATTTTATTGGCATAGAAGTGCATAAGCCGGGCGTGGGCAGGCTGATGTTACTGGCCAATGAAGGCGGGCTGGATAATCTTCGCACCTACAATACAGATGCCATCGATGTTCTGAATCAGTGTATTGCCGATAACAGTCTGCATCGCGTGCAGTTATATTTTCCAGACCCATGGCATAAGAAAAAGCATAATAAGCGACGTATTGTGCAGCCTGAATTTGTTGAGTTGGTGCGAAGAAAGTTACAGCCGGGTGGGCTGTTTCATATGGCCACTGATTGGGAGAATTACGCCGAGCAAATGTTGGGCGTAATGAGTGCAGCACCGGGCTACAAAAATCAGGCTGATGGTTTTGCTGAACGGCCTGAGTGGCGGCCGGTGACGAAATTCCAGAACCGTGGCGAAAAGCTAGGCCACGGTGTCTGGGATTTGCTCTTTGAGCGAATCGATTAGGCGTTTATTTGGCTGCGGCCAATGCTTGAGTAATATCTTCGAGGATATCGTCGATGTGTTCGATACCCACAGACAGACGAACCATATCTTCAGTGACACCCGCTTTCACTTGTTCTTCGGCATTTAATTGTCGGTGAGTCGTTGAGGCGGGGTGACAGGCCAGCGATTTGGCATCACCTATATTGACCAGCCGAGTGATCAGCTGCAGCGCGTCGATAAACTTGGTGCCTGAGGCCAAGCCACCTTTTATGCCGAAACACAAAATGCCAGAGCTGCTGCCATCGAGCAGGCTTTGACCCAGTTCATAATCCGGGTGGCTGGGCAGGCCAGCATAAGAAACCCATTTGATTTGCTCATGACTATCGAGAAATTCTGCCACACGCTGGGCGTTTTCACCGTGGCGGTCCATTCTGAGGGCCAGTGTTTCAATGCCCTGTAGGATCTGGAAAGCATTAGAGGGAGAAAGGGCGGCACCCATATTGCGCAGAGGTACAACGCGGCAGCGGCCTATAAACGCGGCGGGCCCCATTGCTTCGGTATAAACCACTCCGTGATAGGAAGGATCGGCCTCATTCAATAAAGGGAAACGTTCCTTGTGTTCAGCCCACGGGAAGTTGCCAGAGTCTACGACAATTCCACCAATACAGGTGCCATGTCCGCCCATATATTTGGTCAGCGAATGAATCACAATGTCACAGCCCTGCTCGATAGGGCGGCAAAGATACGGCGAGGCGACAGTATTGTCGACCAGCACGGGGATGCCTTTGGCGTGAGCAGCCGTACTGAGCGCCTTGAGGTCTGTTAAATTGCCACCAGGATTACCGATGGTTTCAACAAATATGGCTTTGGTATTTTCGTCGACAAGAGCCATCATACCGTCAATGTCATCATGGCTGGCAAAGCGTGTTTCGATACCCTGTTTGGGAAATGTATGCGCAAATAAGTTATAAGTTCCGCCGTAAAGCTTGCTGGAACTGATGATGTTGTCACCGGCCTGGGCAATGGTTTGAATAGCGGCTGTAATTGCAGCCATGCCAGAGGCAAAAGCCAGACCTGCGATACCGCCTTCCATCGCCGCCACTCTCTCTTCAAGAACCGCATTGGTCGGGTTCATGATCCGCGAGTAGATATTACCGGCGACCTTAAGGTCAAATAGATCGGCAGCGTGTTGAGTATCGTCAAAAGCATAGGCGGTAGTCAGGTAAATAGGCACTGCGACGGCTTTGGTGGTGGGGTCAGGGGAATATCCCGCATGTATGGCCAAGGTTTCAAGTTTCATTTTTATACTCTCCATGAGTTGTATGGTCAGCTGCTTAGCATAGACCGTGTTTCGCTATTTCGATAGTGCCAGAATTTTGTTATTAAAACGGCCTAATACGCTGTCGAGAAAGCGGTAGCCTAATTCGGTTGTGGCCAGTTGTGTGCCGTTTTGCAGAAGCCCATCTTTAATCAGCTCCGCCCGTGTATGCTTAATGCTATCCAGTTCAATACCGGTACGTTCAGCCAGCAATGTATCGGCCACACCTTGTTTGAGGCGTAAGGCGTTCATCAAAAACTCCAATGCTAAATCTTCCTCGGCCAAGATCTTGTTGCCCGCCATTAGCTTTGTGTCGCGAGACAGATAGTCTTTTGGCGCACGGGTTTTCCAGCGTCGCTCTATCTTTCCGTCAGGGTGGCTCAGCTTGCCATGTGCGCCGGCCCCTATGCCAAAATAGTCGCCAAACTGCCAGTAATTGAGGTTGTGCTGGCTGGCCTTGCCTTCTTTTGCATAGGCAGATACCTCATATTGATGCAATCCCTGTTGGCTGAGAATGTCCATACCTGCCATTTCGATGTCTGCTAGCGAATCGTCATTGGGTAAAACCGGGGGGCGTGAATAAAACTCGGTATTGGGTTCAATAGTGAGTTGATACCACGATAAGTGCCAAGGCGCGTAATCCAGAGCCGTTTCAAGATCGTCAATTGCCTGTTGCCGGGTTTGATTAGGTAAGCCGTGCATCAAGTCGATATTCAGATTGTCAAAGCCCGCCTTGCGCGCGGCAGCAATGGCCAGGTGAGCTTGGCTGCTGTCGTGAATGCGGCCCAGTTGTTTCAGAGAGCCGTCATTAAAACTTTGCACGCCCAGAGAGAGCCGATTAACCCCCGCCGCACGATACGCGCTAAACCGTTCCTGTTCCCACGTACCGGGGTTGGCTTCCAGGGTGATTTCAACATCTTCGGCCAGCGTGGCGAGCCGATTAATACCGTCAAGTAGATCGGCGATGGCGCCGGCGGAAAACAGGCTGGGCGTGCCGCCGCCGATAAAGATTGATTGCAGCGGTCGTCCATAGCTTTGTGATACTTCGGCTTCAAAGTCTACTAACAAGCGCTCAATATAGAGTGCCTCTGGAAGCTCGCCATTGGCCGCGTGGGAGTTAAAGTCACAATAAGGGCATTTACGCACACACCAGGGAATATGCACGTAGAGGCTTAGTGGTGGCGGCGTGGATAGCGACATGATTTAAACCGGCAGTGACAGGGCTTTTTTTAGTTTGACCATTGCCTGGCCGCGATGACTGATGGTGTTCTTTTGTGCTGGCGCCAGCATGGCAGAGCTGCATTTTAGTTCATCAATATAAAATAGCGGATCGTAGCCAAAGCCATTTTCACCTTGCGGTTCGAGCAGAATACGGCCTTCCCAGCTGCCCTGGCAGATGATGGGGGTTGGGTCATTTTGGTGGCGCATATAGACTAATAAACATTGAAAGCGGGCTGTGCGATCTGCCTCGGGTGTATCTTTGAGAAACTCAATCAGTTGTTTGTTATTGCTGGCGTCGGTAGCGCCCTGGCCGCTAAAGCGCGAGGAGTATATGCCTGGCCGTCCTTGCAGCGCATCTACTTCCAGGCCTGAGTCGTCGGCGATGGCCGGCAGACCGGTATGCTGCGCTGCCCAGCGTGCCTTGATGATGGCATTTTCTACGAAACTTAATCCGCATTCTTCGGCATCTACAACCTTGAAGTGAGATTGTGGGACTACCTCCCTCTCCAAGCTGGCTAACAACTGTTGGAATTCTCGTAATTTGCCGAGGTTACTGCTAGCCAGTACGACAGAGTGACTCATTCGACATACAGCTTGCGCTGGAAGGAAATACTGTAAGGCGCCCTACTGCGGTCAGGGCTCACCTGCAGATCGAAATACAGAGTTTCTTTGTCGTTGAAGGGCAGTTCTGCCAAATAGTAGATAGCGCCCTGTTCACGCACTTCAATAAAAGTGAGATCCTGGCTGTGAATCAGGTCTTTGACTGTGCCGTTGACTATCGCGGGGTGTTCGCGGTCGGCTCCATCAGGCTGAATTTTGCGTACCGAGACATTGAGAATGGCCTTGCGCTTGCCGCGGGTCAGTCCATAGGCGCTCGCTACCTCGGGGCTGATAAAGCTACTGTTGAATAGGCTGTAATGTATACGGTAGTCGCCAGCGATTAATTCCGATTCGACTTCGGCTAAAGACAAGGGCGATACAAGCCACAACAGGGCGACAAAGAGAAGGTTTTTCATGATCGGCTAATCCGGTAAATTGCTGTGGCGCCCAACAGGTTTGGCCATAGCGAACCCAATGGGCTGGGTTTGTTCTGTTGGTTGAGAATGACACGATTGAGAATGTTGATGTCTTTCTGCCCACACAGTTTTTCAAAATCCCGGATGGTGCAAAAATGGATATTGGGGGTATTGTACCAAGTATAGGGCAGGTACTTGGATACTGGCATACGGCCGTGAGTGCCTAGATACCATCGGCAGCGCCAGTGGCCAAAGTTAGGAAATGAGACAATGCATTGGCGACCGATACGCAGCATCTCGTCGATAATTTTGTCAGGATAATGTACGGCCTGCAGGGTTTGCGTCATAAACACCGTGTCAAAGCTATTGTCGGCGAAATTATCCAAGCCCTTATCCAGATTCTGTTCGATAACATTCAAGTCTTTACTGACGCAGGTGGCTATTCGATCCGGGTCAATTTCCAGACCATAACCGCGTATTTGACGGGCCTCGGTAAGCTGCGTTAACAGGCTTCCGTCGCCACAGCCTAAATCCAGCACGCGACTGTTTGTATCAATCCATTCGCTAACCAGCTCAGGAGGGAACTGCATTATTGTGCTCCTCCGTTTGTTGAAATATTTTATCCATTTGGCGTTGAAACAACTCTTCATAGCGCGCATTGGGCAATAAAAAAGCATCGTGCCCAACATCAGACTCTATCTCGCCGTAGCTGACATTTTTACCGGCGGCAATAAGCGCGTTGACGATATCTCTGGAGCGTTCTTTGGCAAAGCGCCAGTCTGAGCTAAAGGAAATGACCATGAAGTGACACTGTGCGTGAGAAAAGGCTTGTACCGGGTCGTTATCGTATTCGCGTGCCAGATCGAAGTAATCAAGGGCTTTGGTCATCAAAATATAGGTATTTGCATCAAAGTTTCCACTAAAGGCCTCACCCTGGTGACGAAGATAGCTTTGAACCTGGAACACTACATCTTCGTCCTGCCCCAGGCTGAAGCTGCCGGAACGAATATTACGACCGAACTTTTGTCCCATGGCATCGTCAGACAGGTAGGTGATGTGACCGATCATTCTGGCCAATGCCAAGCCATTACCGGGAATGGTGTCATGCTTCTGGTAGTCGCCATTACAGAAGTTTGGGTCGGTTTCTATGGCTCGTCTGGCGACCTCGTTAAAAGCGAGATTCTGTGCACTCAGACCCATGCTGGAGGCTATTACAATGCAGTGTTTTATTCGATCGGGGAATTCCAGTGCCCAACGCATCGCCTGCATACCGCCCAAACTGCCACCAATTACGGCTGCCCAGCATTTTATGCCGAGATAGTTACTAAGTTGTGCCTGGGCGTTTACCCAGTCTCGTACGCGTAGTAGCGGAAAACTGGAACCCCATACCTCACCGGTGTCCGGATTGATGGAAGAAGGGCCGGTAGAGCCAGAGCAACCGCCCAGATTATTAGGGCAAACGACAAAAAAACGATTTGAATCGATAATCTTACCCGGACCAATATAGCCATCCCACCAGCCGGGTTTAGCATCGTCCATACTGTGGTAGCCAGCCGCGTGGTGATCGCCAGAAAGCGCATGGCATATAAGGATCGCATTGGATTTATCTGCGTTGAGCTCACCGTAGGTTTCATAACACAGGTCGTACTGGTTCAAGACCCGCCCAGACGCCAGAACCAGTGGTTCATCAAAATGGCATGTGCGGGGCTCAACAAGTCCTACCGAATTGGCGGCTATGGTGTCTGGCATAATGCGAGTGCTGATCCTTGTTTGTTTAGATTCCAGTGGTTGCTAGGGTATCACTACCAGGGTGTTTGACGGAATATTGATCGGCGAGTTTATCCATATCGTTTTCTGCCGTCCCAGCTCACCGCTGGTAATCTGAACCTGACTTTTACTCACCCCAAATGCCTTGGCGACAAATGCTATCAGGTGTTTGTTGGCTTTGCCGTCAATTGGCGGCGCCGTTATCCGAATTTTCAGGCGCTCTCCGTGCAGGCCACAAAACTCGTCTTTCGATGCTTTGGGTTGCAGATGACAGTAGAGCAGTAAATCACTGCCCTGCCAGCGGTAGTGAGTGCTCATCAGATAAACAAAGTTAGCCCTCTGGGCAAACCAGCCGTTACGGCCGCATTAGAGATCAGTATTTCCAGAATATTGAGGCTGATAAAGACGATAATGGGTGAAAAATCCAGTCCACCCATGGCTGGCAGCAGGCGACGGATAGGGCCGAGTACGGGCTCATTTATCTGGTGCAACAGTATTAATGCCGGGTGCTGGCTGGTAGGGGCAATCCAGCTGAAAATGATGGAGACCAGAATAGTAAAGAAATACAACTTAAGTACCGCGGCGACAACTGCAATAGCAGCCCAGACCATCAAATTGGCGGGGTTGAACCAGCCCACGCCGTAAACCAGAAGCACGGACTGCATTGCCACGTATTGCACTAAGAGCGCTAATACCACCGCGGCCATATCCAGCCCCCACAGGCCGGGGATTATCTTACGTAGCGGTTTCAGCGGAGGGTTGGTCGCTTTAACCACAAATTGAGAGATAGGATTATAGAAATCCGCGCGTGCCCATTGCATCAGGAAGCGCAGAATTACCAGGCTGAGATACAAACTGCCAACGGTCATAATGACGTAAATGCTGATTTCCGTTATTGCGGCCACGTTTAATCTCCCATCTCTATGGCCATTTGTTCGGCGCGTTTGACACAATTGACCATGGCATCACGCACCAGCTCGCGAAAGCCACCGCGTTCAAAAGTGAGAATGGCTTGCTCGGTTGTACCTCCCGGTGAGGAAACTCTGCGGCGTAATTCGGCGACTTCCACGTCACCTTCCAGTGCCATGCGCGCGGCACCTTTGGCCGTTTGTTGGGCCAGGGCTGCCGCTACCTCGGCGCTCAGTCCCATTTCTTCTGCCACGTTTTGCATCGCTTCCAGTAGCAGGAAAAAATAGGCCGGCCCCGAGCCTGAAACCGCTATCACCGTATCCAGGTCGGCCTCGCTATCTACCCATAGGCTGATACCAACTGCGTTGAGAATCTCGGTAGCCAGCGCTCGGTTTTGTTCACTGACATGTTTGTTGGCATACAGGCCTGTCGCGCCTTCCTGCAGCAGTGCCGGCGTATTTGGCATGCAGCGTACAACGGGAAGATCTTCTCCAAGCCATTGTTCCAAACTTGCCATAGGAATGCCTGCCGCGATAGAGAGCACCATTGGTCTGGCACTGGCAAAGGCGGCTTGCAGTGGTGTGATGACCTCTTTGAGGACCTGCGGTTTAACCGCAATGACAACGATGTTGGCCTGATTCACGGCCAGCGAATTATCTTCTGTGACATTAACCCCAAGAGCAGCAGCAGCGTTTCGACACACCTCACTTGGGTCGCAGGCCCAGATGTGATCAGCAGGATAGCCTCGCTCGACCAAACCACCGATTAAGCTGGTGGCCATATTGCCGGCACCGATAAATGTAATCGTCGCGTGTGTCACGTTATGTATTGTCCTTGTTAAGTGTAGAGGGTCGCGCAATACGCGGCCCAAAAATATCAGTCCCAATGCGAACTATAGTAGCGCCTTCGTCAATGGCCGCCTCCATATCTCCAGACATGCCCATCGACAGGGTATCCAGATAGGGAATACCGTTTTTTAGCTGTTCCAGCAGCTGGCGAAGTTGCGCAAAGGCCGCGTGTTGCTGCTGGCTGTTATGGCTTGGTGAAGGTATCGCCATCAGACCTCGCAGTTGCAGACGCGGTAATTTTGCCACGTCTTCGGCCAATTGGGCTACTTGTTGTACATCGACCCCGCTTTTACTGTCTTCTCCGCTGATATTAACCTGCAGGCAAATATTGAGCCTTGGGCTAGCTTCAGGACGTTGATCGTTGAGCCGCTGGGCTATTTTTAAACGGTCCACACTGTGCACCCAATCAAACAGGCTGGCAACTATCCGGGTTTTATTTGATTGAATAGGGCCGATAAAGTGCCAATTTAGCGGCAGCTGCTTTAAGAAGAGGATCTTTTCTTCTGCTTCCTGCAGGTAATTTTCACCAAAATCGCGTTGCCCACAATGGTATGCGGCCTCGATATCAGCGGCCGGGCGGGTCTTGCTAACAGCTAATAGTGTGATTTGTTCTGGGTTTCTATGGTTTTTTTTCGCACAAATACCGATGCGGCGTCTCAGCTTTGCTATATTATCAGTAATCGGTGGCATTTGTGTGTGGTCCATTCACAGAGCTGTTTTGGCCAGACATTATAGCTGGCGTCGGCGTTAATGCCGAATTACATAGAACCCGGTAGCCAGGATAGGAATAAAAATAGAATGGATATAACGGAATTATTGGCATTCTCTGCCAAACAGGGAGCTTCAGATTTACACCTCTCAGCGGGATTGCCACCGATGATTCGGGTTGACGGTGATGTACGGCGTATTAATTTGCCGGCAATGGATCACCGCGAAGTGCATGCACTGATTTATGAAATCATGAATGATAAGCAGCGTCGGGATTATGAAGAGTTTTTGGAAACAGACTTCTCTTTCGAGGTGCCAGGCGTAGCGCGTTTCCGAGTGAACGCATTTAATCAGAATCGCGGTGCAGCAGCCGTGTTTCGTACCATCCCTTCCAAGGTTCTTACCATGGAGGAGCTGGGCATGGGGCAGGTGTTTCGCGATATCACGATGAAGCCGCGTGGGTTGATTTTGGTTACCGGCCCTACAGGCTCCGGTAAGTCTACTTCTCTGGCGGCGATGGTCGACTTTATCAACGATAATAAGTATGAGCATATTCTGACCATTGAAGATCCGATTGAATTTGTTCATGAATCCAAAAAATGTTTGGTCAACCAGCGAGAAGTGCATCGTGATACCTTGGGTTTTAGTGAAGCGCTGCGCTCCGCTTTGCGGGAAGATCCCGATATTGTTCTGGTGGGCGAATTGCGAGACCTTGAAACTATTCGCTTAGCGCTGACCGCAGCTGAAACCGGTCACCTGGTATTCGGAACCTTGCATACCACCTCGGCGGCCAAAACGATCGACCGGATTGTTGACGTTTTTCCTGGTGCCGAGAAAAGTATGGTGCGTTCGATGTTATCGGAATCCTTGCAGTCGGTAATATCCCAGACGCTACTAAAGAAGACGGGAGGAGGGCGAGTTGCTGCCCATGAAATTATGATAGGCACGCCAGCTATTCGTAACCTGATTCGTGAAGATAAGATTGCTCAAATGTATTCGGCAATTCAAACCGGCGCCGCCCATGGCATGCAAACGCTGGATCAATGCCTGGAAGATCTGCTTAAACGTGGCATTATTACCCGAGAAGTCGCGCGCGAAAAAGCGTCTCGTCCTGAAGACTTCTAGTCTGCTGAGAGATAAAAAATGGAAATTGAAAAGCTGCTTCAACACATGGTGAAAACCAGTGCCTCCGATTTGTTTATCACGGTAGGTGTGCCGCCCTCGATGAAAGTACATGGCACTATCAAGCCAGTGGCAAAGAAGGATTTGACCGAAGAACAGGTGCAAAAAGTTGTTCTGGGTACTATGGATGAAAATCAGCAAAAGGAGTATTTGGCAAAGCGAGAATTAAATTTTGCCATAGCTTCGCCAGAAGCCGGCCGCTTTCGAGTGAGTGCTTTTTATCAGCGCAATCTCATGGGTATGGTATTACGGAGAATAGAAACAGTCATCCCAACGGTAGAAGACCTGGGTTTACCCAAGGTGTTGCTCGAACTGGTTATGCAGAAACGTGGCCTGGTCATCATGGTGGGTGCTACCGGCACCGGTAAGTCGACCTCTTTGGCTGCAATGGTCGGTTATCGCAACCGCAATTCACAGGGTCATATTATTACCATCGAAGACCCTATTGAATTTGTGCATCAGCATGCGGGGTGTATCGTGACGCAGCGAGAGGTCGGCATTGATACCGAGTCATTTGATGTGGCCCTTAAGAATACGTTGCGTCAGGCGCCTGATGTCATTCTTATTGGTGAGGTACGTACGCGCGAAACCATGGAGAACGCCATCGCATTTGCCGAGACAGGCCATCTGTGTCTTTGTACGCTGCACGCAAACAACGCGAATCAGGCGCTGGATCGAATTATCCACTTCTTTCCTGCCGACCGACATGACCAGCTATGGATGGACTTATCCTTGAACTTGCGCGGCATGGTGGCGCAGCAGTTAATCCCTACTCCTGACGGTAAAGGACGCACGGCTGCAGTTGAAGTGCTGCTTAATACGCCCTTGGTGAGCGATATAATCCGCAAAGGCGATGTGCACTCAATTAAGGAATTGATGAAGCGCTCTCGCGAACTGGGTATGCAGACATTTGACCAGGCTCTGTACGATCTTTACTGCGACAATGTGATAACTCATGAAGACGCGCTGGCCTATGCGGATTCAGCCAATGACCTGCGTTTGATGATTAAACTGGGTACTGATGCCAAGCCGGATCAGATGAAGCGCGCGAGTGCGGGCTTGTCGATCACGAAAGAGCATGATGGTTATGGCGCGGCTGAGGAGGTTCAGGGTATAACCGAGGACGACTTCTTTAAGACCTTTGAGTCCTAATTCTGGGTCAGGTTAAACCAGCTCTCCAGAATTAATACGGCGGCGAGATCATCAACGGCATTAGCCGGGTCTCCACTGGTCAGGTTCCTTGCCTCTCGGGTAGATAGCCTTTCATCCATCATACTGACAGGGATATCGTGGCGATTGGCTAGCCGACGGCTGAATTTGCGGGCTCGCCGGCAAATATCTGATTCACTGCCGTCCATATTTAATGGCAGGCCCACAACGATCAGATTCGGCTGCCATTCAGCAATAAGCTGATCAATACGTTCCCACTGGGGAATGCCATCTTTGGCGCCGACCAAGCCTCTGGGCGAGGCGGTAGCTGTTTGCGTTTGCCCAACGGCAACACCTAGCTTACTCAGACCATAATCAAAAGCCAGAGCGGTATACGGTGGGCAAGGGAGTTTGCCGCTAATGATTTCAGGCATGGCCGGCGTTATCCCCCAGTAAGTTAATATCTATGCCCAGTGTTCGTGCCGCAGCATCCAGCCGCTGTTCGGCTGGGGTATGAAATAAAATATGTGGATCTGCGGCAACGGTTAACCAGCTATTGGACATCAGTTCCTGTTCCAGTTGTCCGCCGCTCCAGCCGGAATAACCTAAAGTGACAAGGCAGGGCTGCGGTCCTTCTCCCTTTGCCAGCGCGGCAATGATATCGAGTGAAGTCGTCAGGCTAATGGAATCTGATATTGCCATGCTGGATTCCCAGCTGACCCCCGGCGGATGCAGGACAAACCCTCTGTCCGGGGCAACGGGACCGCCAGCCAAAATGTGTTCCGATGATTCTCTGCCTGTTTCCAGGCCAAGGCTGGCAAAAATCTCAGTCCACAGCAGGTGAGTGGCTTTATTGATAACAAGGCCCATCGCACCTTCATCGGTGTGTTCGCAGAGGTAAATCAGTGAATGACCGAACATTGGGTCGGTGAGGCCCGGCATGGCTAAGAGAAAATGATCCTTGAAACTCTGAAAACCGCTCATACAACTGCCTTTATGTGAGTGCTATACAATTAATTGGGGCCTTAGGAAGAGGAACTCAAGTAGTCTTGACGAAATTGCCAAGTCCGAATAATTTCCAGAATATCTGTCTTTTTAGCAATTTCTGGCGGAAAGGGCTGGAAAGGAGCGGCCAAATGGACGCTCTTCATTGCAGCAGCATCCAGTAAAGCATGACCGGAGGATGACAGGATTTGGATAGTCTTGATGGAGCCATCTGGTAGCAGGGAGACCAGCAGACGTACGTCACCCTCTAGCTGCCGTAGGCGAGCTTGTTCCGGGTAATGTTTGTTGCCTACCCATTCAACCTTTTGTTGCCACTGCAGTTGGTATTGCGCATCTACTGCGGCGCGAGTGGACAAGGAGGTAATTCGGTGGACGCGGGGCCTGTGAGCGTAGGCCTTTCGTTGACGATCGAGTCGCGCTTCAAGGCTGGCAATTTGCAGGCTCAAATGTTCCTCCGGGCTTTCGCCGGCAGAGGCCTCCTGAAAGTCCTTTTTGTCTTGTTGTACTACGGTCGTTGCTTTTTTAACAGAAGCACGGCTGGATATTAACTGTCGCTGGGTGATCTGCTCTAGTTGGGCTTCACGGCGCATGGATTTACTGGTATCGCGGATCTCGATGTCAGCATAGGTGGCGAGTTCCGTGGTTGTCAGTTGGCTCTTTTTTTCTTTGGTGCCGCTGCCCTGTTGGTTGGATCTGGCAATATAGTCAGCTTTATCTGGTGCCAATTCACTCTTGAAGCTACTCAAGGTCACTTCGAGGCGGTTGACTGGTGGCTTGGATAGGGAACCCGAAAAAGACAGGCCAAAGACGATCACCGTATGAACCAACAAAGCCAGTCCCAGAGCTCTGGGGAAGGTCCAGGTTGATTGATACGATAGTCGAGTGGCCATGGCGTTCATTTGCTAGCTAATATCTTCTCTATTGCATCCATCAGCTTGCCACCAATATCGGTGTCATAGGCCGTATCTATTTCACGGATGCAGGTCGGGCTGGTGACATTAATTTCGGTCAAAAAATCCCCGATGACGTCGATCCCGACAAAGATCAGACCTCGTTTAACCAGCTCTGGGCCAATTTGGCTACAAATCCATTGGTCTCTCTCGGTCAGTGGCCTGGCTTCTCCTCGCCCGCCAGCGGCGAGATTACCCCGGCTTTCGCCCTGCGCAGGGATGCGGGCAAGGCAGTAAGGCACGGGCTCGCCATTGATCATCAGGATACGTTTGTCACCGTCAGAGATTTCCGGGATATATTTCTGCGCCATAATGGTGCGCCCGCCCTCTTCCGTGAGGTGGTCCAGAATGACAGAGATATTCGGGTCGTCATTCTTGATTCGAAAGATTGATGCGCCACCCATCCCGTCTAGCGGTTTGTAGATAACGTCATTGTGCTCGCCATGAAAGCCCCTCAGTCGATCTCGATCTCGACTTACCAGCAGCGGTGTACTGCATTGCGGAAAAGTGGTGGCAAACATTTTTTCATTGCAGTCGCGCAGGCTAGCGGCCTTGTTGACCACCAAGGTCCCTGCTATTTCGGCTCGTTCAAGCAGATAGGTGGTATAAATGAATTCCATATCGAATGGCGGGTCTTTACGCATCAGGATGACGTCCAGTTCGGACAGGGCGATGTCTGTTTCAGGCCCCTGCTGGTACCAGTTTTGCGGATCGTAGCTTAATTCGGTCAATTTACTGGCTCGTGCACGAGGCTCAGGGCCGGTGGTATACAAGTCGCCTTGTTGCATATACCAGATTTCAAAACCACGGCTTTGGGCCGCCACCAGCATGGCGAGAGTACTGTCTTTGTATACAGTGATGTCTTCAATAGGGTCCATAATTACGCCAAGGCGGCCTGTCATAGGGTAATCCTTCCTTTTTATTTCGCTTAAATATTGCGATTTAGGGCTTAAACATTTATGTTATCGCCACATAAGCCGCTATAGTACTGCAAAATCACAGTTTCTAGTGGCGTTATAAAAATAATGTGAATGCCGTCCCTATATTGAATATTAGGTTGGCAGATACCTAATACAAGACGTTAGGATTGATTGGTATGTAGGGGCTTCGAAGTTTAAGGCTCTGTCTGTCCTGCCAATTCAAGGTTAATAATAATGGTTGTAAAGCTCGAAAATCTTAAGGTAATGATAGTCGATGATAGCAAGACTATTCGTCGTACAGCCGAGACATTATTAAAAAAGGAAGGCTGTGAGGTTATTTCCGCTGAAGATGGCTTTGATGCCTTGGCGAAAATTGCTGATAATAATCCTGATATAATATTTGTCGATATTATGATGCCCCGGCTTGATGGTTATCAGACCTGTGCATTGATTAAAAATAACAATACATTCAAGGCTACGCCTGTAGTTATGTTGTCTAGTAAAGATGGTCTGTTCGACAAAGCCAAGGGCCGCATAGTGGGATCAGACCACTATTTAACCAAGCCATTTAGTCGAAACGAGTTGCTGGGCGCAATAGAGGCCTACGTGCGAGATGATTCTGACTCATCCCTCGCTGTAGCGGAATAATGATCTGGAGGTTATATGGCTCGCGTACTCATCGTTGATGATTCACCAACTGAAACACAAAAATTGAAAGCAATATTGACTCGTAATGGGCATGAAGTTTTTGAGGCTTCCAGTGGGGAAGCAGGTATAGAGGCTGCTCGTGTTGGTGTTCCCGATGTGGTGTTAATGGATATCGTTATGCCTGGGATGAATGGCTTTCAGGCTACCAGGCAGATCAAAAAAGATGCATCTACAGGTCATATCCCTGTGGTCATTGTGACCACAAAAAACCAGGCTACCGATCGGATTTGGGGAGAGCGTCAAGGCGCGTCCGGCTACTTAGTTAAGCCGGTAGAGGAAAAGCTACTTCTTAAGACTATCTCCGAAGTGCTCGGTTAGTCCTTATGAGTGAAGATATTAAGCCCTTCGCCTTACTCGTTGAAATAGCCAGTCGTAGCTTAAGCTACGCCAAGCCTTTGCCTGCGCAAATCGATATTACCCCCACGTGGACGGGGGTGGGTTTTACTATGGCCGGCCAGCGCATGGTTGCGCCGATGAGTGAGATTGCAGAGTTGCTTACTGTGCCAGGTGCTACCAAGTTGCCTGGTGTAGAAGATTGGGTGAAAGGCGTGGCCAATATTCGTGGCAGACTTTTGCCGCTTATTGATCTGGAGGCCTTCTTTGGCCTGCCCGATATCTCGAGTAGGCGAAAAAGAGTATTGTCAGTGGAAACCCGGGATCTTTATACCGGCTTGGTTGTTGGCGAAGTTTTTGGTATGCAGCACTTTCCCGTGGATTGTTTTAATCCACAAGCGCCTGCAGTTGCAAAAGGGGTAGATTCCTTTGTTGCGGGTTGTTACGAAGTAGAAGGTACGACGTGGACTGTATTCAGTCCGTTCTTACTGTCGCAAGATGTAAGATTTTTAAATGCTGCCGGGGCTTAGGCTTCCGGTTGAAAACTATCAATAAAATTAAAATTAGGCTGGGGTTTTAGCCATGAGTGCAAAACAAGTTGAAAGCAATCTGTCCACCAGTAACCGCTCGGTTCGTATCCTTGGGGTATTACTGGTATTAACGCTAATAGCCTTTATCGTGTCGGCCTATATGGTTGTGCGTGATGCAGGTCGAGATGCAACGTATCTGGAGATGACTGGTGATCTGCGGGTACTGATGCAGCAGGTATCGACAAACTCCCGTCAGGCGACTGAAGGGGACGAGAAGGCGTTTGTGGATCTGGAGAAGTCCCGCAGTCGGTTTGACCGTGTATTGGAGACTCTGGCTAACGGCGATAAAGATATTCCTGCCCCACGCCCCATGCTTAACAATGAGCTTGATGCTTTGGGGCGCTCCTGGACTAAGGTGAATGAATCGGCGCAAACGATTGTTGCCAACCAGGAAAGGATTTTGTTCCTGCACGAGGTTGCCCAGACGCTGAACGCGTCGATACCGGAGCTGCAGCAGGAATACAACTATGTTGTGGAAATCCTAATCGAAAACGGGGCGGCGGCAGACCAGGTGGTCTTAGCCCAGAAGCAGTCCTGGCTGGCAGAGCGTATCGCACGTAACGTCGATAAGATGCTTGAGGGTGGCGCAGGTGCTACTGACGCAGCAGATCAGTTCAACCTGGATGCCAGCCTTTTTGGTAGTGTGTTGACGGGAATGCTGGAAGGCAACACCGCGATGCGCATTTCAAAGGTGCGTGATTCAGAGGCGGTGCAGAGTTTGCAGGCTATCGCTGAGCTATATGATTTCGTTAACAGTTCTGTCGATAAGATCTTTGAAGCCTCGCCCAACTTGCTGAAAGCTCGTGAAGCGTCGAATTTGGTGTTGGCGAACTCTCCGGCCATTCAGGGTCAAACGGGAGCAATGGTTGAAGGGATTGGCAGCTTGGGTGGAACACGGCCAGTTAACCCCACCATAGTGTTGGGTCTCGGTGCTGCTATTATTGTTATTTTGGCCTTCTTTGGTTTGCTGAACTTCCGTTCTACGCGTAGCCGCCTGGGTCTGGAGGAGCAAACCAACGAACAGAATCAGATTGCTATTCTGCGACTACTTGATGAATTGGCTAATTTGGCAGACGGTGATTTGACCACGAAAGCTACGGTATCGGAGGATTTCACCGGTGCCATTGCCGACTCGGTAAACTACACTATTGACCAACTGCGGGTACTGGTATCACGAATAAATGAAACGGCTCAGGGTGTAAGTTCCTCGGCCGAAACGACCCAGTCCACAGCACTGGAGCTGGCCGAAGCGGCTGAGCACCAGGCTCAGGAAATCGCTGGAGCATCAGCGGCGATCAACGAGATGGCAGTGACTATAGACCAGGTATCTTCGAATGCGGCCGAATCGGCTTCGGTTGCGGAGCGCTCGGTAAGTATTGCGCATAACGGTGCCGAGGTGGTACAGAATACGATTCACGGAATGGATACGATTCGAGAGCAGATCCAGGATACGGCGAAACGTATTAAGCGACTGGGTGAAAGCTCGCAGGAAATCGGTGACATTGTATCGTTGATTAACGACATCGCTGACCAAACAAACATTCTGGCATTGAACGCGGCAATACAGGCGGCAATGGCGGGTGACGCTGGTCGAGGTTTCGCGGTTGTTGCGGACGAAGTACAGCGACTTGCGGAAAGATCTTCGGCGGCGACCAAACAGATTGAAGCTCTGGTAAAAACCATCCAGTCGGATACCAACGAAGCGGTTATTTCGATGGAGCAAACGACGGCGGAAGTTGTACGCGGGGCGCGCCTGGCACAGGATGCGGGTGTTGCACTTGAAGAGATAGAGAACGTATCGGCCAGCTTGTCTGAATTGATCCAGAATATATCTAACGCCGCTCGTCAGCAGGCAGCGTCGGCGGGTCATGTATCAAACACGATGAACGTTATTCAGGAAATTACATCACAGACCTCCTCGGGTACAACCGCAACGGCGGCATCTATCGGAGACTTGGCGGAAACGGCGGTTGAGCTGCGCGAGTCAGTGGCTGGATTTAAACTCCCTGAAGACGAGAATGAGGGTGATGGTATTGAAGAAGAAGACTTGCTGATGGGCGATGTTGACTCTAATGATGCGTCTGACCTTGATGCTGAAATAGTTGCCAGCGAGGAAGACGCAGTAGAGGCCTCTGTAGCGGAAGAAGCTGCCGACGACTATATGGTTGAAGATGAAGAAGAATTGTATAGCGCAGATAAAGACGATTCTAATGGCGATTATTCTGAGGATGATTTGGATGACGATGAGTTCTACTCCTCAGATGAAAACAATGAAGATGACGTGAATTACGATGATCTTGATGACGAAGATCTGTTGGATGCGGCCGAGCTTGATGAAGAGTTGGGTGATGATATTGAATCAGATGAAGAGGATGAAAAACGTCCCTGGAGCTAAACAGTTCAGACGTTATTATAAGAAGTAATGGAGTGGAGGCTTAAGGCAGTACCAGCGATGACCGAGGCACAAACGTTGTGCTGGTTGAATTTGGTAGAACAGCGCACAGGTATCTGGTTTGGTCGGCAGCCCAAAATTTTAGTGGCCGGCGTGCTGCGACGGATGCGAGATTTGAAATGCCATGATACAGACGAGTATCTTGGCAGATTGTCAGATACCGCGTCGGGGCGACTTGAATGGTCTCAGTTGGTGAACGAAATCACCGTGAAAGAGACCCGTTTTTTTCGAGACCCTGGTGTCTACGATTCGTTGCGAGGGTATTTGCAGCAACGTATGCCACGAGTCCCGCGGGGACATTCGTTGGACATGTGGAGTGTGGGCAGCGCAACAGGTGAAGAAGCCTACTCAATGATGATGTTGGCGCGAGAGGTGGCGGAACTATCTGCCCCGCAATGCTTTTACGGTATTACAGGTACCGATATCAGCTCTAGCGCGTTGACAATAGCACGACAAGGGGTTTACTTCAGACGCTCGTTAAGCGGTTTGAGTGAGCAGCGACTACGATGTCATTTTTCTCGAGATACGAAAGATGATGGGTATCAAGTAGTTGAGGAGATTAGAGAGCGGGTATGTTTTATTCGATCCAATATGTTGGAGATGGATAATTTGCCGACCATGAAAATGGACGTGATCTTTTGCCTGAATGTACTAGTGTATTTTCGTGAGAAGCATTGTCATACAGTGTTAGATGGTTTGGTGGAGCGCTTGAAACCGGGAGGAATACTGGTTTTCGGGCAAAACGAAGCGGTAAGCTGGAAGAATTCGTTCATCCAGAAACTGCCAAATCGACATATTAATGCCTTTCTGCGCCAGTAGCGTAGTGAGGCCAATATAAGAAGTGGCCTGAAGCTATGCCTGAACGTAGAGATTATATAGCCCTGGATTGGGTCGCCAAGGAAATCGAGGAAACCCTGAGGCAGGCGCGTACCGCTCTGGAAAATTATGTAGAGCAACCTGAAGATTTAACCCAAATACGCTTTTGTCTCAGCTATGTCCATCAGGTTCACGCAACCTTGAAGATGTTGGACCTGCCCGGCCCGGTTTTATTTGGTAAAGAGCTCGAGCTGTTGGTCAGCGACATGACTAAAGGTGAGTTGGCGGATGAGGCCGAAGCCCAGGAAGTATTGATGGGTGGTCTATTGCGCTTGCCAATGTATCTGGAACGAATTAAGGCCGAGCGACAGGAAGTGCCCGCGGTTCTGCAAATGGCGGTTAATGAACTGCGTACTGTTCGTGGTGTGGAATTACTTGCCGAAGCGGATTTATTTATGCCTGTGGTAGCACCTGCCGCTGCTGTTTCTCCAACTCAGGCGGAGAGCCTGTCGAAAGAGGAGTTTGAGAAGTTAATTCGCAAGCTTCGGCAAGTATTTCAAGCAGCCTTTGTCGATATTGTTCGTAATAAGCGTTGGGGAGCCAACCTGCGCAGTCTGGCCAAAGTCTGCCAGCGGCTTCGTCGACTTAGCCAGGGGCACGCTCGTGAGTCCTTTTGGAGGATCGCTCTCGCGATTTTGGAAGGCATGGTTAATCGCAGTATTGCTCCGGCGACAGCGGCTAAAAATCTGCTAAAAGAAATTGACCAGGAACTCAAAGGTTTACAGCAGCACGGCCAGTCCTATCTGGACCAACCGCTTGAAGCATCCATGTTACGCCAACTGTTGTACGTCATCGCAAAAAGTGACGCGCAGACCCCACTGATTAGCGAAATTCAAAAAGACTTTGGTTTGAAGGAGGCATTGGTATCTCTTTCTGCTGGCGATGAAAATCATATCGACGCGGCTGCTTTACGACAGGTTGTCAGCGTTATCAATGTTGAATTCGCCACTATTAAAGATGTACTGGATATATTTGTCCGCAGTTCGAGCAAGTCCATGTCTCAGCTGGAGACAGCATTGCCGGTCTACAAGAGGGTGGCTGATACTATGGCGGTGCTGGATTTGGCGGAGATTTCCGCACATGTCCATAATCAATATAAGGCTCTACAGTCCTATATTACAGTCGGTAATACAGAAGATGAGGATTCACTGCTTGAACTCGCCAGTGATCTGGTAGGCTCCGAAGAGCGACTGCAGCAATTTGCTGATTCCTTGCCCGACGTTAATTCTTCTACTGAAGACCCGAATATGGCGGCAGCCCGAGAGAGGGTTATTCTCGAGGCGCGTAATGTATTAGCCAGGGCTAAAGAATCAATTGTTGAGTATGTCGCTTCAGACTGGAATCGCACCAAGTTGGGCGGGGTTCCGGAGCTATTACATGGAATTAGTGGCGGTTTATCCATGGTGGGATATGCCCGCTCTGCCCGAATTATCCATAATTGCGAAGCCTATATACGCCAGCAGATAATGGCCTCATCGGAAAGCCCGCATTGGGAAAATCTTGATCTTCTTGCCGATGCTATAAGCGGGGTGGATTATTACCTGGAGCAAATGGCGCAAGATCATCGTAACGATGATCCCTCGATACTTGATGATGCCGCTTCTGGAATTGCGAAACTGGGTTATCCGGAAACTGGTTCCGATAAAGCCCTGCAAGAGCAGACATCGGTTGATAGCGTTGAGATTGAAGCCCAAAGTGAAGAGCCAGAGTCAGCGCAGGATAATGTCATACCTCTGCCGCTTGAAAAGCCGGAACATGAGACAGAGGCGCCACTGGCATCTGTTAATAAAACAGCTGATTCTGATCTGATAGATGATGAGATTCTGGAGATTTTTGTTGAAGAGGCAGAGGAAGTTCATGGCACGCTGCAAGAGTTCTTGCCACAGTGGGCAAAAGATCCGGATGACTTAGAAGCTCTTACAGAAATTCGTCGTGGTTTCCATACCCTCAAGGGTAGCGGTCGTATGGTGGGAGCCCGGGATTTGGGCGCTGTTGGCTGGGCTGTAGAGGACATGCTTAATCGTGTGCTGGATGATACGGTTGTTGCGGACGAACCTAGAATCGCCATGGTTAGTAAAGTGGTTGAGTTATTACCGGAAATGATTGCGGCGTTTTCTACCGGCGCATCGCTGGACGCGGCAGCCGTTGCTCAGCTGGAAGCGGCAGGGGCTGAATTGGCCAGCGCAGAAAACACGCTCACCGCAGATATGATTAGCAGCATGAGTCTGCTACCAGGAAGTCAGCTAGAGCGGCAGGTTGTTGAAGAGCAAAGTGAAGAAGATGTCCTGCGCGAGATTTTTGAGGGAGAAGCAGAGTCACATCTTGAAACGATTTTGGCATTTGTTGTCAGGGCTAGAGAGAGCTCAGCACCGCGACAAATTACTAATGACCTTCATCGAGCGCTGCATACCTTAAAGGGCAGTGCACATATGGCCGAGATGACCGCTATTGTAGAGGTGGTCACCCCTATTGAAAAACTGGTTAAACATCTGCAGGCCGCTAACGGTCGCGCTGATTCGGAAATGGTTGAATTGATTGATCAGGCCTCATCTTATGTCAGGCAGGGTTTAACTCAACTTCATCAGGGTCAGAGGCTGGAGCGCTTTGAGTCTGTTGATGATTATCTCGTCCGTGTTGCCCAGCTGGCAGAAACAGCAGAAGTTGATTATGGCATTGGCGATGGCTTGATCGAGCGAATTGCCGCCTTTATGGGCAGTTGTGCAGACCATCTGGCGGTACTTGAAGATCGACGTCTATCGTGGCTGGAGCAGCCTTTAAGCGAGGGCGAATTTAATGATTCGCAGCAGCGAATCAGCTATATAAGACAGGAATCCGCCGGTTTTGATCGGCGGACTATGAGCGAGTTGGCCGATGCCTGGTCTCACGGTATGGAGTCATTGCAGCCAGGCGAACGTCTGCCAGAGAATTTCTCAGATCTCTATAGTCGTGCAGCTACTGCACTGACAGAAATGCTGGATTGTTTGGCTGCAGGCCTTGAGCTGGAGCCTGCAACAGAGGGTCTATTGCTCGATTTACATAACTACGTGCCAGATCCTGAAGCGGATGACAAAGGCCTTGGTTTACTCAGTGTGGCAGCAGCGGGTATCGCGATTGGTGGTGCTGCAGAGTCGATTAGTGAAGATGTCGAATTGGTAGCAGAGCAGGATGAGCTATCCGGCATAGAAGAATTAATTGACGATGCGGTAGCTGAAGAGTTGGTTGCTGAAGCCGATGAAGAGCAGAGTGTTGAGGAAGATCAGCAAACCCTAACAGTCGATGAGGCAGCGGCAGATGTTGATGTCGAAACTAGTGGCCTGGCAGATGACGAAATAGAGGAAGTCACCGCAACAGCAGCGGGAATTGAGTTGGTCGACGAAGTCGAGCTAGAACTTGAAAGCGACTCCGATGAAAGTACAGACGTTGATGAGCAGGCAATAGATACGGGCTTGAGTCTGGAAGAGTCGAGCGTGTCCGATCAGTCTGAACCCGCGCCTGACGAGATGGCTGACATTACCGCGACAGTCGGTGGTATTGATTTACTGGATGAGCCCGAAGAGGCTGCAGATAGCAGCGTCGAGAGTTTTGAAGCGGAGACGGTGACTGAGCCAGTGCAAGCTGACGAGCCGGCGATCGATGAAGACATGAGTCTGGAAGAGATTGAAGACATTACCGCGACAGTTGGCGGTGTTGATTTACTGGATGAGCCCGTTGAGCTTATGGGCGGTGTCGAGAGCATCGAAGCCGAGACAGTGGCTGAGCCTACGCCAACGGATGACCAGGCGAACGATGAAGACATAAGCCTGGAAGAGCCGGCTGTATCGCATGAGCCAGAGCTGGAAGACATTAC
Organism: Pseudomonadales bacterium; assembly: GCA_036960375.1. Lineage (GTDB taxonomy): Bacteria > Pseudomonadota > Gammaproteobacteria > Pseudomonadales > CAWVSB01 > CAWVSB01. Next base: position 358,517 of record JBALVY010000001.1, read on the forward strand.
CGCGACAGTTGGAGGTGTTGATTTACTGGATGAGCCCGTTGAGCTTGTGGACAGTGTCGAGAGCATCGAAGCTGAGACGGTGACTGAGCCTACGCCAATGGATGGGCTGGTGATTGACGAGGATTTGAGTCTGGAAGCGTCGACTCCGCTTGAACCAGCGCTTGACGAGATTGATGACATAGCAGTGACGGCCAATGCGATAGATTTTTTGAACGATGGCCAAGTAACCGAAAGTATCTCGATTGCAGAAGAGGTCAATGTAACAACAGTTACTGAAGCGGAAGAATCCGAGACTGTTGTGACCCTGGATATCGAAGACGCTGAAGAGTTAGAAGAGGCCGGCTTTGTACATCAAGAGTTTGTTGCCGATTCCGCCGATGCCGATAGCCTGTCAGAGACAGAGGTGCTTGAAGCGACCGTTGATGCGACGCCTGAAGATAATCTTGAAATTGACACCTTAACTGAGGAGGAAGACTCATCAGTAGGTGGCAGTGAAGAGGTTTCTATTGCCGAAGAGTCTGAGCTGGATCAAGCTGTAGATATTGCATCAATAGCGGCCGATGTTGAAAATCTCGATGATCTTGATGCGATGGAACTGGCAGAGCTGGAGCGACTGACAGACCCCAATAGAGATGAGGAGCAGCTTGCTGATCCTGAGTTTGATGTAGAACAGTTAGTCGCGGATGAAGATTCGGTTCTGAGTATGGCAGACGAAGATCTGGTCGAGTTGGATCAGCTGTTGGAAGATGAGCCAGCAGAACTAGAAGAAACCATCATCGAGGTATCTTCTTATACTGATACAGAAGATCTAGGCGCAGACGAGCCAATTGAAGCTCCAGTCGTGCAGGAAGAAGAAAAACCCGAAACGGCGAAGATTATTCCTATTACGGCTGCTTCAGCTCCAGAGCCAGCAGCAACGAGGCCGTTGCGAGAGCCGGATGAAGAGGATGACATCGATGAAGAGATTCTCGAGATTTTCCTGGAAGAGGCTCATGACATTCTCGAAAACATGGATTTGCTACTGCATCACTGGCAAGAACACCCCGCTCAAACGGAACCCCGTGATACTTTGTTGCGCCAGCTTCATACACTGAAGGGTAGTGCCAGATTAGCAGGCGAGATGAAAGTGGGTGACGTCTCTCACGATTTTGAATCCTTCCTGGAAAAGGCACCCACTGATTATTTACCCACCGGCTTTTTTGGGGATCTACAGCGTTACCAGGATCAACTGGTGGCGTTAATTGCTGCTGCCGTGAGTGGTTCTGCTGCTCCGGTTATTATTGATTTACCCAAAGCGCCTGCCGAGCCAGTTGATTCGGGCGCGATGACAACTGAACAAACTAGCGAGGAAAGTTCAGGCGCAGATATCATCCCGCTGGTTATACCTAAGCTAGCGGAATTGCCTGTCGCTGGTGAAGAAGTAGAATCGCCTGCGGCTTTGACTCAACGGGGACCTCAAGAGCTGGTGCGAGTCGCTGCCACCTTGTTGGAAGACTTGGTTAACCTGGCTGGCGAAACGAGTATTTCTCGTAGTCGAGTAGAAGAGCAAGTCAATGAGATCAACTACACGCTTGATGAAATGGACGCCACAATTGAGCGAATGCAAGAGCAGCTACGACGGCTGGATATAGAGACAGAAGCGCAGATTTTGTTCCGTCAGGAACAGGTTGAAATTCTGGGAATGGAGGAGTTTGACCCGCTGGAAATGGACCGGTATTCGGCATTACAGCAATTGTCGCGTTCGTTGATGGAAAGTGCTTCCGATATTCGGGATATCAAAGATACGGTCTTTAATAAAACTCGGGATATTGAAACACTGTTACTGCAGCAGTCGCGTATTAATACCGATTTGCAAGAAGGCTTGATGCGTACACGGATGGTGCCGTTCTCTCGATTGGTACCGCGTTTACGCCGTATCGTTAGACAGGTATCTACCGAGCTTGGTAAGAAGGTGAATCTTGAGTTCGATAATATCGACGGAGAAATGGACCGTAATCTACTTGAGCGAATGGTGCCGCCTTTTGAACATATGTTGCGAAATGCGGTAGATCACGGTATAGAAAAAACACAGGATCGCGAGGAAAACGGCAAGAGCGGGGCGGGTAACATCAATATAGGATTCCGTCGTGAAGGCGGTGATGTGGTCATTTCGATAACCGATGACGGCGCAGGTGTAGACATCAATCGGGTTCGTGAGAAGGCGATCGAGCAAGGCTTGATGACCGCTGATACGCTGCTTGGTGACCAGGATATTGTCGATTTTGTTTTTGCTCCAGGATTCTCTACGGCGAAAGAAGTTACTCAGATTTCAGGCCGTGGCGTCGGTATGGATGTGGTGAGTAGCGAAATTAAACTGATGGGCGGGTCGATTGACATCGAGTCGGTTCGCAGCCGCGGTACCCGATTTACCGTCAGATTACCGTTTACGGTATCGGTCAACCGCGCTTTGATTGTACTTATAGGTAATGATACATACGCCCTGCCTCTGAATACCATCGAAGGTATCGCTCGCGTTAGCCCCTTCGAATTAGAGTCTTATTATCAGCCGGATGCGCCCGCCTTTGAATACGCGGGCGACCCCTTCAAGCTGCGTTATATGGGATCTTTGTTACATATTGCTGACCGACCCAGTCTGGAAGATGTGGTAGCTCCGTTGCCTGTTGTTCTGGTTCGCAGTGGAGAGCATGCAGTTGCGGTTCAGGTCGACGGTATTCTCGGTAGTCGTGAAGTGGTGGTTAAGACTCTGGGCCTGCAGTTTAATGCTGTGCCTGGTCTGGCAGGCGCTACGGTTATGGGTGATGGTAGCGTTATCGTTATTCTGGATCTGCCGTCAATGATTCGTGCTGAGGCCGTTCATGGGCATCGTGAGCTCGAACTAATGCAGCGAGAGAAGTCTCGTGAAACCCAACGCAATACTTTTGTCATGGTAGTCGATGATTCGGTCACCGTACGTAAAGTAACGTCTCGCTTCCTTGAGCGTAATGGTATGGATGTTATGGTTGCGAAAGATGGTGTTGAGGCCATTGCGCTACTGCAGGACCATAAACCTGACGTTATGTTGCTGGATATCGAAATGCCGCGAATGGACGGTTTTGAAGTGGCAAGCAGGATGAAAAGAAACCCTGAGTTACAGGATATTGTGATTATCATGATTACCTCTCGTACCGGTGAGAAGCACCGTCAGCGAGCTGAAGAATTGGGTGTCGAGCATTATCTTGGCAAACCTTATCAGGAACTCGAATTACTGGCCTTGCTGGAGGAAGTACAAACCACCGTTACGGACTAATTGAATGGCAACGGCAAGTGTTCCTACTATCGGCATTGTCTGCGATTCGCCGAGGCATATAACGGCTATTCGGGCGGTGATGGAAAGTGCGGGCTGCGGTCCGGCGTTTATCCTGGTACCGGGCCCGGAACTAGAAGCTCTGGTAGCACAGGCAGATGTGGACGTGTGGTTTTTGAGTCTGTCTCCAGCCTTTGAGCAGTTTGACGAGTTAGCCGCGTTGTTTGATAACTCGACGACAGTTATTTTGGACGAGAATAGCGGCCGCGGTAGTAATGATTTAACACGCTGGGCCATGAAGTGCCTCGGCAAGATAGAGGGGCTGGTAGTAGGACTTAGTGTAAAACGTCTACAAGTCAAAGCTAAACCCGTAGTGGTGCAGCCGAAGTCGCTGCCCGGTTTAGTGAAAAATGTTTGGGTATTGGGTGCTTCCACTGGTGGCCCCGAGGCAGTGATAGAATTTTTGCAGGCAATACCCGCTGATCTGCCGATAGCTTTTGTCTATTCTCAGCATAATGACCCCAGATTTGTCAAAGTGTTGGTTGATGCGCTGAATCGTAATACGGCATTCGAGGTGAGGCAGTTAGAACATGGTGACAGTCTCAAACATGGTCAGGTAGGTGTGGTTCCTGCAGATGGCGAGATGCTGTTTTTGACCATGGGGCGTTGCTCGCGTTCTGGTCGCCCTTGGGCAGGAGTCTTTTCTCCTGCTATAAACCAGGTGGTAGATGAGCTGAGCTTGCTGTACAAAGAAAAGGCAGGCGTTATTATTTTTAGCGGCATGGGTGATGACGGCGCCAGTGCCTGTAGCAGAGCGAAGGCTAATGGTACGCGCATATGGGCACAGGCACCCGAAAGCAGTTTGTCCAGTTCCATGCCCGATGCAGCAATAGCGACAGGTGAAGTAGATGTTGTAGCAAGTCCACTTCAACTGGCACAACGATTAATAGCAGAGTACGGCGCAGCTAACGTTTTAAGAGGTTAATAATGAGCGGTCAATTACTGAATAAACAAGCAGCAGTAGAACTCATCGCATTGCTGCTTCCTGTGGGTGAGCGCAATCTGCTGGTGCCTAATGTGGCATTGGCGGAAGTAATTCCTATGCCTCCGATTCAACGTTTGGATGATATGCCGAACTGGTTTCTCGGTACTATTGGTTGGCGAGAGCTTGAGATACCGCTGGTGTCTTTCCTGGCTATTAATGACGAGCCTTTTTCTCATGCTGCCAGCGACATTCGTGTAGCCGTGTTTAACGGCTGCCAGGATGGTGAAAAAATGCCGTTTTATGGTATCGCGCTTAGCGGTATGCCGCGGGTGACTCACGCATCTGAGGAAGATATTACGCTGGTGAAAAACGCCACAAAGGGTTCTGCTGAGAATATGTCGGTCGCCATGGCTGACGGTACAGAGGCAGTGATACCGGATCTGGACTATATAGAGCTGCAAACAATGTTTGCAGCAGAGGAACTATAAAACATCTAGAAGAAATCGCCCCAAAGGCTTTGGCATAAGGTTAAAGCAGTCAGTGGAGCGGTTTCGGTACGCAGGACTCGGGGTCCAATTGTCAGAGCCTGATAACCTGAAATCAGCGCTGAGTCTATCTCCGTTTCTGACAGCCCCCCTTCTGGCCCGACTAGTAATACGACTGAACTAACCGTTTCGCGGCCTAACTCGGCCAGGCTCTGCTCGCTGCGATGGTGTAAGACAAGCTTGAGTGCATCAATATCCTGGGCTAGGAATTCTGCCAGGCTAATGGGTGAATCTATTTGTGGTATCCGATTACGCTGGCACTGTTCACATGTGCTTACGGCAATTTGCTGCCAATGCCGAAGCTTTTTATCCCCTCTGTCACCCTTCAGCTTTACTTCGGTCCGTTCGGTTAAAATGGGAGTGATGTGAGTGACACCCAGCTCAGTGGCTTTTTGAACTATCCAGTCCATTCGATCACCTCGCGAGATGCCTATTGCCAGATGCGTATTGAGGGGTGACTCCCGCTCCGTATCATCGTAACTCTCAATAGATACAGTCACCTTTTTTGCCTGGCAGTGTTGCAGCTTTGCGTGGAATTCACCCCCTTGGCCGTTAAAGAGAATGATAGGTGCGCCGACGCTTAGTCTTAAAACGGATACCAGATAGCGCGAACTGGCCGTATCCAGACTGATTTCGTCACCGGTTTGAAGGGTTTGGTCAGTATAGATACGGCTTATGCGCATAATGGTCTACTGCCTGGTTTGAATACCGAGATTGTGCAGTATGTGGCTGATGGGTTCAAACTGATTCATGGTGTAAAAATGGAAGCCTGGGGCACCACCGGCCAACAGCGTTTCACACAGCCGCGAGACGACCTCGGTGCCAAATTCCTTAATGCCTTGGGGATCGTCACTAAGAGACTGTAATCGCTGGCGTATCCAGCGCGGAATATCCGCACCGCAATTGTCAGAAAAGCGCACCAAATTCTGGAAATTGGTTATTGGCATAATACCGGGATAAACCGGTTGGGAGATACCAGCGCTGGCGCATTTTTCCATAAAATAGAAGTAAGCGTCAGGGTTGTAAAAATATTGTGTAATGGCCGCATTGGCACCGGCTTGGAATTTTTCTGCCAGCCAGTGAACATCTTGCTCGTAGCTCTCTGCTTCCGGGTGAATTTCCGGGTAGGCCGCAACCTTTATATCAAAGTGATCGCCAAAGTGCTGGCGAATAAATGCCACTAATTCATTGGCATGTACCATCTGCTTGGCGCCACCCATGCCCGATGGCAGGTCTCCGCGCAGGGCTACCACGCGTGATATGCCGTTGGCTTTATAATCACTCAGCAATTCTTTAACAGCATCTGTTGAGTCGCCGCCAAAGGACAAATGAGGTGCAGCAGGTGCAACAGTACTATTAATATCCAGCACGATATCGCGGGTATTGTCGCGGGTAGAGCCACCAGCCCCATAGGTGACAGAAAAATAGTCAGGGCTGTATGCCGCTAGTTTGCGTGCAATAGTATCGAGTTTTGTTCTTCCTTCCGGCGTTTTGGGTGGGAAAAACTCAAAACTTATGGGTGTCGTTGTCATGGTGGTCTCTCTGGCCCGATCATACGCTGATGACCGGGCGCTTATCGCTTAGTACTTGTAGTGTTCAACCTTGTAAGGGCCATCAACAGAGACGTTAATGTATTTGGCCTGTTCATCGGTCAGTTTGGTGATGACGCCGCCAAAACCGCCAACCATATGCGCAGCAACTTCTTCGTCCAGCTTTTTAGGTAAAACTTCCAGCGTGATGGCAGCAGGCTTCATATTCGCTTCCAGATCGGCAAAGCGGCGCTCATAGAGATAGATTTGAGCCAGTACCTGATTGGCAAAAGAGCCATCCATGATACGTGACGGGTGTCCTGTTGCATTACCCAGATTCACCAGACGGCCTTCTGACAGCAGGATCAAATGGTCGTTGCTAGCGCGGTCACGATATACCTTGTGTACCTGCGGCTTTATCTCGGCCCACTCCCAGTTTTCACGCATATAAGCGGTGTCTATTTCATTGTCAAAATGGCCAATATTGCTTACCACACAGCCCTTTTTAAGCGCCTTCAGTATGTCACTGTTACAGACATTAAAGTTGCCTGTAGTGGTGACAACCAGATCGGTAGTGCCCAGCAGCAAAGTATCTACGCCATTGGCCTGGTCACCGCCGATAAACGGAGAGACTACTTCAAAACCATCCATGCAAGCTTGCATCGCGCAGATAGGGTCAATTTCAGAGACCTTAACGATCATGCCTTCCTGTCGCAGCGATTGAGCCGAGCCTTTACCAACGTCACCGTAACCGATAACCAGAGATTTTTTACCAGACAACAGGTGGTCAGTACCGCGCTTGATGGCATCACTTAAGCTATGACGACAACCGTATTTGTTGTCATTTTTGGATTTAGTCACAGAGTCATTGACGTTAATTGCGGGTACTTTCAATTCGCCGCTGTCTAACATTTCTTGAAGGCGGTGTACGCCCGTTGTCGTTTCTTCCGTTACACCATGGATGCGATCCAGCATGGCAGGGTATTTTTGGTGCAGCATCAGAGTCAGGTCGCCGCCGTCGTCCAGTACCATGTTGGCATCCCAAGGCTCACCATCTTTCAGGATGGTTTGTTCCAGACACCATTCATACTCCTCTTCTGTCTCACCTTTCCAGGCAAACACGGGAACACCGGCAACAGCGATAGCGGCAGCAGCGTGGTCCTGGGTTGAAAAGATATTGCATGAGGACCAGCGAACTTCAGCGCCCAGTACCATCAGTGTTTCGATTAATACACCGGTCTGGATAGTCATGTGAATACAACCCAGAATTTTAGCGCCAGCCAGCGGCTGGTGATCACGATATTTCTCGCGTAATGCCATCAGTGCCGGCATTTCGCTTTCTGCGATATCGAGCTCCATACGGCCCCAATCTGCCAGGCTGATGTCGGCGACTTTATAGTCGGATGAAGTATTGTCTAAAGGTGCCACGTTGCTCATGTTAGTTTCCTTAGTCTTGGTTACAGGGCTGCGCGCAGGGCATCAGCTTTGTCAGTTCTTTCCCAGGTGAATGCGGCTTCTTCGCGACCGAAATGGCCGTAAGCAGCAGTTGCCTGGTAAATTGGTCGTTTCAGGTCCAGCATTTCAACAATACCTCTTGGGCGTAAGTCAAAGTGCTCGCGAACCAGGGCGATAATATGCTCGTCACTGATTTTTCCGGTGCCGAAAGTATTGATTGATATAGAAGTAGGTTCAGCAACACCAATGGCGTAGGACACCTGAATCTCACAGCGATCGACTAGACCCGCGGCGACCAGGTTCTTGGCGACATAGCGACCAGCATAGGCAGCCGAGCGGTCAACTTTGGAAGGGTCTTTGCCAGAGAAAGCGCCGCCACCGTGACGAGCCATACCGCCGTAGGTATCAACAATAATTTTACGGCCGGTCAGGCCACAGTCGCCTACTGGCCCGCCGATAACGAAATTACCGGTAGGGTTAATATGATATAGCGTATCGGCATGCAGCCATTCAGCCGGTAATACGGGTTTAATAATTTCTTCCATTACCGCTTCGCGCAGATTTGCCAAAGAAATGTCAGGATCGTGCTGAGTAGACAGAACTACTGCATCAATGGCGACAGGTTTACCGTTTTCATAGCGCATGCTGATCTGGCTTTTTGCATCAGGGCGCAACCAGGGTAATACCTTCTCTTTGCGCAGTTTGGCCTGACGTTCTACCAGCCGATGAGAATACTGGATAGGTGCTGGCATCAGTACCGGGGTTTCGTTGGTGGCGTAACCAAACATCAAACCCTGATCGCCGGCTCCCTGTTCTTTATCGGATGCTTCATCGACACCCATCGCGATATCCGGGGATTGTTTACCGATAGCATTAATAACAGCACAGCTAGCGCCATCAAAGCCCACATCAGAGCTGTCGTAGCCTATGTCCAGTATTACTTGGCGGATCAGGTCTTCCAAGTCGACATAAGTATCAGTGGTGACTTCTCCGGCAACAATTGCCATACCGGTTTTCACCATGGTCTCTACGGCGACGCGGGCATTGGGGTCATCTTTGATGATGGCATCAAGTACGGCGTCAGAAATCTGGTCGGCCATTTTATCGGGGTGACCTTCAGAGACAGACTCTGAGGTAAACAGGGCATATTCAGACATTTTTCGTCATCCTGGTTAGCGAGTTTTCAGGCCATAAAAAGCCGATATGGGGCTTTTGACCAAAATAAAGGCCTGCAGTCTAGCAGTCAGTGCTAGCTATATCAATATATTTTGATATAGAATGCAGGGCTTCAAGAATCACTTTCCATAAAGAGAATATTGTCTATGTCCCGTTACCACGTCTACGGCATTGGTGCCGCCTTGGTTGATACCGAGATTGAAGTATCTGATGCCGATTTACAGGAGATACAGGTCGACAAGGGTTTGATGACCCTGGTGGATCAGCAGCGCCAGCATGAGCTAATCGCTCATTTGGAAGGGCATATGGTGCACTCCCGCCGAGCCAGTGGTGGTTCCGCCTGTAATAGCATCATTGCGGCAAGCTGTTTTGGCGCTAACACGTATTATTCGTGCAAGGTCTCTGATGACGACAATGGTCATTTTTATATGGGTGATTTGAAGGCTGCTGGTGTCGATGCCAACTTTGACGCACCCAGAGAGGCAGGAATTACGGGAAAATGTCTGGTATTGATTACCCCGGATGCTGAGCGAAGCATGAATACCTATCTCGGTATTAGCGAGACATTATCGGAGGCTGAGCTCAACCTGGAGGCCATTGAGAACTCTGAATACGTCTATATGGAAGGTTACCTGGTGACCTCCCCGACCGGGCGTGCCGCAGCTATTAAAGCCAGGCAGCATGCACAGGCCAATGGAGTCAAAACCGCTATCAGTTTGTCGGATCCGGGCATGGTGGAGTTTTTCCGCGATGGCCTGGCCGAGATGATAGGCGATGGCGTGGACTTGCTGTTCTGTAACGAAGCGGAGGCAAAAGGTTGGGCAGCAACGGATCAACTGGACCTGGCTGTATCTGAACTGAAAAAAATCGCAAAAACTTTTGCCATAACCCTCGGCGCGCAAGGCGCCCTGGTATTTGATGGCAACGAGTTGATAGAGATTGCGGCTTATCCGACCAAAGCGGTCGATACCAATGGCGCGGGCGATATGTTTGCCGGTGCTTTTTTGTATGGTCTTTCAGCTGGTCAAAGTTTTGCTCAAGCAGGGGCTTTAGCCAGCAGAGCAGCCTCGGCTGTCGTGGCTGACTTTGGGCCACGCTTAGCGGTCGAAAAACACGCGCAATTACTGGCAGAATAAAGACAGTTCAGGCAGCTTTACGACAGCATCAGGGGGTTTCAGCAGCGGTTTCGTCTGCCTGCTGAAACTTCTTGCGTATGCTGCGTATAGAGAGCCACGCTCCGAGAAATACCACCGGAGTGACCATTGCCACTAAAGTATCAGCCTCCAGTGGCAATACGTGTGAGGGTATACCCGCTAGCAGATGCCCAAGCAGGCTCAAGCTGTAGTGAGTCATGGCGATAATAGACAAACCCTCTACTGTTTGCTGCATTCTTAATTGCAGCATAGCGCGACGATCCATAGAGCGCAGCAAGCTCTGGTTTTGTGCCTCCAGCGCCAGATCAACGCGTGTTCTTAATAGACCCGCAGAGCGGTTGACACGCACAGACAGGTTATCCATCCGTGACCTGATTGATTGACAGGTTGAGAATCCCGGTCGAAAACGCCGGTGGTAAAACTGACTCAGCGTACGCAGGTTGGGCAGTGACTCTTCTGCCAGTTCCAGTAGCCGGTCTTCGGTTAACGAGTAATAGGCCTCGGTGGCGGCGAAGCGGAAATTGTTTTCAGAAATGAGTTTTTCCAGTTGTGCTGCACACGCCGATAACTCTTCAAGTAATTGTTTTTCATCAGCAAAACTGCCGATTTCCGTTAGCCTCTCGGTTAAGTCTGCCAGCAGGTATTCCAGCTTGGAAACGACCGGTATTAGGTCGCGCGCAATGGGTAAGGCGAGTAAGGTCAAGTTGCGATAGGCTGACAGTTCTATGAGGCTACGGACCAGCCGGCCGCAATCACAGATATCCAGGCGGTCGGTGTAAACCAGTATCCGGCTATAACCATCAGAATGGTTTCTTAAGGCTGTCCACAGTGTGGCGCTGCCTTCCAGCACTTTGCTGCCAATCAGTTTTTGCCCTTCGAAGAAGGGGTGCAAGCTTTGAGCTGTTGGTGTTAGCCCTTGAGCCGGGCGTAATTCAATATGATCGCCACCAAAGTGCGTACCGGGAATATTATCCAGCCATTCGCCGGGTAACAGTGATATGGCTGTTTCGCAAAAAGGTGTTGCTCCTGCGTTGGGAACAATCACGATATAACTCGAAAATTCCGTATGTCGCTCCCAGCGAAATTCGAACTCGCCAAAGTTTTGGTAATAGCAGGAGGCCAATCCCGGGGGTGGCGGTACCGAGTATTTTTCGGCTAAATCGCAAATATGAGCTATTTCGTGGCCATGATCACCAGGATCCAGCATCACAATATGTGAGATCGATACAGGTGGGCCCAACAAGGGAAAAGGGCGGTTGTGCAGTTCCGCAAAAAGCTGCTGCTGCAGGGCGTCGTTGTTTTTCATGGCTTGGCCAAATTCTGCCGGTTGGCGGCTGGTTAACTAAAATTAATGTTGGATGGTAGGGGTATTTATGTCGAGTGGCCAGTGAAAGGCGGTATAAATATGGTGGATATAACCCGCTCGGGGTATTAATTCTTTATAAACTGGCGTATTTGAACTCGAAACCCGTTGCGCTGGGCAAGGTAAATACTTTCTCCCTCACTCAGGCCTGCCTGTGCCGCCCACAGGCTGACATCTTCCGGCTCAAAGCCAAGCCATACATCGCCGCAGGCATCTTGTGCCCAGCTTTGATCGTGCGCGCACAGCTCGGTCACCAGAAACTGGCCCTGAGGATGTAAAATTTTGCTGACATCCTGAAACACATCAGCTGGCGAGGGAATATGGTGAAGCACCATATTGGCTACCACACAATTGAATGACATGGCCTGAATACCCGGGTCGCGAGTATCTCCGTGGATGAAACGTACGTTCTGCAGTCCATGCTTTTCGGTGAAGTGCTCTGCCTGGGCCAACATTTCTGGTGAATTATCGAGCGCGTAGACCAGTTTAAAGCGGGGCGAGAGTTCGGCCAGAAAAACACCTTCTCCCGGCCCGATTTCCAGTGCCAGACTGCCGTTTTCTGGACTGCAGCGAGCCAATAAGTCAGCCATTGCCGTGCCGTAGAGGCGGTATTCAGCAATTTGTTCTTGTTGTTGGCGAAAGTTTTGCGCATGTTCAGCAAAAAAATGTTGTGAACTGACGCCGCGCTGAGTCTGGATGGCATTAATACGTAGCAAGACGTCCGCGGGCAGCTCCAGGGTATCCACGGCATTTAATAGAGCATGGTGAATTTCCATTAGCGGGTGGTTTTTGTCCACACTCGCCCGACGGTAAAAAATGGTATTACCTTCGCGTCGTTTGCTTACCAGACCGGTCTTCGCCAGTATCTTGAGGTGATGGCTTACACCAGATTGCTTTTGCCCAAGGATGTCGCAAATTTCTTGTACGCCATAGGAGTCGCGTCGCAGCACACGCAAAATATCCAGTCGGAACTGGTCTGCGCTGGCCTTGCACAGGGCAAGCAACTCTGATGATTGATGTAATTTTGGGGCGGCTGACATGGTCCTAGTCTAGCAGGAGTCTAGGCTGTATCAATAAAAATCAATATAGTGGGCTTAAGAATTCGGTTCTGCTATTCGAGATACAGGCGATTAGCGAAAATAGTGAATATTATCAGCACATTTCTTGCGCCGTAGTGGCCACTACGGGACAATGGCGAATTATTAAAACCCCCCGACGTTTTACCCTTGAGGAGACAGGTCAATGCCACAGCGCTCAGAGCTGGCGAATGCCATTCGCGCCCTAAGTATGGATGCAGTACAACAAGCCAAGTCCGGACATCCGGGAGCCCCTATGGGTATGGCAGACATCGCCGAAGTACTTTGGAATGACTTTATGAGTCATAACCCGGCTAACCCCGAGTGGGCAAACCGTGACCGCTTTGTATTGTCCAATGGGCATGGCTCGATGCTGATTTATTCACTGTTGCACTTGACCGGCTACGATCTTCCTATCGAGGAATTGAAAAACTTCCGCCAGTTGCATTCAAAAACGGCGGGTCACCCAGAGTATGGTTACGCTCCCGGTGTTGAGACGACCACTGGGCCTTTGGGTCAGGGTATTACCAATGCCATTGGTATGGCCATAGCCGAAAAAACACTGGCCGGTCAATTCAACCAGCCAGGCCACGATGTGATCGATCACCACACCTACACCTTTCTGGGTGATGGTTGCATGATGGAAGGGATTTCTCACGAGGCCTGCTCACTGGCGGGTACTCTGGGCCTGGGCAAGCTGATTGCCTTCTACGACGATAACGGTATTTCAATTGACGGTGAAGTTGAAGGTTGGTTTACCGACGATACCCCCGCCCGATTTGAAGCCTATGGCTGGCAGGTTATTCGTAATATCGACGGCCACGATGCTGAAGAAATCAAAATAGCGATTGAAACCGCCCGTAGTGAATCCGAGCGCCCGACCCTGTTGTGTTGCAAAACAATTATCGGCAAGGGTTCGCCCAACAAGCAAGGTAAGGAAGATTGCCACGGCGCACCACTAGGTGATGATGAAATTGCCCTGGTAAGAGAGACCATCGGCTGGCCGCATGCACCGTTTGTTATTCCTGCGGATATTGCTCAGCAGTGGAATGCACGTGATGCAGGAGCCATTAGCGAGAATACCTGGGATCAGGCCTTTGCTGCCTACGCCGGAGATCATCCTGCTTTGGCGGCTGAACTACAGCGCCGCCTTAAAGGTGAATTGCCAGAAAGTTTTTCTGCTGATGCTCAAGCCTACATTGAAGCCTGCCAGGCCAAAGGCGAATCGATTGCCAGCCGCAAGGCGAGCCAGAACAGCCTCAATGCTTTTGGACCACTATTGCCCGAGTTTCTAGGCGGATCGGCCGATCTTGCCGGTTCCAATCTCACTATATGGAGCGGCTGCGACACAGTAACTGCAGCGAATCCGGGCGGAAATTATATTAACTACGGTGTACGCGAGTTCGCCATGTCCGCCATTATGAACGGTATTGCATTGCATGGCGGCTTTGTACCTTACGGCGCAACCTTCCTGATGTTTATGGAATACGCCCGTAATGCGGTGCGCATGGCCGCATTAATGAAGCAACGTGTGCTATTTGTTTATACCCATGATTCTATTGGACTGGGTGAAGACGGCCCGACTCACCAGCCGATAGAGCAAATTGCCAATTTGCGCAGTACACCGAATATGTCGACCTGGCGCCCCTGTGACACGGTAGAGTCGGCTGTTGCCTGGAAATCAGCTATCGAGAAAACAGACGGGCCCAGCGCATTGATATTCTCACGCCAGAGTTTGCCACATCAGGCTCGTGATGCGCAGCAGTTGGCTGATGTGACCCGCGGAGCCTATGTACTGGTCGATTGTGACGGCCCGGCTGAGGCCATCATTATCGCTACCGGCTCTGAAGTGGGCCTGGCTGTAGATGCACAGGCTCAATTGGCTGCCGCTGGCCGCAAGGTGCGGGTGGTTTCTATGCCATGTACCGAATTGTTTGATGCGCAGAACGCGAGCTACCGCGAGTCGGTACTGCCTTCCAGCGTTCGTGCCAGGGTGGCTGTCGAAGCGGCTCACCAGGATTTCTGGTTCAAGTATGTTGGTCTGGATGGCGCCGTTATTGGCATGAAAACCTTCGGTGAATCAGCGCCAGCAGGAGAGTTGTTCAAGATGTTCGGCTTTACTACAGACAACGTAGTGGCAACCGTTACTGGGTTATTGGCAGGTTAGTGAAACCGCTTAGGCTGGCAATTAATGGTTATGGTCGGATCGGGCGTACGGTATTACGTGCTTTGTTGGAGTCCGACTATCGCCATTCCATACAGCTGGTGGCCATTAATGAACTGGCCGACTGCAAGACCATTGCGCATTTAACTAAATACGATTCGACACATGGCCGATTGGCCGGGGACATTGAAGCCGATAACGATACGCTGACATTAAACGGCCAGAAAATTTGTGTATTACATGAAAAAGAGGTCGGTAAATTACCCTGGGCCGAGCTGAATATTGATGTTGTGCTTGAGTGCACTGGAACTTTTTCTGACCGCCTGACGGCAGAGAAACATATTGTCCAAGGCGCCGGCAGAGTGGTTTTTTCACAGCCAGCGCAGGCTGACGTTGATGCCACCATTGTGTGGGGTGTCAATCAGCAGGTTCTGACTCAGGAAAACAAAATTATCTCGGTAGGCTCGTGTACCACCAACGCCATAGTGCCTGTTATTAAGGTATTGCATGAGGCCTTTGGTGTGGTTAGTGGGGTGATGACCACTATCCATTCGGCCATGAACGACCAGCCGGTGATTGATGCCTATCACCATACGGACCTGCGAAAAACTCGCAGTGCGATACAGTCGATTATTCCGGTTGATACGGGCTTGGCAAAAGGTATTGGCAGGATCTTACCCGAGATGGCTGGACGTTTTGAGGCGCAGGCTATGCGTGTACCCACAGTGAATGTCTCAGCGATTGATCTTTCAGCGGTGGTTGATGCAGATGTCGATGCAAATACGATTAACGCCGCGCTGGAAAAAGCCTCCAGTGAGGGTTTTAACGGGGTATTAGGTGTTACCTACGAACCCTTGGCCTCCTGTGATTTTAATCGCGACCCCCGCTCTGGCATTGTCGATGCCAGCCAAACGCGGGTGGCGGGTAAACGCCTGGTCAAGGTATTGGTATGGTTTGATAATGAGTGGGCATATGCCAACCGTATGCTTGATGTAGTTAACTATTGGGTCAACAGACACTAAAACGGGTTGATAGGTATAGCAATGAGTTTGAAAGTAATACGAATGGCGGATCTGGATCTTAATGGCAAGCGAGTACTGATCCGTGAAGATCTGAACGTACCGATCAAAAATGGTGAAGTGAGTAGCGATGCCCGTATCAGGGCGGCTTTACCTACCATTAAGGCGGCGATATCGGCCGGAGCAAAAGTCCTTTTAATGTCGCATCTTGGACGCCCCGTTGAAGGTGAATTTGATGACGCGTTTTCCCTTCTTCCCGTGGCAAACCATCTGGCAGATCTACTGGGATGCGAAGTGCCATTGATCCGGGATTGGCAGCAAGGTGTGGAGTTGGCCGACGGTCAGGTCGCCATGCTGGAAAATGTTCGCTTCAATGTCGGTGAAAAGAAAGACGACGAAGTACTTTCACGCGCTTACGCCAGTTTATGTGATGTGTTTGTGATGGATGCATTTGGTACTGCGCATCGGGCTCAAGCCTCTACCCATGGTGTGGCTCGCTTTGCAGCGCAGGCCTGCGCCGGCCCTTTGCTGGCAGGTGAGTTGGAGGCGCTGGGAAAAGCGCTGGCAAACCCCGCCAGACCGATGGTGGCGATTGTCGGTGGCTCAAAAGTCTCGACTAAGTTGACGGTGCTTGAAACATTGTCTGATCGTGTAGATCAGCTGGTGGTGGGCGGCGGTATCGCCAACACGTTTTTGGCGGCTAGTGGGCTGCAAGTAGGCAAATCCTTATGTGAAGATAGCCTTATACCCCAAGCCAAGGCCTTGATGGAAAAATGTGATATTCCGGTTCCCACTGATGTGGTGGTAGGCAAGGAATTTTCAGAGACCGCTGAGGCTATACTGAAGGATGCCAGCGAGGTGACTGAGGACGATATGATCTTTGATATTGGTCCGGACTCTGCACAATGCCTGGCGGATATATTAGCCGGCGCCAAAACCATCCTCTGGAACGGTCCTGTCGGCGTATTTGAATTTGATCAATTTGGCGGCGGAACCGAGGCCATCGCAAAAGCGATTGCTGATTCCGACGCGTTTTCGCTGGCTGGCGGTGGTGATACGCTGGCGGCAATTGATAAATATGGCATTGCCGATAAAGTCAGTTATATCTCTACTGGCGGTGGTGCTTTTCTGGAATATGTGGAAGGCAAAATATTACCTGCTGTTGCTATTCTGGAACAGCGGGCGGCAGAATAATCGGGCTGGAGCCCATGAATTTGAGTATTGAAGGACAGAAATTATGGCATTAATCAGCTTACGTCAATTATTAGATCACGCCGCCGAATACGGTTACGGTGTACCCGCATTTAACGTCAATAATCTCGAGCAAATGCGAGCCATTATGGAGGCTGCTGATCAGACAGATAGCCCGGTGATAGTGCAGGCTTCAGCGGGCGCACGCAGTTATGCCGGCGCGCCTTTTCTTCGTCATCTTATTTTGGCGGCAATCGAGGAATTTCCCCATATTCCGGTCTGTATGCATCAGGATCACGGTACCTCTCCTGCGATATGCCAGCGTTCTATCCAAATGGGATTCAGTTCGGTGATGATGGACGGGTCTTTAATGGAAGACGGTAAAACACCTTCCAGTTACGAATACAATGTAGATGTCACTCACAGAGCTGTTGCTATGTCTCACGCCGGAGGCGTTTCAGTTGAAGGCGAGCTGGGTTGTCTTGGCTCTTTGGAAACGGGAGAAGCCGGAGAAGAAGATGGTGTCGGCGCTGTAGGTATTTTGAGTCATGAGCAGATGCTAACCGACCCTGAAGAGGCGGCAGACTTTGTTGCTAAAACACAGGTTGATGCGCTGGCTATCGCCTGTGGTACAAGCCACGGTGCCTACAAATTTACCCGTCCGCCGACAGGTGATATTCTCGATATTAACCGTATCAAGGAAATCCATAAGCGTATTCCCAATACGCATTTGGTTATGCACGGTTCATCTTCTGTGCCGCAGGAATGGCTGGCAGTCATCAATGAGTTTGGAGGGGATATCCCCGAGACTTATGGTGTACCAGTAGAGCAGATTTGCGAAGGCATTAAAAACGGCGTGCGCAAAGTCAATATCGATACCGACTTACGTCTGGTGTCTACTGGTGCGGTGCGTCGTTTCCTGGCGGAAAATCCGACACAATTTGACCCACGGAAGTTTCTGCAAGCGTCGACAAAGGCAATGAAAGATCTATGTATTGCTCGTTATGAGGCTTTCGGTACTGCCGGCAATGCGAGTAAAATACAGCCACTTAGTCTTGATGCGATGTATCTGCGTTACGAGACCGGCGAGTTGGACGCGCAGATAAACTAGCTTCGATGAATAAGGTGACGAAAGTCGCCTTTTTTAATACCAAGGGTTTCCTGGATGATTGATCGCCAACAGATTGTGGCCACATTGGATTCCTTCGATCCATCGCAGTCTACAACGCCAGCGCCTCTTGTCGAGACTTACTGGAAGCACTATGGCATAGATTTTTCTCGTCAGGATGTGTCGGTCACCCAGACCATCGGCACTGTTGAGTCTGCGGGTGAGTTACTCGTCTGTCAGCTATTCAAGCCTCAAAACCCGGTAGCAAGCTGTTTTATTCTCCACGGCTATTATGATCATGTGGGTCTATTTGGTCATTTGATAGCTGCCCTGCTAAAACACGATATTGAGGTGGTCGCGTTTGATCAGCCGGGCCATGGTTTGTCCAGCGGTGAGCCCGCCTCTATCAACAGTTTTTTTATCTACGCCGATTCTCTCGAAGCCTGTATGAATTGTTGCCAAGGCAAGATTCAGCAACCCTGGCATCTCGTAGGCCAGAGCACCGGCGCGGCGGTCGCGATGACCTATCTACTGCAGCGTAATGCGGCGGCATTCGACAAAGTGGTTTTGCTGGCGCCGTTAGTCAGGCCTTCAGGCTGGCGCTATCTAAAAATTATTCAACCATTGTTATCGACTTTTCTGAAAAAGCTGCCTCGAAATTTTGCCGTTAATTCCTCTGATTCGAGTTTTCTGACCTTTGTCCGAGAATTGGATCCATTCCAAAGCAAATACTTAAAGTTGCAGTGGATTACTGCGATGCGAGATTGGATACGCTGGTTTGTGCAACAGCCGGATCACAGTAAACCGATGTTGGTATTGCAGGGCGAAAAAGATTCAACAGTTGACTGGGCTTTTAATATCGACGCCATTAGACGTCTTTTCCCCCAGTCGGTGGTACAGTATTTTGCTGAAGCTGGACACCATATGGTGAATGAGAGTGAAGAGTTGCGGGAGGAAATTTTTGCGGTGTTGGTTGAAGAGTTACTGGCAGATCGATGATGTTTAGTGCCACCTGGATGCGGTGGCACTAAGCGCTGTGCTTCTATCCGTAAGTGCAAAGGTAGTCAGTTACCTGCTTGACTTTGATAGCAAATTTGGAGTCACCTACAACATTAAATTCTTGCCCGCCGGTATAGCTTGTCCAGCTGTTCTCGCCAGCCAGCCGCACTTCCACTTCTCCTGATAGTATCTGCATGAGCTCCGGAGCTGCAGTGCCAAATTCATATTCTCCAGGTAGCATAAGCCCCAGAGTTTTGATTTCGCCATCAGCAAAAGTGATGTTTCGGCTGGTGACCTGGCCGTCAAAATAGGCCTTAGATGTTAATGCTACGGATACCTTGTCTAAAGTGCTCATAGTTGTCCTGTTGTTTTAACGATAGCTGTAATTAAGGCTGTTTTAGATTTTGTAGCTGCCCTTGAGATTACCTGAAGACTGTAGCCATGCCATGGAATCACGTAATGTGTCGCGGGTATCCCGATACTCCATGTTAAGGGTTTTCTTTATTAGGCTGTCATCAGCAACCGCCCATTCGGTGGCATAAATGACGGATTCCTGGCTCAGTGGAATACCCACATCCATATAGCGGCTTAGAACATCACCAATCACCCCGGCGACCTTTAGTACACCTGGTCGGGCCCTTAACCGGCGAAATTTCTGCCCGGTGACTTCTTCCATCAGTTTGCCGTAGTCTGCCCAGCTATAGTAGATGCCGCCCATTAGGTAGCGGGCGGGCGGGCCGCCACGCTCCAGCAGTCCAACATGCGCATTGGCTAGATCTCGAGCGTCTATGATTTGCATTCCGCTGGTGGTTTCTATCAACATTCGGGAATCCAGAAAGGTTTTCAGGCCTGTCATGGCTTCGCTCAGGCCGGGGTCATGGGGTGCCATAATGCTGCCGGGATAGGTGGTATAAATAGGCGCACCCTCATCCTGCAGTTTGCGGACAAACTTTTCACATTCGATTTTTGATCGACCGTAACCGGATAGCGCCGTGCCTAACGGGGAGTTTTCGTCCACGTGAGAGATATTGCGACGAAAAAGCGCGGTGGTACTTGAGACTTGCACCATGCGCTCGACGCCCTGTTTCCATGCACCACCTAGCACAAGCTCCGTACCGCGCAAGTTATTCTTCAGTACTTTGTCGGAGTCGCTGGCATGGATGCTTACTAGTGCCGCGGCATGTACCACGGCATTACAGCCATCAAGGGCTTCATTTACCGAACCCTCATGGGTGATATCACCTTTGACAAAGGGCAGGTCTGCCATGCCAAAAGGTTCAAATACACGCTGCATCTTTTCCGGGCTACGGACTAGTAATTTCACTGAGTGTCCGGCCTCAACCAGTGCTTTAACGGTATGGAAGCCGACAAAACCCGTGCCGCCGGTAACCATAACGTTCAGCTTTTTGTGTTTTTGTGTTTTTGCCATTATTAAACCGTGGTGAACAAAGAGGGTGGGCTATTGTACTACACTGGCAAAGCGCTGTGACTGGCCCAGCGACAACTCTAGCTGATCACCGCTGCGTAGTGGGCCAACGCCCGCCGGTGTCCCGGTCAATACGATATCGCCTGGCAGCAAGGTGAAGTGTTGGCTCATTGTGGCTAGCAGGCCGGCGATAGGAAATAACATATCGCGAGTATTGCCGCGCTGGCGTATTTCGCCATTGATATTCATTTGTAAATCGATGTTCTGAAGATCGCCAAGCTGAGCTGGTTCGACAAACTCTGAGCAGGGACATGAGCCATCAAAAGCCTTGGAGATTTCCCACGGATGCGACTTATCCTTTAGGCTCTGTTGTACCTCACGCAGTGTTAAGTCGAGAGCCAAACCTACCCCAACGATAGCCTGCAGGCATTCTCTAGCGCTGGCGTCACTCAGTGTGTGGCCAATGAGCAAGGCCATTTCCAATTCATGCTGTACCTCGCCCTTACCGGTCGGGAGAGAGAAACCCGCCTCCAGCGATACCAGCGCTGTAGACGGCTTGATGAAAAGCAATGGAGCACTTGGCACCGGGTTGTTCAGTTCTCTGGCGTGATCGGCGTAATTGCGGCCAACGCAAACGGCCTTGCCTATTGGCAGGGCACAGTCTTTTGAGTCTGTAAATCGGTGTTGGTAGTTCATCATCACTTAATCGAATATTTTGCCTGGGTTCATAATACCGTTCGGATCAAAAACCTGCTTTATCTGACGCATGAAATTGATCTCTGATTGGCTTCTACTGTAAGCCAAATAGGGCTTTTTCACCAGACCCACACCGTGTTCTGCAGAGACACTGCCCTTGAATTTTGACACCAGTTCAAAGATGGATTGGCTCACTTCCCCGCAGCGGGTTTTAAAGGCTTCCCGGTCCAAATCGTCTGGCTTGAGTATATTCAGGTGTACGTTGCCATCACCTATGTGGCCATACCAGACCACGTCCCATTCGGGGTAGGCCGCGGCGACCACTGCATCCACCTCGTCCAGAAATGCTGGAACCAAAGAGACCGCTACTGATAAATCATTTTTGTAAGGTGTCCATTGAGACAGAGTCTCTGAGATATCTTCACGTAAACGCCATAAATTCATAGCCTGTTGCTGGCTCTGGCTCATCGTGCCGTCCAATACCCAGCCTTGCTCTACACAGTACTCAAATACCTCCAGCGCTTTTTCCTGCTCTTCTTCGCTGCCGCTTTCAACCTCTATCAGCGCATAAAAAGGCGCGACGGTTTCAAAAGGACGTTGTAAGTCCTGGTGCTTAGTGACAATACTCAAGGCCAATTCAGAGAAAAACTCAAAAGCGGTGACATCCAGTTTGGCTTGAAAAGCCGCTAGTACATCCATAATCGCGGAGAATTCCGGTACTCCCAGAACCAAAACGCTGAGTTCTTTCGGTGGACGGGTAAGCTTCATAGTCGCTTCGACGATAAGCCCGAGAGTACCTTCGGCGCCTATGAATAGTTGGCGCAAGTCATAACCGGCGTTGTTTTTCATCAAACCCTGGTTTAGCTCCAGTATCTCGCCATTGGCGGTCACCACCTTCAGACCCAGCACCCAGTTACGTGTCATACCGTAGCGAATGACCTTGATACCACCGGCATTAGTGCTGATATTGCCGCCAATTTGACTGGAACCGCTGGAGGCAAAATCGACCGGGTAAAAGAGGCCTTCTTGTTCAGCGTATTGCTGTAATTGCTCGGTGATAACGCCGGCCTGGCAAACCACGGTCTGGTTGGCATGATCAATATCGAGAATTTGGTTCATCCGGTCAAATGCGATCACCAGCTCGCCATTGCAGGCAGTGGCTGCGGCACTCAGACCGGTGCGCCCGCCAGAGGGTGTGATGGCAATCTTTTGTTCATTTGCGAAGCTAACAATTTTTTGCACTTGTTCGGTGGTTTTGGGTAAAACAATAGCGCTGGGCTGTGGGTCGTATAGTTTTGACCAGTCCTGACCGTATTGTTCCAGGTCTGCCGCGTCCAGCCGAACATGATCGGAGCCGACGATATCACGCAAGATATCGAGTTGTTCAGAACTAAGGGATTGGAGGCTCATGCTTGCATTACCCGTCTGTAATTGAGGGCGCGTATGTTACCATACGCGCCCTTTTTGATCCCATAGTGCATCGGTGAGCATTTTTCATGCGGTGCCTGAACAAACCTCATCAGGAGTAGTGGTGACAGCCATGATTAAGACCTCATTGGACAAGAGCAAGATCAAGTTTCTGTTACTGGAGGGTTTGCATCCCTCGTCAGTAACCTCGCTTGAAGGAGCCGGCTATACCAATATTGAATACGTGAAAACGGCGCTTAACGAAGATGAGCTTATTGAGCGAATCGCAGATGTCCACTTTGTTGGTATTCGCTCGCGCACCCAATTGACCGAAAAAGTGTTCGCTGCGGCGAAAAAACTCAATGCTGTTGGTTGTTTTTGTATCGGTACCAATCAGGTTGATCTCAAATCGGCGTTACACCACGGTGTCGCGGTATTTAATGCGCCTTATTCCAATACTCGCTCGGTGGCGGAGTTGGTCCTGGCACAATCCATTTTACTGTTGCGCGGCGTAGCAGAAAAAAATGCCAAGGCTCATCGTGGCGTCTGGTTGAAGTCTGCGACAGGTTCTTATGAAATGCGCGGTAAGGTGATGGGCATTATCGGTTATGGCTCCATCGGCATGCAGCTCAGTGTGATGGCCGAGAGCCTGGGTATGAGTGTGGTGTTCTATGACCCAATGAAAAAACTGCCGCTGGGCAACTCAGTACAGATAGGCTCTATGGATGGTTTGCTGCGCGAGGCGGATGTTGTGAGCCTGCATGTGCCGGACTTGCCATCGACCAAAAACCTGATTGGCGCTCATGAAATTTCTCAGATGAAAAAGGGTGGCATCCTTATCAATGCTGCGCGCGGTACGGTTGTCGATATTGACGCTCTGGCTGAGGGCTTGGCTAGCCAGCACTTAGCGGGTGCAGCGATTGATGTTTTCCCGGTAGAGCCGAAATCAAATGACGAAGAATTTTTGTCGCCGCTACGTGAGTTCGATAACTGTATCCTGACCCCGCATATTGGCGGGTCGACGGTAGAAGCGCAGGAAAATATCGGTCTCGAAGTAGCGGAGAAATTGATTCGTTACAGTGACAATGGCACTACCACATCTTCAGTGAACTTCCCCGAGGTGGCCCTGCCAGCCCATGTTGGCTGTCATCGCCTGTTTAATATTCACCGTAATACCCCGGGAATTATGACTGCAATAAACAAGGTGTTTTCAGACAATCTGATCAATATTTCTGCTCAGTATCTGCAAACCAGCGATTCTATTGGTTACGTTATTATCGATATTGATGCCGAGCACAGTGAGCTGGCTATCAGCAAACTCAAGCAGATAGAAGGCACGATACGTACCCGCATATTGTTTTAGATAAACAAGGAGTGTCTAGTGAGCGATAAGCAGAAAGGCAGTTGTCACTGTGGAGCCGTAGTATTTGAGGTTGAGCTTGCAAACGGACTGGACAATTTACTGCGCTGTAATTGTTCTCTGTGTCGGCGAAAGGGCGCCATTATGCAAGGTGTGGCCAAAGAGAAATTCCACATAATAAAAGGCGAAGATGTTGTCAGTCTTTACCAGTGGAATACATTGGTCGCCAAACATTATTTTTGCAGCCAGTGTGGCATTTACACCCACCACCAACGGCGTAGTGATCCATCACAATACGGTTTTAATATTGCTTGTCTCGATGACTACGCCCCAGTCGACTCGGCGGCTATTACGCTGGTCGATGGGGCGTCTCTTTCAGTTGCCGATGACTAAGCTATATTGTGCCAGCGCGTAACTGTTTGACCGCATAGTCGCAAGCGCGGGCGGTAAGTGCCATATAGGTCAGTGACGGGTTAACACAGCTCGAAGAAGTCATCGCGGCGCCATCGGTAACAAACAAATTGTCGATGTTATGTGCCTGGTTGTGGGCGTTGAGTACAGACTCTGAAGGGTCATGACCCATGCGTGCGGTACCCATTTCATGGATGGCACCGCCCGGGGCCTCTATTTCTTGTCCCGAGATAATAAATTGTCCGCCGGCGGCCTTCAGCATCGCTACTGATTGTTTACTGACATCTTCACGCATTTTGTTTTCGTTTTCGCTCCATTCGAAATCAAAAGCCACTTGTGGGATACCGAATCGGTCGACCTTGCTGGAATGCAGTAGCATGCTGTTTTTATATTGCGGTAGCGTTTCCCCAAAACCCATTAGAGCGGCAAACCATGGCCCCGGTTGGCGCAGAGCGTATTTCAAGTGTGCGCCAAAGCCAGGTATCATTTTCTGTTGTAGCGACCAGTTGCCGCGCATAGCGAGACCCTGAAAACCATAACCACGGACAAAATTTGCGTCACTGTCCTGACCATCAAGATTGCGAAAGCGCGGAATATAGATATTGTTGGGTCGGTTGCCGGAATAGTAGCGGTCCATCATGCCCGGAATCATGCCAAAGGCACCCAGGCCATTAGTATGATCCATCAGGTAATGGCCCAGAGCACCGCTCTGGTTGGCCAAGCCGTTAGGGTAGGCCTCACTTTGTGAGTTGAGTAATATCTGGGTGCTGCCAATAGTTGAGCCGCAAAGAAATACTAATTTTCCAGTAAAGCGCATGCTCTCTTTAGTTTGAGAGTCGATCACATTAACTGCGCTGATTTTTTTGCTCACCGGGTCGTGTTCCAGTGACGACACCACGCTATTGGGGCGCAGGGTTAAATTGCCGGTTTTGACGGCGGCCGGTAGAGTCGAGCTCTGGCTGGAGAAATAAGCTCCCGCAGAACAGCCTTGGTGACAAGGGCCACAATAATGGCAGGCGCCGCGGCCATTATGGGGCTGGGTCAGTATTGCCGCCCGACCCATGATGACATTACGCTCCGGGAAACTGGATTCGACGGCGGACTTCAGATGTTTTTCACCGGCGTTCATCTCCATCGGTGGTAGAAATTCGCTGTCGGGGAGTTGGGGTAAGTTTTCTGCCTGGCCGGTAACGCCGATAAACTTTTCTACGTGGCTATACCAGGGGGCTACATCTTTATAGCGAATAGGCCAGTCGATACCGTGACCGTCGCGTTTGTTGGCAGCGAAATCTATATCACTCCAGCGGTAAACCTGGCGACCCCATAGCAGCGACCTGCCGCCTACGACATCGGCGCGGTTCCAGAGAAAGGGTTTATCCGGATTTTGCACATAAGGGTTTTCTTTGTCGTTATTCCAGAAGTGTCGGTTTCGCTCACCGAAAGCATAGGAAGTTGATTGTATCGGATATTCTTCCTTGTACAGATCCCTTAGCGGTTTCCCCCTGAAAGGCGTCTCCCACGGGGGGGTGTGTTCGCCGGTATAATCTTTACCATGCTCTAGCGGCTTACCACGCTCAAGTATTAATACCTTAAGGCCCGCCTCGGTCAGCTCCTTGGCTGCCCAACCGCCGCTGATGCCCGAGCCCACTACAATGGCGTCAAAATCCGTATCTAATGTCATGGCTGTAATCCTAAAGTGGGCCGTCAACCGCCCAGGCGCGGCCGACATCAGTTAATGGGATATCACCCTTATAGCTCATGGGCATGGGGTTATAGTTCAGTTCCTGGCTGGCGCCAATTTCGGAGGTGTAATAGCCGACGATCACCAATTCCTTCAATTTAATAAAGAAGGGAGACAAGTCTTCATCCAGATTGAGCATCATGGCCATGCCATCGTCGCTCTGATACTCGCTTGCGGCAAGCTCCGCGGCTTCCAATAACAGGATTTGCTGCCCTTCCGTCAGATCTACATAGGGGGCGCCGTATTGCTGCTGTGCTTCGGCGTTCAGATCTACCAGCCCGGAAAGAAAAATATCCCTTTCCGCCGGGGTATACCAGTTGCTGACTATGCCATTGATAAACTCGGGCACACCCGCAGCAATGGCTCCAGGGGTATCCGTTGTAGGAATAACCAGCTCTGACAGCACTTCAATCAGTTTTGCATATTGCTGATCCAGCGGTTTTTCGTGCACTGATAGCTCTGGATTGCTCAAGGCGCGAACCAGGGCAGGTGACAGGCTTAGACCCAGTGCAATACCCAGCGATTTGATAGCTTCACGACGATTCATAGGAAGTTCCCCAACAATTTCAAGCATTGTTACACTTGCGCTTCAAAATAGATTAGTTAAATATCAGTAGTGTTATGTAATGATTACAGCCACTTGTGCTATACAAACACACCGAACTCGATTTCGCTATAGGCCTGACAATGATAAAAAAGCTATTTAAGTACCTGTTTTTTCTTTTCCTGCTGGTGGTAGCGGTTTTATCCTGGCGAGCCTATAAAGAGTTGGAGAAATCTGAAGTTTTCAAAGAGCCGGCCTATGAGTCGCAAGCCCCGGAGTTGCCGGCTGATTTTGGTGAAGGCGGCATACTGGTTTTCAGCAAGACCAATAGCTATCGTCATTTTACCGCCATTGATGCAGTACAGGAATTATTTGTTGAATATGGCCTGGAGCGCGGCGTACCGGTCTATATTACAGAAAATGGCGCAGTGCATAGTCCAGAACTGTTGGCCCGCTTTGATTTGGTGGTTTGGAATAATAATACCGGTGATGTGCTGAGCTTGCCCCAGCGTGCGGCACTGCGAGCCTATATTGAGGGCGGCGGCAGTTGGATGGGTATTCACGGTGCCGGCGGTAACCGCTCCTATGAGTGGGACTGGTTTGCGGATGAATTGCTGCGCGCGCGCTTTATCGGTCACCCGATGTTCCCGCAATTCCAAATGGGTAACATCATTAACGAAGCGCAAGAAGATGCGATTACTGCCCATATATCTCCTGTTTGGGCCTGGGAAGAGGAGTGGTACAGTTTTGCAGAAAGTCCGCGCCCCCGAACAAAGGTCTTATTGAGCCTTGACGATGAGAGTTATGCTCCCGTATTGGATCTTAAAATGAATGGTGACCATCCGTTGGTTTGGCGGCATAAGCTTGGCCAGGGCTCGGTGTTTTTCTCGGCCTTGGGGCATAAAGGCAGCTACTATAAAGACCCGACTCACAGAACAATGCTTAAGCAGGCCGCGGATTGGCTGCTGGCAGAAAAACACGCGCTGGAATCAGAGGCTCCTTAAATGACGAAATATCCCCTGCTGATGAGTCTTCTCATGTTGGCCTTGCTAGCCTGTACCGAAGAAGCTCCGCAGCAACAGGCAGCAGCAACACAATTGAAGGTACATGTGCATACTCTGCAGGCCACAACCTGGCAGGGCCGCTTACAGAGCTTTGGTGTCATTGAAGCAGCCGAAGAAATACCGGTAAGCGTCGATTTCCAGGGTATCGTGAGTCGCGTACTGGTCAAAGAAGGCCAACATATCTCCAAGGGCGATCTGCTGATTGAAATGGATGCAGAAAAAGCCAGCTTACGGGTTGAGCAAGCAGAACAAATGGTAAGTCGGGCGAAAGCAGTGATGGACGAGGCACGCCTTAATCTAGACCGACGGCATCAATTAGCTGAAAAAGAGACTGTTTCCAAGGAAGTTCTGGGGAATTCTCGACTGGCGCTCGATTCAGCGGTTACTGAATATCGCGAGGCGCTTGCTACGCGACAACTGGCTCAGCGGGAATTAAAAGATACCCGTGTTATTAGTCCGGTAAATGGCGCAATCGATATAAAGTCGGTAGAGGGCGGCGAAACAGTGATGGCCGGAGCGCAGCTGTTGACAATACAAGCGACAGATGTGCTGGCGGTTAAGACCTGGATCAGCGAGAAAGATATTAACTTTATCCGGCCTGGCGACAGCGCGGTAATTACTTTGGCAGGAATGACCGGCCGGCAATATGAAGGGGTCGTTGAATGGGTCGGGGTTAATGCACATGAAGACACTGGCAACTTTCCAGCGCAATTAATCATTGACCCTGCAGGCGACCCTGTTCGACCGGGGATGACGGCAAAGGTGAATATTCAGGGCTTTGAATTACCCGAAACGCTGGTTCTGCCAGAGGATGCACTGGTAGATAGAAACCGTCGTAGAGTGGTGTTTGTAGTAGAAGAGGGGCGTGCAGTAATGAGAGAACCTCTGTTGGGTGCAGGCATGGTCGATAGTCTGTTTATCTACAGCGGTTTAGTGCCCGGCGAGAAGGTGATTGTCGGTCATCTGGATCATGTAATCGATGGTGTCAACGTCAGTATTCTCAACGAAGACTCGGTCGCTCAATGAAGGCCATCATTCGTTTTTTTGTCGAGCGGCCACTGGTCGTTAACCTGATCATGTTTGTGGTGTTTTTGGCCGGTTACGCGACCATTGGTGGTATGCGCTACGAGTACAACCCCACCGTCGATATGGGTTCGCTTAACATTACTACTATTCGTGCAGGCAGTGGTCCGGAAGAAATTGAGCTGGCCATTACCCTGCCACTGGAAGAAGAACTACTGAAAGTCGATGGTATCGATAAAATCTATTCCCGCAGTCTGGAAGGCATGTCATTAATCACCGTGCGTCTGGACGTCAATATTGGCGATAAACGCAAGGCGCTTAACGATCTGCAAAAGGCGGTAGACCGGGCAGAAAGTCGCCTGCCAGCGGACTTACTAGAACGACCCGTCGTTGAAGAATTGTCAACGCTGCAAACACCCGTCGCAGAAGTTCATATTCAAGGTGACGTGTCCGAAGAATTATTGCGTCAGGTTGCACGCAAGGTTTCGGACGGCCTGCGTGAGGTGGGCGGTGTAGCAGGCGTAATTAAAACCGGTTACCGACGACCGGAAGTCAAGATTCAGCTGTCGCCTGAAATTCAGGCGCGTTTGGGGATTTCTCTGGCAGAAATTACCGATGCTATTCATCAGCGCAACGTGCGTGATAGCGGGGGGGCGTTGGCCTCTTTTGCGACTGAAAAAAAGGTGGTCACGGTAGGCCAGTTTGCCAACCCGCGTGAAGTTGAGCAGGTAGTATTACGCAGTGTTGAACCGGGTAATGCGGTTCGGCTACGCGATGTAGCGACAGTTGTTATGGACTACGAAGACTGGGATTTGCAGTCGCGTACAAATGGCCAGTTGAGCATTTCATTGTTGGCGCGCAAACAAGCAACGGCTGATGAATTGCATACTGCACAAAATATTCGCGATTATGTTGAGAGAATAAAACCGGGCCTACCGCAGGGGGTTAAGGCCAGTGTGGTCAACGATATCTCTCGATTGACCGTCAATATGTTGGAAATGTTAATCAGCAATGCGGTTCTGGGTTTTGCTCTGGTTTTCCTACTACTCTGCTATTTCTTGAATATTCGTTATGCGGCTTGGGTGGCTGTGGGTATTCCGTTTTCTATCTGCCTGACATTCATGTTGTGTGCCGCTTACGGTATCAGCATAAACTCGATTACCCTGACCGCGGTCATCTTGTTAATGGGTATTTTGGTCGATGACGCTATAGTTGTCAGTGAAAATATTCAGCGCTTAAGAGAGCAGGGTTTGACTCCGGCGCAGGCCAGTATTCAGGGCGCTAGTGAGGTGGCCAAACCAGTCATTTATAGTGCCCTGACTACGATGCTGGCATTTTCACCTTTGTTAGCTATAAAAGGCGACATTGCCGAATTTATGGTGGCCTTTCCTATCACGGTCATTTTACTGCTGAGTGTGTCGCTGTTTGAAAGTCAGTGTTTATTGCCAAGCCATTTGGCCGGGATTAAGCAGCTGCCGGTTTCTAGCTCTGATTCCGGTTTTAGGCGGCTTCAAGCGCGTTATCAGCGACTGATTAACCGCTTGTTGCGACGGCGCCTGTTGACCCTGTTTCTATTTGTGAGTGCCTTTGTGGGTATTCTCATTTTTGGTGCGATGACGATAAAGTTTCACATGTTTCCCGAAGTGGATATCGACACCATCAACGTGAAGGTGGAAATGCCTATTGGTACCAGCTTTGAGCAAACGGCGAATGCCGTAAAACGTCTGGAACTTGAGCTACAGAAAGAATTGCCGATGGAGGAAGTGGTTGATGTTGTGTCACAAATTGGGCACCACGACACCGATATCTATGGTTTTACCGAGGGCTTTAATAAGTCATGGGCGGTTATATCTATCTATCTGAAGCCGGTTAACCAGCGCCAGACAGATACTTATGAATTGGTTGACAAGTTGCGTACATGGATCGCCCCTATGTCAGGTTTTCGTTCGCTAGCAGTCGACCCGCTAGTGGATATCCCGGTAAACGGTAAACCCATTGAGCTGGACATTATTGGTAGCGGCAATGAACGATATACCGTAGCCGAAGATTTTCTGGTTTGGTTGCGTCAACATCCCCATGTGACTAACGCGTGGACCAGCTATAACCCCGGTAAAGATATCGTAGACCTGGAGATTAACCACGCACTATTGGCAGCGCGAGGGCTGACAGTGCGTGACGTAACCTTGGCGGTGCGTGTCGCCATGGATGGTTTGTTGGTGGACGAATTACAAACATTGGACGAAAGAGTGCGTTTTCGTTTGCAGTATCCGCAGGGTGTATCGGGGCAGCTTGAAGCTTTGAAAGGTTTGTTTGTGGTCAACAGTCGCGGCCAGGCCATTGCACTCAAAGGCGTAGTCGATTTTGTGGTGCGCCCGGGTGAGGCGGACATAAAACATTATTTTGGCCAGCGCACGGTGACTGTATTTGCTGATATAAATCGTGGTGCCGTTGATATAGAAGAAATTAATAAGCAGGCGAGCGAGTATGTCGCCGAGCAAGGTTTTGAAAGCCGTTATCCTGAATTGCGCTTATGGTTTGGCGGTGAGTTAGAGCAACAACGGGAATCAACCGGGGCTATGGGGCAGGGATTCCTCATGGCAGTGGTGGCAATTTTTGCCATATTGGTGCTATTGTTTAACTCAATTTCGCAGCCGATGATTATCATGCTGTGTATCCCCTTTGGTATGACTGGCGTGATCATCGGCTTTGGCTTGCAGGGTGAGGCGCTGGGTATGATGGCGCTAACCGGTATTATCGGATTGATTGGTGTTTTGGTAAATGATTCGCTAGTGCTCATGCATCGCTTGAATGTGGTTCGTAACGACAAGGGCGAGCACCTGAATGTAGACGAGATTGCCACCATTTGTGGCCAGCGCTTCCGGCCTATTATGATTACCTCACTCACAACCACAGTGGGTTTGTTTCCTACCGCCTATGGCATTCTTGGAGAGAACTCTTATGTCACGCCGATGGTTATGGCCATGGCTTGGGGGGTGATGTTTGGTGGCGTGGTGTCGTTGATTCTTCTGCCGGTTTTGTACGCACTTGATCAGGATATCCGCGCTGGCTGGGCACGACTATTTGGCCGTGCAGAGACCCAAAAGCCAAGTGTCTAAATGATGAAAACTCCCTTGTTGGTCGGTGTGGATCTACCAATCAATGATGTTCTCGCCGAGCTTGAGACAGCTCTGGCTTCAAGGGATGAAGCAGTACTTGAAGCCCCGCCAGGGGCGGGTAAAACCACCGTAATACCGCTAGCCTTACTGGACTCGCCGTGGCTGGCAGGCCGCAAAATTCTGATGTTGGAACCCCGTCGCCTGGCTGCCCGAGCCGCAGCAGAGCGCATGGCGCAAACGCTGGGTGAAAAAGTGGGGGAAACGGTCGGCTACCGTGTCCGCCTGGACAGCAAAGTCAGTGCCGCCACCCGTATCGAGGTGATCACCGAGGGCATATTGACCCGCATGCTGCAGGATGACCCTGCCCTAGAGCAGATCGGCCTACTTATATTCGACGAATTTCACGAGCGTAGTTTGGATGCAGATCTTGGCCTGGCCCTGACACTGCAAGGTCGCGAACTATTTTCTGACACCAGAGAATCACCACTTAAGTTACTGCTGATGTCGGCTACGCTCAACGGCACAGAAGTGAGCAAGCTTTTAGACAATGCTCCCATAGTGAGTAGTCACGGGCAGATGTTTCCGGTAAAGCTGCACTATGCTGCGCCTTTTCAATTTAGAGAGGATGTCATCGCCCGAGTATGTGAAACGGTGTTGCTCGCGCTGGCAGAAGAGCAAGGCAGCGTTTTGGTTTTTTTACCGGGCCAAGGTGAAATACGGCGTGTATACCAAAGACTGCAACAATCTCTGTCGCACCGAGAAGAGATTGAGCTGGCACCTCTTTATGGTGACCTGAGTCTTGCGGAGCAGCGACGGGCGATAGAGGCACCAGCGGCGGGGCAGCGCAAAGTCGTACTGGCGACCAGCCTGGCAGAGACCAGTCTAACCATTAATGGCGTGCGAGTAGTCATTGACGCCGGACTGTCTCGCTTGCCGTCTTTTGACCCGGCAACCGGTATGACTCGGCTGCAAACTTGTAGAGTATCAAAAGCATCTTCGATTCAGCGTATGGGCCGGGCAGGGCGTACCGAGCCTGGCAGTTGTTATCGATTATGGTCGGCGTCCCAGCAGGACAGCCTGGCAGCATTTACCCCGCCAGAGATTCTAGCTGCCGACTTAGCGCCACTGGCATTACAACTACTGCGTTGGGGGGTGGGTGAGCCACAAGAGTTAAAGTGGCTGGATGCGCCGCCACAGGCACCCTGGCAACAAGCCATCGATTTACTTGTTAGCCTTGGTGCGGCCGCCCCGGATGCGAGTGCCAATTACCAATTAACGCCGCATGGTTTGGCAATGGCGACTCTTCCCGTACATCCCCGGTTAGCTCATCTATTGTTAGTTGGTAGCCGACTTGGTTTAAAGGCTCTGGCCTGTGATATAGCTGCACTTTTGGGAGAGCGAGACCTACTGGCATCGTCTGGCCGACCAGCTCCCGTTGATATACATCTGCGGCTCGATGTTTTAGACGGCAGTCAAAAAGCCGGACGGCAACAGCAAGGGATAGTACAAAGAGTGCGGCAGCAAAGTAAGCAGTTGCGAAAATCATTGGCACAACATGCGGCACAAGATCCCGTAGTTGATCCAGAGCATGAGCGTTGGGCCGGTTTTCTTCTGGCCTGTGCCTACCCGGACCGAATTGCCGCGCGTCGCCGCTCGGGCGGGGCGAGTTATCAATTGAGTAATGGGCGTTCAGCCGAGCTGCCCGATGGTGATGGATTACAAAGTCATGAATGGCTATCTATCGGCCAGATAGGCGGCCTGAACGACAAGGCCAGCGACAAAATCTATCTGGCGGCAAAATTGGATAAAAACCTGTTTAATAATGTGTTGGCAGATACTGTTGATACAAGTGACCTCGTCGAGTGGAATAATCAAACCGAACGCATAGTGATGGAGCGGCAGGCAAAAGTTGGCGCGTTGGTACTGTGGCGAAAAGAGCTGCAACAAGCAGACCACAGCGCTAAACAGAAAGTCTTGCTTGAACTGGTAAGAAGGAAAGGCCTTGGTGTATTGAACTGGAGTAGCGAGGTAATACAGCTGCGTGATCGAGTGCTGACCCTACATAGGCTAAATAGCGAAACATGGCCAGATTTCTCCGACCACGGCTTACTGGAGAATCTGGAGCAATGGTTGCTACCCTATTTGCAGTCAGTCAGTTTACTCAGCCATTTCAAACAGCTGGATTTACTCAGTATATTGCAGTCAGCGCTTGGCTGGCCTTTACCCAGGCTGCTCGATGAACAAGCACCGCGCCGCTTTAGCCTGGCCAAAGGCAAAAGTGCGGCCATCGACTATAGTCAAAACCCACCGGTGCTGGCAGTAAAATTACAATCAATGTTTGGCTGTACCGATACCCCGGTCATAGCAGGTGGCCAGCTGCCCCTGTTAATACACCTGCTATCGCCAGCCGGTCGCCCATTACAGGTGACCCAGGACCTCGCCGGCTTTTGGATCAGCAGTTACCACGAGGTAAAAAAAGATATGAAAGGCCGCTACCCCAAACACGCCTGGCCAGATGACCCAATGTCCTATACTGGGCCTGAGTACACGCGGCGCAAAAAATAATAGGAGTATTCTTATTGTAGGCTGCTCAGAGGGCATTCCGATAGGGCGTACTGACTATCGCATGTTCAGTGGAATTCATAGAGAATGAAGCTAGCACCGATGTGGGATTTATAGGCCATAAATTCTCCATCTCAAGTTCTGTTCCTGCGAGTTTGATTCATCTGAAAAACGGTGGACAGTTAATCAGCAAATCTCTTGATGGAGGAATTATCTATGCCAAAATTTCTACAGACTACTATTATGGGGGGAATACTATTTATTCTTCCTTTGGTTATTTTGATCGCCGTTGTGGGTAAAGCTATGTCAATCGTCGATGTACTGGCCACACCTTTTTTAACTTACTTGCCTGTTGAAACTATCGCCGGAGTGGCGGTAATCCACATTCTTTCTTTGCTTATCGTTATTTTCCTATGTTTTCTAGCCGGTATTGCTTCCGGCGCGCCCGCAGTCGCCCGCTGGGTGTCTGCCCTGGAGGATAATGTTCTGATGAAGCTGCCGCCCTACGTACTGCTGAAGGCTAAAACCAGCAGTATGCTAAACTTGGCAGAGTCTAATGAGCTCGCACCAATCCTCGTGCGATTTGATGATTCATGGCAGATGGCCTATGGCATAGAATCGGTTCCGGGGGATAAGCAGCTGATTTTCCTGCCGGGAGCCCCAGATGCCTGGTCCGGGTCGGTTTGTATTGTTGAAAACGAGCGCGTCAAATCATTGGGCACCAGTGTTAAGTCGATTGCTTCCTCGATGGGGCAGCTTGGCAAGGGTGCTGCTGGTTTTCTGGATACGTCTGGTGGTGAACTAGATAAAAACTAAGCTGGTAAACAATATGAAGTGTTCAGTCTATATAGCAACAAGCGCTGATGGCTACATTGCAGAAGAAGATGGAAGCGTTGGGTGGCTCGACACTGCTGGAAACCCCGATGCGGATATGAGCGAGAACCCTGACATGGGTTTCGGCGAGTTCCTCGGTTCAGTAGATTGCCTTGTTATGGGGCGTAAATGCATGGACATGATTTCCAGTATGAATTTAACCCCTGAGCAATGGCCATACGGCGATGCCCACGTTGTAGTATTGAGTAGCACTGTAAAGGTAGCACCGAAAAATTTACTAGGTAAAGTGGAATTACATTCTGGAAAAATAGCTGATTTGGTTAAAGAGTTAGATCAAAGGGGCTTTAAGCATGCTTATATAGACGGTGGCACAACAATAACCGCCTTCATTAATGAAAATCTTATAAATGAAATAACAATCACCAAAGTACCTGTGCTTCTGGGCGCCGGTATACCTCTATTTGGCAATATCTCTCAAAATGTAAAACTAACACATGCTCGAGCTACTGCCTTTCCAAATGACTTTATTCAAGTTAAGTACAATGTTAATTATCTATAACGCGCGCGAGCACTCAGCATAATTTTGTGCTGCGCTTCCCTCTGACTGTTGCTGCACGCATTGGGCACCTTTACACTCGAAGGATAACGTATGTCTATTCCATTAATATGCATTTCCCTATTAGGTTTTTTAGTTATAGGGCTTGGCTTTGCAGTTTCATCATTCAGAGCAAAAGAAGACGTACTCTTTGAGTATCCAGTTGATCCCGAGAATAGCCTTTATAAGGCTGTTAGGGCTCACGGCAATACAATTGAATATGCTCCAATACTCGCATTACTTATTTATATATTGGGCCAATATGAGGCATCAGGCTGGATTTTATGGTGTATGGTTCTGGCGACATTTTGCCGTTATCTACACGCTGCGGGCATTATGTTTCCCCAATCAGTAGCAAAACCCAATCCTATGCGCTTCATCGGCGCTTTAGGTACTTACATTTCGGGCTTTGGTTTATGTATTGCGCTATTTCTTCAAGCAATCTGTGCATAAGCAGTTGAGGTTAATCGCTGCTTCGCGGTTGGGGCGCGCTATTACATGCGCATAAAGCGCGGCGCTAGGCTGCAGGTATAACCAGGATCGCTTACAGGTAGAGCTGGGGTATCAATCACCCGCGAAATATGAAAAGCTACGCGTATTAAGATTGCCCTCAAAGCTGTTATAAGATCACTGCGCGGACAGTTTTTTGTGGAATACCACAGTAGCAGGAATAGATTTGTGCAAATAAGACAGTATGAAGATTCTGACCTGGAAGCTGTACTCTCCTCCTGGGAAGTAGCGACGCGATTAGCACATCCGTTTATGACGGATGAGTTTATAGCGCAAGAGCGGATAAAAGTAGCTGAAATATATATGCCCAATACAGATACGTGGGTGGTAGATATCGATGGCAGTGTTGAAGGCTTTATTGCATTAATGGGTAATGAGGTTGGTGCAATTTTCTTGCAGCCTGAGCACCATGGTAAAGGAGCGGGAAAAGCCCTAATGGATAAAGCACAAGAATTGCACGGCGATCTTGAGGTTGAGGTATTTAAAGGAAATTCTATAGGCCGTGAATTTTATTCAAAATACGGTTTTCAGCCTCTCGAAGAAAAGCTTCATGAACCTACCGGTCAGAAAGTATTGCGCCTTAAATATTTTTCTAGCTAGCGCGTCATTTATAAGGTGGAATATCACGTTACTGATGCTCGGTATGTTGCAGAAAAAATAGCGCCATAAATGGAAAAATTTGTTTCAGATGGAAGAGTTCGAGAATATTTATGAAAGAAACTCGCTCGCACAGTATAGAGAGAATAGGCAGAGCTATTTACCCACTCAGAATACTAGGATTTTTTCTATTCGGCATTAACATTCTATTGTCTCGATCGAAATTAGGTTTGGATATAGATTTATGGTCAGCTGTTGGGATAGCAATCTGCCTAATTTACCCACATGTAGTTTTTGTACGGTATCTTAAAAACGAAAAGCGCGAGACAGAAATTAAACACATGGTATTCGACATGGCGCTTCAGGGCGTGATGACTGCGTTGGTAAATTTCACCCCAAGTATTGTTTTGCCTTATCTGATCGCAAACTCCGCGGCAAACTACTCCATACGCGGAATACCGCAATCTATAAAAGGGGTAACGTTGGCCATATCTGCAGCGCTAGTAGTTGGTGTTTTGCGTAATGAAGATATTGTTTTACATGCTGACCCCATTGAATTGCTTGGCCCATTTATATATTTGGCGGTGGTTAGTCACTACATAGGTTATCTATCCTACGTGCGTGGTATTTCACTTATACGCCGCCGTAAGGAAGTTGAAATGCTGGCCAAGAAAGACTTCCTGACGGGATTGGATAATCGTCGTTCAATGATCGATTTAGTGCAGCACAATGATGAAAGACGTCAAACTAGCAGCAACGATACCACCTTGATCATGATTGATTTGGATCACTTTAAACAGATTAATGATCTGCACGGTCATGCTCATGGGGATGCAGTGCTAGTGAGAGTCAGTGAGTTACTGAGAGACAGCTTACGGCTGACTGATGTTCTGGCACGCTGGGGTGGTGAAGAGTTTTTGGTCTTGCTGCCACACACCGATATAGGGCAGGGCCTTAATATCGCAGAAACAATCAGGCAAAATATTGCGGAAAGTTCGATTAGCTATGATGGAATAGATCATCAGGTCACCGCAACCTTTGGGGTTGCGTGCTATGGTATTGATTCAAGTTTTGAGGAGACTATTCGGCGTGCGGATGTAGCTCTTTATGAGGGCAAACAGCAGGGGCGCAATAGAGTAGTTCTAGTGAGCGAGGCTCAGTAACCGTAACTACTACGCATGAATGTGGTGCGCCTTATTAGGCACAGTAATGTCAGTACAGATGGGTTGCTTACACATGAAGCACAAACCCCATTCAATGTAATATTTAGGCATATTGCTACGATAGTGTTTTTAACAGTTGTGTTTTCTGTATTGAAAATAGCTGCTGCAAAAAGGATCTAGCAAATCCATTAAACATCGTTACGGCCAAAAGATGGCCTCTGGTGATGTCCATTTAATCGGGGAAAGATCATCTTACGTAGATGTTCTTTTCATTCGCTAAAAAATTAAGAAGATGATCTATGGTTAGTAACTCATTAACTCGTCTAAATAAATATATCAGTGAAAGCGGTATCTGCTCCAGAAGAGAAGCCGATCGTTTTATTGAGCAGGGCAATGTGTACATCAACGGTAAGCGAGCAGGAATAGGCGATAAGGTGTCTCCTGGAGACCACGTAAAAGTCAATGGGCAGCTGATCGAACCAAGAGACGAAGAAGACTTCATATTTATAGCACTTAATAAACCCGCAGGAATTGTGAGTACGACGGAAAGCAGTGAAAGAAATAACATTGTAGATTTTGTGAATCACAGCTCACGAATTTTTCCAGTAGGCCGGCTAGATAAAGATTCGCAAGGGCTGATCTTTCTTACCAGTAACGGCGACCTGGTCAATAAAATATTACGTGCTGGAAACAAACATGAAAAAGAATATCTGGTTAGCGTAAATAAACCGATAAGTGATGATTTTATTGTGGGTATGGGAGCAGGAGTACCGATGCTCGGTGTCGTTACCAAAAAATGTAAAGTCACCAAGGAGTCCCCTTTAGTTTTTAGAATAACCCTGGTGCAAGGTCTGAATCGTCAGATTCGCCGTATGTGTGAGCACTTCAATTATGAGGTCAGAAAGCTAGAGCGTGTTCGAATTATGCATGTAGGTTTAAAAGGGCTGCCTACAGGTGAATGGCGTGACTTGAATGAAAAGGAGTTAACGGCTCTGCTAAAGGCTGTTGAAAACTCATCGTCCACTGCTTCTGTCGCACCCAAAAAGAAATCCACGAAACCCCGTTCCCAAAACGCGAGTCGGCGTCATAAACCAAAGCCGGACCCTAATACGAAGAATAGGTCAGGTCGTTCAGGCAAGAAAAAGCCGCGACGATAAGCCACGGGTATACATAGTTGGCTATCCTCGAATAGTGGCCACTATTCGGGCACGGACTACGCGGGATTGCTTTTGTTATTTACAATTCTAACAATGAACATTAAGTCAGGAAGAGCACATATCTCTCGCAACTCACTCATAATGCCTCTTACCAAGAAAAACAGTCGGAGACAAGCGTGGAACAATGGGATCATAGTGTTGATGTAGTTGTAGTGGGCTCAGGGAACGGTGGCCTGACTGCTGCCCTTAGCTGCTATGAGAGCGGCACGGAAGATGTGCTTGTCCTCGAAAAGCATCACCAGTTTGGTGGCACCAGTGCGCTGTCTGGTGGTGGTATCTGGATTCCCAATAATCATTATGCCATTGCAGCCGGTGCCAATGATTCGCCGGAGGAGGCGAGAGAGTATCTGCGCCAAACCATTCCCGAGGGTTTGGTGCCTGACGACTTGCTCGACACCTATCTGCGTGAAGCGCCCAACATGCTTCGTTTTCTGCATGACAATACTCAGGTGCGGTATCAGTCTCTTGCCGAATACCCGGATTACTATAGCCATTTACCGGGAGCCAAAGAAGGGCATCGCTCCCTAGAGCCGCAAGTACTCAATATTTCAGATTTAGGCGATGAATGGAAGAACCTTCATCCCGCTCACATCATGATGTATGTATTTGGCAAATTCACAATCACTCAAAAAGAGACTTGGCTAATTGTCGGAAAAAACCCGGGCTGGAAGCGACTGATTCTCAAGCGTTTTGCCAGCTGGTTTTTTGATTTCGGCTGGCGTCTTAAATCCCCTCATTCACGTCGTATTGTCAATGGCCAGGCCGGTGTTGCGCGCTTAATTCTTTCAATGCAAGACAGAGACTTACCCCTGTGGCGTAACTGCGCTTTACAAGAGCTCATTACCGACAGTGACAATAGAGTGATAGGGCTTATCGCAAACCACGAGGGTAAAATACTGCGTATTCACGCTCGTAAAGGTGTGATTCTGGCTGCCGGGGGTTTCGAGCATAATCAAACCATGCGCGAGCAATACTTGCCTCCGCCGACCAATAGAGAATGGAGTTCGGGCATAGAAACCAATACCGGTGATGCAATCCGCGCCGCACAAGCTATTGGCGCTCAAACACAGCAAATGAGTGGGGCGTGGTGGTGTACCACAATCTCTTTTCCTGGGGAGATTCAACCCCGCCTAAGCATCACCGATAAATCCTTGCCCGGTAATTGCGTGGTAAATAAAAACGGCATGCGCATAGGTAATGAATCACAAAATTATATGGCTTATCAGCAAGCCTGGCTTGCCAGCCACAGCGAAGACGCACCTGCGGTGCCCGCCTGGATGGTTTTTGATGCCAACTATCGCAGTAAATATAAACTTGGCCCCATGATGGATGGAAAACTGAGACCGGATCATACGTTGCCAAGGGAGTGGCTCGATAGTGGCTTTTTAACAATCTCGAATACGGTTGAAGAGTTAGCAGAGAAAACAGGTATAGATGCTATTGGATTGAAGAGTACGCTGGACGCGATGACCGGGTACGCTGAAACCGGTAAAGACCTCGACTTTCGGCGTGGCGATAGCGCTTATGACCGTTACTATGGTGATAGCGCCGTACAGCCAAACCCCTGCCTGGCTCCTATTAACAAACCACCTTTCTACGCAGTGAGAGTACAGCCCGGTGACTTTGGTACACAAGGTGGTCTGCAACTTAACCGCCATGCACAAGTGCTTAACCATGAGCAAGAACCCATTCCGGGCCTTTATGCCACGGGAAACTGTACGGCGGCGATTTTGCCAACTTACCCAGGTCCTGGTTCAACCTTAGGACCCGCAATGGCTTTTGGTTATCTGGCTGGACGTCATGTCTGTGACAAATCATAAGTAGCAAACAAACGGAGTAAGGGTATTGTAGATGTCGGATTCAAGAATTGAGGATTTACTCGCTAAACAGGAAATCTATGATGTCCTGTGCAGGTATTGCCGCGGACTGGACCGCATGGATAAAGAAATGGCCTATGCAGTTTGGCACCCAGACGCCACGGCACACTATCATGGTATGTATGAGGGCACAGGACACGGTTTTGTGGACTGGGTGTGGCAGGCGCATTTGCACATGGAAAGGCATTCGCACCAAATAGCAAATTCACTCATTTGTGTTGATGGCGACAAAGCAGAAAGTGAAACCTATGTCACTGTCGTACTTTGGACGATCCCTGATGGAGATGGAAGTCAGAAAGAAATCATCGGCAAAGGGCGTTATCTGGATCGTTGGGCGAAAAAGGAGGGCGTTTGGGTTATCTCGCATAGAGAGCATGTATATGACATGGAAACAATACACGACCTAAATCGAGGTAATGTCGACGGTACTTCAAGGCGAAATACCAGCGACCCATCGTTCCAGTTTATTCCCAAGGTATGACTTCACCGAGTAATTCGGCCAACCCTATTAAGAATACACCTACCGTAACTACTCAATGGCTCGGTCACCCTAGCCAGCACAACATCTATGTCTGGATACACCGTCGTGAAGGCTGATACTATAGAGGCCGCGCTGGAGGTGGCCAAAGCTTGTCCATTTCTGGATATTGGCCATTCACTTGAAGTATCCGAGTTAATGCAGTTGTCATACTAAAGCCCGCATATCTGTTGTTTGTGGTGTCCATTGTTTGGCCTGGCAACTTTAGCGGCATATTAAAAGATCCATTACACGGATGCTTGCTACCGAGGCTAGAGATAGTCTCTTTTTTGATTTGTCCAAAAAAATCGTGTTTCATACTATTATACCTGCGCCAATAATGCGCTATTCGATTAAGCAAGGATCATAAAAATGGCTGGAATTTTTAGGGAGGCTCATCTAAAGATGCAGGAGTTACGGGCCAATGAGAAAGCCAGTGTCGAACAGATTCAGTCGCAAAATTTGATTCGATTCCGTGAATTGGCACAATATGCGTATCAAAAATCAGCCTATTATCAAGGTGTTGTTGACGATAATAAGATTGACCTTTCCACCTGTACACCGATGGATTTTCCTATCCTGACCAAGCAGATTCTACTCGAAAATTTCGATCTTATTGCTACCGAGGAGAGTCTTAATTTACACCGAGTAGCTGAGTATGCCTATAGTGCGAAAGATCCGACAAAATTGCTGGATGACAAATTTGTTGTAGTTACGACGTCAGGTTCATCGGGCCCCTTTGGCTATTTCGTTTATACATTGGAAGAAGCGCTTTCTAACACATTTCATGTCAGTCGTTTTTTCAGGAAGCCAGGCAGAAGAGTCGCGTTTGTAGGCATTGCAGAAAATCACCGAGCCAGCGTGGTGGTGGCGAATATTCGAAAGATAGCCGGTCTACCTTCGCTGGGCGCAGAGTCGAAAATATTTGATTGTCATAGTCCGGTCGAAGCTTTGGTAAAAGATCTTAATGCGTACGCTCCGGACATGCTAACAGGCTTTACCAAATCTATCCTCACGCTG
This sequence comes from Pseudomonadales bacterium, assembly GCA_036960375.1. Taxonomy (GTDB): domain Bacteria; phylum Pseudomonadota; class Gammaproteobacteria; order Pseudomonadales; family CAWVSB01; genus CAWVSB01. Next base: position 401,244 of record JBALVY010000001.1, read on the forward strand.
GCAGAGGAGAAAAGGCGGGGCGTATTAACTATCCAGCCGGTGAATGTCCAGGTATCCGGCGAAGCTATTAGTGACGGTGATCGTGACTTCCTTGAGCAGGTTTTCAATTGTAATGTGACTAATGTTTACGCCTCTTGTGAAAGCCTTTACATGGGCTTCAGGCGGTCAGACATGCAGTCAATGTGTTTGCTTGAGGATGACATCATCTTTGAAGTCGCAGAGGAATATACCTGTATAACGCCGTTATTTAACAAAACTATCCCGCTTATCCGCTATCGGATCGAGGACCGATTGAGGATTGATGATAGTGGCCGCGACCACAAATACCCGTTCCTGCACATAGATGAGATCATTGGTCGGCAGGATGATGTGCTAGAGTTAAGAAATAAAGAGGGAAATATGGTGCCTATACATCCCTTTTTGTTCTCTAACTCCAGTAGCAAATACTTGCGGCAAATGCAGGTTCGTGAAATATCTGATTGTGAAGTTTCGATAATCGCTTCTACCAGCAAAGGTCTATCCTCAGGGCAGCTGGAAGAAACCGAGGCGTCTATTAGGTTGTTGATTGATTCTACGCTTGAGAAAAATGATATTCCTAGGATTACTATTAATATAGAATTTCGAGATCATATTCCCCCCGACCCGGTGACAGGGAAAGTGAAAATCGTAATCAAAAAATCCGACTAATTAGGGGGCGGTCACTAAGCGCAGCATGTTAGCGTCGCGCGATTTTAACCGGGTGCCCCGCCCCGGTTAACGCTACAATCTATGTAGGGAGAAAAAATGGGTCACCGCAGCCAGTGCAACATCTATGTCTGGATACTCCGTAGTTAAGGCTGATACTATAGAGTCCGTTCTTCCATTCTTTGTATACCTGAGGCGACATATGCCATTTTCTAAACTGGGATTAAGCGATCCCATTGCACAAGCCGTATCTGAACAGGGGTATGAGTCTCTTACTCCCATACAGAAAAAGGCCATTCCGGTAGTTTTGGCGGGCAAGAACCTCATTGCAGGCGCGCAGACAGGAACGGGTAAAACGGCCGCCTTTGTTCTACCTATATTAGAGAACCTTAATCGTGAGCACAAAGTCCGCGCTAAGCGTATTCGGGCTCTCATTCTGGCACCTACAAGAGAGTTGGCGATACAGGTTGAAGCTAATATCGCTCTGTACGGCAAGTACCTGAGCCTCAGCTCAATGGCAATGTATGGTGGTGTTGATTCCGAACCTCAAAAAAGTCGTCTCATTGAGGGTATTGATATCCTGGTAGCGACCCCGGGCCGGCTATTGGATATGGCCCACCAAAGAGCGGTACATTTCGACGAATTAGAAGTGCTGGTTTTGGATGAAGCCGATCGAATGCTCGATATGGGGTTTATTGGCGACATCAACAAAATAATAGAGCGCCTACCTGAAAAGCGACAAAATCTACTATTTTCTGCCACGCTATCAGAAGATGTTCGTGCTTTAGCGAAGACATCAATACGCGAGGCCGTAGAAATATCGGTATCGTCCGATAGTAGGGTAACTCCACAAATAGACCAGTGGTTAATTACTGTCGATAAAGACAAAAAATCCGCCTTGCTCAGCCACTTGATCAAGGAGCAGCAGTGGGATCAAGCACTGATATTTATTGAGACAAAACACGGTGCGGCAAAGTTGGTCGGTCAGCTTGAAAAGCGCGGTATCAAAGCAGAGGCTATTCATAGCGGCAGAAGCCAAGCTGTTCGCACACAGATACTGGCGGACTTTAAATCGGGTGATCTCGGCTTGCTGGTGGCCACGGGTATTGCATCGCGCGGTATCGATATCGACCAGCTTTCTCGCGTGATAAATTATGATTTACCCCATGAACCCGATGTCTACATCCATCGAATTGGTCGTACTGGTCGGGCGGGCTCCGCTGGCGAAGCAGTTTCTTTTGTATCCAGAGATGATTTTCGAAATCTCTGTGCTATCGAAAGCCGCCTTGGATATATTATTAAGCGAAAGCAAGTAGAAGGCTTTGAGCCACAGAAAGACGTGCCAGTGTCGATTTTGAATTTTGTCAAAAATAAACCCCAAAAAACCACGCAGCCTAAAACGCCAAACCGACCAAAATCCCAAGCCAAAGAAGTGAAAACCCCGAATCTAAAAAGTCGCCGCAAACCCGATGTGAATCGTCCAGCAAAGGATCCGAAAGACAAGAAAAGTAACAAACCCAACCCTTGGCAAAAATAGCTTGAAGGCTGCGAGAATGAAGATGGTCTATACTAAGGAAAGCCGCTTTCTACTTGAGAGCGAGATATTAGCAATACGAGAAGCGATATAGCCTAAGGCTATCATCTACAAGAAAGATGTCTCAACTGTATACAAAGATAATAACAATTTCACATTCGGGATAAATATTCATGAATGAGCCTAAGGTCAGTCAGACTGCGAGTGAGCTGGAGCAAAGGATAGAAGTCATTGAGGCCTTAGGAGATGCGGAACTAGGCAGCTTTACCCGCTGGGATTGGTGGCTCTGTATCGTTGCTGCCGTAGTGATTCCGGCAATACTTCTGTGGAGCTTTGCCGAATGAGCGAGCAGATTAGTCATACACCTGCTGCTGCTGAGGAATCAGCAACATTCGGGCGATTGCCATTACTGCCGTCTGAGCGAGTATACGGCACGATAGGAGCACATAACGCCAATTTTGCCTATGCCATCGCTACCTGGTGTTTTCTCACCGGCGGTTACGCAGCGCACCTTGTTGGCGCGGTTCAGGGCATGGTTTGTCTTATTGCGGGCAACTTGATTGGCGTCTTTATCACAACGATGCCGCTGGCTCTGGGGGCCCAGAAATACGGCCTTGAGCAAATGGATGTCTGCGCCCCATCTTTTGGCACCAAAGGCATAAAAATCTTGCTGCTGTTTTACTTGATTAATATGTTGGGCTGGTCAGGGCTTATTTTGGTGATGTTCGGCAATGGTGTTGAAAATATTCTGGCTGCACTGGGTTTTACTCCCGGAGATTGGGTTGTTGGTGCTGGTGTTGCGCTGGGGCTTTTCCTCTCTTATCTCCTGGTTACTCGAGGAGTGCGTTGGCTCAATATAGCCACCACCATCATTACCCCCTGCCTGGCAGTGGTTATTGTTTTTATGTTTTACTTTTTGTTTAAGAATTATAGCTGGGAGCAAATTGCTGCGGCACCACCGCTGGATCCGTACCCCAACCCCCTAAAGAGCTATCTGGTCTGTGTCGAGTTGGGCATTGCCTCGGGTATTTCATGGTTTGGCGGTGTGGGTTTTCTGGCTCGCAATACTAAAACACGACGCAACGCAATTTACCCGGAAATACTGCAATTGGCCTTTATGATGTCAGTAGTGTGTTGTGTGGCGTTGTTTTCCGCCTTAGTGCTTAAATCCGATGACCCGACTGACTGGATGATACCTTTGGGCGGTGTCTATTGGGGCTTGCTCGCTTTGGTGTTTGTGGCATTGGCCAATATCACCTCGACCGGCGTTTCTCTTTTTGCTAGTGGTCTGGCAGTCAGGCATCTCCAGCCGTTTAAAAAAATCGCCTGGAAAAGGCTGATGCTCGTTTTGATCATTCCTTGCACGCCTTTTATATTTTGGCCACAGGATCTCTACGACCTGGGAGATGCTTTTTTAGCATTTAATGGCACTATGTATGGTCCGATATGCGGCATTCTGTTTGCGGATTATATTTTTCTGCGAAAACAAAAGTACAATTTATGGGCTATTTTTGAAGATCATGAAAGCGGCTCTTATTACTATACAAAAGGCGTCAACTGGATTGCCATCTCGTCCTTGTTGATTGGCCAGGCCGTCTATATCTTTCTTTACAACCCGGGTACCGGGGAGACCCACGATTTATTTTTCTATATCAATCCCTCGATCGCAGCCACCCTTGTACCAGCCCTTGTATACTTTTTAGCGATGAAAGTATTTGGCACCTTCGAAAAATCGATAGCAGCGATGGATGAGAAAAGAGACGGACAAAGGCCTGCTGACGGCAAGAAATTAATCATTCCAAATGTATAAGGTAACATGTCTCTGCGAAGTAGGGCGGCCGAAGCTGTTGGCTCTATATTGCAGTTTGTGGATAATGTTAAAAACTTGATGACTTATAAGGACCCGCTATGGCCGATGTAATGTATCGCTTCGATATGCGCCAACCCGAAATATCAACGGTTCCACGCGCCGATATGTATCAGGCCGCAATTGAAATGTGTGTATGGGGAGAGGCTAATGGCTTTCAGAGTGCGCACCTGTCGGAGCATCATGGCTCTGAGGATGGCTACTGCCCTTCGCCGCTGGTATTTGCCTCGGCTATTGCAGCGCGTACCAGCGATATACGCATATTCATATCGGCCCTGATCGCACCTTTACATGACCCCGTGCAGCTAGTAGAAGACTTAACAGTTTTGGATATTATCAGTCGTGGCAGGGTTATCCCTATCATCAGTGGCGGCTACCGGGAAGAGGAGTTCAATGCGGTTGGTAAGCCGCTGAGCGTGCGCAAGCAATATATGGACGATATTGGCCCCTTCCTGAAAACAGCCTGGAGTGGCGAAACCTTTGAGTATGACGGCCGTACCATTACTATTACGCCTGAGCCGTTCAGCCAGCCTCGTCCCATGATTCTAATGGGCGGCAGCAGTAAACCTGCGGCGCGCCGAGCAGCCCGAGATGCTGATTTTTTTATTCCCTCAGGCCCTGAAATATTCGAATATTATCGTGATGAATTAAAAAAACTGGGCAAGCCTGATCCTGGCCCTATGCCGGCAGCGCCATCCACGGTCACCTTTGTATCAGAAGACCCTGATGCCTACTGGCAGCAGATAGCGCCACACGTACAGCACGAAACCAATGTTTATGCCCGTTGGGCAGAGAAAGCTCAGGTTTTTAGTCCGTATAAACATTATGATCATACCGATGATCTGCGCGCCAGCGGTGCTTACAAGGTCTATCGACCACAGGAGCTGATAGAAGAAGCCCGTAAAATGGTCGACTTGCAGCCGATACAGTTTCACCCCTTATGCGGCGGCATTCACCCCGACTTAGCATGGCAGAGCCTGCATTTATTTGCGGATAAGGTGATGCCTGCGTTGCGGGAAGAAGGCTTGGCGTGAAGTGTGCTTTATATTCCGTGGCGAGGCTTAATAATTCGTACTATGATTTATAGCTTAGCCATAATTATGGGTGGTAGTGTCTGATGTTGTCATTTTTACCAGCGTGGCTGCGCGGGTTTATTGCAGGATTTTTTCTCTTAATCAATACCCTGTTACTGGCGCCGCTATTAATCTGTGTATCTTTGTTGCGCTTTATTATTCCTGTGCAAGCGTGGCAGCGAGGCTGTACTGCCACCGCTATCGCGATTGCGGAGCTATGGATTAGTGTTAACTCCCTGTGGATGAAGTTGACCCAGAAAATGCAGTGGGAAGTTGAAGGGATAGAACAGCTCGATAAGCAGCATTGGTACCTGGTAAGCTCTAATCACCAGTCCTACGCCGATATCTTTATTCTGCAGCATCTACTGAATCGCAAAATACCGATGCTCAAGTTCTTTCTTAAGCAACAGCTCATTTGGGTTCCGGTGATCGGTCTTTGTTGGTGGGCGCTGGATTTCCCGTTTATGAAGCGCTATAGCAAAGAGTTTTTGGAAAAGAACCCCGACAAACGTGGCGAGGACTTCGAAAGCACGCGCCGTGCCTGCGAAAAATTCAAGCATACGCCGGTTACTGTATTCAATTTTCTGGAAGGCACTCGCTTCACGCCGGCCAAGCAACAAGCTCAGCAGTCACCCTATAAATGGCTATTAAAACCCAAGGCCGGGGGCATCGCATTTGTGGTGGGTGCTATGGGTGACAGCCTTAACGCTTTACTGGATATTACAATCGTCTACCCGGGGCATAAACAACCTTCTTTTCAAGATTTTCTTTGTGGCCGGGTCAATAATATTCAGGTGCGGGTTGAGCAAAAGACTATCCCCTCTCAGTTTCTGAATAAAAACTATAACGAGGACGAGCAGTTTCGACTGGAGTTCCAGCAATGGGTAAGCCAATTATGGCAGGAAAAAGACGAGCTGATTACTCAGCTTCTTCCGCAGGACGGTGACTAACAGCTACGGATTTTTCGTAGACAGATACGCCATCCTTATAGGTCGCGACCACTTCAATTTTATCGAGCTTCTCAGCAGGGTAAGTAAGTGGATTCTCTGAGAGAATCACTAAATCCGCACGTTTGCCAACTTCAAGTGATCCTTTGCTATCTTCCTCAAAGTACTGGTAGGCCGCGTTAATGGTTATGGCCTTTAGCGCAGTCATTACATCGACACGTTGTTCGGGCCCCAGTACTTTTCCGCTTCGGGTAATGCGGTTGACGGCGGTCCATAGCAAGCGTGTCATGTTGGGGGGAACCACAGGTGTATCATTGTGAATGGTAAAGGGAATGTTGCGCAGCTGCGTGCTTCGCAGTGGGCTGATGTTTGCGCCACGCTCTGGACCCAATACGGAGTCACGATGCCAGTCACCCCAATAAAACGTATGGCTGACAAAGTATGAAGGAATCATGTCGAATTCTGCGGTACGGTCTATTTGATCTTCCCGCATGGTCTGTGCATGAATTAACACGGTGCGACGATCCGCCTTACCTTGGTCTTTGCGGGCTTTATCGACGGCATTCAGTAATTGATCGATGGCGGCATCGCCATTGGTATGAGCTAGCACGGGCCAACCCTTGCGGTAGAATTTATTGAGCTCCTGCTCTAGCTCTTCATCTTGCATTGAGGGATAACCGGCATAATCTGCTGCTTTGCCAGCGGGCGGTATGTGATAGGGGTGACTGAGCCAGGCGGTTTTCCCCTGCGGTGATCCGTCGAGTACCAATTTAACACCACCGAGTTTCAGCCTGTTTTGGTAGCTACCTATTGGCCAGCCTGAGTTCATCACTTGTTCGGCATCGCGCCACACCGGGAAGGCCACAACATCAATTTTGAACAGGTCATTATTTGCGGCCGCCTGCATCAGAGGGAAGCCTATAGCGCTGGTAGCCCCGTCCTGTACGGTGGTTATACCATGTTGGATAAACCATTCTTGTGCCTGTAGCAGCAGCGGCATTTGTTTTGATGGGTCGGTTACCGCGGGTATGGCCATTAATGCGGCGTACATCGCGTGCTCTTCCATGACCCCATTGGGTTCGTTGCTGCCTTCGATGCGCTGGAATACGCCACCTGGCGGGTTGGCTGTATTTTCATCGACGCCAATCATCTGCAGACATTTAGTATTACAGACACCCAGGTGGGCCGACACATGCCAGATATAGACTGGGTTTTCTGTTGATACTTTATCCAGGTCCGCTTTAGTGGGATGACGCTGCTCAGCGAGTAAAGAGTCATCATAGGAGCGGCCCAGTATCCACTCGCCGGGTGCAATTGAGGCGGCTGACTTGGTCAGCTCCGATAGTAGATCATCTATATTATTGACCGGTCCGACCGGCGGCGAGGCCACATTGGCAAAAGCCAGATTCATGGCTGCCAAAGCCAGGTGGCCGTGTGCATCAATAAAGCCAGGCAATAGTGTTTTACCTGCCAGGTCTACTTGTTGAGTTGTTGTGTTGGTGAGAAGCTGTAAGGCCTCGAGATCACCAGTGGCGATAATTTTGCCGTCTTTTGTGGCAAGTGCTTCGACCTGTGGCTGGGCATCATTAATGGTAATAATAGGGCCGTTAAAAAACAGCTGGTCAGCTATGAGCTTGGCAGGAGCGGGTACCGGCACCGATACAGGCTCATCGTTAGAACACGCAGCCAAAAACGCACTGAGAAATAAAACCGCCAAAAAACGCATATATTCACCCTCTATTTGTAGCGTCAGAATAGAGGTGAATATTGCGCAAGTCCAGTTACCAAATGTTTGACTAAGCTAGCGTTTGCGCGTGCTGGCGTTCAGTAGCGCCTGCCCCAGGCTACCCATGCTATTGGCGGGCTGCTGTTTTTTCTGATGTTTTTCCACCACCTTCTTCGAGGGGCGTGGCTGGCGTTCTTCACGCGGTTTGGCCTCATCAGCCATGCGCATACTTAAGGCGATACGGCGTCGATCCATGTCCACCTCAATGACTTTCACTCGTACCACGTCGCCTGCTTTAACCACGTCGCGCGGGTCTTTGATAAAGGTGTCGGCCAGTGCCGATATATGTACCAGCCCATCCTGGTGTACACCTACATCAACGAATGCGCCAAAATTGGTCACGTTGGTGACCGAACCTTCCAGGATCATACCGGGTTCAAGGTCCTTCATTTCTTCAACCCCATCGGTGAAGTCGGCAGTCTTAAACTCCCCTCGTGGGTCGCGGCCGGGCTTTTCCAGTTCACTGATGATGTCGGTGACGGTCGGTAAACCGAACTTTTCGTTGACAAAGGTGGCTGGTTTCAAGTTCTTAAGGAAACTCTTGTCGCCTAGAATAGCCTTCATCGAGCGCTCATTGGTGTTGGCTATAGTCTCAACCAGCTCGTAGGACTCCGGGTGTACAGCCGAGGTATCCAGAGGATTATCGCCATTCATCACACGTAAAAAACCTGCTGCCTGTTCGAAGGTTTTGTCACCCAGCCGAGGTACCGCTCGCAGAGCTTTTCGATTGGCAAAGGCGCCGTGAGTGTCGCGGTGGTTGACAATATTTTCTGCTAATACGCGGTTGAGCCCGGATACACGAGTCAACAGCGGGGCTGAGGCGGTATTCACATCAACGCCCACACCGTTTACACAGTCTTCTACCACGCTATTCAGCTGTCGAGCCAAGGCTGTTTGGCTAACGTCGTGTTGATATTGACCTACACCAATAGATTTGGGGTCGATTTTTACCAGTTCAGCCAAAGGGTCTTGCAGCCGGCGGGCGATGGAGACGGCGCCGCGAATAGTGACATCAAGATCCGGGAATTCTCGTGAGGCCAGTTCTGAGGCAGAGTAGACAGAGGCTCCTGCCTCGTTGACCATGACCTTCTTCAGACCCAGTTGAGGGAAGTCGTTGATCAGTTGTCCGACAAAGCGGTCGGTTTCGCGGGAGGCGGTTCCATTGCCAATCGCGACTAGCTCGGCGCCGTGTTTTTTGGCCAGGTGTGCCAGTGTTTGTATCGATTCTTCGATGCGGTTCTGCGGTGGAGTTGGAAATATCGCGCAGTGGTCCAATACTTTACCGGTCGCGTCTACCAGGGCGACCTTACAGCCGGTACGCAAGCCCGGGTCCAGCCCTATTGTGGCGCGGGGCCCGGCGGGCGCCGCCAGCAGCAGGTCTTTCAAATTGTTACTGAATACCTCTATGGCCTCGTTTTCGGCGCGTTCGCGCAACTGGCCAAGCAGATCTGTTTCAATATGGGTATAGAGTTTGATTCGCCAGGTCCAGCGCACCACTTCGCTTAACCACTTATCAGCGGGTCTGCCTTGATCGTTGATGTTCCAACGGCTGGCGATCATGCCTGCGCAGGGATGACTGGAGCTACTGTCTTCATCAGGCAGCTTGATGGAAAGACTTAATATGGCTTCTTTGCGTGCGCGAAACAGGGCCAGTGCGCGATGCGATGGCGCGGTCTTAATGGCTTCCGAATGCTCAAAGTAGTCACGAAACTTGGCTCCTTCGGTTTCTTTACCGGCAGATACTTGCGCAGTGATTAAGCCGTTTTGCCACAAATAGTCGCGCAGCCTGCCGAGTAATTCTGCGTCTTCGGCGAACCGCTCCATCAGGATAAATCGGGCACCATCCAGCGCCGCTTTGTTGTCAGTAATACTGGCATCGGCGTTGAGATATTTGGCCGCCTCTAACTCGGGTTCCAGTGAGGGGTCGTTGTAGAGTGCGTCTGCTAACGGCTGCAGGCCCGCTTCGATGGCAATTTGGCCCTTGGTACGGCGTTTTTTCTTGTAGGGAAGATACAGATCTTCCAACCGCGTCTTGGTGTCAGCCAGTCGGATGTCTCTCTCGAGCTCCGGGGTGAGCTTATCTTGCTCGGCAATACTGGCCAGAATAGTGGCCCGCCGCTCTTCCAGCTCACGTAGATAGCGCAAGCGCTCTTCCAGCAGCCGCAATTGGATATCGTCCAGTCCGCCGGTAACTTCTTTTCGGTAGCGGGCAATAAACGGGACAGTGGCTCCTTCGTCTAGAAGGCCTATGGCAGCGTTTACTTGTTGGGTGGATGCGGCCAGTTCAGTCGCCAGAGTTTGTACAATAGGGGTCATGGAATAGTCGTGCTCATGATAGGACGAAGGAAACGAATTATGCCCAAGTTCGCAGGCTCTGGCGAGATTATCCGTATTTATTTTTAGCTGTTCAGTTGCGCCACGGCGGCTTCGTATAGTTCCCGGCATTGGCGGTAAATATAGTGATAGTCTTCAGTGAGATAAGGTGCGATGAGGTGGATAATCTGGAATACGCCGTCATGGAATAGTTGCATTTCCTGCTGCCCAGGAGACCTTAATTGGCGGTAGGTTATCCAGTAGGTCAGTGTCATGGTGATGTTATTGCACAGTTGGTCTATTTCGTCTGGGGCAATATCCAGAACTTCATGTTCTATCAGTTCATTGACTACCGCGGCTGCCGTGCGTACCTTAAGATCGAGCAAGCGTTTGAAGCGTTTGTTGATGCTATCGTAGCGTTGCAGAATATCGCTGAGATTTTGGTAAAAGAAGCGGAAGCTATAAATCTGCTCAAACACCACATAAAGATAAAACCAGCTGTCTTCAACCGATACGTTATTATCTAATGGCGCACGTAGAATGTCTGTCAGCTCTTCATCAAAGTTATGGTAAATCGCTTCAATGATCGCCTCTTTACCTTTGAAGTGGTAATACAAATTGCCAGGGCTGATATCCATTTCATTAGCGATATCCACCGTAGTGACATTGGGCTCTCCTTCGTCATTAAAGAGAAGTAAGCTGGTGGCGAGAATGCGATCCCTGGTTTTCATCAGCGCGTACGGATTACTTACGAGCTACTGTTTTACGACGAGGCGCAGTTTTGGCTTTAGTTTTCGGTTTGGCCTTGGTCTTGGCTTTAGCTTTGGGTTGTGACTTTACTTTGGCTTTGGCTTTAGGTTTGGTTTTTACATTAACGGCGGCCGCTAGTAATTCTACTTTCTCAGTCAAGGCATCAAGCTTGGCTTCCAGTCGCTCTATATCTGTCTCGGGAGAGCTAAAAAGCCGGGTTATATCCAGACTTTGCTTCATTTTTTCGATACGTTCTTCTATGTCCGCACGGGCATTTTTATGAATTTTATTGATACTGCTCTCCTCAATCTCTTCCGGCTTATTAGCCTCAAGCTTTTCACCTTTCTGTACCAGATCATGGAAAAGTTTTGGCGTGTCTTTGCTGGCCTTTTCCAGTCGAGATGCTGCTTCGTCGTAGGCCTTGCCGTAAGCGCCTAAGCCTGCAAGCCAAATATTTTTGGCGATATCACCGGCTTTGTCGGTTGGGCTGACTTTGCTGGTAGTAGTTTTGGACTTAGCTTTTGCTTTGGCCATAAGCACCTCTGGTACGTGGTGGAGTTAGGTCTATTGTAGCGCCTTTACGCGGAAATGTGTCGCCTTGTAAAAACCCCCGGCTACAAGACTAATGACAAATCTAAGCCGCTTTCCCCTCCGGTATATAACTAGGCGGCCTTGGCTTTAGCCGTCTTTTTTATTTTGCTGGCCTTTTTGCGTGGTGCTTTAGCTTTGGGTTTCTCACATTGCGCCAATAGCTCCTCAAAACTGTCTCGCAGGCACTTGGAGTAGACGGCAGGGTCGGGAACTGCCGTGCGACAAGCATTAATTGTGATGGTGATCATGTCATACAGACCGGTGACTGTATGATAGAGCCCCATACGCTGCTGTAGTACGCCCAAGCCAAACAAGTCGACCATTTTGGCGCCTGCAAAGTAGATTGGCTTATTGATGATCGGTATGTTTGACACAGTGGTATTGGGTGTTTGACCCATATTACTTAATAAGCCAGAGCCAATATTATTGTGTAAACCAAATGATGTGAGCAAGGGTGGCAAAATGTCTGCGATATCGGCCGAGACGTTAGTGCCTTTTGCATTCATGTGAATCTTTGCTTCCGTTGTGCTGGCATGAATGGCCTTAAGCCTCGAGACCGGGTCTTTGATGTCGGTGCATAACGATGCGCTCATTTCGGTTAAGTTATTGCGCCCGTCGCTGAGCCCTTTGCCGGGGTTGACTGGCGAGTTAGCAATCAAGGCTTGGGCAGGTAATTCATCTTTTGCTTCAAGATAGCGACGCATGCCGCCACTAATTACCGCCAGTGCTACATCGTTGATGGTGGCGCCCGGACAGAGTTGACGGATGAGCTCTACGTCGGCAATGGGGATACGCAATTTTCCAACCGTGCGGTAAGGGGAGACCGAACGGTTAAACCGCGTTTTGACCACCTCTTCCTGGCGCTGCAAAAATCCTTTGCGCTGAGCGCTGCTAACGGCTTGATAGCTGTTCAGGCTGTCCCCAATGAGCTTGATGCTTTTAACTCCCCTGCGCAGGCTGTTCACTGCTGCACGTCGCAGCAGCTCTGTGCTTGCAGGGGCAGCTTCTTTCATGGGGACCGGTGGTCTGCTAGATCTTACGGGTTTAGCGGGGCTTAGGTCGTGCATGGCAGTGAACCAGTCCAACCCGGTTAGGCCACCCATAGCGGCTTGATGGATTCTTAACATAATGCAGAAAGAGCCCGGGGGGATGCCATTCAGCTTGTTTAAGCCCTCAATAACGTAGGCCTCCCATAATGGCCTGGCTCTATCAAGCGGGCGGCTTTTTAGTCGAGCTAGCTGAATATAGAGCTGACGCCAGTCGCCCGGTTGTGGCAAGGCAATGTGACGTACATGGTATTCAATATCAAATTCCTGATCTTCTATCCAGTAAGGATGATCCAGGTTCAGTGGGACTTTTAGCAGACGACGTCTAAACAGGCTGTTTTTTGGCAGGTTGTTTTCGAAAACTTGTAAAATGTCCTTAAAACGGACCTGACCCCCGGGCGCAGTGGAAGGATCGTATATAGCGATTGGACTGACTGTCATTGGTAGGCCAGGCATTTCTGCCTGCAAGGAAAGCCCTTCCAGGCCGTTCAGTTGTTGCATATTGCGCTCCGATAAATAGCGTAAGTCATGATAGGTATATGGAGCGAAGTGTAACATTCCTGTGAACTGATCGGGTTACGCTAAATCAACGTATATAAGCGTATAATCGGTGATTCTAAATAAGATTTAGTGGGAGTGTCGCGATATGATACGGCCCATCAACGATATATAACGGCTGTAGGTACTGGATGACTTTGGCAAAAGAAAAATGGTTCCCCTTGATAGTCCTTGTTTTAGGGACATTGCTTGTAGTGGCCTTGCTGTATGGCAAGCCAAAACCTGAACCCAGACCTGCCCCCGACGCTATGCCACCCTTGGTTGATGTGATTGCCCTGATGCCTGCCGCTCGGGTTATTCCGTTGCACACACAGGGCACAGTGCAGCCACGGCGTGAGATAGACCTTGTGACGCAGGTTGCGGGCCAGGTACAAGTGGTGGCAACTGATTTCGCCGCTGGCGGTTTTTTTGCGGGCGATGAAACGCTGGTGCAAATTGACAGGGCGGACTATGAGATCGAGCTGATCAGCGCCAAGGCCAAAGTTGCAGATGCTCGCCAGATACTCGCTATGGAAGAAGGTCGTGCCCGACAGGCAAAAAGGGAGTGGCGTGAGCTAGGTGATAAAGAGGCTAATGCCCTGTTTTTGCGTAGCCCGCAGGTAGCAAGCGCGCAGGCTAAATTGCTAGCGGCTGAAGGAGATGAACGTAGAGCGCAGTTAAACCTTTCACGCACGAAAATTTCCGCACCCTATGCCGGGCGTATACGAGAGACTTATGTCGATGTAGGTCAATATGTTACTCCGGGTACAAAAATTGCCCGTGTTTACGCTACTGATAAAGTTGAAGTGCGCTTGCCGTTGACCGATAGGCAGTTGGGCTTGCTGCACTTACCCATCAATTATTCGGATACGCATGAAAGCACCGAACAGGTGTCGGTCATCCTGCACGGCGTTTTTGGCGGAACGGCCTGGCAGTGGCCAGCCCAGATTGTCCGTACCGATGCCAGCATCGATGTACAGACCCGATTGATGTATGCCGTGGCAGAAGTAGAAAACCCTTTTGCGCGTGACGAAACCTCCTCGCGGCCGCCATTGAATATTGGCCAATTTGTACAAGCCGAAATTGACTCGGTGCTGCTGCCTAATGTGGCTTTGGTGCCCCGCATCGCGTTGCAGGTAAATAACCAGGTGTGGCTGGTCGACAACAAAGACATCATGAGTTTGATGAGCGTTAAAGTACTTCAGGTAGATGGAACCACCGCGGCAATTCAAGCTGATTTCCCGGCTGAATCCAGACTGGTTGTTTCGCCGGTAACCGTGGCGGTAGATGGCATCAAAGTTAAAACGAGGCAAAATGCACTGGCCGAGGCAGATCTGTGAATAGCGTGGTCAGATGGTTTGTAGATAACCCTATAGCGGCCAACTTGTTAATGGTGATTATTGCCATTGGCGGAATTACTACTTTCCCGGTATTGGATAAAACCTTTTTCCCCGAGAGAGAAATCAACGAAATTTCCATCACAGTGCCTTATCGTGGTGCCAGCCCGGCAGAGGTAGAGCAACAGATATGCATGCGTATAGAAGAGGCTGTTAGTAGCCTTGATGGCATAGACAAACTGAGGTCTATAGCAAAGGAAGGCAGTGGCAAGGTCATCATAGAGGTTGAGCCGGGCTTCGATACTATTCGCATGCTGAATGAGGTGAAATCTCGAGTTGACGGTATTACCACTTTTCCTGTGGAGTCTGAAAGGCCGCGGGTACGCGAGCGGCTATATCAATCGCGGGTGATTAGCGTTGCGTTGGCGGGTGACATTGGCGAGGCAAATTTAAAAGAACTGGGCGAGACGGTACGCGAAGAAATGTCGGCATTGCCCGATGTGCAATTAGTGGAGTTGCGTCGTCCGCGGGCCTATGAGTTAGGCGTAGAGGTCTCCGAAGATGATTTACGGGCGATGGGTTTGCGCTTCGAAGAGGTAGCCAACGTTGTCCGCGGACATTCAATTAACCTGCCAGCGGGAAAAATTCGCTCTGAAGGCGGCGATATTCAGGTACAAACGCGAGGCCAAAATTATATTGGTACCGAATTTGAAGATATTACCTTGCGCAGTAATCTGGACGGTGGCCGGGTTCGTTTGGGCGATGTCGCAACAATAACCGATGGCTTTGAAGAGGTTGATGTCATCAGTCGGTTCAACGG
This sequence comes from Pseudomonadales bacterium, assembly GCA_036960375.1. Lineage (GTDB taxonomy): Bacteria > Pseudomonadota > Gammaproteobacteria > Pseudomonadales > CAWVSB01 > CAWVSB01. Next base: position 416,529 of record JBALVY010000001.1, read on the forward strand.
AAAAGCGGCCTTGTCGCTTCGAGTATCCGTCACTACTAACCCCGACATACTAAAAACCAGTAACGCGGTGAATACGTATATAGATCAACTTCGTACGCGACTGCCTCCGGGTGTAGAGGTGGTGGTATGGCGCGATATGTCGAATTCCTTTCGTGGCCGACTTGGGACGCTGGTAAGCAATGGCTTGACTGGTTTGGCTTTGGTTTTCATTGTGTTGTTGTTGTTTTTACGACCGCTGCTGGCTTTCTGGGTTTGTATCGGCATCGGAACGTCCTTTCTAGGTGCCCTGTGGTTTCTTCCCTATGGTGGTGAGAGCCTCAATATGATCACCTTATTCGCGTTTATTTTGATATTGGGTATCGTGGTAGATGATGCCATTATTGTGGGGGAATCTATTTATACCCATCAGGCTCAGGGCATGAGTGCGCACGAGGCCGCGGTAAGAGGAACCCATTCGGTGGTTAAGCCAGTGTGTTTTGCCGTGCTGACCACGATGATTGTATTCGGTATGTTTTATTTATTGCCGAGTGATTCGCCTGAAGCTCGCGCTATGCCGACCGTCGTAATTGCAGCACTGTTCTTCTCTTTAGTCGAATCGCTATTTATTCTGCCCGCTCATCTTGCACATATGAAACCAGAGCGCCCGGGCTCCATACCCTGGTTGGCATGGCTGGAGCGCTGGCGTGAAAAATTTGCCCGTGGAATGGAGCACCTGATAATCGAACGCTATCAGCCGCTATTGCGTCGCTGTATGACGCACAGAAATATCACGGTGGTTTCATTTCTGGTTGCGCTTAGTGTCTCTATGGCCTGGTATGGCGGCGGCTGGCTGGCGTCAAGTTTTTTCCCCAAGGTGCCCTCTGACTCCATGGTGGCAACGGTGTCGATGCCAGAAGGTGTACCTTTTAGTGAATTAGAAAAAGTGATGACTCATCTGGAGCTCCAGGTTGAGCGATTGCGCAAAGAATACAATGTAACCGATGAGCTGCCCATTATTGGCCATGTTGAGGCCGGCGCTTACGACAATTCAGTGCGGGTGGTTGTTCAATTGGTTAATGCCAGTGAGCGCGGAATATCCAGCCTGGAGATGAAACGCCGTTGGCAGGGCTATATAGGTGAGCTGCCTCAGGCCAAAGACTTTAATATTCGCTCTACCATAGGCCGCAATAGTAAAGCGATTCAGTTGCAATTGACTTCGCCTGATATGGATACGTTGAAATTATTGGCGGCCGAGCTCAAGCAGGAGCTTGCCCGCTATCCGGGCACCTATAACATTGGTGATAGTCTGGAAAATCCGCGGCCTGAGATAGAACTTCGTCTAAAACCTTTGGCAGAAACATTGAATATTAGCTTGGCGGACGTGGCCCGTCAGGTGCGTCGGGCTTTTTACGGCGAGGAGGTGCAGCGAATACCCCGTCAGCGCGAGGACGTGCGTGTGATGGTGCGATATCCGCGAGATGAAAGAGAATCAGTCGATAGTTTGCTGACGATGCGAATTCGTACGCCCGAGGGTAAGGAGGTACCCTTTGAGGCAATCGCAGAAGTAAATTTCGTGCCGGGTTACAGCGTTATTGAGCGAATTGATCGTAAACGAGTAGCCGAGGTGACTGCCGAGCTGCAGCGTGGTCATGACGCACGGGCAATTATTGATGCTATTTTGCTGGAGCGGGTGCCCGAGTGGAGATTACGTTTTCCCGGTAGTGGTGTAGTGCTAGAGGGAGAGCAGGAAGAGCGTCAGGAGTTTACTGACACGATGACCCGATTAATGATGGGTACGATGGCTCTCATCTTTGGTCTTATGGCTATCGCGTTTAAATCCTACTGGCAGCCTATCCTGATTGTTGTGGCAATCCCCTTTGGTATTATGGGGGCCGTTTTTGGACACGCCATCATGGGTAGAGATATGAGTATGTTTTCTCTGCTGGGAATTGTTGCCTGTGCCGGCGTCGTGGTGAATGACAATCTGGTGCTGGTAGACCGTGTTAATCGCTTACGAGACGAAGGGATGGAATTGTGGGACGCACTAGTTCAAGGCTCAAGCGATCGATTCCGGCCTATCATACTAACGTCACTTACGACGTTTATTGGTTTGCTGCCTATTATGATGGAGCGTAGCGTGCAGGCTCAATTTCTGATCCCAATGGCTTTGTCTCTGGCATTTGGTGTGTTGTTTGCAACTACGGTTACGCTGTTATTTATCCCGTCCCTTTATCTGGTATGTGAAAGGATTAAGGCCTATTTCGCTGACACCAAAGAAGATGTGGCAGAGGCTTTGGGGAAGCACGACTGACAAGGCTGCAGAGGGAACTTTGGCGAAGTGGGATTAATCGGCAGGGCGTTCGTCTTTTAGGTATAAACGCACATCTTCTTTGAATGCTTTTTCACAGCGCACGAAGTCCTGCGGTTTGCCGGGGATTTTCAGTAATTGTGGAATCCAGTACAAGCCGATATTGGCGAGGTTACGTATTACAGTCTCAGCTATGTCTGCATTCTTTAGGTCCATATCGAAGTCTTCGAAGCTTCCTTTTATACCTACGGGTGTTGCAGCGCTAATAAAGTGGCGGCCCTTGGGTTGTGGCGCGAGTACAAGGTCTATCTGCTGTTGGTGAAAATCTACCTTCCCTCTACCTAGAACCTGCATGCCACTGGTATCGACAAATAACGACTGAGCATCCATTTGGCCCTGTTCCATCGTAAAACGCGCTACGACACAGTTGAGCTCAGAAATATCATCATGTCTGCCGGCGCCAGCGGTAACTAGATCGACGGCCCACAAATCAAAAACGTCGGATTCAAAATTTTCAGGCCATAGTGCAAAATTGAAATGGCCATCTGCGTTGCGCAGAAGATCGACAATGTCCACTGTGTCAGAGCGCAGGCTAATATCAAGATCCAATTTGCCGCGCACATCGCTATCGGGTTTGCGGCGTCGAGCGAGAATACCGTAATCGAAATCCTCGACTTTGGCTGAAAGGTAGATATCAGTTCCGCGTTGGCCCTCTTTTAGTTCGGCTTCAAGCAATAAATCGCCACCGGGTAGACTAAGATGCAGTGGAGCTAATATCGCTGTGCCGTCAATTATTTGAGCCATTGCGCTGCCGCTGCCAAGTGATTCATCGCCTGAGCGAACATCGTCAAAGGCTATATCAAAGTTGGCGTTGAAAAGATCCACGATGTGCCTATTGCTAGTTGGATTTGAACGGTCGTCATTGTTGTCCAAAAATTCCCAGCCACCGCTTGGAAAGTCGTCTAGAAATATTTGAGAGCTGCGTAAGGTCACATTTAACTGGGGTTTGTTTGTTAGCTCCAGCGTAACATTGCCAGACAGCTCGCTGTTCCCTATTCGAAGCCGTGACTCGTTAAGGTGGTAGCCGGTTGGGGTTTCTGCCAGTGTTGCACTCAGTTCATAGTTTTTAAGCGGTGGAAGCTCTGTTTGTAAGATAGAAGCAAGTTTGTCGAAGCTGTCACCGCTTATGTTGAGCATGGCGGTAGCGTTTTTATTGTGGTTCAGCTGTAGCTTGGCGACGAGGTCGTGTAGCTGTAGATTAGCATCAGCTTTCCAGATGCTTGATGGGTCCAGCAGTAGTTCGAGTCCTGGAAATGACAAGGTCAGGACGTAGTGATTGTCATGAAAGTTACCTATGAACTCAAGTTGACCTTGACCAAACCAGGGAATATTGCCCGCGCCACTGTCTAGCTGAAGTTGGCTTTGCAGATTACGCTTGCGGTCCATGAGAAGTACGTGAATATCACTTAAGTTAAGTTGGTCCAAATTTACGGATAGCTGCCAGACTGATTCCGGGTCAAGAAAGAGCGGTTTTTTTTGTCTTAATTGTTGCTTCCAGTCTTTATCGTTGTTGGTTAGGGTGGCGGTGTCAATATTTAGCGTGACGCCATCGGCTGTCACTTCGTCTAGTTGAAGATGCTGTTGAAATAATAGCAGTGGACCGAACTCAGCAGTCAGTAGTTCGGCCCGCAGAACTTCGCGGCCATCGATCTGGTCGCTGATAACGAGGCCGTTGATTTTAAGAGAGGAGGTAAAACCTAGCGTGACTTCGATATCCCCTTCAATACGAGAATCAAGACCGGTAAGTTGTTTGATAAAGAACGTAGCTGGAGCGGCTAGACCATTGAGTGTAAGGCTAATACCAACCGCAAAAGCCAGGGCTAATAGCAGAATTAGCCCCACCAGAACTCGTACTATATTTTTTGCTACTTGGGACAAAGAAAGACCGCCTTATTTAGAAGCGCCCATGTGGGCTATTGTCTATCCCTAGTATAGACCAAACTTTCGTTTAGCCTAAACTGTCTTCGGCGACAAAATACTTGGGGTCTTCGATGACATTCACTTCCACCAGATTACCCGCCTTGCGCAGCAAGGTACTACATTCTGCGCTCAGGTGTACCAGATGCAGTGTTTTTCCCGCGTTAAGATAACGCACTGCCAGAGCGTCTATCGCCTCCAGTCCGGAATGGTCACAAACCCTGGAGCCGGCAAAGTCGATCACTACATCGTCATTGGCATCAGCCGGGTTAAACTGCTCTAGAAATGAGGTCACGGAACCGAAAAACAGCGGGCCGCTAACCGCATAGACAGTAGATCCTTTGTGATCTTCTTTTGCCTCTACTACCACATGCTTGGCGTGCTCCCAGGCAAATACCAGGGCCGAGACAATAACACCCACAATGACTGCGATTGCCAGATCGGTGGCGACAGTCACGCCAGATACCAGGACGAGCACCATGGCGTCGCTACGTGGTACCTTGCCCATGATACGGAAGCTACTCCATTCGAAGGTGCCTACCACCACGATGAACATAACCCCTATAAGGGCTGCCAGCGGAATTTGTTCAATCAGCGAAGATCCTACCATAATAAATAACAGCAGAAATAATGCGGCAGATATACCCGATAAACGACCGCGACCGCCAGAGTTTACGTTGATCATGCTCTGCCCAATCATGGCGCAACCACCCATGCCACCAAAGAAGCCAGTGACAGTATTGGCGATGCCTTGACCGACACATTCTTTATTACCGCGGCCGCGAGATTCGGTGATTTCGTCTACTAACCGGAGCGTTAACAATGATTCTATTAAGCCAATGGCCGCCAAAATAACGGAGTAGGGGAGTATGATCATCAGGGTTTCAAAGTTAAATGGCACGGAAGGGATATGAAAGCTGGGTAGGCCGCCTTTGATAGATGCAATATCGCCGACCACTCGAGTGTTTAGGTCGAGACCGAAAACCAGCAGAGTCACTACCAAAATCGCAACTAATGAGGACGGCAGCGCAGTGGTAAAGCGAGGCAAGTAGCGAATAATGATCATGGTTAAGGCAACCAGCCCTAGCAGCATATAGAGCTGTTCACCGTGCAGCCAGGCAACATCTATAATGGAGCCCTGCATAAAAGTGCCGTCAAGCCAGCCGGCTTGTCCGGCTTCGCCGAACTGGCTAAGCTGTGCCAGAAATATCACGATGGCCAAGCCATTAACAAAACCTAACATAACGGGATGAGGCACCATGCGAATAAACTTGCCGAGTTTCAATGCGCCGGCGGTAATCTGCAATATGCCCATCAGTACTACAGTGGCAAACAGATATTCAACGCCGTGGTCAGCAACAAGCGCCACCATAACCACCGCCAGTGCACCGGTTGCTCCCGATATCATTCCAGGCCTACCACCGATACAGGCCGTAATCAAACCCACCATAAACGCCGCATATAATCCAACCAGCGGATCAACCCCGGCTACAAAGGCAAAGGCTACAGCTTCTGGAACCAATGCCAGGGCAACAGTTAATCCAGACAGCAGGTCATTTTTTGCGGACGCCACCTTACTTGGGTGAAACTCAAACATGTGATGCTCTCAACTCAAACAGAAATAATCTACCGCGTCGCTGTGGGACGGGCAGACAAACAAAAAGGTACACTAATCGGCAGGGATTTTATTATACGACGAGTGGAAAGGGCGGCTATTCTAGCGAATACGGGGGTTTAATACAAATTGAGTGCTTTGGAGTTGTTCTTGTATCGCCCGCTATTCAGACCATGGGAGCTGCGGCAGTTGGCAGCAACTTTACTGAAGAGTAAAGTGATGCCTATGTCCAAGGCTTATGTCGGGGACCAGTCACAGTTGAGAAAATAGTAAAATATTTCGAAGTCAGTAAAGAGGGCATTCATGAGAGCAACTTTAAGTGGACTGTTTGTTATAGGGAGTACTTTGTTTTTATGCGCCCCGGTATTAGCTGTTGGGCCGGGCAAAGACACATTAACGCGTAATAATGTCCAAATATCACAATGTCTGGCTGACACGGTTACAGCGGCCTGGTCTCTGGATAGCATTTTTGGTGAGCCCACGGTAAATGGCAGCTTCAAATGGACTGGTAACGCCAAATGTAAATTGCACTACTCGACCAAGTTGCTTTTACAGATAAGTAAATCGGGTAAAACGGCTTATATTGAGGTGTCACCAGTGCTGCCGAAAGCAAATGAAGCCTATGGTTTCAACACAACGGGTTCCCCTGATTGGAGCAGTACTGTTTGTCTCTATAATGGTAACCAGAAAACGGAATGTCTCGAAGAGAGTGCAGCAAAACGACTGTGGAAGTCGGGAAAAATTACAGATTTTATGTTTATCTGGCAAGACTAAATACCTTAGCGTTTAGTTGCCACCATAGTCGCACGTAGAGGTGCTGGATAACCTTCGAGTGTTTTACTATCGTCGTCTGGATCCAGAAAATCCACCAGAGAATGAAATTTCATCCAGTCGGTCGCGCGTTGCTCTTGCGCAGTAGTACGTGAAATGTCTACCGCATGTACATCTGTGAAACCCACCCTTTCAAGCCAGTGAGTTAATTCATCGACGCTGGGCAAAAACCACACGTTGCGCATTTGCGCGTAGCGATCACCGGGTACCAGTATCTGGCCAGCGGTGCCCTCTATTACCAGTGTTTCTAGAACCAGTTCACCGCCGGGTCGCAGCGCGGCCTTTAGCTCTTCAAGGTGATCAAAGGGGGACTTTCTGTGGTACAGAACCCCCATCGAAAATACGCTATCAAATGCCTGCATATTGGCGGGCATATCTTCTGAGCGCAGCGGTAGCAGGTGAACCGGATGTTGACCCAGATATTTTTTGACGGCATGAAACTGGTAAAGGAATTTTTGTGACGGGTCTATGCCAACAACCAGATTGGCGCCGGCACCGCGCATGCGCCAGCAATGATAGCCGTTGCCGCAGCCGACATCTAACACGTTGCGGTAGGTCAGTGGTTGGATATGCGGTACAACGCGGTTCCATTTCCAGTCAGAGCGCCATTCGGTATCGACAAATACGTTGCAGAGTTTAAACGGCCCCTTGCGCCAGGGGTGCAGACCCATGAGGGCGTCCCGCAGCTGTTGTTGTTCCGCATCGCTGATGTTTTCTGGCGCGTCGGCGCTGACGGTGTCGCTATTCAGTTGTGGGTTAGTAGCTGCAAGCTCTGGCAGAGCATCAAGGGCGGCTCGCCACAGGGGATGATCACCATGAATGCGGTCAAAATATCGTGTATTCAATACTTGTTTGAAATCATCCGCAAAACGTTCCAGTCGAGTGTCTATGATGTCAGTATAAAAATCGTCGTATTGAATCATTTGATGGCCAATAGAGAAACAAAGTTAAGGCATTGAAACCAGACAAACACTTGACTGAAACCTGCCGCATGCAAGCGCTCTTTGTGAGTATCCAGCGTATCGGCTATTAAGACATTTTCAATGGCATTGCGTTTATTGGCTATTTCCAGGTCACTGTAGCCCTGGGCTCGTTTGAAATCGTGGTGCAGGGTGCTCAGTAACTCCTGTTCCGCGAGTCCGGGGGCGGCAATCTTTTCTGACAAAATGAGAGCTCCACCGTTGTTGAGGCCGCTATAAATAGTTTGCAGCAGCGCCGGACGTGCATTTTCGGCAATAAACTGCAGAGTAAAATTCATTGCCACCACATCGGCATTGTCGATTTCGACCTGACAGATATCTTCTAGTAGGACTTCAACTGCAGCAGCGGCACCGTCTGTGGCGACAATTTCTCTGGCCTTTTCGACCATGGCAGCTGAATTATCAATAGCAATAATTTGGCAATCGTCACTCACATTATGACGCATGGCGAGCGTAGCGGCTCCCAAAGAACAGCCGAGGTCATAGGCGCGATTACCCGGTTTAACGTAGTGGCTGGCGATAATTCCAATCATATCCAGAGTGAGACCATAACCGGGCACTGAACGACCGATCATGTCGGCAAACACAGCGGCAACATTTTCATCAAACTTGAAACTTGCAATGGTGGCTCGTCGACCAACGTACATATCGTCTGTTTTATTGGTCATGGATCTAGCCCGGTGGCCAGGACATCTGTCGTCCGCCCAGGACATGCATGTGGATGTGATAAACCGTTTGACCACCCATCTCGTTGCAATTCATCGTCACTCGGTAGCCGTCTTCGGCCATGCCCTGCTCACCTGCAAGCATTGCAGCAATACGTGTAATGTGCCCGAGTAATGGTTCATCCGCAGCTTCGGTCGCATTAAGGGTGGCAATGTGGCGCTTGGGAATGACCAGAAAGTGCTGCGGCGCCTGTGGCGAAATATCTCTAAAGGCCAATACCTGATCGTCCTGATAGATAATATCTGCTGGTATGTCGCCAGCAACAATTTTGCAAAATAGACAGTCCATGTTGATCCCCTTGGTTAACAGACGACATTTTACGTGATGCCGAGGGCCGGTGCCATGGTGAAACCGTTTCTTGTAGGAAATGTCTTACGCGTATGCCGGTCAATATCGTACATGCCCGAGGGCCATGTCTCACAGAGATTGAAGGCAATGCCCTACATATTTTTAAGCCACTTAGTAGGATACTGTTTTTACAGGGACGTGCACCCACTTTAGGGGTATTGGTAACAAGGATGTTACTTCGTTGCTTGAGTTAGGTTTACCGTACCTAACTCCTTTGGCCGCAGATTCGCTCTGCGGCCTTTTATTTTGGAGTAATACCTATTAACTGACGTTGATTATAGCGCCCGCTCATCTTTGACATAATATCTGTCCAAAACATTTTCCAGCCATACTTTTTATGCAGGGCTTTGTAGGCATGTTTGACGTCTTCGCTATCATTTATAAGCCAGGCTTCGCAATCTTGCCACTCGCCGGTGACTTTTCCGGTGACAGTGCAGGGCGCAATACGACTTTTTCCACTATTACGCAGGCGTTTCACTTTGCCAGCGTCTGCGGCGCTGAATACGTAGTAATGATGCTCATCGGGAGCAAACCATACTGGGGTCTCTATACACGACCCATCACGCTTAAAAGTACCAAAGCTTATGTATTGTGCGTTGTTCAAAGACATAATCCATCCTCTGTTGTGTGCTCATATTTGTCAGCATAGTAAACTTGGTAGCGAGTTGATAGTAGAAAAAGACGGCTTGTTTTAGGCTAAGTCACGTAGTAGCCCAGATTGTGACTTGTTAATAAAACAGTGAATAGATTGAAATCAGGGGTGATTTTCGGCTAAAACTCTAACTCACGTAATAACCGTTTAATTAGAGGTAATGGGTATGTCTGGATTTTCACGCGAGTTTAATACTTTGTCGACGGCCGACGATGTCATCGCCGGTATCGATATGACGGGAAAAACGGCGCTGATAACAGGTGCATCTACCGGCTTGGGTGCCGAGGCAGCCCGGGTGATGGCCGTGGCAGGGGCCAAAGTGATCATGGCCGTGCGCAATAGAGAAAAGGCCGAACTGGTACGGGCGTCTATTGTATCTGAGCAGCCAGAGGCACAATTAACTATTGTCGAGCTTGAACTAGGCGATCTTGATAGCGTGCGCCGCTGCGCTGACACGGTACTAGCTGAGCATGACAGTCTCGATGTGCTATTAGCCAATGCGGGTATCATGGCGTGCGGCAAGGGTGAAACCGCTCAGGGGCACGAGATGCAATTTGGCACTAATCATCTGGGCCACTTTTTATTAACGTGTTTGTTGGTACCGGCACTGAAAAAGGCAGCACCCTCTCGGGCTGTCGTTTTGTCTTCGGCAGCGCATAAATATGGCGATGTGGATTTGGCGGACCCCGATTATCGAAACCAGGACTACGATAAGTGGATGGCATACGGTCGCTCTAAAACAGCAAACGCACAATTTTCCGCGGAGTTAAATCGTCGTTTGGTATCTTATGGCATTACCGCCAATGCGGTACACCCGGGTATGGTTATGACGGAGCTAGGTCGTAACCTGGAACAATCTGATTTCGAACTGCTCGGCGATATGGCCAAACAGTCGGGAACCCAATTTAAAACCCCGGCTCAGGGTGCGGCGACCGAAGTTTGGGCAGCTACTGCTCCTGAGCTTGAAGGTAAAGGCGGCTTGTATCTTGAAGATTGTACTATCGGTGTATTGGCGAAAGAGGGTAATACGGGCGGCTATCAAGCATATGCCCTTGATTTGGAGGCCGCTAGTCGCTTATGGTCTGTATCTGAAAAGTTAGTCGGCCAGGTATTCGAGTTCTAAGCTACCGTTCCTTTGTTGGGTTCGCGCTGAGGCTGTGTACTTAAGGGAACGAGACATGATTCAGCGCGTGATACTGGCGGCCATTTGCCCGCTAAAAGGGACACTATGATTAGCAAACCACTACCCTCTTTTACGGTGGCAGCGCTTACGGCCGCGTCTTTGGTTGTTGTCTTCGCCGCTATTCGTATTGCGGAATCCATTGTTACGCCCTTCCTTTTGGCCTTATTTATTGTGGCTGTCAGTGCGCCAGGTTTCTTCTGGTTATTACGTCGTAAAATTCCGTCCGGTTTGGCTCTGTTATTGGTCATTGCGTTTATTCTTGGTGTTGGCCTAGTACTGTCTATGTTGGTGGGTACATCAGTCGATGGTTTCGCGCGCAATATCCCGTTCTATCAAGAGCGTCTGCAGTTGATTAACGCTCAGATTGCTACCATGTTGGCGCGAGTTGGGTTAAGTATGAGCGCTGAGCAGCTAAATCATCTGGTAGATCTATCATATGTCATGGGTTTAGTGGGCAACGGTTTTAATCGATTGTTGAGTTCTCTTGCCGACGCGTTTCTGATATTGCTATTGGTGGCATTTATGTTGCTTGAGATGTCCAGCCTGGGTGAAAAAATTCGTCGTATATCCTCCCAGCCAGAGGCTACCATAGCCCACCTGGACTATTTTTTTGCGACGATAAACAGCTACTTTGCCATTAAATCCCTTGTCAGTATCGGGACCGGTGTTTTGATTGGCGTGGTGCTGTGGATTATGGGTATCGATTATCCTATTTTATGGGGTTTGTTGGCGTTTTTGCTTAACTACGTACCCACTATTGGTTCATTAATTGCTGCCGTGCCCGCGATATTAATGGCGCTGATACAATTCGGTTTTGCCAGCGCAGGCTGGGTTGCCGTACTTTATCTGGTGACCAACAATGTCGTAGGTAATTTAATCGAGCCGCGTTTAATGGGCCGCAGTTTGGGTTTGTCGGTGTTAGTGGTTTTCCTTTCCCTGGTATTTTGGGGTTGGTTGTTGGGCCCCGTCGGTATGTTTCTCTCCGTGCCGCTGACAATGGCTCTCAAAATTGCGCTTGAAAGTAGCCCGGAAACTGAAAAATTTGCTCTGTTTCTAGGGGATGATCAGCCTTCGGCGCAGCAAACGGACTCTAATACCAGCGATGACCGACTGCTAAGCTCTGATTCAGAACAGGAAGAAACAAGGCACGATTAAGTACCTAATATCGTTCTTTTTTCTGCTTCAAATTCCTCGTCACTGAGTGCGCCGCTATCGAATAACTCCTTGAGTGTATAGAGTTGATCGGCGCGGCTGCTGGTCTGTTGTATATTGTCTGATTCAGGGGAAGTTTTGTCGACCATCCCCAGCCATTGTCCAATTTTTCTTGCCATGGTTCGCAGTGCGCGCCAGATTTTCGGTAAAAACCATATGGCAAAGATAAGAAAGACAGCCAATAAGGCCAGAAACAGCTCGGGGTAAGTAAGGGCAACCCATAGTCCGCCGATTACTGCTATATCTTCGCCAAAAGATAAGGCCCAGTTGGTAAATGGTTCGGGTGAAGTATTCACCAGCGCTCGGGTACCCGCTTTAGTAGCATGTGAGGTCAGGGCCAAGCCGCCACCCATAATACCAGCGCTGATCTCCCAGGCCGGGGTGACGTCGCCAACGGCGGAGGCGGCCAGCAGAGCGCCAGCCGGTATACGAATAAAGGTGTGAATTGCATCCCAGCCTGTATCTACGCCAGGGGTTTTGTCAGCGATGAATTCAGCAAAAAACATGACGCCTGCAGCCATCATAACCATCGGGTCAGTTAGTACCAGCATTTGCTCCGGCAGATCAATATTACCGGTTGCGCCGCCAATACCCAGCATCAGTAGGGCCGCATACAGGTTGATGCCACTGGCCCAGCCCACACCCATAGTGAGTGCAACCATGCCGATCATTGTTTGATATTCGTCCATTATGAGCCTCCCAAATAGGTCATATTTTTGTGTCTGTATTTGCTGTCTAGCTTATTGCTTGAGCCTTAAGCTCAGGTGAATGTGGCAGCAATACCATGACTATAGCTCTAGTGTGTATAGTATTTGTACGTTTTTTCTGCCAAAAAGTTCCTTTTCACTGCTTATGCGGCGTAACTTATTTTACCAAGTTGGATGAAAAACACTGAAGTAAGCGGGGCGAGCTAGGATCCTGACCAAGACCTTCTGAGGCATGGATGCCGAAGTAGAGCCTACATGGACGTACTCGCGCGTGTCTTGGTCAGGATCCTCGCTCGTCCCGCGACAAGAACACGCCTTTTCACAACGAAAGCCACCAAAAAACCGCCACGAAATCCACATTTGCTGGTAGAGTACCAGCTTCAATAATGAACATATTTACAGGTAGTCAATATGTCCGAAGGGACCCCTTCTGCAGAAGATAACTACGAGCGTATACCGCTCAAACAATATACCGAAAAGGCCTATCTCGACTATTCAATGTACGTCATTCTGGACCGAGCCTTGCCCCACGTGGGGGACGGCTTAAAGCCAGTACAGCGACGGATTATCTATGCGATGAGCGAGTTGGCCCTCAAGGCCAGTGCGAAATTTAAAAAATCGGCTAGAACCGTCGGTGATGTTATCGGTAAGTTTCACCCACATGGTGACAGCGCTGTATATGAGGCCATGGTATTAATGGCCCAGCCGTTCAGCTACCGCTATCCCTTGATTGATGGCCAGGGTAACTGGGGCTCGCCAGATGACCCCAAGTCGTTTGCGGCGATGCGTTATACCGAATCAAAACTGACCCCTTTTGCGGAGCTGCTATTAGGCGAACTGGGGCAGGGAACAGTCGATTGGTCGCCTAACTTTGATGGCACAATGGACGAGCCGGTGACCTTGCCGGCCCAGGTGCCACATGTTTTGCTCAATGGCATTACTGGTATTGCCGTTGGTATGGCCACCGATATTCCGCCGCATAATTTACGCGAAATTATTAGCGCAACCATTCATTTACTGGAGAGCCCCAAGGCTACGGTCGAAGACCTGTGTTTGCACGTGAAGGGTCCGGATTATCCCACAGAAGCGGAAATTATTACGCCTGTGGAAGATATGCTCAGTATCTATGAGACAGGCCGCGGCAGTATAAAAATGCGGGCTATATATGAGCTGGAGCACGGAGAAATTGTGCTCTCAGCGCTGCCTCATCAAACCTCGGGAGCAAAGGTGCTGGAGCAAATAGCGCACCAGATGCAAGCCAAGAAACTCCCCATGGTGTCCGATTTGCGAGACGAGTCGGATCATGAGAACCCTACCCGGCTGGTGATCGTACCTCGCTCCAATCGTGTTGACACAGAAGCGCTGATGGCGCATTTGTTTGCCAGCACCGATTTAGAGAAAAATTATCGTGTGAACATGAACGTTATTGGAAACGATGGACGGCCCGCGGTTAAAAACCTGTTGATTATGTTGAAGGAGTGGCTGGCCTACCGTCGTGAAACAGTACGCCGCCGTCTGACCTACCGTCTGGAGAAAATACTCAAGCGCCTGCATGTATTGGACGGGCTGTTAGTTGCATACCTCAATATTGATGAAGTCATTGCTATTATTCGCCACGAGGATCACCCCAAACAGGCGTTGATGGAACGTTTTGCCATTAGTGATATTCAGTCAGATGCCATTCTTGATTTAAAACTGAGGAATTTGGCCAAGCTTGAGGAAATGCAAATTCGTGGTGAGCAAGACGGGTTGGCAGCGGAGCGCGAAACTCTGGAAAAGACTCTCGGCTCAGATGTGCGAATGAAAACCCTGATTAAGAAAGAACTACTGGCGGTCGCCGAAGAGTTCGGTGATGAGCGCAAGTCGCCAATTGTTGCTCGAGCAGAGGCTAAGGCATTTAGCGAGCTGGATCTGCTGAGTACTGAGCCTGTGACCATCGTATTGTCGACCAAAGGCTGGATACGTTCAGCCAAGGGCCATGATATAGACCCTGCCACGCTAAGCTATAAGTCGGGCGACGATTTTGGTTTTGCTGCGCATGGTCGCAGTAATCAGCAGGTTATTGTGCTCGACTCAACCGGCCGGTCGTTCAGTGTGTCCGCTCACAATTTGCCGTCTGCGCGAGGCCAGGGTGAGCCGCTTACTGGCAAGATAAACCCACCGTCGGGTGCCACATTTGAAGGGCTGTTGATGGGTGATGACAGTCAACGCTGTCTTATCGCAAGTGATGCCGGTTATGGTTTTGTGACTACCCTGGGCAATATGTTGGCCAAGAACAAAAATGGTAAAGCTCTATTAAGTTTACCTAAGGGAGGCAGAGTACTGGCTCCCGTTCAGGTGAACAATGTGGCAGAGGATCGCGTCGTCGCGATTACTAATGAAGGCCGTATGCTGGTTTTTCCGCTTGCCGACCTGCCAGAGCTGAACAAGGGTAAGGGCAATAAAATTATCAGTATTCCCGGTACGCGAGTCCAAAGCCGCGATGAATTTGTGGTGGGTCTGACGGTTGCCGTAGCGGGTCAGACATTGGTGATTCATGCAGGCCAGCGCTACATTAAGCTAAAAGGTTCGGATTTGGATCACTATGCCGGAGAGCGAGGGCGCCGCGGTAATAAATTACCCAGAGGCTTCCAAAAAGTAGATCGAGTTGAGATGCAGGACTGAATCTCAACTCGTTAAAGCGTGATCGGTGGTTTCCGGGGTTTCGCTGGCAGGTTGGGTGACAACCGAGAATAACTGCTCACGCTGGCGCTGCAAGAGTTGCTCCAGGTCACCGTTAAGGCGTTTGAGTACATAGTTATCATTGTGCTCTGACACCGCGATTCGACTGGAAAGGTCGCTTTCGGCCAAGGTCAGGCGGGATAGCGCTATGCTGCCGCTTTGCCGGGTCATGGCCTTTGTTTGAGCCATAGTCTGTTGCCAGTGCAGTTCCCTCAATTGTGGAGAACTTAGCTCATCCGAGCTTTCCGCTTCGCGGTCTATACCGATAGCCAGCCTGTAATCCAGTACGTCTTCTGTTGCCAGTTTTGTGATCAGTTCCTGTAATAGGCGGGCGGCGCATAGCGCGCGGAAGCCGCAGTCGGAACCGTGGCTAAATATGGCCAAATAACCTCCATGCCATAGCTGCAGGTTTCCATCGTAGAGACGACAAACCTGGTCGGTGACGCTAAACAAATAGTCCAGTTTTGCGCTCTCTACCGGGTCAGACATGTGTTTTCCCAAATGGGAAATTCGTATCGCCATGGCAGATCTGGCACCGGTGCCCACAGAAGTTATAGTCGTGCGTCCCGGCAGGTTCTGTGCGGCCTGATTCAATTGACCCAGTTCATCGTCCCACGGGTAGCGATTTTTAATGGCAGCGCCACTGCGGATTCGTTCGGTAATAGCCGCTAATTGCCCCGACAGGCTCGAGCCAAAAAGATAGATCAAAGGATAAACGATGACTGCCAGCGCAAGCATAAGTAGTAAGGTGGTATTGTTTAGGCTCTCTTCGACAGGTTTGTTGAATACGATTCTGGCGCTGCCGACCACAGTGTCATTGAGGGTAATGGGCAAATCCATCGCATTAGGGCTGCGACCTTGTACGGTATTGCCTGCCTCTGCCAATGGCGCTTCGGCAGCGTCAAAAATACCGGCGTATCGAATAACGGAGTGCTTGCTGATTTCCTGCAGCATCGCTTGTAGCGCGAGTCGGTCTTCTGCGACTACGGCTTCGGTGGCAGCGGACGCCAGTTGTTGCGTAAGCGCCAACACCAGTTCCTTATCCGTATGGGAGCTATTCGATTGTTGCAGGCTAATGGCATTCATCGCCAGCGCTGCGATCACAACTAAAAAAGTGAGAGGAACAGCCAGCTTGTGTGCGAGGGTAAATTTGCTGATCTGTGTATTTCTCATATATTGATTGTCTGACCGCGCTACGGGATATGCTTCGTCTGGAGGGCTACTTTAGCATTGCCTGCCGTCTGATGTCAGGGCAAAAAATCAGAAGCTGCCATCTAGTGTTTGTGACGCACCCTCATGGGGTTACAATGGCGCCTCATTTATAGCAAAGAGTGGGCTTCGGGTGCGAGAAATTATCCTTATTAACGTGTCTGGCGAGGACAAACCGGGATTAACTTCATCAATTACGGCTATTTTGGCGCAGTATGATGTAGCCGTACTCGATATTGGGCAGGCGGTTATTCATGACAACCTTTCTTTGGGTTTATTGGTAGAAGTACCCGCGGCGAGTGAGTCTGCGCCTGTGCTAAAAGACGTATTGTTCAAGGTGCACGAGCTGGGGCTTGCCGTTCGATTTACGCCAATAAAGGCTGACAGCTACACCGATTGGGTGGCAGGGCAGGGTAAACCCAAACATATCATTACACTACTAGCGCGCAAAATCACCGCAGATCATCTGGCCAGGGTCACTGCAATTGCATCGAAATATGATTTGAATATAGACCGGGTTGATCGATTATCCGGGCGTATTCCTCTCGAAGAGTCGGGCAAAAGCAGCAAGGCGTGTATCGAGTTTTCAGTGCGCGGTAGTCTGGCTGACCCGGCTCAGGTGCGTCGTGAGTTTCTGGAGCTGGCGCAAGAGCTTGGCGTCGACATTGCCTATCAGGAGGACAATGTTTTCCGTCGTAATCGACGTTTGGTGGCCTTTGATATGGATTCCACGCTGATTCAGGCGGAAGTTATTGATGAGCTGGCGAAAGCCGCTGGAGTGGGTGAACAGGTCGCGGCCATAACTGAAAGTGCTATGCGTGGTGAATTGGACTTCGCCGAAAGCTTCAGTCAGCGGGTTGCCTTGCTAAAGGGGCTGGATGAATCAGTACTCAGTGGTATCGCCGATAGTTTGCAGCTCAGTGAAGGCGCAGAAAAACTGGTGAGCACGGTGCGCAAGCTGGGATATAAAACGGCCATTCTGAGTGGTGGTTTTACTTACTTCGGTAAATATCTGCAGGATAAGTTGGGCATTGATTATGTTTATGCCAATGAGCTGGAAATTGCTGATGGCAAGGTGACTGGTCGAGTCACAGGACAAGTTGTGGATGGCCGGCGCAAGGCGACCCTGTTGCGAGAATTGGCTCATAGCGAAAACCTTTCGCTCGATCAGGTTATCGCGGTAGGTGACGGCGCCAACGATTTACCTATGCTGAGTATTGCAGGTCTTGGCATCGCCTTCAGGGCCAAACCCATTGTCAAAGAGTCAGCCCAGCATGCTATTTCTACCTTGGGTCTGGATGGCATTCTTTATTTGTTGGGATACTCTGACCGCGAGACCTATCTTCAGCTGGGATATGAATCGCCTTAAGTGAGGTCGGTGAATTCGTAATCCATTTCAGTGGTAGGCTCGGCAAGATACGGCCCTTGAATATAAGCCGGGCCCATTTGCCAAAGCGAGGCCAGTTTAAACGGGCTGTCCACATGGGGCACTATAGCGGCAGCATTATTCGTTGCGACCTGCCCAAGCAAGGATTTCAGGTCAACTGAACTGCCGTTGACCTTAGGGTTGTCGATAACAATAGCGCTGTCGATTTTTACGTAGGTGGCATGTAAAAAGCTCAGTGTATGCATGGAATCCGTGGCAGAGCCAAAATCCGCCAGACTGAAACGGCACTGGGTGTTTTTTAAGCGATCTGCGAGACGACCCGCGCGCTTGATGGATTTCGAACAGGCCATTTCCTGCAGCTGTATCACCACCGAGCTTCTTTGCAGGCCCGCCCCTTCCATTGAGCTGACGAGCCAATCTGCCAAGGCTTTGTCATTTAACGCTGAGCCGGTCAGGTTGACAATGATTCGCGTTTCCGGGGCGCCGTCCCGTTTTTGCACCAGTAATTGGATGGCACGGAGTAAAACCCAGCGATCAAAATGAGATTCACCCTCGCGCGAGGCCGCATTGTTGGCTACCATATCGATGTCGATATCTTCGCCAGTCCTTTCTTGCATAGCGACGCTAACTTCGTAATATTCGCCGCTGTCACCTCGCAGGCTGACAATCGGTTGGTAAAGTAAATGCAGGTAACCGTCTGCGGCAAGCGCATCGAAATCGAGTTCACCGCTATAGGAGGTGATGCTTTCTGCCGGAGGCACATAGAATAGCGCTAGTTGTTCGCTATCGAGATTCTGGTCGTGCAGTTCCGACAACCCCAAAAAGGCGTAGTCGATTAAACGCTCTGATTGGTCGCTGGAGTCTTCACCAAAACAAATAGCTGATGCGCGCACTTCGCAGAGCAGAGTCTGGTGTTCGATTTCAAATATATGGTTTGAAACACCTCGGCAAAGTTCTTCTGCAAAGGCCAGGGCTTCTTGGCTTTCCATGCCGGGTGCAGCGATATAGAAGAAGTCGCCGCCAACACGCGCACAGATATTCGGGTCGCGTATTTGGCCGGTAAGCTGCTCAAATATCATATTAAGCAATTCGGAGCTTGCCGCCATGCCGTATTCGTTGCGTATATTCCAGAAATTCCAGGGTTGAATACAAATGAGTGCGCCATCTTTTTTCTGGTTTCTGGCTTGCAGTACAAGGTGTTTCAATTGTTTGATGAATAGCTTGCCGCTCTGATCTGCCGCTCCATCATTGTGGCCGGGCTTGCGCACCACTATCTGAGTGCAATCTTCGCCGTCATAGTTTGCTTTGGAAAAACTCATGGTCAAGGGTTTGCTGGTGCCCTTGCCATCAAGGCCATGCGTACTGAGCTCCATTTCTTCGCCGCCAGACTTTGTATACAGCTTTAGAAAGTCTTTGAATTCACTCTGGTTTTCATCTTCAATCAGATCAATCAACGGTAGGCTTGCGATTTCTTCCACATCATCGTAACCAAAAATTTCTGCATACATTTCGTTGACTTCGATATGCATACCGTCGATGACATAACCAATTGCGTCATTAGAGCCCTCCAGCAGCAAATCACAGCGGGCCTGCACTTCGCTAAGCTCTGCCTGCAGTCTTTTTTTGGTTTTGGCGTTCAGATGGTTTTTGACGCTGGCTAGAATAGCGGAGGTTACCCATTTCTCATTCGCTCGATGGACAAAGCTACTCGCTTGAGACTCCAAATAAAGCTCTACTTGAGCATCACTTAATTCCGGTGCGGTATAGAGTACCGGCAGGCGCCTTTTGGAAATGTGGCAAGTCAATTTTAGTGTCAACGAGGGGTGATCACTGTCGGCAATGATTAAGTCCCAGTTACCACTGGCAATCATTTCATCAAGGGCCTCGCCGTCGGCTACCCATTCTCCGCGCACAGGGTAACCCTGGTTGCGCAACAGGTTTATAATAAGCTCGGCCGTATTTTGTGACTCATTGGCAAATATAAGTCTGTAAAGATTCGTGGATTCCGTCATAAATATCTGAGTACTGAGTCCTGATCCATGATTACAAGCGAGATTAACCTCGCATTCCGTAGTGATATTCAATACTGGGGTCTATTCTAAGGCTGACAGGCAGCGACCGCTAGTACCTGCTGATGTTTTTTTGATCATGTCCACAAATAGCCAGTGAGGTTCAGATTTTATAGAACGGTGTTTTTGAGGCTTCTCCCGCGATTTCGCGTACCAGGCGCGGTACCAGGTAGCCGGGTAAACTCGCCAACATCTGCTGATAGAGCTTCGCAGCCTGATCTGTCTCGACCGCAAAATGGGCAGCACCGGCAACGGGATCTAACAGGTGTAAGTAGTAGGGTAGAGCCCCGGCGGAAAATAGTGCTTCGCTGAGCTGGCATTGGCTATCTATGTCATCGTTGATGCCTTTTAGCAAAACAGCCTGGTTTAATACCCATATCCCTGCCTGCCGCAGCTTTGTGATGGCCTGAGCGGTTTGGGGACAGATTTCATTGGCATGATTACAGTGCAGTACCAGAGTCGCCTGCAGGCGGCTTTGGCTCAGCCAGGCTATCAGTTCGTCAGTCACCCGTTGCGGAATCATTAACGGCAGTCGGGTATGAATACGAAGGCGTTTTAAGTGAGGGATAGCCGCCAATTCTCGAGTTAAATCAGCAAGTTGCTTGTCTCCCAGGCTTAGCGGGTCGCCGCCGCTAAGGATAATTTCGTTTAATGACTCGGTCTGGCGAATATACTCCAGCGCTTCATGCCAGCGCTGGGGCTTACTGTGCTCGTTGTAGGGAAAATGCCGGCGAAAGCAGTAGCGGCAATGGATGGCACAGGCGCCGGTAACGATGAGTAGAGCCCTGCCATGATATTTGTGCAATATTCCCGGCACTGGGCTGCTGCCCTGTTCTGCCAGCGGGTCCTTGTTAAAACCCGGCTGCTCCAGCATTTCAGTGACCAGTGGCAGCGCC
Source organism: Pseudomonadales bacterium (assembly GCA_036960375.1). Taxonomy (GTDB): domain Bacteria; phylum Pseudomonadota; class Gammaproteobacteria; order Pseudomonadales; family CAWVSB01; genus CAWVSB01. Next base: position 437,329 of record JBALVY010000001.1, read on the forward strand.
TGTAGCAGCAACGGGTCGTCGGGCTTGCCTCGTTCAATTTTATCTGCAAACGGACGAGGGATTCTGACGGCAAATTCCTGATGTGCGGCCTCACAGAGCAAATCGGTATAATCACCCAGACCGACGTAATCCAGCAGCGCCTGAGGCGTGCGTATGCCGTTGGCGAGTACATTTTGCCAGTTTTCGGTGTGCGCAATGGTTTCAGTTTGAGGTATCATTGCGCTTCTTTTGAATTTTGATGTAAAGGGTATCCATGGCCAGCTATTCTACCAATGAATTTCGCAGCGGTCTCAAAGTCATGTTAGACGGCGAGCCTTGTTCAATTCTGGAAAATGATCTTGTTAAGCCCGGTAAGGGCCAGGCGTTTAACCGCGTCAAGTTACGCAACCTGAATTCTGGTCGAGTATGGGAGCGGACATTTAAATCGGGCGAGTCTCTGGAGGGTGCCGATGTCATGGATTATGACATGGAATACCTCTATAACGACGGTGAATTCTGGTATTTTATGGAGCCAGATACTTTTGAACAGCATCAGGCCGATAAAAAAGCCGTTGCTGATACAGCATTGTGGCTGAAAGAGCAGGATCTATGTGTCGTAACGCTCTACAACGGCGCGCCGCTATCGGTGACGCCACCTAATTTTGTAGAACTCCCTATTGCTGAAACAGACCCGGGTTTGCGTGGTGATACTGCTCAGGGCGGCAGCAAGCCGGCAACTCTGACCACGGGTGCTGTGGTTAAGGTGCCTCTTTTTCTCGAAATAGGTGAAGTAATCAAGGTTGATACACGTACCGGCGATTACGTTAACCGCGTAAAAAGCTGATGACCAATGACTGGCAGCCTGCTGCCAGCCAAGCCGCACTGGTTGCCAGAGCAGAGATGCTGGCGCAGCTGCGGCAATTTTTTAGCTCACGTCAGATACTCGAGGTAGAGACCCCGTTATTGTGCCGTGGCGCACCCACCGACCCGCACCTGGAGAGCATATCGGTTCAAGAAGCCCAAGGGCGCTATTTACAAACCTCGCCTGAATTTGCCATGAAGCGACTACTTGCTGCGGGCAGCGGGCCCATATACCAAATCTGTAAGTCATTTCGTGGTTCCGAGATAAGTCATCGGCATAATCCCGAATTTACCATGCTGGAGTGGTATCGCCCGGGTTTGTCCCTGCTGCAGCTGATGGCCGAGTTGGAGGCCTTGTTGCTCAGTATGCTGGGTACAGTCGAGGTCAGTTATTACAGCTATGGCGAAATCTTCACTCGAGTGCTGGGAGTTGATCCCCATGGTGCCAGTGACTCAGAGCTTGCAGCACTGGGTTATGAGGTGGCTGGACGAGAGCTGGGCTCGATGAGCAGAGCCGATTGGCTTGATTTATTAATGTCTCAGGCGGTAGAGCCGAGCTTACCGTCTGGCGCCGTATTTGTTGTTGATTATCCTGCTTGTCAGGCCTCATTGAGTCAATTGGTGCAGGATGGCAATGGCCGTCAAGTGGCTCGTCGATTTGAGTTATATCTTGATGGCATGGAGCTGGCCAATGGTTATCAGGAATTAACAGATGCGGCTGAGCAGGCGGCCAGGTTTCAGTCTGATCGCGAGTTGCGTCGTCAGTATGGCCTGGCCGATGTCGCAGCCGATGAGTACCTGGTCGCCGCCTTACATAGCGGCATGCCAGAGTGTAGTGGTGTGGCCGTTGGGCTGGACAGGTTGCTGATGAAGAAACTCGGTGTCGCCAGCATCAGCGAAGTATTGGCCTTTCCCTATGATCGAGCCTAGATCAGCTGGGCGATTTCCTGCCCCATCATCAAGGGCGACCCGGCAGCTAGTGCCTCGTCCCATTTCACCCGGTCTTTGGGGAACAGTAAGACCACGGTAGAACCCAATTTAAAGCGGCCCATTTCCTCTCCCTTATTGAGAGCGATAGTGACTGCTTCGTTATAGCGCGTTGTATTGACCGTTTTGGGGGTGGGGGTGACCTGTCCCGCCCAGACAGTCTCGATGGCGGCCACGATCATGGCGCCAACTAATACCATTGCCATGGGGCCGGCTGCAGTTTCGAATATGGCTACCAGGCGCTCGTTGCGGGCAAACAGACGCGGTACGTTTTCGGCCGTTGCCTTGTTGACCGAAAACAGGTCACCGGGCACATAGATCATTTGCTGCAATGTGCCACTTACAGGCATATGGACTCGGTGATAGTCTTTGGGAGACAAGTAAATAGTGGAAAAACAGCCATCGATAAACTGTTCTGCCAGAGCGTTATCCCCGCCCAGTAACTCCTGTACCGTATAGCTTTGGCCTTTGGCCTGAAAGATTCGGCCATTTTCTATTCGGCCTAACTGGCTAATCGAACCGTCAGCGGGACTGGCAATGGCTTTAGTATCTTCAGCTACCGTGCGTGCGTCGTCGCGCAGTGCGCGGGTAAAAAATGCGTTAAAGTTGGGGTAGTTGCGGGCTTCAGGGTCAGCCGCTTCGCTCATATTGACGCTATATTGGCGAATAAAAAACTCTATAAAGGGGTTTTTTATCCAGGGTATTTCGGTATTAGCCAACCAACCCGCGGCGCGCGAGAGCAAGTGCTGAGGAATCAGGTATTGCAGGACGATAAACAGCTTTTGCATCATTGTGGCGTAGTCTCAATTGGTGTGTTTTCTTCATTGCCCCATTCACTCCACGAGCCGTGGTAGCCTTTGATGTTGGGATAACCCAAAATCTTTGCCACCAGGTAAGTCAGGCCCGAGCGGTGATGGGTTTGGCAGTGGGTCACAATATCCTTGTCTGAGGTCAGACCGAGCAAAGACAGCATGTCGTAGATTTCATCCAGAGGTTTTAATCGGAGATGATTATTCAGGTCCATGAGCTCGGTCCATTCCAGGTTTTTGGCACCGGGGATATGTCCGCCTCGGGCGGAGAACAATTTTTTTCCGCGGTATTCTTCGGGCGAGCGAGCATCCCATATACCAAAATTTTCGTCATCCAGCCGTGGAATAATGTCGTCAATCTCTGCTATGGGGTCTGTCAGAATGATGTTGACCATGTAATTACTTGAGTCAGGCAGTTGGGCTCCTGCTTCAAGCGTTCTATTTTCCGCCGACCATGCAATTAATCCACCATTTAAGTAGGAATAATTTGTGTGTCCGACGGCGTCAAGTATCCAGATGAAGCGTCCTGCCCAACCACCACCTTCATCGTCGTAAACTACCACGTGATGTGTGGGGCTAAGACCAATAGACGAGAGCATAGCGCTCAGCTTCTCAGCATTGGGGATCTTGCCCACAGCAGGCTTTTGGCCGCCCTGCAGGTCGCTAATAGGAATATGAATTGCGCCGGGTATATGTCCTTCAAGATAGGTTTCAGTTTTTCTACAGACATCTACCAGCAGCAGATCGGGCTGACTGAGGTTTGCTTCCAGTTCATCTGTTTCAATTAACAGCGGCAGGCTCATAAGGGGTTCCTATGTCGTTCGGTATATAGAGGAATTATAATGCACTCGCAGAGGGCTGTCTTGGATGAGCTAACAATTATTCGTTTAACGAGTTGACCAGATTATGGTAGCTATTCAGTCGTAATGCACTGAGCTCCCCATCTGATACGGCTTGTTGCAGTGCGCAGCGGGGGTCGGCGCCATGGGTGCAGTCGCGGAACTTACAGTGCCCTAAATAGGGGTGGAAATCGATGAAACCCGCGGCGATTTGATCAGCATTCATATGCCATAAGCCAAATTCTCGAATACCGGGAGAATCGATCAGGTCGCCGCCACTGGGAAAGTGAATTAGCTGCGCGGTTGTGGTTGTGTGGCGACCCTTGTCGGTCGAGGCGGACAAACTGCCGACCTTAAGGTCGCTATCAGGCAATAGCGTATTGATAAGTGAAGATTTGCCAACACCCGATTGACCGACAAATACAGAAATGTGATTGCGTAGCACGGAAGTGAGTTCCTCCATCCCGGATTCGCTCTTGGTGGAAGCGCGAATAAGCTTGATACCAATATCTTCATAGATGGCCAGCATGGCGTTTATAGTGGCTGAATTATCCTGATCGAGCAGATCGATTTTATTCAGTAGTAAAACAGGCTCTAGCGATGAATGATGGGCTGCGACTAAATAACGATCAATCAGGTTGGCATAGGGTGTGGGTAGGGGAGCCACCACAATGACCATGTAGTCGACGTTGGCCGCTACTGGCTTGAGTTTGCCAAAGCTGTCGGGACGTTGCAATAAGGAGCCGCGGTCTTGTCGCGCGACTACCACGCCGGTTGGGTTGCCTTCGCGCCATACTACTTTGTCGCCGGTGACAAGCTGTTCGATATTCGCCCTGATATGAGCGCGCTGGGTAGTGCCGGAATGGTCACCAGTCAGGGATTCTACTTCGACCTGAGTGCCGTAATGGGCAATGATCAAACCCAGTTCTTCGGGTCCAAGATCGCCTTCGCTAAGCGCCTCATCTGCCTTCGATACGCGTCGTTCTACCCGACTTTCTCGTTCAGCCTGAATTTTTTCGATACGCCATGCCTGACGTCGTGTTAGCTTTCGTTTCCCCATGTTCGATATGGTAAGCTGGCAGCAACTGAATAGCGAGAGTTTAGCCCCAAATGAAAGACAATCTGATATGGATCGATTTGGAAATGACCGGCCTCAGTCCAGAGGATGATGTCATTATTGAGATTGCGACAATTGTCACCGACGCGCAGCTGGAGCTGATTGCCGAAGGCCCGTCGCTGGCTATCAATCAATCCGCTGCTCGTATCGCAGGAATGGACGAATGGAATACCCGCCAGCATGGAAAATCAGGCCTGACCGAGCGGGTTCTGAATACAACTATGACCAGTGCAGAAGCCGAGCGCCAGACGCTGGAATTTCTGAGTCAGTATGTACCTGCAGGTGCTTCACCTATGTGCGGTAATTCGATCTGTCAGGATCGACGCTTTCTAGCGCGTTATATGCCTGAGCTGGAAAAGTTTTTCCATTATCGCAATCTGGATGTAAGCTCGATCAAGGAGATCGCACGCCGATGGCGGCCCGAAATACTCGAAGGCGTCAAAAAGCAGGGCAGCCACCTGGCAATGGATGATATCAGGGACTCCATTGCAGAATTAAGTTATTACCGGGACACCTTTTTTCGTATGGAATCCTAGGTCAATCACTTAGTGCAAGCTAGACTCCGTCGATAGAGTTGGCTGCTGCTTGAACTGTTGGGCCACGATATCCAGCCGTGTGGCGCGGCCAAATAGGTAGCCCTGTACCACATTGCAGCCCAGTGCGCGCAGATAACCCAGCTGGGTTTTATTTTCCACCCCCTCAGCCACAATAGACATTTTCAGACCCTGGGCCATGGCGACGATGGCATTGACAATACAGGCGTCATCGGTGCGATTTCTGATGGTATTGATAAAGCTGCGATCAATCTTCAGCGTGCTAATGGGGAATTTCTGTAAATAACTCAATGATGAATAGCCGGTGCCAAAATCGTCTATGGCAAATTTGACGCCCGCACCGGCGAGCCTGACCAGTTTCTCGACCATATCATCGTGGTCGCTCATTAAGACGTTTTCGGTTATTTCTATTTCCAGTAAATCAGCGGGGAAATCCTCCTCTTCCAGTGTTGTGAGGATATTTTCCACGAAATCTTCTCTTTCCAATACCAGCGGCGATAAATTGACCGCCAGCCGAAGCCCCGGTAATCCGTTGGTGTGAATGGCCTTAATTTCTCGGCAGGCTTTTCTCAAGGTGTGTTTGTCGATTTCCACGATCAATCGACTATCTTCGGCGATACCAATGAAGTCGGCGGGGGCCAGTAAACCCAGGCTAGGGTGGTTCCAGCGAATGAGGGCCTCGACACCGCAAATAGAGGTTTTGTCAGTGTTTATCTGAGGTTGATAGCAAATTTCAAATTCACCATTCTCGATAGCATGGCGTAAATCCTGTTCCAACATCAGCCGCTCGGAGTTTGATGTGTCGATGGTATGGTCAAAGATATGGTAGCCATCCTTGCCGGTTTTCTTAATACGATACATCGCTATGTCGGCGTTTTTGATCAGCGTATCCTGGCTGCTACCGGAATCAGGGTACAGCGCGATACCAATACTGGCACCCACATAGATTTCATGCCCTGAGAGTTTGAACGGCTCTTTTATTCGGCAAAGAATTTTCTCTACCACTTCAATAGCCGCCTCTTTGGAGTCGGCGTCGGGTATTAACAAAGTGAATTCATCGCCGCCGAAGCGTGACAGGGTATCGCCCTTTCGAATGCAGCGGCGCAAACGGGCACTGACCGCCTTCAGTAGCTGGTCTCCCATCGAGTGACCGAGTGAATCATTGATGACTTTAAATCGGTCCAGATCAATAAACATCACAGCCAGTTGCGTATTGGTGCGCTGGGCATGGGTGATGGCCATTTCAAGACGGTCCTTGAATAAGGCGCGGTTGGGCAACTGTGTCAGCAGATCGTGATAAGCCTGGAAGTTGATAAAAGCTTCCGCCTCAATCTTCTCGCTGATATCCCGGGCTGTGCCGTAGACCGTATAGCGTAAACCTGAACCCAGATCCTCTGATTCCTCGCCGTCATCTATGCCCCACAAGGATATCTTAAAATGGTTTTTCCCGTAGGTACTGTTATGGGTGCGGATGGGGACATCTATTGAATAAGATTTTTTACCGCCCGTTAGGGCACGCTCAAATAAGTGCTCAACCTTCGATTTATCAGAGGTGTCTACCAGCGCTGACAAGGGGCGACCGACCAATGCCCCTTTTGGGTATCCAAGCAGGCTTTCAGCTTTGGAGTTGAGAAAGCTGAAATGCCCCTTGTGATTGAGCATAAAAACGATGTCGGGTGAGTTATTGACGACGAAGCGATGCAGTCTTTCTGATCGGTCGAGGCGTGCCTGCATCAGCTTGTTGGAATTTTCCAGTCGTTTTTTTCGTACGGCATTTTTTACCGTGGCCATTAGCTGTTCTGGCACATAGGGTTTCTGTAAATAATCATAGGCCCCCTGTCGCAGAGCCTGACCAATATCGTCCATTGAGGTTTCGCCGCTGACGACAATAACCAGCGTATTGATATCATTACTCGTGATGTAACGCATGACATCGTGCCCGGTCACTTCGGGCATTTTCAGGTCGAGTAAAAGCACGTCATAGGCGGTGCTACTTACCATGGATATAGCGCTTTGACCGCCGCTGGCAGTGTCTACCTGATAGTCATACATTTCTAGCAAGGTTTTCAGACTTTGCAGCATGCGGGGGTCGTCATCAGTGATCAGAATTCGAGCGTGCTGATTCTCTGTTCCCGCTTTTTCAATGATCGCGTTCATAACATGCCATCCCTATCATTATTGTCATTCTCGAATCGTAATGGGTAGCAGTATTTCAAACTGTGTACCCATACCTTTGCTGGATCGACAGAGGATAGACCCATCCATCTTGTCGACGAGTTTTTTAACAATGCTCAGGCCCAGGCCTGAGTGTGTTATGCCTTTACTGGATTTGCCGGGATAAAATAGCCCAGCCTTGATCTCATCATTAATGCCGGGGCCATCATCAGAAACGGCAATGGAAAAAAATCTTTTTCCGCCTATGCTGACAGAGGCATCGCTGGTGATAACAATCAGGCCGCCGTTGGCCAAGGCTTCGCCAGCATTTTTTAGTAGATTGGTTAAAATTTGTTTCAGGTGGTTAGCGTTGCCGGCAATCTCCATGTGCTGCTCGTCCAGTCTTAGGCGCAGTGATAGCTTATTTGTGTCTGCGATCGAGGATTGAAAGATCAATGCCGTGTCTTCGATTACCCGGTTAATATTAATGCTGTCTTTTTTGGGGACGGCCTGTGTTGGTTTGTCTCGCAGGTCAGATAGAATTAGGCTGACTCGGTCAATTTCCTCTTTGATTAATTTCAGGTTTTCTCCGGCATTGTGTTGCTCGCCGAGTTTGATTGTCAGCGTTTCAAGATAGTTGCGGATAATGCTTAGAGGATTGCTAGCCTCATGTACGGCCTCTTTTATTTTGTGCTGGTAGTCTGCGGCGATATCGACATCGCCATCTATTTGCAAAGCAGCACTCTTGTCATTATCTAGTGCAGTGGATATTTGTTTGCGTAAGCTTGACCCTAGATTTTGTTGCGATAGCAGTTTGCTCAATTGTTCTTCGTTGATTCCGAATACCAGTACACCCAGTGGCCCGTTATCAGATTCAAGAGGCCAGCACATAATATGGTCGCTTTGACAGTGACGTATTAATTGACGGTCAACCACAGACAGTTGATTTTGGTAGTCCCTACTGGAGATGCATCGGCCCTCAAGTATCGCATCACTGACAAGTGACCGATTTTTTTCCAGCGGAACGCATAATTCCGCATGATAGCCAGGACCGGAGCCGGTTTCTTTCAAGGCGAGAATATTTTGGCCGCTTTCGTATTCAAAAAGGCTGCAGTGTTGAATGCCGAAGCAGTCATTTAGGGCATGGCGTATGACCGAGAGTAAAGCGCGTTGTCCACGGGCTTGCCACAAACGGGAGCTGATGGTGTTCAGTGAATTGAGCTCGGCCAGTCTTGAGCCCAGGTTTTTCCAGGCCTGTATATCGTCATCAAAACGATATGCATCAAGAAGTTGATTCACTTCCGTCTTGATACGTGAGTGAAACTGCGTAGTGGCCATCTCATCCAGTTGGAACAGTATTTTTGCAGTATCGATGGTCTCTGGAGTGAGTTCATCTTCGTTACTTAGCTGTGTCGCCAGGTGAAGTATTTTTACCAGCGGATGGGCGTCCAGAACTTGCTGGGTATTTTCTTGATAATACCGAATGGCGTCGCCGGCGAAAGTTGAGCGTTGAGTCAGATCGAGCAGTTCGGCGGCTGATTCTCCCAATTCAATAAACAAACCGCATAAATAGGCTTGCTCGACGTTTGGGAAACTGGAAATAGTGGCCAGCTCGCGCGCGAAAATCGCGTTAGCAAGCGTGCGAGACCATTGTGTAGTGCTGCCGGCGGGGCGGGCGTCAGTAAAAAACTGGTGGCTGGCTGTTGCCACGACCAATTGCTTGATTTCTTCTATACCGAGCAGGCTGATAGCGTTTTCGAGACTGGTAGGGTCGGTCTTTTTGTTGCTCGGGGCAGAATGTGCAGCGGCTAAAAGTTTGGCCGTCATGACTGCGTCCTGACGGAGGGTGATTGTTATGCCATCAATATCATTGCTTTCGCCATACAAAACATTGATAAGGCGTAGCAACAATTGTGGCATACAGGGCAGGCTGTCAATCATTCCCGTTCATATACCCCACGATCCTGTGAAGAATGCCAAGCGGTGCTGTTTATACTATAGGAAGTATAGACAGAAGGCGTAGTAATGACCACGTTTTGTCTATTTTTTATACAATAGTTGATTTGAGCTACAAGGCTCTAGCTCAGGGAAAAAATAGCAGTTTAATTGCCATTGCCATACTGCCGACGATAAGCGCTGGACGTACGATGGCGGCACCATGACTTAATACCATATTGGAGCCCAGTCGAGCGCCAATAATTTGCGCCGCTGCCATGGCGATAGCCAGATCCCAGATGACATCGCCTGTAATAATAAAAACCAGTGCAGCCGAACCGTTGGTAACCAATACCAGAGGTTTAGTATGGGCAGTCGCCTTGACGGCGTTATAGCCCAGCAGGCTGACATAGGCCAAGGCGTAAAATGTCGCCATGCCGGGCCCAAAAAAGCCCCCGTAAAAACCCATGCCACCGCCAACCACCACGTTGAAACGCTTATGGGAGATACGTTGTTTGCTCTGCTGGTCACTGATTGTGGGAGAAACTAAAAAATACAGTGCGGCTAAGATAAGTAATACTGGCAAAAGAGAAACCAGGACGTCATTTCCCAGTTGTCGCAATACCCAGACTCCTGTTAAAGACCCCAGTAACGCGAAACACATGCCATATTTCAGGTGGGTAAAGTCTAGCTGCTTCTTGCGAAAAAAATTCAGCGTGGAGGACATCGTGCCCATGGTCGATTGTACTTTATTGGTAGCGATAGCATTGATGGGTGGCAAGCCGGCCCAAAGCAACAGTGGCAGGGTGATCATGCCGCCAGCGCCGGCAATGGCAGAAAATAAGCCGGCGATAAAGGCCATGCCGACCAGCGTGGTGGATAACCAAAGCTCCATTTCGAATAGCATCAGCTCGCTTTGGACTCTTGCTGGTCAATTGCCCACTGAAAGTGTTCTGCCTCAAGTTCAGAGGCATCAGCGAGAGCGCTGGTTAGTGTTTTTATGATGGCGATGTCATAAGGGGCGTTGCCCAAACCTACGGCCAGATTGCGGCGCCAGCGCTGATGACCGATACGACGAATAGGAGAACCGGCAGTCCTCGACAGAAACTCTTCTTCTGTCCATTCAAATAAATCGACTAATTCGCGGTCGTCCAGATTGTGTCGTGGCTGGAAATCCTGCTCTTTGGTGTGACTGGCAAATTTATTCCACGGGCAGATCAGCTGGCAATCATCACAGCCAAAAACCCGATTGCCCATCATTGGGCGTAAATGTTCCGGAATAGCACCCTTTAATTCGATAGTGAGGTATGAAATACATTTGCGAGCATCCAGTTGCCATGGTCCGGTGAAGGCCTGGGTGGGGCATATGTCCAGACAGGCTCTGCAACTGCCGCAATGCTGGCCGTCTTCCGGAGGGTCTATCGGCAGGGCCAGCGTAGTATAGATTTCGCCTAGAAAAAACCATGAGCCTGCCCGACGGTTGATCAGCATGGTGTTTTTGCCGATCCAGCCCATGCCCGACTTTTCGGCGAAAGCTCGCTCTAGTACGGGAGCACTATCGACAAAAGCGCGATGGGTGCCACCTGCTTCCTGTTCTATTTTTGTCGCCAATTTAGCCAGTCGACCGCGGATCAATTTATGGTAGTCGCGGCCCAGGGCATAGCGCGAGATATAAGCTCGATCTTTTTGCCGTAACAAATGGCCAGGGGCGATGCCTTCTGGCAAATAGTCGAGCCGTACACAAATGGCCCGTATTGCGCCTGGTACCAATTCGTCTGGTTGCTGACGCAGATGCCGGTGGCGATCCATATAGTCCATTTCGCCGGCATGGCCTGCCCCCAGCCACTGGTTAAGCCACTCTTTGTGTGCGCCGACTTCACAGTCGGTGATGGCCAGCTGTTGAAAACCCATTTCCGCCCCCCAGATTTTTATCTGGGCAGCCAATTGCACCAAGTCGGGCGCAACTGAAATGAATGGAGACGGGGATTCCATGGATCAATACCTTGGCTATGCCTATAATCGCATCATTCTAACAGCTTTCAGGCCAGCTTAATGACCGCAAACCACGACTTACTACCCGCAAACCTGTTCCGCGCCGAACAGGTACGAGAACTCGATCGATTGGCTATACAGGAACATGGTATCCCGGGCTATGAGCTGATGCGTCGTGCGGGTCGAATGAGCTTGCGGATATTGCAACAGCAGTGGCCAGAGGTAGAGGGGCTATGTGTTTACTGCGGCGGCGGAAATAATGGCGGCGATGGATTTGTTATAGCCCGCCTGGCAAAACAACAGGGTTTGGCGGTACGAGTGATTATGCTGGCAGAGGGTGCCAGTCTTAAGGGCGATGCACTGCTCGCTTGGCAGCATGCAGTAGCGGCTGGCGTGTCTTGTATACCTTTCGCTGATGCCGCCGTGCCGCATGCCGGTATCATTATCGATGCGCTGCTGGGTACCGGTTTACAGGGAGATGTACGGGCTGATTACGCGATAGCAATAGAGCAGATTAATAGCTCTGGCCTAGCTGTGCTGGCGGTGGATATACCTTCGGGCATCTGTAGTGATACGGGTAGGGTCTGGGCCTGTGCCGTCAATGCGCAGCACACCTGCACGTTTATCGGTTTGAAGCAGGGTTTGTTTAGTGGCCGCGGACCGGCTTTTAGTGGACAGCTGCATTTTGATGATTTGCAGGTACCGGCAGAGGTTTTACAGGCCATAAAACCCTCTGCTTATCTATTGAGTGAGGCCTGGATGCGAGCCCAGTTGCCTACTCGGCCAAGAGATGCACACAAAGGCCATTATGGGCATGTATTGATAATCGGTGGTGACCGCGGTATGGCGGGAGCGGCGGCAATGGCTGCGGAGGCTGCAGCCCGAGTGGGGGCAGGTCTTGTGTCGGCGGCTACCCGGCCAGAGCATGTCAGTGCTATTGTTGCCAGACGGCCAGAAATCATGACGCATGGCGTAGTATCCGGGCAGGAGTTAGAGCCATTGCTGGTGGCTCCGTCAGTCATTGTATTGGGTCCGGGGCTTGGTCAGCAGGCCTGGGGCGAGCAGTTGTTTCAAAAGGCTTTGTCGGCAAAAACACCACTGGTTGTGGATGCAGATGCGCTTAATTTGATTGCCAATCAACGTGTGATTCAAAACCCGCAACGTGATAATTGGATATTGACCCCGCACCCGGGTGAGGCAGCACGCTTGCTGGGTATTAGTACGGCACAGGTTCAGGAAGGCCGGTTTGCGGCGGTTAAGGCGTTACAGCAGCGCTATGGCGGAGTCATCGTGCTCAAAGGCTCAGGCACTCTGATTGCCGGCCCTGACGGCAGAGTAGCCGTGGCTGCGGTAGGTAACCCCGGCATGGCCTCAGGCGGTATGGGTGATGTATTGAGCGGCGTTTTGGGGGGGCTGCTGGCGCAGGGCCATGATTTGCTAAGCGCAGCCCGGCTCGGTGTGCTGGTACATGGGCTGGCCGCAGATAGGGCGGCACGCGATGGCGAGCGCGGTATGCTGGCAGAGGACGTATTGCAGGCCCTGCGCGAGGTGGTCAACCCGTGAGTGAGTCATTAGTGCACTTTTTCATCGATGAAGAGACCATGGTGTCGGCGATACAGCGCTGGGCGCCGGCCTTTGCCGAGGGTGGTATTGTCTACCTGCTGGGTGATTTGGGGGCAGGTAAAACCACGCTCAGTCGAGCCTTACTTAGAGGTCTGGGCTATCCGGCGACGGTTAAGAGCCCCACTTATACCTTGCTCGAGCCCTATGAGCTGGGTGAGCTTACTGTGGCTCATTTTGACCTGTATCGTCTGTCAGATCCGGAAGAATTGGAATATTTAGGGCTGCGTGATTACCTGGAGGGCAAGGTTTTGTGGTTGGTAGAGTGGCCGCAGCGTGGCGAGGGTATGTTGCCTGCCCCCGACCTGGTTTTGGAGCTTAGCAGCCGCGAGCAGGGGCGAGAGTTACGCGCTATTGCCTATAGTGAGCGTGGGCGAGCAATCAATAAAGCTTGCACATTTAATGTTGTGTAGTAGTATTTAACCTTAAGTGCCTAATGTACATAGAGTTATTGGTCTTGAGGTTTGCTTATGATGAGGTTTGAGCTACGGCTAAAAACAGCATCGATACTGCTTGGAGCGGGGTTATTCCTGTTATCTCCTTTGTTGCAGGCTGCCAATGTAGACAGCGTGCGGCTTTGGCGTGCCCCCGACCATACCCGATTGGTACTGGATCTCTCCGGTCCGGTTGAGCACAAAATTATTACGCTGGCTAATCCACACCGTGTTGTCATTGATATCCCGGCCACCAGTTTGCTTGCGGGTTTTGGCGATTTGCGGCTGGCCAATACAACCATCACTCAGATTCGCAGTGGGGTACGCAACAAGCGTGACCTGCGCTTGGTGCTGGACATGAAACAACAGGTGAAGCCGCGTAGTTTTATGTTGAAGGCCAGCGGCAAGAATAATGACCGGCTAGTGGTTGACCTATACGACGCCGACTCGGGTGAGGCGACCTTTCAGGTGGCGCCAGCTGCGAGTATCAAGCGCGATATCATTATTGCTATTGATGCTGGTCACGGCGGGGAAGACCCTGGCGCGTTGGGGCCCGGTAAGTTGCAAGAAAAGAAAGTTGTACTCGCTATTGCACGCAAAGTGGCCGCAGATTTAAAGAAAAAGCCAGGTTATAAGCCGGTTTTGATCCGCAATGGTGATTATTATGTCGGTCTTGTTCAGCGCCGCGATCTGGCACGTAAACATCAGGCCGACCTGTTTATTTCAGTCCACGCCGACGCCTTCAGTAGTCCCAAGGCCAAAGGAAGCTCCGTTTATGCCCTGTCGCAGCGTGGCGCAACTTCCGCCTCGGCCCGGTTTTTAGCCCAGAAAGAAAACAGTGCGGATTTGGTCGGTGGGGTAAGCCTGTCAGACAAGGACGATGTGCTGGCTGGAGTGCTGTTTGATCTCTCCATGACGGCGTCGCTGGATGCCAGCCTGATGGTAGGCAGAGAAATACTGGAAGAGATGGACCAAATTTCAAAGCTGCATAAAAATCATGTGGAGCAAGCCGGTTTTGCGGTGCTGAAATCCCCGGATATCCCCTCTATTCTGGTTGAAACAGGTTTTATTTCCAATCCGACGGAAGCGCGTCTACTCAATACCGCGAGTTATCAGCAGAAAATGGCAAAATCCATCGTCGACGGTCTTGTCGATTATTTTGAATCTCATCCTCCGGATGGGTCGTTGGTGGCTTGGCAGCAGCAATCGAATACCAGATCTCGCAGCTATGTCATCTCCAGAGGTGATACACTTAGCGGCATTGCCCAGCGCTATCGGGTAAGTGTGGATGCGATTCGCCGTCATAATGGCATGGCCTCCAATACGATTCGTATAGGACAGAAAATCACTATCCCTGCTTCTTGATCGAACCGATAGCCAAACCCGTACTTGAGAACACTACTGCATGTCCAAAATCCAGTTATTGAGCCCTCGACTGGCCAACCAAATTGCTGCCGGTGAGGTAGTTGAGCGCCCCGCTTCGGTGATAAAAGAGTTAGTTGAAAACAGCCTGGATGCGGGCGCCCGCCGCATTGAGATTGATATTGAAGCCGGTGGCGTCAGGTTGATGCGTGTGCGAGACGACGGTAGCGGCATAGACCAGGAAGATATGCCGCTGGCGCTTAGCCGCCATGCCACCAGTAAAATCCACAGTCTGGACGATTTAGAGGGGGTGGATAGCCTGGGTTTCCGTGGTGAAGCACTGGCCAGTATCGGTTCGGTATCACGTTTGTCACTCACCTCTAATGCCGGCAACGACAGTGGCTGGCAGGCAACGGTGAATGGGCGAGATATGGCGGTAGAGGTGAAACCGGCTGCTCATCCTCAGGGGACTTCTGTCGAAGTGCGCGATCTTTTTTTTAATACGCCGGCGCGGCGTAAATTTTTACGTACCGAAAAAACCGAGTTTTCCCATATCGATGAAACCATAAAACGGCAGGCATTGAGCCGTTTTGATGTGGGCTTTCAACTGCGCAATGACGGGCGCGTTATTCATGCGCTCAATGCGGCTGCCAGCGTGGCAGAACAGCAGCGCCGGGTAGCGTCGGTCTGCGGCCCCGCATTTATGGAAAATGCCGTACGTATAGAGGTCGAGGCGGTTGGCCTTAAACTAACGGGTTGGGTGGCGTTGCCGACGTTTTCTCGTTCTCAGGCAGATCTGCAGTATTTTTTCGTCAATGGGCGTGTGGTGCGTGACAAATTGGTGACCCACGCAATTCGCCAGGCCTATCGCGATGTGTTGTATCACGGCAGGCATTCGGCCTATGTACTGTATCTCGAATTAGACCCCAAGTTGGTTGATGTGAATGTTCACCCGACCAAGCACGAGGTGCGCTTTCGCGATGGCCGCAGCACCCATGATTTTTTGTTTCGCAGTCTTCATCGCGCACTGGCAGAAGTCACCCCGCAAGAGCAAAAGCAGATTCAGGCCGAATCGCCAGTATCGTCGCTGGGCTATCCCGGCCAGGCTGCCGCACCGGTACATCAGCAGGCTATGGGTTTACCTCAGCCTGGCATCGATAGAGAGATGGTACGTGACCAGATGGCGGTCTATCAAGGGCTTCATCCTCAGGCGGCGCCTGGGTCCGCGCCCGTTCAAAGCCCCGCTTCTCTGCCCGTGGACGACGGTGAAATTCCACCACTCGGTTATGCTATTGCGCAGCTCAAGGGCATATTTATCCTGGCGGAAAACGCCGAAGGTATGGTGGTGGTGGATATGCATGCCGCACACGAGCGGATTACCTATGAGCGGATGAAAGGCGCGCGTGATGAACAAGGTATTCGAGCCCAGCCCCTGCTGGTACCAGAGACTATTGCGGTCAGTGCCAGAGAGGCAGCGTGTGCTGAAGAGTACGCAGAGGTATTTACTCGATTGGGTTTCGAGGTAGAGCGAATGGCCGAAGAGGCTATCGTCGTTCGCCAGGTACCGGTATTACTGGCCCGTGCAAACGTGGGTCAGCTGGTGCGGGATGTATTGTCCGATCTTCTTACCCACTCTATCAGTGACCGCATTGAGGCACATATGGATGAGCTATTGTCGACAATGGCCTGTCATTCATCAGTGCGGGCCAACAGACAGCTAACGATTCCTGAAATGAATGCATTGCTGCGCGATATGGAAATTACTGAGCGCAGCGGTCAATGTAATCATGGCCGTCCCACCTGGACCCAGCTCAGCCTGACAGAGCTCGACAAGTTGTTTCTGCGAGGCCGTTAATGTCAGACGATGAAGTGGCCAACAAAATAAAGGCCCAGCTTGATAGTGACCGCCCACTAGCTATTTGCTTGATGGGGCCGACGGCGTCGGGAAAGACGGACCTGGCGGTGGCCTTGGCGGCTCAATTACCCTGCGAAATCATCAGTGTCGACTCCGCCCTGATTTATAGAGACATGAACATTGGTACCGCCAAGCCCGACGCCGAGACACTGCGTCAAGCGCCTCATGCGCTGGTCGATATTCTCGATCCAAGCGAGTCATACTCGGCGGCGCGCTTTCGTGATGATGCGCTGGCCGAGATGGCCGCCATTAAGGCCCGTGGTAATACTCCGCTGCTGGTAGGCGGTACCATGATGTATTTTAAGGCATTGCTATACGGTATCGCGGATTTGCCGGCTGCGGACGTGGCTGTCCGTACACTTATCGAAAAAGATGCGAAGCAGCACGGCTGGGCTCATGTTCATGCGCAACTGGCCTTGGTTGATGCAGTAAGCGCTGATCGGATCAAACCCACCGACAGCCAGCGAATCCAGCGAGCGCTGGAAGTCTACCGTGTTAGTGGTAAGAACTTGACTGCTTGGCAAGCCGAGCAGACTGACGTCGGAGACCAGCGTGCTTCAACGCCGGTATTTGCGGCAGATCTGGCCTTTACACCTCTGCTTCTGGCCTTGGCTCCTGCGGACCGCGCAGTACTTCATCGGCGTATTGCACAGCGTTTTCAGGCCATGATGAAACAAGGGTTTATTGAAGAGGTGAAGGCCTTGCATCAACGTGGTGATTTACATACAGACCTACCTGCTATAAGGGCTGTGGGCTATCGTCAGGTATGGGATTACCTGCAAGGGGAATTGGAATATGAGGCCATGTTGGAGCGTGGAATCATCACTACCCGCCAACTCGCAAAGCGCCAGCTAACCTGGTTGCGCAGCTGGTCGGGGATCAATTGGTTATACACTGATGAACAAAATAGTCGGCTGCAAAACGAGCAACAAGGCCTGAGAGATAAATCACCTGTCGATGGCGCATTATATTTCCTGCAAGAATTTCTAAGCTAGCCTATAATATCGAAGTCAGGGGGTTGAAATATGGAACTCATAGCCCCATTTATTTGTCTACGTTACGCTATTTGTAACACTCTTTTACTTTTTTCACGCTCAGCTTGAGCGTTATAAGGAGAACACCATGTCAAAAGGGCACTCGCTACAAGACCCTTTCCTGAATATTCTACGTAAGGAAAGAATTCCCGTATCCATCTATTTGGTTAATGGTATCAAGCTGCAAGGCCAGGTTGAATCATTTGACCAATTTGTCGTTCTGTTAAAAAACACCGTCAGTCAAATGGTGTACAAGCACGCTATCTCAACTGTTGTACCGTCTCGTCCCGTGCGTATGCCTATGGCTGCACCCGATGAAGGTGCTGCTGATGATGAGTAGTGTTGAGAGGGTAGCGGTTGTTATTTGAGAGGCCCGATGGCGGTGAGCGAGCAGTACTTGTTCACCTTCACATTACCCAGGAAACAGAGCGAGAAGATCCACAGGAGTTTAAAGAGCTAGTATCGTCAGCGGGAGTTGACGCCGTGAGCTTCATTACTGGCAGTAAAAGCGCGCCAAACTCCAGATATTATATCGGTACAGGTAAGGTTGCTGAAGTTAAAGCAGCCGTAGCGGCCTGTGATGCCGATTTGGTTATTCTCAATCATGCATTGTCGCCCAGTCAGGAGCGCAACCTTGAGCTTGAGCTCGAGTGTCGTGTGCTTGACCGTACCCGTTTGATTCTCGATATTTTCGGCCAGCGGGCGCGTACCCATGAGGGTAAGCTGCAAGTTGAGTTGGCGCAGCTGGAATATATGTCGACACGCCTGGTTCGTGGCTGGACTCACCTTGAGCGCCAAAAAGGCGGCATTGGTCTGCGCGGTGGCCCGGGTGAAACGCAGCTGGAGTCGGATCGTCGTATGTTGCGCGATCAGATCAAGCAAATACATGTCCGCCTGGAAAAAGTGCGCTCTCAGCGACGTCAGGGACGGCGAGCGCGTGAGCGTGCCGATATACACTCGGTGTCATTGGTAGGTTATACCAATGCGGGGAAATCGACGCTGTTTAACAGGCTTTGCGAGTCTGAAGTTTATGCAGCGGATCAGTTATTCGCCACACTAGACCCAACCTTACGGCGCCTCGAAATTCCTGAGTTGGGCAGTATTATTTTGTCAGATACTGTGGGGTTTATTCGCAATTTACCGCATAAATTAGTAGAAGCCTTTCGTGCCACTCTGGAGGAGGCCGCTTCGGCGGATCTGCTGCTGCATGTCATCGATGCAGCCAATATGGACAGGCGTGAACATATTGAGCAAGTACATAATGTGCTAACGGAAATTGGTGCGGGTGAGCTGCCGGTACTAGAGGTTTACAACAAAATCGATTTGTTGGATCAAGGACGCCCGCGGATAGAGCGCAATGAAGCCGGGCGACCCATTCGTGTATCGGTGTCGGCGCACAGTGGTGCGGGTTGTGAGTTGTTACTGGAAGCAATAGCAGAGCTTTTAGGCGAAGATATGGTACATAGTACCTTGTCGATTACCGCTGCTCAGGGGCGTTTACGAGCACGTCTTTACGCCGCGGGCGCTGTTATAGCTGAATCGTTCTCGGAGGCGGGTGAACCTCGTCTGGAGATCCGTATGCAGCGCCATGACTTATTAAGATTACTGGCCGCAGAGCAGATTGATCCGGCCGAGATTATGTCGCACAAGCAGATTGCCTGATTGTGCTCTAAAGCTGCTATTATAGTCTGCTGAATTATTTACACTGAAATTGTCTGGTATTAGCCAGCATTAATGGAGAAAACTATGGCCTGGAATGAACCGGGTGGCGGTAAAAAGCCAAACGACCCTTGGGGTGGCGACAATGATAAAGGGCCACCTGATCTTGATGAAGCGCTAAAGAAACTGCAGGAAAAACTGGGCGGTTTGTTTGGCGGTGGATCTGGCGGTGGCAGTGGTTCTGCTGGTATCAACGGTAGCCTGATTGTCGTTGGTATACTGGTGGCGGTGGTTTTGTGGTTTGCCTCGGGTATCTACAAGGTAGATGAACAAGAGCGAGCCGTTATTCTGCGTTTAGGTAAATTCTATAGCGTGGTTGGTCCCGGTTTGCACTGGAATCCGCGTTTTATTGAGTCCAAAACACAGATTAATGTGACCGCTGAGCGACAGTATACCTCGCGGGGGCTAATGCTTACCCAAGACGAAAATATTGTTGAGTTGCCGTTAACGGTTCAGTACAACATCGTTGATGCCAAGGCATTTGCCCTGAATGTACGTGATCCCGAGATGAGCTTGCAGCATGCGACCGACAGTGCTTTGCGTCACGTTGTGGGCAGTAATACGCTGGATAAAGCCCTCTCCGATGGTCGTGCCCAAATAGGCATTGATGTGCAAGCGCGCTTACAGGAATATCTGAATATTTACGGTACCGGTATTAATATCATCAAGGTTAACCTGCAGCGAGCAGAGCCACCTAAAGAGGTGAAAGCGGCATTTGATGATGTCATCGAGGCCAAGGAAGATCGCGAGCGTTACAAGAACGAAGCCCAGGCTTACGCCAATGGTGTGGTGCCAGAGGCCAGAGGTAAGGCTCAGCGCGTAATCGAGGAAGCCAATGCCTATCAGGCGCAGGTTATAGCTCAGTCTCAAGGTGAGGCGCAACGTTTCGATAAATTACTGGAGCAGTACCAGAAAGCGCCAGAGGTTACTCGAGAACGTTTATACGTCGATTCTGTGCAAGAGGTCATGGCCAGTAGTAGTAAGGTTATGGTGGGCCCTGATGGCGGAAATAATCTGTTGTATTTGCCCCTGGATCAGATGGTCAAGCAGGGTCAGACGCGCAGCGCTCAGAGCGGCCAGTCTATGAACCAGGAAGCGATTGAAAAAATTAGTGAACAAGTGCTGGAGAATTTGCGCCGCACCCAGTCTAGTAGCAGCAGAGGGGAGAGTCGATAATGAACGGAAAATCGATGTTAGGAACATTTGCCTTGGCTGTTATTGTGTTGTTGGGTCTTGATAGCGTCTATGTTGTTACGGAGTTTGAGCGGGCGGTTGCGCTGCGTTTTGGCCGACTGATTTCAGACAATATTGAGCCTGGAATGCATTTTAAATTGCCCCTGGCCGATGAAGTCCTCAAGTTTGATGGTCGAGTACTGACAGTAGATGCGGCACCCGAGAGCTTTTTTACCGTGCAGCAAAAACGCGTGGTCGTAGACTCCTTCGCCAAGTGGAAGATTGCCGATGTAGGTACCTACTATAAAGCGACAGGTGGTGACGAACGTGTTGCAGCCAATCGCTTGGCCTCAAGGGTGAACGACGGACTGCGTAATGAGTTTGGTGTGCGCACTCTGCATGAGGTGGTATCAGGTGAGCGTGATCAGCTGATGTCTGATCTGACATTCCGCTTGAATGCCGCGGTGCAGGATTCATTGGGTGTTGAGGTAGTCGATATCCGGGTTAAGCGAATTGATTTGCCCGAGGATGTCAGTGGTTCGGTGTTTAACCGAATGGCAGCGGAGCGCGAGAAAGAAGCGCGTGAATACCGCTCCAAAGGTAAGGAAGAGTCTGAGAAGATTCGCGCTGATGCCGATCGCCAAATCACCATCATCGCAGCTGAAGCCTACCGTGATTCCGAGAAGATTCGGGGTGAAGGTGATGCTCAGTCTGCCGCTATCTATGCCGAAGCTTTTAATAAAGATGCTGAGTTCTATGCATTTACCCGTAGCCTAAAGGCGTACAGGGACAGCTTTTCTAGTAAGGGCGATGTACTGATACTCTCGCCAGATAGTGATTTCTTCCGCTATCTGAATAAATCCAGCGGCGAGTAATTGCAGGTTTTTGGCTGGCGTGTCGCGCACGCTCAGCCAATAGATATTCACAGATCAATAGATGGTTGAATTTTAGCCATCCGTTGAGCACTTGTGGTAATATTCGATAACCGGGCTCGCCCGGTTTTTTTGTGTATGGGCAGGCAGAGGGTAGCTACGATGTGGCATGATTTGGCCGTTGCTGTCTGTTTGGTGTTGGTGCTTGAAGGCTTAATGCCCTTTATTAGCCCGGCTGGTTGGCGACAGGCCTTGGCCTCATTGGCGCAGGCTAGCGATCGCACCGTACGAACCATTGGATTTTTAAGCATGCTGGCGGGCGCCAGCATGCTGTACCTATTGCGATAGTGGGGACTGGGCAATGACACTGACAGATCGCTGGTTACTTCCAGACGGCGTAGAAGAGATCCTGCCGGAAACTGCGCGCAGGGTCGAAACCCTGCGCCGCGATTTACTGGACGTGTTCCATCACTGGGGATACGAGCTGGTCATTCCGCCGGTGATAGAGTTTGCTGACTCGCTGCTGATTGGTTTAGGCAGCGATATGGATCTGGATTCTTTTAAAGTGGTAGACCAGATCAGTGGCCGCACCCTGGCTTTACGCCCGGACATCACTCCCCAGGTAGCTCGTATTGACGCTCATAGTCTTGCGCGAGAAGGCACCGCAAGATTATGTTATGCCGGCACGGTGGTGCACACTCGCCCGCGATCACTACTGGCTTCGCGCGCACCTACTCAGGTAGGGGCAGAGCTGTATGGTGAGATAGATATTTCAGCTGACATCGAGATTGTCAGTTTGATGATCGAAACTCTGCAAGCAGCAGGTTTGGAAGAGATCTATCTTGATTTGGGTCATATCGGTATTTTCTCAGCCCTGGCAGAGTCTCTGGGCTTGAGCCAGACTCAAGAGAAAGTGCTGTTTGATGCCTTGCAGCGCAAGTCCCAAGACGATATTTATACCGCCACGGCGACCTTCTGTGATGACATCGGGGTGGCCGACAAGCTAATTCTACTTGCCAATATGTATGGTGATGCCAGTGTGCTTGATCGCTTAGGTGAGCTCTTTGATGAGCTTCCCCAGAGTGTTCTGGATGCGCTGGCCGAGCTTCGCGCAGTGGCCGAAGTGATTAATCAGAGATTCCCTGCGGTTAAATGCTATTTTGACCTGGCCGAATTGCGCGGCTGGCATTATCACACCGGTTTAATGTTTGCGGCCTATGCTCCCGGGCATGGTCAGGCGGTGGCTAATGGTGGCCGCTATAATGATATTGGTGAGGTGTTTGGTCGTGCGCGACCTGCAACCGGCTTTTCTACCGAGCTACAGTCACTGGCTCGACTAGGCGGTGACTCAAATGGTATGCAAGAGCAAAGAGTTTTTGCTGCATATAGCGAGCAGCAAGGATATTGGGATGCCGTGCAAGGCTTACGCCAGAAGGGCGAAGTGGTTATTGCCGGTTTGCCGGGCCAGGGGCAGCGCGATGATTGCCAGGCAGAATTAGTATGGTTGGACGGAAGCTGGCAAGTACAGCAAGTATCAGCTTGATTATAGATAGTGTAGAGAGTATTTCATGAGTAAGAATATAGTAGTGCTGGGCACCCAGTGGGGCGACGAAGGCAAGGGTAAAATCGTTGATTTATTGACCGAGCAAGTATCGGCGGTAGCGCGTTTTCAGGGCGGCCACAATGCCGGTCATACCCTGGTTATTGATGGTGAAACCACCATCCTGCATCTGATTCCATCGGGTATTTTACGAGATGGGGTGACCTGCTTTATAGGCAACGGTGTGGTGGTGTCTCCTGAGGCACTACTCAAAGAAATGGCTGAGTTGGAAGAGCGTGGTGTGCCGGTTCGTGAGCGGCTGCGTATTAGCCCCTCCTGCCCACTGATTCTACCTATCCATATTGCTCTGGATCAGGCGCGTGAACTTGCACGCGGCAAAGCTAAAATAGGTACCACCGGTCGCGGTATCGGTCCAGCATATGAAGACAAAGTGGCGCGGCGTGGTTTACGCATCGGTGATTTGCTATACCCCGAACGCTTTGAGACCAAGTTGCGAGAAGTCATGGCTTATCACAACTTTGCTTTAACCGAATACTACAAGGCCGAGGCTGTCTGTGTTGAGCAGACGCTAAAAGATACCCTGGAGATGGCCAAAGAGATTACCGGCATGATTACCGATGTGACGGGAGCTCTACATGAGCTGCGTCGTGAAGGTGCAAATATCATGTTTGAAGGTGCCCAGGGCTCCTTGTTAGATATTGATCATGGCACCTACCCCTTTGTTACCTCCTCCAATACTACTGCTGGTGGTACCGCTACGGGTTCGGGTTTTGGCCCTCTTTATCTGGATTATGTTCTCGGTATTACCAAGGCCTACACTACCCGAGTGGGCGGTGGCCCGTTTCTGACAGAGCTATTTGATGATACCGGCGCGTACTTGGCTAAAAAAGGTCATGAGTTTGGCGCAACTACAGGCCGCGCCAGGCGTTGCGGTTGGTTTGATGCAGTGGCTTTGCGATATTCAGTTGATATCAATTCCATCTCCGGTATATGCCTGACCAAGCTTGATGTGCTCGACGGTGTGGAAACGATTAGTATCTGTGTAGATTACAAAGACGCTAATGGCAATAGCGTCGGTGTGCCTACCGACGCAGAGGCCTTCGATTCGCTGCAGCCCGTCTATGAAGAAATGCCCGGTTGGAGTGAAAGCACTTACGGTGCAACGAGTATGGAGCAGCTACCCGAGGCGGCTAAGGCCTATATCGCAAGGCTGGAAGTATTGGTTGGCGCACCTATCGATATCGTATCTACCGGCCCGGATCGCAACGAAACGATTGTTCTTCGCAGTCCATTTGATAGCTAATTAAAGAGCCCGCGAGCCAAAGGTCGCGGGCTCTTTAATTACAGTTCGGTATTCAGGTCATGAATTTTCCAATCCATGATCGAAAGAAAAAGTTGAAAAACTTTTTCATACCTTCGTTACTTTTTGCATCATAGGGATACCACATCTGTTCCCGTTTGGGGCCAAAGCGGTGCACGATGATGTGCTGTATCTGACAAAAACTGGTTAG
The DNA here is from genome assembly GCA_036960375.1 of Pseudomonadales bacterium. Taxonomy (GTDB): domain Bacteria; phylum Pseudomonadota; class Gammaproteobacteria; order Pseudomonadales; family CAWVSB01; genus CAWVSB01. The sequence goes on from JBALVY010000001.1 coordinate 461,757, forward strand.
GCCCAGCTCACCGTTTACGTAGCCGATACCGCTGTCTCCGCGGCCACCGAAAGAGCCTTCTGCCGCGCCGTAACACAGTCCACCAAAGTCGTTTACCGCGGCGCAGCCGGTGTGAAGGCGACGTGCCAGGTCAAGTCCGTGCTGAGTGTCCCCAGTCCAGATTGAACCGCTTAGTCCGTAGCTAGTCTGATTGGCCAATCGTAGAGCCTCTTCTTCATCGGCCACGCGCATAATAGGCAATACAGGGCCAAAAGTTTCATCCTGCATGATGGCCATATTGTGGTGGACATCTGTCAGCACTGTGGGCTGGTAGAAAAGACCCTCGGCGTTTTCCTTGCGCTTGCCACCGGCTAACAGTGTGGCGCCTTGTTCGATTGCTTCGGCTACCTGATGTTCCACAATACGTAGCTGATTATCCCAAATCATGCAGGAGACATCGATCTCTCCCTTGTCATCTTGTCGTAAACGGTCAACTTCTTCGACAACTCGGCGAATAAAATCATCAGCGATAGATTCCATGACGTAAACGCGTTCGGTGGAGGCACAGGCCTGACCCGCATTAAAAAAGGCACTATTAATGACGCCCGGTACGGCTCGGTCCAGGTCAGCATCGGCACAGACAATGGCGGGGTCTTTGCCGCCGAGCTCCAGTGTGCAGGGGATCAAGCGCTTGCCACAGGCTTCACCGACGATGCGGCCTGTTTTGACGCTACCGGTGAAATGGATTTTATTGACGCCACTGTCGATCAGTGCAGCTCCGGTTACACCGTCTCCCAGTACTACTTGAAATACGCCCTCTGGCAGACCGGCTTCGACGCAAAGCTCGGCCAGGATGAGCGCAGAAAATGGCGTTACCTCCGAGGGTTTTAATATAACGGTATTGCCGGCCATTAAAGCCTGCGCCAAAGGGTTGGCTCCCATTGAAAAAGGGAAATTCCACGGGGTGATTACACCCACGACACCTTTGGGATGGTAAGTCGTGATCAGTTTTTTGAAAGGGAACATAAGGTGAACACGACTGCTCTTCTCTTTCAGCGTCTTCTCCGCATGCTTGGCATAATATTGCATGGAATCACAGGCGGCGGCGATCTCAGCCAGTGCCTCAGCCTCGGGTTTGCCGGTTTCCTTGCATATCACCGCAACGACATCGTCCATGCGGTCGAGAATAGCTATCTTGAGTTTATTGATATATACCGCGCGTGCGGCAAAACTTAATGCGCCCCAAGATTTTTGTGCTTTGTGCGCCTTTGCTGTGGCGTCTTTTACCATGTCGGCATTGGCTGCCGTAAACTTGCCAATATCTGCCAGTGTGCCGGGGTGTTTCAAAGTAAAAAGGACTTCGCCCTGCTCATTTTGGCTGCGTTCTAGTAATGCCATGTGCCCGCTCCATTCATTTTGAGCGCATCAGCATAGGGGCAGGGTAATAGTCGGGCAATATTTGTCCCTCTTTGTGAATGGATTGTCATTCACTCTTTACGATGAGCGTCGATACTAGGCACAGGAGGACAGTTTAATGAATACATCGATTTTAGTTCAGGGTCTGAGCTTTGCTGAAGGGCCTCGCTGGCATCAGGGCAAACTCTGGTTTTCAGATTTTTACACCAATACAGTTTATTGCATGGATGAGCACGGAGAAATGGAAGCCGTGGTCGAGGTGCCAGGTCATCCCTCTGGTCTGGGTTGGTTGCCCAATGGTGATTTGTTAGTGGTCTCCATGAAGAACAAACAGGTATTGCGCTATGACGGTAGCGAGCTACATCTTCACGCTGACCTGTCGGCCTTTGTCGCTGGCGACTGCAATGACATGGTAGTCGACGTCAATGGTGATGCCTGGGTCGGGAACTTTGGCTTTGATATCTATGCAGAAGAGGCCAAACCTACGTGTTTATTACGCGTGATGCATACCGGCGAGGTCGAAGTAGCGGCCGATGGGCTGATGTTTCCCAATGGCTCGGTAATTAGTGCCGATGGTCGAAGCCTAATTGTTGCAGAGACAATGGCTGCACGACTATCCGCATATGCAGTGGAGGCTGATGGGCGTCTTGGGGAACGATACACCTGGGCTCTCACAGGTGACTATATGCCTGACGGAATAAGTATGGATAGCGCTGGCGGTATTTGGGTGGCTGCACCCATGAGTAAACAGATTATTCGAGTTGAAGAGGGCGGTTTGATCAGTCATCGGATCGACTTGGAGCAGGATAGTTACGCCTGTGCTGTAGGGGGTAAAACCGGTCAGTCTCTGTTTATCTGTACTTCGGCTCACACTGTGCCATCAGAATGTGAGGCACAGCGTAGTGGCCGAATAGAGTTACTGGACCTATCTGCTATCTAGCCGGCTAGTTGGAGGTTTAACAACCGCAGTCTTTTCTGTTGTAGCTTCAGCGCATACTCCAGTTCTTTAATACGTGAGCGCATGGCGTGTTTCGTCCATGTCTTCTGCAGATCTTCACGGGCTGATTCCAGTTGAGCGCGTTTTTGTTCATACCATTGCTCACGCAGCGAGCGCCATTCTTGCAGGGAGGATGAAAACTGCTGGTATTCTTTTTCCAGATAGATTCGAACCTGGTCTGCATTAGAAATTGAGGGCAGTCGCGATCGGGCACTTTCAAACTGGCGTTGAATCAGTGCTTCGCGAATTTTGACGTTGGGAGTACGTTTTAAATCTGAGGTAAGCCCCAGCCACTGGCAACTGCCAATCAACCATTTGGTTGGATCATAATGCCACCAGCGGACTCCGTTGCGATAGTCGGTTTGGAAGCGGTGATGAAAATTGTGATAGCCCTCACCATAAGTTAGTGCGGCGATAAGGCCATTGTCTTTGGCTGTGTTGTCATTGGTATAAGGTTGTTTACCCCAAAAATGGGCCAGAGAATTGATGAAAAATGTCGTGTGGTGACTAAATACCAACCTTAATACACCGGCTAATAGAAATTGCGCCAGGTAATCGCCGAACATCAGCCCCAACAATAGAGGTGGAAGGAAGTTCATGCTGAGCGCTACTAGCGCATAGTGTTTATCCTGCCAAACGACGACGGGGTCGCGCTGCAAGTCTTTTACGTTGGAGAGATCTACTATACCGCTGGGATAGTCCCGCAGCATCCAGCCTATATGAGAAAACCACAGGCCACGCCCGGCGCAATAAGGGTCAAGATTCTCATCATCTACATGACGATGATGCCGTCGGTGCCCGGAAGCCCAAATCAATATACTGTTCTGCAAAGCAGCTGCACCAAATAAAGCAAAAAACAGCCGTAAGGGTAGCTTGGCTTTATAGGCGTTATGCGACCAAAGGCGATGGTAGCCTGCCGTAATGGACATGCCGTTTGCACCGGCCAGCAAGATAAAAGCTAGCCACGCTGTCCAATGATAGCCGTATGTGAGCCCATACCAGGGGACGGCAATCAGGGCAATCAACAAGGTGATGGAGAAAATACTGGATTGTATCCACAGAAGTGGTGGTTTCTTGGGCGATTTCATGACGGGTGACATTTAAACAAAATACATGGGTATTAAGCCTACCATGACGCTGGCTATCTCGCCAATTTACCTAGCTGCATTCTATGGCGGTTTAGACCGTCTTGGGCCTTGGTTTGAAGGGGCTAAAAAGTCCCTCCGGCTCCTGAGCGCTCAAGGATAGTCTCAAATTCGATAGATTCGAACACATGGCGCAGCGATGGCGCATCAGGGGCATAATGATCGATAAAATCTGCTACCACCGATGGGTGGAAGTTGCTTCGAATATGGCTGAGTACCTCGAGCCACGGGGTTTCCTGCTGCTTTGCCTCGCACAGATACCCGGTAAAAGAACCCAATTCTAACATCGGGTCGTCATTTCCATTGCTTACATTCGCCACGTGGCTTATTCCTTCACCTTTCCTGCGAGAATTATAGCACAGCAAAGCCAAATCACGCGCCAGTTCAAGCTTACGATAAATTGAGGTGGATTAATGAGGGTTGAACTATTTATGCGCGTAATAGGCTTTCTGTAACAGTTATATGCGCATTAGAGACTTTGTGTTGTAGTGGAATAAAGAGGCTATACTGTTATTTCACTGTGAATGGACAACTAGCTTCGTTTTCCTCGCTGGAAAGAGGGAAGTCGGCGCTATATGACAACTTTACTGACTAATATTCGTACGTTTTAACCCATGCTGGAAAATAAAAAATGAAAAATATGGCTCTGCACTGGCAGATACTGATAGCGATTGTTTTGGCTGTTTTGGCTGGATTGTGGTCTGGTAAAGACGGCGGCATTATGGGGATTAGTTTTTATGCGGTTTACGCCTTCATAGGCACTTTGTTTCTTAATGCTTTGAAAATGATTATCGTGCCCCTGATAACGGCTTCCATTATTACAGGCGTTGCAGGCATCGGTGATAGTGAGAACCTTGGAAGGCTCGGTGGCAAGACTATTTTGTTTTACGCCACCAGTAGCTTGCTGGCTATTTTGATTGGTCTAGCGCTGGTTAATATCGTAGAGCCGGGTATTGCCAATGGCGAGCCGGTTGGCGCCAGCCTTAACCTCGATGCAAATGATCCCGCCTTGATTGCCGTTATGGAAAAGGTGGAAGGTCGGAGTGCGTCAGATATTACCGATGTGTTTATCCGCATGGTACCAACCAATATTATGGAGGCCGCCGCAGAAGGTCAGATGCTGGGGCTAATTACTTTCTGTTTGTTATTTGGTTTTTTTATGACCCGGCTGGACGGCAAAACCGGCAATACCATGAGGAATTTTTGGCAAGAATTATTCGATATCATGATGCTGATTACTATGTGGGTAATGAAGTTTGCACCCATTGGTGTTTTTGGATTGGTCGCGAAAACTGTTGCCGCCACCGGGTTTATGTCTTTCATGCCGCTACTGGCGTTCTTTCTTACCGTTTTTGCGGCACTTATGCTACATGCCTTTGTTGTACTGCCGATTCTGTTAAAGACCTTGGGCGGTGTTAACCCGGTGAGCTTTATGAGGAAAATGTCGCCCGTAATGTTGACGGCATTTTCTACCGCTTCCAGTTCAGCCACCTTGCCGCTAACTGTTGAAACTATGGAAAAAGAAGTCGGGGTTTCCAATAAGGTGACCAGCTTCGTTTTGCCTTTAGGGGCAACCATCAATATGGATGGCACAGCACTTTATGAGTGTGTGGCGGCCATGTTTATTGCTCAGGCCTATGGTCTGGATCTGTCCTATGTTCAGCAGTTTACAATCGTCCTGGTTGCCTTGTTGACCTCTATAGGGGTCGCAGGTATTCCGGCTGCTAGTCTGGTCGCAATTACAGTCATTCTTGGAGTTATGGGTTTACCGCTAGAGGGGCTGGGTCTACTTTTAGTTACCGATAGAATACTGGATATGATTCGCACCGCGGTGAATGTCTTCAGTGATTCATGTGGAACGGTTATTATTGCCCGCACCGAAGGTGAAGAAACAACGGTGGCGTCGTGACGGCCGCTCATTAGAGAGCCATGTTTTAGGCTAAAATAATTTCTCCATGAGGCACTAATCAGAGTGTTCTCAGGCAATCAGGAACTAGGGTTTATGAGAGATATGATGATGAAAAAAGAGAGACACGCTGGATGGCTAACGCTTTTATTGTTTGTGTTTCTTTCATCAGCGAATTGTTTGGCCTCAGATGAATTCGATGAGGTTTGGCCGCGAGAAATTGATACGCCAAAAGGTGTCATTATTATTTATCAGCCGCAGCCAGAGAAAATTGAGGGTGATCGATTATTTGGACGAGCGGCTGTTTCTATCGAACTCGATACGTTGGCGGAGCCGGTATTTGGGGCAATATGGTTTGATGCTCGTTTAGTGATAGATAAGGCTGAAAGAACAGCAATTTTTGCAGATGTTGATATAACAAATACACGATTTCCCAACTCTACTCCAGAAAGAGAAAAGCAGTTAACCGATTTCCTTGAAAAAGAAGTGCCCAATAGGCAATTGCCGATAGATTTGGATAATTTACTGGCGACTATCGATTATCAGGACGAACGCAAAAAGACCGCTGAGCTGCTGAACAATGAGCCGCCTAAAATAATTTTTATGGACGAACCTGCGGTACTAATAAGTATTGATGGGAAGCCTAATAAAATTGAAGAAGAGGGCGTGAATCGAGTGATTAATACGCCCTATACCGTCCTCGAAGACCCAAACAGCAAGCTATGGTATATCCATGCTGGCGGCGACGACTGGTATAGCTCAAACTCCTTGGAAGGCGAATGGAAGGTTAGTTCCTCTGTGCCCAAGAAAATAGCTGCGCTTGCGCCACGTGAAGACGAAGAAGAGTTAGAAGAAGATGCCGAAGAGCCGGGCCCCGCTCCAAAACTGGTTATTTCAACTGAGCCGACAGAGCTCATCTCTAGTACTGGAAAGCCCGAGTTCAAGCCGATTGAAGGCACAGCGCTACTCTACATGAGTAATACTGACAGCGATGTCCTGATGGATATTAATCAGCAAACTTATTATATTTTGTTGGCCGGTCGTTGGTTCAAATCCAGTGTGATGAGCGGCCCTTGGGAATACGTCCCCAGCGATACATTACCCGCCGACTTTCCCAAAATACCCCAAGACTCCGACTTGGCCACCGTGCGTTATGCTGTGCCTGGTACTCAAGAAGCCGAAGATGCCGTTCTTGATGCGCAGATGCCACAAACGGCTTCGGTTGATCGCAAAGTCTCCTCTTTGGAAGTTGAGTATGATGGCACGGCAGAGTTTGAAAAACTGGAAGGCACCCAACTTAGCTATGCTGTTAATACTGCGACGCCGGTGATCGCAGTGGGTAAACAATATTATGCGGTAGATGAAGCGGTTTGGTTTGTTGCTGACAAGCCAGCGGGGCAATGGGCTGTTGCAACTGAAGTGCCTAAAGAAATTTATGATATCCCACCCGAGTCACCGCTGTATTACGTCACCTTTGTCAAAATTTATAGCTCTACCCCGGAAGTTGTCTATGTGGGTTATACGCAGGGCTACACTAACGTGTATGTATACAATTCCACTATTGTCTATGGCACTGGTTATTGGTATCAACCGTGGTATGGCCGATATTATTATCCACGTCCTGCTACCTGGGGTTTTAATGTTCGCTACAATCCACGTTGGGGTTGGAGTTTTGGATTAAGCTATAGTAACGGGCCTTTTACCTTTACCATTGGTCGTGGTGGTTGGTATAGAGGCGGCTGGTGGGGTCCTTCGAGATATCGCGGTTATCGACACGGTTATCGTCATGGCGCACGGGCGGGCTATCGCGCAGGGTACCGGGCAGGGCAGCGCAACTCGACGCGAAACAATCTATATAAGTCAAAAAATAATCTGGCTCGGACAAAAGACGTCAGCAATCGGGCCTCGAATAAAAGGCCGACAAAAGCTGCGTCGAATAGAGCCAACAATGTTTATGCCGACAACAAGGGCAATATACATCGCACATCGGATAAGGGTTGGGAGCAAAAAACGGCCCAGGGTTGGGAAAAATCTGACATGAATCGCAGCGCGGCTAAGAGCCAGGAAAATGCGGAAAAAATTCAAAACAGCGCTAACAAGACTCAGGACAGAAGTTCCAGTGTGCAAACGCAGCCACGCTCGTCCTCTTACAGTAATAAATCCTCAAATGATCAGCAGCAATTGAATAGAAGCGCCCACGAAAGGCAGCGTGGAAACCAGCGCGCAAACGTTAATCGAAGTAGCAGAGGCGGTGGTGGAGGCCGCCGGAGGTAAGGATGCTGGGCTGAACCAGGCACAAGAGGTTGCTAGTCAAAATGGTAAACAACCTTCATGTTTTGCGTGACCTGCTCGTCAGGTAGGTAACTTATCGAGCCCGGTGCGGCTTCAAGTTGTGCGCTGAGCTCTTCCAGGTTTTGATAGCCACGGGCGGGTTTCCCCTTGCCTGTGAATACCAATGTCGCCCAGTAAGAGGACAGCTGTGTTGATGTTTTACCTGAAATACGCTGGTAAAACCCGTCTCTTAACGCACCGTTTTTTATCTCAATGGGTATCGCTCTTTCTCCGTGTGGAAACCGGTTGGTTTTCGACAGGAATAAATTGGCGACCTGCTGTTCGCTAAGTGAATCAATTAAGGCATCTTTTGCGACGACTACGGCAAGATCGCTATAGGCCTTGGCAGATAGCAGGAGTGTGAGGATACATATAAGGCGTCTCATCAAAACGCCCCCTCAAGCACGATAGTAAAAGCGTTGCCTTTTTGATCCAGGGCCTGCGGGCGTGCACGATCTTCGCCTCGTACATTTTCTAGCTGAAATTTTAGTGCCAGTTTTTCGCTCAGGTCCCAGCGAAGGCCCGCAGCATAGTTCGTGACTGTTGAGACGCCGTCGGGGGGTGTCGGTGGAGCGGGCGGCGGCCCCGGTGGGGGCGGGCCAACGGGTGGGGGAAGTGGAACCTCAAAGGTGGTAAATTTTTGTCGGTTTCTGGATGCAACAAGAAAAGGTGTTAAGTGATCTAATTTATAGCCGATCGACAAATAGAGCAGCGAGTCGTCTGGTATTATGTCTGCATCACTGTTTGTGGCTCCAAAATTAATAAGGAATGAGCCAAGTGTCACCTCAGCCTCAATACTTGCCATCAGCGCTTTGCCGGAATCGGTAATAACTTGCCCGCGTGGTGTAAATACGGAGTATTCCGCGTGCAGCAGCGACGCGCGAACCCAGAATTCATCTCGTTCAAAGCGCGCTGAAGCCAGTTTGATGTTTTTGTTGTCTATATTGCCAAGGCCATGCTCTGCCTTACCTGCGGCGACCTGAAACTGCCAATTGCTATTTTTCGTGGCTAGGCTTTTGAAAAGCTCGACACCTTTGTATTGATTAAAACCACCGGCGCCATTGCCTGGTGCCAGTGGGCGGGCCCATAATCGCGATATGCCTACCTGTCTAAGCTCCGTGCCCTGTATAAATGGAATTTGAAATCTTCCCGCTCTGACACTAAAGTCATGACCGAAATCATAACTAAGGTAGCTCCAGTCCAGGTTGGTATCGAAATCGCCGAGAGCATCGAAAAAGGCTGTGCCCTGTAGAGTCAGTTTTAAATTATCGCTTACGTCGTAGGCCAATTGGCCGCCAATCAGGGAGTTGTCCGCGCTGACTTTATCTTTTTCGTAAGGTCGGATTTGCCCGGTGTTGCTGACTAAGCCCAGATCGGCATCGACATAGGTGAGATCCAGCGTATAAAAACCGTTAAGATAGAGCTTGTCCTGCCATTCTTGAGCATACAGTTGGCTTGTTGCGGTGCAGAGTAATATCTGCAAAAGCCAGAAAACCTTAACCCTGAAGGTGGGTTTGGTGCTGTACATTTGACGCTCCGAGGGGTGAATTTCATTATTATTGGACTATTGTGACCCATAATTGCTCGGTAATGTAATCCGTATGACAATATTTCAGAAAATGTTAGTCGCGCCGTTACTTAGCCTGCTGCTATACGGGGCCTTTTCTATCTATAGCCAGTCGCTGCAAAAGCAGGAGAATGAGCAGATCGTCAGAATTCGCAATGACTTTCTGCCTGTGTTTGTCATCGCCAACGAGAACACGCGCTTATTTAATGAGGTTCGAGGGGTATTTAAAGACGCGGTGGTCGCTGGAGAGCCCGCCTGGCTTGAGGATGCTCAGCTGGCCAAACAGCAGTTAGACAAAAATATCCTATTGTTGTCAGATTATCCAGAAATTATAGACCTTGCAGAATTAGATAAACTGACCCGAAATTTGGATTTGTATTACTCCAACGCGCATCAATTGGCCTTGAGTATGTTGGGGAACAGCCTGTTTATTGTTAGTGCAGATAACCTGATACAGGATGTAGAACGTTACCACAACTCGAGCGAGTCGCAGATAACAGCTTTAAGAGAAGATATTGACAGACAATTTCGTCAAACAGTTGATGACATCAACCTCTCTCTCAATCAGTTGATAACCGGGGGCGCAGCGATTTCCATCGCATTGCTGCTACTCGTGGTTGCAGTAGCTTTGAGTGTATCTCTAACGACGCGATCACGGATGAAAAAGGTGATTGCGAGAATGGAGGCGCTGGCGAGCGGTGAGACCGATTTTAGCCACCGGCTTGAGGTGACCAGCAAAGATGAAATGGACGTGCTTATCTACTGGTTCAATAAATTGTCCGATAAGCTCGAGCAAAACTATAAGGCGATGGAAAGTGTGTCTATCACCGATGGCCTAACCCAACTAAATAATCGCGGTAGGGCAGATAGCTTTCTTCTTGAGGCAATGACCAGCTCACGGGCCGCGGCGGTACCACTTGCGATTATCCTAATCGATATTGATCACTTCAAAAAGATTAATGATGAGCATGGTCATGTAGTCGGTGATGATGTCCTGATAGCGTTTGCTGAAATATTAAGAGATAGAGCGAGCGAGCGGAGCTTTATTGGCCGTTGGGGTGGTGAGGAATTCATCATCATTTTACGCGACTACGATAGTATATTAGCAGGACGTTTAGCAGAAGAATTGCGGGCGAATATTCATTCGCATAACTTCCGGGATGGCCTCGGGGTGACAGCCAGTTTTGGTGTTGGACAGATGCGTCCGGAAGATGACGTTGTCGGCTTTCTGAAGCGTACCGATGATAATCTCTACCGTGCTAAGCGTGAGGGTAGAGACAGGGTAAATCTTGGTATTTAGTACATCGTAATTTTTTTAGTTTTCGAAAATTCGGAACGATTTCGATCGGCAGCTAGGAAGATAGTAGTGTTCTGGGCGAGCCAAATTATAGGATAAAAAGAGTCTCAATTAATGAATAATAAACGCCTGATTGTCAGTGTGCTTTTAGCCATCGTTCTTGGTGGTCTCAGTATCACAGGGATACTTTCGTTTGCCAGCCCATACGGCAGAACCCTGTCGGGTTTGCATACCTGGTTTGCTCTGTTGTTTATTTTGGTCATTGTTTTTCATCTTACAAATAATGGTCGTACGCTGATTGGCTATTTTAAAAAAAGCGAAGGCAAAAGGTTTTTATATCTGGGGGCAATCTCTGGCGTGTTATTGCTTGTTGGCGTAGTGGCGTACGTACCTCCCTTTAGCTCGTTAATCGAGACGGGTTTAAAGCTCAGAAAGACAGCCGCAGTAGAAGAGGGCCAATATCAAACTATCAGTACCCGCGAAAATGCGCTTGGTATAGCTATTCAAATTGACCTTAGAGCGGGAGAGCATTATGAATCGGAACCTCAGCCGCTATTTTTGGGTTTGACCTATAGCAGTACACCCCAGGTTGCGTTTTGGATCGAAGACATGGAAGGTAACTATATCGATACCTTATACGTCACCAAAAAAACGACAAATGCTGGCTTCAGGCTGACTAGTGATATCTTTAGTGATGAGGTTGTTCGTCGCCCTGAGGCGCTGCCTTACTGGGCGCATAAGCGGGCAAAAAAATATGATGGTGGCGAGCTGTTACCTGGTAGAGACAACACTGATCTGGATGGCGTGACAGCGGCTACGCCTTCAGGCCATTATGATATTGCGTCTTTTGTACCCATATTGGGGGATGAATTTAACATCCTAATGGAAATAAACCGCTCCTATGACTTTAACGATTACTACCATCCTCAACGTTATCCTGATGATGCAGTTTACTCTGGCTCCGGCGCCTCTGGTCAGCCTTCGGTAGTTTATGAAGCTAGAGTTAATCTTGCTAATAAGAATATAAGTTATCTCATGACTCAAGTAGGTCACGGACATTATTCAGGTCAGGACGGTAAGCTTTATACCGATATGCAAGGTATAGATACGGCACTGCAGCTGGTGCAGCGTGTAGTAGTGAGTTTTTGATTTGGCGGAAAGTGATTAACGTCTGTGGGCATGTCATTCATTTTGTCTATTCAAATCACCGGCCTTGAGCAGCGCTAGCCGGGTCAAAATTGGGCCAATAAGTTCAAATACGACAGTGCTGGCAATGATCAGCGGCAGTATCGCGGTAAATTGCGGTGTTACCTCTACAGCCACTAAAGCCATGGCAAGGGCAACGCCAGCTTGCGGCATCATTGCCGGACCAATCCAGCCGACGGGTATCGTTTTAGTGCTGGAAGGAATAGCTGCAATAAGTCCACCCACTATACGACCAAGAACTCGAAGGCCAATATAGGCAAGACCCAGCAGGCCGATTGCCAGCAAATCGGGATAAGACAGCATGGCACCTGATAGAACAAAAAACATGACGATAAACGGCCATTCGACTCCTTCGATCGCATCAAAACTCCGGCGGTGGTGTTTGGCCAAATTGGTCACGGTACAGCCGAGGGTAACGCTGGCAAGCAAGTAGGACACATCAAGCCATCTGGCCAGACCGACACAGAGCAGAACTATGCCTAAGGTTTCTACCAGTACCGGTTTGTTGTCGTTCAAACGGCCAGTCAATAGCGCTGCAGGGATACCCAGAGCACCGCCTAGTAAGATGGCGCCTGACAGCTCCCATAAACCATGCTGCAAAATAGTTAAATCGCCTACCTGGCCAATCATTCCCTGCACTACGACTAAAGTGAGGCTGAATATAATCAGACCCCAGACATCATCTATCGCCACTACGCCCTGCAGCAAACTAGTGAAGTTGCCTCGTGCGTTATTTTCCGTAATGACATCACTGGTCGCGGCCGGGTCTGTCGCCGTGCCAATGGCGGCTAAAAGCAAGGCCAATGCGGGAGGGTAACCTAGCAGCCATAAACCAAGACCGACCAAAACATAGGTGACAATTACCTGTGTCACAGACACCCAGGCTACCAATGCACCCATACGATGTAAGCGACTGCGTGTGAGCTTGCCACCCAGCAAAAAGCCGATCATGCCAAGTGCTATATCAGTCACCAGGGAATACCACTGCTCAACTTGCACAGGAATCCAGCCAAGCCCACCGGGGCCCGCGATAAACCCAAACAGAATTAGCAGCGATACACGAGGTAGACGGGTGCGACGACCTATGGCTTCAAGGGCAAAGCTTGCCAGAAGCACAGAGCCGAGAGGAATCAATACGTTGGCACTGTCAGTCATAGTACATACACTTAATGGCGTTATTGTATTGAAATTGTAGTTGATATAAGAGATTTTTGTCGGGCGGCTATGGGAATGGATTTTAGTGCTATGCTTTGTTAAGGCATTTTTGGGATAAGAATAATGAACCAGAAAATGAACGTGGCTGCTGGAGCAAGAATTGGTGTCATTGATGCCATTAGAGGTTTCGCAATACTAGGCATTTTGTTCGCCAATATCCAAAGTTGGAGCGGCTACAAATATATTCCTTACGAAATGATCGCGACCCTGCCTTATTACTCACTTGATGGGTTGTTTAACGCTTTGCAGCATTGGGTGGTAGATGGCAAGTTCTACGCTATTTTTTCAATATTGTTTGGGGTCGGTTTTGGCATTCAATATACTAAAAATGAAGCCAATGAAGCGCCTTTTTTAAAAGGCTATCGACGCCGAATGTACTACTTATTGTTGTTTGGTGTCTTGCATGCGCTTTTTTGGTCAGGAGATATTCTGACTTTGTATGGCTTACTGATATTCTTGTTGATTGCTTTGCGTAAAGTACCAACGCCCAAGTTATTACTTCTGGCAGTTGGATTGATGCTCTGGTTTGTGATCCCTCATTTATTGCGTCTGTGGTATGCACCAGCAACTGAGTCGGTAGCTAATTTGGCGCACAAAAATTATCCCGACATGTCGCCTCAACAACTCATTGACGGTTTTGGTTCTGGTAGCTGGTCAGAGGTGTTTGTACTTAATTTACATAATCTCTATTGGCGTTGGATAGACTTCTTGCCTAACGGAAGAATTAGTCGTGTTTTGGGCCTGTTTGTATTGGGTTTCTATTTGGCCCGTTCGAACTATTTTGTAGAGCAAGCGCACAAAATACGTTGGATAGCGATTTACGGTATTGTCGGTCTGATTTTGACCTATGGCGCCATTGCAGCGGGAGGTAATATTCACTCTTGGGCGACGGCTTGGTCGGATGCCTTTGCTAAATTATTGGTTGTGGGTGCGCAAGTGATCTTGGGTCTTTGTTATATGTCTATTATTGCCTGGCTTTATCAGTCAAAGGCATTACATAAAATACTCCAACCATTAACCCTAATTGGGCGCATGGCTTTTACTAATTACCTGCTGCATTCGGTTATCGGTGTTTTCATTTTTTATGGCGTAGGCTTAGGGTACTTTGGCAGTATGGGCCTGGCACAATTGTGGTTGTTAGCTTTGTGTATCTTTATCGCACAGGTGGTATTCAGTAGTTTATGGTTGGGTTACTTTAAGCAGGGCCCGCTGGAGTGGTTATGGCGCTGCTTGGCTAGCGGCAAATGGCCTTCAAATATTCGTCAGCGTATCGAATGATAGATTCGGTATCCAACGAAGGCTCGATTAAGTAGAGTATCCCCCAGCTTAATCGAGCTAGTCAGCGTATCAATTACGTTTAAGGAAAGAATCATCCGGCGTGCCTTTAAAACAACCGATGACATAAGGGTAGCCCTCAGTAATGTAATAGGCATAACTGTCGTCGACCAACATGCCGTTGCATTCATCCAGATCGCCCAGGTCTACCGCATATTCGTAGTCATCTCGAAAGCTGCCGTCGTAGTTACCACCAGGGCCATCGGTCTCGGCAGGTCGGGCGCCTGGCTTTAGCTGATAGCTGGAAGTGGCTTTGCGAATAGTCCCGTTGTCGTTGATATAAGATCCATATATTGGGAAGCCGTCGGCGGCAAAACCAACTACCGGTGATAGCGTTGCGATATCCGTGCTGAATAATGCATTGGGTGAACCGTGATAATGGTAGGACCCATCGGGTTGGGTATGTGCGTTATGGCTGTCCACGCCAAAACCGTTGGCCTCGAACATGGGGTCATAGCGCCAAGGTGTGGCGATATCGTTGCAGCCTATTTTTCCATCACCGACACCGAAGCAACCGGCTGCCAGCAAATCAACTTTGACGCCATTGAGCATGACTGCATTGTCGCGTTGCAGCGATAGTTCGATGACGCCGTTGTTTAGCGCAGGGGAGGTAGTGATCTCCACCACGTTAGATTGCTCCGCAACCGGGTTTACAAACGTTTGCGCGCCATCATTAAAATCGTGATTAGGAATAGCATTGGAGCTCAATACACATTGGTTGCCATCAACTACCACACTGAGGCTACCGGTATAAATCTGGCTGCTATTGATATCCATGACGGTTGCGGTGTAGTTGTCGACATACTCTGCACAATTATTGCTGCGGTTTACCAGAATGGCATTGGTGATATCGGTAGCGCCTGTGTCGTCAACGGGGGTCGACTCGCCGCGCACTTCAAGCGCATAGTTTTTTAAATCAGTGATTTGCTGGGCATAGGTAGACGACTGCGAAATAAGATCGTTAGCCTCACGTGAATCTGATATTAAATCGTAGAACTCTTGTATGCCGTCGGCATGTTCAATAAGTTTATAGCTGTCATTGCGCACAGCCCAGCCTGATACATTGTCGCTGACAAACTCTGAATAATTATACTCCCTGCCATTGATCACGGAAGAGCTTAGCATTTGGGCGAAACTGACACCGTCACCCACTGTGCTGGCGGTGTTGCCCAGTAGTTGACCGATAGTGGCATAAAGATCCACGGTATTGACCAGTGCATCTTCACGCTCGTTCACGCGGCTAACACCGTTGCCCGCAATAACCAGCGGTACGGCCAGTCCACCCTCATAGAGTGTGGTTTTCGAATGTGTCGCAATATAGGCATCGTGATCAAGAACCTGGCGAGTTGTGCCGTTGTCGCCGACATAGATAACCAGCGTGTTGTTGCGCACCTCATCAGGCAAAGTCGCCAGTAGCCGACCTACTTCGGTATCTATGGCCTCAATGGCGGCCAAAAAATATTCTCTGGGGTTGTTGCTAATGTCGCTCGTGCTGCCAGAAAGAGTCCGAGTATGTAATTCTGATGGCGGCAAATGAAATGGTGTGTGTGGTGCGTTATAGGCAAGCCACATAAACCAGGGCGTTTGCTGTTGGTCAATCCAGTCAATGGCAAGATCGGTAAGAGCTGTCGTTTGGTAAATAGTCGATTGGCTGGAGCTGCCATTTTCGGTCAGTGTCCAGTCGTAGTAGTCCTCCAGGTTGCCTTGCAGTGCGCCAGCAAAGTAATCGATACCGACTTCATTGGGGTGGTTGAGATTATTTCCTGCACCGGCCGCAAGATGCCATTTTCCCACCAGCGCAGTAGCGTAGTTTGAGCTATCGGCGTTGTCGGTAATATAACGCTGCAAGGTTTCGGTATCGGTTTCTAAATAGCCTGGAACGGTATCAATGCCGCTGTTGACGCCATGCAGGCCGGTTATGATGGAGCCCCGGGTTGTTGAGCAGGCCGGTGTTGCCCAGGCGTTTTCAAAGACCACGCCCTGAGCTGCTAGCAGATCAATATTTGGTGTTACTGGGAGGTCGGTAGTCAGGCTGTATTGAGCCGATGCGTCCAATCCCTGATCGTCCGAGATAATCAGCAGAATGTTGGGCGAACTGCTTGGCTCTGGCTCTGGCTCTGGCTCTGGCTCTGGCTCTGGCTCTGGCTCTGGCTCTGGCTCGGGATCAGGCGTTGGATCGGGGGTAGTGGTGGTGTCTCCGCTGCTTGCTGTGCTGCCGGAGCTGCCACCGCCGCCTCCGCAGGCAGCTAGCGTGCTGATAAGTAATATAAGAATCAGTTTATGTAGAGCTGGCATCTGACAGTTCCCTGTATTGTTTTTGTCATCAAGGCAGACATCCTAAGCTTTGTGTAAGTTAGTTTGTTTTTACTTATGTAAAGATTTGAAAAGTACGGTGTTTAACCCCCCGTTATTTGCTCCTTTGTGCTCTGTGTAAGATTTTTGTCGGTTGTTGGCGTTATACTGCTTTCCAATAAAAGAGCTTTTCGCGGGTGCGACGATTGACGTTTATTAAATCTGTTTTACTGGTCCTGATAGTTGCCAGCATATCTGCCTGTGGTGGTGGTGGAGGGGGTGGTGACTCTGGCGGATCTACCCCCGTATCGCCGCCAGCGAACAACCAGGCGCCCACGCTGACTCTG
Source organism: Pseudomonadales bacterium (assembly GCA_036960375.1). Lineage (GTDB taxonomy): Bacteria > Pseudomonadota > Gammaproteobacteria > Pseudomonadales > CAWVSB01 > CAWVSB01. The sequence continues at coordinate 478,790 of JBALVY010000001.1, forward strand.
GGGCAGGATCAGACGGTCGACGAAGGCGTCGCCGTGTCAATATCCGTCTCAGCCTCAGACAGCGATGGTTCTATTAGCACTATTTCCGCCACCCAGCTTTCCGGCCCATCGATTGACGCTACGGCTACTCTGCAGGGCTTGAGTTTTACTGCGCCACAAGTAGATGAAGAGACGGTGATTAGTCTCGAAGTGACAGTGACTGACAATGATGGCGCAACCACTACGGACACGGTTAACGTGACCGTACGCGATATTGTGGTGCCCAACGAGGCGCCTGCTATCACACTGGGTGCCGATCAGACAGTAGATGAAGGCATCGAGGTCTTTATCGCGGTTTCGGCGACCGATAATGATGGCTCCATTGCTGAAATCACCTCTCGTCAGGTTTCGGGTCCAACCGTCACCAGAACCGTGTCGCTGCAGTCGCTGCGTTTCACCGCGCCGCAAGTCGATACGGATACCGATATCGTTCTGGAGGTGACGGTCACCGATAACGACGGTGCCACTAGCAGTGAAAGAGTCACCGTTACTGTGCGCAATGTCGTCGTCAATGCCAATCAGGCACCGCTTATTAGCTTGGGTGCCGATCAAACTGTCGATGAAGAAGATGCAGTAAGTGTTCCGGTGACGGCTTCAGACAGTGATGGAGCAATCGCGGGCATCACTTCGCGCCAGCTCTCAGGTCCTGCTGTTGATACCACAATAACGTTACAAGCGCTTAGCTTTGACGCCCCGCTGGTCGACTCTGAGACCGATCTCGTGTTTGAAGTGACAGTAACAGATAACGAAGGCGCGACGGCTACTGCCAGTGTCCGAATAACGGTGCAAAACGTGGTGCCGCCCAATGAGCCGCCCACGGTTGATCTGGGTCCAGATCAAACCGTTAATGAAGGGGTGGAGGTCTTTGTTGCGGTTGTTGTCGCTGATAACGACGGAACAATCGCCGATATCAGTGCACGTCAGGTATCAGGCCCTGCGATCAACAGTACCGTGACATTGCAGGCATTGCGTTTTACCGCGCCGCAAGTGGATACCGATACCGACGTAGTGCTTGAGGTGACGGTCATCGATAACGATGGTGCAACGACTAGCGAGCAGGTGACTATCACTGTGCGCAATGTGATTGTTGTGGCAAATGCTCCGCCGCTTATTACTCTGGGCGCGGATCAGATCGTCAATGAGGGTGATGCGGTAATCGTTTCGGTTACGGCCTCAGACAGCGATGGATCGATCGCCTCGATTACGACGCGTCAAGTGTCTGGCGCAGCTGTTGAGCCAGTCGTTTCAATGCAGGAACTCAGTTTTACTGCGCCAGAGGTTGATGCTGATGTCGCGGTGGTGATTGAAGTAACAGTCACCGACAACCAAGGGGCGACGGCGAGCGCTACTGTGAGTGTCACGGTACAAAACGTGGTGCCGCCTAATGTACCGCCCACGGTTGAACTGGGTCCAGATCAAACGGTTGATGAAGGCGACGCAGTGGTCATTGCTGTCTCTGTTACCGATATTGATGGATCAATTGCCTCCGTTTTGGGCACGCAGACATCCGGCCTCGCGGTGATTGATGGCTTGGTGTCAGCTACGTCTATTATGTTTACTGCGCCGCAGGTAAATTCTGATTCCGTGGTGACTATCGAAGTGACAGTGACTGACAATGACGGCGCCACGGCCACCGCTAGTGTGAATGTGACAGTGCGCGATGTGCCTAATCTGCCACCGACGGTTAGCTTGAGCGCAGATCAGACTGTAGACGAAGGCGATGCAGTGAGCATCTCCGTTTCGGTGGCTGATAGCGACGGCTTGATTGCCTTAGTTGAGGGTACGCAGACATCCGGACCTGCGGTGATCGATGGCTTGGTTTCTGCTACGAACGTCACGTTTACAGCGCCAGAGGTAGATTCTGACTCCGTAGTGACTATAGAAGTGACTGTGACTGACAACGATGGCGCCACGGCCACCGCCAGTGTGAATGTGACGGTGCGTGATATTAGTGTGCCTAACCTGCCTCCTACTATAGATCTGGGTCCCGACTTGATTATTGACGAGGGTGAGGCTGTCAGCGTCGTGGTGACTGCAGCTGACGCCGACGGCACCATCACAATTGGTGGATCACAGACAGCGGGCCCAGATATTATCGATGGCACGATATCACCGCAGTTCTTGCGATTTACCGCCCCACTGGTTGATCAAGAAGAGACAATTACAATATCAGTCACCGTGACGGATGACGACGGGGCTACTGCCACCGATACTATTAACTTCACCGTACGTAACCTGGCAGAAACATTTCAACTAAGTGGCGAAATATTCCCTGCCGATCAGAACCAGGTTGATGTCGATGTTAATGATGCCTCTCGGCAGTATATTGATGACCCTAATACCGTTTTTGAAAGTAATAATGAGGCGGTTGAGGCGCAGGCCCTGGGCAATCCGGTAATTTTGAACGGTTTTGTCAGCAAAGTACCTACCGGACCAATAGACGGGGCAACGGGTAATTTCGAAAATAACGCAGATCCAGATGACTTTTTCTCTGTTCATCTGCTGGCAGGACAGTTTGTATCATTGCGCTCGGCAGACTTCGACCCAAGTGATCCACAATCGATAGATTTTGACCTGATGGTTTACGACACCAATTTGGATTTGGTGGTTCAATCTATTGCGCCAGACGCGTCTGTTGAATCGGTTGCGGTACCCACCGAAGGGGATTATATCGTCCGGGTGAATGCTTTTACTGGCATCGGTAAATATATATTGAATATAGGCAGTACGAGTTTCGCTACTGGCTTGAAGGCTTATGGCGAATCAGCAGATTTTATTCCCGGTCAAGCCGTTGTGAAGCGTCGCGCCAAGAGACAGGCGGCATATGGAAAACCTGCGCTGGAGAATTTGAATCTAAGTCATGGGGATGTCAGTCGCGCCGGATTACTACGTTTTTCTTATCGCAAGCGGGTGGCATCTTCCGGTGCAAAACAATCCCTCATGGCCCGTATTCGCAACAGAAATATGGCCAAACACGATTCGCTGGCCCGTATTAAGTCGCTAAGGCAGCGAGAGGATATCGAATTTGTCGAGCCCAATTACAGGGTTCACGCTTTTGCCTCACCCAATGACTCCTTTTACGGCTTACAGGCTCACTATACTCAAATTCAGTTACCGCAGGCCTGGGATATAACTACTGGTACACCCGCTAGTGGAAACGTGATTGTAGCCGTCGTCGATACCGGTGTGGTGTTACAGCACGAAGATCTTGCCAGCAAACTGGTGTCGGGTTACGACTTCATCAGAGATACCGACATCAGTGCGGATGGCAATGGCATTGACAGCGATCCTTCAGACCCTGGTGATGGTGGATCCCAGTCTCCCAGTTCATGGCATGGTACACACGTTTCAGGCACCGTGGGGGCTGCAACCAATAACGGTATTGGTGTTGCCGGCGTCTCCTGGGGTGCACGTATTATGCCGGTACGTGTATTGGGTGTAGGTGGCGGCTCCAGTTATGACGTACTGCAGGGGGTTCGCTACGCGGCAGGCTTGAGCAATGACAGCGGCACAGTGCCAGCGCAAGCGGCCGATATAATCAACCTGAGTTTGGGCGGTGGCGGATTCAGCCAATCATCGCAAAATACCTATGATGAGGTCTATGACGCCGGGGTACTGGTTGTTGCTGCGGCAGGCAATGAGTCCACGTCTGTGCCGAGTTATCCTGCCAGCTACGACGGAGTTATTTCGGTTAGTGCGGTCGATTTACTCGATGGTTTAGCACCTTATTCGAATTTTGGTAGCACGGTCGACGTCGCGGCACCTGGAGGCGACATGTCAGTAGATAGTAATGGCGATAGCTACGGAGATGGTGTTTTGAGTACGCTGGTTGATGATGTCGGCGGAAGTTTGCAGCCGACTTACCAATTTTATCAGGGTACGTCTATGGCGGCGCCTCATGTAGCGGGGGTGGCAGCCTTGATGAAGGCAGTGTATCCGGCCATGACGGCAGCAGACTTCACCGCCGGATTGGTAAACGGAGAGATCACTCGAGACATCGGCAGTGCAGGGCGGGATAATTCCTACGGCTACGGTCTGATCAATGCATTGGCGGCAGTGCAATATGCGACCTCACTTGCCGGTGGCGAGGTGGCAGGCGCTATTTCGATAGAACCAGGAAGGCTCGATTTTGGCAGGGCGCTGGTGAGTCGTAGCTTGTCGCTTACCAGTATTGGCAATAATCCTCCCTCGGTCAGTTCAGCTGCCTCCAGTGAAAGCTGGCTCGCTGTCGAAACTAACGCTGTCGATGGAGACGGAATCGGTAGCTACAATGTCACGGTAAATAGAGCCGGGCTTGCCGACTCAACCTACTCTGGCGCAATTACCTTTGTCCTCAGCGATGCAGCTGAATGGGCTATTCCCGTTTCTATGACAGTACAAACCGGCAGTGCTGCAGGTGGGGATGCGGGTTTCCAGTATGTTTTACTGCTTGATGCTGACACTGAAGAGCCGGTTGACCAGCAAAATGTCGATTTGGTGAGCGGTCGTTATACGTATAATTTCACCGATATACCGGCCGGCGAGTATCTTGTTCTTACCGGCTCAGATGTAGACAATAATTTGTTTATCTGTGAATTGGGCGAGAGTTGTGGTGGCTATCCGACGCTGGAACAATCTGTACGCGTCAACGTCGATCAAAATATAACTGGCCTGGATTTTCTAGTATCTATTATTGCGGATGTAGTCGAGAGCGCGAGTGATGCAAACACTGGCTCGCGACAGGGTGTCAGGCTTATAAAAAAGGAAGAACCAGCAGATGATTAATCAAAAACAGTCCGTGACAAAAGCTCTGATCGTCGGACTATTGTTGGTTGCTCCTGCGCTGGTTTCTTGTCAGGCACGCGAGACGGAATCTAGATCTTTACGAGTAGTCTATCAATCTCAAATGTGTCGAATTCAGGAGTCCGGATTATCACTGCTAAAGTCGGTAAATGAATTTGAGGCTCTTCTTTCCAGTATTCAAGGTCTGGGAGCTGGCGCCGCACCTGTAGTGGATTTCTCTAGCCACATTGTGGCTGTAGTAGCTGCAGGTCAGAAGCCCTCAGCGGGGTTTCAGTTGCGACTGGTGTCAAACGAGGCACAGTTAACTGAAGGTTTATTGACGATTGATATCATCATTGATGAGCCAGGTGACATGGCTGCCGCAATGATCAGTTCGCCATGTATGTTACTGAGCTTTGAGCGCGCAGGAGTAGACCGTATAAAGCTGGTAAATGGTGAGAGTTCGATCGAGATCTGATCACTTAAGTGCTTACAGACCCTGTTTCATAGTGCCAATAGCTAAGAAATGTTAAATTATCTGAAGTCTTCTTAAATGGGCGCCTGTAGCCTCGTGCTTCAGCGACATTGTCAGACCCTTGAGGTAGAATCAGGGCAAGATTTGACCGTTTTGATGGGTTTGAGCTAATGTCAGAACAGCCCCGGACACTATAAGAAAAAAGCGATATGCATTTACTGCCGTTCTCATATGCCAAGCAAAGCCAGCTGGTTCTTACCGCAGAGGGTGATTTGCTAGTGACACCAGCAACTGACCTAACTGGTCTGTTGGAAGTTTATCGTGTCTATGGATACCCTCGTAAATTAGTGAAAGTCTCGGTCGAGGAGTTTGGCCAAATACTACGAGAGACCTACAGCCAGCAACAGACTAATTCTGAGTCAGTCATGGACGATATTAATTCGGCTAATGAACTGCAAGATTACCTCGGTGAATTCGATGAACAGGCTGACTTACTGGCCTCTGAGGACGACGCGCCGGTAATACGTCTATTGAATGCCATCTTTATGGAGGCTGTGCGTGAAAAAGCCTCTGATATACACATCGAGCTGTATCAGGATTCATCCCGTGTTCGCTATCGTCTTGATGGCGTATTGAAGACGGTATTGGAGCCACCTACCCACGTAGCACCTTTGTTAGTATCCCGTATAAAAGTGCTTGCGCGGCTCGACATTGCCGAGAAGCGCCTGCCGCAGGATGGCCGCATGTCGATTAGCCTGGGTGGTCGTTCTATTGACCTGCGGGTATCCACTATGCCATCGGGTCAGTCCGAACGGGTAGTGCTGCGTTTAATGGATAAAAATGCGGGTCAGCTGCGCCTGGATGACCTGGGTATGGACCAGGCCAACTTTGCCTTATTGCAAAAGATTATTAAGCGCCCTCACGGTATTGTTCTAGTGACAGGCCCTACCGGTTCGGGTAAAACCACAACGCTGTATGCCGCTCTGCAATCAATGGATTGCGACCAGCGCAACGTGATGACGGTAGAAGACCCGGTGGAATACCATCTATCAGGTATTAGTCAGTCGCAGGTTAATTCGCGTGCGGGTATGACTTTCGCCAAGGGTTTGCGTGCTATCTTGCGGCAGGATCCAGACGTGATATTAATTGGCGAAATACGCGACAACGAGACAGCTCAAATAGCCACGCAGGCCAGCCTAACGGGTCACTTGGTGCTGTCGACTTTACATACTAATACGGCCTCAGGCGCGGTAACCCGCATGCAGGATTTAGGCGTCGATAGTTTCCTGTTGTCATCCACTCTGGGTGGTGTAGTAGCACAGCGCCTGGTGCGTAAGCTCTGCGGAGAATGCCGCGAGGCTATACCGGCAGAAGCCAAGGTTGCAGAGTTGTTGCAGTGCGAGAGTGGCGCAACCATCTTTCACGCTGCCGGTTGTTCGCAGTGTAATAATACGGGTTATATCGGACGCCAGAGTTTATTTGAAGTAGTCACTGTTGATGAGGGATTACGCCGCTTGATTCATGATCGAGCTGGAGAAACAGAAATTGAAAGCTATGTTCGCAAACAAACCCCGAGTCTATTCGAGAACGGTCTGAACCTGGTGCGTCAGGGCGTGACAACTCTCGAAGAAGTCTTGCGGGTTACCAGCCTCTAGGCCGGCCTGTGAAAAACTTCGAATACACAGCCTTTGATGCGGGCGGCAAGCAAAAGAAGGGCCGAATTAGCTCAGACTCTGAGCGCCTGGCGCGTCGTGAATTACGAGATGAAGGTTTTTTTGTGACCGAGATAAGCGTCCCGGCTAATACAACACTAGGCAAGGCGCTGGTGCGCCGACGGGTGCGTCGTTTTGATTTGGCGATGCTTGTTCGGCAGTTAGCGACACTGTTACATTCCGGTATGGCACTGAATGAATGCCTGACGCTGATGGCAGACCAGGCCAGTACAAGCCGCGATCAGCGGCTGCTCTCGAGCTGGCGCAGCGCGTTAATGGAAGGTCAAAGCATGGCGCAGGCTATGGCTGGTGGTTTTTATACTGTGCCCGAGTCGGTGATAGCCGCAGTGACAGCCGCAGAGGAGAGTGGTCATCTCGATTCTGTATTGGAAAGACTCGCCGATGAGTTGGAGGAGGGTATGGCTAACCGCCAGGCCTTGACCAAGGCGATGGTTTACCCACTGGTTTTACTATTTGTGGCTGTTAGCGTGATGAGTATTCTACTGACGGTTGTAGTGCCGCAGATCGCTTCTGTTTTTAATACGCTCGACCAGGCTCTGCCTACATTGACTATCGTAGTGGTGGCAATATCGGATTTTCTTGTAAAATACGGTATTTATCTATTGCTTGTGTTGCTTGGACTAGTCGCTGGCTTAGTGCTGTTGTTACAAGACCCTGGTAGGCGTTTGACCTGGCATAAATTGCTACTGGCCACGCCTGTATTAGGCAATTGGCTGATCATGGGGAATTTGGCAGATTGGTGCCGCAATATGGGTTTGTTACTTGCCAGCGGAGTACCAGCGGTACCGGCCACCCAAATAGCCAATACCACTATAGGTAACCTGGCGCTGCGAGCGGCAATGGAGCGGGTCAGTACTGGAGTATTTCAGGGGGCAAGTTTGGCCCATGCGCTACAAAGAGAGGCTTTTATTCCAGCTTTTATGTTACACATGGTTCGCAGCGGCGAGGCGAGCAGCGAGTTGGACCAAATGCTGATTCGCGTGGCGAATTTTTATTCCACTCGTTTACAGCAATCCAGCAGCACATTTTTGAAGTTGTTAGAGCCCGCTCTCATTATTCTGATGGGTGGTATGGTGGTATTAATTATTGGCGCTGTTTTGTTGCCGATTGTACAAATGAACCAGCTAATTTAAGAGGTTGTATCTTGCAGGTATCGAGACAAAGTAAGCAACGGCATAGCCATGGCTTCACACTTATCGAAATCATGGTGGTGCTGGTGATTTTGGGGCTGCTGGCAGCAATTATTGCGCCGGCAGTCATGGACCGTCCCGACGAAGCCCGCAGGATTAAGGCTGAGCAGGATATTAGGGCGCTGGAAGCTGCTCTCAATTTATATCGCCTGGATAACTACAATTATCCCAGTCAGGCTCAAGGCTTGGCGGCTCTGGTTCAGGCGCCAACGGAGGCTCGCAGTTGGCGTGGGCCCTATGTTGAAAATCTGCCGCAGGACCCATGGGCCAAGGATTATCAATATGCCAACCCCGGCTCCAGAGGTAAGAAAATTGATGTGTTTTCTTATGGTCCCGATGGCGCAGCCGGCGGCGTGGAAGACAATGCCGATATTGGAAACTGGAATATACAATGAGCCTTCGCCAGCGCGGTTTCACCCTGATCGAGATAATGGTTGTACTCGTGATATTGGGTGTATTTACTACGCTGGTACTTATTTATGTGGGGCGTGCGGCCGATCAGCGAATCAGTTCAGCCAGTAATGAGGTCAAGCATTGGTTAGAGCAAGTACACTCAAGTGCCATGCTGCAAGGTGCCTTGTTGGGGGTGCGGATAGACGGGCCTAACTTGCGTGTAGTGCGGTATCAACAATACCAGTGGTATGTCGCCCAGTTTGCACCCTATGTTCTGCCAGAACACTTTCGATTTGAATGGCCGACAGAGATTCGCGAACAATTGGCAGCGGACACCACAGAGAATTCATTGCCTTCGTTGGTATTTTACCCCTCTGGCATATTGGAGCCCGAGGGAGAAGTCTCGGTCACAGGCGATGGCCTGACAGTCAAAGTACAGTGGGATGGTACGGGCAAAATACAGCTGATCCATGGGGCTAAGCCATGAAAAAGTCGGGCTTCACCTTGATCGAGGTATTGGTCGCCCTTTTGGTACTGTCGGTCGTGCTGTCGGGAACCTATGTCTCAATCAATAATTTCAGCCAGCAAAAGCGAATGTTGCAGCAGCGATGGACGGCTCACAGTATTGGCTGGAATAAGTTAATGGCTGTTTATCAGCGCAACCGAGGCTGGAATGCGCCGGAAGACAGTACGACACAAAGCCGCGGTAATGAAAAATCACAGGGCCGCAAGTGGCAATGGGAAATCCTGGTAGAGCCCACATTGGGTCAGGATATGTTTCGTTATGAGGTGGAGGTCGCCGACCCTGAAGGCAAGGTGCATTCAAACCTGGTGATGTTTATGGTGCAGCCATGAACAAACTTACACATCAAAAAGGCTTTACGCTGATCGAAGTTTTAATCTCGTCACTGGTATTTTCTGTACTGGCGATTATGGCGTATTCGGCACTCAATAATATGCTTCGTCTAGACCAGCATCAGCAACAGCAATTTGCGCGAGAGGGCCAACTGCGCCAGGCATGGGGCGTAATATTTAGCGATTTCATTCAGGTACGAGACCGATCAGTTCGCGATCAATACGGCGACGTGATCCGGCCTTATCTTGGCGAAGACGCTGAATATGTTGTCGAGTTTAGCCGCGGAGGAATGCCTGTTTATGGGCAGTCGCCCTCGGCGGTCGCGCGTATAGCGTATCAGTTTGAAGACAGCGAGCTGCGTCGATTGGTGTGGCCTATCGCTGACAGAGGGGAAGACACAGAGCCCCGGCAGCAGGTATTGGTGGCAGGGCTGCGAGATTTTTCGGTAGAGCATTTAGGCCCGGATAATCGTTTTGGGGATCAATGGCCGCCTTTGAATCAGGCGGCGGGTATGGTGCCACGAATGGTGCGCTTAAAACTCGAACTCGAAAGTGGAGAGCAACTTGAGCGGGTGATTCCGCTGTTGGAATTTAGTAGCTGGAATCGAGGTCGCAATAATGGTTAGACATTTTTGTCGGCAAAGCGGCGTGGCACTGTTATCGACCATGGTGATGGTCACGGTAATCAGTTTGATTCTCGGTTCTTTATATTATCGTCATCAACTGGAAATCTTACGCTCGGCTCGACAACTGTCGACGGATAGTGCTTTTCTATTAACCTTGAGCGCTGAATATTGGGCCAAGCAACTGTTGGCCGACAGTGATTCAAATGTGGTGCATCTGCAACAGGACTGGGCCATATCACTGCCCTTGCTGCCGGTAGAGGGTGGTGAACTGACCGGTAAGATCCGCGACTTACAGGGCTCGGTTAATCTGAATAACCTGGCGGATTACACCGCTGAGCGCTGGGCCAGTGAAATGGAGGACGGTCAATCTGAAACTGGCTACCACAGTGTGCTACAACGTTTACTTGAGACGGATGATGACGAGCTATCAGCAGCACTTATAGACTGGTTAGATGAAAACACTGAAGAACTCCAGTATGGCGCTGAAGATGGCTATTATCAGACTTTGTCGCCAGCGCGTATGCCAGCAAATACACCGTTGGCATCGATTGCCGAGTTGCCGATGGTGGCCGGCTGGAGCCTAGAGCATGTGCGGCGCCTGCAAGGCCTGGCAGTTGCTTTGCCAGATAGTACCGCGATAAATATTAATACGGCGCCCATAGAGGTATTGGCGGCATTGCTGTCTGATCTCAGCGAGACGGCGTTGGAAGAGCTGATTGAACAACGACCATTTGATTCGGTATCCGAGTTTGTCATAGCCGCAGAGGATGCAGGCCAGGATCTGGCATTACCGCCAGCAGCCATGCTGACCGTCGCCAGTGAGTTTTTTGAGTTGGAGACCTATGTGCAATTGGGTATGACAAAGCTGACTATGACCAGTACCTTGTTTCGTGGTGCCAATGGAGAAGTGATGGTGATTGCCAGAACTTTACGGCATGGTGCACCTCCGGTTCAGAATACGGCCGATAACGGTGAAGACGGCGATGAGGATGCAGTCTGATATGAATGATATAAATACTGCATCTGTTGACTACAGTTGGATACCAACCGAGAAAGTGGTCTTTCAACGTATTGAAGCGGTGAAATTTAGTCAGCGAAAATTATTGCAGGCTATTCCCTGGATGCTGGAAGATCGTCTATTGCAGGATGCGGCCGAGCTGCATTTTGCGCTGGCAGCTAATAGTGTTGGCGGACAGCAAACAGTCGCCGTTATCAGCAAAGAGATAATGGACGCGGTAGACGCCACTGTTCAAGAAACTGCCAACAATACACCATTATTAGCCGATATTTATCAGTTACCTTGTCGTGAACAATGCCTGACGATATACGCCGAGGCGGACAGAACTCGTTTACGTTTTGCTGATCGTGGCGCAGTATTACCGACCGAGCAGCTAGTTGAATTGCTGCCGCTATGGCTGGCAGCCGAAGGCATTCAGCAAGTGCTGGTCTGCAGCGAAGAGAACCCGCTGGAAGGCACGTCTATTGAGCACCAGCATCAAGTTATTGCTCTCACTTCACAGGCGCATGCTCCATGGATTAACTTAAACCAGGGCGATTACTTAAAGCGGGCAGTCAACTCTCGGCGCCTGCAATATACGGCAGCGGCTTCAGTGCTGTTTGCTTTGCTGGCATGGCTGGGCCTTAGTCTACTCGATAATTATCAGACCCATCAGCTTGCCGATGATATTGAAAACCATTTAATACAGGTTTATGAGGAGGCATACGGCGAGACTCCTGATGACGTAAACGCAGACATTCTATTCCGCCAGCGCACCGCTGAGGCACATCGTGTACTAGCCGGATTTAACGGTAATGGCTTGGTCAATCAACTTGGGGGTGCGTTGCGACGTTGCTCCTCTTGTACGGTCACCAGCGCAAGCATCTGGCCGGGTAAAATTGAACTACAGCTGGCCAAACCGAATGAGGCGTTGCGCAGTAATTTAGAGGGTTTGACTGGGATCAGTGCCCGTTGGACTTCGGCCACCACACTACTGGTAGAGGAGGATGGCCGATGATCAAGCTTGAAGAAAAAGACCGCAAGACACTAATGTTCGCTGTACCCCTCATCGTTCTATTATTACTTTATATTTTAGTGTGGCGACCTCTTACTGCGGACCACTTGGAGGCGCAGCAACGTCTGGAGAACATCGAGAATATCTACGTATCCTGGAGGGCCATTAATCACAATACTCGGTCGTGTTCGAATAATAGTGATTTGGGCGGCGCGCTAACGCAACGTTTGCAGCGAGCTATCGGTCAGATCAGGGGCATCGAGGCCAGTTTGGGTAAGGCCGGCTCTGGCAATACCCAGGCCCGGTTAAAACTGAAAGAGGGCGATAAACTATTGGCTTTGGTGACGAGTCTGGCCTGTTTTAATCTGCAGTTGGTCAACGCCAGTATTTCACCCGACGGCGATGGCGGATATCAGGCAACGATAGAGGTGCGCGATTATGGCTCCTAGATCTGTCATGGTGGGCTTGGCAATTGTTGTGAGTTTGCTCTTGTTGGGGCGGGGTTTATTGGCGCTGCCAGTTAATCTGCTGATAAACCTCGATGAGGAGCCGAAAATTAAGTTGCTAATGGCAACGGGCACATTGGCTAGTGGTCATGTGCTTGTCGAATACGATAATAGATTGCTGAGAGCTGGCTGGGACTGGTGTCCGGCAGTCTCGCCTTTGCGGTGGTGTTACGACATTGGTGCAGCCGGTATGCAGGCTCATGGAAAGTTAAATGTATTGGCTGCCCTTCCTGTGCTGAAGGAATCTATTATCGAACTGGGCCCTGACTTCCAATGGCCCGGTATACTGGCTGCTATGCGCAGCCAAGCCACAGTGAGTTTGTCACGTATGGAAATTCAAGCTGATTGTAAATCCATGCTTGCCAGCATGGTCGCAACAGCAGATTTTCGTAATATCGAGTTCGCAGGTCAGAACTTGGGGCCGCATAGTTTAAAGACCGAACTTACGGATGAGGGCGCAATTTGGCGGATTTCAGGTCAGTCCGTTAATGGAGACATACGGCTCGACGAGCGCGGTGCTTATCTGCCGAATCTAGATGTACAAGCCGGTTCAACTAATGTCAGCTGGACAACAGGGGGGGCTTTGCCATGTTAGCGATTGCAAAGCTTAAACCGGCGTTGGTACCACTGATAAGCCTAATGGCTGTTTGCCTTGGCTTGTGGGCTTGCTTGTTAATTTCTATGAAATTATTGGCGCCGCCACATTTTGAGCCGTCAAACATACAAGCTGCCAACGCGGGACAAATTCAGGCGAGTTGGTTTAAGCCAAAGGCAGCCATCTCTAATGCACCAAAAGCGACGGGGAAATCACGATTACGGGCTGAATTACTCGGTGTGATGGCTAATGGTGACAGGGGTGTGGCAACCTTGTCACTCAACGGCGGTAAACCGGCAGTTTATGTTCTCGGCGCGGAAGTTCAGTCGGGTATAACACTGCAACAGATTCACGGCGACCGGGTAGTTTTTGATGAAAACGGTGTGAGTCGAGAACTGCTGATGGCCAAAATTGACGCTAAAGGTATAGCGCGAGTAGATGAACCTCTACAAGATACCAGCGATCAACAGCTTATCTCCTTGGCGGGGAAAATTGGCGTGCAGCCCCAACGCACTGAATCGGGTGCTATGGGAATGAAGCTGCAGAGCCTGGATCAGGAATTAATGGATCTGTCTTCACTGCAACCCGGCGATGTGGTGTTAAGTGCCGGTGGAGAATCGATAGAGGCCTTACTTAGTTCACCTGAAAAATGGCAGGCGCTTATCAACGAGTCATCTGTGCCTTTGGTGATAATACGTGATGGGAAAGAACAACAAATTGACGTCAATGCGGCGGCCATGGCAGCGCGAATGTTGCCGCACCTGATGAATTCTTTTAATGGACAATAATATGAAAAGTGTAATTCGAAGCACTGGTTGGATCGCGCAAATTTGCGCAGGGATTTTGTCTCTGATACTAGTCTCACTAGTAGTGGCAGATAATGTCACGGTCAATTTTCGTGATGCGGATATTCGGTCAGTTATAGAGAGCGTTTCAGAAATTACTGGCAAAGCATTCATTATCGACCCCCGAGTAAAGGGCAAGATGACCATTATTGCGCCCGACAGCATTGACGCGGATTCGCTCTATGAGGTGTTTCTGAGTGCATTGCAGGTTCACGGTTATCAGGCTGTCAGCGATGGTCAGGTAACGCGCATAGTGCCTTCGGCTCAGGCTTTTCAGCAAGCAGGTGGTGGCGGCGGTGAGTTGGCAACCAGAATATTCACTCTCAGTTACGTCACAGCACCCGAGTTGGTACCGGTTATCAAACCTATGTTATCGCCAGGCGCCCAAGTTCAGGCGCACGCCGCCAGCAATCGATTGATAGTGACCGACACGGTGTCTCAATTGGCACGTGTTGAGCGCATGATTGCAGAAGTCGACGATGCTGATCAGGCGCAATATGACATCGTTGAGTTAGAGCACATGTCCGCAGCCGAGGCGGTGGCAATTTTGCGTGAGATGAAACATATTCAGCGAGCTCAGCCGAGTATCGTAGAAGACGAATATAATAATCGGCTAATTGTCGGCGGCTCGCCGGTGGTTCGTCGTCAGGTGGTTGGTTTGCTGAAACAACTGGATATGCCCAGTTCGTCTGAAGATGGCGTAGAAGTTATCTATCTACACTATGCCCAAGCGGTCAATCTTAAACCAATGATTGAGAAGATACTGACTTCGCGCAGTTTTCTTCGTTTGGCAGGAGAGACCGAAAAGAACAGCGGCAATGATCAATATCAGGTTGAGGCTGACGAAATGAATAATGCATTGTTGATCTCTGCTCCTGGGGCAGTCATCAATAATGTGAAGAAGTTGGTTCGCAAACTCGATATGCCGCGCGTGCAAGTCCTTATTGAAGCGGTACTCGCCGAGGTCACCCAGGATCAGGCTAATAAATTGAGTGTCCAGCTTGCCGCGGTAGGCAAGCAAGGGGGGTTTATTGTTAACTTTGACGACATCATCCCCGCCTTGCTAGCCGGAGCTATTGGTGGCGATGACAATATTGATGGAATTGCGGTCCCCAACGGAATTTCGGCTGGTGGCGCCAACTACAACGAAGATTCAGGTCGTGGAATAGCCGGGTTAATTACCGCACTTAAGTCAGATGCAGATACCAATATTTTGTCCTCGCCCTCTATCGTGACTATGGATAATGAAGAGGCGACTATCACCGTAGGTCAGGAAGTACCGTTTATTACTGGAAGCTATACCGGTACAGGTAGCGTGAGCCCAAGTAACCCCTTTCAGACGATAGAGCGGGAAGAAGTCGGTATTAAATTAACGGTGCGCCCACAGGTGAACGAAGGAGACGCCGTTCGCCTGGAGATTTCGCAAGAGGCATCCTCTATATTGGCTAACGCGGCCTTGGCTGGCACTGCAGATCTAGTGACATCGAAACGCACTATTACCACCAATGTGATGGTAAATGACGGCGAGATTCTAGTGCTTGGTGGACTGAATGATGATCGTCAAAGTCTGGATGTAAAAAAAGTCCCTGTGCTGGGCAGTATCCCTTTTGTGGGCGCGTTCTTTCGGTCGACAGAGAGAGAAGTAGAGACTCGTGTGTTGATTGTATTTATCAGGCCAACAATCTTGAGAAATTCAGGTGAAGCGTCTGCTATATCACGCGCAAAATACGATATGTTACGTACTCGCCAAGTGGATTTCGGCGAGCGAACCAAAGCCGGTGATGCGACTGTTGTGCTGCCGAGTTGGGATGAGGCAAACGCCGAATATCAGTAGGGTGACAATATTGCCTGTGCTATTCTTCAGCCCAGTTAAATTGGCTTTAGTCTAAAAAGTAAAGGCCCAGCCCAAGGTTGGGCCTTTTTCGGTGAAGTCGAGCTGGTAGTCTATATTCTCGCTACTTACGTCCTGGCCAATATTTAGGTAACGATAGCCAATCCAAATATTATTGAGCTTACTAATTCTGTAAAGTGCCCTCAGCTCAAGGCTATAGTCTCGATCGTTATCGCCTGCAACAGCCGTATCGGCGTTAAGCATGAGGCCCCATCTATCGTTGAACCAATGATCAAAGTGTAGGCCGAATAATAAGTCATAACTATCGCTGTCATTAACGGGAATCTTTTTGTCGATTAGATTTTCGCCATTCAAGTCGGTTCTTATATTGAAAAAGATATCGGAGTACACATTGCGGATACCGGCCATAAGCCGCACTTTTTCATGTACTCTGAATGTACCCAAAAAATCGTTGATGCCCAAGATGAGATCACTACCTACTGTGGTCTTAAGAATATCTCCACTGGTGGTTTCGTTTTTAAGCTTGAGATAGTTGAGTCGATAGGCAAAGCCAAAATTACCCTTGTGGGCATAAACTTCACCCATAAAGCCGAAATCCAGATTTTCTAAAATATCCTTAAAATCGATATTGAAATCAATGTTTTCGCCTCCCCGGACACGGCCGTTCACCTCGGGCGCCCATAACATAGGAAAAGCAATGGTAAAGCGCCACTTGTCATCATCTGGCTCCGTCGGATTGCTCGAGCCCGCATATCCATTCGAGCAGAATAGAATTGAGCTAATTAATAGTATGGGTATTTTCATGTGCCGACCAATAGGTATTGAGCGAATCATAATGGTAGCAGACAATTTAGGGTGAGGAGAGCTACCTGAAAATCTCTTTGAAATATCGTAATTTCCATCGAGAACATACCGCCAGACCCCTCATTCATTATTACAGCACTAACTTTTTGAATTTGGTGGCTTCACTAATGCCCTCTAATATTTCAATGTTGATGCCATCAGACAGCCCCGTCATTATAGCTGTTTTCTTGAATTCCTGTGGGCCCGTTTCAATTTCGAGAAAGCTTGTACCGTCTTCGATTATCAAATTACCCTCGTTTACAGCCAGTGCGTCGATACGGCTATCCAAAACTATGTCGGCATTGGCGCTGTATCCCGCTCTGAGAAAAAAGTCCTCCTGGACTATCATCGCGGCCTTTATCTCAAATTTGATGGTGCCTTGATCATTTGTGCCCTTGGGTGAGATATATTCCAGGTTTGCAGAAAACTGTTGGTCTGAAAGCGCTCCTATATTAAGAAGCAACTCCATGCCCACTTTAACTTTGCCGATTTCTGATTCGTCAAGAAGTCCTTCAAAAATTAGATCTTTCATATTGGCGATACTGGCAATAGTCGTACCTTGGTTAAAATTATTGGTTTCGGTAACAAAAGTACCCTCTCTAACAGGGACCGCCAATACCATACCATCTATAGTAGAGGTAACTAAGTTGGCTATTTTTGCGGAATTCTTTGAGGTGCCTTCCTTTATAAGTGAGACGGTATTCTCGGCAGATTGAACAGCCTCCATCTGTAGTGCGTAATTAAGCTCGTATTTATTAAACTCCAATTCTCCAATCAGCTTACGTTGGAATAATTGACCTTGACGTTCAAATTCTATTTTCGCAGTTTTTAAGTTAATTCTGGCCGACTCAAGTCGAGATTCCGCGTTGCTTAGATGTTCCATGTCAGGTATAAGCTCAATGCGAGCAAGTAAGTCACCTTTCTTAACTAAATCTCCTGCCTGTACGAAGAGCTTCTCAACTACCCCGGAAACATGAGGCTTAATCTCTACCTCTTTCCGTGGCTTAATACTGCCAGTTGCTACCGTCTTTTTAACGATATCTATTCTAAAAGCACCATCTGTCTGGTAGATAATTGGCTTTTCTTGCGATTTTTGATAGAGAAAAATCGCCGTTCCGGCAAAAACACATACAACGGTCAGTGTGAGTAGAATTAGAAGTATCTTTTTCATAATTAGGCGTCTTTTTGGCTATCTAAATTGAATGTTATTCATCTTGTAATGCGACTATTGGGTCAACACCCGCTGCCTTCATTGCAGGTAGGATGGCGGCTCCAACACCGGCCATAATCATCGTTAATAGGGCTGCCCCTGCAGTCAGAAAATCTATTTCCGGTTTGCCGAACATTCCTGTATCTGTACTGGCCTCCATTAATGTCGACAAACCCTCTAGTAGAAACACCCCACACACCAGTCCTGAGTAGCCTGCAATCGAGGTCAAGACTAAAGTTTCAAGTAATATGGTGCTGACCACGTTCCATGGCGTGGCGCCCAGAGCTTTATGGACTCCAATCTCTCGCGTCCGCTCTTTAACAACGATCAACATAATATTACCCACGCCTATTGCGCCTGCGACAATCGTACCAATGGCTACCACCCAGCTAAAAAGTTTCATGCCCAGAAACAAACCCAGTACCTTGTCATATTCGTTCTGCATATTGTAAGAGCCGAGGGTGCCGGAATCCTCTGGGTGAACTTTATGGTTTTCCATGATGATTGCGCGCGCCTTTTCTTCCAGTTCAGCTGCGTGAACACCTCCGACGGGGGCAATTTTAATGTGGCCTATCCAGCCCAGTTGATTGAAGGTTGTTCTAAGCGTTGAATTTGCCATGAAGATCTGTTCTGTCTCACTGGGATTATTGGAGTTGCTAGTGAATATTCCAATGACCACAAAATTAACGCTGCCGATTTCAAGTTTCTGGCCAATTACGTCCTCTCCAGGCTCAAATAGTATCTCTTTAACGGCGTCTCCTATAACCACTACTTTACGGCGCTCACTAAAGTCATATTCATTAATAAAGCGCCCTTGTAGCATAATGTGTCCCGAAAGCTTCAAGGAGTCAGGCTCAATACCGATAGTGGAAAATGAGCCAACCCCATTTCGACTGACAACATATTGATTGACTTGCCAGCCGCCCATCTCGTTATTACTGCTGGACATTCCCAGCTCTGACAATTGTCGTATAGATTCCAAATCACCATCTCTAATGGTGATGCGTCGTCCTAAAGGCATGCCTTTGTAAGGCAGTTGTGTTCTAGAACCCGACCAGATAATGACGGTATTTGTTTGTCCACCAAAGCCGCCGATAACGCCATTTTCCAGGCCTCTGGCTGCACCTAAAAGCACAACTAACATGAAAATACCCCAGAAAACTCCGAGCGAGGTTAGGACTGTGCGCAGCTTGTGTTGGCTGAGTGTGTAGTAGATTTCCTGCCACCGATCCCAGTCCATCATGATTCTTTCATGGCCTCTACCGGTGAAATCCGTGCGGCCCGCCATGACGGAGCGAATCCGGCCGCCATGCCGGCAATGACCAAAATGGCGACGGAGCTGATTGCAATGCTAAAATTAACTTCTGGGCGCTTAAAGGAGTCCAGCTGCATGCCGGAAGCTGTTAATACGAAATTTGTCAGTTCAAGTAAGCCCACACCAAAAACGAGTCCTACATATCCAGCCGTCGCGGTGATTAACACGGACTCAAATAATAGCGCGCTTACGATTCTAATTGGTGTGGCGCCCAACGCTTTTCGAACGCCGATTTCACCCGTTCGTTCCTTTACCGTAATCATCATGATGTTGCTTATACCCACAACACCGGTGGTAAGAGTGCCTATACCAACAAACCAAAGTAGACTGTCGATCGCCGCGAAAAGCCTGTTGATTCGCTCGTAGTTTCTTAGAAGATTATTGGCCCTAATAGCACTGCGGTCATCTGCGGAAACTCGATGTCTTTTTCTTAGTAGGGTCAGCACCTGCTCTTCCACTTCATAAGGGTTTGCGTCAGGCCTGGGCTGGTAGGTGATGAGGTCTACGCGATTTTGACCGCTTCCGTAAGTCTTTTGAAATAGACTCATAGGAATATAGACTCGTTCTGATTGTCTTCCATTTTCCCCGGGGTCAGAGAATACCCCGACCACTGTGAACGAAATACCGTTAATTTCTATTACCTGACCAACAGGATTCGTATCTGGGAAAAGTGTTTTCGCCGAGGTCGAGCCAAGAGTTGCAACTTTTCGTACATTAGAGTCATCGTATTCATTGAGCATTCTACCGCTGAGTTGATCCTGACCGCTCTTGATTTTAAAATAGTCCGGGGCCACGCCAAAAACGCCGTAGCTTGCAGATCTAGTATCACTTTTAACCAAAATGTCTGCTCGATTAAATGACCCTAACGCGTTTTCCGCCGAGACAATCAGTACGCCAGGCACCTCCTTTTTGATGGCGATTAAATCGGCCTGTGTAAAGTGAATTTCTCGGCCGGTAGATAAACCTAGGTAGGGTATGGACGTCTTTCTTGAAAATATCCAAACGCTATTTTGCGCATCAGAGCTAAAACCCTGTTCTACGCCATTCTGCATACCCTGACCCGCGCCGAGCATTAGAATTAGCATAAAAATTCCCCAAAAAACACCAAACCCAGTAAGAAAAGTGCGCAGTTTGTTTTGTCGTATATTGAAAGCTATTTCTTGTAAACTCGCTAAAATAGCCATATCAATATTTACTCGGCTATCTCTTGACGGTGGCGGTTTGATGAAGCGAGTCCGGATGATCGATCTGATTTAATTACGCCATCGTGTAAGTAGATGATGCGTTGGCATTGATCCGCAATGTCCTGTTCATGAGTAACGATAATCAAGGTTTTTCCGAGTTCATGAATGTTTTTAAATAGCGTCATCACCTCATTAGTTGTTTCGCTATCCAGCGCACCAGTTGGCTCGTCGGCCAATATGACTTTGGGATTGGAAACCAATGCGCGGGCAATCGCTACCCGCTGTTTCTGGCCGCCCGATAGTTCATTGGGCATATGCTTAGTGCGATCGACCAGGCCCACAAGCGTGAGATACTTTTCTGCCTCCTGGTTTCTCTCTCTTCGATTAACGCCTCGGTAATATAGGGGAAGTGCTACGTTTTCCGTCGCATTCTTGAAAGGTAATAGGTTGAAGGATTGAAAACAAAATCCGATAAATTGATTGCGCAAACGAGAGGCCAATTTCTCCGTTAGATCTTCAATTCTTAACTCATCTAGTTGATATACGCCCTCATCATGGTGATCCAGAATGCCGAGGATATTTAGTAGGGTGGATTTTCCCGAGCCAGATGATCCCATAATGGCGACCATTTCACCTTCGTTTATCTCAAGATTTATTCCTTTTAGTACATGGATTCGTCGGTCTTTTTCGCCATAGTACTTATGAACATCCACTAGACTAATCAATAGCGGCCTCCTGAAGCCCTTGTCTTCAATAACATCTAATTCTTGAGAAAAAAAGGGGCTACAAAGCTGTAGCCCCTGTTAAAACCCACACCATTACTACGGAGCGGGCGAGGGGTTCACTAGCTCTCTTCCCAACCTTGAGTTTTTGTCGGATGGCACCCCAACAATCCGTAATAGACGATATAGATAAAACAGATCAGGGGGATGAAAAATGCCATTTGAATGCCAATATTGTCGGCCAATACGCCCTGTAGCAACGGCAATATTGCACCGCCAACTATTGCCAGACATAAAATCCCTGAGCCTTGGCCGGTATGCCGCCCCAGGCCTCTGATAGCAAGGCTGAATATAGTGGGAAACATGATGGAGTTACATAAGCCTATGAGAAGAACGGCCCACATCGCCAATGAGCCTGAGCTAAACATAACTAAAAGTAGTAAAAGGCAGGCACAGACCGCGTTAAACGCTAGCGCTGTACCGCCAGCGATTTTTTGCATTGCCATTGCGCCAATAAAACGCCCAACCATAGCTCCGCCAAAGTAGTAAGCCACATAGTGGGCTGCGTCAGCTTCCTGCAGGCCTGCAATTGTGTCCATACCGACGAAGTTAACAAGAAAGCTACCGATACCGACCTCTGCGCCGACATAGACAAAAATACCTACAGCGCCTAATACAAGGTGCCTATATTGCCAGGCGCTGCCTTCGCTATTGGCGTGCTCGTCTGGGGTTTTAGCGCCGAGCTTGGGTAGCTTAATGAAGGCAAAAATAATTCCGAGCATGGCTAGCGTCGCTGCCAGCAGTAAATAGGGAGTTTGTACAGCGCTCGCTTGCTGCGCTGAAGACACCTGGTCACCGTCAAGGCCGGGCATAGCAGATAAAATCAACCAGGCGCCAAAAAATGGGGCAATGGTTGTTCCCAGAGAGTTAAATGCCTGTGTCATCGTCAGTCGGGATGGCGCTGTGTCGGGGCTTCCCAGCGCGCTCACATAGGGGTTGGCCGCCACTTGCAGAACGGTGATACCGGCGGCCAAAACAAATAGGGCGACTAAAAATATGGCGTAAACCCCAAAAGATGCCGCAGGATAGAAAAGCAGGCAGCCGATGGTAGTGATAAAAAGTCCGGTAACAATACCTTTTTGATAGCCGATTTTGCTGACCAAGGCTCCGGCTGGTACGGAGACAACAAAATATGCACCAAAAAAACAAAATTGAATAAGCATGGCTTGCGCATAACTCAGGTCGAACATGTTTTTTAAGTAAGGGATGAGAATGTCGTTGAGGCAGGTGATAAAGCCCCACATAAAAAACAGGGAGGTCAGAGATATTAAAGCAAACCTGTAATTATCGGTGTGCGATGTGGGTTCTATACTGGCGTGTTCCGCCAGATTCATTGCGCCTGCCATTTACAGCTCCTTGTATTCATTATTGTTAGTTTATTGTTGGCAAACACGACATGAAGACTAGTTTACGACAATTTCGAAAACTGGCTATTGATATGAAAGCGCTTTCATTCTATGGTGTACCTGCCTTTAATTGCAATACCCAATATCGCTTTTTTGAGCGAAAGCGACGGATTGTCTTAGGCGGGAGAGATTGGAAGAGGGAGAAGGTGTGCGATAGTCTGGCTTGGCCAATGTTTCGGCATTGTAGCCTCGGGTCTCTCAACCTAAAAACAATATTTGCTATAAACAGTGGCTGAATCAATATTATGAAAATCGTTTTACCCGAAAAATCTTTAATGAAGTCTTCCGACTTCGTATACGGCGTTGCAACGGCCTCCTTCCAGATTGAGGGTGGAGCCGATAGCCGTTTACCCTGTATTTGGGACACCTTTTGCCAGCAGCCTGGTGCTATTCGGGATGGCAAGGATGGAAGCCTCGCCTGTGATCATCTGTCACGATGGCAATCTGATATTGACCTAATTGAATCTTTGGGTGTTGATGCCTATAGACTGTCAATCTCCTGGCCGCGGGTAATTTGTCGTGATGGCTCGCTAAATCAGGTGGGTGTTGATTTCTACATTCGACTGCTTGATCGTCTAATTGAAAAAAATATTAAGCCCTTTGTTACTTTGTACCATTGGGATTTACCCCAGTATCTAGAGGACGAAGGCGGTTGGTTAAATCGGGAAACAGCCTATCGTTTTCGCGATTATGCCGACCTGATAAGCAAGGCCTTTGGTGACCGTGTGCATTCCTATGCCACACTTAACGAACCTTTTTGTAGCGCCTATTTGGGTTATCAGTTTGGCAACCACGCGCCAGGCTTGAGTAGTAAAGAGTATGGAAAAAAGGCAGCGCATCATCTTCTATTAGCACATGGTCTGGCTATGGAAGTATTGGCAAATAACTCGCCAAATAGCCTGAACGGTATAGTCTTGAACTTTACTCCCTGTTATGGCGAATCGGATAGTGACGAGGATTGTGCTGCTGCCCGGTTGGCTGACGACCATTTTAACCAATGGTTTATTAAACCCGTTATGGACGGAGCGTATCCCGAATTGCTTGATAGCTTACCAGACAGTGAAAAGCCAAACATAGTTGATGGTGATATGGGTATCATCTCGCATGCAATTGATTTTCTGGGTGTTAATTTTTATACCCGCGCAGTATACCGAGCTGACGAAGCAGAGGGTTTTATCGAGATACCGCCGCAGGGCGTGGCCATAACTGATATTGGCTGGGCAATAGTTCCATTAGCTTTTACGGAATTGTTGATGGATTTGAATACTCGTTATGATTTGCCGCCGGTTTATATTACCGAAAATGGCTCAGCGGTTGCAGATGTGATAGAAAATGGTGAGGTCATTGACCGCGACCGCTTCGAATATATGAACCAGCATCTTAATGCGGTGAACGATGCTATCGAGAGTGGCGTCGATATAAGAGGATATTTTGCCTGGAGCTTGATGGATAACTTTGAGTGGGCCGAGGGGTATCTGAAGCGCTTCGGCATAGTCTATGTGGATTACGATTCCCAGCAGCGCACTGTTAAATCCAGTGGTAAAGCCTATAGCGACTTGATTAGTCAGAGAAACCCCGGATAAAACGTTTTACACGTCTTATCCGGATTGATCGCCTCCTGATATATTTCTATGCAGATTCGATTTTGATCAGTGACTCCTCATCTCGCCTGATATTAAGGTCCGCTGAAATATCGTCCATATGTTCCTGGCTCAAGGGATAAAGACACATGAGCGCTGCGGTAACTACCGCAATTACGGCGGGTATCCAGCTCATTAACATGATGATTCCAGGGATGGAGCCCTGAATAGCAAGATCGTTTTGGCCATCATAGCTGTAGGATGCCAGTACAAATCCAATGATGGCTCCAGCCAGCCCGCCGCCAAACTTTGTCGCAAACGAACCCGCGGAATATACCAGCCCCGTCGCGCGCCTGCCGTTTTTCCACTCAGAGAAATCTGCCGCGTCCCCGAGCATCGCAAAAAATAGCGTGGGGAACATGGCGTTTGCAAACTCCGAAACAATGCCTATCGCAAATATACTGCCTATATCATCAGGACCACAAAACATAAACAGGGTATTAACAGCGCCGGAGAACAGTAAGGCATAGATAAACAGGCGTTTTTTTCCGAGTCTTTTGCCTAGATAGGAAACGGCTACCGCACCAGCAATAGAGGCGAAAGCCAGTGCTACTAGATAAGTTCCCGCTAGTAATTCGTTGTGGATATAGTGAACGAAATAGATAACGGTTATACCCTGTTTTATTGAGGTATAGACATTAAAAAGCAGGCCCACGCTGAGCAGTACCAACCAGGGTTTGTTGGTGACTAGATCTCGGAAATCCTTTTTTAGGTCGCTTTTTTGATCTTCAGGAGGCGATACTCGTTCCTTTGTAGTGATAAAGGTGATTATCATTAAGAACGACAACAGTGCCGACATGATAAACATCGAGTACTGGTAACCTTTTTTCTGATTTATTAGCGCGATTTCCTCAGCTTTTAATTCAGGCTCGCCAGTCACAATAAAGCTGTATTCTTTGTCGGCCTCAATGGAAAAGCTGATTCTCTTGCTCTGTGTAGCCAAAGCATCGTCTTCCCAGCGTATACTGCCTATGCCATTCTTGGTCGTTATGCTTGCGGTATCGACTTCAATGGGGGTTGAAATCGTAACGCGAGTTTCGTTGTCTGAAATTGGGCTTACATCTATGCTGGGATTAACATTGCCGAATGAAAGCACCAGGCCGAGTAGCGCGCCTTGTACGATCATTCCTCCCGCAAATGCCCCTGCCATGCGGTATGACCCAAGACTGGTTCTCTCCCGGTGAGAGCGGGTCATCACCGCCATTAGAGCGCCATAGGGAATATTGTTGGCGGTGTAGATCAGGGTAAATAGTATGTAAGTAATGTAGGCATATATGAGCTTGCCGCCGTCGTCTAAATCTGGAACAGTGAATAGAAGAGATAATATTATGCCTAAGGGCACTGCTGTCCATAGAATCCACGGTCTGAAGCTACCGTGTTTGGTTTTGGTTCTATCTCCTATGATCCCCATCAATATGTCCGAGATGCCATCACCTGACCGCGCCACCAGCATTAGTATACCCACGGCAGCAGGGTCGAGGCCGTAGACGTCGGTATAGAAAATGAACAAAAAGGTGGCCACGCCGCGCCAGGCTATATTCGCGGCACCATCGCCAATGGCGTATCCGATTTTTTCTGTAAGTCGAAGCGGTTGCTGGGATGAAGACATATCTACCTCAAAATTATAATTATGTATTTAGGTCGCGATTGACCGATGCTGGGGAAAAAGTGAATTTTGCGTTGTGGTCTGATCCGCCTTGAATATTGGTGTCCTTACAATGTGAAAAACTTGCGATTTCAGGTGTATATTTGGCGCTGAGATACAGATTGAAAAAAGAAACCCTAAATAAGGGCTGTTTCGACCATTCCATCTCAATTTCTATTTTTTGTCATTAGGTAACTCGGCGACAGAGTCGCGTTCGATGACGGTTGGCTTGAACAAGTTCTGCAGCAACTCCTGACTCTCTTCATAGGCCTCCTTGAGGACTATTCTGGCCGCCATATGCCCCATGTCTTCAATGGGATTATGGACAGTCGACAACTTTGGGAACGTATAAGAAGAAAAAACTTCGTTATCAAAGCCTATAATGGACAGATCCTGAGGCAACTCAAGGCCGTGTTCTCTTGCTGTGGTCATCGCTCCAGTTGCCATTTCATCGTTCGCGCAGCTTAAAGCCGTAAATTGCACTCCTTCTTTTAAAAAATACTCTATACCGGCCGTGCCACCGGTTAGCAGATAGTCGCCCTCATATACCATCTGCGGAGAGCAGAGTATTCCAAATTCGGAAAGTGCACGCTTATGGCCTGCAAAACGATATTTGGCATCCGACTTCGATAGTGGCCCAGAGATGTAGAGAATATCCCGATGACCCTTTTCGAGTAGAGATTGGGTTGCCAGATAACCACCAAGTTCATTATCCAGATAAATGCATTTATCTTTGATTTCTTCTATGTAGCGGTTAATCAAAACAATAGGAATGTCGCCCTTACTTAACTCTATAAGGTAGTGATCAGAAACGGCTTCGACATGTAATATTAATGCATCGCACTGACGGCTAATTAGAAATTCGATACCTTCTTTTTCTTTCGATTCCACGGCTTGACCCGAGGTGACAATGATATGTTTATTGAGGCTTTTGAATTCGGCTTCAATACTGCCCATCATCACGCCGTAATAGAGCCCGTGAAGTTCAGGTACCAATACGCCAACGCAATCACTTCGCTTGGAAGCCAGTGATCGGGCAATAGCATTGGGTTTAAAGTTCAGTTGTTTCATTGCAGTGGTGACTTTTGCGCGGGTTTTCTCACTAACAGTGGCGCTGTTGTTGATAACGCGCGACACCGTGGCTAGAGATACTCCGGCTAGCTTTGAAACTTCGTAAATAGTAGTCATAGATTTGTCGGCCAGGCAAATGAAAGATGGGAGTGACTCGTTTGTACAATCAGTTGCCTAATATAAGCTGTTCCGGCGGAAGTCGCCAATACAGGATTGGCCAAAGCCTTAAGACTGAATTGATTGTTGATTTTAATACAGTGCTCCCGAGATTATCTGCATGCTCTATACTGCGATTTTGACGCCTTATAAGCCTAATTTAGGCGCCCGCTAAGGATATGCAATCCAAATTAATTAATTAATATTATTGTTGATCTATTATGCAATTTCTTTTATTTTAATGAAAGCGCTTACATTAAGCAATCTCGCATTTTCGTGCTCAAGCCTAAACTCGTTGTAAGAAGGCGATTTAGTTGGGCTGGAGGACGTCTCGCTTGGTGTGGTTTAACAGTAACGAGAATAAAAACGAACGGATAAAGTGTGATGAGAAATAGATTAGTGAGTCTGGGACTAATTGTTATGTTGGCTATTTTGGCAGCATGTACAGAACCGACCGAAACGGATATTGAGGATTTGATATCACGTATGACACTGGCGGAAAAAATTGGCCAGATGACGCAGGCAGAGAGAAAACATGCTACCCCGGAAGATCTCAAGACTTATTTTCTGGGATCCATTCTCAATGGTGGTGGATCAGTACCCGGCGATAATACAGTTGAAGAGTGGCGTGATATGGTTGATGCCTACCAGACAGCGGCACTGCAAACCCGTTTGGCCATTCCAATGATTTATGGAGTAGACGCCGTTCACGGACATAACAATGTGAAAGGCGCGACCATTTTCCCTCATAACGTGGGTCTGGGGGCTATGCGCAATCCCGACTTGATGGAGGCGATCGGTGTTGCTACCGCTGAAGAGGTAGTCGCCACGGGAGTTCACTGGGATTTCGCCCCAGCGCTATGTGTGGCTCAGGATGACCGCTGGGGTCGCGCCTATGAATGTTATGGCGAGGACCCAGAGATCGGCGTGGCCTATTCCGGGAGGATAGTAAAAGGCTACCAAGCTTCGGGAAAAATGATTGCCACAGCCAAGCACTGGGTAGGCGATGGCGGCACCGCTTATGGCACGGGTGATCATGAATATGTGATTGATCGCGGCACCACTAATGTGAGTGAAGAGGTACTTCGTAATACGCATATAGCTCCGTATTTGCCTGCAATAGAGGCCGGTGTGGGTAGCGTGATGATTTCCTATAGTAGTGTTAACAACCTGAAAATGCATGAGCACAAACGACTGAATACCGACGTCTTAAAAAACGAGTTGGGGTTTAAGGGATTTACCGTAACTGACTGGCAGGCTATGGAGGAGGTGCGAGGCGAGACCAATCGCGAGCGTGTAGTGGCTTCGATTAATTCCGGTGTTGATATGGCGATGGAGCCCGAACATTGGAAGGAGTTCATTATCGACCTAAGCGCTGCGGTAGAAGCAGGTGAGGTTTCAATGGCGCGAATAGACGACGCAGTGCGAAGGATATTAACCACTAAAAAACAGTTGGGACTATTTACTGCACCTATGTCTGCAGATCGTGCGCCGAACTATGCCGGTATATTGGGCGGTGATAAAAATAGAGCGGTTGCGCGGCGGGCTGTGAGTGAATCACTGGTGTTGTTAAAAAACGAGGGAGTGTTGCCGCTTAAAAAGGGCGCTAAAGTTTTCGTGGCTGGTGAGCATGCGAATAATATTGGTCTGCAAAGCGGAGGCTGGACCATAGACTGGCAAGGTAAATCGGGTAATATCACGCCAGGTACTAGTATCTTGGCCGGCATAGATGAAGTTGGTGGAGTTGAGGCTACGTTCAGCGCAAATGGAGAAGGTGCCGCAGGTCACGATGTGGCCATTGTCGTTGTCGGTGAGCAGCCCTATGCCGAGGGCAAGGGTGACTATAACGTTCAACCCTGCGAGTTCTGTCAGCCTTTGACATTGACGCAAGAGCAGATAAAAACTATTGAAAATGTGAAAGCCTCCGGTGTTCCTCTTCTGGTTATCCTGATATCGGGCCGTCCACTATTACTGGAGCCTCAGCTGAATCTGGCTGATGCTTTTGTGGCTGCGTGGTTACCCGGTACAGAGGGAGCAGGTATCGCAGATGTTTTATTTGGGGTTAAGAGCCCTACAGGTCGTTTATCGGTGACTTGGCCAAAAACAATGGACCAGGTCACTTTGAATACGGGTGATGAGAACTATACGCCGTTGTTCCCTTACGGTTTTGGCTTAAGTTACTAGTCAGAGGTAAATCTTGCGTTACTGTTCCTAATGGAGTGGAACATGACGCAAAGGCTCCACGCCGATAAGAACCCCTCCCGGTTAGACTTGCAGGTTAGGAGTTTTCTGTGTCCGTTTTAGTTAGCTTACTCATCGTATTGAGCTCAGCGTGAAGGTTTTCCGCTACGCGTTGAAAAGCCCTGCGCCATGCTTGATTTCTTACGGTAGGGTTGTTGGATACAGCAAAGTTGCCTGAGTTTATGGAGATAGTGTCTTTAACCATCGCTACTAGCCTGCCTGTTTGCGACTCGAGGATGACTATATGGTAGGTGAGGGCGCCAACCCCTTTAAGGTTGGATGAAGTGCCGATTGTTCCCATGCCGGTCCCCCGAGCCAGGTCTGTTGGAAAAAATTCTATCATTCTAACTTCAATAGCCAGCACATTTTCCCCACCCCGTGTACCGGAAGGGAAGTTCTTCGAACGCGAAAATATCCCTTTGGCAAATTCATCAAAGTAGCCGCAAATTTTATCCATTTCCTTAAAAGTGGATTCCTTCCAGCTGTCATTCAAGTCGTTCGATACCTTTTTCGAGATGGTGAGGCGATCGAAAGTCATTGGATATAACAAAACGGTATCGTAGTTTGAAAAATTAGCGCTTTTATCATAAAAGAATACGTTAAAACGCGAGTCGTCCAAGACCGCAAAATCCTCTGTGTTGGGTTCAGGCATGACAAATTCATTTACTGCCACCGCACTCGAGCAGTGCAAGGTCAACGACAATAATAATGCTGAAAAATATTTTTCAGCAGTGCGGTATAACCTATAGGACGTGCTGCGCATCGGATTCCTCTGCCTTGCTAGGTGTATTGCCTGTGCCGCGCGTGCTTAAGCGCGTATGTCTATGCTATTAAATGGTAAATCCGCTGTTACTAATCGGGAGCTCCCGAATTCTCTCACCGCAGGCCTGAAATATCGCATTGCAAACGGCGGGCGCAACCGGTGGAAAGGCGGGTTCTCCCATCCCTGTCGGAGAGAAATCGCTTTCAATAAAATGCACTTCAATAGGCGGGGTTTGTTTCATCGTCAGTAAGGGGTACTGATGAAAGTTGCTCTCAATGATACTCCCATTCTCGAAAGACACCTGTAGTGCTGCGAGGGTGCTTAATGCATCAATAACCGAACCTTTGCACTGATGCTCTGCACCGCTTAAATTAATGACTGGCCCAGCATCGCCCGCGACTACAATACGGTTAATAGTGACGTGTTTTTGTTCATCGACGCTAAGATCTGCGGCAACGGCAAAATGGCCTCTGTGGCTAAAATGAAACGCCAGCCCCAGACCCTGACCAGACAAGCGAGATTTTCCCCAATCAATCTCTTGTGCTGCGCGCTTAATGACCTCACTCGCCCGGCCTGTATTAAGGGAACGGGTATTGCCTGGATCTAACCAGCGTGGTTCACCCATTAGTTCCAGCAAAAATGCCAGGTGGTCACGTTTTGCTGCCACCGATAACTCATGAATAAAGCTCTGCATGACAAAGGCCAACGCATTGGATCCCGGCGCTCGCCACCATCCCGAGCGCAATGCAACGGGTAATGACGAGCTTGTGGCCTTGGCGTTGTCCAGCAGAGCTAGCGGAAATTCCCGTGAATTGAGATTTGCGCCTCGTGCAGGTTTTTTAGCATCCGTGGTATAGGTGACGAAATGATCTTGCCAGCCGCTGATGCGACCGTCTTTGTCAATTGCCCCCTTTAGTCCGTGAAAGCCACCCACTCGATAACAGTCATGGGCCATATCATCTTCGCGGGTCCACTGAAGCTTTATGGGGGCGCCCATCTTTTGCGATATGGCTATTGCTTCAAAGACGAAGTCGTTCATCAGGCGTCGACCAAAACCCCCGCCGGCTCGTAGTTGATGCAGCGTGATAGATGACGCGGGCACATCGAATATCGTCGCAGCAAACCTTACTGCATCGTGGGGGGCCTGGGTGGGCGCCCATATCTCAATTTCATCGTCTTTATACCAGGCGGTTGCATTTTGTGGCTCCAGTGGCGCGTGCGGTAAAAAAGGCGTCTGGTAGAACCCTTCAATCACTACCGCGGCATCGACAAAAGCGGCGTCAACATCGCCCTTGTTTGTCACGGTTTGGGTGCCGGGACGTTTCATCATCTCTTTGGCCGTTAGCTGATCCTGACTCCAGCTGGAGGGTACCAGCTGGCTTTCATCCCAACGAATTTTCAACTGCCTTTTTGCTTTTAAAACTGCCCAGGTAGAATTTCCTACTACGGCTACCCCGGCTGCCAACTCTTCACTGTTGCCATTACCGTCAAGAACAAAGGCATCCACAACGCCATTAAGCTTCTTGATTTCGTCAATATTTGATGAAACTACAGTGCCACCCAAGGCCGGACTTTTTTCGTAGCAGGCGTACAGCATACCCGGTAGTTTCTGGTCAATACCAAACAGTGGGGCACCTGTGACAATGCCAAAGTTGTCTACACCCGTGATGCGCTTGCCTAAAATTCGATAGTCGGCCTTTTCTTTGAAATGTAATTCATTTTTTGCTGGCACCGCTTGGCTCGCAGCCGCTATAGCTAGATCACCGTAGTGCAGGCGACGCCCTGATGTGGAATGCACGACATAACCCGCCTCCGTCGCACAGGTATCTGGTAATACGCGCCATTGCTGTGCTGCCGCGCGTAATAGCATGAGTCTTACAGTGGCCCCTGCTTCACGTAACATGTCCCAGCTGGCCCTCACCGACTCTGAACCTCCAGCTTCCTGGCGACCGTATGTGGGCTTGTCGATAGCCGACTGGCGAACACGCACGTCACCCCAGTCTGCGTCCATTTCCTCGGCAACAATCATGGGTAAGGAGGTTTTGACTCCTTGACCAATTTCTGGGCTCGTCGCATAGATTTGTATGCTCTTATCCGCCAATATTTCAACAAAAGCAGTGGCTAGAGCGGGTTTCCCGTTATCGGCATTGGCTACAAGCGGCAGGTGTATCTCAAGCAATATACCGCCCATCAGGGCTGAGGAAATCTTGAAGAAACCCCGACGGTTAACTGACATAGCTCTATCTTCGATGCTCATGTTTGCTCTCCCAGATTATTCCGGGTTTCCAGATCGTAAATTTGAACACCTGTAGGCGGGTTAAGCGTTTCGTTTGCAACCATCGAAATAGCTGCGCGTATTCGAGGATAGGTTCCACAGCGGCACAAATTACCCGACATGGCTGCGTCAATATCGTCATCTGTCGGTTGCGGATTGTTTACTAGTAAGGCTGAGGCGGCCATTAGTTGCCCTGACTGGCAGTAGCCGCATTGCGGTACGTCCAGAGCTACCCATGCTTTTTGTAGTGGGCCTAAAACATCGCTGCCAGACAAACCCTCTATCGTGGTGATCTCTTGACCTGCCAGCATAGAGAGGGGAGTACGACACGATCGCATCGGCAGTCCGTTGATGTGTACAGTACACGCTCCACAGGAGCCGATCCCGCAGCCGAATTTTGTACCCACCAGGCCCAGCTCATCGCGTAGATACCATAGCAATGGCATTTCAGGGTCTAAGGACTGAACATCATGGCTTTTGCCATTAATGGTGATAGATGTTGTCGGCATGATTGGGTCCTGTTTATCTGAATGAATAGTTCACGCTATTGCCAGTCAAATGATTGTGTTTCACTGCCGATGATGACATCAAAATCGCCCGGCTCAAAAATGGTTTCAAATTCTGCATTGACAAATGAAACGTCCTTTTTACTTAGTGTAAATGTCAGTGACTTGGACTCTCCCGGCTCAAGACTGATCTTTTCAAATCGTCTCAGCCGTTTCACGCTGGGCGTAATAGAAGCATACCAATCTCTAGTATAGAGCTCGACTACTTCCTGGCCTGTGACTTGTCCGTTGTTTTCGACGGTGATGCCAACTTTAATGTCGGTATCGCTGTCATTAGTATCCACAGTCAAATGACTGTATTTGAACGTTGTATAAGAGAGACCTTCTCCGAACTGATACTGGGGGTCAAAGATATAGGAAAATCCGGATGCCTCTTTTTCATCGCCTTCATCTAGCCACTTGTGGTCGTAAGTTAACAATGTTCCGCTATAGCGGGGGTATGTAATGGGTAGTTTCCCCGAGGGACTATAGCGCCCATAAACGACATCATAAAATGCCTCTGCACCCCGCGAGCCAGGCCAGAACCCCACAATCAAACCATCGATTAGGGGCTCAATTTCACGGATGATTCGAGGCCGACCTTCTAGTAACAGTACGATTATCGGCTTGCCGCTGGTGGCCAATAGCTTGACCAATTCAATTTGGTCCTGGGGCATAGCCAGGTCCGGTATGTTACCCGGTGTTTCAGCATAGGTTTCTTCTCCCAGCGCCAGTAATATCACGTCGTGATCTTTTGCGCTGTCCAATAGCTGTTTACTGTATTCTTCCGCCTCGCTGTCAAATTCAAGCGACTTGATATATGTCGCCTCGGAAAAGGCATTTTTGACACTTTTTATATTCTCTGGGTATAGATCTTCCTTATTGCCCTGCCATGAATACGACCATGCTCCATGCAACGACGATGCGTGTTTGGCTGTGGGGCCTGTCAGTAATACTTTAGTGTCGAGTTTCAGCGGGAGTATGTTGTGCTGGTTCTTCAGCAAAATCAGCGACTCTCTTGCCGCTTCCAAGGCCGTCTGTTGATATTCAGCTTTACCAAAATACTGCTTTAGATCTTCCTCAACGTTCGGGGTATCAAATAGGCCAACGGATTTTTTAAGTGTGAGTATTCTGCCAACCGCAGCGTCAATACGCTCTTCGGAAATCCTTCCCTCTTTGACTAGCGCAATAAGGTCGTCGCTAAAACTGAAGTCGTAAGGGACAATGACCATATCAATACCCGCATTGACGGCCAAGTATACCGCTTCTTTGTGCGAGTCTGCGACTCTATGGCGTTCATGCATTTTCAGGAGGTCTTGCCAGTCAGAGATAATGACTCCCTGAAAACCCAGCTCTCCTCTGAGTACGTCGGTGAGCAAGTATTGACTGGCATGTAAAGGCACGCCGTTAACCTCGCCGGAGTTGACCATTACCGTTTTGGCGCCTAGATTAACGGCTTCCTGAAACTGCGGTAAATAGTATTCTCTAAGAATTATTTCCGGAATATACGCGGGGGCTCTGTCTTTACCATTTTGTGGGTCAGAGTAACCGACAAAATGTTTGATAGTTGACGCCACAGTAGGTGAATCTATTTGAGAGCTTCCTTCAAAACCTTGAATAGCGGCCTTACCCATTTGGGTGACTATATAGGTATCTTCACCGAAGGTTTCGCCTAGTCTGGACCAAAGTTGATTTCTTCCTACATCGAGTACAGGGCTATAATTCTGGCGTATACCCGCGGCGCGGGTTTCGGCGGCTGTTATTGCGGCTGTCTTTCTGACCAAATTTATATTTCTGGTGGCTGCCAGTGACAGGTTGTGGGGGAACTGCGTGCCACCGAGAATATAATTTGCGCCGTGAACGGCGTCTATAGAGTAAAGAAAGGGTATTTTGTGACGAGTTTTAGTTAAGGTATAATCTTGTAATTGTTGCACCAGACTATGCCATTGCTCAATTTCGTAAGCACCCGATATGACGTTTTGAATAGACCCTACATGATGTGTGACAAATACATCATGTAGCTTTTCCGGATCGAGTATTAACTGTCTGTTTTCATCCTCAGAGGCGATGGTTTGCAATGTCAGGTTGGTCATTTGACCAACCTTTTCTTCCAAACTCAGGCCAGAAATTATCTCATTGATATCGGCATCAAAAGACACCGCATCAATCGCCGCCTCATTGGTCGACAGCGGAGCCTCCTGGCTGCAGGAAATAAGCAATACGACAGCGCTCAAAATAGCGATTTTTTTATAAAGACTCATGCTGTTTCTCTTAGTTTATTGTGGCGCTTTCATGGTTAGGCGAGCCCACTATTTGTCGTTTAGGCTTGCGCAGCGTTGCAGCGCCTCCAGGTAATAGTAATCCGCGTAATTAATGGCGGCGTCTACCTCGTCGTCAGCCTGCCAGCGTCCTGTGGCATGCATTAACAGGAAGTGACCATTCTCACCGTTTGTTGCTGAATAGGCCGGTGACGCCAGACTGCGCAACATGGCTAACGCCGCTTCGTGATAGCGTGTTGCCTGTGGCTCAGGCGCATAGGCGGCAAGTTCCAGCAAGGCACTTGCGGTGACCGAAGCAGCAGAAGAATCACGGCTGTTTACAATCTCAGGGTTGCCTGGCGCATCGAAATCGAAATATGGCACCATGTCTTCGGGTAGATTGGGGTGGCTCAGGTAAAAGTCGGCAATGTTCTGTGCTTGTTGCAGGAACTGTGCGTCTTCGCTGAAACGGTAGGCCATCGTGTAGCCGTATAGCCCCCACGCTTGGCCGCGGGCCCAGGCAGAATCGTCGGCAATGCCCTGATGTGTTTGTTTGTGCGTTACCGCGCCGGTTGCGGGATCATAGTCGATAACATGGTAAGAGCTATGATCAGCGCGAAAGTGATTTTTTAATGTTGTTAGGGAGTGGCTGTTTGCCGCGTTGGCATATTTCTGGTCGCCGGTGGAGTCTGATGCAAAATAGAGCAGCTCCAGATTCATCATGTTATCGATGATGACAGGAAATGCCCATGGGCCGTGATCCCAAGAGCGGGTAGCGCCAACGGTGGCATTATAGCGGGTCATTAATGAATCTGCAGATTGTATCAAAATGGGTTCATATGACGCGTTACCGGTCAGGCGCAGCCCATTGCCATAGCTGGGGAACATCATAAAGCCTATGTCATGAGTGCCCGTGTTGTTTTTTTGCTGCTCCAATCCTACAGTCCACTGCTCGGCGGTTGCCAGCCAGCTCGGGTCTTGGGTGTGCTCATACATATACCAAAAACTACCGGCGACAAAGCCACTGGTCCAATCACTGTCGCTCACCAGCCGTGCGGCATTTTTCTCGTAAGAGCGCGCTATCTGTGTAGGGTCAGGATACGCTTTGCGAAAGCCGTCAAGCTGTACAGCCGCGGCGTCAAGAGCCACCGAGCAAAAAGCAGTGTCTGGCGCAGTTACGTTGGAGGTGGTTTGTAATTGTGGTTCTGCCGCAGTTGGTTCTACGGCGGCGATCGTAGGTGCTTTATCCGACGAACAGCCGGCCAAAACCAGTGCGCCGACTAATAGTGTCAATCGTGATTTTATCATTATCGTTCCTTCAAAGGAGAATTAATGTAGCGTCTAATAAATACAGGGTGTCTATTTTTGATATTGTGTTCGCACGTAGTTTCCAGCAGGAAGTTCCGCATGGGTGAGCGTCTCGTAGATCAGGTTCCATGTTGCCCGTTGGCTGTTAGTGCGGATCTGCTGCACGATCAACATGCGTGTGTTGGGCAGTTCAATGCCGGCGCGATTATGGTAGTGGTTATATCCCACCTCCCAAGTATTGTAGCGGTCGGTAGTGGCCTTGGTATCGGTGCAGGTATCGACTGTGCCGGACAAAAGCTGGGAGGCCATTAGCTCCATCGCGGCGGTGAAGCGCGCCTGGTTGATTGTATAAACGTCGACACCCTGGTTCCAGGCGACTTCGGCCGCGTGTAATGCGGAACCTAGCGCGTACTGCGAATGGTGGCCATTGTCGCGGCAGGTTTCCTGATTTAGCCCATCGACCCACTGTGTGGGTTGGCTCCAAAATGCCTGTACGTCGCCGCCATCGCCATCGATTGCCGGGGGCGTATCACCATCGCTAGTGAGATAGAAGTAGGAGGGATTGCGGCGTTCGAGACGCGCCAGGCCTTGATTGAACAGCTGCTCGTCTTCGTTGAAAACGGCAATCGACATCATGGCGTCGATCTGAGTCAGGTCTACGTTGCCATTCCAGGGGCTTACGGTTTTTAATTGCGGATAGAAGGCGCGCTTGAACATGGTCTGGAAACTGGCGACTTCGCTGGCCGACCAGCCGTCGTAGCTGCGCATAATTTCTGCAGCCGGGGCGAAAACAGCGCCAATCCAACCGGCTTGTAGCTTGTCCTGATCGGAGCCACTGGTAAAGCCTTGTAATATCGACCATGCATTGAGAATAGCGACAGAGCGTTCGGCATAAATTTCTTCACCGCTAAAGACCCATAGTAGCGCCTGGCTGTAGGCCGCCAACGCATCGTCATGGATGATATTAGCTTCACTATTATTTCTGGAATTGATGTGTGTTAAAGCGTGGGGTTTCCGACTTGCGCTGGTGGAATTTTTCACCAGTTCGAACTCACTTTTCCAGGGCTGCGCACCTTTAGAAATCTGCTGCTTCACAAAGTCTAAATCTTGCTGGGTACTCAATGCGCCGGGGTGAACAAAGGTCATAGCGGCGTTTGCCGAAACTGTCCACATCGCCAGAGCTGTGAGGAATATCTGTATTATCTTCATTGACTGCCTATATAGTGTATTTTTGAACAGCGACTGCCTTCAACTTGGTGCTGAAGTCATTTAACCTACGCTCCCTTATTAAATAGGATTTACCTTGACTGCCTGTCATTTTTCACTAAATCATTGCGAATTAGAATATGACAAAATAGAATTTATTGTTTCCTATAAAGGATAATGGTGGTCTTAAGAGTGACTCGCACAGAAGCTTCCCTCGGTGCGAGCGTTCTCGCTGACATGTCCCACAAATATTAGTCTGGCAATTTTACGGTAATACTTTTCAAGGTAATGGGCTCGGTCACGCTGGCATTATGGCGATTGAGCTGTAAGCCGACCACCTCGATTTGATTGCGTTTTTTGCCCTCGGTAAGAAAGGCTTGCTCTGTCATTGTTAACACAAGGTCCTGTCCTGCTTTGTCGGAGAAGGAGGAGAGACTGCGCTGTGTGCCACTCCAACGGTCGTAACCTGCCTCGCCCGCTTGCACAAACAGGTAAATGTCCAATTCCCCTTCGGTGAAATAGGCCTCGGGAATGTTCAGTGCATATTGGACCTCGAAGCGTTCGAAGTCGTGGATAGCACCCAATGGCTGAACAACTGTGACCTTGCCTGAGTGTCCCACAGGAATCTGTCCTTCTTTCCATTGCGGAATTAACGCCATACCGTCCTGTGTATCATTTAGCTCTCGTGTGATGTCCATGCTTTCTTCCGATATACGTACCACTATTTCGTCGATTGCTGGCTGTGTGGTATAGCTAAATTGGTAGTAAGAGTGGGGGTTTTTGACCTTAACGTCTTTTGCTGGCGGGGTGATCTTCTCGCTGTTCAAGTCAAGTGCAACGCGACGTATTTTGATCGGCTCAGATATCATTGACGCCTTGCGATGGAAGACGAAGTTAACTCTTTCTATCTGTCGCTGTTTTGCCGCTGGCTCGTTGAAGTCTGAGGCTTTTACCATCAATTTGGTATATTGCCCGTCACGTTCAACAAAGTCAGCCATAGTAAAGGTGCGGCCATTAAACAAGTAATCACCTTTGGCCCCGGCTTGAAGCGAAAATACAAGCTCCAGCTTTCCTTCTGAGACGTATTCGTTAGGTAGCATAATTTCGAAATAGACCTCTACCTGAGTACAGTCGCTGGCTGGGATAAGCTGATATATATGCAGTTTACTGTGCTCGACGTTGCTGATGCCTGTCTCATTGGAGCTCAGGTCTTTGCGGCTCCATTTGGGTGTTATTACGGTGGCTTGATCTACTGGGTCATAATCTATATCCAGCTGCCGGGTGCCCAAGTGGACCGTATCAATAGTCCACAGCGCAGGGTCAGACATGTCCAGTTCAATATCGTATGCGGCTTGAGTATTCTTGATACTAATATTTTCGCCATAGGCTATACCGGTGAAGCTGGTGGCTATTATCGATAGCAGGGTGCAGGTTCGAAGCCACCGCATGGTGAACGTTTGAGCGTTTTTTATCGTGTTAATGGTAGTGTCCTTCTGCGGCGGTACTTTGCATAGATACGTCAATTTTAGTGCTCCTTCGGGGTTTTATTGGGGCTTTTATCGGGCCTTGGTGCGCTGCTAGTGGAATGCACACTTGCTGCGGGCTATCTTTGCCAAAAGAATTGCCGATTAATAGGTGACAAAATAGAAATTATTGTTTGATAGAGATTACAAATCATTAGGTGTTCTATGCGGTAGATAGGAGGCAGTGGGGGGTTATGCCTTACTAAAGTGCCTGCGACTATTGCGATAAGGTGGCAGGGGGTGGGAGTATTCTATTTTCTGATTTATATTACAGAGGCCTTGCCATATAAGGGCTGCGCCGATTGTAATGGCCTGCTGGGGTGGAGGATGCCGGGTCAGAAAGAAGCAAGAGCCGGAAAACCTGCAGCGTAGAAGGTGCGTAAAAAAAGCTATGATGCGTAGGAGTGTGTTCGCTTCCTTAGCTCCGTGCTTTCGGTGTTATTACGTGGCACCCAAATGACTACTTTATAATTAAAATCAATAGGTTAGATTATAATTGTAATTTATAGAGAATAATATGTTCTGTTTTGTCATATTCTAATTGTCCGAGTTTTAGTCAATGATGAAGAAGTTAAAAAAATTATAAGCACTCGGAGACTAGTATGAATCAGTTTGACAAAAAACCATCCGCACCTTGGGCGGGCTACCCCCGTTTCAAGCGCAGCCTGCTTGCTACAGCAATCCTCACCGTTTCTTCCGGCTGTGTTATTGCACAGGAAGAGCCCGCCGAGCTGGAAGAGATAATCGTTACGGGTCAGCGCAGCAACCTGCAAGATGCACAGGCGATTAAACGCGATGCCGATACCTTTGTAGATGCCATTTCGGCCAAGGATATTGGTTCGTTGCCAGACAAAAGTATCATTGAGGCCATTTCCAGAATACCGGGTGTCTCTATTGAGCGATTTCCCGGCGCCAATGACCCTGACCATTTTGGTACCGAAGGTAGTGGTGCGCTTATTCGCGGCATGACCCAGGTACGTACAAGCTTTAACGGCCGTG
The DNA here is from genome assembly GCA_036960375.1 of Pseudomonadales bacterium. Taxonomy (GTDB): domain Bacteria; phylum Pseudomonadota; class Gammaproteobacteria; order Pseudomonadales; family CAWVSB01; genus CAWVSB01. Next base: position 519,042 of record JBALVY010000001.1, read on the forward strand.
ATGCATTCAGCGCTAATAGCGGTCGTGGCTTAAGTTTTCAGGATGTGCCTCCCGAGCTTGCTGGCGGTGTGAGTGTATACAAAAACCAGACAGCTGATCTCATTGAAGGCGGCATCGGCGGCACCATCGATTTACGTACTCGTCAACCTTTTGATCAAGACGGTCAGGTTATTGCTCTGTCAGCCGAGGTTGGTGAGGGTGATTTGGTGGAAGACAAGTCCACCACCTTTTCGGGCTTGTTTAGTAATCGCTGGGATACCGAGGCGGGTGAGTTTGGATTGCTATTCAGCTATTCAACTGCCGACCTTATGTCACAGTCCCAGGGGGTCCAAATTGATACCCTTCTGTTGCAAACTGAGTATGGTCATCCAGGAGGACCCAACAACAATACGCCCAATCCCTATGCAGGCACGTTGATTCCCAAGGGCATATCGCTACGAGAAAAAACGGATGAACGTAAGCGTAAGGGAACCAATTTGTCGCTGCAGTGGGAAAGCTCAGATCAAACTATGGTAGCGACAGCGAACTATGTGCGTTCAGATTCTGACCTTGCGTGGACAGAATACGGGACCGAGTCTGATGAGAACAAAGACCCCAACAATAACGATTATGCCGGGCACTTTGAGCCTCACCCCGATACCGAATTTACTTTTGATGGTGATATTAACGGAGCGCCATTGTTTGAAAGCGGGGTGTTAGTTTCAACGGAAGGCTGGCGTGGGGACGGCTCTGCCAACCAACCTTGGGGCGGTACTTTTGGTGTAAAAAACAAGTATCAAACTCGACAGCGGCAAGAGGAAAACCTGGTTGAGGATTTGTCTTTTAACTTTAAGTGGGCAGCTACTGAGCGCTTAGGCCTTGAGTTCGATCTGCAGCGCGTAGAGGCTACCAAAACACTCTCGGACATCACGGTTGGGCTGCAAGGCCGGGCTGGTGTCTATATTGGCGGCGTGTCGGGTGATAAAGCACCAAACCTGGGTTTTGTATCGCCGGATCTGACTAACGATCCTGGCTATTATACAAACCCCGCTAACTATTTTATGAATTATGCAATGGATCACCTAGAGGACAACGAAGGTGAGGAGACGGCTGTCCGCCTTGATCTGAATTACGACATCGACAGCGGGTGGGCTCGGTCAATAGAGGCCGGTTTACGGTGGGCAGAACGCGAACAGACAACGCGTGAGTCAGACTATAACTGGGGGTCCTTATCTGCGGCCTATCGTCCTGGCGGTAATGGTTGGTATGGCAGTGAATTAATGAATGACGCAGGCTTGTCTGAGGCCTATGATACCGTCAACCTCAGCGGCTTTATGGATGGGCGCGCACTTAACAATATCAGTGGCGGCTCCAGCTTTATTTTCCCGTCTGCTGCTCTAGTGGCGGATTACCGTAATTTGTCTGACAACACAGCAGGTTTATACGGGCGAGAGTGGATGCAGTTAGCTGATCGCGACCCAGCAGGCGATGGTCTGCCGTTGATAGGTGACTACTATCCCAGTGAAATTAACGAGACCACAGGCACAAATAATGCAGCGTTTGTGAAGTTTAATTTCTCCGGTGAATTGGGTGGCTTCGATGTTGACGGAAATGTTGGTGTCCGCTATGTGAGTCTGGAACACGAGACTATTGGCTACCAAAGATATCCGGATTTTCGCCCTGAAGATCCTGATGACCGAACCGATCCCGATAATGCTTTGCCTGCAGATGACAAAGCCTTTGGTAATGCCGCTGTAGTTTCAGGCACGGGTGAGGGTGACTTCAGTACTTTTCTCCCTAGCCTGAATATAAAAGTGGGTCTAACGGATGATCTGATATTCCGTTTTGCGGCATCGAAAGCCGTCTCCCTGCCCGACTTGGGCCAAACACGTTACCACCTGGGTATTAGCGCTCAAGATAGAACCAATACACCGGATCTGTCTGGTTTTAACTTTGACGATTACGGCGACTTTGATCCTACCAACCCGGAAGAGCTGGAAGCGGCGATGAAATGGCTGGTCGAAGAGTCTGGGCAGTTGGAAGACGGTATTCCAATAAAAGAGTCAACCATTGGTTACTACGAAGGCGATGGCGGCAATCCATATCTGGAGCCGATGGAAGCGATCATGTTTGATTTCTCGCTGGAGTGGTATTTTGCCGACGTCGGTTCATTAACCGCAACGTATTTCCACAAAGACGTGAAAAACTATTTCGTTCAAGGGACTTTTGAAGAAGAATTTACCAACAATGGTGTGACCAAAACTGTGCGCCGAAACACCGATATAAATGGTGATGAAGGTACGATACAGGGTTGGGAGCTAGGGTATCAGCAGTTCTTTGATATGCTGCCAGGCGGCTGGTCTGGTATTGGCGTACAAGCCAACTACACCTATGTTGATGAGGATGGCAGCCCTAATCCGGAAGGCTCTGACGTGTATGCCAGCTTGCCGTTTCAAGGTTTGTCAATGCATACCTACAACCTTGCTGCAATGTACGAAAAATACGGACTATCGGCTCGTTTGGCATACAACTGGCGCTCTTCATACTTATTGAGTACCAGTGACGTTATTACGGGTCTTCCGGTATATAACGATGACTACGGTCAGGTAGACGGCTCAATTTTCTATAATATTAATGACAATTGGACGGTTGGCCTACAGTTATCCAATATAACGGGTGCCACTACCAAAACCTCAGTGCAGGTAACTGCAGACGGAGATATACAAGCACGATCCTGGTTTATTAAGGACCGTTACGCAGCCTTTGTTCTTCGGGCCGTGTTCTAAATTCACTGTATGAAAATTACCCTCTCTTTGCACCGTCTAGACGGTGCATTTTTTTACATACAGTGTTTAACTGGTGTCGACGTAGAAGCCATTTTTATTCCTGCTTCAGCGTCTACTAATGTTGCTTGTGGGGCGACTCTGCTAAAAGGGTATGGCATCGAGACTAGGGATATGTATTGACAGAAAGGGCGAAGCGATTGAATCAGCCATTGAGACGGACATGCTAGAAAATGCCATTCGCAATATAGTCATTGTTGGTGGGGGTACGGCCGGCTGGATGACGGCGGCGGCCATGAGCCATTTCTTCGGCAATCTGCCGGTTCGCATTAGCCTGATCGAATCTGATCAAATTGGCACGGTGGGAGTCGGTGAGGCTACACTGCCGCATTTGCGATTCTTTAATCAAATGCTGGGCATTGATGAAAATGATTTTATGCGCAAAACTCAAGCCACGTATAAATTGGGTAATGAATTTGTCAATTGGGGCAGGCAGGGCGATGCCTATATGCACCCGTTTGGCAATTTTCGCTTTCCAGAAGAAGATATCGATTTTCACCAGTTATGGTTAAAACAGCGCCAGGGCGGAGATGCTCATTCTATCGGAGAGTATTCTCTTGCTGTGGCCGCTGCAAAGCGCGGGCGTTTTAGTTATCCTGCGCAAGACCCAGGCTCTTTACTCTCTACGTTTTCTTATGCTTTCCATTTAGACGCGAGTCTCTATGCGCGTTATTTGCGAGACTATTCAGAGAGCAAGGGTGTCACCCGAATTGAAGGAAAAGTGACAGACGTTACGCAACAAGGGAGTAATGGTTTTATAGAATCGGTAACACTGGAATCTGGCGACGTGGTCGCCGGTGAGCTGTTTATTGATTGTTCTGGTTTTAGTGGTCTACTAATTGAAAAAACACTGAAAACCGGTTTTGAAGATTGGAGTCACTGGCTTCCGTGCGATCGCGCGGTGGCGATTCCCTGCGAAAGTGCCGGAAATATGCCGCCCTATACCCGTGCAACGGCTCGGGAAGCTGGATGGCAGTGGCGTATTCCGCTGCAACACCGCATGGGCAATGGCCATGTCTATAGCAGCGGATTTATCGCCGACGACAAGGCGGCAAATATTCTTTTAGAAAACCTCGACGGTGAGCCGCTCGCTGAGCCTGCATTTCTTCGCTTCAACACTGGCAAGCGAAAGCAGTGCTGGAATAAAAACTGCGTGGCGATTGGTCTGTCTGGTGGATTCTTGGAGCCGCTAGAATCAACCAGCATCTATCTCATTCAAATTGCCATCATGAAGCTGAGGGAATTTTTCCCTGATGTACATTTTGCGGCCGCTGGGCGAAATGAGTTTAATCGCTTAATAGATATGGAATACGAGCGTGTGAAGGATTTTTTAATTCTGCACTACCACGCCACCGAAAGAACTGATTCAGAGTTCTGGAATTATTGTCGAACTATGTCTATACCTGACTCTTTGCAGAGCAAGATGGCCTTGTTCCGAGAGCAAGGCCATATCGTAGAGTATCAGGATGGTCTGTTTTCCAAACCTAGCTGGGTGGCGGTTTATCTGGGTCAGGGAGTTATTCCCAAGTATACAGAGCGTCGTGCTGATGCACTTTCCGCGGCTGAGCTGCACCAACAACTTGACGCCCTGAGAGCATCGGTAAGCCAAGCCGCTGAGTCCATGCCGGCACACGCAGAGCAGTTGGCAAAACATTGTGCTCCGGGAACACAATATCAGGCACCCAGAGCGTCGATGAGTCTGTATGGGTCAAGACAGTGAACGAGGAACGTCTAAACAGTATAGTTATCCTGGGTGGCGGAGTCGCAGGTTGGTCGGCCGCCGCAGCATTGACTACGCACCTGCAAGGCCTTGGTATTGGTGTCAGTATTATTGATAGCACGGCGGAGCCGGTAGCGGGTGCCTCGGTTGTGCCTGCCCTGCCGCGGCTTCATCAGTTGCTGGGCATAGAAGAAAAGAAATTGATGAAGGCCTGCTCTGGTACGTTTCAGCTGGCCACACATTATGTTGATTGGCATAACGCCGGACATGACTTCTTTCTCGGTAATGGTGAATACGGTGCCCGAATTGGTACGGTAGACTTCAATCAATTTGTGACTTACCAGCGTAAGCAGGGCAGTGATCTACGTTATGAAAGCTTTTCAGTGGCGGCGATAGCGGGCGCTCTGGGTCGTTTTTCCCATCCGGCAAGAGATGAAAATAATGTCCTGTCCACTCTCGGTTACACATTGCATATTGATACGCAGGCCTATCAGAGATACCTAAAGAACATCGCAGAATCTCTTGGTGTTACCGTAATTGACCGCGACGTAATCGATGTGAGGCTCAATGACAAAAACGGAGCAATAGAGAGCATAGAGTTTAATAGCGGAGAGTCCGTATCTGCTGATTTGTATGTCGACTGCTCTGGCGCTCAGGCAACCCTAATTGGTGATTCGCTTGGGGTGGGCTATCGTGATTGGTCGGGTATATTACCCTGTAATCGGATGATGTCTGTTTGCACAGCCGGTGCCCAAAAACCCAAGGCATTGAGTACTCTTGTGGCTAGCGCTCACGGTTGGATCAAACAGATACCTCTGCGGGATAAAACGGTTTATCAATACCACTATCGTCACCCACTTAGCAGCGATAGCGATGTGGCAGATTCTCTGCAGGAAATCTCCAGGGTGGTAGTGCAAAGGCCATCAGCGGTAATTCATTTTGATCCCGGCTGTAGAGACCGCTTTTGGCAACATAATTGCGTTGCTCTAGGTGCTGCCGCGGGGTATACAGACAGTTTGAATCTAGGTGATCTCCATCTGTTGCAGGATGACGTTTTGCGCTTGCTAAAGCTGTTGCCGCAAGGGCTGGAATTTGGTCCAATGGCAGAAGAGTACAATCGGCTGGCGACGGAGGTTTACCAGCAAAGCCGCGACTTTCATGCGGCTCATTATTGTGCGCAGAGATATGCACAAAGCGTTCCCTCAAAAGAAAAATCGACACAAAAGTTTTGGCCGTATTGTAATTCACTGGAGCGCAGCGAATTGCTTTCTCAGGTAATAGAGTTGTTTATGGCCAGCGGAAAATTGGTGTATATGGAAGGCGATGTCGTCGAAGAATCGGCCTGGATAGCGCTGCTATACGGGCTTGGGTTTGTGCCTGATGATTACGACACTTTTGTACAGGAGCTGGATGCCAGACAGATAAAGACTCACCTGGTTAACATGCAACAAATTATTCAAAAGTCGGCCGAATCGCTGCCGTCGCATGTAGAATATCTTGACAGATATTGCCCGCGCGGGAGCCCGCAGTGAGAAAAAATATAACGAAAGTAAATAGGAGTTAGATATGTCCGACAACCGAATTCGCGACGTAATTATAGTCGGTGGCGGCACTGCAGGCTGGATGGCTGCGGCTGCAATTTCGAAGATTCTGGGTGAAAGTTATTGCAATATTCGCCTGATCGAGTCGGAGGAGATCGGCACTGTTGGTGTCGGCGAAGCCACCATTCCCCAGCTCTCGCTGTTTAACAAAATGCTGGGTATTGATGAAGATGACTTCGTCAAGAAAACCAACGGAACCTTCAAGTTGGGCATTGAGTTTGTCGACTGGAAACAGATAGGACAAAGTTATATCCACCCCTTTGGCTCCTATGGCGCCAATATAGATTCCATCGAGTTCCACCATTACTGGTTGAAGTGTTTTAACGAAGGCAAGGTGCCGGATCTGGAGAGGTTTTCGCTCGCGGCAGTGGCGGCACCACAGGGGAAATTTATGCGCTCCAATAATGTCCCCAATTCACCTCTCTCTGAAATTGCTTACGCCTTTCATTTTGATGCCAGCCTCTATGCGGCCTATCTTCGAGAGTTGGCCGAGAAACGAGGCGTTATTAGAACCGAAGGTAAGGTTGGCGCTGTTAATCTGCGCAGCACCGATGGATTTATTGAATCCGTTACTATGGATAATGGCGAAGTCATTGAGGGTGATTTGTTTATTGATTGTTCGGGTTTCAGAGGGTTGTTGATAGAGCAAGCGTTGAATACCGGCTATGTGGATTGGAGCCATTGGTTGCCCTGCGACAGTGCGTTGGCAGTGCCTTGCGAAAGTACTGGAGAGCTTAAACCCTATACGCGTTCTACCGCTAGGCCCGCCGGTTGGCAGTGGCGTATTCCCCTGCAAAACCGCATTGGTAACGGCCATGTCTATAGCAGTAAATACATGAGTGACGATGAGGCCAAGTCTATCTTGATGGAAAACCTTGATGGTGCGCCCTTGGGCGAACCTCGACAACTAAGATTCAAAACAGGTCATCGACGAAAATTCTGGAATAAAAACTGTGTTGCTATTGGACTATCCAGCGGTTTTATGGAGCCTTTGGAATCAACTAGTATTCATCTTATACAGTCAGGCATAGCGAGATTAATGACTCTGTTTCCGAGTCGTGAATTTAACCAGACCGATATTGACCTTTATAATACCAAGGCCTTAAAGGAATTTGAGCGGATTCGTGATTTTTTGATACTGCACTATAACGCAACAGAAAGAGATGACTCCGATTTTTGGAATTACTGCAGACAGATGGAAGTGCCTGAACATCTGAAGGCAAAACTCACATTGTATAAAGAGACTGGCAGGGTTTTCCGTGAAGACAATGAGCTGTTTAACGAAACCTCCTGGCTGGCCGTTATGCATGGTCAGGGTATTACGACAAAGCGCTATCATCCCTTGGTCGATGTAATGGCACCGGAAGAAATTGAGCGACGTCTTATGCATATCCACGATGTGATAGAACGGTCGGTGGAGACCATGCCCTCTCAGGAACAATTTATAGCGAATAATTGTGCGGCAAAGTAGATGTGCCGCCCAGACTTCTCTGAATCTCAGTGACGGAGTTATGAATATGGAAAATACTGTTAGTCGTATTGACGCAAAAAAAGCGCTGCAGGCTGTTGCCGTTGCCCTTATTTTTATTATGTCTTTGGGTGTCAAGGCCACCGTCACTCCCGTTGAGCAGCATGGTCAGCTGTCAATATTAGACGGCCAGCTTGTCGGTTCCAACAGTCAGAAAGTATCCCTGGCCGGGCCCAGTCTATTCTGGAGTAATAATGGCTGGCCCGGTGCCAAGTACTACACAGCGCAGACGGTGGAATTTTTCGCTACTCAGTGGAATGCCTCCATTATTCGAGCCGCCATGGCGGCCCAGGGCGAGGGCAGTTATCTGACCGACCCTGAAGACAATAGAAGGCGTGTTGAAACGGTAGTGGATGCAGCTATCGATAATGGTATCTATGTCATTATCGACTGGCATTCGCACCACGCCGAACAGAATGTCGATAGGGCCGTGGCGTTTTTTACCGCGATGGCAGCAAAGTATGGCCAGTCGCCCAATGTAATTTACGAGATTTACAACGAGCCGTTAAGAGAAACTGATTGGCATACGGTGATTAAGCCGTATTCCCAGAAGCTTATCGCCGCCATACGGGCCATCGACTCCGACAATATTATTTTGGTGGGAACTCAGTCGTGGTCACAAGACGTGGATCTTGCAGCGCAAGATCCACTCAAAGAGGTGGACAATATCGCTTACAGTCTTCACTTTTACGCGGGCACGCACAAGGCAGATCTTCGGGAAAAAGCACAAGTCGCGCTGGATGCAGGTTTAGCTCTTTTTGTCTCTGAATGGGGTACGGTAGATGCCACAGGTGACGGTGACATTGATCGAGAAAGTACAGAGCAATGGCTGGAGTTTATGCGCGACAACAGTCTCTCGCACTGTACCTGGTCTGTGGTCAATAAAAATGAAAAGTCTGCGATACTGAAGCCGAAAACTGTTTCAGGCGCGCCATGGAAGCAAGACGATCTGACCGAGAATGGGCTCTATCTAAAAGAGATTATTAGCCAGTGGTCTGCAGAGGTCTCTATCATTGAGTAATGATGAATCGGATGTTACTGATCTGAATTGAGCCGTTCCAGCACGGCCAGTGCCAGGGCTTCGTCGTCTTCTTCACTTAGGCCGCTGATGCCAATAGCACCGACTATTTTGTTGTTATTACGAATGGGCACGCCGCCCGCAATGCCGGTTATTCGACTGTCAGTCCAATAGCCCATGTCCTTGCCTGTTTCCTTTGCCCATTGACCCAATGAGCTGGTATTTTGACGATCACGGGCTGAAGTATAGGCTTTGTTGCGCGCTAGCACACCGGCATGAAAGGGACAGTCATCGGTTTTGGCAAAACTGACTAACTCGCCATGTTCGTCAACGATAGCGACAGATATATTGACCTGCTGTTGCTCTGCTAAAGAAAGCGCTGTAGTAACCAGAAAGAGGGCGGTAGTTAAGGTCATGATGTCTTCTTCGTTTCAGTGTAAAGAGGTCGTGTAGTCCGGAATTACTGAGCTCTACATCTATGGGCTTGGAAAGGGTATTCGCTAACTATGGCAGCTCTCGTCCTCGTGCGCTTACCCACAGAGCGTACAAATGCTCACGGCTCACCTTGATGTCACTAGCTTGGGCACAAGCTTTTATACGCTCGATGTTAGTCGTGCCAATGACGGGTTGAATATTAGCCGGATGGCTCATCAGCCAATTGACAACAATGGCTTCTTTGCTGGTCTGGTATTCCGCGGCAAGTTGTGCAACCAGTTCCGCGGTCTTTTGGATATGTACGGCTTCGGTACTAACATCCCGGCCAGAGAACAAACCTTGGCACAGGCTGCCCCAGGCTTGTATCTGTATATTGTTTTGTCGGCAATGTTCAATGGTGCCTGAGCCAAAGTTTACGGCGGGGTGACCTGAGTTGCCGGAGGTGACGCATTCTTCTAGCCAGGGTTGATGAGACAGACTTAGCTCGATCTGGTTCACCACGATGGGTTGTGACATTGACGACTGCAAAAACGCCATGTGATGCTGGTGCATATTGGATACACCGAAGTTTTTGACCTTGCCCGCCGCTTCCAGTTCGTTAAAGGCCTCAGCAACTAACTCGGGTTCAATTAGCGGATCAGGCCTGTGTAGCATCAGTAGATCCAATTGTTCAATGTGTAAACGTGTCAGAATGTTGTCAACTGAGTGTAAGATCCATTCCGGAGAGCAGTCGTAACGTTTGGGCCCTTTCTCGTCCGCAAACCTGATTCCGCATTTCGATTGAATAGCGATTTGGTCGCGCAGTCCGGGTCGTTGTTTTAATACCTCGCCGAAAACTTTTTCAGCCTTGCCTCGAGAGTAGATGTCTGCATGATCAATGAGGGTTATTCCTGATTCGATAGCTGTGTCTAATGCCTCATGGGCCTGTTTGATAGCCTCAGAGGTGATATCGATTTTGTTCCAATCTCCGCCCAAACCCATGCAGCCATATATAATAGGGCTGTTATTGCGAATATGTTTGGATAGAGGATATTTACTAATATTCATTTGCGTCCTGACTGGGATATTTCCCGTATTATTGTTGTGATGATAAATTCATAGTTATTCTCACTCATAAAGATGTTGAATAAAATATGACAAAAACGAAATCATTGCGTGTTATAAAATTCAATGGCGGAAGGAAAATATTACGGAGAAATTCGGAGAGCGTGGAGCGGGAGTGAATGAGCGGGTGCTATAAAAAATAATTGAAGCAGGGCGCTAAACTCCCTGCTTAAAAGTAGAGTTTAATCTACATAATCTTGTGCATTATATTGCGTGCCGCTACCTTGGTCTTTTTCCAGGAGAGCGGGAACAAGAGCCCCAGGGATCACTGAGTCAGGGTCACCCGTGGCGTCTTCACCACCAAGGTCAGTTCTAAGCCAGCCAGGATCTAGCAGGTTCATCAATACATTGGTGCCGCTTAGAGTCGGTATCATATCGCGGACGTATCTATCTAGCGCGGCTTTGGAACAACTATAAGTCATGAGTTCCGGTTGATCGGCAATACCAGAGGTCAGGTTGATAATACGTCCCCAATCGCGCTCCAACATGGCAGGAAGAAATGCATCACATAACTTCGCTGGAGCAATGCAGTTAACCATGAAGCTTCTTCTGTATTCGTCAACCGTAGGTTCAAATATTGGTTGGTAGGTGGTCATTATGGCCGCATTGTTATACAGAATATCGAGGTGATTGTTGGTGATCGTTTTCACCTCCTCAATTAGGCGGCTAAGCTCGGATTCTGAATCGAGTTCCGCGGCAACCGCATATACCTCGTATCCAGAGGATTTCAATTCTTGGAATAGCTCTTTGGTGTTTTCCAGCTTTCGGGAATGAAGAATCACTTTACAGCCCTTTTCGGCCAGCGCCTTGGCTGTCCGTTGTCCTACTCCGCGACTGGCTCCTGTCACCAGCGCCCACTTTTCTTGTATATCTAACATCGTTTTATACTCCCAGTATGTCCTGACGCACTCATTGTCACCCCACTGAATGCTTGCGGGCAACAATCCGTGAGAATTGCGCGGTATATTTCAGTCATCGGTTTAGCTTGAAATAGCCTACCGCATTAAAGCGTTAGCTAAGCTGTTAGACATTTTTCACTAAATCATTGCAAATTGAAATATGACTAAATAGAATTCATTGTTCCCTATAAAGAACAATAACAGTATAGAGAATTCTCATGATGATTAAAGAACATAAAAAACTTGAGCGCTTAATGCTATTTAGTGAGGTCGCGCAGCATTTAAGTTTTACTCATGCAGCGGAGAGTCTGGACATATCACGAGGCCATTTGTCTGCCCAGATTCGTCGGCTGGAAAAAGATATGGGCATGCCTCTGCTGATTCGTTCAACGCGAAGCGTGCGGCTAACCGCAGAGGGTGAGCGGGTAATGGCGGGCATGAATAAAATCCGCCTTGATCTGCTGGAGCTGGAGAGAAGTGCCGAACATGAAGGCAGGGCGATTGAAGGGTTAATAAAAATTACAGCTCCAGGGCTGTTTACCGAGAGATTTTTACTGGATATTTTTTCGAAATTCAGGGTCTTACATCCGGGAATTGAATTTTCGATAGACTGCAGTTATGTCAGTTATGACCTGAACAGGAGTGATTTTGATCTGGCATTCCGTGCAACCAATGAACCACCACAGAATATGGTGGCAAAGCGGCTTTTGTCGTATCAGCATTGTTGTTGTGCATCTCCTGAGTACTTTAAAAAATATGGGCTTCCGGAAACACCTCACGATCTAAGTGAGCACCAATGTTTGAGAGGTAAAGACCAACCCACCTGGTCGTTCTTGAGCACGACAGTGCCATCTGATGGTTGGTTGGAAGTGAATGACAATCATATGATGAAGGGGTTGGCTTTAAACGGAGATGGAATTATACGAGTGCCGGAATACATGGTAGACAAGGAACTGGAGGCCGGCCAGCTGGTGGGAATTTTTGCTGATGATATGCCGCCTGGAACTGACATCTTTATAGTGCACCCACAACTCATCCATCAATCCAAACGGCTTACAGCGTTTATCGAATACTGTCGAATGTATTTTGAATAGTGGTTAAACATCCATGGCGTCGTATTTTTATCGGGCCATCCAGCCGCCGTCGACTAAGAGCACTTGGCCGTTGACATAGTTTGAGGAAGACGAAGCGAGAAAAATTGCTGCGCCCTGCATGTCTTCGGGAATACCCCAGCGGCCGCAGGGGATCCGAGCAGAAATCGCTTTGACGCGTGCTTCATCCTTGCGCAAGTTTACTGTATTGTCTGTTTCGAAATAACCGGGTGCGATCGCGTTAACCTGAATGTTGGATTCCGCCCATTCGTTCGCCAGCGCTTTTGTTAGCTGCATTACCGCGCCTTTGCTGGCTGCGTATGCCGGTACAGTGATGCCGCCTGAGAAGCTTAGCAATGAAGCAATATTGATGATTTTCCCCGACCGTTGTTTAAGCATGACTTTGCCCGCTTCACGGCAAAATCGAAATACGCCATTGAGATTGGTGTCGATAACTTCATTCCAGTCGTCATCGCTAAACTCGTGGGCTGGCGCACGCTTTATCGTACCGGCATTATTTACCAGAATATCAATTTGGCCAAAATGAGACATAGTCTCTGCAATGACCTTGTCGATTTGTACGGGCTTTGTTTGATCGCAGGCCAGCGGTAATACCTTCCGTCCCAGCGCTTCAATTTTTTCGACGGTAGTGGCAAGGTTTTCTCTTCGGGTGCCTACGGCCACAATGTCGGCGCCGGCATTTGCAAGGCCCAACGCCATACCTTGCCCTAGTCCTCTACTTGCTCCCGTGACTATCGCGACCTTGCCCTGTAAACCGAAGGCCTTATCCAGATAAGATGTTTCCATGATCATTGCCTCAGCGAATCTGGTCTAGTGTTAGGTGATCCATATCATCAAAATCCTGGTTCTCTCCACCCATGGCCCAAATGAAGGTGTAGTTCGAGGTACCTGCACCGCTGTGAATGGACCAACTAGGTGACAATATGACCTGGCCATTACTCAATACTACGCTACGGGTTTCGTGTGGCTCACCCATCATGTGGAATACGCGGTTGTCTGCCTGCATATCAAAATACATATACACTTCAGTGCGTCGGCGATGTGTATGCGGGGGTTTGGTGTTCCACACATTTCCTGGTTCGAGCTCAGTAAAACCCATTACCAGCTGGCAACTATCGACTATGCCTGGTCGAATAGACTGATAAATAGTTCGGCAATTTGACTCTTCCTGCGTACCCAAAACAATAGGCTTCGCCAGAGTCTTGGGTACATGTTGGGTTATGGTGTTGCGGTGTGCCGGGTAGCTAACCAGGTAAAATTTTGCAGGATGTTCACTGTCGGTGCTACTAAAGCTGACCTCTTTACTACCGCGGCTTACATACAAGCTGTCTTTATTGCTCATTAAATATGCAGTGCCGTCGACTGTGACGGAGCCCTCTGCACCGATATTTATTATGCCCAGTTCTCGGCGCTGACAAAAATATTCAGCGGCCAATTCCTTATGCGTAGGTAGTTCAAGTATGTTGGACGTGGGGACGGCGGCCCCCACGATAGCGCGATCAACATCGGTATAAGTAATGTTCAGAGTGTCTTCCTGAAAAAGATCTTCAATAACAAAACTCTCCCTCAGTTCTTCAGTAGTCATACGCTTGTAGCGAGTGCGATCGGCGGTATGTAACAATTTCATTATGGTGCCCTTTGGGTAGATGTGACGATAATAGGTTGGTTTAGTGATTCCAGTGTGCTGTTGAGATATTCTTCGAATTCCTGTTTGTTGGTTACCCCGCCAGGTTCCTGTTGCCACAGCGCTGCAAAATAGTATTGTACTGTCTGACTAGCGGCCTTCAGTATTATCGCTTCGCTGTAGGGCGCATCCAGTGTTCTTAGTAAGTCCTGGTGTTGAAAAAATACCACCATGCCAAGATTGTCTTCGGTAAGAGACTGCTGCCCATAGGTTGCTATATAATTCCAGGTGCTCTCTGGCTCAAGATTTTGGAGTGTCTCTACGCCATGTTTGACGATCCCCGTCACCCAGTTATCCAGCATTTTACTGCTGCGTGCGTTTACCTGAGTTAGGTGAGAGTCTGCCAAAATGGTGAAGCGTGTTTCCAGGTCCAGGTTTGTATCACCAAGCTGCCATCCATTATGTTTAAGCTTAATGCTGGAAGAGAGCGCGCCATTGGAGATATCCACACTCATACTGGCGACTTCACTGGGCTTAATGACTTTTCCATTAACCAAGCTAGCCAGGGTGCCGATGCCCAGCGACGAGCCAACTTTCAAAATATCCATGCCCCAGTCGGCCAGTGTATGATAATCGCCATCATCAAGTCCCACCTGTTCTAACACCAGTTGGGGCTTCTTCTTGCCGAATATATCTATGGTGCTGCGTTCGTCTAGATACAGCCGATAAGCAACCTTGCTGGACTCCCAGCCAAAGCCTTCATATTTGAATATCTTGTCATTGATGACGTGTGAGTCAGGTACTATGAAAGCGCTTACGGACTGATAATGCCCGCCTTCAAAGACACCATCTCCGTTGGGTTTTCCGCCTAGTCTTACGCCTAGTTCAGCCTGGGTCCCGGGTAAATGCGTTTGACGTACGGTGCCCCGTTTGGCGCGAGTAACACTGATTCCTTTATGCTCATTTTTTTCGTAACTGCCCACAATTAGTAGGGCGTCATCGGTGCCGTCGAAGTCGCGGTCTACCCACTGGCTTGCAACCGGCTGCTCATCTACTGTTGCTAGCCAGGTAGTAGGATTGGTTGCGTAGGGCGATACGTCTAGTGCTGAACGAGGAATATAGACCGGTGAATTGTAGCGTATCGTGCTGTCAGGGTTATATGAATCAAAATAACGGGTCTCCCAAAATTCCGTCTCAGCCTCTGCCGGCAGGGGTTCTGAGGTTACAGGTAAAGCAATAAAGGCGGCGCTCAGAGTGGTAATAACAAGGGTTCTCTTCATATTTTTCTGCTTATGTATACTGGCGTTGAATCATTAGGACGAGGGGTCTCACATATTTGTTTATCATATAGTACTTAATAAGCCTTATTGTATTTTATAAGAAACGATAAATTTAGTTTTGCAATATTATCATTTGTCGTGTTATGGTCAATTATGTAAGCGCTTACATGTACTTGAAAAGTTCCACAATAATCACCAACGCCCCGTAACGGGTATAGGGAAAATAACAATGAAAAGTATTCGCAGCTCATTTACAAAGACCAAAATCGCAACAACCCTCTCCATGATTCTATGTGGTACGACCTTTCCTGTGGTGGCCGCAGAAGAAGCGATGATGGAAGAAGTAGTAATTACGGGTATCAGGGGAAGCTTGACCCGTGCAATGGATGTAAAGCGTAACTCTTACGGCGTAGTCGATGGAGTTTCTGCAGAAGACATGGGTAAATTCCCTGATACTAACCTGGCAGAATCGCTACAGCGTATTTCCGGTGTTTCTATCAGCCGTAGAAATGGTGAGGGTGCCGAAGTTACCATTCGTGGTTTTGGTGGTGACAAAAACATGGTCATGTTGAATGGCCGCATGATGCCGGCCGCTAGTGTATATGGTGGCGGTACCGGTGCCGGTGGCGCACGTGGTACGGCTACACGGGCTTTCGATTTCGCTAACCTGGCCTCAGAAAGCGTCAGTTCAGTCAATATCTATAAAACAGGTCGAGCCGATACATCTACGGGTGGTATCGGTGGCACAATCGATATTAACACCGCGAAGCCTCTCGATACCGAAGGTTTTGTCGCTACGGTGGGTTTAAAAGCCGTGAAGGATACAACCAATAGAACAGGCGATGATATTACACCCGAGCTTTCGGGTATCTTTAGCTTTTCTTCCGATGATTCCAAATTCGGTGTGGCACTTTCTTTCGCTCATCAAGAGCGTGATTCTGGTGTTTCGAGTGTTAAAGTTAACGGTTGGAACATCGGCACCTGGGACCATGAGACTGCAGTTGATGATAACAAAGGTTTGTACAGCTTTGCCCCCGGTGTAGTCATAACAAACGAACCTGACGATGGACAGCTTTATGCTCGCCCCGATGACCTTCGTTACGCATTTTCCGATATTCAGCGTACCCGAAATAACGCTCAGTTGGTCTTGCAGTGGGCTCCGACCGACAGCCTTATAACTACCCTGGACTATACCTACGCTGACAATGAGATCACCGAGCGCCGCGGCACGTCAACCAGCTGGATGGCCAACCAAAATTCAATCGATGAAGTTATCTTCGATGGTGGCTCAGTGGTTGCTTCACCTCTGTATATTTCAGAAACTACCGGCCCAAGAGATCAGGCCTACGAGCAAGAGTTACGTCAGCAGACCGATACTTTAAAATCTCTGGGTTTCAATTTGGATTGGGCGGTAAATGATCAATTCACTTTAAGCTTCGATGCGCATAATTCTACTATGGACAGCCTGCCTACTGGGCCGGGTACTAGTGGTGAAATTGCGGCGACTATCGGCGCCCCAACCCAAATGGCTCACGATTGGAATTACGGCCCCGACGTACCTTTATACACTATGGATTTAGACGACTGCGCCACAATAATCGTTGATGGCGCGGTAGTGCCCCGTGGCAATTGCAATGGCGTCAATGATGCCGGTGATGTGGGCTCTCAGGTAGTTCGAGTATTCTATGCTGACCAAACGACCGAAATCACGCAGTTCAAAATTGATGGATCATTCGCATTCGATAATGGTCAGTTTGACTTTGGTATAGATTCACGTGAAATGGAAAGCCAGGCACGAAAATCTGACCGCTATATGGCAATGGGAGACTGGGGCATCGCTCACGTTGGCGATATCCCAGACGGCTTGCTACAAGACTACAATCTTTCCAGTTTTGACGACTATGATACTTCCGGGTCTTTTCAAGGCGGCTTCAAAGGAAATGCTGAAGAAATCGGTCAGGCACTTATAGACATTTACGGTACTGAGGAAAATGGCTATGTGCTAGCCTATAACCCTGCTTTTTCAGACGACAACACTGTTCAGGAAGATACGCTTGCCGCCTATCTCCAGGTTGGCATGCAGGGCGAATTGGGCAATATGCCGACCAACGTATTGATAGGAATGCGTTATGAGAAAACGGATGTCACATCGTCTACTCAGATGCGTGTACCAAAATATCTGGCTTGGCAAGACAATAATGACTTTCAAACAGTAAGATTTGATGATGCCCAGACGGTAACCAATACTGAGAGCTATAACAATTTGTTGCCTAGTGTCGATTTCGATATTGATCTTGTCGAAAACTTTAAAGCGCGTGTTTCCTATAGTAAAACCATTGCCCGTGCAGGTTATACTGACTTGCAGAGTGATGTGAGTAATTTTAGCTCTGGCGGCGGTTCGACGCTCAATGGACATATTCCAACGGCCGATTCGCATAACCCCAATTTGATTCCGCTAGAATCCGATAACTTCGACATGTCTGTTGAATGGTATTTTGCTGAATCCGCCTACGTATCTTTTGGCGTATTCGAGAAACGAGTGAAAAACTTCGTCGGAACGGAAAAGGTTGATTCCACGCTGTTTGGGATATTGGATGCAACCAGTGGGCCTCGTGCTCAGCAAGCCGAAGCTCTGCTGAATGAAATGGGTGAAGGAGTTGATAATACCTCCCTGTTTGTAATGACGGCAATTCTGGATAACCCAGATGATTTTACTGGCGACCCTAAAGACGAATATCTAGTCGCCAACGCTGAAGCGGTTGCATTTAACTACGATATCATTCCTCAGGCCGGTGACCCTGAAACGATATGGCAAGTTAGTAAGCCGGTAAACAACAAGGAAGCGAAGATTCACGGCATCGAAATCGCCGGACAGTATTTCTTTGGCGACTCCGGTTTTGGCATTCAGGCAAACTATACAATGGTTGATGGTGACATCGGATATAACGATGGTGCCGATCCAAGCATATCGCAATTTGCTTTGTTGGGTTTAAGTGATACTGCAAACCTGGTTGCATCCTACGAGAAATATGGTATTCAGGCGCGGCTAGGTTACAACTGGCGTGATGAATACCTTAACGATGCTAATAGAGGCAGTTCGAAAAACCCGGTTTATGTCGAGGAGTTTACCCAAATTGACTTCAACATAAGCTACCAGGTTACCGATAGCCTTAATATCTTCGCGGAGGGCCTTAACCTAACGGGTGAGAA
Source organism: Pseudomonadales bacterium (assembly GCA_036960375.1). Classification (GTDB taxonomy): domain Bacteria; phylum Pseudomonadota; class Gammaproteobacteria; order Pseudomonadales; family CAWVSB01; genus CAWVSB01. Next base: position 537,395 of record JBALVY010000001.1, read on the forward strand.
TCGTCGTGACCATGGTCGCTCCAAAACTCAGGTCGAGTATCTTGAGGATTTAGGCCCGCGTTATGCATTAGGTGTTCGTTTCGACTTCTAAGTAGTGTGTTACAAAAGTACTGTTTAGATTAGACCAGATGGTACTTTATGTTAGGTGAAAGGCCGCTAATATTAGCGGCCTTTTTAATAGTAATCAGAATAATACAGTCGGTAGGCTACGTTGCTGTAACTTGGATAATCAATGACGATATCATTGATAACCGCTAGAATGGTCGCGAGCTATTGAGAAATAATAATTAGGAAGTTTGTCATAATGGCCAACCATGTATTACTAAATAATATTACCCACAAAGACGTAAAAATCGTCACAGAGCACTCAGCTCAATTCGGCGATGATGTCAGTGGGGTCATTACATTTCCAACTGAGTTTGGGGATGTACAACAAGAATACCCGATTCTTTTCCAAAAAAATGCAGACACTGAAGAATATCAGTCGGTTGCAATGTTAGGCATTAAACATAATGAAAATCTCTATCTTAATAAGGACGGATGGAATGCCAGCTACATTCCGGCGATAGTAGAGCGGGGGCCATTCCTAATTGGATTTCAAGACCAGTCTGCAGATGGTGGCGACGAGTATGCGGCGGTAGTTCACATAGATATGGACAGCCCGCGCATTAGTAATTCATTGGGAGAGCGTGTGTTCTCAGAGTATGGTGGTAATAGTCCCTATCTAGAGAGAATAAATACGGTGCTAAAAGGGATTAACGATGGCTTGGCTGTCAGCGATGCAATGTTTTCGGCGTTTGAGTCTTTGGACCTAATAGAACCCATTAGCCTGGAAATTAAACTGAATAATGGCGAGTTACATAGATTGCATGGCAACTATACTATCTCTAGAGAAAAGCTGGCGGCTTTGAGTGGTGAGAATTTGGCCAAATTGAATGCATCAGGCTTCCTGGAAGGTGCGTTCTTGGTATTGGCATCGCTTAATAATATTAAGAAACTGGTTGGACTTAAGAACTCAAGGCCGTAATGCCTGTGTTAACCTAAGGCAACTTCAGGTCAAATACAAAAAACGAAGTAAAAGGCATGACTGATATAACAAAAAAAGTAGACGTACTGGAAGCTTGTACACCTAATAATATTCCGCCCGAGGTATTTTCATCGACCAAACCCTTATTATTGAAAGGGCTGGTAAAAGATTGGCCATTGGTTAAAGACGGAATGAGTTCTAATCATAGGGCGATCGAAACCTTAAGGAGCTTTTATAGCGGAAAAGCCGCGCCGGTATACTATGGCGATGCTGAAACACAGGGTCGTCTATCTTACAAGCCTGACGTTAGCGCCCTGAATTTTGAGATTCGTCGAGCTTCCATCGAGGATGTACTTGATGAAATATTAGACCATATCAACGATGCCGCCCCACCCGTTCGTTATATAGCCTCGAATATCATTGATATCTTTTTCCCCGGGCTAAGCGTAGATAATGGGCTTTCGTTAAATGGCGGATTTTTTGAGGAAAACCCTTTGGAAAAAGGTGATCCGATGGTGGGTATTTGGATTGGCAACAAGACCACCTCACCTTGTCATTACGATGCTCAAAGTAATATAGCTTGTTGCGCAGTAGGTAAGCGTAAGTTTACGCTATTTCCGCCGGATCAAATACAGAATTTGTATCCCGGGCCGCTTGATTTAACTCCAGGTGGGCAGGCGATTACCATGGTGGACTTTTCCGCACCAGATCTGGAGAAATACCCTCGTTTTGAAGAAGCAATGTCTGTAGGGCAAGTGGCTGAATTGGAAGCTGGCGACGCGATCTATATACCCTGCATGTGGTGGCATCAGGTAGAGGCCACCAGCGAATTTAATGTTCTTATAAATTATTGGTGGAATACCTTTCCCCAGGTTAATGGTCAGGCCATGAATGTTTTGAATCATGCCTTACTAAGCCTGCGTGATCGACCTTCGGCCGAAAAGGAGGCATGGCGACATATTTTCAACTACTACATTTTTGGCGACGCCCAGCTAGCCGGGGAGCACTTGCCAGAACAGGCCCGCGGTATACTCGAGAAACTTGATGATGCGCAGGCAAGACAATTAAGAGCGCAGTTAATAAATAAGCTTAATCGCTAGCTAGACTGATCGGGTAGCAAACGGGAAATGGTTATGAATGTAGAAAAAAAGGACATACAGAAAGTCGTGATCGCAGGAGGGGGTACCTCTGGTTGGATTGCCGCTGCAGGCCTTTCAAAGCAATTGGGTAAGTTGCTGGACATTACCCTAATCGAGTCAGATGACATCGGCACTATTGGCGTCGGCGAGGCGACTATTCCCCCAATGCGAATTTTTCATAAGCTACTTGGAATTGATGAACAAGAGTTCATGCGTGCCACGCAGGCTACCTTTAAGTTAGGCATTGATTTTGAGAATTGGGGCGCTAAAGGTGATCAATATATTCACTCGTTCGGGAAAACGGGTAGGGAGTTCTTTCTCGGCGAGTTTCATGATTTTTGGTTGTATGGAAAGGAAAAAGGATTTGAGGCACCTTTTGGTGATTATTGCTATGAATTACAGGCGGCCAAGGCCGGTAAGTTTGCAACGTCTGATAAATCCAAGATAAATTATGCCTTTCATCTAGATGCGACATTATATGCCAAGTTCTTGCGTAAGTTTTGTGAAGGAAAGGGTGTAAATCGGGTAGAAGGAAAAATTGTTAATGTCGTAAAACACAATGACTCGGGTTATATAAAATCTTTAAGCCTTGACTCAGGTCAGTCCATTGAAGGTGATCTGTTTATTGATTGCACTGGATTTCGAGGTCTACTCATTGAAGAGGCTTTGCATACCGGCTACGAAGATTGGTCTCATTGGCTGCCCTGTGATAGTGCAGTGGCGGTACAAACTGAATCGACTGGACCGGCAGTGCCCTATACACGTTCAATTGCTCATGAGGCCGGCTGGCAGTGGAAGATTCCGCTTCAACATAGAGTGGGCAATGGATTGGTATTCTGCAGTAAGTATATGTCTGATGAAGAGGCCAAAGAAAAACTGTTGGCGAATATCGAGGGCAAACCTATTACCGAGCCCAGAGTGATAAAATACAGAACTGGGCGACGAAGAAAAAACTGGAACAAAAACTGTATCGCCATGGGCCTCTCCAGCGGTTTTGTCGAGCCGTTGGAGTCTACTAGCATTCATCTATTTATGATGGCGGTTACTCGCTTGATGCGACTATTTCCCTTTGGTGGTATTAATCAGACTACCATTGATGAATATAATCAGCAGTCTACGGTTGAAATTGAGAAGATTCGGGATTTTATCGTTCTGCATTATCATGCAACTCAAAGAGACGATAGCCCGTTTTGGCGTTATTGCAAAAACATGGATATTCCAGATACCTTGGCCCACCGCATTAAATTATTTGAAGAATCAGGAAAAGCCTATCAGTCTGATGGCGAACTATTTCGGGTAGATTCCTGGGTGCAGGTGATGTTGGGTCAGGGCATTATGCCCCAACAATACCACCATGCCGTGCGGACTATGTCAGACGAGGATTTGGAGCAATTTCTTAACGGCTACAGAGCATCAATAATGACCGCTGTTGACAAACTTCCTGCCCATGCAGATTTTTTGAATCAATATTGTAAGGCTCCCTCTTGAGAGAGTCTCCAAGTGTGAAAAATAAAACTAGTCGGTGCATATAAATGGATCTACTCGCAGGTCGCAATATCGAGATTAGTAAATTAACTATCGGCGAAGAAAAATCGCCCTTGTTGGTTATTGATAATTTTGTCGAAAATCCGGACTGTTTGGCTGAGCTGGCTGCGCGTCTTAATTTCAGCAGAACTTTTCAATATTACCCTGGCATCAGAGCACCAGCACCTAAGGCTTTTGAACAACTGATTCGCAGCGATCTGCAGAGTACGATATTGGAATACTTTGAGCTAGATGCCCGCACACTGGAATTTTCTGGTTGTGACTATTCCTTGGTTACTACAGAACCAAAGCAACTGAATTTGTATCAGCGGATTCCACATTTCGATTCCCTTGACGGAGACATATTGGCCTCAATCTATTATCTCTTTAAAGGAGAGCAAGGCGGTACGTCATTTTATCGACATAGAAAGACTGGCTATGAATATTTGGATGAAAGTCGCAAGCACGCATATGCCAAATCGCTTGAAGGGGTAAATGGGACGGCTGACATACCACCTGCGGCGTATATCAATGGTGATACGCCGTTATTTGAGCGTATAGCAGAGCAGCAGGGGATTTTTAATCGGCTAATTATATATCGAGGTAACTCCTTGCATTCAGGGTCTATCAGTGGGGAGTTTAATCTGGATCCAAATCCCTTAACCGGTCGCTTAACCATTACCAGTTTTATTGATCCTGTGGCTTAAGCGAGTACATCTATCAAGCATAGTATCCACTTTGAAACAGAGCGCTTAGCGGAAGTGTGAGTTCTAACCAAATATCCGTCTGATCTAGAGCGTCTAAAGCCATTTGATGCTCGGCATAAAACGTTGCAATGTCGATATCTGCATGATGTTGATCATGCCGAATTTACTTAACTAATAATAAGGGTCCAAAAACGCTGGCATTGATATAGCCCAGATTTTTGTTGCCGTTAACAGGGGCTATTTCCTGTGATCCCAGGAAATGCTCACGTTCCTTGCTGCCGTCATTGTCACAGTAGGCCAGCATAAACCCCATCTTTTTGTTTTCTGTGAGTATGAGGGGAATAGAGCTTGATGCGCGGTTGGCAAGGTATTGAAAGCTATCATCGTAGACCGAGACGGCAACTTCCCATATCAGCTTATGAGGTTTTTCCTTGCTACGCTTCCAGACGCTCTCTACGTGATCATTCAATAGAATAAACTGCGTGCTCCCGTCTGGATTGTTGGGCCCCATGTCGACAGCCTGATTGTCGAGGGCCACGTGGTAGGCAAAAGCATTGAAATCAAACTGATGATTTCCGCCCGACATATCTTCATCAATAAAAATTTCCAGGCAGTCGTCATCCCAATACTTAAAGAGTGGGTCTGCATGTTGATCAAATAGCACGTCATCTGTGATCTCTGCCAAAATATATAGGCCTCTTTCGTCCCAGGATACTTTAAATTGACCAGAAAAGTCGGACTGCTCAGGGAATTCACCCAGCATATGTTTGTCCATCTTGTGCCATGGTGCGTCTTCCCAAACGGACTCTGTCGCGGCACCGTCAATTATCGGAGACGATTGGGCCTTACTTGCCTCAATAGCTTGTCCGGTGGTGGGTATTAATAAGGCGGAAAATAGGAGCAGTAAAACTGTGGGTCTGAATAGGAATTTTGTCATATTGATTTTCTCGCAACTTTGAGTTTAACCGCTATTAGCGATTCGTCTATTACAGTGGCCAAATTTTTGGATGCATTGATTGACACCACGTCAGTCTCACCACGCGGCTGTTGAAGACTATCGAATTGGCTCTGCACTAGTTGAGTGGGAAAGAAATGGTTGTCCCGGCCATCTACGCGTGAATGAATAAGGTTTTGGTCTGCTTGCAGAAACAGGAATAGATTATCAAAGCCTAGTTCACGGAATCTTTGCCTATGCTCTCGTCTCAATCCTGAATACGCCAAGATACAATTTATGCCACTTTGTCTCTTGAGTTTTAAGTAAGTACACATGCTGTCAATCCAGGGGGCTCGAACGGTATCGTCGAGAGGTCTTCCCTCGGCCATAAGTTGTTTGGTGATGTCGGTATGGAAATCATCGGCTTCGATGTACTCATAGGAAAACTGTTTCGCCAGGGCCTGGGCAACTGACGATTTACCACTGCCGCTGACTCCCATAACAATTATCAACATGAGTGCCGACTACTTTGCTTAGGCGTCTTAACTATGACTGTATAATTCTTCCCCGTCTCAATATGGCGTATTCGATTATCCGAGAGTAGCAGGCCATCTACTATAAGCTCGGTCGATTCTCGTTCCAGATGCTGGCTGATTGTTACGTGGAACATCGCTCCTTGAAACTCGCGGCTTACTTTTATGGAGGGCCATTCGCTGGGCAATTGAGGTTTGACCACAAGGTCGCCCTTGTTACCCTTCAGCCCACACAGGCCCTCTATTAGACAGCGATAAAGCCAGGACACCGTACCGGTATTAAAAAGCTGACTTGATCGGCCAGCCGATTGTGGGAATTGAAGATAGGCACCACGATAATAATTGGGAATATATACCGCAAGCTGACCCCTGCGAACGGCTGTATCTCCATCCGGTAGCATGTGCCGAATGACTTCAAAGGCACGGTCTTTGTCGCCGATTTCGTACAGGCTAAATGCGTAAAAAATAGCAGCGTGATTATAGACTGACCCGTTTTCGGCCGTGCCGGGGTACTTCTGTGTAATTCTACCGATGTCCTCTCGCATTGAGGTATAACTTGGCGCTAGCATCATCACCCCATAGGGTGTGGCAAGCCGATCATCGACGTGCCGCAATATGCTGTTTATCTGATTGGTATCGGCGGCCCCGCTCAACATTGCCCAACTCTGCGGGTTGAGGTATATGCTGCCTTCCTCATCTTGTGCAGTACCGAATATCACATTGTTATCGGTGATGCCACGCCCATACCAATCACCTTGCCAAAGATGCTGGTTAACCGCTTGGTTAATTTCCTTGGCAGAATCTCGATGGTTTTTCTGCCGAAGGGTTCCGCCGTACGTTGCTGCGTGATCGTCACATATATCCGCCCAACAGTTTAGCGCGTAAGCGGTTGCCAGAGACAGCCAGGCGGAAACCCCCTTACCCTTATAGCCGACCATATTCATCGGGTCACACCAATCGCCTTGTTCAATAAAGCTGAGCCCCCGCTGGTCTCTGGCTTTAAGCAGGTAGTCCATCGCCAGATTGATATGTTCAAGCACCGTTTGCTTGCCCTCACTGTCAGCAAACGGAATATATTCGTCGAGCAGCGCCAGATCATTGTGTTCGTTGAGGTAGGCAGCCAGGCAGATGGGAAGCCAGACTGCATGATCGGTGTGTGGCACCTGGTTAATATATTTCAGTTCTGCGTCCGGGTGCAGTAATATCCCATCGGGGATCGCTCCATTACGACTTTGCTGAGACAAGGTAGTCAGAAACGCGGCTCTAGTGGTCGCAGGTTTGATGTAACACATTCCCATATTGTCTTGCAGGTAGTTGCGTGTCTGGGGGTCGGTACTTAGCCGGTTAACATCCCCGTGATAAAACATCTGTCGGGGTAGCCATTGATTGACGAAGTTATCGAATTCTCTATCGGGTGTATGGATTCTCAGGCATCCCTTGCCTTTGTCGATATAATTCGAATAGTCCTGCGCAGCAATATCAAAGGCCTTGGGGTCTGAAAGGTAACGCAGCTTGATATTTGATATCTCATCCCGATTCTGAGCAGGCCCAAATAGAAATTTGTAGCTATGCTGTTCCTCGTTTTCCGGCTTGAGTTTAAGGCGAAATTGCATAACCGCCACAATGGCTTCGTAGTTGGCGCTGGCGCCGGGTAATTGCGCTGCGCTGATAGCGGTCGGACAGTGCAGTCCGCCTTCCCCCTCAAAACTTTCCTGGGTGCTTGTCCATGCGTAGGGCGCGGTGTCTGATAACAAGAAGGTTTGGTCGTTAAAGTTTTGTTGTTTTAAGTACTGATCGACCTTCTGGTATGGGCTAATACTTTTAGCCACCAATGCATTCAAAGATGGATCGAAGGTTGCTGACTGATTCATCCATGACATATGTCCAATAGTAAAGTACGGATAGATACTAATATTGCGTAGCCTTTTTGAGCGGTTATTGATTCTGAGTTGCCACAGCTCAATAGCTTCATCACAAGCCAGCGTGAGCAGTAGCTCGACTTCTATGCCAAGACTTTCTATGCGCCAGCTTATGTCACTACTACCAACGGAAAATTCATACCTGTCTAGCGGTCGTCTTACCGGCTCGAAGGGCGCTGAAAATATCTCCCCGGAGTCTTCATCTTTGATGTAAAAAAAACGCCCCGGGTGATGCGCGTAATAATCTTGCTCGGGTTGCATGAAAGTTTTAGCTTCCATATTGGGCGCATGTGAATATTTCGCCGGCTCTGGCTGCATAAATTGAGAGGTGGCGTAACCCCTGCAATTCATTTGTATCATCATTTTTGAGTTCCACAGAAACCCGCCAGCCTTCTTCATTGTGATGGGGCTGGTAAGAATGACACGTTTGTTTTTGTGGTAGCTGGTAGCCAGCGGTTCGTTGCTCACCTTATGCTTCTTGCGTCTGCTGTTTTCGAATAGCCAGTTCTTCTTGAATGTCAGACAAATGCTGGTCGTCAAGCGTGTAGTATCGGATACAGAATGCCGCGACTATCGCGAAAGAGCCAGGGATAAGTGTCATTAATAAAACGATGCCTTGTTCAGAGGCACCGCTTTGAACCTGATTTGCGACATAGCCCATGGATGCCAGCGTCCATCCGATCATTCCTCCGGCCAGGGCGCCACCAAGTTTCTGTGAAAAAGCGGCGGCTGAAAATACCATGGCAGTTGCGCGCCTACCGGTGCGCCACTCGGAAAAGTCTGCGGTATCGGCATACATCGAAAATACCAATGGAGATTTGGGGCCCAGAGCCAGGCCAATCGTAATCTGTAATGCGAACATCAAGGCGATTTGATCCTTGGGAACAAAGTAAAAAACAATGGATAAGATTCCGACAATGCTCATAAGTACAATGAGTAACCGGCGTTTATCCAAAAACCGGGTTAGCAGTGGCGTTGAGGCCGCACCAATGGCCAGCGATATCATATAGGCCATCGCGAAGCTGCCGATTAAATCCTCCCTGCCGACATAATATTTGAAATAGAACGTCCCGGTACTGCCTCGTAAGGTGATAGTTAACATAATAATTAAGGCAAGACTAAACAAAACTAGCCAGGGCTTATTGCTGAAAAGATCTTTGATGTCTTGAACAATAGGCGTTTTCTGATTTGGCGGTGGTGCAATACGTTCTTTTGTTGTAAAAAATGTGATGATGAAAAGCACCGCCGCGATTACACCGTACAAAGCCATGGTCAACTGCCAGCCGCTTATCTCGTCGCCGTCTCCCAGATAGGCCACTAGTTCTGGTGTCATGTAGGCGACTAGTGAGCCACCGGAGAAGGCACCGATAAACCGAAAACTGGTTAAGGTGGTACGCGCTTGTGTATCGCCGGTAATGACTCCGAGTAAAGCACCATAAGGTACATTGATAAAGGTATAGGCAAGCATCATGAAAATGTAGGTCGCATAGGCCCAGATCAGTTTACCGCTGTCATCAAGATCGGGTACGGTGAAGGTCAAAACGCCCGCTGCGGCTATGGGTATAATGCCCCAAAGCAGGTATGGGCGAAATTTTCCGTAACGCGTCTGTGTTCTATCGGCAAATGCTCCCATGAGTGGGTCTGAGAATGCGTCAACTAGACGGGTGACCAACATCATTGTTCCAACCGCCGCAGGGTGGAGCCCGAATACATCGGTATAGAATATAAATAGAAATACATCAAAAACTCGCCAATAAAAATTTGATGCGATATCACCACAGGCGTAGCCTGCATTTTCTGTTAGTGACAAGTGTGGTGAATCATCATTTTTTATAATGGTTTTTGATAGCACCGTTAGTACCTCCAATGTGGGGTATTTCGCCAATATTAGTTGCGGTATAAATGAACAGACTTGGAACTACTTTATCGTATTTTACCGAGTAAATATTATTGGAATTCGGCCTTATTGATTTTTATAGAAAACATTGAATTCACTTTTTAATGTCCCATACTCCGTCATTTTGGTTAAGGTAGGTAGTGTAGTTTTTCGCGTCTCAAAAATCCGCGGGGTGAGTGCTCCGTAATTATGGATAGGTCATAAATGAATAGTAAAATTTTAGCCTCTTTCGTGTTTTTTCTTTGGACTGATACAGCTTATTCCGGGCCATTGAGCGACGTGCACCTGTCTGCCCCAGTCATCCTGTTAGAAAACTTTGAATCGACGGAGGTGGGCCTATATTCGGACCAACAGCTGACCAATGATTGGGGCAATATTGGCTGGGTCGATTTCTTCGGTCGAGCTTCTGTGGTCGGGAGTCCGGTACAGGGAAAATCTCTGCGTTTGATGTATCCCAAAGGTGGTGTTGGCCCCGGCCAGACCGGTGGTCAGTTTGAAGCCAACATACCTGCCGCAGACGAATATATTTTGTCTTATAAAGTGATGTTTGAGGAAGGCTTCGATTTTCGCCTCGGAGGCAAACTTCCGGGTTTAACCAGCGGCGGTTCAACTTTTACGGGTGGCCGCCACCCGGATAACGGTGAAGGCTGGAGCGCCCGCTTTATGTGGCGCGAGGGCGGTAGCGCCGAAATCTACCTCTACTATATTGATATGCAACATAAGTGGGGAGAGCAACTGCCGCTGCAGGGAGTAGTTTTTCAGCCAGGCCAGTGGGTTGAACTTAAGCAGCGTATACGCATCAACACGGCAGATGGTCAAGATGCGCATATTCAGGCTTGGGTGGACGGCAAGCTGGTAATGGAAAAAAGTGATTTTAGGCTTAGGGTGGGTAACCAGGGAGAAATAGACTGCCTCTACTTTTCCACATTTCACGGCGGTAACTCCAGTGAATGGGGCCCACTAACGGACTCCTTTATTCAGTTTGATGATTTTTTGGTTGAAACACCTTAAGACCGAATACAGCGGCGCCAATAATCGGCGTTTCCGAATAGATACGGCCATACGAGAACATCGTGATCTAATCGTTAGGTCTACGGTTTCTCTTGATGTTTATTGAAGAGGTACAGAATGCTTTTGCACAATATTGATATCACCATTTTTGTCGTTTATGTCGTTGCCCTTATTGGCATCGCCTATTGGGTCTCTCGTGAGAAGGCAGGTCACGATAAGGATACAAAAGATTACTTTCTGGCGGGTAATAGTTTGCCCTGGTGGGCGGTAGGGGCATCGCTTATTGCGGCCAATATCTCGGCAGAACAGATTATCGGCATGTCGGGCTCGGGTTTTGCTATCGGACTGGCGATAGCCTCCTATGAATGGATGGCGGCGATTACGCTTATTATCGTTGGCAAGTATTTCCTGCCCATCTTTCTGAAGCGCGGTATTTACACCATGCCCCAGTTTCTGGAGCAGCGTTTCGATCATAAGGTTCGTACTATCCTCGCGGTATTCTGGTTAGGCGTTTATGTCTTTGTGAACCTGTCTTCTATTCTTTGGTTGGGTGCTCTGGCGATTAACACAGTAACCGGCATTGATATGGTCTACGGAATGATGTTTCTGGGTGCCTTTGCTGCCGCTTATTCGCTTTACGGTGGCCTTAAAGCGGTAGCCTTTACGGATATTATTCAAGTGGTAATTTTGGTCATGGGTGGCCTAATTTTGTCCTGGATCTGCCTCGATCTTCTTTCTGAAGGCAACGGGATTGTTGCCGGGTTTATTAACCTCACCGATCAGGCAGGTGACCGATTCGATATGATTCTGGATAAAGATCACCCTCATTATATGAGTCTGCCGGGCATCTCAGTGTTGATCGGCGGTATGTGGATTATGAATATCTCTTACTGGGGTTTTAACCAATATATTATTCAGCGTGCATTGGCGGCAAAAAGTCTCGAAGAAGGCCAGAAAGGCATTGTCTTTGCGGCTTTTCTTAAATTATTGATGCCTATTATTGTAGTATTACCGGGAATCGCGGCGGTAATCCTTGCTCCTAATCTGGAGCGGCCGGACCAGGCCTATCCCACCATGATGCAATTGATGCCGATCGGTATAAAAGGGCTGGTTTTTGCGGCTCTGGTAGCCGCCATTGTTTCTTCGCTTGGATCCATGATGAATAGTATTGCTACTATTTTTACTATGGACTTGTACTCATACCATCGCCCGGATAAAAGCGAGAAACACTATGTTAGCGTTGGCCGAATTGTAAGTTTTAGTGCTCTGCTCATCGCGATGATTTGTGCCAAGCCGTTGTTGGGTAATTTTGATCAGGCATTCCAGTATATTCAGGAATTTACCGGTTTCTTCACGCCGGGTATCGTGGCTCTATTTCTACTGGGCATGTTCTGGAAGCGCGCCACCGTCAATGCCGCTCTGGTGGCCGCGGTAGGTTCTGCGGTATTTTCACTGGCCTTTAAATTCCTGCTGCCCGAGGTGCCATTTATTGATCGTGTAGGTCTGGTATTTATTCTGTGTATTGTATTGCCAGTGCTTACCGTAATGCTGGAGAAGGCCGGTGAGCATGAAAACGCGGTAGACCTGTCGGATGTTGAGTTCACTACATCGCGTAGCTATAACATTGCGGGTATCGGTGTGGTGCTTATTTTGGTAGGTCTGTACGCCACGTGGTGGTAGTAGTGATTGTTTTCCCTGATTAGTCTATGCTCGCCTAATTACGCGATTCATCGCCGAGGGCGAGTTATGACGATCATTGATGCGCTATTCCCGTTGGGCATTATGCAGTACTTGGTAGGCGGCCTGTTTATCGGTATCGCAGTGAGCTTTCTGTTTATTACGACAGGTCTAGTTGGCGGTATGAGTTCGGTATTTACCAGCAGCTGGTCGTTTTTCTCCAATAGAGAATATTTTAAACAAGATAAATTTCTCTCTACCAGAAGCTGGAGGCTGGCTTATGCCGCCGGTCTTATTTTGGGAGCCCTGGTATGGGTATACTCGGTGGGTGAGCCTTTTCAGACTACGGTGAGTTGGTGGCAACTAGCTATTGGGGGTTTTATCGCCGGTTACGGCGCAAGGCTCTCTAATGGTTGTACTTCCGGTCACGGTATTTGTGGCCTGGCTTCTCTTCAGCTGCCATCGTTGCTGGCGGTAATTATTTTCCTTGCATCGGCTATGGTGTCAGCCGCCGTAGTAAGAACTTTGGGAGGCGTGTAATGAAGGCCTCATCATTATTGAGTGTGATAATTGCCGGAGCTCTATTCGGCTTCGGATTATCTTTTTCCACCATGATAAAACCCGAGGTGGTTTTATCATTTCTCAGGTTTGAAGATTTTGGCCTGCTTTGGGTATTGGGCTCAGCATCGTTTGTTACCTTAATAGCCTATCAGTTAATACCAAAACTCATGAATAAGCCCCTGTTCGAATCAGGTTTCAAAGCTCATGCTTCCGAGATGAATCGCGATACTCTGGTAGGTGCTGCACTTTTTGGCATCGGCTGGGGAATATGCGGCGTCTGTCCTGGTCCGGCAATCGCTGGCCTTGGCGCCGCCAATTGGCCACTACTGATCACATTGGCCGCTATGTTGGCAGGTGCCTACGTGCAGGGTCGAACAACTAAGGCACCGGCACAATAATGTGACAATCAATGCAATTTGATTGAATTGTGGCGGTTAGAAAAGTGTGTTTTTCAGCTCTTTTAATATAATCCTAAGGCTCGAGGAAGTGCCTCGCTAATTGAGGGAAAAGCCGTAACCAGTGCCAGTGCGCCAAACATGGCAAAATACAGTGGCATGAGGGGTTTAATGACACTGGTAATGCGGGTTTTACCAATACTACAGCCGACAAATAACACGCTGCCGACCGGCGGTGTACACAGCCCAATCGATAAATTCAAAATCATTATGATACCAAAATGCAATGGTGAAATTCCCAGGCTGTCCATTATTGGCATGAGTATGGGTGTAAATATCAATACTGCCGGGGTCATGTCCATAAAAGTCCCAACGGCCAGCAAGATTAAGTTAACCAACAGCAAAATCAGTATTTTTTCGTTGGTTAAACCCAATATGGATGCGCTAATCATTTGTGGGATATTCTCATAAGAGAGTAGCCAGGACATGGCCGCTGAGGCACCAATGAGTAGCATAACAATAGAGGTGGTAGTGACGGACTTCTGCAGAATATCTGGCAGGTCCCGGGGTTTTATCTCGCGGTAAAGGCACATTGAGAGCAGCAGGGAATACAACACCGCAATGGCGCCCGCTTCTGTGGGAGTAAAGTAACCACCGATAATGCCGCCGATGACCAGGAAAATAAGAAATAGGCTGGGTATCGCGCCCAGCATTTTTGATAAGGCCTCACTCAGAGGGATTTTTTCACCAACGGGATAACCACGTTTTTTAGCATAGATACCGCATACGATCATGAGGGATCCCGCAACCAGCAGACCGGGTAGATAGCCCGCAATAAACAGCGCTGCGATGGATACGCCGCCACTGGCGAGTGAGAAAATAATGAGAATATTGCTCGGCGGAATGAGCAGGCCGGTGGTTGAGGCGGTGACGGTGACGGCAGTACTGAACTCCCTGTCGTAGCCTTCTTTCTCCATGGCTGGAATCATAAAGCCGCCAATGGCCGAGGTGGCCGCTACCGCAGAGCCTGAAATAGAACCAAACAGTGCACAGGCAATGACATTCACAAAGGCGAGACCGCCCGGCAGCCTGCCCACGATGACCCTGGCAAATTCAATCAGCCGTTTAGCGATACCGCCTTGTCCCATAAGATAACCCGATAGAATAAAAAAGGGGATCGCCAACAGCGCAAAGCTGTCCATTCCGGCACTCATACGCTGTGCTATCGTGGTGACCGCGGGCAGCGCATCTACTGTTAATAGCATGGTCACCAGCGTCGCGGCTGCGATGGCAATGGCGATGGGCACGTTGACCAGCAGCAATACAACAAATGTGATGACAAGAACCAGTACAGAGATATCCATTAGCGGCCCCTAGGGTGATTTTTATTTGAGTAATGGTTAATGACCATTTCCAGGGTATACAGCACGATCAACAGCCCGCTGAGTGGCAGGCACAGATATACCAGCCCCATACGCACACCCAGTGAAGCAGAGGCTTGCTTCAACTCCAGGGTTAACAGAACCAGGTTGAGCCCACCGATGATCAGAACAGCGATGGCAAATACCGCGCATACCAGATAAACAAACAGCGTGGCAGTGGTTTTCGATCTGCCCTGAAGTTTCTCGCTAATGATGTCGATACCCAGGTGCATTCTGCTGCGGTAGGCATGAGCGGCACCAAGTAGGCCAATCCAGATCAGCAGAAAACGGGCGATTTCTTCGGTATAGGAACTAGGCTCAGGCAAAATAAACCGGGTGACGACCTGCCAGCTGACATCGATGACTAAAAAGACCATCAACAGACACAATAATATCTGTATAGCACGGTCCACCTGTCCTATTGTCCTTAGCGTTGTACTCATACTAAATTTCCAGCTTTTGTATTTCGAAAATCAAGTCGCCCAGTTCGGTACCCTGGTGGACTGTGATCAAATCAGAGACGCTTTGCTGAAAGCGGCTTTTGTCAGCTAATCGAACTTCGACGCCGGCAGCTTTGACTGCAATCAGGGCCTCGTTAGTGGCTTCTTGCCAGAGTTGGCGTTGATGCTCAGTAGACTCATTCATTGCCAGTTGCAGCCAGCTTTGCTCTTGTGCGTTTAACTGATTCCAGATGTGTGTGCCAATCACAATGACATCTGGAATAGAGGTATGTTCGTCCAGGGTGTAGTACTTGCTGACTTCATAGTGTTTGGATAGGTAAAAGCTGGGAGGGTTGTTTTCGGCACCGTCTACCACGCCTTGCTGTAACGCCGTATACAGCTCTCCCCACGATACTGGAGTAGCAGAGCCGCCCATGGTGTTCACCATATTTACGGCCGATTGGCTGCTCATGACCCGTATTTTCATACCGCGTAAATCGTCGGGGCTGAGTATTTGTTTCTTGGTGGAATAAAAACTGCGACTGCCAGCGTCGTAATAACCCAGACCCCGGATTCGAAAAGGAATGCCCGCCTCGAGTAAGGTCTGGCCTATATCGCTATTGAGTGTTTTCCACAGGTGTTCTTGTGACGAAAACAGATAGGGTAGGCTGAATACCTTCATTGCCGGCACGAAGGCTTCAATTGAGCTTGCCGACACTTTGGTCATGCCCAAAGTGCCGATTTGTAGTAGCTCCAGCACTTCTCGTTCCGAGCCCAGCTGACCAGAGGAGTAAATTTCCAGTTGCATTGTATCGGCGGAATGCAATTTGAGTCGTTTATTCATATACAGCATGGCCTTGTGGACAGGATGCTGAATGTCCAGGTTATGTGCCAGACGTATGGTGCGCTCGCCAGACTTTTCACCGCAAGCTGTTATGAAGATGACAGATATTAGTAAGACATTCAGGGCGATTGTTCTTGTGGCATTAGCCAGCATATGAGGAGTTCCCTTTGGTGAACAGCGCGCGTGGAATAATGGCCCCCGGGTGCTGAATAACCTGTGCTGCACATTGTTGGCCCGCACTTACCGAAGCCTCAGGTGTCTCGCCTCTTAGGCGTGCTGCTAGGTACGCGCCGTTAAACGAATCGCCGGCTGCTGTAGTATCGACTGCTGTTATAAGGTGGGGCACGGCTATATGCAGAGTTTGATTGCCTGTGTGCAGCAGGCAACCATTGATACCGTCTTTGACGACAATTTCATTGGCGCCTGCTTTTACATATCGTTGCAGGCAGTCCTCGGGAGTGTGTAGGCCATAGAGTGCAACTTCATCATCGTAGCTGGGCAGTGCGATATCGATCTTGGTCATCATTATTGATAGTGTGTCTAGTGCGTGTGCAGAGCTCTGCCAATTACGTTCGCGGTAATTAATGTCGAAAGCTACTTTGCCGCCCTTCGCGCGATAGCGATCGAGAAATGACCACAGCCGAGCCAGCGTAGCTTCGCGATAGAGCGAGAGAGTGATGCCACTAAGGTAGAGGTAGTCATATTCAGACAGTTTTTCCAGTAATTTCGGTGAATCGTCAAATACCGTTTTGGCCGGAGCTAGATCTCGCCAGTAATGGAAACGCCGTTCGCCCTGCGCATCATTTTGAATCAGGTAGAGGCCAGGTAGTCCACCTGCTTTACGCATTACCTGATGTGTGCCGACGCCTTCCTGCTGCCATTCCGTGAGCATATCGTCACTGAAGCGGTCGTCTCCAAGCGCCGTAATATAATCGACAGCGCTGCCGCACCTTGCCAGGTAGATCGCGGTATTTAGCGTATCGCCGCCAAAGCCTAGACGGTAAGTGTTGTCAGTCGCAGGAGACAGTTCCAGCATACACTCGCCAATGGCCGCAATTCTCAAAAGCTGCTCCGTTTATCTTATAATTTTTCCAGTAATACTAAGTATACGGCTATGTTGCAGCGAAATTATTCGGAATAAAGAATAGACAATTTGATAGGATATTGCCGTATCGGCAAGGTGGGGGATATGCAGGCGATCAGGGTATTGCTCCTCCAAGCACAAAGCTTAAGTACATGTACTTGGAGGAGCAATTGAGTTCACTAAAAATCGCACTGGATTAGTCTAAAATCCCTGTTTCACTAGCACTTCTTTGTTGCCAGCAACTAGGGAAAATATCAAACCATCTTTGGTCAGGGTCGTTGGCCCGGAAAAGGCTTCAGCGACACCTTGCAGGTAAACCGCGTCCTGCCCCGGGATAATAATCGGCGGCACAATATGATACATGGCCAAGTGGCCAACACCTGCGGCCTGCGCCGACTGTGCGGCCTCCAGGGGGCTGGTGTGGTAGTCGATAATATCGTAGGTGACTTTGGCCATTACCTTATTGCCGACCGCTTGAGCCGCCTGATTCATCATGCCTACTAACTTTCGGCTCAGTGCTTCATGGAATAACAGGTCTGCGCCTTTGGCAAAGAGCTCAAGATTGTCAGAGCGCATTGTGTCGCCGCTGACAACAACACTACGGCCCTTATAGTCAAAGCGATAGCCCACCGCTGGTTCTACCGGGTTGTGACTGACTTTGAACGCGACAACCTTCAATCCGTCTTTATCCCAGACGACTGCCGCCTCTCCTTCGGCGGGGGCCTTGAAAGGTTTGGCAACCATGCCTTTGCCGGACAAGGGGGCCACAGCATCACCGTGGTGGTCGTGACGGTATTGCATATCAAAACTGTAAGCCAGATTAAAACCGTCGACGATTTTATTGACCCCCTCAGGTGCGATAACCGGTAGGGGAGAGGTATTGGCATTGGAGGCCCAGCGCAGGGTGGCGGTCTCTCCTAGCCCGTCAATATGGTCGGAGTGGAAGTGGGTCAGCAGCACAGCGTCCAGGTTGCCAACTCCCAGACGCATACGATTGATATTACGGGCGCCACCACTACCTGCGTCGACCATGAGTAGGGTGTCGCCAGCAATAACCACCAGGCATGCCCCGGAGCGCTTTGGATCGGGCAGTGGGCCGCCGGCGCCACAGACGGCAACATGCAAGCCATCATCAAGTTCGTCAAGCGGGTTGCCGGCCATAATATTAGGCAGCGCGCGTTCCATTAAAGCTAACACCAGGTTGGCTCGCTGGGTATATATGGTGAGCGCCAGCAGGATCAGTATGATGGGAATAACAACGCGCTTTTTCGCCATTTTCTTGAAAGCTCCAATACAGCGGTTTATATGGCATAATATATGCCTATACTTATGATGACAACTTATTGGATATAATAAATGGACATCTGGTGACAAGGAATGGCTGACAGGGGACTATTCGATTGCCGATATCCTCAACTGGTGCTGGGTGCGTACGCACAAGACTTACTGCAGAAATAACCCATTGGGAATAACTATTATGAACGAAAGAATACCCGTGAATGTAACTATCGACAATCAGGTGATGACAATTTCCTGGGATCGGCCCGATAAAAAAAATGCCTTAACTCAGGCAATGTATGGGGCAGCTGCAGATGCGCTGCTTGACGCTGAGAATGATAATAATGTACGTGTTGTGATATTAACCGGCACCCATGACTGTTTTACAGCCGGCAATGATCTAAATGACTTTTTGAACAACCCTGCTATCGGAGATGACACGCCGGTAGCGCGCTTTCTCGCCGCTATTGCCAGCTTTAAAAAGCCGATTATAGCGGCAGTTAATGGACCCGCGGTCGGTGTTGGCACGACCATGTTGTTGCACTGCGACATGGTCGTAGCGGCAGATACTTCTGTCTTTTCGATGCCATTTTCCAAGTTGGGTGTTTGCCCGGAAGCCGCCTCCAGCTATTTGTTGCCATTGATGGCCGGTTATCACCGTGCTGCGGAGTTATTATTACTGGGTGAAAATTTCGATGCTAATACTGCCCGTGATTGTGGCATTGTTAATCGTATTGCTCCCAGCGCTGAATATCAGACCTTAGCTAGAAAATTGGCAGAGACAATGGCGCAGCTACCGCCAAATTCTCTGCGTACAACAAAAGCGTTTTTAAAATCATCAATGGAGCAAGTGGTTTCGACAAGGATGAAGGAAGAGGCTGATGTCTTTGGAAAAATGATCCAGGGCCCTGAAGCCGTAGAGGCGATGACTGCTTTTACGGAGCGTCGGCCAGCGGATTTTTCAAAGTTTTAGACCTGCGTCTAACTCAAAGTTGGTTGAGCAGAGGTAGAATTTGAGTGGCTAGATACAAAACGCTTTAGCGGGTGTAAAATCTTCCATGCCATAGATTTTAATAATAATTAGCGAGAAAACTGTGAGTGTGACCAAGCCAGACGGACGACTACAGCGCAGTGAGCGCAGCCGCCAGCAAATTGTTGATGCCATGATTAAGTTGATGCACAGGGGGGTTTATATTCCCACTGCACAGCAGGTAGCCGACCAAGCTGACATTTCTATACGTACCGTATTCCGTCATTTTTCGGAAATGGACCAGTTATATCTGGAAATTGATGAAGTACTAAAGCCTCTTTATCTGCAGTTTTTTGAACAACAGAGTTTTGCCGGCAGTCTGGAAGAGCGCATCAATAAGGCGGTTGATGCACGCCTTAAGACTTATATCGAAACCTACCATTTGGAAAAAGCGACCCACGCCTTGTTGTGGCGTTCGGAGAAAATCAGTACGCGCTACCAGCAGAACCAGTTACTGCTGCGTAAAAACCTGATGAAAATGCTGCCCGAACTCAAAACCGCTAAACCAGAAACCCGTGAAACTGTTGATGCTGTGACATCCTTTGAGTTTTTTGAGCGGCTGCAAATGCATCAGGGTTTGTCTGAAAAAACCTGCCGGCAGCTAATCTACAATCTGGTGCTGGATTTAATCACTCGCAAATAAGTGCCTCGCAGCCTGTTTTGCTATCAAGCTTGATAGTCGTTACTGATCCTCTATGGTGCGTCTCTAAACCACCGAGCGTGGTGAAATAATCCTTATTCCGGCTGGCGAAATTGGAGTTAATATTTGCTCTATTGGAGATCCAGAAATTCAATGGTTCTTCGTTCAAGATAGGGATAAAAAGGATTCCACCTCATGCGTAACATGGCGCTGGGCGATATCAGCAATACGTCATTTTCGCCCCGCAGAGCCAGATTGCCGAGCGCTACACCGGGGCTGGGTTTAGTAGGTACTCCGCCATAGAGTGGGTCCTCAGCAGGGAAGGGTAGGGCGACATGGGACAGGGAAAAAATACCCATCGGCCAGCTTAGGTCTATAGCGGTATCGGTGTAGCCTGGTTGGCTTGGAAGCCACCGGCGTTCAACTACCGTATTGTTGGGGTTATATCTGTTGCTAATCAAACTCAACTTAAAGCGAAGGTCTTTGCTTTCACTCAAGGCATTGATCATCCTGGCAAGGTCCACCTTAATCAGGTGCTCAATGTCGGCCCGGGCATTGATGTCGAAAATAATCAATTCATGCTCTGCCGCAGGGAGACGGTTCAACAAACGATCGACCAGTGCGGGGGCCAATACCGTTGAGTCGACTACTGATGTATATGCTTGAATAGGTGGCATGGAATCTAGCTGCCCGCTTTTTGTGTGTTTATCGAGCAGGCGCTGTATTTCTGCGGTAATACGATGAGACAGGTCACCTGCGTTGACGGCAAAAGAGCCGTATTTGAACGGGTCGTATTCTGGCAAAATGCTATTCCAGGCAAGCTTCTCCAGCCCTAAGAAATGGCCCAGTCTGGATTGCCAAATCGCGAAGGCGGCGACCGGTGTTACGCCGATCTCAGGGGAAAGCAATACCAGTCGATCGACAGGATCGAGTTCGGCCTGACCTAAAGTACTAAGAGCGTAGTGCACAGCCAGTGCGGCACCATTAGAGTAGCCGACAATGTGGATTGGTTTGTCCGGGTGTTGTTCTGCTAAATGGCGGACGGCGAGTTGCACTGCCGCGGCCATATCCTGCCAGCTAGCTTCGACCAAACCTGATGGCGCCGTACCATGACCAGGAATTCGCAGGCCCAGGACATGGGCATTTGCTGAGCGCAGGCGTTCGGCCAAGTGCTTGAGGCTGTAGGGCGAGTCAGAAAGACCGTGTAGGAGTAAAACAGTGGCGGACGGATCAACTACCGGCTTCTCGTAACTCCGGTTCCAATTGGTGGGCCAGCGCTTGGGGTCGGCCAGACTATCGCGCTTATATCGGTTAAGTTTGTCATTTTCCGAGGGGCCAGTACTATTGTAGACCTGTTTATCAAGTTGCGAGAATAGTCTGTCCTCCAGCGCGAGATATTCAGAAAAACTCGCTACATCGGAGTGAGTTGTAAACTCTTCGTCCAGCTCGGCTAGATGCCAGACATCGAGATCGGTACGAGAATTCAACGCCACAACGAAGACCGTTATCAGAGTCAGGGCTACGCCAAGGGCTCCGTAGGCGAGAAACAGAAGCGTATGTTTTGCTAGTCCGTGGATTCGAAAATTTCCCATATAGAAGTCAAGCCATATCTGATGTGCTAATACCGATATTAGCACAATCATAACCAACCCAGTTTACACTCACACAAGAGATGGATGTAAACTACGGCTATTAACAGAATGGACTCGATAAAATGAAGCTAGCGGTACTAATTGCACTATGTCTCTTGAATTTTCAGGTCTATGCGGAGTGCGTAATACTTCTGCATGGGCTGGCAAGAACCGAAAGCTCGATGGAAGAAATGCAGCAGAAACTATCGACCAGCGGATTTGACGTAATAAATTTGGGTTATCCATCTACAGAATACCCGATAGAAATTCTGGCAGAGAAAGCCATTAGGCCGGCGCTGGCTGAATGCCCAAATAATTCGGGAGTAAACTTTGTCACACATTCCCTGGGCGGAATTTTAGTGCGGCAATATTTAAGTCAGCATGAGATACCCGAATTAGATCGTGTGGTAATGTTGGGCCCGCCCAATAAGGGCAGCGAAGTCGTCGATGAGCTTGCAGACACTCCCGGATTCCACTTTATAAATGGAGACGCCGGCTTGCAGCTTGGCACGGGTGATCTCAGCGTGCCAAATAGCTTGGGCGCAGCAGATTTCGATGTGGGCATCATTGCTGGGAACGAGAGTATCAATTTGATTTTGTCGACATTCATACCCGATGATAACGACGGGAAAGTATCAGTCGAACGAACCAAGCTGGATGGCATGCGCGATCATCTGGTAATGCCGGTGACGCATACCTTCATGATGCAAAACGACGATGTGATAGAGCAGGTTATCTATTACCTGAAGAACGGGAAATTTGAGCGTGAGTAATACCGAGGTGTTTGATATCTGAGGCTACACATTGGTTTTGATATCATCCATGATAGATCACCATATTTTAAATGGGGTATCCAGCTACAATTTTACGACCGTACTGAAACTCAACAACGATAATATGCCATTTTGAACTATTTGTTCAAGAGGGTTAGACTTAATCGATTACCATAAACTGTTAGGTGCCAGCAGCCTTTGAGATGCTCATTTATCGAAATGGAGTTTACCATGTCAATACATCAGGAAATATCCTTCGGATGTGAGTCGCGTAGTATTTTTGAGGCTCTAACAAATTCAGAAATGTTTGGTCAGTGGGCAGGCTCTCCAGCCGAAATAGTGCCGGAAGCTGGAGGTAATTTCTCATGCTTTGGCGGTTTGATCACTGGAATGTCAATAGAAGTCGTCGCATCTAAAAGGCTTGTACAAGCTTGGCGAGTAAGTAATTGGGAATCGGGTATATATTCAATCGTAAAATTTGATCTTGAAGAGATTAGTGGTTCAGAAACTAAGTTGGTATTTGACCACACAGGTTTTCCCGAAGAACATAGAGCTCATCTTGAGCAAGGTTGGCATAACAAGTATTGGGAACCCATGAGAAAGTATTTAGAGGTGTAATCACCCAACAAGGGCATTAAAATCGACGCTGGTACTTCCCATACACACAAGGCCGAAAAATGGTTACTCTGACCTTAAATATCCAGTATCCTGACGCCGAATATAACAACCATCTGGAGCTGTAATTGCTAAATCGATTTAATTCATTGTTTCCTCTGTGGGCAGTCTTGTTGTCCTTGCTTGCTTACAATGTCCCGAGTATTTTTTCGGGTTTTAGCGGGGCGATTATTCCGCTGTTATCCATGATTATGTTTTTTATGGGTTTAACCTTAACGGCACAGGATTTCAAACGCGTGCTAATCGCCCCAAAACCCATTGCCATCGGTGCGTTTTTACAGTTCCTGATCATGCCCTTGGTGGCATTTTTGATTAGTCGAATTTTGAGTTTGCCGGATCAGATCTCAGCTGGATTAATTTTGGTTGGATGTGTAGCAGGAGGCACCGCCT
Source organism: Pseudomonadales bacterium (assembly GCA_036960375.1). Classification (GTDB taxonomy): domain Bacteria; phylum Pseudomonadota; class Gammaproteobacteria; order Pseudomonadales; family CAWVSB01; genus CAWVSB01. Next base: position 560,925 of record JBALVY010000001.1, read on the forward strand.
CGAATGTTATTTGCTATCTTGCCCGGGCAAATGTGGCTTTGTCGATTACCATGACCATGGTTTCGACCCTCCTGGGTGTCGTCCTTACGCCTTTGCTTTGTTGGCTGTATATCTCCGAATCTATCGATGTCGAATATATGCCGATTTTCATCAGTATACTAAAAATGGTCATTGCACCCGTGCTGTCGGGTGTATTCCTTAATCATTTTTTCCGCTCATATATCCAGCGAATCGAAGTAGCATTGCCGACCCTGTCAATACTCTCTATTGTCTTTATTATCGCGATTATTGTTGCACTGAATCAGCAGACATTAGTTCAAGTCGGGGCATTAACCTTCGTTGCCGTCGCCCTACACAATGGCATCGGCATGGCGGGCGCTTACACAATTAGCCGCTTTCTAAAAGTGTCGATTACAGATAGCCGAACCATTGCCATAGAAGTGGGCATGCAAAATTCTGGTTTGGGTGTCGCTTTGGCCCTCAAGTATTTTTCACCCTTGGCCGCTTTGCCAGGAGCTCTATTTAGCATTTGGCATAATGTTGTCGGCTCAATTTTGGCAAGTTACTGGAAGGCAACAGCGGATAAGTACTCTGGCGACGTCTAAAACAACCGCCAACCATAAATAACCCTACCTTCGAGGGAAAAATCGGCCCAGAGTCCGTTGCCACATCATAGCGTAAGCTAAGCATTCCAGGCATTTGTTTTCAGGTGAAGATGAGCGACGCGAGCACCATCTTAGGTCTCAGTGTCAGTTGTGTCTTCCAGATTTGGAGTCGTGGCATCGTCACCCGCGGTTTCAGGCTTGGCCCCATACTCGTTGTCGCCGTGTCCTTCTTGTGCGAGAAAAACGATCAATACGATGGTTCCTAAGAGTGGGATAAGTGCAATCAATTGCCACCACCCGGTTCGGCCGGTGTCATGAAGTCGTCGGCACGCAATACCTACGCTGGGTACCAACAGTACAAGAGAAAATATTAGGCTCAGAAATATGGTGCCAAATATGCCATCCAGTACCGATACCACAATGTAAAAAATTACGTAGAATAGAATAAACATCCAGTACTGCTGTCGAGTGGATCGACCGGTAAAGTCCGCGTAGTGGTTTTTAAGTGGGTCTAGAAAAAATTCCATAGTTAATCTCCATGATTATTGGTTTTGTTGGCCACGTTTAGTACAACGCTGTGTACTTAGTGGGGCCAGTCTAAGCTTAGCACTTTATTGACGAAGGCCGGGGCTATTGGCAGCGCCCTTTACGCCTTGGCATTAGTTTAACTGAAAATGTTGCCGACTATTTCCCCTTGCGAGACTGCAAATAATCGCGACGCTGCACCGCGTCCTGCCAGCGTTTTTTCTCTTCCTCGGTAACCGACACAAGGGGGGTAATGGGAATGGCCTTGCCCTCCTTGTTGACCGATACCATGGTGAAATAGCTGGTATTGGTATGACGAACGGAACCCTGCTCCAGGTTTTCGGCAATTACTTGAATACCAATCTCCATTGAGGTTCGGCCGGTATAATTTACGGATGCTTTAAATAACAATAATTCTCCGATGGCGATAGCTTGCTTAAACAACACATTGTCTACTGATAAGGTCACCACATAATTTCCGCAATAACGCATCGCACAGGTATAGGCTACCTGGTCCAAAAGCTTCAACAATTCACCGCCATGCATTTTGCCACCAAAGTTACTCATCTCCGGCGTTACTAAAACGGTCATTTCGGTTGTATGTTCTCTCATTGCTGCTACTCCTGTTATTTTTGCACGAGTGGGTTTAACTTGAAGGTGCCCTCTATGGCTGTCGCTTGTATAAAGCCGTAGTTTTGAACCTATTTAAGCCCCCAAAAACAAGCCTATAGGTAATGCATAAAAAGTTAACTCGCCTTGCTTAAAAGGCAGTACTTCCTGACCGGTATAGAATAGGATGCCTTGCTCAAACGCTTTGCCTGAAAATTCCGCCAGCTTTACTAATCCCTTAAAATCTTGCTTTTTAACGCTAGCAGAAGCTTTGATTTCAATACCAATGATTTTCGCATTACTTCGCTCTAATACAATATCCACCTCGTGTTGTTTGTTGTCCCTGAAGTGGTATATAGCTATTTCTTCCTGAGCCCAGGATGCCTGCTTGCAACATTCCATGTAGACAAGGCTTTCTAGCAACCCGCCGTAATATTGGCTTTGCAGTAATTGTTCTTCATTACGAAGACCTAATAAGTGGCAGGCCAGACCTGTGTCGACGTAATGTATTTTAGGCATTCGCACTGCTAGTCGTTTTGCACGGTTTTTCAAATAAGCGGGGACGCGATGTACGATAAACATCAGGTCGAGGATTTCGATATAGTTTTTTACCAACTTATCGTTCAGTTCGAGGTCATTGGCAATATTTGAGTACTTCAGTAAATTGCCGCTTAGCCCAGCAAGATAAGGCGCCATCGCCTGTAATTTTGAGTGGTAGTCTCCGCGAGCGGCGTACAAGGTTTCAAAGTCCTTGTACAGACGCCCCTCCATATATGATTTAAACCAGGCCTGCTTTGCCCGAGAGCTTTTGCTTTGAACTTCCGGATAACCGCCCAGTAACACTAGCCGGGCTATTTCTTCTCTACTGATAAAAGGGGTGGGCTCTGATTGAAAGTTTCCAGTTAACAGATAATCGATGATATTCAAAGGTTGGTCAGTTATCTCACTCAATGACAGAGGAAAAAGTTCCAACCTTGCCATATGCCCAGGTAGCGCCTCTTGAGTGCGAGCAGACCGAAAGATATCGGCTGACCCGGTCAAAAGAAATTTACCTTTTTCGTCGGGTTTAAGTTTGTCGGAGGCCTCCTTAATCGCAGGAATAAGACTTGGGGCATATTGAAATTCATCAAGTACTACCCGCTTTGAGCCCAATGAGCGAACAAAACCATGGGGGTCACTTTCAGCCGACGCTAACGTGGCTTGGTCATCCAGTGTGATATACCCCATACCCAATTTCTCAGCAACAGAGCGTGCGAGAGTGGTTTTACCTGCCTGTCTGGGACCAGTGAGGTAGAGCACACGAAATTCAGCAAGCAATTCTTCAATAAGCGGCTGTAATTTTCTAGGATACATAAGTCCTTCCGCGCAAGGTTTCTCTCAATTTAAAGCTCTCCTAGGCTCGTAGCAGCACTAAAAATATAGGGCGTGGACAGAGATTAATACGTGAATTATAGTTACTTAATGCGAATATATCCATATATTAATACGAATAATAACTACTCTTAATACGAATAATAACTACTCTTAATACGAAATTATAGTCAATGTTGGAGCCTGCACTATTCCAGTTCTACATTCAGGATGTTTACGCCTAAGTGATATGAACAGGCCGGACGTGGTTTTATGGTGATTACGAGTCAATTTACGGACCTCATAATTAACTTGACGATACGCTGTGAGCGTGCCGACCGGCAAAACATGGCAAAAAATCAATTAACAACCAGTTAAAAGCAGCTCAATAGCTGGTAATTTGCTTGAAAATGTTATGAAATAGCCGGTTCGCGTGGACGGGAGCAAATTCTGCAAGGCGTTATCACCGCTAAAAATTATATTCTCTACTATATCAAGTAGTTAGGCGGTAATTATAGCTTTGGATAGAATCCCGGAACCTTGAACACCGGTTTTCAGCTTGAAGACAGCTAGCATTGTCTAATACGGGGCTTATTAGCCTGCTCAAATTATCTGGCCGTGTCGTAAAAATTACCTGCATCTGTGGTGTGCCACCAGAATCCTAATTCTGGCAGCCTTGCCACGGATAAAGATATCGAAAAAGTGAGTTGTTGGCGTAGCGGAAGTTGTACATCTTGATTGATCTGAAGATGAGCGCGCACCGAGGTATTTTAGCTAAAGCCTGGCCGATAGCCTGTAGCAATATTTGATAGGAAGCTTGATATGACTAATAGTAGTGGTAAATCTCGTGGTTTGTATCGTTCTGAATTTGAACGAGACAGTTGTGGCATTGGCTTTGTTACCAATCTGAAAGGTAAGAAGTCACACGATATCATTGAGAACGCTCTCACCATGCTGACCTGCATGGAGCATCGCGGCGGTACCGGGTTTGATGTCAGGAGTGGCGATGGCGCCGGCATCCTGATCCAGATTCCCCACGACTTTTTTGCTGCAGAAACTCAGCGGCTCGGTATAAGCCTGCCCGCTGAGGGCGAATACGCGGTAGGCATGATTTTCTTTCCCTCTGATCCCGAACTGGCGGAGCAATGCAGAAATGTTTTGAATTCCAGTATGGATGCCTTAGGTTTAGGTCTATTGGGCTATCGCTCGGTGCCTACTGACAATTCCATGCTTGGTGCTGCCGCAGTCGATTCAGAACCTCAAATCGAACAGGTATTTATTCAAAAGCCGGCGGACATTACCCGGCAGGAATTTGAACGCAAGCTATTTGTATTGCGCAAATACACGGCACATACAATTAACGCCACAGTCTCAACAGAGACCGATGAGTTCTATGTTGCCTCTATGTCATCCAGCACCATTGTGTATAAAGGGCAGTTCACTACGGCACAAGTAAGGCAATATTACCTGGATCTTCAAAATGACGAGCTCAAATCGGGCTTGGCCATGTTCCATTCCCGCTTCTCGACTAATACCTTTCCGGCTTGGCGCCGCGCTCAACCGTTTCGCTATTTGTCCCACAATGGCGAGATCAATACGGTTAAGGGCAACATCAATTGGATGAACGCGCGAGAAGCCATGTTCAAAACGGTTAATTTCACTGACGCTGAGCTGAAAATGGTGTCCCCCATCTGTAACCGCGCTAATTCGGACTCTGCCAACCTGGATATGGCCATTGAATTACTGGTTCTCAGTGGTCGCTCATTGCCACAAGTAATGATGATGGTGGTGCCGGAAGCCTGGCAGACGCAAGAAAATATGGATCCGGTGAAACACGCCTTCTATGAATATTACGCCTGCATTATGGAGCCCTGGGATGGCCCGGCATCAATCTCTTTTACTGATGGAAAAGTGATTGGCGCCACCCTTGATCGCAATGGCCTGCGCCCGTCACGTTATTTACTCACCGATGACGGCACCTTGATTATGGGCTCTGAAACTGGAGCCTTGTGTGTTGATCAATCGACTGTGGTTGAAAAAGGTCGACTGCAGCCTGGCAAGATATTTATTGCTGACTTGGAAAAAGGCCGCATCATCAGTGATGATGATGTTAAAAAAGAAGTATGCAGTGCACAACCATACGGTAAATGGCTCGACCAGCATAAAATACTGCTTAGCGAGCTGCCAGTACCTTCAGAGTCTGTTGCCCAGCCACCTGCAGCCAGCCTCAGAAAACAGCAAAAGGCTTTTGGTTATAGTAATGAAGATCTGAATGTTATTCTTACCCAGATGATTTCAACCGCCAAAGAGCCGCTGGGTTCAATGGGCAACCATACGCCATTGGCTGTTCTGTCTGATCGTCCGCAACAGCTCTCTGTTTATTTCAAGCAATTGTTTGCTCAGGTGACTAACCCGCCTATCGACCCTATTCGAGAAGAACTGGTAATGTCGTTGCGTGGCTATATAGGAAACTCTCCTAATTTATTAGAAGAAACTCCGCTACATTGCCACAAACTTGAAATTGACCAGCCGGTGCTTAGCAACGAGGAGTTTAAAAAGCTTCAATATATCGATCACAATCATTTGCAATCGAAAACTATCGACATCACTTTCAAGGCTAGCGGCGAAGAGGGCGAACTTAAAACGGCTCTTGATCGCCTTTGCCAATATGCAAAAGACGCGGTTAATGATGGTTATACTTTACTGCTATTGAGCGATCGTGGGATTGACACTGATCATGCGGCTATTCCTTCTCTGCTGGCGACGGCTGCAGTACATCATTATTTGATTCTTGAGGGCTTGCGCGCCAAAGTCGATCTTATTCTAGAGGTCGGCGACATCAGGGAAACGCATCATTTCGCTACGGTATTGGGCTACGGTGCAGCGGCTGTTAACCCCTACCTGGCTTTTGAATCGATGTATGAAATGCGCGATGAGGGTGTAATAGAATCTAGCTTGAGCAATGGGCAGATCAGAGAAAAATATATTAAGGCGATCGGTAGTGGTCTATTAAAAATATTCTCTAAAATGGGCGTCTCTACCTTACAGTCATATCAGGGCGCGCAGATTTTTGAAGCATTGGGCATCAACAGTGATGTCATTGACAATTATTTCACCGGCACTATAAGTCGTATCGAGGGTATCTCGCTCGATCAAATCGCATATGAAACACTGCTAAGTCACCGCGAAGGTTTTCCCGTTGAAAATCGTATCCCGGTCGACAACTTGCTCAAATCTGGAGGCGAGTATGCTTGGCGTCACGATGGTGAGCAGCAGCTGTTTAACCCAACATCTGTGCGTTTACTGCAACACTCCACAGCCAGCAATAACAAGGCGCAGTTTAAAGAGTACACGCAGGTCATCGACGACCAGGCCAAAGCGGCACTGACTCTTCGGGGTTTACTCGAATTTACCTCCGACCACAAACCGATTCCATTAGAAGAAGTGGAACCTGTCGAAAACATCTTCAAGCGTTTCGCCTCCGGCGCGATGTCATTTGGTTCTATCTCATGGGAGGCGCACACCACGTTGGCCATGGCCATGAACCGAATTGGCGGCAAAAGTAACAGTGGTGAAGGCGGTGAAGATCCTATTCGCTTTACGCCGCTGGAAAACGGCGACTCGATGAACTCTGCCATCAAGCAGATTGCTTCAGGGCGTTTTGGTGTTACCAGTCATTACCTGGCCAATGCGGTTGAATTACAAATTAAAATGGCACAAGGCGCCAAGCCCGGTGAAGGCGGTCAATTGCCAGGCCACAAAGTAGATGCCTGGATAGGCCGTGTACGTGGATCCACTCCTGGTGTCGGGTTGATATCACCTCCGCCGCACCATGACATCTATTCGATAGAAGATTTGGCACAGCTCATTTATGACCTTAAAAATGCCAATAGAGATGCCCGGGTCAACGTGAAGCTGGTATCAGAAGCCGGTGTTGGCACTATCGCCTCTGGCGTATGTAAGGCTTATGCCGACGTGGTGCTAATTGCCGGTCACGATGGCGGCACGGGTGCGTCACCTTTGAGCTCGATAAAACATGCCGGTCTGCCCTGGGAGCTGGGCCTTGCTGAGACTCATCAAACCCTGGTGCGCAATAACTTGCGTAGCCGTATCGTGGTGCAGACCGATGGGCAATTACGAACGCCCAAAGATCTAGCGATAGCCACGATGCTGGGCGCTGAAGAATGGGGTATTGCGACCGCGGCGCTGGTCGTGCAGGGTTGTATCATGATGCGCAAGTGTCACTTGAATACTTGCCCCGTCGGTATTGCAACACAGGATAAGGAGTTGCGTGGCAGGTTTTCCGGCCAAGTTGATGTGGTAGTTAACTTCTTTACCCTGTTAGCAGAGGGCCTGCGTGAGCTTATGGCTGAACTGGGCTATAGAACAATCAACGAAATGGTTGGGCAAACCCAGAGTTTAAAACTGCGCGACGATATAGATCACTGGAAATACAAGGGTGTTGATTTATCGCCACTATTATACAAAGAGGAAAGTGCGCCGGATCAGACTTTGTATTGTTCCATCGAGCAAAAGCACTTAATTCACGACATCATTGATCGCAAAATGATTGTCGATGCGAAAGATGCTCTGGAGAATCAAACTCCCGTTAACCTGGAGTACCCGGTGATAAATACCAACCGGACGATAGGCGCTATGTTGTCGAATGAGATTTCGAAAAAATATAATGCCGAGGGTTTGCCGGAAAATACCATCAAGGTTAAATTTAACGGTTCGGCAGGTCAAAGCTTTGGCTGTTTCGCTACCAAGGGGCTACACCTGGAGCTGGAAGGCGATGCCAACGACTATTTTGGCAAGGGCCTGTCTGGTGCCAACCTGGTGGTATATCCCGCTAAAGAGGCGCGCTTTTCAGCTCGCGATAATATCCTGATCGGCAATGTGGCCTTCTTTGGTGCAACGGCCGGCAAGGCGTTTATTCGCGGTGTTGCTGGCGAGCGCTTCTGTGTTCGCAACTCCGGAGCCACGGCTGTTGTTGAAGGTGTTGGCGATCACGGCTGTGAATATATGACCGGGGGAAAAGCCGTTATTCTCGGTAAAACCGGGCGTAACTTCGCCGCCGGTATGTCTGGTGGTGTCGCTTATGTCTTGGATAATGATGGTAACTTTGCCAGCAACTGCAATATGGAAATGGTTGAGCTTGAGGCACTGGAAAGTGCCGATGACATTGCTGAACTAAAAGCCCTGATTACAGAACACCAAGACACCACGCAATCAGATGTTGCAGCGGAATTACTAGCTGACTGGGATAGTACGATCAAACGTTTTGTGAAGGTCATGCCTGTAGATTACAAGCAGATGCAAGGTTACATGGACCAGGCTCGCGATTCCGGCAAGTTCGAAACTGAATATGAAGTGGCAGTCGAAGCATTCGACATGCATATAGAAAACCTGACGGCTCAAAAAGCCTGAGTCGAATAGGAGAGAATATTATGGGTAATCCAACTGGTTTTATGAAAGTACCAAGAGCCCTGCCAGAGGATCGCGATCCGTCTGAGCGTTTGATCGATTGGCTGGAAGTACATGAGCATATGGACACACCTGCTATCGAAGAGCAGGCGTCCCGCTGCATGGATTGTGGTGTGCCTTTTTGTCAGTCCGCCGTATCGCAATATGCACCTGCCGTGGCCGGCTGCCCGGTTAATAACATCATCCCCGAGTGGAATCATTTGATCTATAAAGGTCGCTGGAAAGACGCAGCGGAATTATTGCACAAGACCAATAATTTCCCTGAGTTTACCGGCCGTGTTTGCCCGGCACCCTGTGAAGGTGCCTGCGTACTCGGCATTAATGCCGACCCGGTGACCATCAAGCTGCATGAGGTTTCTATTATTGACCGCGCCTTTGAAGAAGGCTGGGTTGTTGCTGAGCAGCCAAGCAAGCGCACAGGCAAAACAGTGGCGGTTATTGGGTCAGGGCCAGCTGGCCTGGCCGCCGCCGCACAGCTCAATAAAGCTGGCCATATGGTGACAGTATTTGAGCGGGCTGACCGCATTGGCGGCTTGTTAATGTATGGTATTCCCAACATGAAGCTGCAGAAAGAAATTGTGCAGCGTCGTGTTGATCTATTGGCAGAGGAAGGCGTGGTATTTGTAACCAGTACTGAAGTCGGCAAAGATATTTCTGCTGAAAAAATAGAGCTAGATTTTGATGCTGTTGTACTTTGTGTCGGTGCCACCGTACCGCGAGATCTACAAGCTGAAGGCCGTGAACTTAAGGGTATTCATTTCGCCGTAGACTTTTTGAGGTTGAATACCAAAAGCCTGCTCGACAGCGAGCACAAAGACGGTAATTACATTAATGCCGAGGGTAAAAATGTCCTGGTTATTGGTGGCGGTGATACCGGCACTGACTGCGTTGGCACCTCGTTACGGCATAAATGCAAAAATGTCATTCAGCTTGAAATCATGCCGCAACCACCAGCATCAAGACAGCCCAATAACCCTTGGCCACAATGGCCAAAGCGCCTGTTGATTGATTACGGCCAGGAAGAATCGATCGCAGTTCAAGGCGGTGATCCACGTAACTATCTTGTGCAAACCACTAAAATTGACGGCGATGAAAACGGCAATGTCACAGCGGTGCACACCGTGGATATTGAATGGACACGCACCCCTGAAGGGCAGATGATTCCACAGGAAGTGGCCGGTAGTGCCAAGGTACACCCCGCGGATATCATTTTATTGGCCATGGGTTTTATGGGCCCCGAAAGCCCTCTGCTAGAGCAGTTTGCGATTGAGCAAGATCCGCGCTCTAACATCAAGGCCGATTACGATGTGTTCGCAACCAGCAAGCCCGGTATTTTTGCCGCAGGTGATGGCCGTCGCGGTCAAAGTCTGATTGTCTGGGCAATTGATGAGGGGCGTCGCGCAGCACGTGAAGTTGATACCTGGCTTATGGGTGAGAGTTTTTTGCCCTAAGCTAGGTAATGCGGGATGTAGGGTGATGGGTTTTCTACGCGGCGTGATAGCCGCGTAAAAATTCGCCAGTGTAAGTATCTCAACCTTTATTCGGGGGTGAGGCTTCTGAGCCACCCTGCTAATTCAGACTCGTCAATGATGCCCTGAGCACCCCTGATAATTTTATTGCCCACTTCCTCTGTATTATAATCCAGCTCAATACCATTGAGAGTCAGGCAGATATCCATCGTCGCAAAGGCAGTACGCTTGTTACCATCATTAAAGGCATGACCTACGGCGATGTAGCAGGCATAACACGCCGCTAACTCAAAAATATCCGTGATCATTCCATAGGTAAGACGGTTATCTATACGAGCAATAATGGCTTCAATTGATTTATGCTTAGCCATCCCCTGTAGCTCATGCGATTCAAGAACATCATCGTGAATTGCGACAACATCTTTCCATGACAGATAGCGCATAGATTATTTATCTTTCAAATAATCTAGGGTTGGCTTAAGTGCTTTACGGCGTTTCTGTAAAGCGGCTGTAACATCATTAGGCTCTGCCAAGCTAAATTCAATTTTACCAACTGCCGATGCTGGCACAAAGTAGCCTTCAAGCTGATTACGGTTAAGTATTGCCACAGGCGTATCGCCAGCCTTTTCAATAACCTGCTTGGGGTCACGCAGCTCTGTTAAAGATGCTGTTTTGTTGGTTAATAGATGTTCCATAGTGATTCCTCCTCACATATCCTACTAACAATAGCCCAAAAAACGAACAAATGACAATCTAAATGTATGTTTAAGTGTATATTTAAGTTAGCATTTGGTGATGGTTTGACGACTTGACCACGACATTAGCCGGTATTGCCAAGTGACTATGCTTCCTCGTCAAGTGTTTAGACAAGATTTGTGGTTTGTTTGATTGTGAGGTTGGAGTGTTGTTAGAAAAAGCTTAGCGTTTGCTTCTCCCCCGCATAAGGGGACTAACCCCAACTTCTCTTGAGTAGTTAACTCAAATAGTTAAGATAGTGCCCAGGGGGAGACTGTGCACTCTTACCTGATTAGGGAGATACAGCTTGGCTTTGACAGTATAGTTATGCTTGAAAAGCAGTGGTAATTCGCTTCCAATAGTTTTTGCGACAGAACCTTTCATTCCATATCCAAATTGATGCTTAATGTTTCGGCGCAAGAGTGACGTTTTTCTATGAAAACGTCTCTAGGCGGTCCTTGCACAACTTCAGCATCTTTTCTGCTTGAGCAAGGATGTCTTCGTCAAAGTGAAGTTCGTTTGGTAGCGAAACTACATTCAATCCGTCTTCGAAGTTTGTCAGCAGTGCGTCCATGGCTTCACCTGCAGCTGAGGCATTGATACCACCAGTGGCGGCGAGCCTCAGGAAATCGGCGCGTTTTAATCGATCATCTTTTCCGGCCAGCTTGAGGGCCATGTGATCATTTTCAAATTGTGGGAAAACCCTCGTCGTTACAGCGTCATAGAGAGGGGCTATTCTGACACTGTCAAAGCTGGCGTTACCAGGCTCCGCAATTTTTAGGAGCGCCATGTTTTTTAAATGCATATCTCCGTCAGCTATCAGCCATGCAAAGAGCGCGCGCTGTAAAATTGTCAGAAGATCCTTTTCGGGGGTCGTTGACAGGGGTCTCAAGGCTCGCATGATGCGCTCAATTGTTCCATGATATTTGGCGTCTGGTGGAAGGTCGAGAAGGGAACAAAAGTCTTCGAGCGCCAACTGGCGCGTATCGTCTGGAGATGTCTGAATATCAAAGCGTTCGACGATCAGTGCCGGTGGTATGCCATCGGGCATCGAAACAAGTGCTATTTCAGGAACGGTGAAACCGGCATGGCGACCGAGTGATAGCGCCAAGAACTCGATGGGTGGCAGAGCTTGAAATCCGCCAGTCCCGGCGGGCTTCAAAATATGGGTAAAGGGTTTGCCGGTGGCGGGTTGCAGTTTGCCTTGGTCGTCCAGGAACATGGGGGCTTTGATCTGAACACCAGATAGACGTGGTGTGTCCTCTTCTGCATAGAGGCGCGCCAGTTTTTGTTCGAAATCTTGCTCAATATTATCTCGTCCTGGGCCCTCATAAGTCCCGGAGAAGACGCCGTCTACGGCGTGGATCGATAACTCGCCTACCAGAATATCAGAGGGTAGTGACGCTATGTCTTCAGAACTTTGAGTAATTGCAATGTTCGACATGTAGCGCTTTCCTGACCGCAACATCGACCGTTCGTCTGTGCTTTTCAGGACTTTTCCCAGCCACCCTTCCGGTAGCAACGAGAGGATGAAAGGAGGAAGGCTACCAGGCACTGTTTGACGTACGAGAGGAAGGTCAAATCCCTTCTTGGGCCGCCAGCGCCACTCAAACCCGTCATGGTCGAGCTCTCCGATGGGTTGACCATGCCATGCTACGGTAAAGTTGAGGGCCGCCTCATTGGTTACAGTCGTGGCGGGCTGCTTTAGCAAATACCGCTCGGCTTTTTCTCCTTCGCGATACCATTCATTTTCTCGTGCGAGCGCCCAAAGCGCGTCAGCGGCGGTTTTTGGATCATCATATTCCTCGATAAGTCGTACGGCTATTTCGGCGCGCATGGAATCATTGAGCGATGCACCATGTTCGCTACGAATACGGAAGGCTTCGAGAAAGCGTTGGCGGACCGAGGACACATTGGCCCGGAATTCACCAAGACTGTCTTTGATGACCGCAGAACCGGTCGAAGGGTGTGCCGGAGCCGCATTCTGAATGATTTCCAGCGACCTGATCCGGGTCCGTTGGCTGCGGGGGCCGCTTATAAACAGGCGGCCATCAGGTGTCGGTGCGAGAAATATTGCACTGGCTGCGGACAGATAGGCGCGCTTGTAGAGGTACTGAGCGATTCGGACCGCGTGACGCAGTACAACGGCGTCAATGTCATCGGAAGAATCGACGTAAATTCCGCGCATTAGCTGCACGATCTTGCCGGTTTCGGCCTGATAATGCGCGCGATCCTTGCCAATATTTTCGCCAACGAGATAGAGCATAATTCCAACTATTGCGTATTTAATCTACGGAAAAGTTATAATGCTGAGAGGGGTTTGTCAACTTCTATTCCAACTATTGCGTATTTCATATACGCAATAGTTGGGAATTGAGGCTGCAACCCATTGAAATAGGGTTCTGTCGCAAAACCAGAGCTTGACCGAGACCTGGAGCGCATCTGGTTTTTTGGACTAGAACGCTTTGGTCCCGTACAAGCTGACAAGTACTACCAGGATTTGATAGACCATTTTTCTGAGTTAGCCAACAGCCCACTACATTATCCAGCTGTTGATCATATCCGCCAAGGCTACCGTCGAAGCGTCTGTGGCTCACACTCCGTCTATTATCGCGTCCATACAGGTTATGTTGAAATTATGCGCATTATTGGTCATGAGGACTTTTGATACGTAAACTACTTGGCCCTCGGAGTCGGTGTAAATCACCTGCACGTGCTCACATGAACGGGCGGATTTACGATGCGAAGATCGCCAGCTGCTGCGACTTTAGGCGGTACAATGTATCTATAGTAGAGGTTGTCGGTCAAATCTTACTTGGGCGCAGCACGGGCACCGCTGGGGCACAGGGAAAAGTAGACGTTATTCTCATTTGGAACTCAGTGGAGTTTTTGGCTATTTTAGTAATTAAATCAAATAGTTAAGATGGTGCCCAGGGGAGGCTGTGCACTCTTATCTGATTAGGGAGATACAGCTTGGCTTTCCTGAGGATTGGGAGAGCTGTCCCCGCCGGCGGTATAGCAGCGCTATACCAGCGATACACAGCAGGGAAAATCCGGGCAGAACACTTGGGAACCCCAGCGTGTCCGCCAAGCCTCCCATGACCAGTACGCCCAAGGCTGGCCCCCCCATAGCGAGTACCGCCCAGAGGCTTATTACTCTGCCTCGGTAGTCGTCTGCTACCAACAGTTGGGTCAGGATCAGACTACCGGTGCCTACCATGGTCGTCACCAGGCTAAGGCTCATAATCACTGCGCACAGTGGCATAAGCCCCTCCAGCCAGGCCACTGGAACCAGGCAGATAGTTCCCGCGGTTAGGCAGAGCGTGAGCAGACTCAACATTCGGCGCTCATCGCTGAGCTGGCGGCTCATTATGACTCCGCCAAGAATCGAGCCGACACCGGCAGAGGCTGTGAGTGTGGCCAGGGTGGCCGCGTCACCACCAAGTAGCTGGCCAGACAGGGCAGGCAGTAGTTCGATAACACTTCGGCCCAATAAGGCATTGAGTAGGGTATAGCCAAATACCAGCCGAATTCCGGAGTGACGCCTGAGATAGAGAAATCCCTCGGTAAATTGCTTGAAAAGGGATGTAGATTCGCCCTGTATTCTGTCAGGCAGGCCAGAGACGGACATCAAGAATGGCAGAGCAGCGACCAGTAATATCGTTGCCGTGAAAAAAGTATTGGCAACAGAGATCTGTGTGATCAGCCAGGCAGCGGCAGCGGGCGCAAGAATGCGCGACGTGTTGAAAATGATGGTGGAAAACCCGACGGCACTGGCCAACACTGTTCGCGGCACCAGCAGCGGAATCAGCGCCAGCCTGATCGGCATATGGGCGGACGATACTGCGCCGAATAGGGTTGCCAGACACAGCAACCAGGACAGCGAATACCACCCCAGCAGGTCGGCCACACCCCCAGCACAGGCTACAAGCGCCTGAAGGCAAACCGTGACTATCAGTCCGTTTCGAGGATTGATGCGATCGGAGATGATTCCGAAAACCGGAGATAACAGGAAGCTGGGGGCCAGCATGAGCCCGGAGACTACACCGACCCATAGGGCGGAATGGGTCAGTTCCCACGCGCTCCATCCCAACAGAAAACGGACGACCCATCCACCGAACGTGTTAAGGCAGCTAGCGGGCAGGTAGCGACGAAAAATCGCGACGGACAGTGCCGACTGGTATTTTTGCAACTCAGGCGGGTCGGATGCCTTCATTTATGGACCTCGGGAAATAACGGGGAAAGCCACACTGGTTACATGGGGCGATTGGGTAATTCTACTTAAATATCGATGCCTGCGGCGGCGTGGCGACGAAAGCCGCATTGCATGTGAGCTACTTCGACCATATACCGATATAATTAGTTGGTAGTCTTTGAGCGGGGATAAATGAGCGTCTCTATTATCGACGCAACGACGAAATAGAGGCAGCGGTGTTCCGGTTCCCGCCGACGCACGTGCCTGCATTTGCCAATCGCAAGGGGAAGTATCGATGATAGCAGTGATAGCGACAGTAAGTCTGAAGCCGGGGTCTGAGGCTAAATTTTTTGAACTATTCAGGCAACTAAAGGTGGAGGTGGATGCCAATGAGCCCGGCACATTGCAGTACGGGCTATACCGCTCAAGAGACAATGAGGCATCCTTCAAGATAATTGAACACTATGCCAGCACAGAGGCTTGGATGGCACACAAGGCGGCGGACTATACTCGGGAAACCGTTCCCAAACTGCATAAGTTGTTTGACAAGGCCGCGGCTGAAATCCTCGATTCAATCGAGGACTAACTGGCTCAGCCGGAGCCCTGTAATTCCGGTGCTGACGGGCCTTGCCCGGCTGGTGCTGACGCCTCGAACTGCTTGCCTAGGGAAAGCCCGACCACAGCCCACACCGCCGCTACTGCGGCGCCCACAAGCGCGACTGCCCCCAGACCCAGCCCCAGGCCTTGTGTCAGGCCAGTAAATATCCATGCGAACATGACATCGCCACCGCGATAGACTGCGATATCGATGACACTTTTTGCCTTGAACCGACTTTCGCGGTCGAGCTTGGTGAACAGCATTTCACGACAGGGCCTAGTGATGGAGTAGTTGCCGGCCCGCCGCAAGATCTGCATGCCCACAACCACCCACAGCATGGGAGTGAGTGCTAGAAACATCATTGCGATGGCGATAATAGCGGGCACTGAGGCGAGGGTCTTGGCTAGGCCGAAACGCGCGGTCAGTCGGCTGGTACCGAACCATGCAGTGACAATCGACAGGACATTGACCGCAAGGTCGATTCCCGCCCAGAACCGCACTCGGTCGGCGCTGGCCACGTCGGCCATCAGGTTTTTCAGCTCGAAGTAAATGAATGTATTGATGGCAACATAGAGCAGGATAAACAGGCCGATACCCAGCAGGTACCGGCTCTTCAGGAAAAGCTCGAAGCCCGCCAGGGAGCTGCCGCCTATCGCGGTGTTCTGGCTGTTGTGGTTGCCCTCGGGATTGCCGACCACACCGCGATTGCGCAATTGATTCATTCGCAGCACGATCACGACAGGTACGATTAGAAGGGTCGCGGATATAATTAGAAGGTTCTTCTCGCCTACCCAGCCGACCAGGAATATCGCCATAGTCGGTCCTGCGATCGCACCGATGCTTGAACCCGAGCCGATGAAGGCGAATAAGCGCAAGGACTGCTCTCGTGAATAGGTGTCTGCCATGTAGGTCCAGAACACCGAGACATGAAACAAGCTGAATACGCTGATCCAGACATAGAATGCCTTGCCCGCCAGCCCAATCTCTGCCGTATTGTCGAGCACTTTGTAGAACACAACGAACGATATGGCAAACAGTAAATAGATGCCCGGTACAATTCTGGATGTGCGTATGCGCGAGCACGCTGCCCCATATAGCCAGACCGCGAACAAGCTGACAAAAAACGTGGCAGTCCACAAGGTGCTCAACTCGCTATCGGTCCAGTTGCTGGACATGGCATCGCGCACAGGCTTGAGCATGCTGTAAGAGGTCATTAAGGTAACGACAAAAGAGAACGATAACAGCACGGCTTGTAGTTCCTTTGGTTTGATCCTGGCTGTGCTTTCTACCAGATTGTTCAGGCTTGCACGGATGCGCGACATGTTAGAGTCCTGTTCGATTGGTCAGGGTGATGCAAGTGGCGGCGTTCATGCGTATCCGTCGATCAGTGTATCACCCGTTGGCACTTGCAGTAGCTTCTTACCTGCTAGCGCCATGCTGTTGTTGTAGTGAACAGATCCGTGGGTTGAGACAGTGCGGCAGTCGCGGAAGTGACGTTGTACCGGGTTGCGCCCTATCTGGCCGGTCACGCCCATCATGGCCGATAGATCGTGCACCGCGTCTCGGCATAGCCTAGCGACATAGGCCATCTGCTGACGCGAACGCAGGCGCTCGGTACCCTTGAGTTGCTCGTGTGCCATGCCGCGTTCATGCAGCATTGTACATAGCTGGTCCGTCAGTAGTTCTGCCGTGGCAATGCGCACCTCGACCTCACCGACAGCGATCTGTACCGGCACCTGGTCGACAATGGTTTCACCGCGCATGGCGCCAACCCTGTCGATGGTTGAATCGAGATATTGCTCCAGGGCGCCGCGTGCTGTGCCCAGCAATGGGCCGGCCAGCAGGGTGCCAAAGTAGGAGGGCATCTCGGTGTGGTAAATGTACTTGTCGTGGAGCTTGGACCCCGGAGGCTTCTGGCCGGAGAAGGATTTGTGATCGATAATCCGAGAGGCGGGAATGAACTGATCCTTAACTACAACGTCATTGCTGCCGGTTCCTTTGAGTCCCTCGGCGACCCAGGTGTAGAGAATCTCGAACTCACCCGGCAGTAGCATAATATGGTGAGTAGGCATCCCCTTGTCCTTGGCTGACACCAGCACGCAGTCGGCGTGATCCACGCCACTGGCAAAACCCCACCTGCCGTTGGCAATGTAACCGCCATCTACCGGTTCGAGCGAGCCACCACCGGCCGACGCCGTGGATATGATGGCATCCGGATGGTTCGGCCAGAATTCTTCCTGAGTCTCTGCGGGGAAGCGTGCCAGCATCCAGGTGTGCGACAGCACGATGGAACTGATCCAGCCGGTTGATCCGCATCCGCGGGATATTTCGCGACTAACGTCTACGTGGGTGCCCCAATCCATCTCAAAGCCGCCGTAGCGACGTGGTGCGAATATTTTGTGCAATCCAGCCGCCTTCAGGTCTGCTATGGTTTCGTCTGGGATTTTACCCATGTCCTCGGTCGCGCTTGCACGTTCGCGCAATATTGGCACAAGGTTCTTGGCTGCAGTGACGAGTTCTTCTCGGCTTGGCACGTAACTAGGGGTTTGCTTCGATGCGCTTTTTAGCATGTTATAAGTGTCCTGTGTTCACTTGAGCCTGTTTGATCCGTTGGCGGTGTTGTTACCATGGGTGCAATACTTCCATGCTGCGCCTGTCTTAACGATAAGCCCACATTGTGGTCAGGCGGGCACAGGCAGCGGCGCCCGCAATGTGGGCTGGATGCTATTAAGGGATAGCCTGAGTAGCATCCTGCTTTTGATGAACAGCTTGGGGTTTACTGACATATGTCTGCCTTGCCTACGGCCGCGCCCCTGTCAGGGGTGAAAGTCCTTAACTGCGGAACGGCAGGTGTAGGCCCGTGGGCTGCATCACTGTTGGGTTTCCTGGGTGCCAGCGTGTTCAAGATTGAGCGTCCAGGCGGTGATTTCATCCGCCTGATGTACCCTCGTCGCAACGGTGTTGGTGCTGCCTATCCCGCTTTTAACGCTGGGCAGCGAGTGCTTACGCTGGACCTCAAGGATCCCGTCGACTGCGAGCGCTTTGATGAGCTGGTCCGTGACAGCGACGTGCTGATAGAAAATTTCCGGCCGGGCGTGGCAGAACGTCTGCACATGGGTTACGAGCGGGTGCGCGCGATAAACCCTGGAATCGTTTACGGCTCTAGTTCGGCCTGGGGTGACTCCGGACCAATGCGGGACCAGGCGGCCGTTGACCCACACCTGCAGGCCTTTAGCGGATTCGCAGCGCTTAATGGTGAGGTCGGTGGCCCCCCCGAAATGCTGCGCTCGGTCCATATCGATCCTAATGGCTCTGTATACCTTGCGGCTCTGCTCATACTCGGCTTGCTACAACGCAATCGCATTGGCACGGGTATGCGCTTGGGTACGTCCCATTTTGCGATGGCGTTAGCAATGCAAAGTACTCGCATCGCCGAATTGCTATCCCAGGATGATGTGCTGCCGCGCATGGGTAGTGCCTGTATCGCCAGTGCACCGAACCAGTGTGTGCGCACGGCCGACGGGCAGTACCTGGCGGTGACCGCTGAGAGCGATCACCAGTGGGCCGGATTGTGTCGAGCACTGCAGCGCCCCGATTGGTTACATGACGACCGTTTCGGCAGCAATACTGATCGCTGCCTAAACCGAGAGGTCCTGGCGCGCCTGCTGGAAGCTGAGTTCCTGCGGTTCCCGCAGCGCTGGTGGATATCGCGTCTGGAGCAGGAGAACGTGCCTCATAGCCGACTGCTCGATTACGACGACTTGCGCTTCCACCCACAGATACTTGATAACGCTTACCTGTCCACCCTCGATACTGAGGAGGGGGCGGTCGTGGTTGGGGGCTTGCCTTGGCATTTCAGTCGTACGCCTGCCCGGCTCAGTACCGCGGGTGCAGACGAGTCGGTAGCGCAGGTGGCGGCGTCCGAGGTGTCCGCTGACCCTGAGGTCGCTCCTTTGCATGAGCTCACCGTCATCGACGCCAGTGAAGGTTATAGCGGGCCACTACTAAGCCTGTTACTGGCCGACTCTGGGGCAACTGTTATCAAGGCGGAATTGCCCGCCGGAGATTGGGCCCGGCATCTAGAGCCCGCAGATACAGCCGGTAGCAGCGCTCTTTTTGAAGCCCTTAATCGCAACAAGCGCGGGCTGCCGATCGCACCCGATAAAGCCAACAGTCGGACCGAGTTCGACTTACTGCTCGCAGTGGCTGATGTGCTGGTCTACGATGCCAACTCGCTGCTGGCTCAGCAGTGGGAATTGAGTGAAGCGGCACTGCGCGAACGTTACCCGCGGCTGGTGCTTGTTGAGCTCAGTGCCTACGGGCCACAAGGGCCGCTTGCGGCCAGTACCGGCAGTGAACTGACGGCGCAAGCGATGACCGGCTACCTGCGCAACCTCGGTCGTCCCGACGGTCCACCGGTGAGAGTGGGTGCGGATATTGCCACTACAGGCACTGCTGCCATGGCCCTGGTGGGCACGTTGGCCGCGCTGTATGAGCGTGAACGATCGGGCGCTGGCCAGCGGATTCAGTGCAGCTTGCTCGGGACCCTGATGTCCATGCGGAGCTTGCGCTGGGCTTCATTGGACCGTCCCGATGCCTGGCGGGGTACCGATTGCGGGGCTACCACGGACAACCCCTGGCTGGGCTACCAGACCCGGGATGGCTTTATCTGGCCCTCCCTCAGAACAGTTCGCGAGAACGCCGATCTGCAGTATCTGCTGGAGCAGCTCGGTGTACCGGAAGACATGCGCCTGGCAGCTGAAATGAAGGAGATGCCGAGCGAGACTATCGGCCTCGGCTATCTGGCGCGTCAGTGGCAGGCGCGGTGGGATAGTGTTCTCGGTAAGCTCTCACGCGATGTCGTGTTGGCACAGTTTCACTCAGCCAGAGGCATTGCTGTTGAGTTCAGTGAACTGCACGAAATTGTCAGCCATCCCCAGACACAGACCCTTGGCATTTTTGAGCAGAGCGGTGGGCGGCGCTATATGCGCGCACCCTGGTCCGCGCCCTGGTCGCTGCCGCCGCTCCAGTTAGCGCCTACCCATCCAAAATGGGTCGGCATCGATGTTAATTCAGAACACACAAAGGCCTAACAGTGGATTTCAAATTACCTGAACAGACCCAAATGATTAAAGACACGGCGCGCCGCGTTGTGAATGAACACTTCATGCCGTTGGAGCAACAGCTGGCCGACCGGGAAAGTACCTATGAGGTCCCGCCTGAGGTCCATGCGAAACTCGCGACTACCCTCAAAGACTTGGGATTGTGGGCGCTGGAAGTGCCCGAGGAGCTAGGCGGTGCTGGTCTGGGTATCCTCGACCATTGTGCTGTCATGGAAGAAGCCTGGCGTTGCACCGCAGGCCGGCGCCTGTGGGTCTCGCTATTTTTTCCTGTTTTGAACCAGCTCGGCACCATCGATCAGAAAGAAAAATACCTGTATCCAAGTATCAGTGGTGCCATCCATGGGGCGTCGGCGTTTTCGGAGCCTGGCGCCGCCGGCGATCTGGCCGGAATCAGCACTACTGCCACGCAAGTGGCGGACGGCTGGCTGCTTAACGGTACCAAGTGTTGGATTACATACGCCGACACGGCTAGCTATGTATTGGTTCTGGCGCGCATGCCTGGTACTCGGCGTCACGACGGCATGACCTGGTTCGTGGTCGACGCCAATTCGCCGGGTTTCGAGGTAACGCGTCGCCAGCAGATGATTCATGGCCACCCCACCTTTGAGCTGATGCTGAATGACTGCCTGCTGCCCCATGATGCTATTCTGGGCGAGCCCGGACAGGGTTTTGCCTCAGGTGCTAACGCCCTGTTCCGAGGTCGTATGACGATTTCAGCTCGCGCTCTGGGTAGCGCCGAGCGCTGCATGGAAATGATGGTCAGCTACGCCAACGAGCGCCATACTTTCGGCAAGCCCCTGGCCAGCCGGCAGGCGATCCAGTGGATGATTGCCGATTCTGCGCTAGAGTTACACAACCTGAGATCCATGCTGGTTCGCACCGCCTGGGATGCAGATCAGGGCAAGTCAATGCGAACCCAGACCGCTATGCTGAAACTGCAGGCTTCCGAAGTCGCTGGCCGCATCGCAGATCGAGCGGTGCAAATTCATGGTGCTGCAGGACTATCTACTGACATGGTGCTTGAGCGCATCTACCGAGATGTTCGTCCCATGCGTATCTACGAGGGGACATCCGAAGCGATGCGTAGCATGATCGCCAAGAATATTCTGGCGGGTGACCCATGGCAGTGAACGCGCAATCTATCGCGGCGCAACTTTCCGCACTGCCACTGTCTATGACCATAGATGGTATTGCTGTCGCCGCCGCCAAACAGCTCGATGTTATTAACCCGTCTACTGCCACGGTGCTTAGCACCGCGCCGGATGCCAGTCCTGCCGAGATCGACCTGGCGGTGGATGCCGCCGCTCGTGCTTATCCTGCCTGGTCCGGACTGCCGATGGCGACCCGCCGGACCGCTATCATGGCGCTGGCCGATGCACTTGAGGCTAATCGCGATGAGCTTACGCTGATCAATTCGCTGGAGTGCGGTGCGCCACTGAAGGTGGCCCGCTCAGTGGATGTCGCAATTCGCTACCTCAGGACAATCGCCGCTTTCGAGTTGCCGGTAGAGATACTGCGAGAGGACGCTACCCAACGTATCGAACTGATGCGGGTGTCACTAGGAGTCGTTGCAGCTATTACGCCCTGGAATGCCCCCCTAACCCTGGCAGCCGCAAAAATTGCCTCTGCGCTGCTTGTGGGCAACACTATGGTGTTGAAACCCTCGCCTTTCGCGCCGTTGGCGACCCTGCGGCTGGGACAATTGGCCAGTGAGATTTTCCCGGCTGGCGTGCTTAATGTGGTCAGCGGCGGCGCGGCGGCGGGGGAGTCGCTGACGGGTCACCCGGACGTTGCCAAAGTGTCTTTCACCGGTTCGGTAGAGGTTGGTAAGCACATTATGTCCGCCGCCAGCGGTGGGCTGAAGCGTCTTACCCTCGAGCTTGGAGGCAATGACGCCGCAATCGTCCTGTCCGATACCGATCCCGTGGTAGCGGCGGCGGGTATCGCTCGCATCGCTTTCTCTAATTGCGGTCAGTTCTGCATGGCGATCAAGCGCGTCTACGTCGAGCGACCGGTGGCCGAGGCCCTGTGTGATGCCCTGGTCAGGGAAGTATCGGCGAAGCGACTGGGTTCGGCCCTCGATCCAGGCACCGATATCGGCCCGGTGCAAAATGAACAGCAGTACCTGCGTCTGCAGGCCCTGCTTGAGGACACAAAAGCAGCCGGTGGCCGGTTTCTACTGGGCGGCGGAATTGGCGAGGTTTCTACAGGAGGCGGCTATTACATTTCGCCCGCTATTGTGACCGGTCTCGATGAAACCGCTGAACTGGTGGCCAATGAGCAGTTTGGTCCCGTGCTGCCGGTGCTGGTAGTGGACTCCGCTGAGGAAGCTCTGGCGCGGGCCAATGCGAGCCGGTTCGGGCTGGGTGGCTCCGTTTGGGGCGCTGATGTGGCAAGGGCCACCGCCCTGGCGAGGCAGATGCAAGTGGGCACTGCTTGGGTAAATCAGCACGGCGCTCTGGACGCGGCGGTACCCATGAACGGGTGCAAAGAATCGGGCCTGGGTATTGAATATGGCATTGATGGTTTAAAGGGCTACACCGCACCCCGGGTGGTCAATATTCTGAAAACTACGAGATAAAAAACGAGGCAGAATTAACAATGACGGCGACAAACACAGCAGCAACACAGCGGCGGGTGGTCAAGGACAAGCCTGCTCATTTTTTCGACAGCCCTGAGACGGACATCCTTATGTCTATGGTGCTGGCCCTGGCGGGTGAGCTTTCGGTAGTGCGCGAGCGACTCGATACCCACGAAAGGTTGAGCCAGTCCCAGGGCGGTTTCGACCCGGATGCGGTTAATCGTTATAAGCCGGATGCCGAGGTTGTGGCGCAGCGCAGCGCTGCGCGTAATAAGTATCTGAAACGCGTTCTTAGGGAAGCGCTGAACGAGGTGAGTAGAGCCAGTGACACGGACCCGCTTCTGTCCGGTGAAGCGCTGGCCGACATACTGACAGGACAAGGAAAATGAGCAAACACATAACACCCGAAAATTACACTGGCGGCTTTGAGGGTCACCCTATGCTGCCGCAAACCGACCATGACGAGCACGCGCAACAGGCTTTTGTGCTCAGTCTAAAGCAGCTGGTCAATGGCGAATTACTGGCGGGCACCCGTCAGTTATGCGAGCGCAAAGCCCGGGAAGAGCTTGGGCTGGACAGCACTCCAGCGCCAGAGGCCAGACATGCAGTACGTAAAATGATGGCCGGCACGTCGAGCTACCGTATCTGGAGTTCGCTGCTGCGCAATTCGCAGGAGCTGCTGTGGGACTACGTGGGCGAAAGCGTGGATCGACAGTTGGATGAACTGAATACCCGCGCAAACAGTATAGAAACACCGCTTGGCTCGCTGCGGCTGAATCCGGATTTCATGCTGCCCGGCTATCTTGCGGCAGTTGATCAGCACATTATGCCAGGTGGCTATGGCGACAACCCGGCGGACGATGATGTTCGCTCCGGCGCTGTGTATGACCGCGGTGCCGCCCTATACCACATGGGGCAAGTTAATCTGCTCAACGACGTCCGCGGGCATACGCTGGCCGCTTATTTGCAAGATGTCTACGGTGAGCTGAAGCCGCTGCGCATTCTCGATATGGGCTGTACAGTTGGGCACAGTACCCTGGTGCTGTGTGACTATTTTCCCGATGCCGAGATCCACGCCATCGACGTGGGCCCATCACAGTTGCGTTATGCCCATGCCCGCGCCGAACATTTGGGCAAGACCGTGCATTTCTCACAGCAGTCAGCGGAGTCTACCGACTTCGAGTCAGGCAGCTTTGATCTTGTGGTGTCCAGTGCGATGTTCCACGAGACCTCAACTGCCGCAGTACCGCAGATCATGCGCGAATGCATGCGCCTTTTGCGCCCGGGTGGTATTTGCGCGCACGCCGAGGTGCCCGTGCGCTACGACCGGATGCCGGTAGCCGACGTACTCATAAGGGACTGGCAGACCTACCATAACGGTGAGCCTTTCTGGGGTGGATGCGCGACTACCGATTTCGGTGCGGCACTCGAAGATGCCAGTTTTGTCGACGTGCAAACCGGTTTCCAGCCGGCGACCCGCGACGCCACTGATCCGACCCGTGGCCACTTTAGTAGCGAGGGTGATGCCTCCTTTCGCTACTGGTATCTGTTCGGAGGTAAGAAACCCAGTGATGCATGATCCGGAAAAAATCGTTGATCTATATGAATCAATCCCATTAAGCAACCAAGAGGGAAAATCACAATGAGTCAGGAAAATGCTACGGCCATGCGGCCGACTCCCACTCATGACGAACAGTCGCGCCAGGCGTTTGACGGTCTGTTGCGCGCACACCTGCGCCAACACGTCTTGCCTGCGGTCACTACATTATACGAGGAACGGGTGTTGCCAAAGTTCCGCAAGGAGCACGAGCGTGATCCGGCCACGAAAAGTGAAGTAGCCAAGGCGATGACCGCGGAGAATTACTATCAGACCTGGAGTTACATGCAGCGTCTGAGCCAGCAATTATTGTGGGACTCGGTGATCGATTCGGTAGAGCGTTCCTTGCCGGAACTTATCGAGAGGGCAAAGGGCTTGACCGAGCTGGGGTCACTGACGCTCGACCCGGAGTTGGAAATACCGCGCTACCACACCTCCCATGACATTCATCAGCAGCCCGGTGGCTATCATTCCGAGTTCACCGAGGACGACGTCGCTGCGGGTGCGATATTTGATACCGGAGTGCCTATCTATTCGGGTGGTATCATGGGCGCAGCCAACGATGTGCTCGGGCAAACTGTCGTCAGTTACTTCCGTGACACGTTTGCGCAACGCAAACCGTCCAAAATTCTCGATCTGGGTTGTGCGATAGGTAACTCTACCGTGCCCTGGGCTCAGGCATTCCCGGAGGCGGAAGTGCACGGTCTTGAAGTGGGTGCACCATGTTTGCGTTATGCGCATGCCCGGGCAAACGCGATGGGTGTGGAGGTGCATTTTCATCAGCAAAATGCCGAGTCCATGAACTTTCCCGATGAAAGCTTCGACCTGATCACCTCGTGTATTCTACTGCATGAAACATCGGTGCCCGCCCTGGCCAATATCCTGCGAGAATGCCACCGCCTGTTGAAGCCGGGAGGCATCATGATGCACCAGGATGGCTCGCTGACGTCATCCTGGGAGCCGCTGCGTGCATTCATGGCAGACTGGGAGGTAAGCAATAACAATGAGCCTTTTCTCGGCACCCTACGTAACCTTGATCTTCAGCAGGCCTATGTTGCGGCCGGATTTGCGCTGGAAAAAATCAACTTCACTACAGCCCCGGTAGGCGGCAGCCAGCCCGCCCAGCGCGGTTATTTAAGTGGTTTTGGTGCAGTTCCGATCTATTTGGCGGAGAAATAACATGTCTGACACAGAAACAAAAGTAAAACTCGCTCGGGTAGCCCGAGGCAAACGCCCCGCGTATCTGGATGACAGGGCGATCGATAACCTCTATGCCATTGTGGTCACCATGATGCAGGAAAATGTGGTGTTGCGGGACCGCTTAGATACACTGGAACTGCTGCTTGAGCGGCAGGGTGTTGTGTTACAGCAGCAAATAGAAACGTTCGTGCCAGACAAAGAGGCAGCCGACTCTCGCGAGCAGCGCAACAGGTCCTATATCGAGAAGTTGTTTCGCTGCCTGCAGGATGACCGCCAGCAGTTTGACGACAAGGTACAGGCATAATGATTGTTCCGCAGGAGATATGCGTGTGAGTAAAAATGGCCTGAGCACGGAAACTCTTGCGTTTCTGCAAGGTCCCCGTAGCCTTCTTATTAATGGAGAGGCGGTGACAGGTAGCGGCGAGACCGTATCGATTGTTGACCCTTCGAGCGGAGAAGTCATCTGTGATTTCCCGTTGGCGTCAGCTGCGGATATCGACGCTGCGGTGACTGCAGCACGCAGTGCATTGACGCGGCCGAGCTGGTCCGGTATGTCAGGTTACGAGCGTGCGACATGCCTTTACCGACTGGCAGACCTGATAGAGGCTCATGCCGAGACCCTGGCGGAAATCGAGTCGCTGGATTTTGGCATGCCGATCCGGATGAGCCGAGCGATGATGGCGAGCGTGCCGAGCAAGCATCTGCGTTACTGCGCTGGCTGGGCCACGCGCCTCGACGGCACTACCAAAAGCAGTTTCCCCGATACGCAAACCGGTGGCATCCACGGTTTTACGTTTCGAGAGCCGGTGGGGGTAGTGGGAGCTATAATTCCCTGGAATTCACCCATGGTTATGGCCATCATTAAGCTGGCTCCGGCCTTGGCTTGTGGCTGTACTATCGTGCTCAAACCCTCCGAGCTCACCCCGCTGACCGCCCAGTATCTCGGTGAGCTTGCGGCGGCAGCAGGGTTTCCGCCCGGCGTGATCAATATCGTACCGGGCCTTGGCTACGAAGCCGGGCAGGCGCTGGTCGATCACCCGCTACTGGCGAAGATAGCATTCACCGGTTCCAGTAATGCGGCCAGGGCTATTGTCGGATCTGTGGCTGAAAAGCTGACGCCTGTGGCGCTGGAACTGGGTGGTAAGGCTCCGGCCATTATCTGCGCCGACGCCAATCTGGACGCGGCGGCGCGCGTGGCAGCGGGCAGCTGTACCTCACTACAGGGGCAAAGCTGCGCAGCGATTACCCGTATTTATGTCGAGCGCGCGGTATACCCGCAGTTCCTGGAACGTCTCACTGCAAACCTGCAGGCGCTAAAAATAGGACCGGCGCTGGACGAAAGTAGCAGTCTCGGTCCACTGGTTTCCGCCTCCCAGTACCAGCGCGTGCAATCGTATATCGCTGCGGGTATTAGTGCAGGCGCCACGGCGCTTTCAGTCAGTTCGACACTGCCGGAGGGCGACGGTTTTTATATCGCACCGGTGATTTTCACCGACACCAAGCCCTCTATGTCGATAGTCTCTGATGAGATATTTGGGCCGGTGGTAGTGGTTGAGCCCTTCGACTCGCTGGATGAGGCGATAGCCCTGGCGAACGATTCGCCCTATGGCCTGTTTGCCAGTGCCTGGACTGCCAGTATCGACAAGGCTCATTTTCTAATGAGGGTGCTGGATGTAGGTTACGTGGCCATCAATGGCTCGGGGGCGTTCGATGCCTCCATGCCCTTCGGCGGAGTCAAGCAATCCGGCTGGGGGCGCGAATTCGGCGAGGAGTCAGTGACTCACTACACCCGTATTAAGACGGTTGCTGTCACCTACGACGTCTCCTGACCGCGATTTCATCCTGCCAGGCGGTAATCCGAGTCGCAGGCAGGTTCCCTTTCTGGAGAGATCGCTTTCTGTGCTGGGTACTAGCCCGCCTGTTTTTCTTTGATAAACGCCAGGTTGGAGGATTCAACCTTTTCTATCCAGCCGTCATACCTTTTCAGCGTTTGCGAAAACGGCTCTACCGATCCTGCCAGATAATCCAGCAGGTTGGCGGGTTTGAGTCCCGGTATAACGCTGCGCAGTGCCTCATTAATCCGGATTTTGGTTTCGTAGCGCTTGCGTAGCTTGGGCTCCAGCGGCATGGCGTAAATGCTGAGTCGCAGTAGCGCATGCATATCGGGAACCCGTGACGCGGTGTATGCTTCCAGGGCTTTGCCGCGGTCGCCCGAAAACTGTTTCAGCAGGCGCGCGATGATAACCGCGTCTTCCAGAGACGAGTTACACCCCTGACCGACGCTTGGCGGCACGGCATGGGCTGCGTCACCAAGTAGGCAGGCGTGGTTTTCAAAGTGGTAGCGGTCTAGCTTGATCGTGCGGCACTGGAGGATTTTCCGTTCGAGGAAAGCCTTACGCTCATCCTCGGGGACAGCTGCGACCACTTCCGGGCAGCTTTTCTCCATCATCGACCACTGGTGACCGGCGTTGGTGGTTTCCTCGTTGCTGGCAGCGAATACCAGATTGCAGGTGGCCGTTCCGTTGGGATTTGGTATCGCGCCAACCATCAGGCCGCCGGGTAACAGCCAGGCGTGCAACTCGTTGGGCCCTATAGACAGCTGGTCGCGACCATTCTTGTCGAGATAGAAATTTCGATATACCCGAGAGTAGGGTTTATCCTCACAGGCGAAATCGGCGTCCCGCTCCAGCACTTGGCGCAGTCTGGAACCGGCCCCGTCGGCACCGAACAGAAGGTCATAGGCCTCGATCGTGTTTTGGCCCTGCATACTGAAATGAACCTCTTTTTGCTGCAGGTCCACATCGGTGCATTGTGCGCCAAAATGAATGTGGAAACGCTCGGAATTTAATTCCTCCAGCGAATCGAGCAAGCACTGTATCAACTCGTTGCGTTCACAGAGCCTAAATGGCTCCTTGACTTTGTTGCGCCGGACTGCCGGCGGCATCCAGTTGCGCATGCGCTCCTCGATCAGGACACAACGCCGGCTTACAGTCTCATCCAGACCGCTGATCTGCGCCAGGGCGTCAAAGCCACGCTTGAAAATAGCGAAGGAAAAACTCTTCTCGTTCTCCCTGTCCTGCAGTGCGTCGGCCCGTTCAAACACGTGAATGTCGCTGTTGGGTTCCGATTCGAGTAGTAGTCTGGCAAGCAGCAGACCGGCGGGGCCGGCTCCAAGAATGACAATTTTTTCGCGCATAATGGTCTCTGTAGTTTGGTAGCGAATTACTGGATAGGGTTATAATAGGACGTCCCCCGGTTTGCGCCTACCTGTCCGCATAGTGGGCTTGTCGCGCGATCAATCGGCTCCACGCTAGGATTAGCACTAATCTTTCCATCCACTTTACCACTAGGATATTGAGAGCCGTGAATAAAAAACCTCTACGCCCCATCACCCAGGATCTCATCGATCAGTATGAACGAGACGGCGTTGTCTGCGTCCGAGGTATGTTTGACCCGGAGTGGCCTGAACTATTGTTGAAAGCGTTTGAACGGATCGAACATGACCCGGAAGAGCATGGCCTTCTTCCCTGGGCTATTGGCGGCTACAAATATCTGTGGCATAAAGTGCCGGAATTTCGATCCTACGTGCTCGACTCTCCGGCTGCTGAGGTGGTGGGGCGAGTCATCGGTGCCAGTTATACCCGCTTCTTTTTTGATCAGGTGTTCGCCAAGGACCCCCGTTCCACCAAGCCGACGGTTTGGCACAATGATATTCCCGGCTGGCCCACCGACGGCGAGCAGATACCCTCGTTCTGGATGGCCCTGACGCCTGTGTGCAAGGCCAACAGCCTCGAGTGCATCGCCGGCACGCACAAGGACGAAACCGTGTACTGGAATATCACCAACAACTCCCGCAAGATGATCCAGCCGCCGGACCGGCACCGCTGCCCGGATATGAATTTGCGGCGTGACGACCCGGATCTACAGTTCCTGAGCTGGGACATGGAGCCGGGTGATGCCCTGGTGATTCATCCTCGGGTATTGCATTATTCCAGCGGTAATCCGACTGACCAGCGCCGTGTTGCCCTGTCCACCCGTTGGGGTGGTAGCGATATTGTCTGGAATCCCCGGCCAGAGTGCATGAATTTGCCAGGTATCTCGTTTGACGAAATGATTCCGGGGAAGAAACCCTCCGGTCCACTGTTCCCACTTGTTTGGGAGGCCACGCCCGGTGCTGGTAATGAGGATTTATGACATATTTTACGCTTTTAGTAACCCGTTCTCCGGCTATGTATGACTGAGCCCGTGGTAGCGACAGCGCCCGCCGCCAGCGCACCTGCCGAGCCCCGCGAGCTGCCCCTGTTGGTTTGCTTCGGCTGGGGTATCGGCTCTCTCGGTATGAACGTGTTCGGCTTTGCCAAACTGTTATTATTGCGATTCATGACCGATATTCTGGGAATCACGCCGGCGGTTGCCGGGCTGCTGATGTCTGGTTCGAAGCTCTACGATGCGGCCACTGACCCTGTTATGGGCATTATCAGTGACCGGACCTCGACCCGCTGGGGCAGGCGCCGCCCCTACCTGTTGCTCGGCGCGATATTATGTGGTCTGAGCTTTGTCTTTCTGTTCAATGTGCCGGTATTTGAACGGCCGGGGTTCACTGCCGCGGTGATCGGCTTCGCCCTCATTCTCTACTCAACCGCCTATACGGTGTTTAATGTACCCTACATGGCCATGCCGGCGGAAATGACCGATAACTACCATGAACGCTCCTTTCTCATCACTTTCCGCGTTTATGGCATTGCCTTCGGCCAGGTCATCGGTGGGTTTGTCGGCCCCCTGATTATTGCCTATTATGGCGGCGGTTATTACGGCCATAGCATGATGGCCTGGGCCATCGGCGCAGTTGTATTGGTGGCCCTGCTGACCTGCTTCGCCACCACCGGCCGGGCCAAATTCACGCAACGCGATGAAACTGTCCAGCGCGGCTGGCGTGAACAGTGGCGCACCGCGAGATCCAATAAGCCGTTTGTCATTCTTCTCATCAGCAAGCTGGCCACCCTGACCGGTACCAGCATCATGTTTGTGTCCCTATCTTATTTTGTAACGCTGATACTCGAGGTCAGCTATACCTGGTTGGGGTATTTCGCCCTTAGCATTACTATCGGCATGATACTGTCGCAGCCTGTCTGGCTGAAGCTTAGTCGCCGCTATGGCAAGAGAATATGTTTTATCAGTGCCTCAATCCTGTTCGCCCTGGTCAGCCTGACGTGGTTGGCGAGTTCCAACGGTGAGGCCGCCTTTATTTCCATTAGCCGCAGTGTGGTGCTAGGTCTGGCATCCGGCGGTATCCTGCTGATGGGTCAGTCCATGTTGCCTGATACCATCGAGTTGGATAACCGGCGTACCGGGCTGCGTCGGGAGGGTATCTTTTCTGGACTTTACACCACGGTAGAGAAGCTCGGCTCGGCTTTTGGCGCGGGCTTCGCTGGCTTGACCCTCAGTTTTGCCGGCTACATTGCTTCCACCGAGAGCGAAACGGTGGTCCAGCCGGCCAGTGCTATTACGGGTATCTATATCTGTCTGGCAGTATTGCCCGCGGTCACCGCGTTGCTCAGCGCGATTGCCATGATTTGGTACGATCTGTCGGAAGAAAAGCTTAAGAGTACAACGCTCGTAGTGGAGGAGACGCCGCCGGTATAAGCTTAGCGCTAATGCGTGTCCAGGTGTGCAGCGCGCAGGTAGGATTGGTTTTTTTTACCAGCGCCCGGGCTGGCTCTTAGTTGATGGCCTGGTCTGTATCGGAATACTGGTTGCGGGTGGTGGTGCGCTTCGCATACTGCTCGCCGATCTCATCGGCAGTAGAGCGCAGCTCCGGGATGAACCGTTCAAGGGCTGTTTCCAGTGACTCGATATAGAGCGAGGAATAGCGGGTTGTCAGGCAGGCAAAGGCGTGTTTTTTTTCAAATATTGGAATCGATATCGCCGTCATGTTCTCGTCCGATACCTGCGTATCATAGCCTCGGCTACGTATTTCAGAGAGTTTTTTGCGCCACTGCGCAGGGTCTCTTACCACCTCGTCTCGCGGGCTCGCGCTGGTTTTCGAGATCAAGTCCACAAATGTATTGCGATCTTTGTCCGAGCAAAAGGCGAGAAATGTCCTGCCCGATGCGCTTCCGGCCATCGATGTACACCAGCCGGTGGGTATTCTGTAGTTCGCTAGGCGACTGTGATAATCGGTGGCGGCGCGTACCATCATATTGAGGCCGCTGGGGACAGTTAGGTTGACTGGCCAGATAAGCTTCCGGCCCAGTTGCTCGATTTTTGGCCTTACGATACTGGCGATCCACAGTTCATCGATGTAGCCGTCACTGAGCCCCCGTACCTTGAGAGTGAGCCAGTAGGCGCCACTGAGCTCATCCCGTAGAACATAGTCCTCGGCACGGAGTGTCTCCAGCATTCGGTGTGCTGTGCCACGCGACAGCGAACACCGCTTTGCCACCTGGTTGGAGGTAAGGCCATTATGCCGGTTGAGCAGCTCCAGTACGGCAAGCCCCCGTTCGAGTGACTGAACTGTTTTTGTCATGTCGCTAGCGTCCTTCCTGATTAATCTGCATTACTTCGGGTTGCCAAGCGCTAATGAAATGCGGTGAATCCTGATAGGGCCCATCATAGCACCCCTTGTCGATTGGGATCAGGCCGCGGGCTTCGCCGGTGGATTGTTGATCAGGGCAATTATTGCTTGGCTCCAGCGTTCTGCTTCATCCCAAATGATCTGCGAGGTGCCACCTTCGATCTCTGTGTACTGGAATGTCGGTTTTATCCGGCTGGCCCGCTCGGCAAGGTGATGAATGATGTCACCCGTATTAGAGAGTATGGTAGTAGGGCAGATAACGCGTGTCAGCGCATCGCCGAGGTCGTAGGAAAAAGAAGCCTGATGTCCGTACCATTCACTGTCTCCGGCAATCATCGCGCACAGAGTAGACATGTGGGTGGCGGCCAGCGAAGCGGTATTGCCCGTTTTGCCGTGGCTGACCTTCCAGCGGGCCATAAAATGCGACCCGTCTTCCCGTGGAGACTGGTCTAGTCGCGGTCGGGCTTGACGTTCGCTGCGCTCTTGGGCGGTATATACCGGTGGTGAGTGCAATATCAGATGCCGTACCTGTTCGGGGTGGTTGGCCGCCACTGCGCCCGCCACAGCTGCGCCTGTGTGGTGACCCACTAGCGCTGCTGGTTCGTGGCACAATGCACTGATCGCCACGGCGATGGCAGCGGCGTATTCATCCACGCTGGGTGGCGCTAGTGGAAGGTCGGACATACCGTAGCCAGGCGTATCCAGAGCGATCACCCTGAATCCGGCGGCGGCCAGCAAGGGTAGGGCGTGCTCGTATTGTACCGATGACTGAGAGGTCTGGTGCAGTAGGACCAGAGGCGCACCGCTACCGGCTTCGCGGTAGTGAATCTGGCCGTAGGGTCCGTCGACATAACCTTTGCGGGTCGGTGCAAGATCGATAGCGTTCATAGTGTTTACCCGATAATGGATGGTTGAGGAGGCAACAAAAACATAAAGATAAACACATTTTGCGAGTACACCAACATGCCCGCGATGTGGGCTGCTTTTAATCGCAAATTTATTGGAGAATACTCGCACTTGAAACGTGATCCACCAATTCTTGGCGCGCAGCATAGGAAACATATACTAATGATAAAATTCAATAAGTTAAGTAAAGCAGTCGCTATAGCCTCCTTACCCTTTCTTGCAGCAGGGCCGTCGATGGTCATGGCTCAGCAGGCGCCTGAATCGACAGAAGCAGGTCAGCTCGAAGAAATTACCGTGAGTGCACGTCGGCGAACAGAGAACCTGCAGGACGTGCCTATGTCGGTTGAGGCCTTCAATGAGAGCGCTATCGAGAGCCTGAACGTCTATAAGTTCAGCGACCTGGCCAGCCAGGTACCCAACCTGACGTTTGTCAGAGGCGAAAGTGGGCGTCTTAATACCCCGATTATTCGCGGTATGGCTCTGATCGACTCT
This sequence comes from Pseudomonadales bacterium, assembly GCA_036960375.1. GTDB lineage: Bacteria > Pseudomonadota > Gammaproteobacteria > Pseudomonadales > CAWVSB01 > CAWVSB01. The sequence continues at coordinate 594,971 of JBALVY010000001.1, forward strand.
CGTGGTTTCGATAACAACGTCGGTGTCTTTATCGACGGAGTGTTTGTATCAGGACGGGCGGCACAGAATATCGGCTTGGTCGATCTCCAGCGCGTAGAGGTCGTCAAGGGACCTCAGAGCGCACTTTATGGGCGCAACACTTTTGCCGGCGCGGTGAATTTCGTGACTAAAGATCCTTCAGATACCTTCGAGGGCAATGTCGAGGCGACTATTGGTGAAGACAATCTGACACGGGTACAAGCTGCGATTTCCGGTCCTATAATTGAGGATCGCCTCTCCGGCAGGCTAGCCCTGAGTTATATGGACGATGAGGGTACTTACAAGAACATCGGGCCACAAGACAAGAATGGCGGTATAGGCGGCGCTAAGAGCGAGACCGTGATGGGAACCTTGCTATTTACGCCCAATGATTCTACCCGAATTTTCCTCGATGCCTATTACTCAGATGAAGACGTTGACGGCCGTGCGCTTGAAATCGTCGACAATAACTGCGGCGAAATCGTGCCGACCTTCACCAGCCTAACGTATGATATCGGTGTTCCGTACTACGCCTGTGGTGAAACGCCCAACTACAGCGGCGAGATGGTCGATCAGTCACCGGGGGCTTATTCCTCTAAAGGTGATACTTACCGGGGCGACCTGCGTATGGATTTCGAAATCGGCGACTATACCCTGCACTCCATCACGGCCTATACCAAGAACCAGAGCAACGGCTTTGCCGACCTGGACCGCAGTCAGGTAGGTGGTGCCCACTATGGCTATGCGAAGCGGTCAGATTACGAGGCTCGCCCCTCCTATTTGCCTCCAGTATTATTTCCGGACGCACCCTATATTCCTGGGTGGGTGGAGGTAACGGACGCAGACTTCAATACATTCATTGGCTCTCAGGGTCTGGACCAAAAGTATTGGTCGCAGGAACTGCGACTCGACTCCGCCTCCGACCAGCGCTTGCGCTGGAGTGCCGGCCTGTACTACTTCCATTCCGAGAACGATCAGTCATCGGACCTCGCTATCGATGTTAGCTCGGCCGTAGACGCCACAGGCCTTTCACCCGATGAGCTGGTATTCATGACTGTAGATCCAGCCGGTGGTCCGGGGCCCTACCCCTGGTTAGGCCCAGCAAACCCGCCGGGACGTCTTGCTCTGCCCCACCCCCTCCTGGGGCAACAGTACGAGGTTGATACCGACCTTTGGTCGGATGGCGTCAGGGGTCCGCAGCAACTGACCATTTCCACGGAAACCGTGGACCAGTATTCGATATTTGGTTCTCTTGAATACGACTTTACCGACAAGCTTACCGGAACCGTCGAGCTGCGCTACACGGAAGAGACCCGTTCACTAGAGGACATTAAGGACGATTTCTTCTTCACAGTGCCTCCGGGCGAGAGTAACTACAACGAGGTGAGCTTCGAATTCTGGGATCCGCGCTTTACCCTGCGTTATGCGATGAACGACGACATCATGATCTACGGTTCCGTGGCCAAGGGCACCCGCTCTGGCGGCGTCAACGGCAACATTCCCGAGGCAGACCCCGATATTCTGACCTACGACCCTGAGACTAACTGGACCTATGAATTAGGCATTAAGAACTCCTGGCTGGATAATCGTTTGCAGCTTAATGCGGCGATCTTCTACGTGGACTGGGAGGACGCCCAGTTCCGCCAGCGCCTGACAGACAGCACCGGTGCATTCCTCACGGCAACCAGTAATTCTACCGGTCTGACCAGCAAGGGCTTTGAGATCAGTATCGTGGCTCAGCCTACCGAGCATTGGAATATCTCCGGTGGCTATGGTTATGCTGACGTCACCTTTGATGACGGCACACTCTACTCCGGTGGTGCTGCACTATGTCGGCTGCAACCAGCAGACAACAGTGACTATCCCGTGCTGCCTATCAACTGTGTGCTTGATCCTGCCGGTTCTGGTGACTCCTTCCCGGATATGTCAGGTCTACAGCCCAGACGTTCCAGCGACACCACAGCCAACTTTGCCACGACGTACACCCGACCGTTGGGTGACAGCCTCGACTGGTTTGCCCAGGCGGATGCTTCCTACCGATCTAAACAGTACATGGACGAAATCAATGTGACCTACGTACCCGCACGCAGCATTGCCAATATGAGCCTGGGTATCAATGCCGAGTCCTGGGGCGTTACCCTCTGGGTGAAGAATATGTTTGAAGAAGACGCGCCTGAGTTTGCCCAGGTATTTCAGTCGGACCTCAACTCATTCCTCCCGGTGACCACCATCGTTGGTATTGAGCGACGTCGCATTGGTATCACTGCTCGCTACCGCTTCTAAGTACAGGAGATATAAAAATGACCAAGCTTTTGAATATTCGTTGCCTATACGCTTTGTGTTTGGCCAGTCTGCTGTCTCTGTCGCTGCCGGCGTTCAGCGCCAACCCGGAGCCGACTTCGGCTGCGGCGGCTCAGGGTGAAATTCTGGTGGTCGGTGCGTCCGGTCGCTCGGGGGTGTACATCATTAAGGCACTCGAGCAGCAAGCGCGTGCTTTTCGGCCAATGACCAGCAATATCGAGCGGGCCAAGGGAAAGGTACCGGGCGATTACAATTGGGTGCAGGCCGATGTGCGTGACATGGCGACTTTGCAGGCTGCTATGGACGGAGTCACTTATGTGATTTCTGTCCTGGGTGCCACCAAGTTTGAAGGCCCAGACGGGCCTGAATTTGTGGACTGGCAAGGGACCAGAAATATAGTCGATGCGGCGAAAAAGGCCGGGGTGAAGCATATTGTGATCGTTTCTGCGGCGGGAGTATCGCAACCCAATAACGCGATGAACAAGTACGGCAACGTAATGGTGTGGAAATTCAAGGGTGAGAACTACCTGCGAGCCGGCGGTATCCCTTACACCATCATTAGACCCGGTGGCCTCGAGAGCGAGGACAGCACGGGCAAGGGAATCGCCATGATGCAAGGTGATACGCTGCCTAATCACGGAGGCTTCAGTCGTGCCGACCTGGCCTCCATGTTGCTTGCTGCGGTGGGCAATCCCGACGCCTACCAGAAAACCTTTGAGCCAATTTACGAGGATGAGGCGGCTGCAGATGCTTGGCGCACCGAGTTTGGAGCGCTACTGACCGATGAGCAACTCAAGGCCAGCGCAGGCAATGAGTAGCGACAGCAATGATACGCTGAAGCGACGTCAGGCTCTGTCAATGGCGGCGGCCAGCATTGCTGGCGCTGCACTGTTTCGCACTGGCATGGTATCTTCCCAGCCGGCGAGCGAGCCTTCGCGTCCCACCCCCGGAATGACTTCCAAGCTGAGCCCGGAAATTGAGGCGGCGAAGAAAAACGCCTTCATCATGATCCCCTACGGCATGTTTGTACTGGCGGTTACCGACGGCGAAAATATTTACGCTGGTGCTGTTAACTGGGTGATGCAGAGCGCCTATGCTGAACCACTCTTCACCATGGGAGTGCGCCGCCCCGGCGGCTTTGGTTTCCCTTACAGTGACGAGGTCTACAAGACCCTGGTCAAAACAGGCAAGTTCAGTTTGTCGTTTCTCGGTGAAGACCAAACAAATATGGCCAGAGCGTTCATGTCAGCCGATACCGTGATCGATGGCAACAAGATCAACGGCTATGAATTCCACACTGCCATGACCGGCGCGCCTATCATCAATGAGGCACCAGCCTGGTTTGAGGCCGAGGTCAAGGATGAGGTGACGCCGGGTGACCATTCACTCTTTATTTGCTCTGTCATCAACGCAGGCAATACCACTGAGCAGCCATTGCTGATGGATCGCGACGCGACCCGTCGCCCGAAGAACTGGCTCACCGGTGGTGCGGCCACTAAGTAGCAAGTCATGTATCCCGGTAATGGAGTTTTTAGCATGAGCGCTCAGAGACGTCAGCTGAATGCCCTCGTTGTCCTATGAGGAAGGCCTACGTCGATATCCCTCAGGGGCAGCTTCATTACCTGACAGAGGGCACCGGTATTCCGCTGGTACTTTGTCACCAGTCCCCCAACTGTTCTCGCATGTTCACCGCTGCAATTCCTTTGCTTGCTGAGGCGGGCTTCAGGGTGCTGGCATTTGATACTCCCGGGCATGGGGAGTCCAGTCCGCTGCAGCACGAACCTTCGATTCCAGATTATGCGCGGGCGTTGCTGTCGGGCCTCGATGCGCTGGAGCTAGAACATTTTCATCTGCTGGGCCACCATACCGGCGCAGCGATAGCCGCAGAGATGGCCGTTAGCGCGGCGGGGCGGGTCGACTCGCTGATACTGAATGGCCCGCCATTGTTTTCACCGGATACACGCGCCCAGCGCCGCTTGAAGGATCCCCTGCGCATTGTGCCGACAGAGGGCGGGCAGCACTTGTTGACCTTGTGGGAGTTGCGCAAGCGGGTGACGCCTGGTTGGTCTGACCTGAGGGTGATGCAGCGTGCCGTTGTCGATCTGCTGCGCTGCGGCAACCGGGTTCATCAGGGACACGCGGCGGTATACGACTACGATCTTGAACAGGCGCTGATGCAGCTGAACGTTCCCACGCTGATTTTGACCAACACCGGGGAAGACCTGTACCAGCATTCCCTTGCGACTTTTGCCCTGCGCCCCGACGCCTTTAAGCTCTCAGAACTACCCGGTGGTACCCACGACATTGTCGATGAACAGCCGGTGGCCTGGTCACATGCAGTGGCCTCGTTCGTTGCGCAGGTGGTTGGCTGACGCTCAGTGCCATCCGCTATGCGGGCTTAGTGTTGGCAGCACATTCCGATGATAGAGTAATACGCTATTTAACCCCTACAGACTACGGGAAAACAGAGCAATGAATGCCCCTCTCAAAGGTATCAAAGTCCTCAATTGCGGCACCGCCGGTGTGGGTCCCTGGGCAGCCACACTGCTGGGTTACCTTGGGGCAGAAGTCATCAAGATTGAAAGGCCTAGCGGCGAAATGACCCGTCGAGCGTTTCCGCAACGCAACGGTGTAAGCACCGCCTTTCTCGCCCTCAATATCAACCAGACCCCACTGTACCTGGATATGAAAGATCCAGATAACCGAGCGCAGTTCGAGCAGTTGGTCGCGGGAGCGGACGTCCTTATTGAGAACTATCGACCCGGCGTCGCCGAGCGTATCGGCATGGGTTACGAGTATGTCAGCCAAATAAATCCGCGATTAGTGATGGCCAGCAGCCCGGGCTGGGGGCACAGCGGCCCCATGCGCGATACCGGCGCGGTTGACCCGCACCTACAGGCCTTCAGTGGTTTTGCCGGTCTTAATGGAGCCGAGGGTGACGACCCCGAGATGTTGCGTTATACCCATATCGACCCGAACGGCTCGGTACACTTGGCCGCTCTCGTTATGCTTGGCCTGCTGCAGCGGCAGCGTACCGGCAAGGGAAGCTATGTGCGCAGCTCCCACCTTGCTATGGCACTGTTTATGCAATCGACGCGTATTGCCGAGACTCTGACGACAGGCGAGCCGGTTCCCCGGCTCGGTAGCGCCTGCACATCCAGTGTACCCAATCAGTGTTTTCAGGCCCGTGACGGAGCCTGGTTTACTGTGGCGGTAGAGTCGCCTGAGCAGTGGCAGGGCTTTTGTGCGGCGATAGAGCGGTCGGAACTCGCAGAGGACGAACGATTTTGTACCAACGCGGCTCGGGTACAGAACCGCCGAGCACTGGTAGAGGACCTGCAGCGCTGGTTCGCGGGCCAGCCGGAGCGCTGGTGGATTACCCGGCTCGAAGCGTATGCCGTGCCCCACAGCCGGTTGCTTGAATTTGACGACCTGCGCTATCACCAGCAGATTGTGGAGAACGGCTATCTGGTCGAAGTGGAATCGGTCGCCGGCCCATTGACGCTGGGGGGGCTGCCCTGGCGATTCAGTCGCACGCCCGCCTCAATTGTCGCAGCGAAACCCGCCGGTGATGCGTCTGGCATGGTCGCATTCACTGCCGATGGCGAAGCGCAGCCGGTCAAGGGCAATGCGGCTTCACCGGAGCTCCCACCTCTGGACGGGCTGAGGGTGATCGACGCCTCCCAGGGCTACGCCGGTCCGCTGGTGGCCTTGCTGCTGGCGGAGGCCGGTGCCGAAGTGACGAAGCTGGAACCGTCCGCAGGAGACTGGACTCGTACTCTACTGCCGACGACGGGCGAGGGGCGCAGTGCCGCGTTTGATGCGATGAACCGAAACAAGCTCTGCCTGTCGGTCGATAAGCTAAGTTCGGCGGACACTGCCCGGCTGGTGGAACAGGCCGATATTGTGATTAGCGATGATTCAGACCTGTTGGCCGCACTTGGGCTCGATACCGCGGTTCTAGCGGAGCAAAATCCCGAAATGATTCACTTTGAATTAAGTGGCTTTGGCGAGCGTGGTCCAATGGCCGGCCACCCGGCGAGTGAGCTGGGAATACAGGGTATGACGGGTTATCTGAGTGACCTTGGGCAGCCCGGCGGCGAGCCGGTGCGGGTGGGCGCGGATATTACCGGCACCTGTACTGCGGCTTTGTCATTTCTGGGCGTAACGGCAGCGCTTTACGAGCGAGCGGAGTCCGGCAAAGGGCAGTCGATTGCCGCCAGTATGCTGGGGGCCATGATGTGTATGCGCACCCTGCGCTGGGCCAACCACTGCCGCCCCGACGAATGGAAAGGTGGCGACTGCAATGGCAAAACTGATCAGCCCTGGCGTGGCTACCGGACCCGTGACGGTGTCATTTGGCCCACCATGGTGCCGGTGCGCGACGACCAACAGATTTTAGAAATATATCGGCAGTTGGGTATGTTTGATGAGGTATGCGACAAGGATATTTTCATGCAGCACGGGCGCGACACTGTCGGCCTGGGATTCAACGCTCAAGCGGTCAAGCCGGTCTGGGACAAGGCCCTTGGTCGACTGCCGACAGAACAGGTACTGCGGGTCTTCAATGAGCATCGCGGTATCGCCGTGGAGTTTTCCGAGTTGCATCAACTTGTTAACCATCCCCAGGTGCAGGCACTGGATATTCTAGAGGGTGATGGTGCCGGCCGCTATGTGCGTGCGCCATGGCATACGAGCTGGCAGCGCCCTCCACTTAAACAACCAATGGGAAATGACCAATGACAAGTGCAGACAACTCTACGCAAGGCGCCCCCGGGACATTTGATGCAATCAGCTTTCGCGACGCCCTGGGGCAGTTTGCCACCGGCGTAACGATAATAACCGCGGTCGATGCAGACGGCACGCCGGTGGGTGTTACCGCCAACAGTTTCAATTCTGCTTCCCTGGACCCGCCTCTGGTTCTGTGGAGCCTTGGGCGACGCTCGGGCACCCTTAGCGCGTTCACCCAGGCGGAATATTTTGCTGTGCACATTCTTTCGGCGGATCAGATCGAACTTTCCAATCGGTTTGCTGCCCCCCGCAGCGACAAATTCGAGGGAATTGAAACAACAGAAGGTCTTGGCGGCGTGCCCTTGCTCGATGGTTGTGCCGCTCGTTTCGAATGCAAAACCGCCTACCAGTACGAGGGTGGCGACCATATTATTTTTGTCGGCGAGGTGCAGCGCTTTGAAAAGGCAGATACTCCCACGCTGCTGTATCACCAGGGCAAGTATGCCTTGTCGCATGCGCAGCAGGCGGTAGCACCGGGCACGCCGGGTGGAGAGGGCGTCGATCCGCCCGGAGGGTTTGTCGACGACTATCTCGCCTACCTCTTAATTAATGCCTCCCGAAGCTTCCTGACCCGCTTCAAGGACTGCATTCTCTCTTCCGGCCTGGACATCATTGGCTGGAGAACACTGGCGCATCTTACTGATCAGGACGGCAGGATGGGCAAAACCATGTTAAGCAAGGGAGTGGCAGAGGATGCCGAGAGCATGCTCGAAGCGCATCGCCGGCTCGAGTCGGAAGGCCTTATCCGCCGCGACGTAGAGCCGCTGGACGAAGAACTTGCAAGGCCGATACACCTGACCGACCTCGGCAGGGAAACGGTGATCCCCATACTGGCCGCGGCTAAATCGCTTGAATCAGACGCCCTTGGTGGTCTGGAAACAGATGACGAGATTCAGATTCTGAAAAATTCGTTGCGCCAGGTGGCGTCGCGTATGGCAGATGAGAAATAGCAGGCAAAAAAAACGGCGGGTATACCGCCGTTAAAGGGAATATGCTTTGTCTATGGTTTACTGAATTTCAACACGGCGCGGGAAGTTTTACCGCGATAGGCGGGCATCATTGCCATGCCCTTTAGGTCGTCCTCGGTATTGAGTAATACGTCACTCTCAGATTCGAACACAAAGCCCGCTGCCAAAAAATCTCGCTTGATCAGTTCCGGATCGATCCGGTGTAGCTTCGGTACCACGGCGGGGTCGGCGTCGGCTTGTGCTATATGGTCTATTACGCCGACTGTTCCGCCTGCACGCGTCGCTGCAAATACCTGTGCCAGCATGGCTGGGCGATCTACTTTTTCCCAGCCGCGAAACCCATCAATGTAATAAATGTCATGGTAGGCAAGGCTGAACAGCACCACATCGAACGCGTCTGTCGGCAGTATTAATGCGTTATTGGGGGCTATCAATACCTCGACGTTGTTGAGGCGATCATCTCCATAGCGGATGGCGCGCTCTTCGGCGGTCATCCCGGCGTACACGGTATTGTTGTGTGCGACCACCCGGCCCTTTTCACCTACTGTGTAGGACAGCATCTCAGTGTAGTAACCACCGCCCGAGTACATATCCAGTACGCTCTGGCCGGGTTGAATAGAGAAGAACTGCAAGATATCTGCAGGTTTGCGCTGAGTATCGCGCACCGTGTCCTTTTCCGGACGATTCGGATTCGTGACAGCGGCGGTGATGATCTCAGCTTGTGATGTGGCGGGCGGCACGTCGGCTGTAGCGGCGCAGGAAATTAACGTGGCGCAGGCTGCCAGCTGCACTATGTGATTTTTGAGGGCGAAACGGCGAAGGTTTAACATGTTGTTCTCCAGTATTTTAGTTCAGGAACAGGTTCCAAAGGTTTAATCGGTTGGGGTCATAAGCAGTAAAGGTTTTGCCTATCGTGTCGTCGTCCGCCAGTGATGCTACCACTAGCTGCGCTAGGTCCTTGCGTCCCATGTAACTGAAGGACTCGGCGTCTTCCGTAAGTCGGGCTGTGCCCGTTGTTGGCCCTTTTGATAGGCCGCCGGGACGAATAATAGTGTAGTCGAGGCCGCTTAGCCTAAGGTGGTCCTCTGCTTTCTCTTTCAACGGAATCACTTCCTGATGCCCGCGGCGCGCCATCGGCGGCAGGCCTTCCCAGGACTTGCCAGGTCCGATGACGGTCACCAACAACATGCGCTCTACTCCCGCATTCTTGGCTGTGTCAATGATGTTGCGATTGCCAATGAAGTCGGGACGCTTATTAGGGTCCATTTTGGTCTGACCCTCGATCAGCGAGCTGATGAAATTCTTGCGGGTGGGGAGGTCCTTGGAGGACGTTCCCAAGGTTGAGATAACCGCATCGAACTTAGCTGAATTCATGATCGCAGCTAACTCGTCCTGCTTCATAGCGTCGCCCACGGCTTTGCGGATACCCAGTTCATCCAGAGCGGCAGTATTGGAAGTCGGGCGCACCAGCGCAGTCACTTCAACGCCCTGGGACTGAAGAACCCGCACAATTTCCAGGCCGGTACCTCTAGTACCGCCGACAACCAGCACCCTGCGTGTTTCAAGCGGGGTCGGGCTAAGGCTTTGGAACGAATCAGGTGTGTGGTAGATACCGCTCATCATAGCTACGTATGCCGCGGCAATCAGGAATAGGCCGAGCGATAGGAATAGGATGGTTTTACCTAGAATTTTTAACAGCCACATTATTCTTTTCTCCGTGTGGGAGGCGTCGTAAGGGAAAGTTCGATCGCCTTTGCAGATTCTGTAAGAACGGCCAAATATTGGTCGTTGGCCATGAAACTAACAATAAGCCCGCATGGTGGTCTCGTTGACCCGATAGCCCCGGTTGCAGGTACCATACCGCCACGGTCTAGTTGATACAAAATATTTGAAGATCGAATTCATGGAAACCTGTGATGTGCTGGTTGTTGGCGCAGGGCCCGTTGGAACTATTGAATAGAGAAGGGGAGTTAAATATGACTGATGTACGTGGCTGGAGAGCCAAGTTCGGTGTCTTGGGGCCGTCAACCAATACTATTGTGCAGCCCGATTTTGACGACTTGCGCCTGCCTGGTGTGACCAACCATTACAGTCGCATTGTGGTGCAGAATGCCAATGCTATGTCCGATGAGACCTTCATGGCCGGTACCCAGGAAATTTCCACGCATACACTGGAAGCCGTGCGTGGTGTGCTCACTTGTGCGCCGGACTATCTAGTTATGGGTATGTCGGCGGTGACCTTCTATGGCGGCGCCGAAGGCGCGGCCGAGTGGAAGAAGAACGTGGTGGACAACGCCGGGCTGGATATTTCCATTGGCTCGGAGTCGCTAGTGGCTGCCATCGAGGCTTATGGTGGGATTAAACGGGTGGCATTTCTGTCGCCGTACTTTCCTGTTGCCAACGCCGAAGTAGCCAACTATCTCTCGGATTTTGGTATTGAGACTGTGCGCGATGTTTGCCTGCGCTGTCCTAGCTGGACCTCCATTGCCGAGGTTGCCGAGGATACACTGGTTGACACTGTGGCATCGCTGGACGGCGACGATGTCGACGCAATCCTGCAGGTAGGCACCAACCTGTCCATGCTAAGCCTGGCGGGCAAGCTGGAAAAACAGCTAGCCAAGCCGGTGATCGCGATTAATGCAGCCACCTACTGGCACGCGCTTCGCGCGAATAATATTACCGACAAAATTTCGGGCTTTGGCCGCCTGCTTGAGGAGTTCTAGTATGGATTATCCCTATGTACCAATCTGTGACAGAGGGCCGCTGTCATTTCCTGATGGCAAACGGGTTGCGCTTATTATGACGTTCAATCTAGAGACCTGGGACCTGGTAAAGGAAACCGATCAACCTTATTACGCCGGTGGCCCGGCGATTCTGCCCAATACGTTGCCGGGGAACATTCCCGATTATCCAAACTACTCATGGCGGGAGTACGGCCAGCGGGTGGGCATCTGGCGCCTGTACGAGCTTTTCGACAGCCTGGGTGTGGCCGCCAGTTGCACCACCAACGCGGTGACGTTTGAGCGCCGCAATCCGATGGTGAAGGCCTGTCTCGATCGCGGCTGGGAACTGCTTGCACATAATTATGAGCAGGGTGAATTACTAACAGACTACGCTCATGACCCGGAGCGGGAGCGGGCAGTGATCGACAAAACGATCGATATCTATACCCGGCATGTGGGGCGCAAGCCTTTGGGGTGGTTGTCGTCATCCTTGCGGGGCACACTCAATACCGCTGCGATCCTCGCAGAGCGCGGCTTTCTGTTTTACTGCGACATTATGAATGATGACCAGCCATACATGATCGATACCGAGGCAGGCCAGATTGTTTCCATTCCCTACTCAAATGAAATCAACGATTTCACCATTCTCACCCGAAGTAATCATACTACCGACCAGTACCGAGACATTCTGATTGAGGAGCTCGATGTGCTCTACCAGGAAGGTGCGACCAGTGGCCGTATTATGAATGTGGGTTTGCACCCGCATGTGAGCGGGCGCGCCTATCGCGTGAGAGCCGTTCGAGAGTTTATTGAGCATGCCAAGAGCCTGGACGGGGTCTGGTGGACGACGCGCGAAGAGCTGGCGCGCTGGTATCTTGAAAATAGACAAGGTCATATGGATGCCTCCAATGCATAAAAGTACCCGAAGGAATTTTTTGGTCTTCGTGGGTATCATGTTGCTGGGGCTGATACCCAGCGAGATCTACTTGTTGTCAGCGGGGTTCAGTGACGACAGTCTGAATATGGTGCTGCGGCAAACGGCCCGCTCCAGTCTCTTGTTCTTTTTGCTGGCCTTTGTTGCCACGCCATTGCGTCAACTCGTGGATCTTCCTGTGGCTCGCTGGTTAGTGCGTCACCGGCGTTCGCTGGGCCTCGCGTTTGGCGGTATGCAGAGCGCGCACCTCCTGTTAATCGCCTGTCGGTACGCGGCGATTCCCGGCGTAGATTTAAATCCGATAGTGGGGACCATTGGTGGCACAGCCTATCTGCTGATGTACCTGATGGTTGTTACTTCCTTCAACGCGCCGCGGCGGTTTATAAGCGCAGTGGCTTGGCAGCGCCTGCACAAGGTGGGGCTGTACTATAACGGATTTCTCTTTTTGGCCATGCTACCACCGGGCGCAGATGAGCAGTTGCTGAACCCTGGCCGTGCTGTACTGATCGTACTGACGACCATCGCCGTGTTAGTCCGGGTGGCAGAGTTCGCGAGTCACTGGCGTAAATCCAGAACGGCAAAGCAACGTGCGGTAGGCGAATCCTTGTGATATTGCGAATGAAGATATATGAAAGTTTTGGGCTGGAAAAATAGGCAAGATAACGTGATTTTGACAAGTCTGATTCGAGAGGTATGAAATGGAAAATAGTTTGAAAAGAGTGGATCTAGCGGATTCACTCTCAATTTCCCGTCGCCGTTTTGTTACAGGGGCTACTGCAAGTGGTGTGCTATTGGGCTTGGGGCTGGGCTCGACGTTGTCTTTAGCATCGGCCCAAAGCCGTACAGGACCAACGACTCTGCGCGGGAGGGAATTTGACCTCAATATCGGCTATCAACCCGTTAACTTCACGGGTAAAAATCGTATGGCCACTGCCGTCAATGGGTCGGTGCCCGCGCCGATATTACGTTGGCGCGAGGGAGACCGGGTCACCTTGCGAGTAAAAAACAACCTTGCAGAAGATAGCTCTATTCATTGGCACGGCCTTATTTTGCCAACAGATATGGATGGTGTGCCAGGGCTGAGTTTTGGTGGCATTAAGCCGGGTGAAACTTTCGAATACCAGTTTGATATTAATCAAAGCGGCACCTATTGGTACCACAGTCATTCTGGATTCCAGGAACCGACGGGTCTGTATGGTGCCATCATTATTGATCCTAAGGAGCCAGATCCTGTCAGCTATGATCGGGATTATGTGGTCATGTTGTCGGATTGGTCTGATGAAGATCCGCAAGATATCTATGCTAAGTTGAAAAAGCTTAGTCATTATTACAACTTCCGCGAGCGCACGGCAGCTGACGTCTGGCGCGACATTAAGGCCAAGGGTATTACGCAAACATGGAACGATCGCGCCATGTGGAATCAGATGCGGATGAGTGATCGCGATATATCCGATGTAACGGGTTACACCTACACCTATCTGATGAATGGCGTGACACCGGATGAAGGCTGGGTCGGACTGTTTAAACGAGGCGAAAAGGTGCGCTTGCGCTTTATCAATGGCTCGGCAATGACATTGTTTGACGTGCGTATTCCAGGTTTGAAAATGACGGTTGTGGCCACTGACGGTCAGAATATAGAGCCGGTGACCGTTGATGAATTTCGTATCGGCGTTGCAGAGACCTACGATGTGGTTGTAGAACCAAGTGATGACAGCGCGCATACCATTTTCGCTCAAAGTATTGATCGTACAGGTTATACGCGAGGCACGTTAACGCCAGATATTGGGTTAACTTCAGTGGTACCCAGCATGGATGCAGCGCCGATTTTAGCTCACCGGGATATGGGCATGAATCACAGTATGCACGGAACGGCAGATATGGCCGACATGGGTGGCATGGATCATAGCTCCCATCAGATGAACGAGAAGCCAGCTATGGATCATAGCGCCCATCAGATGAGCGAGAAGCCAGCGATGGATCATAGCTCTCATCAGATGAGCGAGAAGCCAGCGATGGATCATAGCTCTCATCAGATGAGCGGCATGAAAACAATGGAGCCTAAAATCCATGGGGAAACCTTAGGAAAAGCAGGTTTCGGTAGCAGCCGTGAAATAACCCACGTTGCCAGCGAGCAGGGGCCTCACGTCGATATGCGTGCAGCGGCACCGCAGAGTGGTTTGAATGACCCAGGTATTGGTTTGCGAAATCACCAGCAGGAGCACGGACGAAGAGTACTGACGTATGCTGATATTAAAAATCTCTACCCCACCCAAGATCCACGTGAACCCACCCGAGAAATAGAGCTGCACTTAACAGGCAATATGAGCCGGTATATGTGGTCGATGAACGGGATTAAATTTTCTGATGCCGATCCTTTAGAGTTGAAATACGGTGAGCGTGTTCGTATTACTCTGGTCAACGACACTATGATGAGTCACCCCATGCATTTACATGGTATGTGGAGTGAGCTGGAAACCGGCGATCCCAAACATCTTCCGCGTAAGCATACGGTTATCGTACAGCCAGGATCAAAAATCAGTTATTTGGTGACGGCTGATGCCATTGGTCGCTGGGCCTATCACTGCCATCTGGTCTATCACATGCCGGGTATGTTCCGTGAAGTTCGGGTGAGCTAAGGAGAATTAACCAATGACGCCATCTATAAAACAAGTAACAAAATTACCGGCGAACAAATTTAGGGAATACTTGCCTGCATTAGCGATCTTTTTACTGTTCGGATCAGCCGGTTCAGCGGTAGCCAGCAGCAAGGATGATCCTCTATTGGGCAAGGTTCTGATAGACCAGCTAGAGGTGCGTGATGCCGATGAAGGCAATCCAGTGGTACTAGAGGGGCAGGCTTGGATTGGAAAAGACCTTCAGAAAATTTGGTTCAAAGCAGAGGTAGAGCGCGCGGGTAGTGAAACCGAAGAAGCGGAATTGCAAGCGCTGGTTAGCCGGGCAATTGCTCCGTACTGGGATATGCAAATTGGATTGCGACAGAATTTTGAGCCGACACCCAGTAGAAGCTGGGCGGTCATTGGCGTTCAAGGTCTCGCTCCGTATTTCTTTGAAATCGATACAGCATTGTTTGTCGGAGAGGGCGGGCGCACTGCGTTTCGACTGGAGGCAGAGTATGAAATATTGCTTTCCCAGCGGCTGATTTTGACCCCCGAGATTGAAGTAAATGTGCATGGCCAAAACGATGCCGACCTTGGTATAGGTTCCGGATTATCTGACATTGAGGCAGGTCTCAGACTTCGGTATGAAATTCGTCGTGAGTTTGCACCCTATATCGGTGTCAACTGGAACAAGTCCTTTGGTAATACCGCAGATTTAGCACGTAAAGCAGGGGAAGACATCGATGATCTAGTGTGGGTGATTGGGGTGCGGGCGTGGTTTTAACGGTCTTTAGGGAATAGAGGTTGAAGGAGCTGTGGCAAAATCGGTGCCTAGGATTGGTTAATTACATTAGTACCTGTCTAGGCTCCATCTCAAGCTCTTTTCTAGACGGAAATGAGATCAGAGAGCTTAAAGGTTTCGATCGAGATTAGTGAGAGGATTAGCGATGAGCCAAGCCCGGATTTTTCTGTTGGTCCCCTGATAGTCCCTGCTTGGTCCCTAAACGAAAAAGGCCGGAATATATTTAAATATTCCGGCCTTTTTCTTGTCTATAAATCTTTATATATCAATGGTATATGTGTGGTGCCCAGGGGGAGACTCGAACTCCCACGACCATAAGGTCACTAGCACCTGAAGCTAGCGCGTCTACCAATTCCGCCACCTGGGCTCTCGGCTATGCCGAAGAGGAAGCGCACTGTAATGGCAGATAGCTTATATGTCAATACTGGCTCGCCCGGATGAGTTATTGGCAAAATTGTCTGGTGGCAATAACTTCACTTCGTGGCATCCCGTCTAAAGTTATTCTTCTTTGGGAAAAAAGTGAGAATAAGATCGTTACAAATCAGGAGGTTCTAAGATTGATACTGAGAGGAAATATTAATTAGTATGAACACATCGTTCATCGTGGAAATAGAGCAACGGAATAAGGGCTGCCCTCGCCCTGAGGAGTGCAGAAAATGGAAGATGAGGCGATATAGTGTTACCGTTGTTAAGCATTGTTTAACAACAGTAAACAGGTGACCTTATGTTAGGCGTCCGATTAGACGAACAACTTGAAAAGCGCTTAAATGCTTTAGCTGCTAAGACACATCGCTCCAAGAGCTTCTTAGCCAAAGAGGCGTTAATCCGCTATATCGAAGAAGAAGAGCGTAAGCAGCGTGAAAACGAGCAGACAATGGCGCGTTGGGAGGAGTATCAGGAGACTGGCGAAACAGTGAACAATGAAGATATGATGGATTGGCTGGAGTCTTGGGGTACCGATGTGGAGAAACCATGCCCAGCGAAATAGTCTGGTTACCTGATGCATCTAGAGATGTTGCCCGTCTTAGAAACTTTATTAAATCAAAAAAAACCCGTGCGGCACAGCGTGCCGCCAAACGTATGGTTGAAGGTGTAAATATCCTGCGAGAGAACCCTCAAGCGGGCGTGCCAGGGGAAGATTTTAGCGATTACAGAGATCTTATGCTGACATTTGGAGCAGGAGAATACATCATCAGGTACAGGCAAGAAGCGGTGAATCGAGTTGTGATCGTTCGTGTTCGCCATAGCAAAGAAGAAGGAATTTGATTTCTATAGAAATCAAACAGGACTGGGAACAGGTGGAGAGAGGCTTCTGAGTCACCCTGCTAGTTCAGCCGCCGTCAATGATACCCTGAGTTAATACACCGGAAGCGCAATTTAATGGCAGGTAGTCTACATGCCAATACTGCCGTGAGTGCGATAGCCAATACCGAGCGGGCCAAACACGCCTTCGGTGACGATCAGCAGCGCTTTTCAAGCCTCGACCAAATTACCCCTGGCAACAGTCGATATTGGAGTAGACTCTGCTCTTGGAATATTAACGATAGGAAGTTGCTATGTCTCTAGTCGTACACGCCAGCGGGCAAGCCTGCGGCGCAACCTTGACCGGGGTGAACCTGGCGGCGCCACTCAGTGATGTCGAGATTGCCGCCATTCGCTCAGCCTGGCTGCAGCACCATGTGGTGTCGTTTCCAGGGCAAGTCATGAGCGACGATGACCTTGAACGATTTACCCGTTATTTCGGTGATTTTGGCGACGACCCTTTTATCGCTCCAATTGCTGGCCGTGAGCATGTTATTGCGGTGCAGCGTTCGGCCCATGAGACTGCGCCAATATTTGCCGAGGCCTGGCATACCGACTGGAGTTTCCAGTCCACACCGCCAGCGGGCACCTGCCTGTACGGCATCACCATTCCACCGCAGGGTGGCGAAACCTGGTTTACCAACCAACACAAGGCGCTTACCGAAATGCCAGCGGCATTGAGGGCAAGGCTTGCGGACAAACTCGCTATTCACTCTGCCAAGGGCGCCTATGCACCCGACGGCCTTTACGGTGTAGCAGACAAGGGTAGCGATCGCAGTATGATCATATTGCCGTCGGTCGAGGCCAATGCCACACAATTGCACCCGCTGATCCGCAATCATCCGGAAACCGGCCAGCCTGCTATATATGGCTGCTTTGGATACATTATCGGTGTGGTGGATACGGCTGACGACGAAGCGCTGGCCTTATTGGTAGATCTCTATGAGTGGCAGACCAGAGCCGAGTTTCAGTATCACCACCAATGGCAGGCGAATATGTTGATCATGTGGGATAACCGTTCGGTATTGCACCGGGCTACCGGTGGCTATGAGGGGTTTGACCGGCTGTTGCACCGGACTACCATCGGCGGGAATTTGGCCACGTAAACGGAATTCGTTTGGAGTAAATGGGTAATACCCTCTTCACTGGACACCCAGTGGGATAATACCGTGGTCATTGTCGCCAGTGAGTTTGGTCGCACCGTGGCAGAAAATGGTACCCGAGGCACCGATCACGGTACCGGCGGCGTGATGTTTCTTGCCGGTGGTGCAGTTCAGGGCGGTAAGGTGCTGGGCGAGTGGCTAGGGCTAGCGAAAGCCGATCTTTTTGATAACCGTGATTTACGCCCCACCTCCGATACACGAGAATGGATGGCAGCCACCCTGCATCAGCACTGGCAGCTAAATGAATCGCAGCTCAATGATGTATTTCCGGGTATCACTCCAAAAGAGACTCGGCTTATAAAGACTTAGCGTTGCTAGGGCAGCAGGCCAGTATCCTGAACCCGAGTATCTTCGGGCCCAGGCTAGTGGCCCAGCAATGTAGAAATAGCCTTGGCGGTATCTTGCAAGTGGCCTTTGGCTGTATCCAGATTCATGTGATGTGAGCCATCCAGGTGCTCAAGAAAAGGCACTACCAGCGACGCAACGATAGTAGATTTGCTGTCAAAAACGGGGAACCCTATATCGGTTACGCCGTGAACTTGCTGGCTTTTTAATATCTCGTAGCCTCTGGACTCTACATCGTTGGTAATCTTTTTAAGTGCGGCAGCGCTAAGGGCTTGTTTCAAATGCTTTGGTTGTTGAGATAGCATTTTTTTGCGTTCAGCAGGAGAGTTGTAAGTTAAAAACAAATGACCTGAACAGGTATTGGTAAGCGGGACTTCCAGACCGAGTTTAACACCGAAGCGAAATTGGGAAGTGGTGTCTTGTTGGGCAATCACCAGTGCCTTGCCGCCTTCGCGTATCGCTAGGTGACACGACTGGCCAATGGTATTTACCAGCTCTTCCATTAGTGGGCCCGCAATGGCGGTCAGTTTTTTTACGGCACTGTGCTGGTGGGCGACTTCAAAGAGCTTGAGAGACATAGCATATTTTTCGGACGCAGAGTCAAATTTGATGTAACCCCTTTCATCCAGAACAACCAGCATACGGAATATCTCGCTTTTTGACCGGCCCAGTTTGTCAGCGATCTCCCTGAGACTAAGCGCGGCGGGTTCGGCGGCCATCATCTCAAGAATATCCAGCCCCTTGGTGAGAGCGGGTGCGGCGTAAGTCTGCTTTCTACTGCTGTCCATTTTTTCCCCTGGATGATTCTAAGTACTTTAATAAAAACAATGCGTTACTTATTTTTATTGGCGAAATAAGGGTCCCGGCGAGGGTGATTTCACTGTCCTTCTTGGTGCCGTATCTTACATTATTTAAAATATGGCTTCATATTTAAAGCAGAAATGCCTTGACTCCTTCCTTGTAAGTTTTATATTTACAGCTTCATTTTATATATAATACCTAAGAAGGAATGCGCACTGTTATGGCGGCCTCGAACAAGATTATTTCTCTGAAAACGGTTGATGTCAGATTTCCCACCTCAGAAAGCCTCGATGGGTCGGATGCCATTAACAAGGACCCGGATTATTCGGCTGCCTACGTCATTTTGGAGACAGAGCAAGGAAACACCGGTTACGGCCTCGTATTTACCATTGGTCGCGGTAATGATATTTGCTGTCGGGCCATTGAAAGCATGCAGCATCTGGTGCTTGGTCATGATCTTGAGGAGATCAAGGCCGATATGTTCTCCTTCTACGATCAATTGCGTTCAGACAGCCAGTTGCGCTGGTTGGGGCCAGAAAAAGGCGTCGTGCATATGGCGGCGGGTGCCATCGTTAACGCCGTGTGGGATATGTGGGCCCGCGATGCGGGCAAGCCAATCTGGCGGCTGCTTAGCGATATGTCACCAGAGCAATTTGTCGATTGCCTGGACTTCCGTTATATCACCGATGTGTTGACCAAAGAAGAAGCGCTTGCAATGGTCAAGGGTAAAGAGTCGACCAAGTCGGAGCGCATCAGCTATTTAGAAAACAATGGTTACCCGTCCTATACGACTTCTGCAGGTTGGTTAGGTTACAGCGACGAGAAACTGGCGCGCCTGTGCCAAGAAGCTTTGGACCAGGGCTTCAAACATTTGAAGCTGAAAGTTGGTGTCAGTGTAGAAGATGATAAGCGTCGTTGTTCTATCGCCCGTGAAGTGATTGGCGATGATGTGAAATTAATGATAGATGCCAATCAAATTTGGGAAGTAGACCAGGCAATTGAGTGGGTAAATGAGCTAGCGCCATTAAAGCCGTGGTTTATCGAAGAACCCACCAGTCCGGATGATATTTTTGGGCACAAAAAGATTAAGGACAATATTGGCGATATTAAAGTTGCCACCGGCGAGCACTGTCAAAACCGCATAATATTCAAACAGTTCATCGCTAACGATGCCCTTGATGTGGTGCAAATTGACAGCTGCCGGCTTGCCAGTATTAACGAAATTCTTGTGGTGTATTTAATGGCCGCCAAATATGGCAAGCCTGTTTGTCCCCATGCAGGCGGTGTGGGGCTGTGTGAGTACGTACAGCATCTTTCGATGATTGACTATGTGCGTATATCAGCTGACCTTGCTGACCGCGTGGTCGAGTTTGTTGACCACCTGCACGAGCATTTTGAAGACCCTTGTATCATAGAAGGCGGAGCCTACAAAGCGCCGTCCATGCCGGGTTACAGTATTAAGATGTTTGATGAAACGCTTGAGCAGTATCGCTATCCTGACGGCAGTGAATGGGTAAAGCGATTGAGTAAGCTGGGAGAGGCGAGTTAAATAATGGTAAAGCCAGATTATTACAATACGAACTACCCCCATGTTCCAGATCTTAAGAGGCGCGCAAAGGCGCGCATGCCAAAATTTGCCTTCGAAAAACGTCAAATCGGCAATACCGAGCTTAGCGTGCCGGTATTGGGCTTCGGCGCTGCCTCAATGGGCAATCTGTATCACGCGGTGGCGGACGAAGAGGCGCAAAAAGCCTTGTCAGCGGCGCTAAATGCTGGAATGGGATTGTTTGATACAGCGCCTCACTATGGCCTGGGTTTAAGTGAGCGTCGCGTGGGTGACGCACTACGCTCAGTTGCAAGATCCGAATACGTGTTGTCTACCAAGGTGGGTCGATTATTAACCCCGGACCCGCAAGCCAAGCTTGACGAGTTGCGCTATGGTTTTTTAAGCCCAATGCCCTTTGATGAACACTACGACTATACCTACGACGGTATTATGCGGTCTTACGAAGACAGCGTGCAGCGTCTTGGCTTGTCTGAGATTGATATACTTCTGGTTCATGATATCGGTGTCGATACCCACGGTGATCAAAATGAACTCTACTATAAGCAGCTTGTATCTAGCGGCTATAGAGCGCTGGATCAATTACGATCGGCTGGCCAAATAAAGGCCATAGGTCTGGGTGTCAATGAGACGGAAATTTGCGAGCGGGTGATGGAGTTTGGCCAGTTCGATTGCTTCTTATTAGCGGGTCGCTATTCATTGCTCGAACAAGATGCTCTGCATACCTTTTTGCCAAAATGCCTGGACCACGGTGCCTCGATAATTTTGGGCGGACCCTATAATTCCGGTATTTTGGCGACGGGTGTAAAAGGCCCATGTGTTCCCACTTATAACTATGTGCCAGCACCGCAGACAATTATTGATCGTGTCGCGCGTATCGAAGATATCTGCTCGGCCCATGGCGTGACCTTGGCGGCTGCCGCACTTCAATTCCCATTAGGACACTCGGCGGTAGCCTCCGTCATCCCCGGTTTGGGTAGTGCGGGTCGGGTCGAAAAAACCATCGAGCTGTTCAATGAAGTGATTCCACACAGTTTTTGGCAGGACTTGCAGGGCAAAGGTTTGCTTAGCGAAGCGGCTCCAATTCCCGGCGCATAAAATGCCGGGTGTATTTATCACCGCACAGTAATCAGGAAATAGCTTTATGACTGAACAAGTACAAAAGACCGCGGTAATTACCGGTGGTGGTAGCGGCATCGGCTATGCCATTAGCCTGCATTTGGCGCGCAAAAACATCAAAGTGATGGTGTTGGATATCGACGGTAGTGCGGCGGCGGCAACGGCGGCAGATATTGAAGCCGAAGGCGGCGCAGCCGAGGCCTATATTGCCGATGTATCAAGTGGGCAGCAGATGCACGATATCTTCAAAAAAATTAGCAGCAAGCACAACATCGACATTTTGGTTAATAATGCAGGCATTGCCCACATAGGCAGTATTGATGCCGTGCAAGAAGAGGACTTGGATCGCCTCTATAACATCAATGTTAAAGGGACCTTTAACGGCATGGCAGCGGCGGTTCCCGTTATGAAAGCACAGGGACAGGGAGTGATTATCAATATGGCCTCTATTGCAGCAACCGTGGGTTTAAGCGATCGCTTCGCCTATTCCATGACCAAGGGTGCGGTCGTTGCCATGACATTGTCTGTGGCCAAAGATTATATTAATGACGGCATTCGTTGTAACTGCATTTCTCCCGGGCGAGTACATACGCCCTTTGTCGATAACTTTTTAGAGAAAAATTATCCTGACAATAAAGAAGAGATGTTTGAGACCTTGTCAAAATCGCAACCCATTGGACGTATGGGTAAGCCGGAAGAAATTGCCGCGCTAGTGGGCTATTTATGCTCCGACGATGCATCGTTTATTACCGGCAGCAACCTGCCCATCGATGGCGGATTTGTGACGCTTAATACCTAGAACTTAAGAAAAGAGAAACCTGATGAAACTATTACGCTATGGCCCAGAAGGGCAAGAAAAGCCCGCTCTACTCGACAAAAATGGACAAATTCGTTGTCTGGCGAAATTTCTGCCAGATATTAGCCCGGCGGCGCTGATGCCTGGGGCATTGGACCGTTTGAGAGATATAGAAACCGATAACCTGCCACTGGTTGGCTCCGACGTGCGCATTGGTGCATGTGTCAATAATATTGGTAAGTTCCTATGCATTGGACTTAACTTCGCAGACCACGCCAAGGAAACCGGCGCGGCTATTCCTCCAGAGCCGGTTGTATTCTCAAAGTTTACGAGTGCCGTGTGTGGCCCCAATGATGACATCATTAAACCCAGAGGCAGCACCAAACTGGATTGGGAAGTAGAGCTTGCCATGGTTATTGGCAAGAAGGTGTCCTATGCCGACGAAGCCGAAGCGGCAGAAGCCATTGCGGGTTACTTTGTTTGTAACGACGTATCTGAGCGAGAGTTTCAGATAGAGCGTTCTGGTCAATGGGATTTGGGCAAGGGCTGCGATACCTTCGGCCCTATTGGACCTTATCTGGTCACCGCAGATGACGTAGAAGACGTGAACAATTTGGGTATGTGGTTAGAGGTGAACGGTAAGCGCTATCAGGATGGCAGCACCAAAACCATGATTTTTAAAACCGCCGAAATTGTCAGTTTTCTCAGTCAGTATATGACGCTACACCCCGGTGATGTGATCACCACGGGCACCCCGCCCGGCGTGGGCCTGGGTCAAATTCCGCCTGTCTATTTAAACGTAGGCGATGTGATTGAGCTGGGGATTGAAGGTCTGGGTCGTCAGAAACAGCGTGTTGTTTCGGCGCCTACTTAAAGAGTAGGCGAACAGGGGCGGGCATTCAGCAATCAGGTGGATTCCTAAAAAAATAAAACAGCTAAACAGCGGGAATGATAAGGTCATGAATACAAGTAGCGGCAGTACATCGGTCACAGGCAAGATGGAAGAAAGTAAAATTCGGGTTATTGGCAAAGGCATGCTTGTGCCCTTTATTCTGGTCACGACGCTTTTTGCTCTTTGGGGTTTTGCCAACGATGTGACCAACCCGCTGGTACGCGTATTTAAAGAGATTTTTCAAATATCGAATGCACAAAGTAGTTTGGTACAGTTTGCCTTCTATTTTGGCTATTTCACCATGGCGCTACCGGCAGCGCTACTGATACAAAAATATTCGTATAAAACCGGCATATTAATCGGCCTCGCTCTTTATGCTCTGGGTGCATTTTTAACGATTCCCGCCGCCGGCATGATGAATTTTTGGCTCTTTATTCTGTCTCTCTATATTTTGACCTTCGGTTTGGCTTTTCTGGAAACCACCGCCAACCCCTATATTCTTTCTATGGGTCCACCTGAAACCGCAACACGGCGATTGAATTTGGCCCAGGCCTTTAATCCGGTAGGGTCCTTGACCGGCATGTTTGTTGCTACCTCCTATATTATGGGTCAAATAAGGGTCTTTAAGCTGGAAGACGCGGCGCAATTTGCGGCTGAAAATCCTGTTGGCTTCGAGGCGATGCAGCTGGCTGACCTGGCCACGGTGCGCGGCCCCTATGTCACCATTGGCATTGTCGTATCGCTGATGTTTCTGGTTTTTTTGCTGACCAAAATACCCAATACCAAACGCACACACGAAATCAGCTTTTTACCTACAGTGAAGCGTCTACTGGCCAACAAGAATTACTACGAGGGCGTTATTGCCCAGGCCTTTTATGTTGGCGCTCAGATTATGTGTTGGACCTATATTATTCATTACGGCATCGACACTTTGGGCCTGGCGCCTGAGGTGGCCAGTAGCTATAACATAGTGGCCATGGTTATCTTTTTATGCAGTCGCTTTGTTTGTACATTTTTGATGGGCTATGTACGACCTAGCCAACTGCTGATGCTGTTGTCTCTTGCTGCTATGGCATTTACCCTGGGTGCCATTTTTATTGGCGGTATGGCAGGCCTGTATAGTTTGATCGGTATCTCTGCCTGTATGTCACTGATGTTTCCTACTATTTATGGTCTTGCGCTTAACGGCCTTGGCGAAGACGCACGAATAGGGTCGGCAGGTTTGATTATGGCTATAGTGGGAGGGGCGCTTATGCCCATTCTGCAAGGCATGATGATTGATAGTGGTTCTATTATCGGTGATATTCATGCGGTCAAAACCTCGTTCTTTTTACCCTTTATCTGTTTTGTAGTGGTGGCAGTCTACGGTTTTCGCTCGGGTAAGCGTGAAAGCCCTTAATAGGCTGCGCTGCGGCTTTACCCCTACTATTTTGGGCAGGGGCTAGTTAAAGGAAAGTTAAAGGAATTCAAATGAACGACACAAGGCGGCAGTGCTTTGCACTTGATCTGGTAGATGACGCCGATCTTATTGCTGAGTATGAGCGCTATCATAAGCCGGATAAAATTTGGCCAGCAATTACCGCCAGCATTCGCAAGGCCGGCATTGTCGATATGGAAATCTACCGAGTTGGCGACCGCCTGTTTATGATTATGGAAGTGACGCCAGAATTTGATCCGGCGGCCAAGACAATATCAGACAGTAATGATCCGGATGTGATTGCCTGGGAAAAACTGATGTGGAGATTTCAACAGCCTCTACCCTCAGCTGAAGAAGGCGAAAAATGGTTGCAGATGAAACGGATTTTTAGCCTCACTGAAACGCCTGATGATGTTTCAGGTGGATAGAGAGATAAATAGGGAGATAAAGGACGGCGCTATGCGTATCGACAGCCATCAACATTTTTGGCAATTGCAGCGGGGCGATTACGGCTGGCTGGATGAATCACTGGGCGTGTTATACCGAGACTATCAGCCTACGGAACTTGCCGAGCACTTGGCTGCCGGTTCTATCAGTAAATCGATTGTGGTGCAGGCGGCAGCGACCGTTGAAGAGTCTAAGTACCTACTGGCATTGGCCGAAGAGTTCGATTTTATAGCCGGTGTTGTAGGCTGGATCGATATGGATGGCGACAATGCCCTGCCACAATTGGCCGGCTTGGCCGCGCACGACAAGCTCCTTGGCATTCGCCCCATGATTCAGGATATTGCTGATCCAGAGTGGATGTTACAGCCGGCGCTAGACCCGATTTTTCGTCAACTAATAGGTAGGCAGCTGTGCTTTGATGCCTTGGTTAAACCTGGCCAGTTGGACAATCTAACTGTATTAATGCGGCGTTATCCAGATTTGAGGGTGGTGATTGACCACGCCGCCAAGCCCAATATTGCAGAGGGCGAATTTGAGCCATGGGCTGGCAAGATGCAAACCATTGCCTCTGAAACACAGGCCTACTGCAAACTGTCGGGGCTGCTCACCGAAGCGGCCGATGGCGCAACAATGAGCGACCTGCAGCCCTATATGCAACACCTGCTGGAGTGTTTTGGCGCAGAACGTTTGATGTGGGGCAGCGATTGGCCAGTGCTCAACTTGGCCGCTGATTATGCCGGCTGGCTAAGTATCAGCGAGCAATTCATCAGTGCTCTGTCCGAGAGTGATCAGCAGGCCATCATGGGGCACACGGCAGCGCAGTTTTATCAGCTGTGATGTGCGCTAGCAGGGAGTGAAATTTCTACCGCAACACCGTCTGGTGTTGTTTGATTACTCATACTGATTTTACCGCCGTGATGCTCGGCGATAATTCGAGCAATGAACAAACCGAGTCCATGATGTTCACCCTGCTGTTTATCAGTAGAGCGTGATGAGCTCATAAGCTGAAACAGTTGTTCAGGCTCCCCTTCTATTAATGGCCCTTCGTTTCTGATCGATAGCACTAATTGGTTTTTGTGTTTCTTTAGTGCGATTTTGATAGAGCTGCCTTCGGTGTGAAAGTCCAGTGCGTTATCAACAAGTTTATCCAGCATTTGTTCAATGTGAATGTCGGAGCCAGAGATAAATGCCGGTTCATTCCCAAAGTCATCTGCTAAGTAGAGGTCTGTGCTGATTTTCTGCCGGTAATGTACGTAGGTTTTTAGCAGTGCGTTTAGATCCAAATTCTGGAACCGTTCGGTCTTGAGGGCGTTTTCAAGGCTGGCAGCTTCCGACAGTTTTTCGACCAATAAACCAATTCGATTAACGGCGCGCTGAGCACTGTCGATATATTGCGAAGCGCTTTGGGGGTCGGCTTGAATATGTTGCAGCGAGGTGCTTAGCGTACTCAGCGGGTTATTAATTTCATGGCGCAGTGTGCGGGGAATCGAGGCTAAAAAATCTTGATGCTGGGCGAGTCGTTCTGTCACCGCATCAAAATTTCGAGCCAATTCGCCCAGTTCGTCGCTGGCCCTGGCTTCACGGTTGGGTGATGCGTTTTGCATGCGCCCGTGGTCATCGATGAGGCTGCTGGTATGGCGGCCCAGACGACGAATTCGCCAGGCCAGTCTTGCGGCAAAGGCGAGTAGTACCAGCACAATTGAACCGGTACTGAGCAAGGCCAGCAAGTAGATCTTTTCGATGGATTGACGCTGTAATAACAGTAGTTGATCGGTGCTCTGTTCTACCAGAATACTGCCAATGATTTGGTCGCCATTATAGATGGGGTGGGCCGCAGCAATAATGGTCGTGCGCTCATCCAGTGAGGGTCTTTTCACCGTGCCGGCTTGACCTGCCAGGGCGTCTGTGACTATTGGATCTTTGCGAAAATAGGTGCTCTCACTGTTGTAGTCCGAGAAGTAGCGCGGTGGGTTGCCAACCAGTACATTGGTCAGCATGACTTTAATGATCTGTGTTGCCTGTCGCCAAAAGCCTTGCTCGTCTCCTATGGCAATCAGTTCGTCACCGGCGGTGTTTTTAAGGTCGCCGCGTAATGCGCGCACCCGAAATTGTGAGTCAATGACCCAGATGCGAGTTTGCGGTGGTGACAAACCTTCCAGAATTGCCTGGGTTGGTGCAGAGCGCAATACCAGAGGATTTAGTTCGCCGCGCCATTGACCAAAGCTGGCGATCAATTCATTAGGTCGTCGATTGTCGCTATCAATAACGTCTACAATGCCGACACCCAGTTGTTCTGCTTTTAGCCAGCTCATTGGCAGTGAGAACTCCAATGTGTATGTGTCTGGCTGTCGGCGCACAAAGCCACGCACTTGATACAGTGGTTTGCCGGGCTCGGCAAATGACCAGCGTCTATCCATGCTGTAGTTGGTGGTTCTGCCGGTGCCTTCAAAGCTGAGTGCAATACGTTGGGGGTGTTTCTCGCTATTGGCCAAATAAAGGCGTAAATGGTCACTGTGATCAAGTCGTAAATAAGCTGGATGGCGGCCAATAGCGGTATCGTCTTTGACTCGAACCAGCCCTAATAGTTGATCTTCTGATTGAGCCAGAACCAGGCTAAAGCTGGTAGCTTGGCCCTGAAATTGTTGCGCCTTATCAGTGAGTTCTTGCCAGTCTTCGTCGTAGCCATCGAGCATTATCTGCCCGTCAAGCGAGTGAATGGGCAGGCTCGGCAGCAGGTTGGGGTCATCAGGGTCGGTAAATAGTTCGTCTCGGCCATTGAGTAAGGTGGCCACGCTTTGGGCGACCAGCAATTGCGCCTGTGCTTGTCCGTCGAACAAAAACTGCTTCATGGCTGATAAAGACTGCAATACCAACCAAGGAACCAGCAACAAAATGCTGCCAACCAGTAACAGTTTGGTTGCAAGCCCCGGTCCGCGAGGGCGTTGCATGGTCATGAATTTTCGTACCAGCGATAACCAAAACCGTATTCATTATTGATGGCACTAAAATCAGCATCAATTTTACAAAACTTGCGGCGAATATTACGCATATGGGTATTGATGGTATTGGCGGTGACGTATTGCTGTTTGGTGGCACTCATTAAACTGTCGTAGCTCACTGCGTGTCCAGGATGACGCAAAAGGTGCAGAAGTAAACGAAACTCTGTGACTGTCATGGGTATACGCTGGTTTTTCCATTCAGCCTGCATGGTACTGTCATTAATACTCAGCGAGCCTATCACCGTTGCGGCATCGGTGTTTACTGGTTGATTACGCAGTTCTGCCAGCCGCAATAATGAGGCGACGCGCTCTGCCAAAAACCCCAGGCTAATGGGTTTGGGTTGGTAGTCCCAGGCGCCCAGACGCAGGCCCGATATTTTGTCGATTTCATCAATGCGTTCGGTGAGAAATAATACGGGTAATCCGGGGTGGCTGGCCAGCAGTTCGCGGCATAAATTGAAGCCGCCATCCACTTCGTCTTGCAGAATAATGTCCAGAATCACTAAATCCGGCAGCTCGCGATTGATGCCTGCTGCGGCCTGTTTACGGCTGGCATACTCTGCTGTGCGGTAGCCCTTTTGACGCACCGCTGTTGCGTAGTTGTGCCGTTGGTCGGCGTCATCTTCAACAATGGCAATTAGAGCGGGCATATCGATCCTGTCTTTATGGCTAAGCGAAGGCTTGCTGAGGGCCTATTGTAACGATTGTTGGTCGCTTGGGTGGCACTGGCGCTAAATTCCATTATTTCTCCATTTTTTGTCCACGGCCTCTCCATTGCTATCGGTTTAACTAATACAACTGATAACAAGGAAGCCAAAGCCATGAAAGAATTTATTCCCATCACTGACGATTATCTCGAACAGCACCCGGAAATCTTGCTACAGCTTGTACCGCTCCAACTAGATAGACCCTGTCGGCATTTGCTGGTTCCCGTAGAGCAGGAAAGCGGGCACAGCCCGACTATTAGCACACAGCTTGCGCAGGGGTATCGCCATGACTAGGCAGCTTCTTCACACGCTGGGCCTGTTTTTTCTAATGATAGGTCAAGCTCAGGCGCTGCCGACCGAATGGCAGGAGGTGGAGAGCGGTACACTGGTGTTGCAGTCAGACTCCGGTGAAGTGCTGGGTGCCGCGCCTTTGTTGAGCACCGAAGTGGAGCTTATTGTTACCGGCGTTATCGCCCGGGCCCATGTGTCACAGAGTTTTAGTAATCCGAGTCAGGATTGGGTCGAAGCGGTGTATGTCTTCCCTTTACCCGAGAACGCAGCCGTAGATCATCTTCGCTTGCGTATTGGCGATCGCATTATAGAAGGACAGATAAAGGAAAAGCAGCAGGCCCGTAAAATATACGCAGAAGCGAAAGCCAAGGGTCAGCGCACCGGTTTGGTTGAGCAGCAGCGGCCCAACTTGTTTACCACCAGTGTTGCCAATATTCCCCCAGGCGAGTCGATTGTTGTGGAATTGGAGTATCAGCATACCGTTGAGCGGGAGGCGGGCGAATACAGACTGCGTTTTCCGATGACTTTAACTCCGCGCTACATTCCGAATGCCGGCAACGGTGCGTCCCAGATGGATATAGGTCGGGCGGATGCAGGCCGGGGGGAAATAGGCCAACCAGAGTCTAAGTCGATATTCACAGCTATTGCCGATGCGGTAGCGATTAGCCCGCCCATAGGGCGCCAGGGTGTGAATAATCATCCTATTGATATCACCGTGCGTTTAAAAGCCGGTTTCCCCGTGGGTTTGGTAGAGAGCGTTGACCACCCGGCGACAATAGAGCGCGGCGATGAGGAGGTTGTTGTGCGCCTCGCGAAAGGCGATCACATGGCGAACGCCGACTTTCGTTTACGCTGGGCACCGGCAAGGAGTGAGCAAGCGCAAGCGGCTTTTTATACCGAGACATGGCAAGGAGAGCTATACGGTTTACTGATGCTGGTGCCTCCCACCACGGAAGTGGATATTAAGCCGGTCCCGCGGGATGTGGTGTATGTGCTGGATACCTCGGGTTCTATGGGCGGGGAATCGATACGTCAGGCGAAGTCTGCGCTTATTATGGCCTTGGAGCGTTTGGGACCGAAAGACCGTTTTAATGTCATTGAATTTAATTCGGGTACCTGGTCACTCTGGCCAGATATTCAGGCGGCCAGTCCGGGCAATATTGCCATGGCGCGTTCCTATGTACATTCACTGGAGGCCCGGGGCGGTACCGAAATGCTTGGTGCCATGCAGCGCGCTCTTTGCCCAGATTGCACGCCCGAGGGCAGGGTTCGGCAGGTCATTTTTCTAACCGACGGTGCGGTAGGAAACGAGCGCGGCCTGTTTGCTGCCATTCAACAGCGTTTGGGCCGAACGCGCTTGTTCACCGTGGGAATCGGTTCGGCGCCCAACAGCCATTTTATGCGCAAGGCGGCGCAATTTGGTCGGGGCAGTTATACCTATATTGCTTCAACGTCGGAAGTGGCCAGAGCAATGTCGGAACTGTTCGCCAAAATTGAGCGACCCGTTATGACCGATATTCAGCTGCAGTTAGATGGCAAAGTCGCCCGTGAGCAGTTTCCTAGCCCCATTGCAGATCTTTATTATGGCGAGCCGTTGATTGCCACCATGAAGTTGAACGGCCCCCCCTCTGAGGTGATGGTGGTGGGCACCATTGATGGTCAGGTGGTTAAGGCGCAAGTGCCGGTCGAGGTGAGTCCGCGTAGTGGGGTACACGTGGCTTGGGCGCGCAGCAAAGTTGAAAGCTTACAAGACCGCATGGTGGGCAGGGCAGAGCCGGATGCAGTGGCAAGCCTGCGTCAGGCATTGATCGACATCGGTTTGTTTCATCACATGGTGACACCGCATACCAGCTTGGTCGCTGTAGATGTCACACCTGTCCGTGCTGCAGATGAAATGTTACAGAAGAAACGCCTGGCGAATAATCCGCCCAAGGGCACCCGCTTTGGTCTGGCGCAAACAGCGTCGCCGGCAAGCCTGTCTTTGACGCTGGGTTTAGTGCTGTTGTGTGTGGCATTCATTTTGTTTCGGTCTAAGGGCCATGAGCGGAGATCGTATGGAGCTGCGTAATGTCTTAGCCCTTGTCACGGTGATGTTCTCGGTCGGTTTGTTTTGCCATGGTGGGTATATTCATGCCAAGGCAATATTGGCGCAATGGCTGATAGCCGATAGCTGGCAAGACACCTTGGCCGGTCAGGCGTCGGTACGACCTTGGCCCTGGGCCGATACCTGGCCGGTGGCGGCCCTGCGCGTGCCGCGCTTGGATATAGAGCAGTATGTTCTAGCCGGTGACTCAGGGCAGGCATTGGCCTTTGGCCCTGGTCACCATAGTGCCAGTTCCTTGCCGGGCTCCGTCGGAACGACTCTCATCAGTGGTCATCGAGATACCCATTTCTCCTTCGTGCGCGATTTGGTGTCTGGAGACACACTGGAATTACAGGGGCCAGATGGCGGTAGCTTGCGCTATCGCATCACACACATGCAGGTAGTGGATAGCCGGCAAGCGCTATGGTTTGAAGATACTTCGGGTCAATTATTGCTGGTGACCTGTTATCCCTTCGATGGTCTGAGCAGCAATACCCCTTGGCGCTACATGGTGAGCGCAGTACGCGAAATTCCAACACACCATCGTTTACTTCCTGACGCGCATTAGTCACCAAGGCCGGTAATACGTATACCAGCATGAGACTTGTATTGTTTGTTAATAAAAATGAGTACCGAAGTCATTGCCTCAACGGCTGTCGCGTTGTAAATGGTGCCGGCATGGAAACCACGCATGCCCGCCGCCTCAACTAACTCAATCACTGTGGCACGGGCTTCTTTGTCATTGTCACAGACTAGGACGTCACAGCTTAAATCTTGACCTTCTTTAAGGTGATGTGCCGCCACGTTCTGGAATGCTGATACAACTCTAACATCGCCGCCTAGCATTTCTTACGCTATTTGTCCGGCGGAACCTTCTTTAGGGAGTTGTACACAAGCAACTTTTGGTGGAATTAAGGGCACGGTCACATCGACCAGTATCCTAATTTTGTTGGCAATCGTTAAAGTTTTCAAGTTGCCTAATTACTTTGGCCGACTATTAACACCAACTAATGTTCAGCTAGCGATCTCAAGAATAACCTTACCCCTAGCTTTACGCCCCGTCAGGCAATTAAAGGCTTCTTCGTAACGCTCCATTGGGAATACATCGGTAACCACCGGGTTTAACTTTCCTTCAGCAAACAACTGCCATAGTTCAATGACATTCTGTTTGTTAACTTCAGGTTCCGCTGCGGCGAACGCTCCCCAAAAAACACCAATAATGGAGCAGCCTTTTAATAAAGTGATATTAATCGGTATTTTGGGAATCGGGCCACTGGCAAAACCAATAACTAAAAATCGACCGTTCCATGCCATGCAACGTAAAGCCGCTTCAGAAAAATCACCCCCTACAGGATCATAAACTACATCGACACCGCGACCACCGGTAAGCTCTTTAACTTTATCTTTCAGCGCTTCGTTAGTGTAATTAATAAGATGGTCAGCGCCCATGGACTTAGCAAGTTCAAGTTTTTCATCAGTACTGGCCGCCGCAATAACTGTAGCACCCATGCTTTTGGCAATTTCAACAGCGGTAATACCTACACCGCCAGCGGCACCCAATACCAACACTGTTTCACCAGCCTGTAAATTTGCCCGCTGTTTCAAAGCATAATAGGAGGTGAAGTAAGTCATGCTGACACCCGCCGCCTGAGTGAAACTCAGCCCTTCAGGCATGGGCAATACCATCTGCTGGGCGACCGCTATTTTTTCAGCGAAGAAGCCGTGGCTACCGATAGAAATAACTTTATCGCCGGGCTTAAAGCCTTTAACGCCATCTCCCACGGCTTCAACAACCCCAGAACACTCGCCACCGGGTATAAAGGGCAGTTCGGGTTTTATCTGATACTTGCCTTCAATAATCAGCGTATCTGGAAAATTAAGGCCTGCAGCTTTAACGGCTATTTTAACATCATTTGGAGATATTTCCGGTTCGGGGAAATCCGCATTCAGAACCAGCTTATCGGCTGCTCCTAATTTTTCACAAACAATAGCACGCATAGTGTTTTACCTTTGTTAATTTTGATTGCTGGGGAATAATTTTGTTCGCCAATAAAGAGTGGTTCTTGCGCTCAGCGTGGCTGTAACTTGGCTATTTCCTTTGACTTCGTGAGAAATTTCTCGGACTGTTTAAAACCGGATTCTAGATCTGCCTGGAAGCCAGTGTATTGCGCAATAGTGAGAGGCTAAAGAGGTTCCTGTATGCCAACAGAGGTTACCTCAAGTGAATTTTATATGCAACTACTTGCATATAAAATCACACTTCGATGTGTGAGCGTATTAGTATTTTAGGCCGATCCAAAATGGGAGGGGTCTTAAGATCGCTCAAAATCATTGAGGCACTGAAGCATCCGGGTGTTGAAGTTCCCCTTGTACCCAATCCGGCATAGCTCTTCATTGAAATTCTTCCTTTCTTTTGCGAAATTCATCACCTGCTGTGCTTAGCAAAATTTGCTGGCGATCTTCCATGGCCATAGCCGCGTCCATGCTGGGTGCGTCAATCGAGAAATTAAGCGCATCTTTGGTAAGCTGCAATCCCATTCTCGAGGTTGCTAACATGGCGTTAATCATTTCAGTGGGTGCGTCATCCAATTCTTCATCAGGAACAACTTTTGAAACCAGTCGATGTAAAGCTGCTTCTTGCGCGTAAATAAATCGACCAGTTAACAGTAACTCTGACGCAAGAGACGCCCCCACCAATCGAGGGAGAAAGTAACTTGAACCCATATCACAACCTGTTAAACCAATCGTTAAATAAGCCGCATTTAACTTAGCACTCTCTCCTGCAATACGTATATCCGACGCCAGGGCTAGAGAAAACCCCCCTCCGCAGGCCGCGCCTTTTATTATAGAAATGATAGGCTGCGGACACCGCCGCATCGCTTTATAGATATCACGAATATTTGTTTGACCCTTTAGGTTATCCTCAACACCGCTAGCGGTATTCACCTCCTTTAAATCAAGTCCGGCACAGAATGCACGCCCTGCTCCTCTTAAAACAATAATCCTTGTGTCTTTGTCGTCGTACTTATCCTCAAAATATCCTCGCAGTTGGCGTACCATTTCTTGACTTAAGGCATTGAGGCTTTCAGGCCGGTTCATGGTTACCCATTCGACTGCGCCGCGTTTTTCGATCAGTAATATTTCCGAATTTTCCTTCATCATAGATCCACTTTTTTAAGAATTATTTACCTACAATATCCCTGAGGCTATCCCAGAGAATCGCCATTCATTGCTTATCTGATTTTGTTTCTTTTTAGGAACAAGGCGGCAAGGTAGTTTACAAAATGATGTAAGCCCATGCCAGAAAGGGCTGCCTGTAGTCACAATCAGTTTGAATCGGCTCTTTATTAGCCCCCGAAAATACTAACACGCTCAAACGCTGATATGTGATTTTATGTGCAAATAGTTGCATATGGACTTCGCTTGCGGTAACTTCTTTTGACTGACAGGAACCTCTTTAGGTTCTCACTATTTTAAGGGTGAATATTATGAAGTTAGGGGCTTTGCTGGGGTATTCTGGACGAAAAATCCAGATCAGTATTGAATTGATAAAATACGCTGAGAGTTTGGGTTACGACTCGGTTTGGACGTCTGAGGCCTATGGCTCAGATGCGATCACAGTGGCTACCTGGATACTGGCACAAACGGAGAAAATTCGTGTGGGTACGGCCATTATGCAAATGCCGGCGCGTACTCCTGCCATGGCTGCTATGACAGCTATGTCGTTGGCACAGCTTTCTGATAATCGCTTTATCGCAGGTTTAGGGGCATCGGGCCCTCAAGTGGTTGAGGGCTGGCATGGCGTACCCTATGGTAAGCCTGTGACACGTACGCGTGAATACATACAGATCATGCGGGAGATCATGGCGCGTAAAGGCCCAGTGGAATTTAATGGCGATGTTTACCAAATGCCCAATAACAGCGAGGGCACCACAGGTTTAGGAAAGCCACTTAAAACAATACTAGATCCCAACCCTGACATTCCTATTTATACAGCATCGATTACCCCCGCTGGGCTGCGTTGCGCGGGGGCTGAGGCCGATGGTGTCTTTCCCGTATGGATGGATCCCGATAAATACGATGTCATTGGTGAACATCTGCAAAAAGGTTTCGATGCATCAGGCACCGCTAAGAGTTTGAAAAATTTCGATGTGGCGCCGTTTGTTTCAATCGCGATGCAGGATGACTTAGAGGCGGCGTTTGATTCCCTGCGTCCTTGGTTAGCCCTTTACATTGGCGGAATGGGCGCAAAGGGTAAGAACTTCTATAACGACTATGCCACACGTTTGGGTTATGGCGATGCTGCCGAGCGAATCCAAGACTTGTATTTAAGTGGCAAAAAATCCGAAGCGGAAGCGCTAGTACCTAACGCACTAATTGATGAGGTGGCTTTGGTCGGCCCCGCAGGGCGTATACGCGAAAGGCTACAGCGCTGGAAAGACGCAGGCCGCCGTGGCGAAGTGGGCACAATGATAGTTAGTGTTTATGAGCCGGAAGTAATGAAGCTACTCGCGGATGAATTGCTGTAATAAATTGTTAAGAGGAGTTCAATGATGAGTGATCTCGAAAAATTTCGTTTAGAAACCCGAACGTGGCTGGAAGACAATTGTCCACAGTCACAGAGGGAGCCGATTACCAGTGGGGCAGATCAGTACTGGGGAGGCCGTAATCCTGAGACAAATCATCCAGACCAAAAGGTCTGGGTAGACCGTATGGGCGCCAAGGGTTGGACCACACCAGAATGGCCAGCCGAATATGGCGGCGGCGGTTTAAACAAACAAGAAACAAAAATTTTGGCTGAGGAAATGCGAGTGATCGGCGCACGTACCCCTCTCTACAGCTTCGGTATATCCATGCTTGGGCCAGCACTAATAATGCATGGCTCAGAAGAACAAAAGCACGAGCATATACCCAAAATTATTCGTGGTGAAATTCGTTGGTGTCAGGGTTACTCAGAGCCGGGTGCGGGTTCAGATTTGGCAAGTTTACAAACGAAGGCCGAGGACATGGGCGATCATTACCGCGTCAATGGCTCTAAGGTATGGACGTCTGATGCCGACAAATCTGATTGGATTTTTTGCTTAACACGTACGGATAACACCGGCACCAAGCACCAAGGAATTAGCATACTGTTGTTCGATATGCGTAGCGAAGGTGTAACAACAAAACCCATATTATTAATTAGCGGTTACTCTCCCTTTTGCGAAACCTTTTTCGATAATGTCAGCGTTCCTAAAGGCAACTTGATGGGGCCAGAGGGTGAAGGTTGGGCGATTGCTAAGTACATACTAACGCATGAGCGTGAAATGATATCCGAAGCGGGAAATTCAGCCGGTGATGGAGTGAATTTGGGTCAACAGGCGATTGAAGCGATCGGCGTTGACGAGCAGGGGCGCTTAGATGATCCGATTTTACGTCAACAAATTGCAAAATTAGAATTGGATAGCCTGGCGTTTACTAACACCTTGGTACGAGTCGGAGACGAAAGTAAATC
The DNA here is from genome assembly GCA_036960375.1 of Pseudomonadales bacterium. GTDB lineage: Bacteria > Pseudomonadota > Gammaproteobacteria > Pseudomonadales > CAWVSB01 > CAWVSB01. The sequence goes on from JBALVY010000001.1 coordinate 631,546, forward strand.
GACTCAAGGTATGGGCGCGGCTTCATCTATTTTTAAATATTACGGCACTGAACTGAACAAGCGTCGATTTGAAATTCTGATGGCTGCATCCGGCAGCAATGGTTTAGGTTGGGACGGTGATAAATATGAGGGCGGACTATTACCGCGTGCTTGGTTACGTACCAAAGCGAATACCATTGAAGGTGGTACCTCCGAGGTTCAATTAAACATTATATCCAAGCGTGTTCTGGGTTTACCCAGTTAACAGAGGCGTAAGAGGAACAGACTATGGCATTGGTATTAAGTGAAGAGCAGTTAATGTTAAAAGATTCTGCGACGGGGTTTCTTTCAGATAAAGCACCTGTGGCGGCATTGCGTAAGTTACGCGATGAAAAAAACGCTACGGGTTATTGTAAAAAACTATGGCGTGAAATGGTCGAGATGGGTTGGGCGGGTATTACCATTCCTGAAGAATTTGGCGGTGCAGGATACGGTTATACGGGTCTGGGAATTATCCTTGAACAAGTGGGTCGCAACCTCACTGCCTCGCCACTGGAGTCGACGGTATTGGTTGCTGCAACGGTCATTAGCGAAGCCGGTACTCAAGCACAAAAGGAAGCGCTGTTACCGGCGATTGCCTCAGGTGAATTACTGGTGAGCTTAGCTTTGCAGGAAGGGGCACTCCATGCGCCACATAAAACCGCTACAACCGCCGTGCCACAAGGTGATGGATATGTATTAAACGGCTGCAAAACATTGGTGCTAGACGCCCATGTTGCAAACCAGTTTATTATTGTGGCGCGAATAAGTGGTGCTGTTGGCGATGCCAATGGCTTAGGTCTATTTTTGGTAGACGCCGATCAGGTTGAAGTCTCACGCGATATTATGGTCGATAGCCGTAATTATGGAACGCTGACCATAACGAATGTTAGTGTCAGCTCAAGTGCGATATTGGGGCGGCTGGAAACGGCAGATGCCTCATTAAGCCGGTCGTTGGATATTGCCAATATTGGTCTCAGCGCACAGTTGCTCGGTTTATCAATGGAGGCCTATGAGCGCACCCTAGAATACCTGAAGCAGCGCGAGCAGTTTGGAGAGCTTATAGGTAGCTTTCAGGCCTTACAGCACCGCGCAGCAGAAATGTATACGGAACTAGAGTTATGTAAATCGATGGTTTTACGGTCACTTCAAGCCATTGACAACAACGATACCCAGTTATCATTGTTAGCGACGGGGACGAAGGCAAAGTTATGTGAGGTAGCCGAGATCGTGACAAACGAAGCCATTCAAATGCATGGTGGCATTGGCATGACAGATGAGTTCGAAATAGGTTTCTTTATTAAACGTGCAAGAGCGGTACAGGTAACCTTTGGTGGTTATAGTTATCACATTGATCGCTTTGCTAAACTCAGTGGCTTTTGATTAAAAGGCTTTACCACCAGCTTAGCGACGATACAAGCTGTCGTTATATAAAAGTTGAAGGAGTACAAATGTCTAATGAATTTTGTAGTGTCGAACGCGATGGTCATTTAACCATTGTCACGCTTAATCGGCCCGAAGTGATGAACGCCGTTCATCCATTAATGAGCTATGAACTCGATGTTATCTGGAACGATTTTGAGAGTGATCCCGATCAATGGGTTGCTATTATTACCGGTGCGGGAGACCGTGCTTTTTCGGCGGGTAATGACCTAAAATATGCGGCGAGTGGAGGTAGTATTACTCTGCCTGACAGTGGCTTTGCTGGGATTACCAATCGCTTTAACATGACTAAGCCCGTTATCGCGGCCGTGAATGGTACTACCATGGGCGGCGGGTTTGAAATTGCGTTAATGGCTGACATTATTATAGCCGCTGAAAATGCTGTATTTTCATTCCCTGAGCCCAAAGTAGGGTTGGCTGCTTTATCCGGTGGTATGCATCGTCTGCCACGAATGATTCCTTATCAGCAGGCGATGGGTATGCTGTTAACATGTCGTCAGGTTGCCGCGGCGGAAGGTAAAGCAATGGGTTTTGTCACAGAGGTCGTTCCGCAAGGGTCGGCGCTGGAGGAGGCAAAGAAATGTGCAGCCATGATTTTAGAGTGCTCTCCCATGTCTATCAGAGCGACAAAAGAATCAGTAGTTGAAGGTTTGAAGGAAAAAGACGTAGAGACAGCGATGTCTATACATTACCCTTCTATAGTAGCTCTATTTAATAGTGAAGACATTCGTGAAGGCCCGACAGCTTTTGCGGAAAAGCGTGCGCCTCAATGGAAGGGTCGTTAAGCGATAAAAACGCCACTAGTCATAGTGGCTTTTGTATTTTATATTTTCCTATTACTGCCCTGCCAATAAGGATCTTTAAGTAGGCGTTTATATAGTTTTCCTGTTTCATGGCGGGGCATGACGTCTAGGTAGTCGATACTTTTGGGGGCTTTATAACCGGCCAACAGATTACGGCAATGAGCAATAAGATCGTTCGTTAACGTTTCGTTTTCATCGTGACCGGGCATGAGACAAATTGCGGCCTTAACCTCTTCACCGTATTCCTTATTGGGAATTCCAAACACGGCAACATCATATACAGCAGGATGGGTAGATAACGCCGTTTCAATTTCAGCCGGATAAATATTAACACCGCCAGAAATAATCATATCGATCTTGCGGTCGCTCAAAAATAAGTAACCGTCCTCATCCAAATAACCGATGTCACCAAAGGTAAACAATCCGGGCGCTAAGTGTGCCGCCTGTGTTTTTTCAGGCTCGTTGTGATATTCGAATTCGCTACCCGTTAGATTGCGTACATAGATATCCCCGGTGTCACCCTGAGCGACTTCATTGCCATTATCGTCTATGATTTTTATTTCCACTGTTGGCGTCGGTTTGCCCATAGTGCCGGGTTTATCGAGCCAATCTTGAGTACTGCTTATGGCAACAATCGATCCCTCAGTTGAGCCATAGTACTCGTTAATTACTGGTCCCCACCAATCAATCATTTGTTGTTTTACTTCGGGCCCACAGGGTGCTGCACCGTGCCACACAGCGTCGAGGCTGTTGCCACTAAATGTGTGGCGAATGCTATCACTCAAATCCAGCAGTCGATGGAATTGAGTCGGTACCATATGCACATTGGTGACTTGATGTTCGTCAATCAGTTGCAGTGTTTCCGCCGGGTCGAATTTATGACGAATAACGACTGTGCTGCCGATGATCAAGGCAGGAAACGAAAACGCCCATTGTCCGGAGTGATAAATGGGGCCACACAAAAGCGTGGTGCCGCTCGCTTGTATCGTTAGCATAGCGGTCATGCCCTCAGCGATCATTGGCAATATTTCTATCGGAACAGGCTCACCGTTAGTGATGGTTTTTACACCTTTCGGTTTACCGGTGGTGCCCGATGTATAAAACATCGAAGCCCCCAAGTATTCAACACTAGGCTCGTCGCTTGAGTGCTCACCTAGATAGTGTTCATAGTCGATAAACCCTGGTATAGGCCCTTCCATTGATTGCCGAATACTAATGCACTGTATATTTTGAAGTTGGGTGGCATGTTCAATGAACTGCCCCTCAATAAATAACTGCTTACAACCGGCGTCATCAATAACGTAAGCGAGTTCCTTGGCGGTGAAGTGCCAATTGACAGGGACGTAAATTATTCCGGCGTGAGTTGCCGCCGTCAGCAGTTCAAAATATTCACGGCAATTACCGGCGAAGATAGCAATCGTATCTCCTTGGTGAATACCGTTAGCAGAAAACGCCGCTATTAACTGATTCACTCGGGAGTTTAACTCCTTCCATGAAGTTTTCCCTCTTTCATCAATCAGTGCTGGATCAGTTCCACGGAGATCAGCATGCGCCTTAATATACCTTGCCATGAGGCTCCTTATTAACTGTTCGATGCGATGGGTGAATGGGTACTGCTAGGTCTGTTAGCTAATTGACTACGTACATCATCCAATCTCGATCGAGATAATTGGTAGCGGCTATAGACAGCGATGACCACAAAACAGATACACATTAGACCTGGGCCATAGACCCAAGCTAGGCGATTAACCATGGTGTCTGTTACTAATGCGGCATCGGTGATGCCATCGAGGCCAGCAAAATCGATGGCAATCCCGGCGAAAAATGCCCCTAGGCCAAACGTCATTTTTTGCGCAAGCATCATACCGGAATAGATAATTCCCTCTTGTCGCATGCCCGATTTTAGTTCTAGTTCGTCGGCTATGTCCGGCACCATGCCGCCAGCGATATTGCCATTGGCAATGTAAAAGGTTTGCTGTAAGGCGACAAAAACACAGACAAAGATCAGTAAACCGATACTGCCCGCTGGCGGTGTAAATTCATATAAATACGCCATTACTGGCACGGGTCCGATAAGCGCCATACAAAAAGTGACAACGATAATGCCTCGTTTTTTACCCAAACGGTGGACAACACGCTTAGCTATCCATGCAGCAGGTAACAAACTGAAAAATATACACAGCATAAAAATGCCTATTTGTTCGCTGCTAAATCCATAAATATAGTTGTTAACATGGAGCAGCATGGTATTGCCCATACCCACAGCGGTGATCAAGATGACGTTGGCGCCAAGATATACTCTGGCAGAGTGGTGTTTAAGCATAGTCACCACATCACCAAAGGCGTAATACCATGGTCTGGCCTGTTGGGCCTCACTGGTTTGTGCAAGATATTGAATGCGGTCGCGGGTCCCCCAAAAAGCCATTATCATGCCGAATGCCGCAATGCCCGCCGCAACAAATCCAATGTCACGATAACCACTGGCAACCATTCCGGCCGCAGTTGCTGCAGGGATTAATACAAACCACGCGATCACTTGAATACTTAGACCGCCGGTATAGCCCACAAGGTTGCGGTACGTTGATATGCTGTTGCGCTCTTCGTAGTCGTTCGATAACTCCGCCCCCAAGGCCAAGTGTGGCACGGTAAATAGTGTTAGGCATGTACGAATAATAATGGCATTGCCGAGATACCAAGCAAACAATAAATTTTGAGAGAGATCCTGTGGCGGGTTAAAAATGGCGATTAAAAATAGTGGGAAAGGAATAATAGCCAGCGCCATGAATGGGTGTCGTCGGCCCCATTTACCACCTTTCCAATTGTCAGAAACCTGGCCAATAATAGGATCGGAAATGGCGTCAGCAATTAATGCGAGTAGGGCAGCTAAACCGGCAAGGCTAGCTGATAATCCCATAAATTGTGTGTAGTAAAAAAAGAGAAAGTAGTGAAAAGAGACATCTTTAGCAGACCAGGAAAACTGCCCTAAACTATAGGTAAATTTGGTGCGAAAACTCAGTGAAGACATAATAATACCGCGACGACAATTAGTGTGGTGTGGCTAGTTGAACGGATCACAGAGCTAACCCCGCATTGACGAGATATTTGTTCGACCTCAATTTCGCATTACTGTGAATATTCATATAGAACAGGGAATAATCGAGCTGGTGATAAGTGCCCATTACATCGACATCGAAACCCGATGACTGTGATGGGTTTACATAGAGTGTCCCGTCCTTACATTGAGCCGAGGTAAGTTTGGCGATGGGTTTCCCCAGTTGCTCTATTGACTGATTGCTAGCGACATCCGCACTTCTGCCCATCGCAGCATTAAGCGTGCCAGCTGGGAGGAGTGCACCATGATTGAGGCTGGCTGCAGCCAGCTCTTCATCAACACGCCATGATAGAGGATTGGTGCATAAACTTTTTTCAGGACGCTCATAGGGCAGTGCACCTTCGGGCATCGTATCCCAGTGCACAACACAGTGAAGCTCGTCGGCAGCACGACATGACTTTATGTGATTCATTGAATCAAACCATGATGGTGACATTGGAATTAAGGTAGAGCCAATTAAATAAGCTGATACCATCCGTTTATGTAAGTCACTGACATCAATAACTTCCTTCAGCAGACGCGTGGCATGGTGAGTGCCTTGGCTGTGACTGGCAATAATGAAGGGCCGGCCTTCATTGCTATGTTGGAGATAATGTTCAAAGGCTCGCTTCACGTCTTGATAGGCAAAGCTAAGTACTTCGTCGCGATCAGATGCCGATCCAAAGTAGGCAAATATATTCGCTTGACGGTATCTGGGGGCGTAAATATTACAGCAGCCGTTAAAGGCGCTAGCTTGGTTGGCCAGCATAAACTGGGTGTTTTCTTCCGTTCCGGAGTTCATGTCCATGGGCGCGGTCCAGCTTCCTGAAGTCAGAAGACCCGTGGGATGAATAAAAAAAACATCGACGGCTTGCTCCCCTTGAAGACGCTGAACATCAATGCCATCGGGTACGAGATCAGCAGGGTCCTGTTTTGTTGGCAGGGATGCCCAGTTACTGGGAAGATTATAGTCCGGTGGGGCAACGGCATCCTTTGGATCAAATTCTCCGGCAGGTTTGTTGTATGCAGTAAAAGCCATAAAAAAAAGACTTCCACCTAAGCCCGTAACAGAAAGTGCAATAGCGATCGCAGCTACACTGGCTACGGTAAGCCCTATTATTTTGATGGCCTTCATTTCTATCCCTTAACGAGTTAGATATTTTGACAGTAGTCACTCCCGCACAATGTACTGGAGTGACTACGGATACAGCTTATCAATTTGCTATCAGAAAGCGTATTTCAATACCAGCTCGGTGGTGCGAGGCTGCATGTAAATATCATAGGGGTCGCGGGCCAAAGATCCTGTGGCGTTAAAGACCCTGTCATCTGAGTCCGTCAGGTTCTTAACATGCAAGGTTACGCTCCAGGAGTCGGTCTGCAGACCTGCTCGGACATCCGCGCGGGCGAAGCCGTCAGTCTTTGCTGTTTCACCACCGCTACCATAGGCATATTTCTCGCCGGTATAGCTGGCAAATATTCCGGCGACGATGCTGGAGCCCTCGAACCAGGAAACTGATCGGTTGTAGTCCAGGGAGGCGAAGCCGGTCCAGTCGGGAACTCCCTGAATCGGATCCCCATCACTCACACTCGCTCCTGGCAGTGTATCCAGGTACTCCGATTCCATCAGGTTAACACCCGCGCCCACCGTAATGGTCTCCGTTGCTGCCCAATTCATGCTGGCTTCGAGGCCGTAGCTCCTAGCATCGCCGGGGTTTTCCTTTATAACGCTAGTCGTTAACGCACCGAACTGGGGATCGATGATCCACTCGGTTAGTTCAAGAATGGTGTCCTGCCAATCGTTGTAGTAGATGGCAGTGTCGAAATACAAGCTGTCTGTGGCAAACCACTTCGCACCGATCTCGTAGGCGGTCAGGTTTTCCTCGTCAGTGAACGGCTGCGCCTTGAAACCGGCGGGGCGGTTGACGAATACAGCGGTTTGGGTGAGGCCAAAGTTCGGCGCCCCTGACCGCTGTCCAGTAGAAACGCTGAAGTAGTTCATCAGGTCGTCGGTCCAATTTACCTTGAGGTTAATCCTGCCGGTGACACCGTCAAAGGTCTCTTCCGAGGGATTGTCCAGCCCCTGCTCGGCCATCAAATCACTGTAGAACTCACTCCGTTCAGTCGACTTTCGCTCGTCTTCGAAGTAACGCAAACCGACGGTCAGTTCCATTTTGTCGGTGAACGCGTAGCTAACCTCACCGAACACTGCCTGCTGATCCGACTCGATGCTACTCTCGACAAGGGTTATCTGGTCGAGGGCCGTAACGGATGGTAAGGGTATTACGACGGGGTCGGGGCCGAGGCCGTAAAGGGTCACCACGCCGGCAGGATTGGTAGTGTCCAAGTCGGCTGAGGGGGCGATGGCCGCAGAGAGATCAAAGTGCTCCTCGTGCTCCAGAGAATAGTAACCGGCGGTCCAACTGAGAGGGCCGTCATTTTTTGAGGCGAGCCGAATCTCATAGTTATTGGTTTCCAGCGAAGAGCCCTGGAAGCCATCTCGGGGACCGGCCATTTGCCCAAGCCCGTAAGATTCCTCCTCCATCCGGTTCGCTGTCGCGTAAAGCTGGATGGAATCGAATTCATAGGTGAGCGCAGTCGTATACAGCTCGTATTCACCGCTATCGACCTGCAAGGTACCCGCTGGTCCTGCCGCCGTCTCAGTAACACTGCCAGGTGTGGGCGGCATCAATGCGGCAATGTTCTGCGTGTATACATCTGTCAACTGCTGGTTAATCGTTTCGGCGTACAGGGGATAGTAGGGGCCGAGCATCTCTTGAAAGATCGGTGTTATGGCACCTACAGTTATCGCGGTCGTAGTGGAAGTGAAAGCGTGATCCGTGCCGCCCTTCACCTCGAAATTATAGTCCGAATCGGAGTAAATGGGGGCGGATTCGACGTCATATTTATGATATCCGACATCGAGTCGCAAGCGCGCATTGGGAGTAAAGCCGAACTGCACCTTGTAGTTTTTGCCGTCCAACTCATTGAAATCGTCCGGGCCATTAATGTAGTCTAGCCAGCCAGCCCGATCGCGATTGTGAGCGGTTAATCTTACGGCGAGTTTGTCTGCCACGATGGGAATGTTAACAACCCCGGCAATTGTGTGGCCGTCTCCACCACCGGAAATGGTGTGGGCTCCCAGTTCGATCTTGCCAGAGAAACCACCCTCGGTATCAGCTTTGTTACTCAGGATACGTATGGTGCCACCGGTTGAGCCGGCACCGTAAAGAGTGCCTTGTGGACCCTTCAATACTTCCACGCGCTCCAGGTCGAAGGGGATAATCTCCGGCGTTGATACGCCTAGCAGGCTGACATAGGAGAAATCGTCAATGTAGTAACCGACCAATGCATCACCGCGACTCGCCGAGATACCGCGAATTTGAATAGTGGTTGCACGGGGGTTGGTCTTAGTCAGCGAGGCGCCAGGCGAGCGCTCTATCACTGCGTTGATACTAGTGGCGGCTAGGTCTTCGAGGGTCGCCCCAGATATTGCATTAATGCCCATCGCCGTGTCTGATAAGGCAGTGCCGGTAGCGCCTTTAAGTGCGGTAACAAGAACCTCTTCAAGTAGTCGTTCTCGCTCTTCGGCCTGCGTGGTAAATGTACTGACAGCTGCTGCGAGAGCCAGTACTGGTGTGGCAAATTTGACTGTGTTGCGGTACTTCATATTCTCACCTTCCCTTATTATAACGTTTGTTGCGAGTGTGAATAGCCTGATACGAAGCCATGCTGAATAATTCCTCGGTAGCGGAAAGAGTTCCCAGTATCGAAGCGCATAGCTCAACTAGCTGACTCGCATAATAATATGCAAATTGTTGCATATGCAAGAAAAAGCGTTCAAATAGGGAAGGTTTTTTAGCGGGGTCAGTAAATATACCCAGAAGGATAGGGTTCCCAGGCTTGGCGTTAGAGAGGTTTCACTGTGCCTAATAGTACTCGAGCTTCTTTACACCATTGCAGATAGAACTCCATCTGACCAATACCGACCATTAGAGTCAGGTAGATACCTTTTTGGGTGTCGGGCAGAGCTTTAGGCTTAGTATAATGCTTGTCACGAATACGCTGGTATATTTCTAATTGTTTTTCCCACGTTTTTTGGCGCTCGTTGAGCTCAGCCAATATAGGCGTAACGTCACAATGGCCAACATTATAAAGCTTAATCATAAAGTCATCTTTTGCGGGTTGTAGTTTGGCGGCAGCGAGAATCCATTGGTCAAGCGTTTCTTTCCCAGCAGCTGTCAGCGAGTAGCGCACTTTGTTGGGTTTGCCCTGCTGCTCGATCACGCGCGCAGATAGCCACTCCTTGTCGGCCATTTTTCGAAGCTCTTGGTAGATTTGCTGATGTGAGGCGCGCCAAAAGAAACCCATGGAGGTATCGAAGTATTTGGCGAGCTCATAACCGGTAAAGTCATCTTCGAGCAAAGCCGTCATGATTGCATGTGATAGAGCCATATTTTATCGCCAGTGGTGTTCGTTCTATTGGGTTATTTGCGCCATTGTATGCAAAACAGAAAGAGGAAAACATAAAAACATTTCATATGCAATTAGTTGCATAATAAGATACCCTTGTATATCGTCAACCAAACAGCCGCACTATATGCCCTCAATCGGCCCGTCGTGATTCGGTAAAGCAGCAATTATTGAACGAATATTTAGGATTTCAGCATGCCTACCTATAAAGCCCCAGTAGAAGATTTCAAGTTTTTATTGAATGATTTACTTAGAATCCAAGATCATAGTGACCTCCCTGGGTTTGATGTATTAGATGATGAATTGATCGACCAGATACTCACAAATGGTGCGAAATTCTATGAAGAGGTGTGGGCACCATTAAATAGAGTGGGCGATGAACAGGGGTGTACGTTTGATAGTGGCCTCGTTCGGACACCGGAAGGGTTCAAACAGGCCTATCATCAAGCGTCTGAAGCTGGCTGGAACTCTCTTTCGGTTCCAGAGGAATTTGGTGGGGCGGGGCTACCCGGTATTTTGGCGTCCTGCATAGCGGAAATGGGCAATAGCTCAAACCAGTCTTTGGCGATGTACGGAGGACTGAGCAGCGCGGCGCTGTGGTCACTACTGGTATTGGGGACAGATTTCCAAAAACGCGTCATCGTTCCTAAATTGGTGTCTGGTGAATGGACCGGCACCATGAACTTGACGGAACCCCATTGCGGTACCGATCTAAAACTGATGAAAACCAAGGCCGTGCCACAAGAAGATGGCAGCTACAGGATGAGTGGTACCAAGATCTTCATATCGGGTGGTGATCATGATATGACGGACAACATTATTCATATGGTGATCGCTAAAGTTCCTAATAAAGACGGCAAACTTGAAGATAGTTTAGGGGCAGTAAACTTCTTTATGGTGCCAAAGTTTCTGGTCAATGAAGATGGATCAATTGGCGCGGCTAATGGCGTTAGTGTTGGCAGTATTGAAAATAAAATGGGCATTAAAGGCAATGCTACCTGTGTGATGAATTACGATAATGCCCTAGCCTATAAAGTGCCAGAAGATAAGTCTGCCGACGAAAATAAAAGTGGAGGTTCAACGGAGAAAAAATCCTCTGCCGCAGGTATGGCGGGCATGTTTTTTATGATGAATGGCGCACGTATGGGTGTGGGTATGCAGGGCTATGCTCAGGCGGAAGTTGCCTGCCAGAACGCCGTAATTTATGCCAAAGACCGACTTCAAGGACGCTCTCTTTCTGGCTCTAAAAACCCTAATGGTCCCGCTGACCCAATTATCGTTTATCCCGATGTTAGGCGTATGCTCATGACGGCACGATCCTTTGTGGATGGCGCAAGAGCATTGCATATGTGGCTTTCCTTTTTAGGTGCCAGCGCTAGTAAATTAGCGACTACAGAAGAGCAGGTTGCTGTTGGAGAAATTACTAATTTACTAACGCCGGTGATTAAAGGTTATTTAACTGATATGGGCTTTATCGCGACCAATGCAGCAATGCAATGTCTTGGCGGTCACGGTTTTATTCGTGAGCACGGAATGGAGCAATTCGTTCGCGACAGTCGTATTAACCAAATTTATGAAGGCGCAAATGGGGTGCAGGCACACGACCTAGTCGGCCGCAAACTGTTTGCTAACGATGGGGTTGGCGCTACTGCCTATTACCGAATGATTAGCGATGATATTACTTTAGCGACTGAGACTAAAGGTTTGGAGGCAATGGCCAGTGCCCTAAATAATAGTCTTACACATTTACGCGAAGCGACGTTGTGGATTAGTGAAAATAGTCAGGGAAGTCGTGAACAAGGCGCCGCTGTGTCCTACGATTTCATGACCCTATTTGGCACGGTATCCATTGGCTTTATGTGGTTAAAAATGATGTCCATAGCAAGTACCAAACTTATCGCCGGCGAAGGAAGTGCTGATTTCTATCAGAAAAAAATTATCCATGGAAATTTTTGGGCACAAAAAATGTTGCCTGACACCGCCAGCTTGCTAGTGAAGATTCAGGCGGGTGGGGATGTGCTGATGGAGCTGGATGCATCAGGTTTCTAAAACCCCTACAACATTAGTCGAACGTAGTTTCCCTAAATATAAATATCGAGGAGAAAGTGTATGAGTGAAATCAATCAAGAATTATTTAACTTAGCAATGTCTAAGGAAGCACAGCCGCTAATGGCAGCGGTGAAAAAACACATCAAAGAGAATGTCGAGCCTATTATTGATGAAGTTGTCGCCTTGCAGGAAGGCAAGGAAGATCGGTGGTCCTATCATCCCCGTCAACTTGAGTTAATTGAAGGGGCAAAAGCAAAGGCCAAAGAGGCGGGGTTATGGAACTTTTTCCTCCCGAATGCGGAAAATGGCAAGGGAATTAGTAATCTGGATTACGCCTATATAGCTTCCGAATTGGGACGTGTCCCCCTTGCGCCTGAAACAGTAAACTGCAATGCACCTGATACAGGAAACATGGAGGTGCTAGAACGAGTGGGCACTCCTGAGCAAAAAGAGAAGTGGCTAAAGCCATTACTGAGTGGCGAAATTCGCTCAGCTTTCGCCATGACCGAGCCAGGTGTTGCTTCATCGGACGCCACCAATATTTGTACCAGCGCTGTACTCGATGGGGATGAGTGGGTAATTAACGGCGAAAAATATTATATATCAGGCGCAGGCAGTCCACGTTGTAAAATAATGATCACTATGGTGAAAACCAGCCCTGATGCGCCAGCAGCTAAGCAGCAGTCACAGATCCTTGTGCCTATGGATACTAAGGGCGTTGAGATTGTCGGTGCTATGACAATGTTTGGCCACGACGATGCACCTCTCGGACATATGCATATTAAATTTAACAATGTGCGCGTACCCAAGGAAAATATGTTGTTGGGGGAAGGTAGGGGCTTTGAAATCTCTCAGGTTCGATTGGGTCCAGGCCGTATTCACCATTGTATGCGAGCCATCGGACAGGCAGAGCTGGCCTTGGAAATGATGGTGAAGCGAGCGGGGAGTCGAGTGGCTTTCGGAAAGCCGATATTAAAACTCGGTAAAAACCTGGAAGTTATTTCACGGGCACGTATTGAGATTGACGCCTGTCGGTTAATGGTATTACAGGCGGCTAAGGCGATGGACGTGCTAGGTAATAAAGAGGCTAGAGTCTACGTTAGTGCCGCCAAAGCTATGGTGCCAGAAAAAGTCTGCACGATAATCGATCAGGCTATACAGATGTATGGTGCAACAGGTCTATCTGATTGGGTGCCGTTGGCCGATATGTACGCTGGGCTTCGGCACCTAAGATTTGCTGACGGGCCCGATGAGGTACACCACATGGTTGTGGGCCGTGCTGAGGCTAAGAAACATGATGCTTGGTAAGTAGGGTTAATTACACCAAAATTCGATAATTGAGAGATGATCATGAGAGAAGCAGTAATCGTATCCACCGCCCGAACCGGTCTCGCAAAGTCCTTCCGTGGTGGTTTTAACAATACCAATGGCGCAACCATGGGCGCTCATCCTCTGCGAGCTGCGATGGAGCGAGCCAAGATTGACCCGGCTGAAGTTGATGATGTGATTTTTGGTTGTGCCAACCCTGAAGGGGCAAACGGTATGAATGTTGCCCGCACAATCGCTCTGAAAGCCGGTTGCCCGGCATCAACATCTGGAGCGACCATTAACCGTTTTTGTTCTTCGGGTTTGCAAGCCATTGCAACTGCCGCTAGTCGTATTATGGTCGAAGGTGTGGACGTTATAGCTGCCGGTGGTGTTGAAAGCATTTCGATGGTTGCGCCGTTTGCTAACATGCAACATATAGTTGATGCGGAGTTGTACGAGCAGTGGCCTGGTATTTACATGCCAATGATCGAAACAGCGGACACTGTCGCGCAGCGTTACAATGTTTCCCGCGAATATCAGGACAAATACTCCCTCGAAAGCCAGAGGAGAACCCACGAAGCCCAGCAGGCTGGCAGGTTTAATGATGAAATTATTCCGGTGACATCAAGCATGATTGTGACCAATAAAGAAACGGGTGAAACATCGGAGCAGCAAGTCGTGGTTGATCGTGATGACTGCAACCGTCCAGGTACAACACTGGAAGGGTTGTCTGGTCTTAAGGCTGTTCGTGGCGAAGGTAATTCTGTTTCAGCGGGTAACGCTTCACAGTTATCTGATGGCGCTTCGGCTCAAATTCTTATGGAACGAAAGCTTGCTGAGCAGCGTGGTTTGGATATTCTAGGCACATTCCGCGGCTTTGCTGTTGGTGGTTGTGAGCCGGATGAAATGGGCATCGGTCCTGTTTATGCTGTACCAAAATTGTTGAAACAGGCTGGCCTGAGTGTCGATGACATTGACCTTTGGGAGCTGAATGAAGCCTTTGCCTGCCAGGTTCTTTACTCCAGAGATAGGCTTGGTATTCCTCACGACAAAATAAATGTAAACGGCGGATCAATCGCTATCGGTCATCCCTTCGGTATGTCCGGTTCGCGGATGGCGGGCCATCTGCTGATTGAAGGCCGTCGTCGCGGCGCCAGATACGGTGTTGTTACCATGTGTATCGGTGGTGGTATGGGCGCCGCTGGCCTGTTTGAAATTAATTCGTAACAGGCTCCTAGACGCAAAAATGGGGAGCAGGGTCAGAATGGTTCTTGCTCGCCCGACACGGTAAGGTCGCCTTCCAGCATAATAAGGGTGTAAAAGATTTCAATCCGGGTGAAGCCATTGCCGAAGATACTATTTTTTTCGTATTTACTCGATGTCTAAACCGATTACCTCATTGGCTAAATGGTCTGATACCTACAGGTACACAGCACTGCCCGCACAGGCACCTGTTGGAATAACCGGCCTCAAAAATTTCCAGGTATTGACAATATGAATGACAGGCATGCTGAAGGCTTTGATATCCCAGCAGTGGAGAGCTGGATTAAGGAAAACGTTGATGGCTTAACGCCCCCTTGTAAATGGACGAAATTAGAAGGAGGACACTCCAATATTACCTACAGACTGGATGACGTCTCTGGTAGAAAGGCAGCTATTCGTCGCCCTCCGCAAGGTGAACTGTTACCACAGGCGCATGATATGAGCAGAGAGTGGGCCTTGATTTCAGGCCTTGGCTCTACCTCTGTTCCGGTGCCGGAGGCAATGGGGTTTTGTGACGATACCCGTGTAACGGGAGTTTGGTTTTATGTGATGGGTCTGATCGACGGACGCCCTCTATATACCGCTGAGCAAACACAAGAGTGGGTACCTGAAGAAAATCGAGTCACGCTGGCTCATTCGTTTTTTGATGTGTTGGCTGATCTGCATTCATTAGATCCTGATGCCATTGGCCTGGGAGATCTGAGTAAAAAGGAAAACTATGTTGGCCGTCAATTAAAGACCTGGTATCGCTCCTGGAATGCCTCCATTGAACCCGCGCAGTATGACGATCCAAGGGTTCATGAACTGCAACAGTTTTTTATGGATCATATGCCTGAACAGGGTATAGCAAGGGTTGTACACGGTGACTACGGATTACATAACTGCCTGATTGGTTCCTGTTCTACTGTGGTTGCTGTTGTTGATTGGGAAATATCAACACTGGGTGATCCCTTAGCCGATCTCGCTTATGCATTGAATTCGTGGCCTCAATCCGATGAAGATAAAGCGGCTAATCCTGAATCGCCTGCCTCGGCAGTGGGGTTTCCGCTACGTAATGAACTGGCGCAGCGTTATGCGAATCGCACGGGAAGAAATCTGGATAATCTCGATTATTATATTGGGTTTAATCGCTGGAAAACAGCAGCCATTGTCCACGGTGTATATGCGCGCTACAGGGAAGGTAAAAAAAGCTCAAAAGGTATAGAGCTGGATGAGATGCGGAAATATATTGATGGAATGATTACCTTGGCTGAGCAAGCGGTTAATCGGTTGTAGATTGTAGATTGTAGATTGTAGATTGTAGGATATTAAGACTGGATGTATTTGGCTGTTATGGGTGTTGAAAATATTGACCTAGTGCTAGCTAGCTCTGTTAAGTAAATTAGAAATGTTTTGTCGCGGTAAGTTGAAAAGTTTGCAGTGCTTTTATCGTTTTGAATTACCTGAAATATATGTGTGGTCAAAATTTATCATCGATATCGATGCTACAACTCACGAAATTCAAGAGCAGTGGTTCTAAGCCAATAAACTAAAAAATATTAACTGAGGTATAGATAATGAAAACTATTAATAAAGAAGATATTGCTCAATATAACGATTTTGATTTAGAACCATCTGATTGGCATACCGTTACACAAGATCAAATAAATTTGTTTGCTGATAGTACTTTGGATCATCAATATATTCATATAGACCCTGAGAACGCCGCAAAAACGCCTTTTGGTGGCACCATCGCCCATGGTTTTTTGACCTTGTCGATGCTGTCTCATTTTTCTGCAAGTTATGGGATAGCGATCAATGGTACTTATATGGCTATTAATTACGGCTTTGATTCGGTGCGTTTTATCTCGCCAGTCAAGGTCAATAGCCGTATTCGTTCCCATGCAAAAAACTTAGAGGTTGTTGAGAAGAAGCCTGGTCAATTCATGACTAAAACCGAAGTGACTATTGAAATTGAAGGCCAAGAAAAGCCGGCGTTAAAAGCCATTTGGCTTGGTATGCTAATGGTTCAATAAACCTTTTATTAAATTTTATTTTTATGGAGAAAGCTATGACGATTAATTTTGACGGCCAAGTGGCCATTGTTACAGGTGCCGGCAACGGTCTAGGAAAATCACACGCATTGGAACTGGCTAAGCGCGGGGCCAAAGTGGTTATCAATGATTTGGGCGGCGCTAAGGATGGTTCTGGTTCTTCTTCAGATGCCGCCAAAGCAGTTGTGGCTGAAATTGAAGCCATGGGTGGTGAGGCCATTGCTCACGGCGCTAATGTTACAAACTTCGACGAAGTGGAAGACATGGTAAAACAAGCCATGGATAAATGGGGGCGTGTTGATATATTAATTAACAATGCCGGTATTCTACGTGATAAAAGTTTCTCAAAAATGACCTTGGATGATTTCAAATTGATCATCGACGTTCATTTAATGGGAGCTGTAAACTGCACTAAAGCGGTTTGGGATATCATGAAATCGCAAAATTATGGTCGTATTGTGATGACAACTTCATCGTCAGGCTTATACGGTAACTTTGGCCAAACCAATTACGGTGCAGGGAAAATGGCTGTTATTGGCTTAATGAACACCTTGGTTCTTGAAGGCGAGAAAAACGATATTCGTGTTAATGCTTTGGCACCAACAGCGGGCACTAGAATGCTTGAAGGTTTAATGCCACAAGAGGCGATTGACTTATTAACACCGTCATCAGTAACTGCTGGGGCATTAATCTTATGTCACAGAGATGCGCCAAACAAAACCATTCTTTGTGCAGGTGCTGGTGGTTATGCTTCAACACATATTTATGAAACCGATGGTATTTACTTGCCCGTAGAATCGCAAAACTCTGATGAAGTTCTTAAAAACTGGGATGGCATTATGGATGCGACCGATCAAAAAGAATTACAAACTGGTTTTTTCCAAACAGAAAAGTTCATGAAAAAAGCTATTGCATATTTACAGTCACAAGCAGGAGAAAAATAATGAAAGAAGCGGTTATTGTATCAGCAGCACGTACGCCCATTGGCAAAGCATATCGTGGTGCTTTTAACAATTTGGAGGCGCCAAGTTTGTCATCCTATGCGGTAGAGGCTGCTGTTGAACGCGCGGGTATAAGCCCGGAAGAAGTGGATGACTGTATTTGGGGGGCATCTCTTCAGCAGGGCACACAAGGTGCCAATTTGGGTCGTATTGTTGCGATGGCGTCGGGCTTACCTGTGAGTGTTGCCGGCATGACCATTGATCGTCAGTGCTCTTCGGGTTTGATGACCATTGCTACCGCTGCTAAGCAAATTATGTGTGATGGTATGTCAGTCGTTGTAGCCGGTGGCTGTGAGTCAATCTCCTTAGTGCAAAACGAAAAAATGAATATAGATCGTATTGTTGACCCTAAAGCGATTGCCCATGCGCCAAACTTATATATGTCGATGTTGGATACCGCAGAAGTTGTTGCCAACCGTTACAGCATCTCTCGTGAAGCACAAGATGAATACGCTCTGCAATCGCAGCAGCGTACCGCTGCGGCACAAGAAGCCGGAAAGTTTGACGATGAAATTGTACCGGTAACCGCCACTAAAGGCGTTTTTAACAAAGAAACCAAAGAAATCACTTTAGAAGAAGTGACCTTAACCAAAGATGAGGGCAACCGTCCAAGCACTAACATTGAAGGCCTCAACGGTCTTAATGCAGTGCGTGACAACGGCACCATCACCGGTGGTAATGCGTCACAACTTTCTGATGGTGCCGCAGCCGTAGTGGTAATGGATAGAGCATTAGCTGAGGAGCGTAACCTTGCACCTCTAGGTGTGTATCGCGGTATTAGTGTTGCCGGTTGTGAACCTGATGAAATGGGCATTGGTCCAGTCTTCGCTATTCCTAAGTTACTTAAAACGAATGGTTTAACCATCGACGATATCGGTCTTTGGGAACTAAACGAAGCGTTTGCTGTGCAAGTTATTCACTGTCGCGATGTGTTGGGTATCCCTAACGATAAATTGAACGTCAATGGCGGCGCTATTTCTATCGGCCATCCCTACGGCATGAGTGGCGCACGTATGGTGATGCATGCCTTAATCGAAGGTAAGCGTCGCGGTGTTAAATATGTGGTTGTCACTATGTGTGTCGGCGGCGGCATGGGTGCAGCAGGTTTATTTGAAGTATTGTAACTCGTAGGGCCTTAGGGGCAGTAATGCCCCTTTATTTATTTATATAAACATAAAGTCCGATAGGGGCTTTGGTTTTTATCTAGGATAGTTAAGAAAATTTAAAGGGTATTCCCTTTAATGAAGTGCCGAGTAGAGTGTAAGTAGAAGCGTTCCTTTTACTTCAGAAGATCAACCAAGATTAAGAGACCTTTACACGGAAAATGGTTTTCGAGAAAAGGCCTCATTAAAAATATGAGAAAGGATAATAGTTATGCCAAGAGTAAATCTTGAAGGAAGTTCATCCATTGTTACCGGCGGTGCTTCCGGAATTGGTGAAGCTACAGCACGTCAGCTCGCAGAAGCAGGCTCTAAAGTAGTCATTGCCGATCTTAACGAAGAGCGCGGCAGCCAGGTCGCTAAAGAAATTGGCGGCGTGTTTGTTAAATGTGATGTCACCAAAACAGAGGATGCCGATGCCGCCGTTGCCGCGGCATGCGAGCTCGGCCCGTTACGCGTCTGTGTCAACTCTGCAGGCTTAGGCTTACCCGCGCGCACTATTGACCGCAACAATGAACCAATGGATCTAAAGAGTTTTGGCTTTGTTATCCAGGTTAATCTGGTGGGTACCTTTAATGTGCTGAGCCGTGCAGCCGCGGCGATGGCCAAAACAGACGTTATGGATGCAGACGGCAGTCGTGGCGTTATTGTTAATTTGGCCTCCTGTGCAGCCTTTGACGGGCAAATTGGTCAAGCTTCGTATGCCGCTTCTAAGGCTGGGGTCGCAGGTATGACGCTGCCCATAGCTCGAGACTTGAGCGCTGTGGGTATTCGCGTTAACACCGTAGCACCGGGTTTGATCGATACACCTATCTATGGTGAAGGTGAGCAAGCCGAGGCCTTTAAAGCCAAGCTGGGCGAATCTGTGTTGTTTCCAAAACGTCTGGGTCAGGCTGAAGAGCTGGCGTTTACCATTATGGAATGTATTACTAACCCCTATCTGAATGCGGAAGTTATTCGCATGGATGGTGGCATTCGGATGCCACCCAAATAAACAGTAGAAAGAGTGATGATACCCAGAACAATATTCCAGGAAGAGCACGGGCAGTTTCGCAATAGTGGCCGCAATACTCTAATAGTAAAAAGGAATGTTTGATCATTGAGAAAAATCCTCACGTCGCGTCTTCTATCGACACCTTCGAACTGGAGCGGTGGCGTGAGTTTCGTGAAAATGGCGATGAGTTGCGATCTTTAGCTGAGCGGTCGAAGTAATAATATGACTTTAAAAATAATACTCAATAAACTTCTCCAGGCAGCCGATGAGTTGACTGCAAAAGGCGCTGTATTTGAAATCGCCGAGACCGAGATCAATGGTCAAACACTGCCGGTTTACAACACCATCCCTGATAACTTAAGGGGAGTCTATGAATCCTGTATCGGCCATGACAAGCGTACTTTTTTGGTTTATCACCAGCAGCGCTTGAGCTTTGTTGAGACCTATCAGTTGGCGGCAAATTTTGCCGCCGCGCTGGAAGAAGAGTTTGATATCGAAAAAGGTGATCGGGTGGCGATTGCCATGCGCAATAACCCCGAGTGGATTATTGCCTTTATGGCGATTACGGCGATGGGCGCCATCGCCGTGCCGATGAATGGCTGGTGGACTGGCGAAGAACTCAAATATGGATTGGAAGATTGCGGTGCCAAACTAGCGGTGGTCGATAATCAACGCTTAGAGCGGATCAGCCCCTTTGCAGACGATTTGGGTATTCGACAGATCGTGGTGAGCAGTGAAGAAAACAGCAAACCCAACACCGAAATCGTGTTCAACTTTAATCGGCTGGTGGCGGCTTACAGTAATGAAACGATGCCCACCGTTGAGATCCTGCCTGAAGACGATGCCACAATTTTATATACCTCCGGTTCCAGCGGTCACCCCAAAGGCGTGGTATCAACCCAGCGTAGCATTCTAACTACATTGGCTAGTTGGACATTGCTAGGGGCTGCTTCCGGGATGGCGGAGCAAAAGCCAGACAATATTCCTCCACCGGAGGATGCCGTTGCGCTGTTAACCGTGCCGCTATTCCATGTTACCGGTTGTCACAGTTTGTTTTTGATGTCGCTGATCATAGGTCGCACACTGGTGATGATGCACAAATGGGATCCGCAGCAGGCCTTAGCGCTTATTGAGGAGGAGGGGGTAACTTACTTCAATGGCGTACCCACTATGTCGCAGGAATTACTCGATGCGGCGGAGAATACCGAGCATGATATTTCGACTCTGACGGACTTGGGGTCAGGCGGTGCCGCGCGGCCCGCGGAACATGTGCGTCGTATCAGTGAAAGTTTCAAAATAAACCCGTCGAATGGTTACGGGCTGACCGAGACCAACGGCATAGGCGCTGTCAATGGCGGCCAAACCTATGTATTGCAGCCTGACAGTGTCGGTATCCCTGCACCGTCGGTGACGAGTATTCGTCTCGTGGATGAGGCGGGTAATGTGCAGGAAACCGGCGAGCGCGGAGAAATTTGTATTCGCAGTGCCGCTAATGCCCGCTGTTATTGGAATAACCCCAAGGCCACGGAAGCGGCATTTATCGATGGCTGGTTTCATACCGGCGATGTCGGTTACCTCGACGAGTTGGGTATGTTGTTTATCGTTGACCGGATCAAGGACATTATTATTCGCGGTGGCGAAAATATCAGTTGCAGCGAAGTAGAATCGGCTATTTATGCCCACGAGGGTGTCGCCGAAGTCGCCGTGTTTGCTTTGCCCGATGATCGTCTGGGTGAAATCGTTGGCGCGGTTATTTATTTGAAGTCTGGCATTAGTTTAACGCCCGACCAGGTTCGGGAATTTCTGGAGCAGCATCTTGCCAGTTATAAAATCCCTGCTGATATAAGCATCAGTGCGACACCCTTACCACGGACCGCCACCGAAAAAATATTAAAACGTGAAGTAAAACAACAGCGCATTGAGGCACTGAGTACCGCCGATGCCTAAGCATATCTGGCATAGGCGAAATTGTAGAGAGCAATCACGGCGTTACAAGGTTACTTTAATGTCGGTAAGCCAAAAGAAGGCGAAACGATTATTGTTACAGGCGCGGCGGGCTCTGTAGGCTACTATTGTAGGCCAACTTGCAAAGGCAGATGGCCTACACGTTATTGGCGTGATGGGTAAGCGTACTTAGTAGTAATACGCCCTGGCGCTACATGGTTGGGGCTGTGCCTGAGGATTCCACGGTATAAGTCACTCCGTTGCCCCCGCGTGTGGGGGCCTTTTCCCCCTTGGATATATCGCAATCCGGACTTGCAAAGCGCAGCACTTGCCTCCATTGTTAAGGGCTTGAACTAAATGATGTTATGAGGCGTTTATGTTGAAATCCCGTTGGTTTATGTTACCGCTTGTGCTGTTTACGGCACTATTGGCCGGTTGTGGTATCAATACTATTCCCACTTTGGATGAGCAGGTAAAGTCGTCCTGGTCGCAAGTAGAGAATCAGTATCAGCGCAGGGCAGATTTAGTGCCTAACCTGGTGGCTACCGTGAAGGGTTATGCGGCGCAGGAGAAAGATACCTTAACTGCGGTGGTTGAAGCGCGGGCCAAGGTAGGCAGTATGCAAGTGAATAGCGATGTATTGAATAATCCCGAGGCTATGGCTAAATTTGAGGGTGCTCAGAAGCAATTAGGTAGTGCGCTCAGTCGTTTGTTAGTGGTATCTGAACGCTACCCCGATTTGAAGTCAAACCAGAACTTCTTGGCTTTGCAGTCACAGTTGGAAGGCACTGAAAACCGTATTGCGGTGGCGCGACGTGACTATATCGCCTCAGTACAGCAATTCAATACTGAGATACGTACTTTTCCCGGGCGTATCTGGCATAGCTTGATGTATAGCGATATGGCTATTCGAGAGGCCTATGAGGCTACCGCTGAAAATGCCGATGCTGCACCTCAGGTTCAGTTTTGATTCGCCCCGTATGGGCATTGGTCTTAGCGCTCTGCTGTCTGTCCTTTGTTGCTCAGGCAGCGCCGCAATTTCCTAAACTGAGTGGGCGTATCGTCGATTCGGCTGGCATGATAGACGCGGCTACCGAAGCAAGACTCAATGAATATCTGGCCGGTCATGAGCGCGCCAGTGGCCATCAAATTGTCGTCGTAACGCTCGAACAATTAGACGGTTACGATATCGCAGACTACGGTTATCAACTGGGTCGTCATTGGGGTATTGGTCAAAAAGATAAAAATACCGGCGCCTTACTCATTGTTGCCAAGGCAGAGCGCAAAGTGCGTATCGAGGTCGGTTACGGGCTGGAAGGCCAGCTAACCGATGCCCTCAGCTCAAATATCATTCAAAGTATTGTAGTGCCGGCTTTTAAACGTGGTCAGTTTTCCAAGGGTATTGCCGAAGGCGCTGTAGCCATTGTCGAGGTGCTGGGTGGCGAGTATCAGCCGCGACAGGTGAAGCAAAAGAAAAAGCAGTCGTCCTGGTTTCCACTGATTATATTTATCATCATTCTGCTGTCGAACTTTGGCGGTATGTTTTTTGGTGGCGGCGGGCGCGGTAGGCGCCGTCGTGGCGGAGCGATGTTTATTCCTGGTGCTGGCGGCTTTTCGGGCGGCGGTGGTTTTGGTGGCGGAGGTTTCTCCGGCGGCGGTGGTGGCTTTGGTGGCGGCGGCGCGTCGGGAGGATGGTGATGAATTTACTTAATGAACAACAGATAGATGATGTTGCAGAGGCTATCAGCGAGGTAGAGCGTCATACGGATGCGGAGTTGGTGACAGTGCTGGCGGGGCGCGCGGATAGCTATTTATATATTCCAACCCTATGGGCAGGCATGGCTGCCTTACTCACTCCCATAGTGCTAAAACTGACTCCTTTCTGGTTATCCAGTGATGAGCTATTTGTTGCGCAATGGTTAGTGTTTGCTGTGCTGGCAGTGGTATTGCGTTGGCAACCCTTGATGATGCGTCTTGTGCCCCGTGGAGTAAAAGAATGGCGTGCTTCCAGTTTGGCCAGGCGACAGTTTTTGGATAACAATCTGCACCACACCAAGGGTGATACCGGTGTGCTGATTTTTGTCAGCGAAGCCGAGCACTATGTCGAAATTTTGGCAGACCGGGGCATTAACCAGTTTGTTAGTCAGCAGCAGTGGCAGGCCATAGTGGATGCCTTGACGGCCAAAGTGAAAGCAGGTGATACCGAGCAAGGTTTTCTCGATTGTATTCGTCAATGTGGTGAGCTACTGCAAAAACATGTACCAGCCACAGGTGAAAAAAATGAATTGCCCAATCACCTGGTTATTCTTTAAAGGTTTTGTCTATGCTTGATTTACATTTTGCCCCTACGCCTAATGGTTGGAAAATTACCATTATGCTGGAGGAGTGTGGCTTACCCTATAACGTCAAGTTACTGAATATAGGCGCTGGTGCACAGTTTGAAGACGATTTTCTCGCCTTAAACCCTAATGCAAAAATGCCCGTATTAGTTGATCATGATGCCGAAGGCGGTGCCTTGAGCATTGCCGAGTCAGGTGCGATTTTGCAGTATCTGGCAGAGCAGAGCGGTCAATTTTTACCTACTGATACGCGTAGTAAGTATCGCGTTTTGCAGTGGGTACATTGGCAAATGGCAAATCTGGGCCCAATAGGAGGACAGGTCAGTCATTTTGTAAATTATGCAGCAGAGGGCAATGAATACGCCAAAGACCGTTATCTAAAAGAATATGATCGCCTGCTGGCGGTGATGAATTACCAACTTGAGCAAAGCGAATATCTGGCCGGTGATTACTCTATTGCAGACATGGCCTCATTTCCCTGGTTGCTGCCCTACAAACGATATGGTTTTGATTTGGCGCACTTTCCTCATCTCAAACGTTGGTACGATACGCTTAAGCAGCGACCTGCATTGCGCCGGGGTGTCGATGTGGGCAAAGATTTACGCCCCTCTGCGCCACCCGATGACGCCACCCGTAGTATGTTGTTTGGTCAGGATTCTAGCCGCTATAAAAAATAAGGATATGCTGATGCCTGTTAAGTTGGAGTTTTTCTACGACTGTTCTTCTCCCTGGACCTATCTGGGTTTTACTAATATTCAGCCGATAGCCGCGCGTTATGGTGTCGAGGTGCAGTGGCGGCCGATTCTGGTTGGCGGCGTATTCAATGCGGTAAATCAAATGGTCTATGCTGGCCGCGAAATGATGTTCGCAGATGAAAAGCGTCTCAAACATTTTTTGAAAGACCTGCAAGACTGGGCTGAGTATTCTGATCTAAAAATAGGTTGGCCCAAATTTCACCCGGTGAATAGTGTCAAGGCGATGCGCGGTTGTTTTGTTGCCGAAGAGGCCGGTTGTCTGCTGGCGTATTCACAGCAGGTGTTTGAGGCGTATTGGGGCCGCGAAGAAGATATTTCTGACGAGGCTGTATTGGAAAAACTTATCACTGGCCTGGGTATGGATAGAGACGTCTTTTTCGAAAAAATCCAGTCGCCGGCTTATAAAGATAAATTACGTGCCAATACAGACGAACTCATTGCCAGAGGCGGTTATGGCTCGCCAACCTTATTCATCAATGACGAAGATATGTACTTCGGTAACGACAGGCTACCTCTGGTTGAACACAGGCTGGCTGAGCTGACCGCAGTATAAACCGGGAGGGATCGGATGAAGTTATACGAATTGTCTTATCTCGACTTATCTCTGGCGCTGATTCCCGTTGTTATTGTCGCGATAATATTTGCTCGCTGGTTGGGTGATAGCCGGCAAGTCGCTTATGCCGCGGTTCGTATGCTGGTACAGCTGTTGTTGGTGGGTTATGCCCTGCAATATATTTTTGCCCAAGACGCCAAACCGCTGTCGCTGTTGGTTATTTGCGTAATGATTGTGGTGTCTACGGCTATTGCATTGCGCCCGGTTGAAGCGCTGCAAACCAAGCATTGGCAGGCTGCTTTACTGGGCATTGCGCTTGGTGGCAGTTTTAACTTGCTGATGGTAATGGTCGTGGTATTGCACTCGGAGCATTGGTATAAACCGGCTTTATTGATACCGCTTGCAGGCATGGTTTACGCTAATAGCATGAACGCGGTTAGTTTGGCGGCCGAACGGTTTGCCAAGGAACAAGGCCGAGGTTTGCCCTTTCTGGAATCGCGTAATGAGGCTTATGGTGCAGCACTATTACCTCAGGTTAATTCCCTGCTGGCGGTAGGGTTAGTATCGTTGCCAGGCATGATGACCGGGCAGATTCTCAGCGGAGTTTCACCGCTGATTGCTGTGCGCTACCAGATTATGGTGATGTGTATGGTATTGGGAAGTGCCGGTATCAGCGCCGCTATTTACTTGTGGTGGATGGGTCGCAGACAGTTTTCCGGCTAAAAAACGCCCCCTTCAAAGAAGGAGGCGAAGAGTAGCCGAGGTCAGGGTACGACTACCATGGTGGTTTACATCATCGCTACGAGACCGGAATGGTAATAGCAATACATTCTATACGTGCCGCATTTTCGATTGGATCACTGCGTTGATGCTTGCTATTACTGGAGGCAGAATGCTGCACTTTTATCTTACAGCGCCTACAATAGCCAATACCCTGTGTCTAAGGTGATTGATAAGGTGAAATTCTGCACAAATTGTGGCGCTCCGCTGATACAAGCTATTCCTCCTGGTGATGATCGCTTGCGATTGGTCTGTACGCTGTGCGCCAAGGTGCATTACCAAAGCCCTCGCGTATTGGTGACCTGCCTGGCTACATGGCAAGGCAAGGCATTGTGGATGCGGCGCGCGACACCGCCACAAGAAGGTTTTTGGTCTGTTCCCGGTGGTTACAAAGAAGCAGGCGAGAGCCTGCGGCAGGCGGCAGCCAGAGAGTTACACGAGGAGACCTGTGTTGAGCTGGATGCAAAAGACATGGTGTTATACGGAGTAGGCAGTCTGCTCCATATAGACCAGATCTACGTATCCTTTCGGGCTGAGCTGAAAACACCAGAGTTCTCAATAACTGCCGAGGCCTCAGAACTGGCCCTGTTTAACCAAGATGATCTACCTTGGGGTGAGCTTGCCTATCCAGAACTAGTGCCTTCGATTTCTAACTTCTATCGAGAACTGAAAACAGGTCAATTTGGCATTTATATGGGCGAGTATGCGCCTGAAAATACCTACCTTGAAGATATGAGCTGATGACCGATTACGATGATGAAGATCCAACTTGTCTGCGTACCTATGCCACGCTGCGAGTCTATACCGGCGCCATGTCGCCACAGATCGTCAGCGATACGCTGGCGATTGAGCCTACCCGTATTTGGCATAAGGGCAGTACGGAAACGGTTGTTCCCCGCGAGCGTAACGCCTGGTTTCTGACCTCTCGCGGGGCTATAGAATCGCGGGATACACGGCGCCACATTGACTGGATTATTCAGTGTCTTGAGGGTGCGTCGTCTTTGTTAGCCGATGTGCGCGCTGCCGGTGGCAATACCGATATTATTTGCCTGTGGCATTCTGCGGGCAAGGCCGAAGGGGGTCCGCGTTTGTCGCCACCCCAGCTGCAGGCACTTGGAGAACTGCTAGTACCGGTAGGCTGGAATATCTACTGGGATAAATAAGGCTTAGCGGCACACGGTTGCGTAATCTACCGTCATCGATTCACCGCTGACATAAGAGGCGCGGTCACTGCACAACCAAGCGATACTTTCTGCTATCTGTTCGGGTTTGCCAAACTGTCCGCTGGGAATACTGCGCAAAATCATTTTTTCGACTTCTTCTCCCAGCGCCAGGGTTTCTTCTAACATGGGCGTGCGAATAGAACCGGGTAGTACCGCATTGACACGAATACCCTTGCGAACGTTTTCTGTAGCAGCCGTTTTGGTCAGGCCCAATACACCGTGTTTGCTAGCGCAGTAGCCAGCCATATTCGGCACGCCGATCAGGCCCGCCCCAGAGGCGACGTTAACAATGGCGCCTTCGCCTTGTTGCAGCATTTGAGTTATTTCGTGTTTCAAGCAAAGAAAAACACCGCTTAGGTTGATGTCTATGACCTGGCGCCAACTTTCCAGACTCATGTTTTCCAGGCTACAGGGTGCACCGGTTACACCAGCATTGTTGACTGCACAATCCAGTCGACCAAATCGAGTGACTGCTTCTGCGATCATTGCCACTACTTGCGACTCGTCGCTTACATCGCAGGCTATAAATGCGGCATCGTCTCCCAATTCAATGGCCAGGGCCTGACCTAGCTGTTGATTGACATCAGCAAGTAAAACCTTTGCCCCCTCGGCAATAAATAGCCGAGCAGTGGCCTCGCCTATGCCTGATGCGGCCCCGGTAATTAGAGCAACTTTGTTTTTAAGTAACATACTTATGGGCCCTTTTTGGCGTTGCTAGAACTTGGCTCCGATATAAAACCTCGGCCCCTCGTAGGACCAGTCGATGGTACCCTTGAAACCCTGTTTTCTTGCATTTACGTCGAGCCCGAATGAACCGTAGCCCGCTCCAACATAAATATGTTTGAAGAAGTATCGTGCGTCGACGCTCAGGTTATATGCTCCGCCATCAAGGTCGCCAATATCCAGCCCAAAGTATTGTCCAGAGGCAGTCAGCATCCAATTAGGTGTGGGGCTATAGTCATATACCAATCCAAACAGAGGCAGGGGTGCATCCAGTTTTCTGCTAGTACTCGCAGAGCCCCTATATTCGCCATCTTCGATGATCTCTCCCGTTACGCCTACGCTTGCTTCCAGACCAAGCTCCACCCGAGCGAGGTAAATACCAATGCTGCCTGCCAGATGATGTTTTCCCGTATCAATAAATGAGTAGGCGTAGCTAATGTCGTAGATATCGTTATCAAAGTTGACTCCGATAAAGCTGCCGGCTTCAACCGTGATGCCCTCCCAGGAAATATCTTTCTCTAATGTTGCCCTGTTACCGCGGTGGAAACGAAAGTGCTCTATCGTTAATTGGTGTCTTTTTTTGAAGCGCCAACTAAGACCCAGCCTACCGCTACTACTGGTTTGTTTAAGGCCGATGTCTTCAAGGTCGATGTCTGTGCCTAGATTCAAGCCCAAGTCCACATCACCTACATTCAGTCGGATGTGGGAGTCGTGACGTGTATCGAAATAGCCTAGTTCGACATAAAAGCCGTCTTCCCTTAGATCTGCGGAAGCAAATAGAGGTACGACAAGTAGCGCCAGACCTAGGGTATATCGCAATGTGAGTATTAAATTTTGGGAGAAAAATCTCGTTAAAGTGTTCAATGTTCTCTGCCTGTCTTGGGTGGTTATATGAAAAAGTTTGGATGTTTTGGTACTACCACATCAAATCATCGGGTATTTGGTAGTCGGCATAAGGATCGTCTTCCTCAATGGTTTCGCTGCTGCTACTCAGGGGCGCATTGCGCATGACAATCGAACTATCATCGCGCTGAGCGATTTTATCCGCTACCTGAGCTGGAATGAGTTCATAGTCGTCATTATGAGAGACCACGACAAGCCGGCCATTGCTGAGTTCTTTTTGCTGCGCATCGCTAACATAGATACGTTTGATCTTGCTCTGATCGGTAAAATTGAAGGCAACGTCCCCTTTGCCCTTGGCTTGGCGGTTAAGCTCGATAAGTTGCTTTATTTGCGCTCGAATGGCCTTCTTCTCGGCTTGCGCGTTTTGCTTAAGGGCTAGCTCCCTATCGCGCTGGGCTTTATCTGCCAGTGCCTGTTGTGCCTGTTGTTTTGTTTCGTCTACCAGACCCTCTTTACTTTTACGCTGCACCTTTTTCTGTTTGCGCTTGTCTTTATCGGCCTGTTTGGCCTTTTTTTTGTCGACCAGACCGGCTTTTAGTAGTTGATCTTGTAGGGATGCCATGGTGTTGAGCTCTCGTTACTATTTCACTGGGTGTATTCTAATGTTGATAGATCCTGGTGCAAGTAAACTATTACCTCGCAACGAGGGCTAATATTAGCGCTGGACCTTCAAAGTGGATGCCATCGGGCCCCGTGAGCATAAATTGACGAATATTCGCATGATCAGTGCCAGCGGGATTGCCGAGTACCTCATGGCGATAGAACTTGCCAAAGCAGGCCAGAGTCTCTTCTTTGTTCAGCTCATTGAGTTGTGCAAAAGCAAATATTTTGCATGAACCTTCGTTAGTGCCTGCCTTATTTGTGACGGTGTTTTTGCTATCCCCATTGGTGAATTGCATCGGCAGGTAGTCATAGCAGTTCGATATCAGCGTTATACACTCTTCAAATTCTACCTCGTCGGCTTGCTTGCTCAGACGTAGGAGAAAACGATCAATAGGCATGTTGCAGTCCTTAAACTTGGATTATTACTTATACGGCGTGACATTTTTTGTATTTTTTACCGCTGTGGCACCAGCAGGGTTCGTTGCGCCCTGGCAGTTTGCTTGGCGCGCTGAGTTCAGGAAACTCTCCGTCCAGGTAATACCATTGCTGCTGCTCTTGTAAAAACCGTGAACGTTCATGCAGTTGTCCCGGCTGATTGCCATCATCATAGTAGGCGATAAATTCTACAATACCTTCGTGGTCTGTTGGGCTACCTTTGTCCGTTTGCAGTATATCGAGCCCCAGCCACTGTAAGTTATCCGGCGCGCTATAATCGTCGCTCTCGCGTTTGTCGGGGTGAAGCGTGCGCTTGAGGTATGAATTTTCCTGTTTGGCAAAAGCGCTGTAGCGCGAGCGCATTAATTGTTCGGCTGTAGCGGCCTTGTGAGTGCCTTGATGCAAGGGCTGACAGCAATTGGCATAACTTTGCCTGCTACCACAGGGGCAGAGTTCGCTAGTCATTTTCCCAAACCCAGCGCAGGGGTTCACCAAAATCATCGTAGATTAATTTCTGTTTGGGTGTTTTAGACGATTTATTGGCGGATTTTTCTGGTCGTCGCCGCGCTTCGATAGCGCTGACCGCTTCAATTACCTGAGTGCGAGGCACCCTAGGTTCGTTGAACAAGGGGCTGGCAACAGGTGCTGCGGCGTTCTCTCGGCCGCTTATACCACGATCTACACGTGCGACTTCACCGCCATCAACCAGGTAATCCTCGGTCTGTTGCTCTATCTGGCGGCGTATTTGAGCCTTTGTAGGTGGTTTTTTCATAATAGCTGCATTGGGTGAATCAACCGCACAGTGTACGCTGTGTGGCGCTCGGACTAAAGCGCAGCGCACTGATGTGGAGAACTGTTTATTCGATTTCCTCTATTCGCGGTAGTAAATAGCTGTTGTCCAGTGCCGCTTGTGAGGGTTCGTACATCCTCAATACCGTCATAAAATGCCCGGCAGGCACGGGTAGCCAGTTGGTGTTTTCGTTTTCTGGCTTTTTGTGCTGTAACAAAATACTTAGGCTGCCATCGGCGCCGCGCTTCAGACCGGGGGTGCGATCGCCAATGCTGTAACGCCGAATCTCGTTTTCCGCCAGTTGGTAATCCGTCAATTTATAGGCTGCAAGCGACCAAAATCCGTTTACGGGTGGTTCCTGCCCCGCCTCAAAGTGCAGGCGGTACTTTTTACTACCACTGAGTAAATCACCATTCTTGTCAAAAACGGTTGCCGGGTAGAGGCTTTCTTCTGGCAGGTTGCCGTAGCCGCCTTTGACCACCGAAGCTCGGTGCATATAGTCAAAACCGTAGCGACCAATTTGTTTGGATATCATCCAGCCATTAAAGTCAGGAATGGTGTGTTGAGTGGCGGCCTCGACAATATTTTTTCCGTCTTCTATCGCCCTGAGGAAGCCTTTTCGGCTTGCCTCGCTAAGGTCGTTGGCGTCAAAGTCTCTGTTCGGGCCGATACCAATAAGATCAAACTGGCCAATGAGAGAGGCTTCGCCAGGGCGCGGCGGTAAGCTTTTTAGTTCTTTATTCATAATGGAAAAAAATGCCAGATCTTGCATTGGGTCAATTGCATCAGCCTCCTGTTGTCGAGGTAATGGTGGTCTTTGGTTGCGTGTAAATTGTCCTAAAGGGGATAGCCAAATGTCATTAACCAGTGCCATGGCGGTATTGAAATCTTCTTGGCCGTCTACCAGCATACGTCCCAGCAACCAGCCTTTGTTGGTTTCTGTGGGTACCGCGATGACACCCGCTGGGAGTTCGCCTTTCCAATGGGGCGCTACCAGGGCGTAGTAGTTTTCTGCGGTGCCATAGGTTCGGCGCCCTATATGGGTTACTTCAGAGTACTGGTTGGTGACTGCAATGGTGAAATAGCGGCCGTCGGTATCCGGCGTATGAATGATTAAGGGCTCTGAGCTGATATCGAACCAGGCCGTGTAATACAGCGTATCGTTATTGGGCGCGCGGAAATTACCGCCGGTATCCGGCGTCACCAAATGTGGAAAACGGTAAAAGCGGTTAACTGAGGCATAGACTTGCTGGTCGCCATTAATGTGGGTCTCGTTGTGCATCTGCCGATACATGTCTACCAGCGGGTAGCCATATAGATAGGCTTGCACGCCAATGTGGTAGGCCATTTGCTCTGCCAGTAAGTCGTCATTTTTTTTCTGCTGTGAACTTGCCAGCTCTCCCAGATTAAAATTGAGAGTAAAAATGATGCCGGCGATTGTGAGCAAAGCAGCAGTACTAACCAGGATGGTTTTTTTCTTCATGATGGACTCCTGCAGAAAATTCGTTTTCGCCAGCCACTATAGTCTGTGACTGACGAAAACGAGATTACGATTATCCAATAATCGAGCATGGCGAATCCCAGCGACTCAAACGTCCTTCGATATCTCCAGTTCGAGCTTTTCGGTCAATAGCTCGTCTTGCTTGATGGCCCGTAACAAGCTCGCCGCAACTATCCCCAGAATGGGTAAAAATAACCCTGCCAGCATAAGTTGAGTGGCGATAACACCCTCGGCATCGGCCAGATAGCCCAGCAAGGGCCCAGTCAGGATAAATATAGCCCGCATGCCGAGATTGACCATGGAATTGATAGTCGCTCTAAATGCTGAGGGCAAACGGCTGTTTAGGGCGCTGTACAAGACAACCGCCATAATGCCGCGCGATACCGGAAATAACATACCCAGCAGTACGCCCAGCCAACTGTTGGTCAGCGCCATGCCGAGATACCCGGCAATAGGCAATAAGGCCAGCAGCGGCAGCAGACGCTGAATGCCCAATCCTCTTTCCAGCTGAACAGCCACATGGGCACCAGTGGCCCGAGCCAGACAATACGCCGCCCAGATCAAGCCGTACCAGCCAATAGGAATTGCCTGCAGCTCCCAGTATTTCT
Source organism: Pseudomonadales bacterium (assembly GCA_036960375.1). Taxonomy (GTDB): domain Bacteria; phylum Pseudomonadota; class Gammaproteobacteria; order Pseudomonadales; family CAWVSB01; genus CAWVSB01. The sequence continues at coordinate 664,336 of JBALVY010000001.1, forward strand.
GATGCAACCAGAAGGCGTAGATACACGCCAGCCCGAACGCTATCAAACCGATAATCGTCCACAGTATTAGCCTGTTATCGCGCACCATTGCGAACATCAGGTTGGCATTGTCACGGTGTCTGCCTTCACTCTTTTGACGTGGAGGCTCTACCAATGTCATGGTGACTAATAGCGGCAGCAAACCGATTATCGCCTGTGCCAGCGGAATAGACTGCAGCGAGTAGAGTACCAGTGCGCTGGCCAGCAAGCCGCCAGTGGCTTCGGCGATAGAAGCAATTGTCACCAGTCGGCCAATGACTTTACCGCTGTCGTCGGCATGGCCTTTTTGCAAGCGCTGCAAAGCCGCATTGCTATCGTATAGCAGTGCCAGGTCTACACCGGAAGTCAGACTCATCGCGATGCCCAGCAGGATTTCGAAGATGATGAAATCATCAAAGCTGGAGGAAAATTGCAGCCAGCCGTAGCCCACTGCAGCAAATGAAGTGCCCAGTAAAAGGGTGTTTTTACGTCCCCACAAATCAGCTAAATAGCCAGCAGGTACTTCACATATCGCAATCGCCAACGCAAACACCGCCTGGGTATAAAGCACTTGGCTCATACTCAGGCCATGTGACTGCAATAGAGGAACCATCACCGGCACAATGACCATGAAGGCTTCAAAAAATACGATCACGTAAATTTTTAATATATTTTTCTTGAGTGCAATAATCATCGAGTCCACCACGACTTTGGTGGAGACCACTACACGGAATATTTTTCGGGAAAAGAAAAAGCCTCCGGGATGGTGATCTCCGGAGGCTTTGTTTTACGTATTACGTTTAGCTAATCCGGAATCTGCATCGCACAAGACGACATACCACAGGCATTTGGCTGCGGTACGAGGACCAATGTTTAATAGTTTGCAGATTCATTTTTGGCTCAAACGTGTTGCTGTTTTGGAATAAGGCGCAATCATCCTCTTAGTTGCATCGGGGGTCAATGGTCTGGTGAAAATATTCTTGGGATGTGGCCTCGGCATGTTAAACTGCGCGGTCTTTTAATGGATATGGTCAGTATTATGAGTAAAGAATTTGTCACGGTAGAGCAACGTGTTAGTTACGGCATAGGTCGCCAAATGGGAGACCAGCTCTCTCGCCAGCCTTTTGACGGCATGGAAGGTGATATTGTTGTACAGGGTTTGAAAGATGCGCTGGAGGGTGCGGATAGTCCGGTTAGCCCTACAGAGATGGAAGCAGCGTTCAACGAAATTAACCAGCGCATGCAGGCTCAAGCAGCTGCAGCGTCTGAGAGTCAGAATGCAGCAGCCGATGGTTTTATGGCCGAAAATGCTGAGCGAGCAGAGGTGACTGTCACTGAGTCAGGCATGCATTATGAAGTAATCACTGAAGGCACCGGCGAAATGCCAAGTGCGAGTTCAACAGTGCGTACCCATTATCATGGTACTTTGATGGACGGCACTGTATTTGATAGCTCCTATGATCGCGGAGAGCCGGCTGAATTCCCCGTTAATGGCGTTATTTCAGGTTGGACCGAAGCATTGCAAATGATGCCTGTTGGTTCCAAGTGGCGCTTGGTATTACCGCCTCACCTGGCTTATGGTGAGCAGGGTGCCGGTGGCGCTATTGGTCCCAATGCTACTTTGGTATTTGACGTTGAATTACTGGATATCATCGCTTAAGTAGACAGCACTACCAGACCGGGTATCCGTCAGGGGTAGCCGGTCCTCTTCTTTAGCCCCACAGCGTGTAAACTGCTGGCGGGCAATTGTCTCAATCCATGGATACCTTCATATAATGTGGTTTAAAAATCTTCAGATTTATCGCTTCAGCAAGCCGTTTGAGTTCAGCCCCGAACAACTGGCGGAAAAACTGGCAGAGCACGAGTTCGTGCCTTGTGGCAGTCAGGACGAATTGCGCTATGGCTGGGTCGCTCCGCTGGGTAGACATGGTAGCGATATGGTTCATGCGGCCAACGGCTACATTATGATTTGCGCGCGACGACAGCAAAAGATTTTGCCTGCTGGAGTGATTAACGAGGCGGTTGAAGAGCAAATCCTGGAGATAGAAGATCAGGAAGGTCGCAAGGTTGGGCGTAAAGAACGTCAAAATCTTAAAGATGAGATGATTATTACATTGCGGCCCAGAGCCTTGGTTCGCTCTACTCTACACTACGCCTATATCTCACCCCAGGAAGGGCTGATGGTGGTTGATGCCGCCTCAGCCAAGCGCGCCGAGGAGTTACTTGATGCGCTGCGTCAGGCTGTGGGTAGTTTGCCGGTACTGCCGCTGCAATGTAAGCATATCCCGCAGCAGGTATTGACCGGTTGGTTACTGGCAGGCCAGGCCCACAGCGGTTTCGATCTAGGTCATGAATGTGAATTGTGTGATCCGCTGGATGAGGGCTCGGTGATTCGTGCTAAAAATCAGGATCTCAGTGCCGAGCTGATTAACAATCACCTTAAAGCGGGTATGTTGGTTACCAAGCTGGCGGTCAGCACTGATGCAGGCCTTGAGTGTGTGTTGGATAACAATCTGGCAGTAAAGCGGGTGAGTTTCGATGACACTATTATGGAGCGTGCCGGTAGTGAAGACGCCCAGGATGCGGCGGAGCAGTTTGATGTGGACTTTTCCATTATGACCCTGGAGTTGTCGCGTTTTATCAAAGCTCTGGTGCAGGCGATGGGTGGCTCGGAGCTAGCCGATTCAGCAGAGACTATAGGTCATGATTAAAATATACGGCTACCCCAATACCCGCTCTGATAGGGTCAACTGGGTTCTGGAGGAGCTAGAGCAGGAGTACGAATATCACTTGGTTGATTTAACCAAGGGCGATTCGCGCTCCCCCGAGTATCATGCGATTAACCCGGCAGGCAAGATTCCCGCCATGCTGGATGACGATCTAATACTGACAGAGTCTGCGGCCATTATTTCGTATTTGGCTGACAAGTTTCCTGAGGCAGGCCTTATTCCCGCTGTGGGTAGCAAGGCACGTGGACTCTATAACCAGTGGAGCTATTTTGCTTTGTGTGAATTGGAACAGCCATTGTGGACCATCTCTAAACACAAATTTGCTATTCCCGCTGAACACCGTGTAACAGGCGTTATTAATACGGCTGTATGGGAATTTCAGCGGGCGCTGGAATTACTGAGCAAAGGTTTGGCTGACCGTGACTATATTCTCGACGATGGCTTTAGTGGCGCAGATATTTTATTGGGGCATACATTAATTTGGGGTATCGCCTTCAAGCAAGAGATCAGTCAGGATAATTTGAAAGCCTATGTTGAACGCCTGCAGCAGCGTCCAGCGCGAGCGAGAGCACGCCACCGTTCCAGTCTAGAGCAATAGGGAAGCAGATGATCACTCCGATGCCTACAACTACTTGTTGTTATAATTATGTCACTTGATATTTTCGATCTTGTTCTTTTACTTTCAATGGGCGCTGCGGTGCTCTATTGGCAGAGCTCTGTGGCGGTTAAACAGCTGGCAATGTCGGCCGCGCGTCGACATTGCGATGAAACCGAGGTGCAGCTACTCGACCAGACTATCGCCTTGCATCGGGTTTGGTTCAAGCGTGATGGTAAAGCACAGGTGCGTTTTTGGCGCTCTTTTGCATTTGAATTTTCTGTCGATGGCACTGACCGCTATAAGGGTAAGGTTATCACTCTGGGGCGCAAAGTAACTGGTGTCCAGCTTGAGCCCCACCGGATACATTAATGGCTATTCCAGGTAAGGAAATTTACCGTAGCCATGACGAGTACGGTCCCGTTCAGGTGTATGACGACGGTAATAAGCGCTATCTGGCTTTTGGCAATGAAGATCAACAAAGCTGCAGTCTGAAGGCAGAGCCTTACCGCTTACAGCATGACTATACGCAGGCAATGTTGTTGTCCTTATTGTTTGTAGACCCCAAAGAGGTGATTATTCTTGGGCTTGGTGGCGGCAGCATGGTCAGTGCACTGTTGCATCATATTGACGATTTGAATATACGTGCGGTTGAGCTGAGGCCGGCGGTCGCCGATATTGCCTACCAGTATTTTCAGCTTCCCAGAGATCCGCGACTGGAAATCGTTATTGACGACGCATGTGACTATGTAGCAGGCAGCCAGATACAAAAGGCTGATATAATCTTTGGCGATCTTTACGATTCAGAAGGTTTACATACCGGGCAGCTGCAATCAACGTTCATCTGTGACTGCAATCGTATATTGAGCGATAAGGGTTGGTTAGTGTTAAATTGTTGGCAGGACCATCGCGGAGAATCGCGTGCGCTTCAGGCCTTGAAAACCCTCTTTTCAGATGTCCGAGTATGTAATACGCCAGAGGGAAATTGGATTATTCTAGCGGGCAAGCAACGCAGTCCTCATAGCGACAAACAGTTAAACCAAAGAGCCAGAGAGCTTTCCGGGAAGCTGGGTTTTTCCCTCACATCGCTGTTAAACAGGCTTTCGAAGCCCAATAAGCGCTAGCCCGCACCGTGCCCGCAGGGTGCATCGTAAGACAAGTTATCGTTTGAAATTGTCTCCGGAATAAGTGAATTTATGACTACCGCCGTATTTACCAAAGGGTCGACTCTGCGTCATGTATTGACCATGACGGCGGCCAATGCCATTGGCCTGATCACCGTGTTTACGGTAGATCTGGTTGATATGTATTTTCTCAGCCTGTTGGGCCAGGAAGAGCTGGCGGCGGCCATCGGTTTCTCGGGTACTTTATTGTTTTTCCTCACCTCGGTCAGTATCGGTATGTTGATCGCCATGGGGGCTTTGGTGTCGCGCGCCGAAGGAATGCACAATCGGGCTTTGGCCGGCCGCTACTGCAGTAACGTATTATTGTTTAGCTTGCTGATTTCCCTGGTAATGACTTTTTTCGGTTGGTTGTTCCTGGAGGAGTTGTTGCGTTTTCTGGGGGCTAGAGGCAAAACACTCGAATTAGCGATGTCCTATGCCAATATATTGTTGCCTTCTACGCCTATTCTGGCCGTTGGTATGGCCTGTGCTGCAGCCTTGCGGGCATTGGGTGATGCCAGGCTTTCTATGTGGGCGACTGTTGGCGCTGCGCTGGTAAACGCCTGTCTCGATCCCATATTTATTTTTGTGCTTGGTTGGGGTATTGAGGGGGCCGCAGTAGCCTCGGTTTTGGCGCGTGTCGCCATTGTAGTTATCGCCTTTCATGGCATTGTGTACAAACACCACCTGCCCACCAAGACAAATTTTCGCTCTTTATGGCAAGACCTGCCCGCTATTATGCCCATCGCCGGGCCTGCTATGTTGACTAACCTGGCCACGCCTATTGGCAGCAGTTTTGTGCTTATTACCATGGCACGCTTTGGTGATAGCGCGGTAGCCGGTTCAGCAATTTTGGGGCGCCTGGCGCCAGTGGCATTTGCGGCTATTTTTGCCCTTAGCGGTGCAATTGGTCCCATCATTGGTCAGAATGCTGGCAATGGACGTTATGATCGAGTCAGGCGAACACTGCTGGATGCCCAGATTTTCAATATGGTCTATATCCTGTTGGTATGGGGTGTATTGTGGGCTATTAGTGATATGGTCATAGCCTCCTTTAATGCCACCGGAGACGCTGAAATGCTAATCCGCTTTTATATTCAGTGGCTGGTGCCCGGCTTTTTGTTTACTGGCATGATGTTTATTTCCAATGCCAGTTTCAATAACCTAAACAAGGCGCATTTCGCCACCGTGTTTAATTTTTGTCGGGTGGCTTTAGGTACTGTGCCGCTGGTATTGCTGTTTTCGGGTTGGTGGGGAGCGGTAGGTGTTATGGCCGGTGAGATATTTAGCGGTATTGTGTTCGGTATTTTATCGTTTTCTACTGTGTTGTGGCATATCCGCAAACTGGATGCTGAGCACCGTAAACTGGACGTAGAAAGCTGTGTCGAAGCTGATACGGTGCAATGGGCTTTCAGTTCTCCTCGTGCTCAATTGTCCGGCGTAACGATCAAGGATGACGAAAAACACTGATATAAAAAAACCCGCCAGAAGGCGGGTTGTTTTTCTATTTTTCTAATTAGGCAGGATTTACGTTCACTGCCTGTGGTCCTTTCTGGCCGTCTTCCACATCGTAAGATACAGATTGACCTTCAACCAAAGTTTTGAAACCGTCGCCTTGGATGGCAGAGAAATGTACGAATACATCTGAACCGCCGTCTGCTGGAGAAATGAAACCGAAACCTTTGGAGTCGTTGAACCACTTTACTGTGCCTGTAGCCATTTGTAGATATCCTCTATAGCGTGCTAATTGTTATTGGTGCAAATGGAGAGGTACTACATTGCCTTACAGCTAAAATAGAGCCTTGAAATACCTTGGAACACTTGCCAACACTACTTATTCTACATGATTTTAGGAAATGTGAACCCCCTAAGCCCATTTTTCTTCGATTTCTTGCAAATCAGGGATTTCCGCTGTCAATGCGCCGTTTTAGTTCGCGGATGATTTCGCTTTGTCCGTTACGGTCGATTTCCAGTGCCAGCGCGAGCAATTTACCCAGCTGACCGTGCGGGAACCCCTGTTTTGCAAACCACAGTAAATAGGACTCTGGCAGGTCAATCAGATATGAGCCTTTGTACTTTCCAAATGGCATTCTGCTAGTGGCCAGTTGCACCAAGTCCTGTTTTTCCAGCATTTAACAGCCCTTACAGCGGGTATAAGACATGCGGTGATACTTCTACGGAGTCGGTACCGTTGGTTAGCCAGATGCCGTCGTCCTGCATAGTACATTGCAGTTTCATGGTGCGTGTGACCAAGGTGGTGAGTGCTTCACTGTGATCCGGCAGTAAGCTGATGATACGAAGGTTCTTATAGCGCTTAAGCTCCTTTTCGTTTTGTTGCCACCAGCTTTCCAAACTGCGCCGCCCATAGGCGTAAATAGTCACTTTTTGGGACTGGTTACAGGCTTTGCGGATACGTTTAGCGTCTGGCAAGCCGGTTTCGATCCAGTGCACAATGGTGCCGCTGAGGTCTTTATGCCACAGATCTGGTTCGTCGTCGTTGCTTATGCCGCGTGTAAACGCCGGTTCTTCTGCGGCATTTAGGGCGAAAGCCAGGATGCGTACCATCATCCGTTCATCAGTTTCAGATGGGTGCCTGGCGACGGTCAGGCTGTGGCTCTGGTAGTAGCCATGGTCAATATCGGCAATATCCACATCGGCCTTAAAAATGGTGGCTTTAAGCGCCATTGATGTCCCTTAGGTGGTGACTATGATGCGTACGGCCTGAAGCAGCAGGCTAGCTTTATCCAATAGAGCTTGGCTTGCTTCCAATTGATCTTTGGCAAAGTCTATTTCTTCGTTGCGAATGGCCGGATTAACTCTCTGCAAAGACTGCAGGCGGTTAATTTCACCCCCTACGTGGTGTTTAATCTGTTGCCGTGACTGTGCCAGTATATCGGTAAATTGTGTTTGCGCCAGATTCTCGGCCCCGACCAACATGTTTTCCACTTGAGGTCGTATTTGTTTGATGACATTTTGCGCGGTGGCACGTTTGATCGTCTTGCGGCGCTCATTGAGCTGCTCATGATTGAGTGCTGCCGACAGATTACGGCCTTTCAAGTCGGTAAGCACTCGAATGGGAGACAGTGGTAGATATTGGTCTATTTGCAAATAGCGTGGTGCAATACAGCTCACCGTATACCAGGTTTCCAGTAAAAGAGTGCCGGGTTCTATGCCCTTCAAGCTGAGTGTGGCGACGGCGGCATTGCCTATTTCAGAATTGTGGATCATCTCCATGGTTTCACTCACCATGGGATGTTCCCAGCTTAAAAACTCCAGATCTTCACGGGATAAGGCCTGTTCCCGGTTGGTCGTTACCGTGGTGCCGTTCTCTTTTAGCCCGGGAAAGTGTTCGGTGAGCATATGATCAGTGGCACGCAGAATAGTGGCATGCTCGCTGTGGTATTCATGATCAATACCAAACAGGTCGAATACCGTCTCCATATACTCAGTCAGCGTCGCTGAGTCTTCCATAGATTCTATCTGCTCGATGAGCTCGGCGGCCTTGGTAGGATGGCAGGAGTTCAGTTCCAGTAGTGGCTCGCGCCCTGCTAACAGTGATTCTCGCATCGCTTCGGTATAGCTGGCAGTTTGCTCGAGAAGCTCATCGGGTTGTGCACAATCCGCTAACTCCAGTTGTTGCTGCAGCCGTTCGGCAAAATGTTCGTAGATACTAAAACCCACAGAGCAGCTTTGAGTGAAGGCATTGAGGCCTTCGTTATACCAGCGAAACAGTATTTCCTGTGCGCTGCCCTGCAGATAGGGCACATGTATCTGTATAGGGTGCTGTTGACCAATACGGTCAAGGCGGCCAATGCGCTGTTCCAGTAAGTCAGGGTTCAGTGGCAGGTCGAATAGCACCATATGGTGGGCAAACTGGAAGTTTCTACCCTCACTGCCTATTTCAGAACAGACCAGAGTTTGTGCGCCACCGTCCATATCCGCAAAGTATGCAGCAGCACTGTCACGCTCAACGATACTCATACCTTCATAAAAGGCTGCCGAGCGAATACCTACCCGCATATGCAAATGGTGTTCCAGTGCAATTGCAGTAGTGGTATTGGCGCAAATGACTAGCACCTTTTGCCTGCGCAGCTGCTTTAAAAGATCCTGTAGCCAGATAACGCGGCTGTCATTGGCCAGCCAGTCTGGTTCAGCCAGCTGTAATTCAGGGTTGAGCCCTGCCGCACCGCGTTTATGTTCAGCATAGATAGCGGGGCATTCCAGCGGGTAGGACAGTAATTGCCGTTCTGGAAAGTTCTGTACGGTGGCTCGGGTATTGCGAAAAAGTACCCGGCCGGTGCCGTAGCGATCCAGCAATTGGTAGACCAGCTCTTCAACATTATCGGCTGTCGCCAGTTCTTCTTTGCTTGCACCCAAATGCTGTTGTAAGGCCGCTGAGGCCTCTGTGGTTAGGGTATTACTACTGAGCATTTGCTGGACAATGGTATTAAGTTGAGCAAAGCCGGCCTCTTCTTGCTTGAAGTCCTGCAGGTTGTGGAAACGGTCGGGGTCTAGCAATCGCAGTCGGGCAAAGTGACTATCAATACCGGCTTGTTCTGGCGTTGCTGTGAGCAATAATAAACCGCCGCTATGGCGAGCCAGCTCTTCTACCACGTGATACTCGGGGCTAACGGCGCTTTCGCTCCAATGCAGATGGTGTGCCTCGTCAATTACCGTCAAGTCCCAGCCGGCCGCAACGGCCTCTATTTGTGCCTTGGGGTCATCGCATAGAAAGTCGAGGCTGCATATTATAAGCTGTTCAGACTCAAAGGGATTGCCCTCGTCGGCTTCACGCAGGGCATCAACTCGACTTTGATCGAAAATAGAAAACACCAGATTAAAACGGCGCAGCATTTCAACCAACCACTGGTGGATTAATGTATCGGGTACCACGATCAGGCAGCGACTGGCGCGGCCGCTATGGACTTGTTGGTGCAGTATCATGCCGGCTTCAATCGTCTTCCCCAGTCCCACTTCATCGGCAAGCAGTACACGAGGTGCGTGGCGAGAAGACACTTCGCCGGCAATATATACCTGGTGCGGCAACAGACTGGTACGCGAGCCCAGCAGGCCTCGAACCGGAGACTGCTGCAGACGGTGAATGTGCTCAAGTGTGCGTACCCGTAATTCATACATTGAATTACGATCAAACTGACCGCTGAACAGGCGCTGGGTGGGGGTAGTTAGCTGAACAAAACAGGATAGGTCGAGTTCAGTAATGGTATGTTCGTTATTGAACTCGTCAGTGCCGGTATAGAGTAAAAGCCCTTGTAAATCATCCACTTCGCTAATTGTCAGCTGAAGCTCATCCATAGTGGTAATGCGCTCGCCTACTTTATAGATGACTCGGCTAAGCGGTGAATTGTCCCGTGCATAGGCTCGTTCTTCGCCTACTGCGGGAAAACTCACGGTAATAATACGCCCCGATATTTCGGCAACAATACCCAGACCTAATTGAGGGTCGCCATTGCTGATCCAGCGCTGGCCAGGAATATATTCAGACAAGGTGTACTCCGCCATTGTGTAGAGGCGCGCAAGGTATATCAGGCAGGCTATGAAAGCAAATAGGCTTTGATCTCCCGGGCTGTTACAACTGGTTGCTCAAGGGGAAATAAATGGCCGGCTCCGGCTAGTTCAACAAACCTGCCCTGGGGTGTGAAACGCTGCCAGCGTTGCCATGCAGGTAAGGCCAGGGTATCACTTAGTTCTCCTCGCATACCGAGAATAGGCAGCTCTATTTTACGTAGCTGGCGCCAGACATAGGGAGCCGAGTCAAATACATGGGCTTCCCAGTATTTAGAGTAGGCCAATCGCACACCGCTCTCACCGTCTTCGACTGTGCCGGCGATAATATAATCCCATAGGCTTTCATCAGACATGTCTCTAAAGGTTCTTGCTTTGCGGTGAAAATCGAAAGCACTTTGCCGGTCTGGCCACTGATGAGGGCGTTGTAAAGTCTTTTGTATGAGTGGCATTCGCTGGCGCTTGGCGCGTGGTGTGATTCTCATCATATTAATTCGCCGGCGAGGCATGAATACAGGGTCAAGTAGTACCAGTCCCTTGAACAATTCAGGCTCTCGGCTGGCGGCAAACATGGCGGTTGTGGCCCCCATCGAATGTCCCATGAGCCAAACCGGTGACTGCCACTGAGATTTAATGGTATCCAGTAGATCGTCAGTTAGATGGTGCCAGCTGTCTACTGCCTCAGGCAGGCTTTCGCTCCACAACGGGCGATGGCGAATTCCCAGTATCTGGTATTCGGGTGCCAGCACATCGAATAGCTGCCGGTAGCTGCCCGGGGGCAGGCCGTTAGCGTGAGCGAAAAATACAGGCTCACCGTCACTGCCAAAGATATCAATACGATTTTTCATTGGGTCTAGGATAGAGGCTACGGAGGATTCGGTCTACCGTGGGTCTTCAGTATAGATGGATTCGGGGTGTTTTTTGGCGCACTGCACCGAGTCCCTGAACAGCTCTACGGCCGCTGGGTATCAACCCTGGCGCTATAGCAATCTCACTAGCCAAGGTTCTCTTGGCGCGCTACCATCGCTCAACGTCTAAAAACACTAACAATATTCGTGCCGCCTATCGCTATAGGCAATAAGGAGATATATGAGCACCGAGACCAATATTGGCGATTTCTTAACAATCCGTGCCTCGTTAAATACCAATAAAGAAGCGGTTTTTGATATCCATAAAGATCTCCGGCTTAGCTATGACGCCATCAATAAACGCGCTAATCAAGCCGCTGCCGCAATTCGAGACATCGGTCTGCAGGCCGGTGATAGGGTGGGAATACTGGCCTATAACAGCCATGAGTTCCTTGAGGCGTTCTTTGGCTTGGCCAAGATAGGCATTGTAGTCATGCCCCTCAACTGGCGCTTAACTGCCGACGAGCTTGCCTTCATCCTCAAAGACGGCGGCGCCAAGGCGATTATTTTCGATACCGACTTTGCTGGGGTTATCGGCGATATTAAATCGCGGGGGGAGGCTGGCAGTGATCTGGAACATTACTTAGAAATAGGAGGCCAGCAAGCAGAGTTCGCCAGTGAATATGAAACGGTGCTGGCAGGGCAACCAAACACTGAGCCCGCCGATAAAGCGAGCGGCGAAGATAACCTCTTTATAATGTATACCTCAGGGACAACCGGTCTACCCAAGGGTGTTGTGCATACCCACAACAATATGCTGTGGGCGGTGTTAACCATTAATAATACCGCTGAATCGTCCTTTTCCGATCACTCCTTGGTAGTACTCCCGATGTTCCACGTAGGCGCCTTAGCGCCCATATTTACTAGTATTTACGGTGGTCACTCCCTCGTTATTGAGCGTAGTTTTGACCCGCAATTAACCTGGCAGATCATTCAGCAAGAAAAGATTACCAACACCCTGTTAGTGCCAGCCATGCTCAACGTGATGCTACAGGTGCCAGATCTAGAGCAATACGATTGGACTTCGTTGCGCTCAATCATGAGTGGCGCCGCGCCACTGCCCGTAGCAATTATTGAAGCCTATGCTGAACTCGATATCGAGATACACCAAGTCTACGGCCTTACCGAAACCTGTGGCCCCGCGTGTTTGATTGGCCCCGATGATGCCACCAGTAAGATTGGCTCGACCGGTAAGGCGTTTTTTCATACGGAAGTACGTATTGTTGATGAGGGTGGAGCCACTGTAGAGGCCGGCACCCCAGGCGAGATTGTGGTGCGCGGCGCACATATCATGAAGGAATACTGGAATCGACCCGAAGCGACCGCTGAAACAGTGAAAGATGGCTGGCTTTATACCGGTGATATTGCGGTTATGGATAGCGAGGGCTTCGTCACAATCTGTGATCGCATCAAGGACATGATTATTTCCGGTGGTGAAAATATTTATCCCGCCGAGGTCGAAAACGTGCTCCTGGAGCATGCGGCGGTATTAGATGCAGCGGTTATCGGCCAGCAAAGCGCTAGATGGGGCGAGAGCCCATGCGCCGTTATCGTCTGCCCAGATGGCGCCATCAACAAAGAGGACCTAATAGCCCATTGCGAACAGCGTTTGGCGCGGTTTAAAGTGCCCAAGGACATCATTGTTGTAGACGAAATTCCACGCAACCCCAGCGGTAAGATCTTAAAGCGCGTACTACGTGAGCAATACTCCGAAGCGGCGTCTGGTTAACACTTTTGGCGCATGCACAATGGTGGGTCTACATAATTAAGGCCTCTGATAGCAGTCTGTATACGGGTATTACAACCGACGTAGAGCGCCGCTGGGGGCAGCATTGTGCTGGCACAGGAGCCAAGTTTTTTCGTGGGCGAAGGCCTCAATCTCTGGTATATGTTGAGGCGAGTCTGGATCGTTCCAGCGCCTCTAAACGGGAGGCGGAGATTAAGAAACTGCCCCGCGCTGATAAATTGCTGCTTTTACAGAGCGAGGCTAATAGTGCCAAAAACTACTCGTTAAGCAATACCATTTTACCCAGGTGACTCGCGTTACCCAGATCATTCAGCGCGTTGACTGCCTTACTCAGCGGGTGGCAGGAATGTATGATCGGTCGTAACGCATCGGCATTGTCCATCGCGACCTCTATCAGCCAGTTAAGCAAGCCGGGGATACGGTACGGGCGATATATCGTATAACCCTGTAGATTCAGATCTTTTAGCATCAGTTGAGTGATGGGCACCACGGGTTCGCCGCCGGTGATACGCTCATAGCTCACAATATGTGCGCCGACCGCAGCGGCTTCAATCATACCCGGGTAAAAGGCTTCGCCGACTGGATCCAGGGCAGCGTCAAAGCCCCCGCAGGCGGCCATTACCCCAGCGCTTAATGTCTCGCTGTCAGAGCAAATTACGACATGATCAGCCAGTTCATTCAATACGTCTAGATTGTCATTGTTGCGGCTGGTGGCAATCGTTGTAGCGCCCCACAATCGAGCCAGTTTCAGGCCAAACGTGCCCATGCCACTGGAGGCGGCGGTGAGTAGTACGCGTTTGCCTGCGGCTGTATCGGGGGTGATACCCGCCAGTTCAAGCGCACCGCCCATAGTGAGCATGGCCATCCACAGTGCAGCGCCCTCTGCGTCGCTATAGGTGTCAGGAATGGGCGCCAGTGCTTGTTGATCGTATAGGCCGATATCCCGATAAGAACCCATACCACACAGGTCGATACGGCCGGGTAATAGGCCGACCCGAGTTCCCGGGCTGAGCGGCATAATAGCGGGCTGGTCTGGATTTGGTGGGCCAACAGCAATGACCTCACCGACGGCTTCCTGGCCCAGGTTAGAGGGAAACTCGCGTGCAGGCATATAACGACCTTGCACGTAATTGAATTCAGAGCGATTCATGCCCACGGCTTTGATTCTTACCAGTGCTTGGCCGGGGCCGGGGCCGGGCTCGGGTAAAGTCTGCGAGGTCCACTGCAGTATATCTTCGGGTAGACCGTAGGCCTTGAACTGCCAGGAATGTGTTTGCATGATGAGTTTCCACTTAGTATTCAGCCGGCTATGTTAATCCACAGCCGGCCTACTTAAAACGACAATTGTTAATGCAGGGCCTGTCCACAGCCGCTTAGCTTCTTTTGGTCCATCATGATGGTGTTAAAACGATCGCCTCATTCAGCGGGCTTCTTTATTGTTGTTTTTGCTTTGGCGCGCGCCTTGCGTTTTGGTTTGGGTTTCGCTTTTTTTACTTCTTCTTCTGCCGCTGCCTGTTTAGCCTGGTAAACGGCTTTTTCTCCGCCCATGATCTCCAGCGTCAGCGATACCATACTTTCGGCGTAGTTTATTACCCGATCAAACTCTTCATCACTGAGGGCGCGCAGATCGTCGTGCTGGCGATAAATATTGACAAAGCGACGCTCCCGTTCCAGTTTCTTCGGCCATTGGGCGAGCCCCCATTCCTCCAGTTTCTGCTCGAGCGATGGATTGTAAGTACGTAAGAATTTAATGATAAAGGGGATGGGGTCGTGGCGGGCAAAGATAGAAGCTGCGCGAAAGATAGTTTCAAAAGGTAGGAGCTTTTCACCGCTCTCCACTTCTTCTAATAGCTCGGTGTCTGAAAGCCCCAGTGCATCGGACATTTCTTTGGCGGTGAGGCCAGCGAGTTCTCTGGCTTCGCGTAATAATTTGCCAGCCTCTGCCATGGCTTCAAGCCGTTCGGGTTCGATTGATTTAAGGTACAGGTCCTTAAGCCAGCCATCACCTGCCAGTGCGGTAAAAGATCCGGCAGATTTAGCCAGGTCCATAGCTCCAGAAGTTACCTGTCCCGTCAGCTGGGTGAGTTGTTCCAATAGTGAGCTGCTGGCAGATTTTTTACTGTCGTCATCTTCCATAGTCTTGCTCCACCGCTAATTATCAATACTATAGTGTTAAAACCCCATTCTTCCCAGTGACGGCGTGTTTACCCGCTGTTGAGACTTATGCAATCTCAACAACTTCAATGATTTTTTGGCGTAACCATTGGTGTACGGCGCTATTGTCGGTGCGCCTATGACTGACAAGCATATATTCAATAGTCGTTGTTTGCTCGGTCATTGGAGTCGATACAATGCCATCGGCTACCGCCGGGATGGTGGCTAGAAGTGGTGGTGCCGCCATCATGAAATTGCTGTCGCGAATAATTTCCAGCGCGGTTAGCAGGTGTGAGGTCTCAAAATGCGCCTGATCTCGCTCCGGAGCCGTGTCTACGATCTGTTGTTGTTGGAATATCGCTAAATCTTCCACATCGGCAATATAGAAGGAAACAAATGGGTAATCAGTCAGTTCACCTTTGCCTTGGTGAAAAGGGTGGTCCTTACGCGAAAGTACTACCGGTGATTCCCGGCCCAGGCTATGGGTATTAAATTCATCGCTGTAGTGGCTGCGGCTTAAGTGAATTGCTAAATCAAGCTCTCCTTCAGCAAGCCGATCCAGTTGTTTTTCAACTCGGGTCACTGTTTTTAGGCGGATTCCGGGAGCCTCCCGATACAATAGCGGCACCAATTTGGGCATCACGCCCAGTCCAAGATATTCAGACACCGCGATGGTGAATTCACCACTGTAGCTTTTTGGGTCAAAGCTCGGCGGGGTGAGTAGTTGCTGGGTTTCTTGCAGCAAGTTGCGCAAGGCAGGTTGCAACTCAATGGCCCTGGCAGTGGGGCGAATTCCATGAGGAGCCCTGATAAACAGGGGATCATCGAAAGTGTTGCGTAATCTGCCTAGCGTTTTACTCATAGCGGGTTGTGAGATGAACAGTCTTTTTGCTGCACGTGAGACGTTACCTTCTTCGAGTAAAGTATGTAACGCGACGAGTAGGTTCAGGTCTATACGAACAAGGTCTTTAATATCCATAGCTAAGATATAACATAGATTCATAATGTTGATAAGTTAAATACATTATTTTTATACCAAGTAAGTCCCTATTATTCGCGCAATTGAAAACTGTACGAAGTTTGACCCCTATCCGTCTCGTAAGATTTTTTTAAGGCCCGCTGATGCGGGTCTTTTTTTGTCCGAAATTTCTTTTATGATCATGATATTCTTTATAGTTATTATCTTTATGATTATAATGCATTATATTTATATCACACGGTTCTCTATAGTGGCTCCATTGAACGCGACGACTGACAACGAATTTGATAGGAGAGAGAGATGATTTTTACCAATGTGATCGTGACGATTTTTCTAGTGATATTAGGCATAGCCGCCTTTGGCGATGCGGCCGACTAGTTAGCCCAAATACCCCTAATCCTTTAGAATGGATTTTGGCCCGCATTGCGGGCCTTTTTTGTGCCTGAATCATTTCCGTATTACGATAGTGCTGATTACCTCAACGGATAAGGTTTATGCAGCGGTTTAAGACATTTATTACATTAACCTTTCTCGGTGGGATTGTGGTGATCCTGCCGGTAGCCCTTTTATTACTGATATTTCAGTGGTTGCTGCGCTTTGTTAGCGATCTGTTGACCCCTATTTCCCTGGTGATTATTGATGTCACCGGTTGGCAAGATGGCGTGGCAGAGCTGGTGGCATTGCTGGCGATTTTCGCCAGTTGTTTTTTTATTGGCTTGTTTTTAAAAACTCGCGTCGGTGTCTGGATGCACGACCGGCTTGACGGCGTATTATCGCGTTATGCCCCGGGTTATAAAAGTATTCGGGAATTGGTAGTGCAATTACTGGGTGGTTCTGGTGAAACCAGCCTGTTTAGCGGGGAGGTGGCATTGGCAAAAATTTACGGCCCCGACAGCCCGATAACTGTTACGGCGATTGTTACCAGTAAACATGACAATGGGTATTTTACGGTATATGTACCCACCGCACCGATCCCAACCTCAGGTATTACCTATCACGTTCCCGCGTCCTGCGTAGAGCTTTTGCCTCATGTGTCGGTGGAGCAGGCGATGCGGACTATAGTTGCCTGTGGCTCGGGTTCTGCCGAGTTACTTCAAGCGGGTCACCGTTAGTGAACGCCCACGTTCAGGATAAGTTTTTTGCTCAATTAACCGCTTACTTCGATGCTGTTTTTGAGTCCTATGCCAATGGCCTTGATGTATCGCCAGGCGACAGCTTACGCCTCGAGGGTTTTATGCAGGCGGGGCTGGTTTTGGGGCTTGCAGAGGGCCCTGAGTTGGTAGATTTAATGGCTCGACGATACGAGCTGGCGTTCAGTCGGCCGATGCCGGACATTTTTCCAGAAGCAAATTTTACTACCGGTGTTATTCCTGTGCCTGCGGCTATGTGCCGAGCTCCCGTGTGGCCCTCAACCAAAGATTAACCCGGTCGGCCGTCTGGTCGGGCAGAGATCAGAATGGGGGTGAATACAACAACAAAAATACCTAATGCGATGCCCCATAAAAGCCCTGAAAATTGCACCAGGCTAATATAGTGCTGAGGAACAAACAACGGTAATACGGCGCGCATCAGTACAGCCAGTTGTACCAATATAAAGGCCGTTATCACCGCTTTGTTGGGATTGAGTTTTCGGCCAGTATGACCTAGTGAGACTCTTGCCATCATGCCCAGAGTCAAACCGCCCACTGCGCCAATGGTGGCAGCATGTAAACCCAGGTTAAATGGGCTGTTTATAAAGCCTAATGCTTGCAGACCGATCATTAACAGCCCCAGCGCTAACCAGCCATAGCCCAGATGTAAAACCCACAATAGAGGCACTTGCCAAACCTTTCTGTCGCGCCATTGGATAAGTTGCACACAAATCAAAGCGCAGGCCAGTAGTCCGGTAGTACCCAGCAGCCAGGTTAAATTGCTGGTATAGGCGATGGCGAAAGCAGCGCAGGCAAGAATGGCCAGTTTGTCGGTATGTGCATTGCGTTGCCCGCGATAATCTGTCAAACCACTTTTGCTAAAAGCCGGTAGGATGCGCGTCGCGATGACGCAGATCAGTAGCCAGATCATTGCCAGGGCTAGCCTTTGGCCTGGTAGGGCGAAGCTATCGGAGATACCCAGTGCCTGCAGATGAATGCCTAGATTGGCAAACCACAGTAATGACAGCAGCACGGGTACAAAATAGTTACGTTTATTGCCGGTGACGATAATACGGGAGGCCAGCAGGCCGGCGAGTAGAGGAAGAAAAGTCAGATCCAGCAGAGCGATGAGTAGCTCTGGTAGAGGCAGCAGGGGCGCGATACGTCCAGCGAGCCATACTGCAGCCAGTATGGCCAGGCTAGTGCCGGTGGCTGTTTCGCGTCCAGTCCAGTTGGCCACAGCGGTGAGCAGGAAACCGGCAATAACGGCCGTACTATAGCCAAACAGCATTTCGTGCAGATGCCAGACATTGTGACCGTAATAGTCAGCGGGGCTGGCTGCAAGGCCGGCATAACTCGCTACCCAAATCAGGATCATCAACATGCCACCGGCGGTGGCCAGCAGGAAAAAGGGCCGAAAGCCCTTTTGCAACAGAGCATTGCCCTGCGCGACAGGTTCTTCAATATTCATGATCAATTATCTTTTGCGGTATGGAAGCTCAGTATAGAGATATCAGGCATGTGTATGCTTGATCAGAAACAAGAGCCGTCAATTAGCCCATTACCCAATCCGGGGCGGGCAGGCCACGACGGCGCAGGAATATCGGGTTGTAGAGTTTACTTTGGTAGCGATCACCATAATCACACAAAACAGTGACTATGGTATGTCCTGGCCCCAGCTCGCGTGCCATACGGACGGCACCGGCAATATTGATGGCGGAAGACCCGCCAAGACACATGCCTTCGTGTTTCAGAAGATCATAAATAAAAGGCAAAGCTTCGGCATCGGAAATTTTATAGCACAGGTCAACCTGAGCCTGTTTGATATTCTCGGTGACAAAACTGATACCAATGCCTTCGGCAATTGAACTGCCTTCGCTATGCGGTTCGCCGTTAGTAAAGTAGTTGTACATGCCTGAGCCCATTGGGTCAGCCAGGCCGATCTTGATATCAGTATTCTTGTGTTTCAGTGCCTGGCTTACTCCAGCCAGAGTACCACCGGTACCGGTGGCACAAATAAAGCCATCGACTTTGCCATCAGTTTGTTGCCAAATTTCGCTACCCGTTGTTTCCCGGTGAATATCGCAATTGGCGGTATTATCGAACTGGCGCGACCAGAATGCACCGCGGTCGAGCTTTTG
This sequence comes from Pseudomonadales bacterium, assembly GCA_036960375.1. Classification (GTDB taxonomy): domain Bacteria; phylum Pseudomonadota; class Gammaproteobacteria; order Pseudomonadales; family CAWVSB01; genus CAWVSB01. Next base: position 683,423 of record JBALVY010000001.1, read on the forward strand.
CCGCAGCTTTTCTGTCAGTCGTTCGGCTTGATGAATATAGTGTTTGGGGTCATCGTAGCTGGTAGTCGGCACAACGCGTAAATCGGCGCCGTATAGCTCCAGCATGTCTTGTTTTTCCTGACTCATGATATCCGGCATGACAACAACGCTTTTATAACCTAAGGCATTGGCTAACAATGTGATACCGATACCGGTGTTTCCCGCTGTGCCCTCGACAATGGTGCCACCAGGCAATAATTCACCACTGGCTTCTGCGGCGCGAATAATGCCCAGTGCGGTACGGTCTTTAACGGAGCCACCCGGGTTCATAAATTCCGCTTTACCGTATATATCGCAGCCAGTCAGCTCAGATACCTGTCGCAGATGGATTAACGGTGTATTGCCTATAGTGTCGGCGATAGTCGATTTGGTCATGGCGGTTCCCGGCAGGTTTGTAGACTAGATGGTAACGGTCAGCCGCGGTGCTGACAATGATACGGCTATTAATTTAACGGGTATTTTTCTCTTCAACTGAGCCTGGTCTTCGTTGGCACTATTTGCGAGGAGTCAAATCTTGAACGATACTAGACTGATCTGAAGATTGTGTCGCATAAGGAACCGTCGGTGAATCGTTTTTTTACCCTGATGATATTTATAGGCTTCAGTGCTCTCAGCCACGGGGAGCCTGACGCGCGCGAGATTATTACCAAGGCCATGGATCACTGGCGCGGGGTAAGCTCTTACGGCGAAATGACCATGATTATCCACCGTCCGGACTGGCAGCGGACCATGTCTATGAAGAGCTGGTCCAAGGGTAGCAAGCACTCGCTAGTGCGGGTTACGGCTCCGGCCAAGGATGCGGGCAATGGTAGCTTGCTCAAGGATAACAACATGTGGACGTATACACCCAAAATTAACCGAGTGATAAAAGTGCCTTCTTCAATGATGGGGCAGAGTTGGATGGGCTCAGATCTATCCAATAAAGACATCGCCAAATCCACCGATATCATAGATCAGTATGATCACAGCTTACTCGAGTCTCGCGAGGAAGAGGGCCATACGACTTGGATTATACAGTCGGTACCGCACGAGGATGCTGCGGTCGTCTGGGGCAAGGAAATTTATCATATTCGTGATGATATGGTCATGCTTGAGCAGCAGTTTTGGGATCAGGACGGCAGGCTGGTAAAGGCTTATAAGGCCAATGAAATTAAGGCGCTAGGCGGGCGCATGGTCGCTACCGTAATGCGCATGCAGGAGGTAGACAAACCCGGCCAGTGGACAGAATTGCGTGTTTTGGATAATCAGTTTGATATTGAACTATCCGATAATCTGTTCACGCTGTCTAACTTGAGAAATCCGCGCCAGTGAGCGTGACTACTCGTTTAGCCTGGCGCAATCTGTGGCGCCACGGTCGTCGTACCTGGTTGACTGTCGGTGCGATGATTTTCTGCAATGCGCTTTTGGTATTCATGATTGCATTCCAGTTTGGCACCTATGGTTTGATGATCGACAGTTCTCTGTCGGTGCTGACCGGCCATATTCAGATACAACAGAAGGACTACCAGGCAGAGTCGCGTATGCGCTATAGCATCCCTGCGGGCGTAGATTTAGCTGCTCGGCTGCGGGAACAGTCGGGCATACAGCATATTGCGGCCAGAACTACAGCCTTTGCCCTGGCCTCCAGTGAAGAGCGCTCCTTTGGCATCCAGGTCTACGGTGTGGATCCAGAGCGTGAGCCCGATGTCTCAACCATTCCCGGCCTTATCAAGACAGGTCGATATCTGCTTGATCAAGATGCGGCAGAGATCGTCATTGGTTCTGTGTTGGCGCGTAATCTCAAGCTCACGGTCGGCGATGAGCTTACATTGCTAGGCTCCGGCCGAGATGGCTCCTTTGCTGCGGGCATTGTGACCGTTGTCGGTATTCTTGAGAGCGGCTTAAGTGAACTGGATCGCTCGATAGCCCAGATTCCGTTGGCTTATTTTCAATCAGTATTTAGCATGGGAGATCACGTACATAGCATCGTCGTTCACCTCGATGCGCTAGGCGCGGTGGCACCGGTCAAACAGCGACTGGTCGGTTTGGTGCAACAGCCTGAGCTGGTGGTATTGGACTGGGATGAATTGCAGCCGGGTTTGCGTCAGGCGATACAGGCCGATATGTTCAGTGCTTTTGTGATGTACGCGGTGCTTATCGTTCTAGTGGCCTTCAGCGTGCTCAATACCCAGCTGATGTCGGTATTGGAGCGAACCCGTGAGTTTGGTGTGATGATGGCGCTGGGTTTTAGTCCGGGAGGCTTAGCCCGCCTGGTATTTCTGGAAACCGCGGTGATGTCTCTATTGGGGCTGACTATCGGTTGTCTACTGGGGGCCAGCATCGCCTACTACTTTCAGGTTTTTGGCTTGCACATCCCGGCGCTTAAAGAGGCGATGGATCAATATAATCTACCAGCGGAAATCTACCCTCAAGTTAACCTGATCAGTGTTTTTGTCGGGCCAGGTGTTGTGTTTTTGGGAAGCATGCTGGCGGCTGTTTATCCGGCCTTGCGCTTGCATACACTGGAGCCGGTAGCGGCTATGAGAGCGGTCTAGATGAGAACGAATAAATCCTTGTCTCCCTCCATTTTAGCCACTCTGGCCTGGCGTAACCTGTGGCGCAATTATCGCCGTACTTTGATTATGCTAATGGCCATCGTGCTGGGTGTATGGGCGATGATTTTATTTAGCTCCATGATGCGCGGGATGCTGGATGAGATGGTTCGCGAGGGATTACGGGTTTTGCCGGGCGAGGTACAGATTCATCATCCTGAATATCGCGACGACCCGAGCGTTGCGAATCTAATAGGCGAGCCAGACGCGCAACTGCTTAGCGTGCTCAACACAGCACCGATTGAAGCATGGACGGCGCGGATAAAAGTACCCGGTATGATTTCCAGCGAAAGAGACACTCGTGGAGTGCTGCTACTAGGTATTGAGCCAGATGGAGAAATTGCGCTGGGTTTCAAACTTGCCGACGTGATCGAGGGCCGGTTTCTGGAGTCTGCAGCAGATAAAGGCATTGTGATTGGGCGCAAGCTGGCCGATCGACTCGATACTGAGCTGGGTAAGCGGGTCGTGATTATGACGCAAGACCCCGACAACGAGGTGGCTGATCGAGGCATGCGTATTGTCGGTATTTATCGCGCGCGGCTGGAAGCTACTGAACAACTTAATGCCTACGTCGGTCGTGAAACCTTGCAGAAAATGTTGGGCGTGGGAAACAGTGTTTCCGAGATAGCTATTACCGCTAATAACTACCAGACAGTAAAGAACTGGTGGCAAACCGTAGCAGACGCGGCTGGTGATGAGCAGGACACCCAGCCCTGGATGGTGCTGGACGGATATCTTGGCACTATGGCTTCCGTACAGGGCACTATCAACCTGATTATCATGGTAGTGATATTTATTGCTCTGTCCTTCGGTCTGGTCAATACGCTGGTTATGGCGGTATTTGAGCGCGTGCGTGAGATCGGTCTGATGATGGCACTGGGTATGCGTCCTCAGTGGATAATGCTGCAGGTATTGCTGGAGAGCCTGATGTTGCTGGGTCTGGGGCTGATACTGGGTAATGTGCTGGCCGTTTTTACCATTCTACCGTTGCAAAGTGGCATCGGTATCTCCGTGGTGGGAGAGGGTCTCGAAATGTACGGTATGGGTACTACTTTGTATCCCAAGCTGGCCTTGCAGGACATGTTGTTATCCACTGCTGTCGTGCTGCTTCTGGGTCTGGCCGCCAGTCTGATTCCCGCCTGGCGCGCCTCTCGTTACAACCCGATAGAAGCCTTGGCAAAAACCTGATGAGAATTATTTGATGAGCGCTATTTCGAGTAAAAATCTGCACAAAACATTTAGCCAGGGTGGTCATATCATCAAGGGTCTGGATGACGTTTCCATTGATATCGAAGAAGGAGAGTTTGTCTGTTTGTCGGGCCCTTCCGGTTCAGGTAAGACGACCCTGCTGAATGCCTTGGGCGGCCTCGACAGACCAGACAGTGGGGAGATTCTTGTTGGTGGCAAGCGTGTAGACCAGTTGGGCAAAGCTGAGCTGGCCGACATGCGCCTTCACCATATTGGTTTTGTATTTCAGGCCTATAATTTGATTCCGGTATTAACTGCGCAGGAGAATATCGAATTTGTGATGCAAATACAGGGGGTGCCTGCTGCTGCGCGAGCAGAAAAATCTCGGGCTATTCTGAAGGAGGTTGGTTTAGAGGATCATGAAAATCGCCGACCATCCCAGTTGTCGGGCGGCCAGCAGCAGCGTGTTGCTGTTGCCCGTGCCATAGTGAGCAATCCCACCTTGGTGCTGGCAGACGAGCCTACGGCGAATCTGGACAGTCTTACCGCTACGCAGCTAATGGACTTATTTGTAAAACTCAATCGTGAGCGCAATATCACCTTCGTCATTGCCACCCACGATACCCGAGTCATGCAATATTGCCGGCGCCTTGTTCGTATGGAAGATGGCAAGATCATCTTCGATGAGTCGCAGCCAGGTATAGGCTAGATGTCACGTTTTTTCCTCTGCACACTGCTATTTTTGAGCTTCACCGTTTCTGCATCAGAACTACTTGGCTTGAAAAGCGGGCACTTGAAGGGTCAGTATCTGGTCGGTAGTTATCCGGACGACAGTTTGTACAGGGAATTAATTGGTACTCCCAGCCATGATCTGAACGGCGACCTGCGCCTGTTAATTGACGGCGGTAAAAGCCAGTGGAGCTGGCAGGCTGATTACCAGATGATTTACCGCTCGGGCGACACGCTGGAATTGAGCCGTCTGTTGGCAGGCAACTTCGCTATTCCCAGTGACCAGTACCGCCTTATGGACTTGACCCACGTGATTTCTGATGACGAAGACAGCGTGTGGGTGCATCGGCTCGACCGGCTTTATGTGGGTTTTACCGGAGAAAAAGCTGTTGTGCGAGTAGGCAGGCAAGCAGTGAGCTGGGGTAACGGTCTGATTTACAACCCGGTAGATTTCTTCAACCCGTTCGACCCGGCCGCAGTGGATAAAGAATACAAAAGCGGCGATGACATGGTCTACGGTCAATATTTGATGGACAGCGGCAACGACTGGCAGGCAGTGTCTGTGTGGCGGCGGGATCAGGACGGCCATACGGGTAATGCAGTTAATACCAATGCCGTTAAATATCACGCCTTTGTGGGTGAACAAGAATTAGATTTATTGCTCGCGCAACACTTTGAAGATGACATTTTTGCGGTGGGTGGTATTAGCTCCTGGGGCGGAGCCATTGTGCGCGGCGATATAATGCTGACTCGTACAGACATTGATACCTATTTTAGCGCAGTTGCTAACTTGAGTTACTCCTGGAATTGGGGTGGTAAAAATATGAGTGGTATCGTCGAGTATTTTTATAACGGTTTTGGTCTTAGCGAGGATAACTACGATAGGCTCCCGCAGGAGCACGACCTTACCGATCGTTTGTTGCGAAACGAATTATTTACTATAGGTAAGCACTATCTGGCTGGCGGTATTACTATAGAGGTGAGTCCGTTGTTCAATATCACCCCTAATGCTTTTGTTAACCTGGGTGACGGTTCAGGGCTGGCTCAGCTGGTAGCTCAATATGATCTGAAACAGGACTGGCTATTACTCATGGCGTTAAATATACCCTGGGGCGCAAACGGTACCGAGTTTGGTGGATTGGAGTCGGGTGTAGAGGGCCTGCGGTTTAGCAGTGGCCCTGGTCTGTTCACTCAATTGGCCTTCTATTTTTAAATTCTTGTGCAAGAAACGGGTGTCCTTAGCCTGTTAGGCAAGCTAGTCTGTGTTTATTCAGCAATGACATTGCAACAAGATAAAATCTATTAATGGAAACTAAACAGCAGGATTATCGACGTATCAGCGAGGCGATCAGATTTCTGGTGGCGCATCAGCAAGAGCAGCCGAGTCTCGACAGTGTTGCGGCTCATGTTGGGGTAAGCAGTAGTCTGCTGCAGCGACGTTTTTCTGCCTTGGTAGGAATAAGCCCCAAGCGTTTTCTGCAGGCGCTCACGGTGCAGCGCGCGGGCCGCTTATTAGAACATGGCAGTGTACTTGACACCGCCTTAGCTGCAGGCCTTTCCGGGCCGTCCCGTCTGCATGACCACTTTGTTGTTATGCACGCCATGTCGCCAGGGGAATACAAATCGCGCGGTGCAAATGTGCAGATGTCTCTCGGTGTGGCTCAAACCGTATTTGGCAGTTTAGTGGTAGCTGTTACCGAGCGGGGTATCTGTGCGCTACAGCTTTCTGATGAGCCTGAAAAAGCCCTGGCTGAAATGCACGATTGTTGGCCGCAGGCATCGAAGACTCGAGATGATGAAAAGGCAGGCGCGCTAGCTGCTGTGATGTTTGCCGATCAGGCCTCAGAAGTCCCTCTGTCGTTGGTGGTGAACGGTACCAATTTTCAGTTACAGGTGTGGCAGGCGCTGTTGAATATTCCTCGCGGCGAAGTGAGCAGTTACAGTGGACTGGCGGCGATGATGGGTAGGCCGCAGGCAACTCGTGCGGTTGCCAGCGCAGTAGCCGCGAACCCCGTTGCCTGGCTAATACCCTGTCATAGAGTGATTAGAGCAACCGGCGCAATAGGAGAGTATCGCTGGGGCAGTGAGAGAAAGCAGGCCTTGCTCGCTTGGGAGCAAAGCGTAAACAGTTAGTCAAAAGCTCCCTGGCGAATAGCCACATCGGCCAGATCGATCACATCAATAATTGTTCCGCTACCCTTCATTATTTTTATCACGCTGTCCTGTACTCGAATGATGTCTGTAACGGTTTCATCGTAATTAATGTCTGCTAAAGTTTCATGCGGTAAGTGAATAGCCGAGGATCTAACTGCGGGATCAAGTACTTCCCCTCTAGCCAACTTCTTTTGCCAGCCCGGCGGTAGTTCCTCGCCGCGTTCAACTTTCTTTTGTAGCCCGGGGGGCAGCGATTTCTGTTTGTTTTTGTTTTTATTTTTGGGCTCGGTTGATTGCTGATTTTTTTGATATAGATCCACAATGGTGGCAATATCCTGCTCGCTAAAAATAGTGGGTGTGCGCGCATCGACGGTCGAGCGACCAAGACTGTCACTAGTAGTTGCTGCAAAAGTCTGGTTTTGAAGTAGTAGTCCGCCCAGCAGGGCGGTTAGAAGGTAAAAGGTTTTCATATGTCATGCCTCGCTAAATTTTCTGCTGGTAGCATAACAAAGCTAGCTAAACGGGGGATGAATACAGACCTAACTGTCTATTTGCTCTGTATCCTCTTCTGACTTCTTGCGTTTATGTATTATGCGTCCGGCAATGATACCAACCTCAAATAACAGCCATACAGGTATTGCCAGCATGGTCTGGCTGATGATATCCGGTGGTGTGAGCACCATACCGACTACGAAACAGCCGACAACGACGTGGGGTCGTTTGGATGCCAGCGTATCCGGGTCGGTAACGCCAGCGGCTATCAGCAATACCGTGGCAACGGGGATTTCGAAGGCAATACCGAAGGCAAAAAATAACTTAAGAATAAAATCCAGATAGCTGTTGATGTCGGTCATTACCGCGACACCGTCAGGCACTATGCTGGTAAAAAAACCAAATACTAGCGGGAATACGATGTAGTAGGCAAAGGCGATGCCGGCATAAAAAAGTAATATGCTGGAAGCCAAAATAGGTACGGCAATTTTTTTCTCGTGACGGTACATGCCGGGCGCTACAAACGACCAGGCCTGATGCAAGAGATAGGGTATGGCAATGAATATGGACGAGACCAGCGTGAGCTTGAACGGTGTGAGAAACGGCGATGCAACTTGCGTTGCGATCATCGAGGTTCCCTCGGGCAGGAAGCGCCGTAAAGGTTCTGAAACAAACGTGTAAATATCGTTGGCCCAGTTAAATAAGGCCAAAAATATTAACAAAATGGCTAATACGCTACGTAAAAGCCGGTCTCGCAGTTCGGTCAAATGAGCGATCAGCGGTTGCGCTTGATCGTCTTCAGGTTCGAGCGGCGAGGGTTTGTCGGTCATGCGTCTTTGTCGCTGTTTTTATCGGTCGTATCGGTTTTGTTGCTGCTTAAATCATATTCCAAGTCGTTCAAATCTTTTTTGATCTCGTCCAGACTGCTGGTATCAATGCCGACTTCGTCTTTGAGTTGTTTCATAATTGACTGATTATGTAGCTCGGCTTTGATCTCCGCGGTATCCACCTCTCGCTCAATCTCTGTTTTGAGCTGGGTAAAAGTCGAGCGTGCCTGCCGCAAAAAACCACTGGTGGTGCGGATAGCCCCGGGCAGCCGCTCAGGCCCCAGTACCAGCAGGGCTACGACGCCAATAATCAGTAGTTCCGCAAAACCGATATCGAACATTTATTTAGCTAACTTATCGTCTTCAGTGGATTCAGTCGTTTCTGCTGATTTTTGTTCCACATTGCCTTCTTCTTCCTCTGCTTCCGCGGCGGATTCTTCGTTTTTGGTGTCCATGGCGCCACGAAAACCCTTCACTGCACTGCCCAGGTCAGAGCCCAAAGTGCGCAAACGCTTAGTACCAAAAAGTAAAACCACGATGGCCAATACAATCAGTAGTTGCCAAATACTTATTCCACCTAATCCCATAATATTCTCCAGTATCTATTTGTTGCGGGCGGCTTTTTCAGCCAGCCCGGATAAATTAAAACGGCGTTGTAATTCTGCTAATACCGCATCGGCATCTTCGCCAAGATGCGATAATAAAACCAGGCTGTGAAACCACAGGTCGGCGGTTTCATAAATCAGATCTTGATTGTTGCCACTGATCTCGGCATCTTTGGCGGCTATAATCGTTTCTGTACACTCTTCGCCAAGTTTTTCCAGTATCTTATTTAGGCCTTTGTGATGCAAGCTTGCGACATAGGAGTCATCTGGTGATGAATCGTTTTTCCGTTCAGCTAATACGGCACCTAATTCTTTTAACACGTCACTCATCACTCGCTCCGTAAATCGTTGCCGGGTCTTTTAATACGGCATCGGTTTCAGTCCACTGGCCGTTCTCTAGTTGCCGGTAAAAGCAGCGACGTCGGCCTGTATGACAGGCGATTCCACCCAGCTGCTCTACTTCCAGCAAGATGACGTCGGCGTCGCAGTCCAGGCGCAGGCTTTTGACCTTCTGCACATGCCCGGAGGTTTCACCTTTAGCCCACAAGGCCTGACGCGAGCGAGAAAAATACACTGCTTCATTACGCTCAATAGTGAGCAGCAATGACTCCCGATTCATCCAGGCCATCATCAGTACTTCGCCGGACTGCCAGTCCTGGGCAATAGCGGGTACAAGACCGTCGTCGGTCCATTTGATGTCTTTGGTTAAACTACTCACCGGTGGCTCCCATTCTTACAGCCGTCTATTATGACACAATCAGGGTCGTAGCAGCAGGGCTGCGGCAACGGCAAATAACGCCCAACTAATGGGAGGCAATTGTCGGATGTTGTCCAGTATTTGGGGTTGTGCGACCACCAGGCCCCCAATCAACAGCAGGGTACCAGTTAGTCGCAGACGTTTTCGTTTGCGCTCGTTTTCCAGCTCACTGCGTACTTTTTCCAGCTGTTGCTGTTGCGCACTGACCAGTTCGTTCAGTCGGCTACCATGGTTAAGGCTCTCTAACACCAGGTCAGGAACGTTGGGTAGTTGCTCTAGCCATTGTGGCGCGTGATTGCGAATTTGCTCAATCATGCCGGCGGGAGCATAGCGGTCTTTGATCCAGCGATCCAAATAGGGCTTGGCTGTTTGCCACAGGTCCAGCTGAGGGTAGAGTTCTCGCCCCAGGCCTTCGATATTGAGCAGGGTTTTTTGCAATAAGACCAGCGACGGTTGAATTTCCATATCAAAGCGGCGAGCCGTGCGAAACAGATAAATCAGCAATAGGCCAAAGGATATTTCACCAATAGGTTTCTCAAACACTGGCTCACAGGCTGAGCGAATGGCTGATTCGAAATCTTGTACCCTTGTTGACGGGGGAACCCAGCCACACTCTATATGCAGCACGGCAACTTGCCGGTAATCCCGCTCAAAGATTGCCAGTAGATTGCGTGCCAAATAGTAGCGATCAAAATCACTGAGACTGCCAATAATGGCGCAATCAATACCAATATACTGCGGGTTTTTAGGCTCCCGGCGGGAGATGAATATATTGCCCGGATGCATGTCGGCATGAAAGAAGTTATCGCGAAATACCTGGGTGAAGAAAATCTCTACCCCACGTTCGGCGAGTAACTTCATGTCCGTGCCCTGAGCCTCAATAGCCCCAACGTCGCCAACAGGAATGCCTTCAATACGTTCCATTACCATGACATTGCTGCGTACATAGTCGAAATAGACTTCAGGCACATAGAGCATGTCTGAGGTGAGAAAGTTACGCCTTAATTGTGAGGTATTTCCCGCTTCACGTTGCAGGTCAAGTTCATCCAGAATAGTTTGGCGGTAGTCGCCAACCACTTCTACCGGCCTCAGACGTTTGCCGTCTGGAACATAGCGCTCTATCCATTGAGCCAATTTGGCCATCAGTCGAGTATCAACTTCAATGGTCGGCTGTATATTTGGCCGTACTACCTTGACCACAACCTTGCGCCCGCTGGGTAAAGTGGCGCCATGTACCTGGGCTATGGACGCGGAGGCGAGCGGTTCTTCGTCAAACTGTTTAAAAAGTGTATCGGTAGATTGTCCCAGCGCGGCCTCGACTATACTGCGAAATTCGTTGGCACAAAAGGGCGGTACTTGATCCTGCAATTTGGCCAGTTCCCGCGCGTAGTCGGGTGGCAGAAGGTCTGGTCTGGTAGAAAGTGCTTGTCCGAACTTGATGAAAATGGGGCCCAGACCTTCCAGAGCTAGGCGCAGTCGCTCGGCATCAGGCATTTTGGGAGCTGGAACCAGGCGTAAAGGCGAAAGTGTAAAAAGCCATTTCAGCATCAGCGGAAGACGCTGACGATCAATCAGCAGGTCTAGTCGGTAGCGAGTAATAACCGTAATAATTGTGAGTAGTCGGCGTAGTCGACGCATGAAGTTTATTGTCCTGCCTGTAGCTTCGAACGCATTTTTTCTGCGCGAGCCTGCAATCGTTCAACGCGCTGCGATAAGGCGTCGACATCATCGTAAAAGCCTTCCAGCTCGGCTCGGGCAGGTAAAAGTCGGCCTTCTTCGTGTAAGTATTCTTCCAGCTGGCGCAAGGCGCTTTGGTGGGCGAAGCGCAACCATTTAGCGCCTTTACGTACCAGCTTGCCCAGTTCATGGGCGGGGATATCTCCTACCAAACGTGCCAGCTCGCCTTCCCAATCCAGATCCAGGCTGTGTAGAATTGACTGTAATTTTAGTAAGCTACTGGTATCGCCGCGCACAACGATGTTGCCATTTATCAGCTCGGAACCGGCATCCTCGGCCGCAACAAGCGCGATAAAGTCTGATGGTGCGCCCCTGAGATGGGTATCGACCTCGCCGTCATGGAAACCTTTTAAGTAGATCGTATTTTCATCCGGTCGGATATAGATGTCGATTTCAGGACCTTCCAGCTCAAGATGAAAAAGTTTGCCTGAAATATCGGCCAGTGCGTTGCAAGTGGCTGGGTCCAGCAAGAGTGCACGCTGAACAGCCTGCTCCAGTATGCCAACGGCCGCCGTGTGTAAACCCGGTCCCGGTTGCATCAGGGTTTTACTCCGCGGTGCAGTGCAACCACGCCGCCGGTCAAGTTGTAGTACTTGGTTTCCGCAAAGCCGGCATCGCTCATCATATCCTTCAAGGTTTCCTGGTCGGGGTGCATACGGATACTTTCGGCCAGATAACGGTAACTTTCTTCGTCGTTGGCAACTACCTTGCCGATTTTGGGCAGCAGGGAGAATGAATAGGTGTCATAGGCTTTGCTGACTATGGGGTTTCCAGGCTTGGAAAATTCCAGTATTAACAGGCGGCCGCCGGGCTTGAGTACCCGCAGCATTGAGCGCAGGGCTTTGTCTTTGTCAGTCACATTGCGCAAGCCAAAAGCGATGGTCACTATATCGAAGCTGTTATCAGCAAAAGGCAGGCTCTCGGCGTTGGCCTGTGCATATTCGATATTGCCACATAAACCCAGATCTACCAGTTTGTCACGGCCCACTTTTAACATGGAGTCGTTGATGTCTGCCAATATGACTTGGCCTTGGGACCCTACCAGTCGGGAAAATTTCGCAGTCAGGTCGCCAGTACCACCAGCAATATCCAGTATTTTGTTGCCGGGCCGCGCACCGCTGACTTCAATGGTGAAGCGCTTCCAGACGCGGTGAATTCCGCCAGACATCAGGTCATTCATAATGTCGTATTTAGCTGCTACAGAGTGAAATACGCCCGCGACCATTGAGGCCTTTTCGTCCTTTGGCACATCTTTAAAGCCAAAATGCGTAGTATCTTTGTCGTTCATGTCGATATCCGCTGTATTAGTCGGGCGCTATTGTAGCGCGAAGAGAGACTCAGCGCATTTTACCATTGCGCTTTTGACTTCACTGCATCCGGCACGGAGCCTGAGAACTTCTCTGCTCTGTAGCGCCGAAAGGAGAGGGTCTCAGACCAGTAATTTTCAGCTAGGCCAGCTTTAAGTTTCAGTTGTCGCACAAACTCAGCAGGCGAGGGCAGGCTTTCCCATACTATCGGTAAGAAAGTGCTGCGGGCAGGCGGCTCATTGGCCGCTTCGTTGAGTATTATGCCGTCTTCTCCCGGCACTAGCTGGGATAGAAAATCTTGTTCGGACGAGAAGCTCATCGGTACTGAGTGGCTAAGAACTGAAATACCGATGTCGAGATCGACAAATTCTTCTGCAGTCAGTGGTTTAAAGCGGCCGTCATGGAAGGCGGCGGCAACCGCGTTGCGGGCCACATCGTCGCGCAGGGGTTGGTGCGCCTGTAATGAGCCGATGCAGCCGCGCAATTGTCCGTGTAATGTCAGAGTTATGAAGGTAGCGCGCAGGGTGCCATATTGAAATTCTGGTGGGTTGGGTACAAAGGCCGCGTGTTTCTGATGTTTGCCGTAGTAGTCTATTGCCTGCGCCGCGACACTGATTAAGTCTCTCTGCATTGTCGCGGGTGTTTCGGCATCAATGATGGGATCAAATTTCCAGCTGCCATAACCGACTACGCGCTGTTTATCGGCGCCGGTATCGCCTGAGTTGCACATATGCAATGTGGTAGGTCGCAGACCTTTACTATTTGCCAGCGCTAACAGGCCCGATACGGGCAGGCGGCCACAGGCTCCGTCAGCTTCAATGCCATTAATATCCAGTGCTTCTATGGCGCGCCGGGTACGCATATCCCGTTGCTGGGCTTCGTTGTAGCCGTGAAAATGACTGAGATCAGAAGAAATTAAAATTAGGGTGTCATCTCCGCCCCAGAGGGTGTCTATAGCGGCGGCGACCATATTGGCATCGGCCGCCCCAACGATGATTGGCACGATGCTAAAGGGGTTGCGCAGTATTCTCTGCAAGAAAGGTAAGTGAACCTCCAGGCAGTGTTCGCCATTAAAGGCCGCTTCATTGATGTTGGCGAAACTGAGCTCTGTCAGTGAACTGATGGCGTTTTTATCAATGGCAATGTCACCCAAGGGGGTGCCGAAGTGACTCGCGCTGGGCAGTGCCAGACCCTTGAAGGCGAGGCGGTGAGCGGGCCCCAGCATGACTACTCGCCGAATACTGTCTGCCGCTGGAGCTAGATGAGCGTAAGCTTTTGCCGCCGTACTGCCAGAGAATACATGTCCGGCATGTGGCGCGATAATCGCTTTGGGCGCGCGGCCGGCTATTTTGGTGTCTTGTCGGGCTGTGGCCATGAATGTATCAACCGATATGGCCAGCTCACCGGCATCAGCAGGATAAAATCTGCCAGCCACCTGAGGTGGAAACACGCTGGATGAGTTAGACTCCGGTGTACTGGTACTGCTCATGGGTTTTTCACTTGTCGATATATGAATAATAATCCTACATCAATTCCGGCGGCTTATCCCGCCAGATATTGGCACAAGATGCCCGATGGTCGCATTGAGTGCGATCTTTGTCCGCGTAAGTGCCATTTACACGAGGGTCAGCGTGGCCTGTGTTTTGTGCGGGAGCGGCAAGCAGACAGTATGGTGCTGACGACCTATGGTCGATCATCCGGCTTCTGCGTCGATCCGATTGAGAAAAAGCCCCTGAATCATTTTTTGCCTGGCACACCCGTGCTGTCCTTCGGTACCGCTGGCTGTAACTTGGCCTGCAAATTCTGTCAAAACTGGGAAGTCAGTAAAAGCCGAGAGATGGATTCCTTGGCGGATCAGGCAAGCCCCGAAAGACTGGCTTTGGCGGCACAGCAAACCGGCGCCCGGTCGGTCGCGTTTACCTATAATGACCCGGTGATTTTTCTGGAATATGCGGTGGATACGGCTTTGGCTTGTCGCGAGGCAGGGATAAAAAATGTTGCGGTGAGTGCCGGTTATATTTGCGAAGAGCCCAGAGTCGAATTTTTTCGTTATATGGATGCGGTCAATATTGACCTGAAGGCCTTTAGCAACCGGTTCTATCGCAATATTACCGGCTCTGAATTAAATCCTGTACTGGATACGCTGTTGTGGCTCAAACATGAGTCGAATGTATGGCTGGAAATTACCACATTATTAATTCCCGGTGAAAACGATTCCGATGCAGAGCTGGATGCGATGACTGCCTGGATCGCTGAAAATCTGGGGTGTGATGTACCCCTGCATTTCTCGGCGTTTCATCCAGATTATAAAATGATGGATAAGCCACGCACGCCACTGAAGACACTTTTGCGCGCGCGCCAGCACGGTCTGAATAATGGTCTGCGTTATGTTTACACTGGTAACGTGCAACACCCTGAAACCGATACGACCTATTGCCATCAGTGTCATAGCGCTCTTATTGTGCGTGACCGATATGAATTACACAGCTGGAATCTGGACCGTTATGGCCGCTGTGCTCAATGTAATACTTTGTGTGCGGGCGTGTTTGAGCCAAAGCCCGGTGATTGGGGTCGTAAGCGCATGCCAGTCAGGTTGTCGGCTAACTGAGGTTGAGGAATTGCACGTCGGGGTCGCGCCCTAAACCGGCTTCAGCTAACCGTGCTAGATAGTTCTCCCAGTTAGACTCAGCCTTAGTGGCTAAATCGTAGAGAATATCCCAGGAGAAAATGCCGCTGTTGTGGCCGTCGTCGAATGTAGGCTGAATCGCGTAATTACCAACTGCCGCGAGGCTCGAAATGGCTACGTTGATCTTGCCCCACTGCAGGACCTCCTGGCCTGGGCCATGTCCGCGTACTTCTGCGGAAGGTGAAAATACCCGCAGGTACTCACAGTTCAAGAGATAGCTGTCGCCGTTTTCGTAGTTAAGTTCAAGCTGCCGTGATTTCTTGTGCAGTTTGATTTTTGAGGGTATCGGGGAAGTGGCCATGGTTACAGTATAAACCGGCTGAGATCTTCGTCTTGACTCAATTCACCCAGATGATCGTCGACGTAGCTGGCATTAATGATCAACTTCTCACCTCTCGCTGCCAGATCACCGGCATCGAAGGAGACGTCTTCCAGCAGGCGCTCCATCACCGTATGCAGGCGGCGAGCTCCAATGTTTTCGGTGCGTTCGTTGACCTCCCAGGCGACTTCGGCCAAGCGCTTGATACCGTCATCAGTAAATTTCATCGACAAACCCTCGGTTTCCAGCAGGGCGATATATTGGGTGGTCAGGCTGGCGTCTGGCTCGGTCAAAATACGCTGAAAGTCTTCCGCCGAGAGCGCATTCAGTTCTACTCTGATAGGCAGGCGGCCCTGCAATTCTGGAATTAAATCGGATGGCTTGGCCAAGTGAAATGCACCAGAGGCGATAAACAAGATATGGTCTGTTTTTACCATACCGTATTTGGTGCTCACGGTACAGCCTTCTATTAAGGGCAGTAAATCTCGTTGCACACCTTCACGCGAGACGTCTGCGCCTGCGCCTTCGGAGCGCTTGGCCACTTTGTCCAGCTCATCAAGAAACACTATGCCTGTTTGCTCTGCAGACTCGACTGCGCGGGTTTTCAGGTCTTCCTCATTGACCAGTTTGGCGGCTTCTTCGTCGAGGATGTGTTTCATCGCGGCTTTGACCGTCAACCGTTTACGATCCTTGCGTGTATTGCCCATATTGGAGAACATGGATTGTAATTGATTGGTCATTTCTTCCATGCCGGGCGGCGCCATGATTTCAACACCTACCGGGCTGTTGGCAACCTCGATATCAATTTCCTTGTCGTCTAGCTCACCCTGGCGCAGTTTTTTGCGAAATACCTGTCTGGTACTTGAGCCACTGTCACTCTGCGGTTCACCGTTGGCATCGCGGGCGGGTGGCAGCAAGGCATCCAGAATACGCTCTTCGGCAGCGTCTTCGGCGCTATGCCGTACTTTAACTTTTTCATCTTCGCGCAGTTGTTTTATCGCGACATCAACAAGGTCTCGAATAATGGAATCTACGTCGCGGCCGACGTAGCCGACTTCGGTGAACTTGGTAGCTTCAACCTTTATAAATGGCGCATTGGCGAGTTTGGCCAAGCGTCTGGCAATTTCAGTTTTACCAACCCCGGTGGGGCCAATCATCAAAATATTTTTCGGCGATATTTCCGCACGCAATTCTTCGTTTAGCTGCATGCGACGCCAGCGATTGCGCAATGCAATGGCGACGGCACGTTTGGCGTTGCCCTGGCCAATAATGTGTTTGTCCAGTTCGTGGGCGATTTCACGCGGTGTCATATTTGACATAACAGGGTATTCCTAGGAAGTAGAGTCCAGTTCTTCGATAGTCTGGTTATGATTGGTATAGATGCAGATGTCGCCGGCAATGGACAGGCTTTGTTCAACAATTTCCTTGGCGCCAAGATCAGTATTACGCAATAGCGCCATAGCGGCAGATTGTGCATATGGTCCGCCTGAGCCGATCGCTATCAGGCTGTTTTCTGGATCAATAACGTCACCATTACCAGTAATTATCAGCGATGTTTCTTTATCGGCCACGGCCAATAAGGCTTCAAGCTGGCGCAGCGAGCGCTCGGTTCGCCAGGCTTTGGCTAGCTCTACGGCGGCCCGCACCAAATTACCCTGGTATTTTTCCAGCTGCGCTTCAAATAATTCAAATAAGGTAAAAGCATCGGCCGTGCCGCCAGCAAAACCGGCGATGACTTGATCATGATAAAGCCGGCGAACCTTGCGGGCGTTGCCTTTCATGACGGTATTGCCAAGTGAGACCTGGCCGTCGCCGCCAATGACAACTTTGCCATTGCGACGAATAGATATGATGGTGGTGCCTCGATATTGCTCCACAGGGAGACTCCTTTAATGCCGGAGGGGAATTTATGGGGGCGATAAGCCCTATTTCAAGAGGCTTTGCGCTTAATTACCATGGTTTCTATGCGTTCTTCTATCAATTTGCTGCGGGTATCGGCCAATTTAGAGCGGCTTTCGATGGGGCCAATATGGACGCGGTGCCAGGTATCGCTTTTGTGCTGAAATTTTTCCAGATTGGCTGGGAAACCCAATAGCCCGAGCTCGGCCCGACGCTGCTCAGCATCCGCCTGGGTGCGAAAAGATCCGGCCTGAAGATAATAAAGTACTTTTTCTTCCGGCTCGCTGGCAGTAGTGGGACTAGCAACTTCTTCCTTGACCTCACGCACCATGACTTCGGTTTCTGGCAGCAAGGCATAGAAGTTAAATCGAGTTTCCGGTTTGTTGCTCTCTTCTTTGACTTCCGCTTCCAGGCCCGGGTTTTCCGCAACTTCAGCAGGTGTCTGGCTGGCGGGGTTTACTACCAGTTGATAAAGGAAGGATATAAAAAGCCCCAATGCCAGGCCGGTAACAAACCAAACCCAGCCAGGCGTAGTGCCGGATTTTTTGCTGCGAGCAGCCGGTTTTTTGCGGGGGGTGGCATTTCGTGCCTTGCTTTTTGTTTTGGCAGAATCCATGGCCATAACGAAATCGGGGTTCCTTGAGTCATTGGTAGCGGGATTTTAACCACTTGTGCCAATGATGACAGCTTTTAACGACAGATTTAATGCTAATCGGTACTCAGTTCTTTATGGATCAGGTTAAACTAGCCTTCTTTTTTTGATGATGTTGGAGTCACTATGCACGATTACTGGATAGCCCCCTCAATTTTGGCAGCCGATTTTGCCCGATTGGGTGAGGAAGTCGACGCGGTACTTGCTGCGGGAGCCGATGTGGTGCATTTCGATGTGATGGACAATCACTATGTCCCCAATCTGACAATAGGGCCAATGGTATGTAAGGCTCTCAGGGACTACGGTATTACCGCGCCTATTGATGTGCATTTGATGGTTAGCCCGGTAGATAGCTTGATAGTCGATTTTGCCAAGGCTGGTGCCAGTTATATTACTTTCCACCCGGAGGCATCCGGCCATGTCGATCGATCACTTCAGATAATCCGCGATAACGGCTGTAAGGCTGGTTTGGTTTTCAACCCTGCCTCAGGGCTGGATGCAGCGAAATATGTTATGGATCGCCTGGATATGATTCTGTTGATGTCAGTTAATCCGGGTTTTGGCGGGCAAAAGTTTATTTCCTCGGTATTGCCAAAGGTGCGAGAGGCACGGGCATTGATTGACGCCAGTGGCCTGGATATTCGCCTGGAAATTGACGGTGGTGTCACCGCAGACAATATCCGCGAGATTGCAGCGGCAGGAGCGGATACCTTTGTAGCCGGCTCCGCTATATACGGCAAACCTGTCTACAAAGATGCCGTTGATGCCTTACGTGACGAGTTGGCCAAGGCAAATATTGACTGATAATGGAATTAATTCGTAAGCTTTGCGGCGGGCATTTGCCCGCCGCAATCATGTTTGACCTGGACGGAACGCTGGTAGAAAGTGCACCCGACTTGGCAGATGCCGTGGATTTTGTATTAGAGCATGCGGGTTATCCAGCCCCCGGCGAAGTACTTGTTCGCCAATGGGTAGGCAATGGCGCATCCAAGTTGTTAGAGCGGGCTTTAGCGCATGCAAGAGGCATTGAGCTGGCGGAAATTTCCGGCGCGGAACATAGGCGGTTGCTGGAACATTTTTTTATCGCCTACAAAGCGAATTGCTGTCGTCGTACTACTCTTTTTGACAGTGTGATGGAGACGCTGGAGTTTCTTCACCTGCGTGGCATCAAGCTGGCTATTGTGACCAACAAACCGGCTGTATTTACCGCGCAGATAGTTGACCAGCTCGGTTTACGCTCTCTGTTTTCTGTCTGCGCCAGTGGCGATAGCTACCCTCAAAAGAAGCCCCACCCACTGCCCTTGCAAATGGTGGCTAGCGAAATGGCCGTCGATCTAGCAGATTGTTTGATGGTAGGTGATTCGCAGACAGATATTGCGGCAGCACAAGCGGCAGGCATACCTGTGGTATGTGTTAGCTTTGGCTACCACCAGGGCGTGGATCTCACTGCTTTGGCAGATACGGTCATAGACGAATTCATTTCACTAAAATGTTAGTCATGCGTTTTATTTTATATATTTCACTGATGTTATTTCATTTTTGCCTGTTTTTCGCTTACACAGGTGTGGTGAAGGCTGTAATTTTGCTTCGCTGTTAGGTAGAATCAGCGCCTCAATACAATTCTTATACATGATTTGGAGTAATGCGTGGCTAGTCTGGACCACCTGACAGTCAGTTTCGCAAGAGATATCACCTGCTGGCGATGGTAACGCAGGCTTTGCCTTGTCCGTTTATTATCGCTAATTATTACTCCAGGAATTTATCATGACATCTGAAAAAACCCATCCGGCAGCTGCTAGCTACCATCGTATACCCGTGGTACGAACCATAGCCGCTGATTTGGATACACCTGTTAGCAGCTATCTAAAACTTGCCCAAGGACCGTATTCCTATTTGCTTGAATCTGTTCAGGGCGGTGAGAAATGGGGCCGTCATTCTATTATTGGCCTGCCCTGTCGTACGGTGCTGAAGGTGTTTGGTCATCAAATCCAAATTGAGACCGACGGCGAAATTGTTGAACAAGAGGAAGTGGCAGACCCGCTAGCTTTTGTAGAGTCTTTTCAACAGCGCTATAGCGTTAAAAGCATCGCTGAGTTGCCCATGTTTAGTGGCGGACTGGTAGGCTATTTTGGCTACGACACTGTCCGTTATGTCGAGAAGAAACTGGCCGATTCCTGTCCGCCCGATACGATTGGCACACCGGATATATTGCTGATGGTATCGGAAGATGTATTGGTATTCGACAATCTGGCTGGCACTTTGAATCTTATTACTCATGCTGATGCGAATGACCCACAAGGTCTCGCGAAAGCGGAGGCGCACCTGGATGATCTCGCTTCACGCTTGCCTGGCCCAACGCCTATTTCCGGCCGTTTACTGAATGAGAGCGAAGCGCACGGTGTGGCGGAGTCCGACTTTAGCTCGGGTTTTACCCAACAAGATTTTGAAGCCTCGGTTGATCGAGTCAAAGATTATATTCTGGCGGGCGATGTGATGCAGGTGGTGCCGTCCCAGCGTCTGACCATTCCGTTTGATGCCGAGCCGATAAATTTATACCGAGCCTTACGGCGCTTAAACCCTAGCCCTTATTTGTATTTTCTGGATCTGGGAGATCACCAGGTAGTGGGTGCCTCGCCTGAAATTCTGGCTCGGTTGGAAGACCGGACTATGACTTTGCGGCCGATTGCCGGTACTCGTCGACGTGGCAAAGACGACGCCGAAGACAAAGCGCTTGAGGCCGAGATGCTGGCCGACCCCAAAGAGGTTGCTGAGCATTTGATGCTGATCGATCTGGGGCGTAATGACGTAGGTCGGGTGGCAGAAACGGGCAGTGTTGAATTAACCGATACCATGAAGGTCGAGCGTTATTCTCATGTAATGCATATTGTGTCTAATGTGACCGGAACCTTGCGCCCGGAATTAAATTCGATGGATGTTCTGCGGGCCGCGTTGCCGGCGGGTACTCTCAGCGGGGCACCAAAAATTCGGGCAATGCAAATCATTGATGAGCTTGAGCCGGTTAAGCGCGGAGTCTATGGCGGAGCGGTAGGTTACCTTGGCTGGAATGGCAATATGGATACCGCAATCGCGATCCGAACGGCGGTCATTAAAGATGGCGTATTGAATATTCAGGCTGGTGCCGGAGTGGTAGCCGATTCCATTCCGCGATTGGAGTGGAAGGAAACCATGAACAAGGCTCGGGCTATTTTTCGGGCAGTGGCAATGGTAGCGGGGGAGGATTAGACATGCTTTTGATGATCGATAATTATGACTCGTTTACCTATAACGTGGTGCAGTATCTGGGTGAACTCAAAGCGGATGTTCAGGTTTTTCGCAACGACGAAATCACTCTGGAGCAAGTTCGTGAGTTGGCGCCCGAGCGAATTGTGGTATCACCTGGGCCCTGCACGCCGAATGAGGCCGGCATTTCTATGGATGTCATTCGCAGTTTTGCCGGCCAACTGCCTATTTTGGGAATCTGTCTGGGGCATCAAAGTTTGGGCCAGGTATTTGGCGGCAAAGTGGTGCGGGCGCGTGAAGTTATGCATGGCAAAATTTCGCCTATTTATCACAGCGGTCTGGGTATTTTTGCGGGGCTCGATAATCCTTTTGAGGCAACCCGCTACCATTCTTTGGTGGTGGAGCGAGAGAGCCTGCCTGAGTGTCTTGAAATCACCGCCTGGACCCAGTTAGAAGATGGCAGTGTGGACGAGATAATGGGTTTGCGTCATAAAGACTATGCGATTGAGGGTGTACAGTTCCATCCGGAATCTATTCTGACCCAGCATGGACATGACCTCTTGGCTAATTTTTTAGCCCTGTAAAGTAAGGCGGAAAATACACATGGATATGCAAGCAGCAATAGCTTCATTGATTGAAGGGCGCGATCTAAGCCGGAAAGAAATGGCTGATGTAATGCACCTGATTATGACCGGTGAAGCAACACAGGCCCAGATTGGCGGATTTTTGACGGGCCTACGTATAAAAGGTGAGACGGTTGAAGAAATTACCGGCGCCGCGCAAGTAATGCGTGAACTGGCTTTAAAAGTCAAAGTCAGTGGTGAAAATCAGGTCGATATTGTGGGCACGGGTGGCGATAGCGCCGGCATATTTAATGTGTCCACGGCCTCGGCCATTGTGGCTGCCGCCGCGGGTGCTACTGTCGCTAAACATGGTAATCGCTCGGTCACCTCTAATTCCGGCAGCGCAGATTTGCTGGAAGAGGCCGGAATACGTCTTGATTTGAATGTCGAACAAATCGAGCGCTGCATTGACGAGGTTGGCCTGGGGTTTATGTTTGCCTTAAACCATCATAGCGCGATGAAACATGCGATTGGCCCGCGCAAGGAACTGAAGGTGCGCACGGTATTTAATATACTCGGGCCGCTGACTAACCCGGCTTCAGCGCCAAACGCGTTGCTGGGTGTATTTAGCGAGCAGTGGCAGCTACCCTATGCGGAAGCTATGCGTCGTCTGGGCGCCAAACACGTGATAGTGGTTCATTCCGCCGAAGGCCTGGATGAGATTAGCCTTGCTGGACCAACCAGAATTGTTGAATTGAAAGATGGCGAAATTAGTGAATATTCTATCTGCCCTGAGGATGTCGGTGTGCAAAGTGCTTCGCTTAACAGCCTGGTTGTCGAGGACCCCGCCGCTAGTCTGGCATTAATTCGGGCGGCGTTTGCGGGCCTGGCGCCTGAGGCGGCAGATATGATTGCGCTTAACGCGGGCGCCGCTCTCTATGCGGCCGGTGTCGCCGGCAGTCTTGTTAATGGTGTCGAGTTGGCACAGGATGTCATAGCGACAGGTCAAGCCGCTGAGAAATTTAAGGAATGGGCTGACTTTACCCAAGCCTGTAAACAGTAAAGAAGCCTTGCACAAGAAGCACGATTCATATGACGATACTTGATAAAATTCTGGCAAGAAAACATGAGGAAGTGGCGGCACGTAGCGCTGTTACCAGTGAAGCTGACTTACGTGCCATGTTAACCCAGGCCGATAGTTGCAGAGGTTTCACTCAGGCGATCGCTGATCGTATTGCCGCCGGTGACTCGGCAGTTATCGCCGAGGTTAAAAAGGCGTCCCCTTCCAAAGGCCTGATTCGAGCCAACTTCGATCCAGCAGCTATTGCCGTCAGTTATCAGGCGGGCGGCGCGGCCTGCATGTCGGTGCTGACCGATGCGGATTTTTTTCAGGGCCACGAAGACTACTTGCGACAGGCACGTAGGGCTTGTTCGTTACCGGTCATCCGTAAAGATTTTATGGTTGATAGCTACCAGATATATGAAGCAAGAGCTATTGAGGCCGATTGTGTTTTATTGATTGCCGCTGCTTTTAGCCAGGATACGGGTTTAATGGCCGACCTTGCGTCGTTAGCCACAGACCTTGGCATGGACGTTTTGATCGAAGTCCATAATCAGCAAGAGTTAGAGCAGAGCCTACCTTTAAATACCCGATTGATAGGTATCAATAATCGCAATTTACATACCTTTGAAACCTCACTGGAAACCACCTGGGAATTAATGAAAGGTATTCCTGATGATCGGATCGTGGTTACAGAGAGCGGCATTCATACAAAAGAAGATGTTCAGGCTATGCGTGAGCACGGTGTTGCTGCGTTTCTGGTTGGCGAAGCGTTTATGCGTGCAGGCGAACCAGGGGATGAACTTAAAACCCTGTTCTTTTAGCCCTTCGACTACCTGAGCGTTTGTTCTGTTTAAGTACATTGGTGGATATGCTTAGAAAGATTGCTACGATGATTACATTATTGCTGCTTAGCCATCCGGTTAGCGCGGCCTGCGATTGCCAGTGGCAGGGACCTTTTAGTTGGTTGGTTGATGAGTCGGACACGATTATTCATGGTGAGGTGGTGTCTCACAAGGGGAATTCCTTCGATATTTGGGTCGAGACCGTCCTCAAAGGCAGGGAGTTTCAGGAAGTCGTTCGTCTGTGGGGTACAATGGGCGACGATTGTCGGGCAGAGGTAAAAGATTTCCCTTTTGCGACTCACTGGGTGTTCGCGCTGCGCAAGATTAAACACATACCTGACGGCGGTTTTAATCCCTCTACCCCTAATATTAGTTTTGGTCGCGTAGGTGATTACGAGCTGCTGCGTTGTGGCGCATACTGGTTAAAGGCTGAAGGCGATAAGGTCAGCGGCAATATCACCTCTATCTTTGATTGGGATTATGCGCCTGCTATGACCCCGATACCCATATTACTGTTGCAAGATTTTATCGATGGTAAAGCAAATTACGCCGATATTATTACTGTGAGTCAGGAAGTCACAAGCCCAGAGGTGATGTTGCGTCAGTCTAAGAAAGAATTGGGTATTGGCGACGAGTGGGATCACTAATGTTTTTCTAAACAGGGGTTTTGTCGTTGATGTATAGAGAAGAATTGGGCCCGGCATGGAGTCGGGCCCAGTTTGATTAAGGCATTGAAGCGATCCAGCCGCTATTTTCAAACCATTTCTTGTGCAGTTGGCCAGTCAAACCCATTTTTTCAAAAGTCCTCAGGTAGTTGCTTACCAGATTTTCGAACTGTTGGTCGCCGCTAGCGATAGCGATACCTACAGGGGCAATTGACATAGGCTGTGCAAGTGTTGCAAGGCCTGCGTCCGGGTTGCGTAAAATAGATAGCTTGCAAACAGGCATATCGGCAACCATGGCTTCTGCTTCACCAGAGATCAGTAATTGAATACCCTCCTCATAGTTGGCGATGGTCTTTAAGCTTGCTTCGGGTAGATTGCGCGTTACGAAAGTAGCACTGGTTGAGCCTTCGAGAGCTAACAGACGCATCTTGGCATTATTGAAATCTGCCCCGCTGGTCACAGTACTCATAACAGCGTTGGTAGATAACATGGACTTACCTGACAGAGTATAGGGCCCTATAAAGTTGGCCTGCTTGGTACGCTCCGGGGTTATTTCCATGCCTGACATAATCATGTCGGCTTTGCCGCTCTGCAGTGCTGCCATCAGTTCGCCAAAGGGCAGCTGCACAATTTCCAGTTTTACCTGCATGGCGGCTGCCATGGCATTAGCCAAGTCCACATCGTAACCCATAGGGGCTTTACTGCGGTTGAGCGTGTTAAATGGAGGTTGGTCGGCAGACATCGCGACTTTTAATACGCCGTTTTCTATTACACGGTCCAGTACAGGGCTGGCGGCAAATGATAGAGTGGAAAGGCAGAGAGCCAGTAGCCCGGCTAATACTAGCCTGGCTGGTTTAAAGCGATCGAAAAACTTGCGCATATATGACATCCTCAAAGGTTTTGTTGTTTTAAGCTAAAAGCCTAAATTTGCTTGGACGCCAAGAATAGGGCGCTTGATATCAAAAGTCTATGAATACTGCGCCTGTACGGCTGAGTAATATTTATCGGGGGTACGCGATCCAGGAATCCTACCAGGGCCTGGGCGCTGTCGCAGAGTAGGGTTAATACGCTGGAAGTACATTGCGCGCAATGTAATAAAGAGCTATCATTAAATGTAGTTAGTTAAGGGAATCGCAATTGGCGCTGTGTATGTATGGTCTGTGGCGTTGGTCGATATCAACTAAGTTTATAAGTATTTTGTGCATAATTAGGTGGTCTGAGTAAGGATGACAATGACATCAGCAAGTGAATGCTTCCCCCAGTTACAGCTCGAAAACCAGATTTGTTTCCCCCTGTACAGCGCCGCCAATGCGGTTGTCAGGGCCTACCGTCCTTTACTGGACGAACTGGATATCACTTATCTACAGTACATCGTGCTCATGGTGCTGTGGCAGGAGAACAGCCTGAACGTCAAGGAGTTGGGGCAGCGACTAAACCTGGATTCCGGCACCCTGACACCTCTCCTCAAGCGCCTCGAGGGCAAAGGTTTTGTTGAACGCCGGCGCGGCCAGCAAGATGAGCGCGTACGGGTCATTACTATCACAAAACAGGGTATGGCACTGCGGGAGCGGGCCAGCGAGGTGCCGCAAAAGCTGGTCTGTAGCGTCGGTTTATCCCCGACAAAAGGCAAAGAGCTTAAAAAGCTGTGTGAGGAATTACTAGAAGCGCTGAATAAGCAGAGCTGACCCGCTGTTTTCGAAAGCCTGTAGCTATATATATCATGCGATATAAGGTTGTACACAATATAATAGTATGCCACTATGCGGTATAACTAAACAGACCAGTAACAACTGGAGCAAAATTGCCGTGAGAAATTTAGCTAGTCTGATACTCATCTTTGGCAGCGATTTGGCATTAGCAGCCGAAGCTTCCGCAAAAAAACCGACGCGCTCTGCGGCGGACTCTACACCCCCAAGTCACTGGAAGTGGCAAGTCTGAAAGCGCTGACTGGGCAGCCAACAGTAATCCATTATTCATAACCGATAAACACTATAAAGGGCAGATTAATTATGATTTCTAAATACCCAAGACTTGTTCGCACCCCGCTCTACGCAGCCATTGTCAGTGGCTCACTGTTTCTGGCCGGAACGGCCCAGGCTCTAATGTTAGAGGAGGTTGTGGTAACAGCACAGAAAAGAACCGAGAGCCTGCAGGATGTCCCCATCTCCATTACCGCCGTCTCCGGTGCAAAAATGACGGAAAATAATCTCTTCAAGATTGAAGACCTGCAAGCCTATGTTCCCAACCTGTCCATGACCGAAACGGGCATCAGCACACAGATTTATATTCGCGGTATCGGCACGGGTAACAACATAGGCTTCGAGCAGTCGGTGGGTACTTATGTCGATGGTATTTACTACGGCCGCCAGCAGTTGCTGCGCATGCCTTTCCTTGACCTGGAACGAATCGAAGTCCTGCGTGGCCCCCAGAGTATTCTGTTTGGCAAGAACAGTATTGCGGGCGCCATGAGCATGACGACTGCTAAACCCAGTGATGAACTGGAAGGCCGAGTTTCGGTTAACTATTCTCCCGATGGCGATATCACCGAGTTTACTGGCATGATCTCTGGGCCCTTGACCGATACTCTGTCCGGTCGACTGGTTGCTCGCAAATATGATGAAAAGGGTTGGATGGAGAATACCCTCACCGGAGCAGATGAACTGGAGCGCGACGATACGGCGATCCGGGGCTCCCTGCGTTGGGATGCTACCGAGAATCTGCGCATTGATTTCAAGGCCGAGTGGGATGAATTCAGTTCCACCGGTCGCCAGATAGAAATTGTACAGGACGACCCCGCCCTGGCCGGCGCTCCAATCCCCGGCGCTACGTTTGCCCAGATCCTGGGTTTATTGGGCTACCCTGATGCGATCACCGAGGTAAGCCAGAATAATAAGCGGCAGGCCGATACCGGTGACAGCAGCCATAATGAAGTTCAGAATTACACCCTGAATATTGATTATGCTATCGGTGATATGACCTTGACCGCGGTATCCGGGTTCGTCACCTATGAGCTCGATGATCTTTATGACCTTGATTTCGTGGGTGCACCCGTATTCGAAGGTCCGGGTAAAGAAGATTACGACCAGTTTTCTCAAGAGATTCGCCTTGTTTCGCCCGGTGGTCAAACCATCGACTGGATAGCGGGTGGGTTCTACCAGACCAGCGAGCTCGTATACACTGGACCTGTCGTCATTTTCGAAAATAGCGTACTCGGATCTGTTGATCCGGGCCTGGCGCCAATTCTGGGGACGACGCGGAAAAATGAATACACAGCCGATTCCGACCTGTGGGCGGTTTTCGCCCAAGCGACCTGGAACTTCACTGATTCCTGGAGCCTGACATTAGGCGGGCGCTACACCTCGGAAGAAAAGCAGGCCACTCGGGAGATGAACATCCTCGACACTGATACGGGTGAGATTACGACTAATCCCTTAGCGGGGCCCGTCTGGACAATTGCCCTGGGCGTTGAGAACGAGCAGTTCACAGGGCACTCGCTGGCCGGTACACGTGACGAGTCAGTGTTCACACCGCTGGTGAACCTGCAGTGGCAAGCCAACGATGAGATGATGGTCTACGCATCGTGGAGCTCCGGCTTTAAATCCGGTGGTTTCGACGCCTTGGCTAACGTTGTTAGTTCCTGGGAGTTCGAAGAAGAGGAAGCAACCACCTATGAACTGGGCGCCAAGACGACCTGGCTGGATGGCGCCGCTGAACTGAATGTTGCCCTGTATCGCACCGAATATGACAATCTTCAGGTATCCCAGTTTGACGGCAATCTAGGTTTTACGGTGGGTAACGCGAAGGAAACGCTGGTACAGGGAATCGAACTCGAGGGCCGCTGGGCGCTGACGCAAAATCTCACCATGGGCTATGGCCTGGCCTTTCTTGATCATGAATACAAAGATTTCCGCAACGGCAACTGCTACAACCGGCAGGAACCGGATGGCGATGTGGTCGGTGGCGTTCCGTTGTGTGACTATACCGGCAAGAGAGGACAGTACACACCGAAGTGGACTGGCAATCTCAGCTTTACTCATATCCTGCCACTGGCTGGTGAACTGGACCTGCAAACCGGGTTTGATGTGAGCTATAAGGGCGAGCAGAATACCCACGTAAATCTGGACCCGCAGTGGGAAGTTGACGCGCTGACCCAAATGAATTTCCGTATTGGCTTATATAGCTCGAACTGGAATGTAGCAGTATTGGTGCAGAACTTGTCTGATGATCAGCAATATTCCTATGTGGGTAATACGCCGCTGTCGGCAAGTATTTTCGGCACCAACACCTTTTACAGCTTTATGGGCCGTCCTCGCACGACCTACTTGCAGGCGACTTATAACTTCTAGTTGCTGTTCTAGCTTGTTACTCAAAGGGCGACCCACCGTGGGTTGCCCTTACATATTCCAGACAATTTAAATATCCAGCCAAAATTCTGCGGCGGGTGTCTGCTGATGGATATCAAATATCTTGATATAGGTGCCATCGCCGGTAA
The DNA here is from genome assembly GCA_036960375.1 of Pseudomonadales bacterium. Classification (GTDB taxonomy): domain Bacteria; phylum Pseudomonadota; class Gammaproteobacteria; order Pseudomonadales; family CAWVSB01; genus CAWVSB01. The sequence goes on from JBALVY010000001.1 coordinate 712,270, forward strand.
TAGCCAGCTCCATGAAACCCTCCTGTGACAGAGCAAAGCGGTTGTTTTTGTTGTGCCATACGCCACTGATTTTATTGCTATTACCTGCGCCGCTTACCAGATTGTAGCTGGCGCCGATGCCCGCTGGCGGCTTAAATAGCTGCAAGCTGTGCTCGTGGCCCGAGGCGTGAATAACCCGGTCGTATTTCGCCATAATAGCAGTGACTTTAGCAACGTAGTTGTCGTAATCCGGATGGCCTATGTCCTGATTCATGTCGAAAAATAAATCGATAGCATTAATGAAGAACCAATAGGAAAAATGAGTCATATAGCCGCCGTGTTGACCCATGGTCTCCATGGGATGGTGTTGGGCGGTAATGATCAGGTTGTCGGGGTGTTCGGCACGAATGCGGGCTATCTCTGCGTCAAGCTTGGCATAAGCGGGAGCGGTTGTTTTTGCGTCGTTCTGAATCAGCCATTCTGAATCGACAAATACCAGACTCACACCAGGGAAATCGGCTGACTCCGGCAGTGGCGGCTGTCCTGGTTGATGAGGTCTGAAGGCTACTGGTGCATTGTTTTTAATCGCGTATTCACCAACATGGCGCGCCTGACTTGCGACTTCTGTGGCATACCAATCATGATTTCCGGGTACCAGGAACATTTGCGCATTGGACACTTTGGCGACTTTCAGCTGTGACTCAAGAAAGGAAATACTTTCCAGCTGGTCTTCATCCCAGTCTTCTTGACCTTCTTCCTTTTGTGGGTAACCTTGCATGTAAATGTTGTCGCCCAGCGCAATGACTACCGTTTTTTCAGGGCTTATAGAAGCGCGTTCGGCAACCTTGGCCATACTGGCCTGCCAGGGTTCGGTAGTGGAGTGGCCGGCGTCGCCATAAACAACAATACGTTGAATAATGTCTGCTTCAGCGGGCGCAGGCGCAGTAGATTCATCATGCAGGTCTATATAAGCCGTATCGTGGTTATCGGCGTACTGAGGGTTGATGTATATCGCCAGTGCCAGTATGGCGATAATTGCCAGTAGTGTTAATCCGACTCGTTTGAATATTTTCATGGGTAAATGTCTGACTCGCGATGATGATAGAGCTGCATATCCTAGCGGCTGTCGCTGAATTTGTCCCTTGCGGCTAGTTAATTTTAGTCTTCAGATACCAATCATAGTCCATATCACAGTTAGTAGGGCTTTCCAGCCAAGGCGAGCGATTCTTGTATTGCGGAAGACGTGCTGGTGGCCTGCTATTTAATAAGATTATCGGTGGGACAGTCCCATTGTTACCAATAATTGAGTTGTCAGTGAAACAGGCAGCTTTACACTCTGGCCAATCAAATACGGGAGGCTATATGGCTTTTGAAGGAAAGGTAGTACTTATTACGGGTGGCGGCAGTGGCATGGGTCAGCTGGCGGCACGCATAATGTCTGAGCAAGGCAAGTCTGTGGCAATTTTTGACGTCAATGCCGAGGGTATGGCAAAGACTGCTGAAGGCTATGAGAATATCCATGCCTGGGCAGTTGATATGTCTGATGCGGCGGCAGTAAAGGCCGCAGTGGTAGAGGTGGAAGCCCAGCTTGGACCTGTCGACAGACTCTACAATGCCGCGGCTATAATGCCCTTTGGCGCCTTGCTGGATATGGATGCCAAAGCCACTATGCGAATGATGGATATTAACTATGGTGGGTTGGTGAATATAACGCACGCGGTATTGCCTGGAATGGTAGAGCGTAGGCGCGGCGATTTCATCAGTTTTGCCTCTGTGGCGGGTCTGATACCGACCATGCTCACTGGCGCGTATTCTGCCAGCAAGGCGGCTACCGCGTTTTACACTGAAATTCTGTATCACGAGAATATTCAATCCGGCGTACGTTTTGCTTGTGTCTGTCCGCCGCCGGTGGCAACACCTTTGTTGCAGCAGGGGCGCGATACGGTATGGCCAAAAATGCTGGATCAGTCCAAAACAATCGAACCAAAAGAGGTCTTGCAAGCAATAGAGCGAGACCTGGACAAAGGCGTATTCTGGGTATTTCCAAACTCACAGGCCCGTCTCGGCTCAAGAATGAGGCGTTTTTTACCCGGTTTGGTATGGAAACAGTGTCATACGGTTGAGGGGCGCTAATAAATCGCGGGTTTGATGGTCTGGGCGGGGCGCCACTGGGTCGCTTCGGGCAGGCCATATGACGGCGTCTACAGAGCTACTGAATAGAGTAATTAGGTAGAAATTGCACCCTAAATGCACAAAATTTAATCTCTGATTTTGCATCAAAATCGTGCAACAATGAATTTGTGATCAACCCCGCAGGGCGGTTTATTCGTTACTCTGCTGCAAGTTGACGATTTTAGTCACAAGTGTCCTTGTTCTACACCTGGGCAATAGATCGGAGAATACGATGGCCGGCAAAAAGGCTAGCGCCGCCAAGGCTAAAACAAAGAATCCTTCGGTGGATACATCGAAGCTCATACAGCGACCGCGTATTGTGCAGGCCTTGCACAGTGAACATATCTATATGTCTAATTTGCTGGATGCTCTAGAGGAGCAAACCACGGTCATGGTAGACGGTGGTGACGTTGATATTAATCTTATCCTTGATATCGTTCATTACATGAAGAGTTTTCCGGATCGTTTCCATCATCCGCGTGAAGATATTATGTATGAGGTCTTGGCTCGTCGAGAAAACAGTATTCGAGCGCTGTTACTTAATTTACGCGGCGAGCATCCCAAGCTCGAAGTATTAGCAGAAGATGTGGTCGATATTATCGAGGATGTACGTCTTTTACCTACCTCGATGAAAAAACAGCGTGCTAAAGAGTTGTGTGATGAATATACGGCCATGCTCCGTCATCATATGGATCAGGAAGAGGCGGGTGTTTTCCCGATCGCGGCAGAAGTACTAACTCAAAGAGACTGGGATGAAATCGAAGAGCTTACTGCGCGTTACGAATCCATGCCGATCGATCAGGAGGTCAAGGACAAGCTTGCCTCGGTCAGGCGCAAATTTCGAGGCTCAGTGGAAGACGCCAGAGAAGACTTACTGTTAATCGATTTTGTGAGTACCACTGCACTGATGGAAACTGCAGGCGCTTTGGCCAAAGGACTATCGGAAATCGGTGATGCTCTGAGTCAGGGTGTCGATGCTAGCTGGAGCAGCTATACCGGGGCGTTGAAGTCACTGTTGCCAGGAGAGAAACCAGAAAAGTCAGATGACAGCCCCTGGGGTGATGTCTGGACTACTTTTAAAGGCGGGGTGAGTCAGGTAGGTAATGCCTCTCGCAGCATGAGTGAACAAAGCGCGCGGCCTTCCTTGAATAGTTGGCGCTTGATAAAACGTGTCGTCGGCTCACCAGAGACGCAAAACGGCGAATCCACAAATCGGGGGGATAGCTGATGGCTAGTGATATCAAAAGACCCGGTGTGATGCAATCGCTGTTGGAATTTCGTGCCGGCGTAGAAGGTATCGCCTTGTTGGGCAGCTATCGTGTGCTGCTTAAGGCAACGCCAGGCAACGGCGACCCTGTATTGGTAATTCCCGGTTTTACCGCGACCGATAATGGCACCTTTTTTCTGCGTCGCTATCTCGAGAAAATTGGATACGACTGTTACGGCTGGGAGTTGGGTCCGAATCAAGGTTTGAGTGAGCTTCAATTTCAGCAGCTCGAGCAGCGGCTGGACGATATATATCAAGAGACAGGCCGTGCCGTCAGCGTTATCGGTTGGAATCTAGGCGGCTTATATGCTCGCGCATTGGCGGGTAGGCACAGCCACAAAGTTAAGCGCGTTATATCACTGGCCGCGCCCTTTGCTCTGCCTAGTCTCAATGGTGTGAGTGAGGCACTGAGTCGTTTATATTCCCACTATAATTCCGATGGTGACATAGACGCCTTATTTAACAACGCCAGTGAATTTTGGGAGCGCAGCCCACCAGTACCCTCCAGCTCAATTTATAGTGAAGGTGACGGTGTCATCAATTGGCGTTTTTGCCTGGATGAACCCGGCCGACAAACAGAAAATATCCGCGTTATGGGTAGTCATCTAGGCTTGCTGGTAAACCCTTTGGTTTTTTCAGTGATAGCTGACCGCTTAGCTGAGGATGTTGAGCATTGGCGGCCCTTTGCTGAAACACACCGCGGCAAATTTATGTGGTCTAGTTTGCTTAAAAATCAGACTGTTAGCCTTTAATTTTTAGCGAATAATTAGAAATACCGGAGCTTCATTAATGAGTCTGCAGGCAACCGCCGTAAAAAGTGTCATGGGTCTATTCAGCAATATGCTGACAAGCAGCGGTGAGCCGCACGAATTGCGAGAAAAAATACACAATTCCTGTAAGCGTATGCCTGCACCGCCTCCCGAGGCAGACTATGAGCAAATTCGCATTGGTGGTTTACGCGCTTATTGGGTTCGATACAAAGGCTGTAATAAGGGCAAGGCTATAATGTATCTGCACGGTGGCGGTTTTATGTTTGGCGGCACCATGACAACGCATAAAGATTTAGTGTGGCGCCTGTCCAAGGCCGCTCAAGCGCCAGTATTATCAGTTGAGTATCGGCTGGCGCCGGAGCATCCGTTCCCTCAAGGCCTGGACGATTGTATTGCCGCTTACCGCTGGCTACTCGATCGCTACGATCCTCAATCTTTGGCTATTGCCGGAGATTCCGCTGGCGGTAATTTAACTTGCGCCAGCCTATTAAGAATTCGTGACGAAGGTTTGCCTTTGCCCGCTGCCGGTGTCGCTTTGTCGCCCTGGACTGATATGTTGTGTACCGGGGAATCTATTAAAACGAATTTACACAAAGACAAACTCATTCCTGGCGAGGGGCTTAAAGAGGGTGTTGATTATTATCTGCAGGGAGCGGATCCTTCCGATCCTTATGCCTCACCGTATTATGGCGACCAGCACGGTTTGCCACCGATGCTGTTTCAAGTAGGAAGTGAAGAAGTCTTACTCGATGATTCACGCCGTCTGGCGAGGAAAATGGAAGAAGCCAGGGTGCCGGTTGTACTCGACATATGGGAAGGTTTACCCCACGTATGGCAGGCACTTTCAATGCTGATTCCCGAGGGAAAGATGGCTATCGATCGCATTGGTATATTTTTACGGGGTCATATGCGGGCTACTGAGCCCAAGTAGTTTTCAGCAGAGATTACCGCGTAGCTCCTCTTTTACGGCTTTAAACCAGGCTGTCCCAGTTGCCAACAAACATTTGTATGCCTTCTTCGGCTATGGCGTCCGTGGCCTCCTTCATCGCGTCTTCCAGAGAATTGAACGGGTCTTCCCAATCGGTATTATTGCTGTTCTCGTCGCTCAGTTGTAGCCACCATTTTCCCTTCTCATCCTGAGTTGCAGTGGCTTTAAGCTTGACGCCATCCTGTTCAAAGGTTTTTGTCTCTGTTGGGTTACTCACTGGTATCTCCCCCGCGTTGGTCGAGGCTGGCATAGATCATGCTCATCCACTTGTCTGCTGTTACAAAGGACCAGTTCCAGTCTGACCAATCGCCAGAAAACCCCTTGGCGATGGCATCACTTTCATTGATCCCGGCTTCGTGCATAGCTTGCGTCTCAGTGATGGTCTGATTCAACATGTTTTGGAATTCGGCCAGCTCGGACTTATTGGATGCAACCGGTCCATGGCCAGGAATAACGGTGGTATCGTCGTCGATGCGTGCCAATACAGCTTCGACATTGGCCAAGAAATGTAGCGCGTCGCCGCCGCTGTTGGTATCAACAAAAGGAAAGCGGTGATTAAAATACAGATCTCCCATGTGTACGATATTGGCCGAGGGAAAATAAATCACGCTGTCGCCGTCGGTATGTCCATTAGGATAGTGCACCATTTGCACCGTCTGGTCATTGAAGCGAAGCGTCAGTGTGTCATTGAAAGTGATTGAGGGCCAGCCTGATTCAGCCAGTGCTTCGGTAGTGCGGCGTGGGGATACCTGTTGTGTTGAAACCCGGCTCAGCACATTATCATGGGCAATAATACTGGCTTGGCTGGCTAAATATTCGTTGTTCCCCACGTGGTCACCATGCCAGTGAGTATTGATCACGTACGGAATAGTGTTTTTTCCGCCGATCTTATCCAGAGCCTTTTGCAGTGCTTCGCTAGCCATGGCAAAGTCATTGTCGACGACCAGCTTACCGTCGCTGCCGTGCTGGACCAGGATATTGCCACCCTTGCCTTGTAATGCGGTAAAACCCTCCCCAATGTCGGTGGCAGTAAAATCCCCTTGTGCGGCGAAGGCGGTAAAGGGAAGGAGCAGGCTGAGCATCAAGCAGGTGATGGGATGTTTCATGGTGAATACCGCCGATAATATGGACACTAGCGCAACATAGCCAGACTGCCCGAGTTTGTCGAGGATTTTTGCTTGAGTTTGTTGGGGTAGGGGCACGATAGAACTGAATTGTGCCCCGTTATTTAGCGGGTGCCAAATACCACCATGGTTTTACCCTTGACGTTTACCAGGCCTTGTTCTTCCAGGTTTTTCAGTACGCGGCCGACCATTTCTCGCGAACAGCCAACAATACGGCCTATCTCCTGGCGGGTGATTTTAATTTGCATGCCGTCCGGGTGAGTCATGGCATCGGGTTGTTTGCATAAGTCGATCAAGGTACGGGCCACGCGTCCCGTGACATCCAAAAATGCCAGGTCGCCCACTTTACGTGTGGTATTGCGCAACCGGGTAGCGAGTTGTATCCCGAGTTGTTCAATGATTTCGGGGAAGTCGTTACTTATCTCGTTGAACTTGCTATAGCTGATTTCAGCAACTTCACAGGCAGTTTTTGCGCGCACCCAAGCACTGCGCGAATCATTTTCGCCAAACAGACCCATTTCGCCGAAGAAGTCACCTTTATTGAGGTAGGCGACAATCATTTCCTTACCATCGTCGTCTTCAATGGCTACTGTGACTGAGCCATCCATGATGTAGTACAGCGCATCACTTTTGTCGCCGGCGTAGATGATAGTACTTTTTGCCGGGTAGCGACGACGATGACAGTGATTCAGAAAACTGTCCACATTTCGGATCTGTGGAGTGAGTGATATTGTTACCAACCTCGCACCTCTTTTGTCTATTAGTTCAAGCTGTAAGTATGTTCCCTGACGCAACTCTTGGCTAGTACAAATCACAACCAGTGCGGATAGTGTGATTCACCACCGCTTTTTACAGTAAGCGGACTGTTTGCCGTATAATGATCGCCTTTTTTCAGGGCCGACTTAGGTCAGAGCACAGGAGAGTTAGATGCAAGCCACGGTAAAATGGCAGGGCGACGTGAAATTTGAGGCCACCTCAGGCAGCGGTCATGCGGTAAAAATGGACGGTCCGCCAGATCTTGGCGGTGAAAATACAGGTGCTCGCCCAATGGAGCTTATGCTGATGGGTATGGGGGGTTGCTCTGCGTTTGATGTGATGAGCATACTGACCAAGTCCCGCCAGGATGTAACAGATTGTCTGTGTGAGCTTGAAGCGGAGCGAGCCGACGCCGTGCCGGCAGTTTTCACCAAGATTCATTTGCATTTTAAAGTGAGCGGCAAAGGCCTGAAAGAGGCACTGGTAAAGCGTGCTGTGGCCCTGTCAGCAGAGAAATATTGCTCAGCTTCGATTATGTTAACTCAGGCCGGGGTGGATATTAGCCATAGCTATGAGCTGATTGCAGTCTGAGTCAGACGCGGTAAGTGGTTTTGGTCATGGCTTTGGATGCCAGAGTCATGATCTCTTTAATCGGCGCGGGGAAATCCTTGCCGCCAGCTTCCAGTGCTTTGGTAGCATGCGCTTCTTCATCAATCAGCATTTGCTCTAAAATGGCGCGCGTTTTGTGATCTTCAGCCGGTAATTGCTCGAGATGTTCGCGCAGGTGTTTGCATACTTGCTCCTCAGTTGCCGCGACAAACCCCAAGCTCCATTTGTCGCCTGCAATTCCTGCTGCGGCACCTATACCAAATGACAGGGCGTAGAATAGTGGGTTGAGAATACTGGTTTGGCTGCCCAATTGCTGGATTCGCTCTTCGCACCAGGCAAGATGGTCAATTTCTTCTTCGGCGGCATGCTCCATGGCTGCTCGGACTTCTCCCAGTCGCGCAGTGCTGGCTTGGCCTTGATAAAGAGCCTGGGCGCAGACTTCCCCTGTATGATTAATACGCATTAAGCCGGCTATATGGCGTTTGTGATCCGGATCCAGTTCACTGGAGTCCTGACCCTTGGCGGGCGTGCCGCGATAGGCTGTGGCGGCACCCGGCGCCAGAGTACGCACTGCCAGGTCTACGTTGGTAACTAGCTTGTCGATTAAGCTCAATTGTCGACTCATGATCTTCTCCCTACCGTATCGGTGGATTGTAAACCCATGCCCCGTATCAGGTGCGGGTTTTTTCAGCGATAGCTGATAAGGATCAAGTCTTCTGTTCACGCGCGATAGCGCGATAGGCTATATCGGAGCGATAGAAGACGCCTTTCCAGTGAATACGTTCGGCCAGCTTATAGGCGTTGGCCTGGGCTTCGCCCACTGTATGTCCCAGCGCGGTGGCACAAAGCACGCGTCCACCATTGGTAACCACTTCACCGTCACTAAGCTGGGTGCCCGCATGAAAGGCCTTCTGGCCTTCGGTATCTTGTTCGGGCAGACCTCTAATGACGTCACCTTTATTGTAAGCTGCCGGATAACCACCGGCCGCCAATACGACGCCGACAGCAGCTCTGGAGTCCCATTCTGCGCGTGCCTGGTTTAGCTCACCATCGATGGCCGCCTGACACAATTTTACCAGGTCAGACTGCAACCGAAGCATAATAGGCTGTGTCTCCGGATCGCCAAAGCGGCAGTTGTATTCAATGACCTTGGGGCTGCCGTCGCTGTCAATCATCAGGCCTGCATATAGAAAACCGGTATAGGGATTACCCTCTGCGGCCATGCCTTCTACGGTTGGGTAGATGACTTCGTTCATGATGCGCTGATGAACTTCAGCAGTGACAACCGGTGCAGGGGAATATGCGCCCATACCGCCGGTATTAGGTCCGATGTCTCCATTGCCCACGCGTTTGTGGTCCTGGCTTGTGGCCATAGGTAATACATTTTTACCGTCGACAAGAACGATAAAACTGGCCTCTTCGCCATCGAGAAATTCTTCAATGACTACTCGGCAGCCCGCTTCGCCAAAAACATTGCCTGAGAGCATGTCTTTCACTGCGGTTTCTGCTTGCTCCAGGGTTTCGGCGACAATAACGCCTTTACCGGCTGCCAGGCCATCAGCCTTAACCACTATAGGGGCGCCTTTCTCTCTCAGATACGCCAAAGCAGGCTCTACTTCGGTGAAATTCTGATAATCACCGCTGGGAATATGATGACGGGCCAAAAAGTCCTTGGTAAAGGCTTTCGAACCCTCCAGCTGCGCAGCACCTTTAGTTGGGCCAAAACAACGTAGATTTTGCTCGGAGAAGTAGTCAACGATACCATCAACCAAGGGTTGTTCAGGCCCCACGATAGTTAGACCGACATTGTTACTGCGGGCAAAATTAGCCAGCCCGACAAAGTCATCGGTGGCGATGGCGACATTTTCCAGATCGGCCTCAATTGCGGTGCCAGCGTTGCCCGGGGCTACGTAGACAGTGCCTACACTCGGGCTTTGCGCTGCCTTCCACGCCAGCGCATGTTCACGTCCGCCTGCACCAATAATCAAAACGTTCATTGCGTATTCCTTGTCTTTCTAATATGACGGTATATCAATGCCTGAAGTGGCGCATACCAGTAAATACCATGGTCATGCCGTGTTCGTCTGCGGCAGCGATTACTTCGTCATCGCGCATTGAGCCACCCGGCTGGATGACGCAGCTAATGCCTACCTTGGCCGCATTGTCCATGCCGTCACGGAAGGGGAAAAATGCATCAGAAGCCATCACCGCGCCTTCAACTGAAAGACTAGCGTGTTCAGCTTTAATAGCCGCTATACGGGCCGAGTTGACGCGGCTCATTTGTCCAGCACCGACACCGATAGTCTGGCCATTTTTACCGTATACGATGGCATTGGATTTGACCATCTTGGCGACTTTCCAGGTGAATAGCAGGTCGCGTATTTCGTCTTCTGTCGGGATGCGCTGGGTAACGACTTTAAGATCGGCAGCAGTGATCAGGCCTAGATCTCGGTCCTGAACCAGTAGGCCGCCATTGACGCGTTTGAGGTCCAGTGCTGGTAGGTTGGCTCCCCATTCGCCGCATACTAGCAGGCGCAGGTTTTTCTTCTCGGTGATGACCTGTTTAGCGGCATCGCTAACGGCAGGCGCGATAATGACTTCGACAAATTGGCGCTCACATATGGCGGCAGCTGTTGCCTCATCAAGTTCACGATTAAAGGCGATGATACCGCCAAAGGCCGATTCCGGGTCAGTGGCAAAGGCCAGGTCGTAGGCTGCACCAATATTGTCGGCAATGGCAACACCGCAAGGGTTGGCATGTTTGACAATGACACAGGCTGGCTGGTCGAACTGCTTAACGCACTCAAGGGCGGCATCAGTGTCGGCAATATTGTTATAGGACAATTCTTTGCCTTGCAGCTGGGTAGCCGTGGCAATGGATGCTTCCGCTGGCGTATGTTCTATATAAAAAGCGCTGTTCTGGTGAGGGTTTTCGCCGTAGCGCATGTCTTGGGTTTTGACAAATTGCGTATTGAACGTGCGCGGGAAGTTTTCGTTACCACCTGGAACCTTGCGGCCGAAGTAGTTGGCAATGGCGCCGTCATAGGCAGCGGTATGTTCGTAGGCTTTAATAGCCAGGTCGAAGCGAGTTGATAATGCGGTACAGCCATTATTGGCACTCATCTCAGCCAGAATCGTTTCATAGTCATCGGCATTGACTACAATGTTGACAAAGGGGTGGTTCTTGGCCGCGGCGCGTACCATGGTTGGGCCACCGATATCGATATTCTCGATGGCATCTTCAAGGCTACAATCGGCCTGTGCTACGGTTTTCTCAAAGGGGTAAAGGTTCACCACAACCATATCAATTGTGTCGATACCGTGTTCAGCCATTACGGCATCGTCTTGCCCGCGGCGACCGAGAATACCGCCGTGTACTTTGGGATGCAGAGTTTTCACCCGACCGTCCATCATTTCAGGGAAGCCGGTGTAATCAGAGACTTCAGTAACGGCAATGCCGTTCTCTGTTAGCAGGCGATAGGTGCCGCCGGTTGACAGTAGCTCGACGCCCATGGCGCTTAGGCTACGAGAAAATTCCACTATGCCATTTTTGTCACTAACGCTAATAAGGGCGCGCTTGACTGGCTGTAGGTCACTCATATTGGGATTCCGATTAATAATTAAATTGAGGTTTAAAGCATGTCATATTGCTTGAGCTTTTTACGCAATGTGCCGCGATTGAGGCCGAGTACCTGCGAGGCTTTGCTTTGATTGTTGCGTGTGTAACGCATTACCGCTTCCATCAGAGGTGCTTCAACTTCCGTCAATACCATATCGTACACATCGGTGGCTAATTGGCCGTCGAGTTGTTGGAAATAGTTGTCCAGTGCTGCAGTGATGTTGTCGCGAAGAGTTTGTTCACTGGCCACCTTTGTCTGACTAAAGTGACGGGCGGTATTGTGACTATCCTGGGCCGGAGGCGCGGTATCTTCTTGCACGGATACCGTGGCGCTATTTGTCATGCTGCAAATTCCTTAAGGCAAAAATTAGAAAATAAATGGTCAATGGCGTGTAATTGCTCATCTGTCGATGACAATTGATTAAAACTTTGGCGAAACTCTCGCAGCTGATCTGTTGCGAGATACCAGCCAATATGCTTGCGGCTAATGCGGGTACCCATAAGCTCACCATAGTGCTGGTGCAGCGCGGTCATATGGGAAATAACGATATTGTAAAGTTGATCTTGCGAGGGCGCGGCCAAGGTGGTGCCGTGCTCTAAATAATGATTAATTTGCGAAAAAAGCCAGGGTTGTCCTTGTGCTGCTCTGCCTAGCATAACGGCATCGGCCCCGGTGTACTGCAGTACGCGCGCTGCCTGCTGCGGGGTAGAAATATCCCCATTGGCAATTACAGGAATAGCGACCGCCTGTTTAATGGCTGCAATAGTGTCGTATTCAACATGGCCTTTGAAACGGCAAGCGCGGGTGCGTCCGTGGACTGCCAGCGCTTGAATACCTGAATCTTCTGCCAGTTTGGCAATCTCTACGCCGTTGCGGTTCTCTTTGTCCCAGCCTGTGCGAATCTTGAGTGTGACGGGGACGTCGACTGCATCGACAATTGTACTGAGTATCTGGCTTACCAGTTTTTGGTCACGTAACAGGGCAGAGCCGGCGGCCTTTTTACAGACTTTTTTGGCCGGGCAGCCCATGTTGATGTCAATGATCTGCGCGCCCAGATTCACGGCCTGCTGGGCCGCCGCGGCCATTTGCAACGGGTCGTTGCCGACTATCTGGACAGAGCGAGGCTCTGGCTCGGAGCGTCGTGGTAAGCGTGACTGTGATTTGCGGCTATGCCAAAGCTGCTGGTCGCTGGTGATCATTTCACCGGTGGTCAGGGCGGCACCATGCTGCCGGCAAATTGCGCGAAACGGCAGGTCAGAAACGCCTGCCATTGGAGCGAGCAAGGCCTTGCCTGGCAATATGTAGGGGCCGATGGCGAGCAACAGAGAACCTTTTTTGAGAGCTGTAAAAAAGGCGGCTATGATACCTGTAAGGTGTAATTCAGGAAAGCAAAATTGGTTATTTTTTCGTCAATTTTCTACGCTAGTGGAAGGCAGGCGCAAGTCAATTTGAAAGCCGGTCGCATTATCGCCAGGACTCATTAATTCCAGCGATACATGCACAGGGATTGCAGGCGCCATTTCGGTGCTTCCTGCGACTTCGCCCACTAAATAATCTTTCGGCTGGAAGGCCCGTTCGGCAACTAGCCCTCCCTGGGAGTCGGTAAAGGACAGGTAGACGCCTGGCCAGTGCTGCGGATATTGGGCGTTATTGGTGAGCATCAGATCGACAATAATTGCATTTTCATAGCTGGGGTGCTCCCTCACGACCAGATCGGTGGCGCTAAGTTGGGTCAAATCGAGTTGTGGCGGTAGTTGGCACTTTAGCAGTTGGCAGGCTTTAACATACAAGGGCCGATACTCGGGTTTTCTCGATAGATCCGCTCGTTCGTACCAGGCCAATTGAGCAGCCAGTGCCAATGCAGCCACAATGACCAGCGGCCAAAATAACCAACGCCAGGCTGAAGGTTTTCGGTCTTGCAGCTCAAATTCGATCGGCTCAGCTGTGACAGACTGCAGGTCAATATCATTATGGTCGTTTTGTTCCAGAGAGGCCGCTGTGATGGCTGCCGATGGCGGGGGGGAGAGCTCTGCAGCGGGCATTTCTGTGTCGACAATGGACTCAGGTTTAGCTTCGGCTACTGCCTCTGCCTCAGTCTCGAGCTCAGAATCCGATTCAGGTTCAGGTTCAGGTTCAGGTTCTGGTTCGGATTCCGCCTCGAACGCAAATTCTGGCTGCGAGGTGCGGGAGCTGGCGGTCTTTTTGAGTTTTAAATGCTCAGACAAATCGTCTGGAATGGGCAGGTCGGCTTCTCTCAATAAGTCGAGTACCCAGGCTTCGTCGTCTTCTATTTCTTCGGCCAGGTCGTGCAAGTCACCATCGTGGCTCGCTATATGGGGGTGGTCAAAAGGGTCTTCCCAGTCATCGGGGTCATCCTCTTCTACTGTAGGCAGCTGTATCCAATGCTCTTTTGCGAGAAAAACTTGCAGGCATGAGCCACAGCGAACTGCGCCCCGGGCGGTGGCTAATTGTGCATCACTTACCCTGAACGCAGTTTGGCATTCGGGGCATTGGGTGATTTTTCGCTGATCAGCCAAACACAAATCTCCTAACGACGTGTTCCATCCAATCGTACCCAGCCGTCGCGCTCGGTAGCAGGTGCAAGCTGTATCCAGGGAGCATAAGCGGCCGCTACCTGTTCTGCCTGCTGTGGCAATATGCCAGACAATACCAGCTGTCCGCCGGGTTTTACCAGCTGACTGATGATAGAAGAGAGTTCTATCAGCGGCCCTGCCAGTATATTGGCCAGTACTATATCGGCCTCGACGTCGGTCGCAAACTGATCCGGTACATAAGTGTGAAGCCGCTCACTTTGTATGCCATTGCGACGCGCATTTTCTTGCGTGGCAATTAGCGCCTGTGGGTCAATGTCGACACCGATAGCCTGTCTGGCGCCAAGTAATAGTGCGGCGACGGCGAGAACGCCGGAACCACAGCCATAATCAATGATGTGTTTGTCGGTGCAATTGTTGGCATCAAGCCACTCCATGCAAAGCCCGGTAGTGGGGTGAGTCCCGCTGCCAAAAGCCAGCCCGGGGTCTAGCATCAGGTTGACTGCAGTTGGCTCTGGTGGCTCTTGCCAGCTGGGGCAGATCCACAGTCGCTGGCCAAAGCACATAGCGTGGTAGTCAATCATCCACTCACGCTCCCAATCCTTGTCTTCCAGAATTTCTACTCGGTGCCTGGGCAGAGGGCCGCATAGGCCATCAAGTTGTACTAACAGGGACTGCATGTCTGTTTCGGCATCAAACAAACCGGTTAAGCGTGTTTCGCTCCACAGCGGTGTGGTGCCGGGCAGGGGTTCGTAGATGGCCTGGTCGGCACGATCTTCAAATGTCACTGCCGAGCAGCCTAGCAGGAGCATAGCGTCCTCTAGTGCTTCACTCTGCGCGGGCTCAATTTCAAACTGTAGTTGGATCCAGGGCATAGGGAACTCTGAACTGGTGCCTGTATGGGATGGCGTCGTATTGCGTGATGCCAATGGCGTGATTACAGACCCAGTTTTTTCTCAAGATAATGGATATTAACGCCGCCCTTGCGGAAGGCTGTGTCACGAACCAGGTCGTAGTGCAGTGGCTGGTTGGTTCGGATTCCGTCCACCACCAATTCGTCCAAGGCATTACGCATACGATCGAGGGCTTCTTCTCTGGTCGCGCCATAGCTGATGACTTTGCCTATCAGCGAGTCATAATGCGGCGGCACGGTATAGCCGCTGTAGATGTGCGAATCCATTCGAATCCCATTGCCGCCGGGTGCGTGGTAGCGTTGTATCTTGCCGGGGCAGGGCATAAATGTTTTGGGGTCTTCAGCGTTGATACGGCATTCAAAAGCATGCCCCGTGAAGTTGATGTCTTCCTGTTTTAGTGTCAAGGGCTCACCACCGGCAATGCGTAGCTGCCATTTGACAATATCGACACCGGTGATCATCTCGGATACCGGGTGCTCTACTTGCACTCGGGTATTCATCTCAATAAAGAAAAATTCGCCGTTCTCATAGAGAAATTCAAAAGTCCCAGCGCCCTTGTAGCCAATTTCAATGCAGGCGTCAGTACAGGATTTGGCTACCTTGGCTCGAATATCATCTGGAATACCGGGCGCAGGCGCCTCTTCCAGTACTTTCTGGTGACGTCGTTGGAGGGAACAATCGCGATCACCAAGATGTATGGCATTACCCTGACCGTCGGCAAGGATCTGAATTTCTACATGGCGTGGTGTCTCGAGAAACTTCTCCATATACACCGTATCGTCGCCGAACGCCGCTTTGGCTTCTGAACGCGTGACATAAACAGCATTTTTCAGGTGGGCCTCACTGTGTACGGTGCGCATGCCACGTCCGCCGCCGCCGGAAGCAGCCTTAATGATGATCGGGTAGCCTATACGACGAGCAATAGCAGCTATTTCGTCGTTATCATCACCTAAGGGTCCGTCCGAGCCAGGAACGGTGGGAACACCGACTTTTTTCATCGCCTTAATAGCCGACACCTTGTCGCCCATCAAGCGGATAACATCCGCATCAGGTCCAATAAAAGTAAACCCGCTATTGGCAACTTGTTCGGCAAAGTCAGCGTTTTCCGCAAGAAAACCATAGCCGGGATGAATGCCCACGGCATCGGTCACTTCGGCGGCGGCGATAATTGCCGGCACGTTCAAATAACTTTTGGGAGACGGGGCAGGGCCAATACAAATAGATTCATCTGCCAGGCGGACATGCATTAATTCTCTATCTGCGGTTGAATGAACTGCCACCGTGCGAATACCCAATTCCTTGCATGCGCGCAAGATTCGCAGTGCTATTTCTCCACGGTTGGCGATAACCACTTTATCCAGCATGGTGGAATAAACCTCTTTTAGTGCCGATCATCATCGGGCTTCCTGCTGCAGGCTAATGCTGCGAACTACAGCAAGATCAATCTATCTAGACAATGGTGACCAATGGTTGGTCAAATTCGACCGAGTCGCCATCGTCTACCAGTATCGCCTCAACCACGCCGGCTTTATCGGCTTCGATCTGGTTCATCATTTTCATTGCTTCAATAATGCAAATAATGTCGCCGACCTTGACGTGTTGACCGGCCTCAATAAATACAGGAGAGCCCGGAGAGGGAGATCGATAGAATGTACCCACCATGGGTGAACTAACTACATGGCCAGTGATGGCCGGCGCTGCCGTAGCAGCCGGAGTTTCAGGGGCAATCACCGCCACCGGAGCTGGTGCAGCGGCGACAGGTGCAGCCATAACGGGAGCTTGTCCACGCCCACTATTGCGACTGATGCGAACAGATTCTTCGCCTTCCTTGATCTCCAGTTCATCGATATTGGATTCTTCCAATAGTTCGATGAGCTTTTTGACTTTGCGGATATCCATGGTGGGATAATCTCCTTTAGTTGGTATTCGCCAGCTGGCTCATCGCAGCACTCAGTGCCAGCTCGTAGCCCTGGGCACCCAACCCACAGATCACGCCTTCGGCAATATCGGAAAAATAGGATAACTGGCGGAATTCTTCGCGTGCATGCACATTAGAAAGATGCACTTCTATAAAGGGGATATTGACCGCCGACAGCGCATCACGCAGTGCAACACTGGTGTGAGTAAATGCTGCAGGGTTGAAAATAATATAATGGACCTCTTCCCGACTGGCATCGTGAATACGTTCAATTAGTTCGTATTCGGCATTGCTTTGCAGCGATAGCAGGTGATGTCCTGCAGTCCGTGCTTGCTCGGCCAGTGAATTGTCGATATCAGCTAGAGTGGTAGCGCCATAAATCTCTGGCTCACGAGAGCCTAGCAGGTTCAGGTTGGGGCCGTGTAATACCAGTATGCTTGCCATGTGTCGCAGGTTCCCAGCGCCGTTTAAATGATCGTTCGATTCTGCTACAAATGACCTTATTCGTCTATCGCTTTGTTGATTTTATCGACGTTTGACGGGAATTCGCTGCCTGATTGGCGAAGTTCTGACTGGCTGGCTTATAGCTCAGCCAGTGCTGCTGCCACGTTAGTCTGCGTCAACAGCTGGGGTAGCATCAGGGCGGGGCGATCGGGATCCGCCGGATATAACAAATATAGCGGAATGCCAGAGCGGCCGTATTCTTCTAGTAAGGCCGATATGGCAGGGTTGTAGCGAGTCCAGTCAGCTTTTATATAGACTACACCTTTATCGTCAAAGGCCTTTGCTGTGGTTTCTGTGCCCAGTACCAGACGCTCGTTGGCGATACAGGTAATACACCAATCGGCAGTGACATTGACAAAAACGGAGTGGCCCTCGTTACGCAGTCGGGTAATTTGCTCACGCTGGAAGCTGTCTGCGCCCGGTTGGTCATCGTGGCTTGTGCTCAGGGAAGGATGTAGCAGGCTGGCCAGCACAATCGCTAGCAGCAATGGCTTGCTGAGCCGTGATGATTTGCCTGTTGGCCACCAGGCCGCAAGTGCTAATAATAAACAGCCTACCAGAACAAGACTGACACCCGATGTGCCGGTTTGTCCGCTGAGTACGCTGAGAAGCCAGATGGCAGTGGCGAGTAGCGGGAAAGCCATGGCTTGTTTGAAACGTTCCATCCACAGCCCGGGTTGTGGCAGCCAGCGTCCCAGCTTGGGTAAGTGGCTGAGTAATACAAAGGGAAAAGCCATGCCGGCGCCAAGGAAGGCAAATATAATCAGCGCTGCCAGCCACGATTGAGTCATCGCAAAGCCCAAGGCTGAACCCATAAAGGGTGCGGTACAAGGGCTGGCTACGGTGGTGGCGAGTACGCCAGTAAAAAATGAGCCAGTGTGGCCGCTTTTTTCAGTCAGTTTTTGGCCAATGCCCATAAAGCGATTGCCTAGCTCCAGCAGACCCATAAGGCTCAGTGCTAAAACAAAAAACAAATAGGTCAGAGCGGCGACAAACCAGGGTGCTTGTAGTTGAAAGCCCCAGCCGATAGCCTGACCTGCGGCCTTTAGCGTGATCAGGATGGCGGCAATAAGCACAAAGCTGCTGATGACCCCTGCTGCATAAAACCAGCCATGGCTGCGCAGGCTGTTGGCGGGCGCCTGAGCAAAACCCAATACTTTGAGAGTGAGTATAGGCAGTACGCATGGCATCAGATTAAGAATAATACCGCCGGCAAAGGCCAGCGCAGCCGCCAGCCAAAGGCCCATGTTTTGATCTTTTTTAGCAGGGCTTTCAATTTTAGGCCTGGACGGGTCGGGCAGTTCTGTTATCAGGTTTGTTGACAGGTCAATGTCAAACCATTGTTTGCGCGGGGGATAGCACAATCCTGCATCTGCACAGCCCTGGGACTTCAGCTCAAGCCTGATGCGTTTGCTGCCGTTGAGGCCACTAATGACCATATTTGCGTTGTTATAAAATACCTCGACATCGCCGAAGTATTCATCGGTCTTGGCCAGGCCGGGTTCTATTTGCAGGTCGTGGGTTCTATCTACGCCCTCTATTTTGACTGCAAATTGATGCCGGTAAAGATAATAATCTTCGGCAATAGACCAGCTCAGCTGTAGTTCATCATCAGCAGGTAAGATAATCACCTGGTAGGCTTCGTCCACGGGTAAAAAAACCGGGCCCTGCTGTAAGGTGTTTGCCTGGGAGAACAAATTTTGGGCGCTGCTTGAGGCGCATATAAAGATGAAAAGCAGGCAAATTGCCCTGAGCCAGTGGTTCAACATGGTTGTCTTGCCGTCACTAATGAATTTTACTAATGTATTGGAGGCTATCTGCTAAGATAGCGCCCCGTTTTATTGATCTACAGGTGTTATTGTATGCGATTCGTACTGGCTTTACTGCTGGCAATTGGCTTGGTTGCCTGCGGAACTAATCCACAGCAGTCCTCGGTACCTGTTGTCAGCCCTGAGCCATCGGTTCAGGTCCAGGTTCAGTATACGGTTGATGAGCTTGATAGCCGGGCCGAGCGTGCCTGGTTGCGCGAACGACTGGTTGCACCGACGCATGATAATGTCTTGAGTTACTACCATCGGATTCTGGCTCAGGATAAAAGTAATGCCGCGGCCCATGACGGGATGTTACGTTTGGCGCGGGTTTATCAGCAGCGTGCAGAGATAGCGATTGATAATCGCCGCCTTGATGATTACCACGAGGCGATGAAATGGCTGGAGAAAATTGCCCCCAAGTCGCCGGTACTCGCCGTATTACAGGCCCGCGAACCAAAAGACAAACCAGCTGAACCTAAGGCCAAGTCCGCTAAATCAAAAACCAGAGCCTCCCTGACCGCAACGGTAACAGCTGGAGATAAACGGGTTATGTTGTCGACAAAAGATGTATCAAATCGCAATGCAAGAGCTGTCAAGGTGATCTCCGAGACGGCGAGAAGGGCTCAGGCGATGGAGTCCCGTGTGATTATCACTGCTCGCAACGATTCAGAAGGCCGTTGGATTTATCAGGAAATGCGCAAAGCCTCGACCGGTGACTATCTATTTCGAGCGAATATTGTTCGAGCCAGCAAACCCACCATTGAACTACTGGATTACCCCGGTAATGGCGGTGCCCAATGAGCGTATTTCGATGCTTACTGGTTCTCTTGATGGCTCTGTGGGTACCCCTTGCCTCGGCCCAGCTGGAAATCAGCGATGGCTTTATTCGTGGCCTACCGCCGGGACAATCTACAACCGCTGCGTTTATGACACTGCATAATCCAGGTACGGAGCCGGTGGTGCTGGTCGGCGGACGTTCCGATATTGCCGCGGCGCTGGAAGTGCATGGACATCAACACACTGATGGCATGATGCGGATGAGGCCTGTCCCTGAGTTTGAGATAGCGGCTGGCAGCACACGAGTTTTATCCCCCGGCTCCTATCATTTGATGATAATTGGGCTTAATCGGGTGTTGGTTGATGGGGACAAGGCCGATTTGGTGTTAATCTTCGCTGATGGAAAGGAGCAGGCTTTAACGCTTCCGGTTCAAAGTGTTTTAAAGGAGGGCCATAATGGCCATTAAGCAGCGGGTACAGGGTTGGTGGGCCAAACTGGGTCGTGGCGCAGAAGATCTGCGTGATGACGTTCAGGATTCAATTGGTACAGATAGAGTGGTACGTGTTGGTTTGACGGTAATCGCTGTTATTGTGCTGTCACTGACATTGCTCGGCTGGTACTGGAGTAATGAGCCGGAACTGGTTGGCGTTAATGAAATTACTGCCAATTTAGCGCAAGAGCAAAACCTGCAGTCCACAACCGGCAGTGCAACGACAGCAACGGCTATTTATGTGGCGCGTACGATGCTGGATAAACCCGGTGGCTTTTTGCATAACGATGTATTTCCTCCCGGTATATTTATGGACAATATGCCCAATTGGGAATACGGCGTACTGGTGCAGACCCGGGATATGGTAAGGGCTTTGCGCGAAAACTTTAGTCGCTCGCAGTCTCAATCCACAGAAGATCCGGATTTGACTCTGGCCGAACCACGTTTTAATTTTAAAGCCAGCAGCTGGATTTTACCGCCTTCGGAAAGTGAATATCGCGGCGGTATAAAATTACTGCTGAGCTATCATCAACGGCTGGCAGATCCTGAAAACCCTCAGGCGCAATTTTATGCCAGAGCAGACAATTTACGTTTCTGGCTGGGTATGGTTTCCACTCGCATGGGGTCAATGTCTCAGCGACTGGCCTCCGCTGTTGAACAAAATCGCGTCAATACTGATCTTGCCGGCGATAGTGCAGCACTTCAGTCTACTCCTCGCGCTGCCGAGATCCGGGTGAAAACGCCATGGATGGAAATTGATGACGTATTTTACGAGTCACGTGGAGCGGCCTGGGCCTGGATACATTTTCTGCGTGCTGCTGAAAAAGACTTTGCGCCGGTATTGGCCAAGAAAAATGCACAGGCCAGTCTGGCACAAATTATCCGTGAGTTGGAGCAGACACAATACCCCGTGTATAGCCCGTTGATACTCAATGGCAATGGTTTCGGCCTGGTGGCTAATCATTCTCTGGTGATGGCTTCCTATATCGCTGGAGCGAATGCCGCTCTGATTGATTTACGAGCATTGTTATCGGATGGTTAAGCAAATGAAATGGTTTTTGTCGGCCTGTGTAGCTGCGGTGTTTTTAGTTGGCTGTGCAAATAGTCCGCAGCAAATTACGCTGGCTCCCAAGACTTTGCACGAAGGTCAAAATCAGGGCGCAGGTGCGGCAGTTAACATAATGGGCATCGACGCCCGTCAGGAGCTGGTGGTCGGCTCCCGTGGTGGCACTTACAAAGATACGGCACTTATTACTGTTGGCAATGATGCCGGGGCTGCTCTAGCGGCGGTGGTAAGCTCCGGCCTGAAAGAAATGGGCTTTGTTGCTGATGCACAGGCACCGGTACAGCTGACTGTGTCGTTGCTTGATTTGCGGTTGACGTCGCCCAGTCAATATTATCAGTCCCATTTGATACTGAATGCCGGTATCAGTGTTGTCGCCAAAAAAGCCAACGAGACCTATAAGGGATCTTACAAGGGCATGATTGACAATAAGACACTGACATCCGCTGATGCAGAAGATACGTCTCGCTTAATCAACTCGGCGCTGGATCAGGCGGTGGCCCGCTTGTTTGAAGACGAGGCCTTGCTCCATTTTATCGCCAATTAGCCAGACGCATGGCTGAGCCTTTAAATTGTGACGGTTTTATACTGACTCGCCAGTGGCGGGATACCTCCAAGGGGGTGGCGCTTGAGTTCTGGTGTGCATCTGAGCAGGGAGCAGTTCGGGCGACGGTAAGTAAACAAGAAGCCGTTTTTTTTCTATCCCAACAAGATTTTTCCGAGGCGCGACGCTTATTAGGTGATCGCTTTTGTGTTCGCTCTCGTCGTGTGGAGATGGAGACATTTACCCGTCAACCCGCAATAGCCTGCTACTTTTTACGTCAGCGCGAATTAATACACGCCCGCAATCAGCTGCAGGCTGCGGGCATCAGTGTATTAGAAGCCGATATAAAACCCAGCGATCGGTTTTTAATGGAGCGCTTTATTACCGGTGGCGTGAAGTTGGTAGGCCCCGTGCAGACTGGGGCTTGCCATATTGAATTTAGCGAACCGCGTTTGCAGCGCAGCGATTATTTACCCACCCTTAAAGTACTATCTTTGGATATAGAAACGGCCATCGATTCACCAACCTTATATTCTATCGGACTGTACACAGATAACGAACAATGCGTATTGATGGTGGGGCAGGGTGATGATGACGAATTAGTGCGTTATTTCGCAGATGAAAGCAGTCTATTACTCGGTTTTTTCCATTGGCTGGAACAGACCGACCCGGACGTAATCATCGGCTGGAATGTTATTAATTTCGATCTGTGGTTTCTTGAGAAATGTTGCCAGCGTCTTGGTTTGAAACTGATTCTGGGTAGGCACGAAGGCAAAGCGCACTGGCGTGATACCGACGATAGTGGTGACCGTAAGGCCATTTCCATTGCCGGCAGAGTTGTCATTGATGGTATTGATGTGCTGCGAACGGCGGGTTATCACTTCGAGAGTTTCTCTCTGCAGGCGGTAGCAACCCAATTATTGGGCGAAGGTAAATTGCTCACTGGCGGTCAGCGCGGCAGTGAAATCACTGACCTGTACAGACAAGATAAAAGAGCACTGGCTGAATACAATATTACCGATTGTCGCCTGGTCATGGATATTTTCACCCAACAGGGTTTGATTGATTTCAGCATAGCTCGCGCAGTATTAACCGGGTTGCCGTTAGATCGGGTTGGCGGCTCTGTAGCGGCCTTTGATTTCCAATATCTGCCCCTGTTGCACAGGGCCGGTTTTGTCGCACCTGCCGGCAGTGATCAACCGACGACGGCAAGCCCGGGAGGCTATGTTATGTCATCCCGACCCGGGGTATATAATCATGTACTGGTATTGGATTTCAAAAGCCTGTACCCCAGTATTATTCGCAGCTACTGCATAGATCCTATGGGTATGGCGATTGCACTTTGTAATACAGATGAAGATTACCAGCTTGTGCCTGGCTTTTCTGGAGGGTGTTTTTCGCGTAGCGAACATCTATTGCCTGAGATAATTGCCGGCTTATGGGAGGCTCGTGACGGTGCAAAGGCTCGCGGCGATAAGGCCTTATCGCAGGCGATAAAAATCATTATGAACTCCTTTTATGGCGTGCTTGGAACTCCCGGTTGCCGTTTTTTTGATCCACGATTGGCTTCTTCTATCACCCGTCGTGGTCATCAGATTCTGACTGAGAGCAAAACATTTATTGAGCAGCAGGGTTACCGTGTTATCTATGGTGATACCGATTCAGTTTTTGTCTGGGTGGAAAACTGCGACAGCCACGAGCAAGCACAGCAGGTGGGGGTGCAGCTTGCCGCCCAGTTAAATACCTGGTGGACCGACCTTCTGTCCAAAGACATGGGTTTGGACAGTGTGCTGGAAATTGAGTTTGAGACACATTACCGTAAATTTTTAATGCCCACTATTCGGGGCACTGAGCTAGGTAGTAAGAAACGCTACGCCGGTCTGGTAGAAACGGATCAAGGGCCCCAAATGATCTTTAAGGGTCTGGAGACGGTACGCAGTGACTGGACTCGTCTGGCCCGAGATTTTCAGTATGAGCTTTATCGGCTGATCTTTAATGATCAGCCGTGGCAAGATTTCGTGCGCACGACGGTTGCTGATTTGTTGGCTGGAAAGTTGGACGATCAGTTACTTTACCGCAAGCGCTTGCGCCGGCAACTGGCCGACTATCAAAAGAACATTCCCCCTCATGTTCAGGCGGCACACAAAGCTGTGGAGCTAAGTAAGGGCAGAGATACGCCGCGTCGTGGCGATTGGATTGAATACCTGATGACCGCCAGTGGGCCCGAGCCTGTAGCCTACAGGCAATCCAGCCTGGACTATGACTACTATATGGAGCGGCAATTGGCGCCAGCCGCAGATAGTATCCTGCATTTTGTGGGCAGTAGCTTTGATCAAATTACTGGCCGTCAAATAGGCCTGTTATAAACCTGAGCTGATGTACTGGAGTTTTTGACTTTTACCGCAGACATCTTCAATATCTTCGAACCTGCTGCGTGCTCTACCAGCAGGTAAACAGCGCCGTCTTGGCCTACCTCCACATCTCGGAAGCGACCCAGGTTCTCTAGTAAGGTTTCCTGGTGAACGACCCTGTTGCCTGAAATTTCCAAGCGCACAAAATCCGATGATTTGAGGTTACAGAGTAATAGATTGTTCTGCCAGTTAGGGAATGCGTCGCCGGTATAAAACGCGATGCTCGAAACCGCTGTCGATGGGGTGATATCCAATATAGGCGTTTGCGTTTCTTCAATCGGCATTGCTTCGCCCAAGTCGTCTGTATAGTCGACAGGGCTGCCGTCGTAGTTAATTCCGCTGGTATGAAAGGGCCATCCATAGTTTGCACCGCTGAATAGCAAGTTAATTTCGTCGCCGCCTCGTGGCCCCATTTCAGATTGCCACAGAGTTTTTCTGCTTTGGTCGAAAGCCAACCCTTCGGTGTTTCTATGACCCAGAGTCCAAATGGTTGGCAGGGCACCTTGTTTGTCAACGAAGGGGTTATCTGTCGGGATTTGCCCGTTATCCTGAATTCTGTGAATCTTGCCGTAGGGCAGGGTCAGGTCCTGAATTCCCATATGATCGGGCTCGGCTTTATGACCAATGGATAAAAATACATGGCCGGCACCATCAAAAGCGATCCTGCCACCCGCGCTTAAATCAAAAGAAGGGGAATAGGTATCGATATGCGGCTCGTAGATCACCTCTTGATCAACCCACCGGTAGTTCTTTATGCGCCCTCTCACCAGCTTGGTCATGGAGACCTTTCGGCCCATTTTCATTTCATAGGGGTCAAAGCCACGACTGGCGTCGTTGCAGTCTTCGCAGCGCTCTGAGTAGGACAGGTAAATCCAGCGGTTTTCAGCATAATTGGGGTGTAAGGCTACGTCTAGCATCCAGCCAAGTCCCATCGGTTGGCCCCAGGCTTTTTCGATATCGTTATACACTTTGGGTGTGCCAAAAATGGTTTTTATCTTACCGTTCGCCTCAATAATACTTAGCCCCAGGCCTTTTTCAGTGACTAATATTTCTCCGTTGGGTAGCCTTGCAATGGCATAGGGCAGGCCATCTATACCTTCGGCCACTACCTCGACGGTAAAGCTGTGAAGCTCACTCTCTACCTTGCCTTTAGGAATATTCATGGGCCGATTCACCTTAAAGTCGGCCATGGTATTACCGTCGCGACGCTCGGCAATATATAGACCCATTTGGTGAATCGTCTGCTCGCTCAAGGTCTCACTCCAGGCTGGCATGCCGCGCTGGGGGAAGCCGCTAGTGATACTGGCCTTAATTTCGTTGAGGGAATCGCCGTACTTGAGATCAGCCAGCAAGCTTGGCCCCAAACCGCTGCCCTCAAGATCGCTACCGTGGCAGGCGGCGCAATTGTTTGTATAGGTTTCTTCAAAACCGTCGACCAATGGGCGTTGGCTAATCTCTTTTAAGTCGGGCATTAGCATAAAAGCCAAAAAGCCCAACGTGACTAAAACGATTAAGACAAGTAGTAGTTTTTTCATAGCGCAGACCGAAGGTTCGTTACGGTGATTATACGCATGGTAGGAATGCCTAGATTCCCAAGCCACCGATAAATACTATACCCGTAATATAGCCGAGGATTCTTATCGTTCATATCCCGTAAAATGGTATTTCTGCGTTTTGTTTAACCTGGCAATTTATCCATAAGTTTAAAGTACATCATACCAACCGCCATCGCGGGGCGGCGCAGCCACTTGCCGCCAGGCCAGGGGTAATGGGTCATTTTGTTCATAATATCGAAACGTTCGGTATTGCCGTCAACCGCCTCTGCCAGAATACGTCCCATGACGTGGGTGGGTGCAACGCCGTGTCCCGAATAGCCCGTAACGTATAAAACCTTGCTGTCCAGGCGGCCGAGCTGAGGCATACGGCGTACACTAATACCCATCTGGCCGCTCCATTTATAATCGATGCGAACGCCTTTCAGGGAGGGGAAAACGTGATCCATTTTGGCTTGCATGATCTCCAGAACATTGGCCGGCTCCAGGCCAGAATAATTTGAAAGGCCGCCAAATAACATACGTTTGTCACTGGACAGCCGGTAATAGTCCAGCGCAGTGCGTGAATCGCAAAAGGCGACATCCTTGCGCAGGGTTTGTTCTATCTGTTCCCTGGTCAAAGGTTCAGTTGCTATCATGCAGCTGGTTGAGGGCAGTACGCGCTTATCCAAGTGTGGTGCTACATTACCCAAATAGGCGTTGCCGCATAAAATCACATAGTCAGATTTTATTGTGCCCTTTTCTGTATGCACCGAGGGCCTGTCGCCATAGGTAATACGAGTGACAGGCGATTGTTCAAAGATCTTGGCGCCCATATTTTCTGCCGCTCGGGCCTCGCCAATGCAGAGATTAAGCGGCTGAACATGCCCCCAGTCTTCGCGGTAGTAACCACCCAGGTAAATATCAGAATTTACATATTCTTTAAACTGCTGCTTATCTAACAACTTTATGTTGTTGTTGTCGGAGGCCCAATCTTTGTACCAGCGCATGTGTCTTGGCTTGAGTGCGCCTTCCAGGTAGCCCCATTTTAAATCACAGTCGATACTGTATTTTTCAATACGCTCGCGCACGATATCGACGCATTCGGTGCCCATCTTGTAGACCGCATTAACACCTTCTTCGCCTATCGCATTGCGAAAGGCATCCGGGTTGCTGCCAACGCCACCGATTATTTGTCCGCCGTTGCGCCCGGTCGCACCCCAACTTATTCTTTTAGCTTCAACTAATGCCACCTTATAACCGCGCTCGCACAGCTCTACAGCGGTAGATACGCCGCTAAAACCTCCCCCAACGATAACCACGTCAACTTGCAGTTCGCCTTCAAGCTGCGGGTAATCCGTTTGCCAGTTAGCCGATGCAGAATAGTAAGATGGTGCGTGCTCGTTAGATTCGACAGATTTCTTTAAAAACATAAATGACATTTCTCTTGGTTCGTTCAGACAGAGCGCAGATACCACTCGTAATCAATATTGCTGACGCGGGCGGCGACCTGCCTATACTCATCGCGTCGTAGAACATTAAAATAACCGAAAAATTCTTCACCCAGGTAGCTTGGGAAAACGGTACTAGCAGCGAACTTATCGAGTGCTACAGGCCATTCGGTGGGCAGGGTAATGGTTTCCTCTACCGAACTGCCTTCGGCAACCATGGGGCCGGGGTCACACTGCTCTTGCATGCCATAATGAATGCCAGACGCTATGGCAGCCATGACCAAATAAGGGGATGCATCAGCACCAGATACACGATGCTCAACGCGGCGATCACTATTGCCAGACACCGGAATTCGCAAGGCGACATCGCGGTGGTTGTATCCCCAATTAGGCGTCATGGGCACATAATTACCAGGGGCGACGCGACGATAGGAATTAGCATTGGGCGCAAATATGGCCATGCCCTGATCCATTGTTGCAGCCAGACCCCCAATGGCGTGGCGCAGTTTATCGCTAATCGCAGGAGTTTCAGATGACTCAGTGTCAGCAAAAATATTATTGCCGGCTTCGTCGTACAAGCTGAAGTGCACGTGTAGGCCACAACCGGCAATTTCATCAAAGGGCTTGGCCATAAAGCTGGCAAACATGCCGTGCTGACGTGCCACTCCTTTAATTACGCGCTTTAATAAGACCGCATCATCACAAGCCTTAATCGGGTCGTCGCAGTGATGCAGATTGATTTCGAACTGGCCTGGCGAGAATTCCGAATGGACCGTTGTCATCGGTATGTTTTGAGCCTTGCAGGCGAGTCGTACATCCTCTAAAAAATCATCATTTTCCCACAAGTCCTCGGGCATGGCGTATTGGATGCCTGATTGATCTTTGCCGGTGCCGGGAATTTTCGGCAGCCGTAATATAGGGCTTTCACCGTCGCCATCTTTTAGTAAATAGAATTCTAACTCTACCGCGACTACCGCTTTTAGACCCATATCATGCAAGGGCTTTAGGGCTCGTTTCAACACATTGCGCGGGTCGAAGCTCACCTCCTCCCCGTTTAATTCAGTGAAAGTGCCTAATACCTGAGCAGTATCGGACTTTAACCAGGTGATTGGCGCAAGACTATTAGCTACCGGTCGAATTGATTTGTCGGGGTCGCCATCAAACCCCTTCATCTCTTCGGGAAACTCGCCGCGGCAGTTTAGCAAAGTAATTGTCGCCGGGTGCTTAACGCCATTTTTAAACAAGGTTTCGAACTCCACCGCTGGCACTCTTTTGCCCCGTAGAATTCCGTTGATATCGGGCACCAACAGCTCAATCATCGAGGTGTCGGGATACTGTTCTAGTAATTTGCTCAGTTCTTCGTAACTTGCGAAACTCATCGATGTTTCCTTAAGCTTGTGGCCTTAGCTAAATATAGCACTGTGTATCCTAACTTAGGGGCTGTATTGCGGCTTCCTCGCCTATTGGGGCGAAATTGAAACAGTCGCCGGCTCTGCCTTCTTTCCAACCGTCTATTTGGTGCGTGGGCTCAATGCAGTCATAGTCGGCATTGGTCGCGGTGGACAAGTGCGAGCAAGCTATATTGAGTAGCTGATAGAGCTTACCGCTAATCTCTTAAACTCGTTGGATTGATCATGACCTTGATTGCATTTCGAATAATACGAAAAGTTGCGGGAGGATGCCCGAGAAATTCGCCATCTGCCTGAGTATCCGCGCTACCGTCTATAGTAACTAAGCCTGCCTGCGTCGTGAGTACATAGCGACTGTTTGCGATGGTGCCGAACAGAAGCATTGGGATGTGTAGCAGAATATTCAGTGGACGTATATTTTTGATGACGGTCACCTCGAACAAGCCGTCATCATATTTAGCCTGTGGCGCGATGCGCATACCGCCGCCGAGAAAACTGCCGTTACTAACAAAGACGGCCAATACCGGGCCGGTGTGTTGCCAATTGTCGGCCTGGATGCTGAGTTGCGGTGCTTGAAAGCTCCGGCAAGCCTTGATTAAGCCAAATAAATATTGCATGCGGCCAGAAGGTCGACCTTGCACCAGACGAACCACGTGGCCGTCAAACCCGGCACCCGCGATGTTAATGAAATAGCGCGTCTCGGTTTGCTCCTGTTTTATGTAAGCCACTGTTCCCACATCACTTGATACAGCCCGCCCGTTTTTTAACAAAAGGCAGGCGTCGGTAAGCTTGCGTGGTATGCCCAATGTCCGCGCCCAATCGTTGCCTGTTCCCAACGGTAGAATACCGATGGTGACTTCCCCTGGATGTGAGCTCTGGGCAGTCAGTAAGCCATTCAGTACACCGTGCGCAGTGCCATCGCCACCGGCAACAACGAAACGCCGAAAGCCGTTCAAAAAAGCCTCAGTTGCGAGTTTTTGTGCATCGTCCGCGTGCTCGGTTTGCTGCAATTCATAGTCAATACCGGCCGCACGCAGTGCGCTCTCAACTTTATGTCGGTTTACGGAACGGCGCGCGCGACCTCCAACGGGATTGAATATCACATACCAGCTTGAGTGAATTGGAATACTGTTCATGTTACCTAAAACAAACCCTCAATCTCACCGTCGTTGTTCACATAAATGCTATTGGCAGCAGGCACTCGGGGCAATCCCGGCATTCGCATGACGTCACCGCAGACCACCACAAGAAATTCTGCGCCGGCGGATAATACAAGCTCGCGGATGGTGAGTCGGTGATTGTTTGGGGCACCCAATAATTTTGGGTCTGAAGAGAAACTGTATTGGGTTTTGGCCATACAGATGGGAAAGTGCCCGTATCCGGCATTTTGATATTGTTTGAATTGGTCGCGAATTTTTTTGTCTGCAGATATATCGTCAGCCCCGTATACCGAACGAGCGATATGGCGAGTTTTTTCCCATAGACTCATGTCATCGTCATATAAATTTCGAAACTGGGATTGTCCGGCGTCAGCCAGCGCGGCAACGGTTTGCGCAAGCTCGATGGCGCCAGCGCCGCCATCTGCCCAGTGGGTGCACAGGTGAGCTTTAGCGCCATGTTGTTCTACGTAGTCACAAATCACAGCCAGTTCCGCCTGCGTATCGCTGGTGAAATGGTTGATGGCTACGGTAACGGGAATGCCGTACTGGCCGGTATTGCGGATATGGCGACCGAGATTTTCCAGCCCCTTTGTTACCGCCTCTACGTTTTCTTTTATTAGATCGTCCTTGGCTACTCCACCATGCATTTTTAGTGCGCGCACTGTTGCCACCACAACGGCTACATCGGGGTGTAGTCCGGCCTTCCTGCATTTTATATTGAAAAACTTCTCGGCCCCAAGGTCTGCGCCAAAACCGGCTTCGGTTACCACGTAGTCACTGAGTTTGAGAGCAGTTTCGGTGGCAATCACAGAATTACAACCGTGCGCGATGTTGGCAAAAGGACCGCCGTGGATGAAGGCGGGGTTGTTCTCCAGTGTTTGTACCAGATTGGGCGCCAACGCGTCTTTTAGCAGCGCCGTCATCGCCCCTGATGCATTGACTTCGGCCGCCGTTACGGTGTTTCCATCGCGGGTGTAACCGATGACAATATTGTCCAGTCGTTGCTGCAAGTCTTTCAGGTTGCGCGCCAGGCAAAATATCGCCATCACCTCCGATGCCACGGTGATGTCGAATCCTCCCTCCATGGGGTAACCATTTGCCGGGCCACCTACGCCAGTCATAATTTGTCGCAATTGTCGGTCATTAATGTCGACAACTCTGCGCCAACTTACCCGGCGCAGGTCCAGACGTATGTCGTTACTCCAATGCACATAATTATCTATTAAGGCCGCCAGTAAATTATGGGCGGAACCAATGGCGTGCATATCACCGGTGAAGTGCAGGTTGATATCTTCCATCGGCACTACCTGGGAATAGCCGCCACCTGCAGCGCCACCTTTCATACCAAAGCAGGGGCCGAGACTGGGTTCTCTCAAGCACACAGTAGCTTGTTTGCCTATTTTATTCAGCGCATCTGCCAGGCCAATGGAGGTGGTTGTTTTACCTTCGCCGGCGGGAGTCGGACTCATGGCGGTAACCAGTATCAGCTTTCCGTTTGGACGACCATTCAGGCCGTTAACAAAATCCAGGCTGATCTTGGCCTTGGTATGGCCGTAGGGGATAGTTTTTTCAGCGGGGATTCCCAAACGCTCGGCAACTTCAATGATAGGCAGCATGTGTGCTGCTCGGGCAATCTCAATATCTGATTTACTCATTAAGGCCTCTTTTAATTATTTGTATTTTCTAATACGGCATCCGTTACTACGTGGCGAGAGTCCCAGAGACTATCGTTTATGCAGTTCTTATCATAGTTCAAGGCAGGGCATTGTGCCGATCGGATACTCGGTGCTTTTATCGATAGGGTCGTCAGTTGTTACGACACGAAAGCGCGTAGTGATATAGCAGTGTGTAGCTTTAGGCGTTTTCAGCCTGTATTTCACACAGCAGTGCTGCGCTAATCTCTTTCAGAAGAGCTTGTGGGCTTGTTATAGTCTGGCTAAACAGGTGCTGGTCGAGGCCTGACCACTGCGGGTTTTGCCGGCAGCGTTTTATCCATTTCGACCAGTCTTTGGGTAACGGTGAGGCCTTAGACTCAATAGTGACAGGGGCCTGACTGGCGTGACCGCGATGCTGAAGAAGCTTTGCCAGGCTAATTTGTCGCATGAGGAGGGCTTGCAGAGTAGTGTCATCGGCACAGTGAAAACTCTCACGATGCCACTTTGCGTTGAGTTCCTTGCGAAAGCGGTTGCCGGTACTGAGGCCTGCGCCAATTAGTGCACCAATACCTGTCGCTGCGCCTAAACTGAGCCCGCCGGTAAGCAGATCTACACCTGCGCCGACAGCAGCACCTTTGGCCGCGCCACTGCTGATTTTAATACCAAGCTGCTGCAGGGTTTGTGCTGCAAACAAGTCCATTTTCCACTGTCCATCCTGTACTGGAAGATCGTCGGCATTTAATTCACTTTGTTTGAAGTGAAATAGCTGCAGAAGCTGTTGGGCGCAACGGTTTTCAGCATTTCTTACTTGATTTTGCAGTTGTAATTTAGCCGCATCTATATCTCCATGCTGCGTTATTTGACGGTAGCTGGCGACATCAATAATTAATTTTGCCACTACGCTGCTAGCAGATTCCTGCAGTTTCAGCCATTGGCTGGCGCGTTCTTCCATCAGTAATTGCAGGCTGTCTTGATGGGTAGAAAGCAGGCTTTGCATTTGACGGAACAGCCGTTGCTCGCCATTGGCATCGTAGACTACTGAGTCAAAGTTTATCGTTGCATGGAAGTTGAGGCGGGCCAATTGTGCTTGCCAGCTATCGGCATTGTTGGGCCGTTGGCTAACAAAGTTGAGTACGGGAATAAGTGGTCTGGCGGCGTAGCCCAAAATTTGCAGTTCATCCTTATATTTTCCAAGCAACTGTTCCTGTGCATCGATAACATACAGTATCAGGTCGCATTGCAGGATAAGTCGCAACACTTTTGCCTCTTGGGAAAACACCGCATAGGTTTCTTCCTGCTCCAGAAAGTCATTGATACGCTCGATGCCGTCACTGCGTGGCGTTTTGGCTAGCTCATCGAGAATGGCTAGCAGGGCAATAGAATCCTCAAGTCCCGGTGTATCAAACAGCTCCAGAACTTCTCGGTTTGCTGCCCGAATACTGGCTCCCTCGACATGGCGGGTGGTACTGGGGCGGCTTGATACGACACCAAAATTCTCGTCGCGTAATAAAGTGCGTAGTAGAGATGTCTTGCCAACGTTGGTATGGCCTACCACCGCGATGCGTAATGGAGCGTTTGTCATATTGGCTCCGTCTGCATTTCGTGCACAATGATGTTGTCCGGCAGCAAGCCCGCGGCCTGTGCAATTTGATACCAATCACCAATGCGCTGCAGTACCTCTTGATCGTCCAACCGTTGTCTTAACTGGGTCTCGTTACTCAGTGCCAGCCAGAGTGAGCCCTTTTGTCTACCCTGAATGTCCTTGAGATATCGGGCCATGCCGCGATCCGGACTGCTCAGCAGTGAACTCACCAGAATTAAGGCTTGTTCGGGTGAACTGTCGATGTTAACCAGCGCATGCTGTTGGCTTTGTGCATCGACAGTGATGCCCAGGTTGGCGTCACTGTCGATGCCAGTTGGTGGCCATTGTGTTTTACACTGGTCGAGATCAAGTCCTAAATAACGCGCGTTCTGGATCTCCGGTAGAGGGATATGTACTCCGGCCAGTTTGACGGCATCTGGCAGTTTGATATCTGCTTTATCAATGATACCGGTAGAGCGGGAAAGAGGAGACAACTGTTGCCTTAACTCGATGTAATAGGGCAGTGACAGGTCCAGTTCCACTCTGCCCATAGCTTTTCCCTGCCGCCAAAAGCTCAGTTCTAGTAACAGTAGCCGGGGGACTATGCCATAACAGAGCAGGCCGATAAGAAGCAGCGTGGCCCATGCTTGTCGCGAAGCGGCAAGTACGTCGGCTGCCGCGCCTGGTCTACTGGCCAGAATAGTGGCAGCATCGGGTACGTTGATGCCTAATTTGGCTGGCAGCCAGGTAAGCGCGTGGGCCAAACTGACCAGAGTCTGTTCGTTGAGTAGTGTGGTTTCCCAGATAAAATCATATTGTCGGAACATCAATAGTGCGGTTGCGGTAATGAGCGAGCCCGAAAGCATAAACAGCCACATAGCGTGGGATACAACAGCAAAGCTCCAGCGCCCAACCGGTTTGCTACCGAGTGTTTGTAGCCAGCTAATGCCGCCTGCTGAAGAGCAAGCACAGAACTTGGTGGCAATAGACTGTAGCCAGTCTCGTCCACCAGTGAAGGTTGATTCCTTTGTTGTCAGAAAAGACAAAAACCACCAGCTGAGAGAAAAAAAGTTGAGACCTAATAAAGCCAGCATGAGGCTAAATATATTGACCTCTTCGCGGCTAGTATTGAAAGCGCTAGCGGCCGCCATCATTCCGGCCAGCACGCCAACCGCTAGCAATAACGTCAGTAACACCAGAGTTCTGTAACGGGTACGTGATATCGCTTTGCCGAACAAGGGTTGGCCAAGGGCTCTACCGCGTTGCAATATCTTTTGTTCAATAGTTGCCTGAGTCCCGAGCAGGCTGCGGTTCATTAGAGGAGAATCTTGTACGGCTTCACCCTGCGCGTTTTCATGAGCCCGCAGAGCTTCTGTTAGTACATAGTTGTCAAATGTGGGACGTGTCTTCATGGTCTTATGATTTCAGATATCTGTCTGTTTGCATAGAGTATAGATAAGTTCTGCTTAGATCAGACCTAGCATGCCACTGCAGATAAAATAGCCGCGCCGAGTTCAAACATAATCTGTAAAAACTCTATTCTACGGTGATGGTGATTTTATCAGAGATCACTGGCTGTTCGTGTGGCACATGCAGATGATTGCCCAGCAGTAGTTGCAAAGTGTGTTCGCCAGGGCTTAGCTCAATCGAGGTTTCTGTCTGCCCGCCACCAAAGTGCTTGATATGTTCCGTCGCAGGCAGAGGTTGAGATAAATCAGGTAATTCGTCTACATCGATTAGCAGATGATGATGGCCGGTATTGGATTTTTCTACCCCGGCTGGCGCCACGCCCATTGCTGACAGGCCAAATTTTACGCTTACAGGGCTGCTGACAGTTTGGCCTTGGCTAGGGCTTATAAAGTATACCTCTGCGTTTTCAGGGGCGGGGCTGGACAAGTTGGAGGCCGATACAATGCCGGTCAGACACAACGCCAGCGTGGCAGTGAGAAGTCTATTGCTTGTGAATATGCTCATGGTTAAATTCCAGTCTATTATTCGTTATCTAAATTGTACGCGTGGTAATCGTTGTGATGTCAGCCGCGGATTACATATTTTAGCGTGTCTACCACTTCTTGTGGTGTTGTTGTCCAGGCCAGTGCGCCTGCGTCGACTTCTTTTAAGGGGTGAATGAGGTCTTCGTCGTGTAGCGTGATATAGGGCTTGTTTAGTGCCGCGCAATAACCGGCATCAAAGGCGGCATTCCATTGTTTATATTTGTCTCCGAAGCGAATTACCACAATATCGGCTTTCTCTATCAAGACTTTGGTACGAATAGCGTTAACTTTGGCTGATTTATGATCACGCCAGAACCCATCGCTGGTGGGTTTGAGATGATCTCCGGCCGCATCGCTAGCATCGTGGTGAGTTACCGCCGAAGTAAAAGTTACCGGCAGGCCCGCATTGCCGGCTCCTTGCTCAATTTGTTCGCGCCAGTTGGTGTGAATTTCTCCTGACAGATAAACAGTCCAGTTCATGGTGTATTCCTTGCTCTATGACATTGAGGGTCTATGCAGCGCAATAGCCCTCTCAGTAGCCGGTTTTCATGATTGATTCAGCTTAACATGGTTTGAATGATGGGCAGGTCTCATTATAGGGCTTGTATGTTGAGATGCCAGCAAGGCTATACTGTAGCAATAGGAATATGAGGTGAGTGTGGCCAAGGTAAAAGACAAAAAAAGTAGTGGTTTTTGGTGGAAGTTGATGCTGGTGTTAGCCGTTATCGGGCTCGCGGTTATGATCTATCTGGATGCCACAATTCGAGCTACATTTGCAGGCAAGAAATGGTCGGTACCTGCGATTGTTTATGCCAGGCCGCTCGAGATTTATCAGGGCGCCGAGCTGACGCTTGAGGATTTAAAAACTGAGCTGGCCCAGCTGGGTTATCGATTTGTGTCTCGCGTCAGCAAGCCAGGTCAGGTTGCAGTGAAAGGTAATCGGGTCAATATTTATACACCTGGCTTTCAATTCCCAGACGATTTGGAGCCTTCCCGGCGTATAGAGTTACGACTTGATAGTGGTGTGGTTTCCGACCTGGTAAGCAATGACGGTGCCGCTCTACTACGTCTTGAGCCCTTACCCATAGGCGGTATATATCCCTCCCACAACGAAGACCGTTTACTGGTGCAATTGTCTGAGGTACCGATGTCGCTGCAGGATATGCTAGTGGCGGTGGAGGACGATGATTTTTACCGTCACTTCGGCGTTTCTTTGCGGGGTATCGCCAGGGCGGTGGTGGCGAATATCAAGAGCCAGGGCATCTCGCAGGGCGCATCTACGCTGACCCAGCAGCTGGTTAAAAATTATTATCTCAGCGCAGAGCGCACCTTTTCGCGCAAGGTACAGGAAGCCTTAATGGCCTTGTTGCTGGAATTGCATTTCAGTAAAGCAGAGATTTTGGAAGGTTATATTAATGAAATTTATCTGGGTCAAGATGGTCCGCGGGCGGTTCATGGTTTTGGTTTGGCCAGTCAATATTATTTCAACCGAACACTGGCCAGCTTGTCGATAGATCAACAGGCTTTATTAGTTGCTCTGGTTAGGGGGCCGAGTTATTACAACCCCTGGCGCAACCCTGAGCGGGCCTTAAAGCGCCGCAATAGGGTTTTGGATATTGCTGTGCGCGAGAATCGTCTGGATCGCGCTTCGGCGGAGCAGGCGAAGGCCCGTCCATTGGCAATGGGTGAGCGTGCAACGACGCAACGTCGGCGCTATCCAGCGTATCTCGATCTGGTACGCAGGCAGTTGCAGCGGGATTATAAAGTTGAGGACTTGAATTCCAGTGGGCTATCAATTTTTACCCACTTTGATCCTCTGGTACAGGCTAGCGCAGAATCCAGCTTGACGCGTGCAATTGCCAAACATGAATCCAGCGGGGTGAGCGCAGAACTGGAGGGTGCTGTGGTCATTACACGGCCCAATACAGGTGCGGTGATTGCCGTAGTAGGTGGCAAAAATTCCCGTTTTGCCGGTTTTAATCGCGCTGTCGATGCGCGTCGTCAGGTGGGTTCACTGCTGAAACCTGCGGTATATCTAGCGGCCCTTGAGCAGCCCTCTGTCTATAATCTGGCAAGTCCTGTTAACGACGATGAATATACACTGAGTTTGCCCAATGGTGATGAATGGTCGCCTAAAAACTATGATCTTGAAAATCATGGTGATGTATTGTTATATCGGGCATTAGCGAATTCCTATAATCAGGCAACGGCGCGTCTGGGTAACGAGATAGGGCTGGATCGTGTGCTGGATACAGTACGTCGGCTGGGGGTGGAGCAGAGCTTGCCTGAGCTGCCCTCAATTACCCTGGGTGCTGTGGGTCTGGTTCCGCTGGAAGTCGCACAAATGTATCAAACATTGGCGGCCGATGGTTTTTATACACCGCTTTTAACAATCAATGCAGTGCTAGAGCCCGGTGGTCGACTGCTAAAAAGTTATCCGCTGGATGTGGATCAACGTTTCGATGCAGAATCGATTTATTTACTGCGCCATGCGCTGCAGGCGGTGACTCGCGAGGGCACCGCCAAGTCTCTGAGTTGGTTGTTACCCGATTTTGCAGTGGCCGGTAAAACCGGTACCACGGATGATTTGCGCGATAGTTGGTTTGCTGGATTTTCCGGTGATATGCTGGCTGTTGTATGGATGGGCCGCGATGACAATGGCAGTACGGGCCTGACCGGCTCCAGTGGTGCACTGCGGGTGTGGGCAGAAATTCTTCGCGCACATTCTCGATTGCCTATTCAGAACTTGCCCCCTCAAAATATTGCTATTGGCTGGGTGGATAACAACACCGGACAAGGTAGCCAGCAGTCGTGCACAGCGGCCATTCCACTGCCGTTTATAGTAGGCTATGAGCCATCGGAAGAAATTCGCTGTCAGCAGCAGGGCGCTAACAAGGTATTTGATGGGCTGCGAGATTGGTTTCGTGGGTTACGGGATAAAATGTGAGAGAAATTTTGAATCTAATGCGAGCAATAAGCCTGTTATGTCTGCCGTGGATATTAGTGGCCTGTGGCACGGTGCCAGTCTCTGCTCCCGTGGAAGATGTTAATCAGCCACCGATAAGTAGCCAACCGGGGGAAGTCAGTACCCCTACTCCAACGTTTGAACCTGCCGAGCCCGTTATTCAGCCCAAGCCCGCCGCAGTTGATAGCGTGGCAGAGGCGCCTGCTGCGGTGGCGTCGTTACTGCAGCGTGCGCAGCAACAGGAACAAGACGGTGATAGCGAGGCGGCAATTGCCTCATTAGAGCGGGCAGTTCGCATTGCCCCCCGCTATCCCGAGAGTTATTTTCGCTTGGCAGAGTTGCGTTACCAGCAGGGAAGTTACAGTCAGGCTCGATCATTGGCTCAAAAAACCCTCAGCCTGGGAGCTGAGGGCTGGTTGCGCGGGCAGGCGCAGGCTTTAGTCGATAAAACATCGGCTCACTAGCCGGGATTATTCAGAGGTGCCCTAGGTCTCAATAAGATTATACAGGCCGTCGGGGCGAGGGCTAAACACCAGTTCGCGATTAATGCAGGCCGGGATTTCGCCGGGCAGGTGGCTGACAAAAAGAATCTGTGTATTGGTCTGTTGAGCAATCACGTTGACCATGCGTAAGAAAACATCCCGGTTGTATTCATCCAAACCTGTACAAGCTTCATCCAGAATGAGAACGGGCGGGTATTTCACCATCGCCCGTGCCAGCAGTATCATGCGTTGCTGGCCATAAGACAGGCGGTTAAACAGTTTTTTCTCCAGCTCGCTGATACCCAGAGCGCGCATCCAGGCGCGTGCTGTTTTAGCCTCGCAGCCGCCATATTCCCGATACAGGCCTACTGAATCATAAAAGCCGGATACCACCGCTTCAAAGGCGGTGCTGCCGCGGGGGTATTGATCGTGCAGATGATTGTTCACAATGCCAAATTTTTGTTTGATATCCCATACCGATTCACCGCTGCCGCGGCGCTGCCCAAACAGGAATATATGCTGGCCGTAGGCTTTGTGATTGTCACCGGTCATCAGGCTTAGCAGGGTAGATTTTCCGCAACCGTTGGGTCCACTAATAGCGATGTGATCACCGTAGTTGAGGGTGAAGTTGATATTATCCAGAACTGTTTGCTCGCCGTAGGCAACCTGCACATTCTCCATATGTACCAGCGCCTGACCCGGTGGCGGGATATAGATTTTCAGCATCGGGTCGGCTTCGGGCAAGTTGTCGGGCAGAGGCGGCAAAGGTGGAAATAGTGCCGTAAAGGCCGGGCTATGCAGAATGTCTGCTGTACCGCCCTGTGCACTTATTGCCAGCTGAGCGAGTAAGGCCAGGTGGGTAATGCCCGGCAGGATATCTTCGCGCCGCCGGGTCAGCAGAACAATACTGAGCTGCTCAGACATGAGTTCTGTAATCAGTTGCGCCACCTGTAGCTTGGCGGTGCGATCAAGGCCTTCCATCGGGTTGTCAAGAATCAGTACTCTGGGTTTCTCCAAAATGGTGCGTAATATCAGTACTTTGCGCATCTCGCCCGAGGAGATAAAACGAATGCCGCGGCTTAATACGTGGGCCAGACGAAAGCGTTCTACCCACTCTTCAAAATGGCGGTCGGCCGGTCGACCCTGCAGTATGGTTTGTTGAGCAGAAGTGCCAGGGTCAAAAGCGTCTTCGCGCAGTTCGCTGTCGTCAAAACGCTGGTCGTATTCGTAGAGTGCCTGCTGTTCTTCAAAAGACACATAGGCTACGCCACTTTTGGCGTCGATGTCCTTATGGTAGTGGATGCTACCCTGAGCGATGGGTATGCGGTGGCCTATGATTTTGGCAACTGCGGTCTTGCCCGAACCGTTGCCACCGACTAATGCCCAGTGTTCTCCAGCTTGTAATGTCCAGCAGAGATTCAGGATGGTGTTGTCGCGGTTTAGGTTGCAATGAATTTTTTGCAGTGTCACTAAGGCTTGGGACATGGCTTGCCAATTTGCTGGAAGAATTAATCAGGTGGGTTAGTATAGCGTGTTTGAAACAGGATTCTTATGAGCAGTCTGGCAAATCTCGGTGAGTCCCTAAAGCGTTATAGGGCGACACTTGAACCTTCGCGTCATCAGCAGCGTCGCTCAGCGGTGACTATGCTGCTGCATGAGCGCAGCGGTGAGGTGGAAGTGTTGATGATAGAGCGGGCTACCCATGAAGGTGATCCCTGGTCGGGTCATATGGCATTTCCCGGCGGGCGGATGGATGAAGCCGATATTCATAGCTATGCCGCTGCGCTGCGAGAGTGCAGTGAAGAAGTGGGCATTGATGTGGAACATTATGGCCACTATTTAAGCCGCCTGTCGGAACTACCGACCCATCTGAGGACTGGCACTAGTGCCATGTGGGTGACGCCCTTCGTATTCGCTTTGCATCGTGAGCCGCCATTACACCCCAACTACGAAGTCGCTGATACCATTTGGGTGCCGCTGTCTTTTCTGGCTGATGCCGGTAACCGGGAGACTATGCGCTGGCAGCGGGATGATATTGATCTTGAACTGCCCTGTTACTGGTATCAGGGTAAACATATCTGGGGCCTGAGTTTGGGTATGCTGGATGAATTGTTAGTGGCGGTTGGCCTGGCTCATTTTCCTCAGCCGGCGCGTTAGTGTGGCTTTTCTCTGTCTTTGAGACCGCGACTGCAGGTATAAGTTTGTGGATAAGCTGTGTCAAAAAAAAACTTCTAAATAGCTACTAACCCGCTAGCCCAATACTGGCGTGACTTTGGCGGCATTTTATCTCCGTAATCGTATATATAGATGATTTAAATACTGGCGAACACAAGATGTTGTGCTAAAATTTTTCCTATCGACAGGCTAAATTATTCATTTTTTGTCAAAATTAGTATAAATAACAGAAATGAACAGGCCACAAAAATTCGTATTCACACCGCCTAGAGGCCTTGGTGGTGATAATTAAAACAATCGCTATTAATAGACAGCAAACAGGAAAAGAGATACATGACTCACCTAGAATTGGCCGTGGCAGCCAAGGTTGAAAAAGACATTCCCCTGCAGGCCGCATCACTCGATATATGGGATAAAAAATATCGCCTGAAAGACAAGGCGGGCAATGCCGTCGATGCAGATATTGACGCGACATACCGTCGTATTGCCCATGCATTGGCAGAGGTAGAAGAGGGTTCTAAAGTAGAAGAGTGGCACGAAAAGTTCCTCTGGGCTCTGCGACATGGTGCAATTCCCGCCGGTCGTATTACCTCTAATGCCGGAGCTCTGGAGCACAAACCTGCGACATCAACAATCAATTGTACGGTATCGGGCACGATCCCCGATTCCATGGAAGGAATCCTTAATAAGAACCTCGAAGCTGGGCTAACCTTGAAGGCCGGCTGTGGTATTGGCTATGAGTTCTCTACGCTGCGTCCTAAAGGCGCCTATGTCTCTGGTGCAGGCGCTTATACTTCGGGTCCTTTGTCGTTTATGGATATCTACGACAAAATGTGTTTTACCGTGTCTTCGGCGGGTGGTCGTCGTGGAGCGCAAATGGCGACCTTCGATATTGGTCATCCGGATGTTATCGAGTTTATCCGTGCCAAGCGCGAAGACGGTCGCCTGCGTCAGTTTAATCTCTCACTGCTGATTACCGATGAGTTTATGCAGGCAGTAAAAGACGACTCCGATTGGCATCTGGCTTACCCCTTAACCAAAAAAGAAGCACTGGACGTTGATCTCAATGACCCCACTGACGTGATCTGGCGCGCCTGGCATGGCAGCACCGATAAATCAGCCTATGTCAGTAATGATGATGGTCTTGTGGCCAGCAAAATATTTAAGACTCTGCGAGCGTCCAAATTGTGGAACGTGATTATGTCGTCTACCTACGACTTTGCCGAGCCGGGTTTTATCCTTATTGATAAGGTGAACGAGCAAAACAATAACTGGTTCTGTGAAGATATTCGGGCTACCAACCCTTGCGGCGAACAACCGCTGCCACCTTATGGTAGTTGTCTACTGGGCTCAATTAACCTGACCCGATTTGTAAAAGAGCCGTTTACCGAGAAAGCCCATTTTGACTGGGATGAATTCAAGGAAGTGGTCGCTATATTCACCCGTATGCTGGATAACGTGGTTGAGATCAATGGTTTGCCATTGGAGCAGCAGCGCCACGAAATTTTGAATAAGCGTCGTCATGGCATGGGGTTCTTAGGTTTGGGTTCCAGTATGACCATGATGCGTATGGCTTATGGTAGCGAGAAATCACTGGCATTTACTGACGATGTCAGCCGCGAGCTGGCTGTTACCGGTTGGCAGGCTGCTCTCGATTTATCGAAAGAAAAAGGCCCCGCACCGGTAATGGAAGAAGACTTTACCGTCACTGCCGATATGCTGCGCATCCGTCCTGAAATGAAAAAGGATGGCTACAAGGTCGGTGCTAAAATTAAGGGTAAAGTATTACACGCCAAATACAGCCGTTATATGCAGCAAGTGGCAGAGGTGGCACCTGAGGTGGTTGCCGAACTGGCAGAGCAGGGCGCACGTTTTACTCATCACAGCTCGATAGCGCCCACAGGTACTATCTCTTTATCCTTGGCTAATAATGCCAGTAACGGCATCGAGCCAAGCTTTGCGCACCACTATGCTCGCAATGTGATTCGCGAAGGTAAAAAGAGTAAGGAAAAAGTCGATGTATTTTCCTATGAGTTATTGGCTTATAGAGAGCTTATCAATGCTAAGGCCATGCCGTTCTCTGATAAAGAAGGTGAGAAACTGCCAGATTACTTCGTTAGTGCTGATGACATAACGCCAAAAGAGCATGTCGATGTTCAGGCCGCCTCACAAAAATGGATCGATTCATCTATTTCCAAGACGGCCAATGTACCGACCGATTATCCCTATGAAGATTTCAAGGATATCTATCGCTACGCTTACGAGCAGGGACTTAAGGGTTGTACGACTTTTCGTTTCAATCCTGCGGCTTTCCAGGGTGTGTTGGTCAAAGAAGCGGATCTTGAAAATACCGTCTACGAATTTAAATTGGCAGATGGCACCAGCTTTAAGGCTAAGGGTAATGAAGACATAGAGTATGACGGCGAAATTCATTCAGCGGCCAATCTATTCGATGCCCTGAAAGAAGGCTATTACGGTAAGTTATAAGTACAGGATATTAGAGACAAGATTATGGCTATAAAGATAGATAAAGAAATTGTTGGTTACAAAGTGATTACCGAGGAAGCCGAGGTAGAAATACCGGCGGTGGTAAAGGGTGCTGATATTGTGCATATGCATGAGAAAGTCAGCCGTCCTGATATGCTGCTAGGTTCGACCTATAAAATCAAGACACCGCAGTCCGAGCATGCGATGTATATCACCATAAATGATATCGTGCTCAATCCGGGTACCGATCACGAACTGCGGCGTCCATTTGAAGTATTTGTAAACTCCAAAAATATGGATCATTTTCAATGGGTAGTGGCACTGACCCGGGTAATGTCTGCGGTTTTTCGCAAGGGCGGGGATGTCACCTTCCTGGTAGAAGAAATGAAAGCGGTATTTGACCCCCAGGGCGGTTACTTCAAAAGCGGTGGTCGTTTTATGCCTTCTATCGTTGCTGAAATAGGTTGTTGCATTGAAGACCATATGAAAATGATTGGTCTGCTCAAGGATGACGATCTGGATCCGGAGCATCAGAAAATGCTGCAAGAAAAGCGTGCGGCATATGATGCAGCTGAGAAAAACTCAGCGGGCAATAGCGATGTAGAAGATCAGGGCGATTTCCCATCGAAGGCGACCATGTGTGGCAAGTGCTCGACCAAAGCCGTGATTCTTATGGATGGCTGTGTGACTTGTTTGAACTGCGGCGATTCTAAATGTAATTAGTGGCACCACAATCCGGCCCTCACTCGATCCCTTCGCAAGGGCTATAGCTGATCTTCTGGTAACAGGCGGTAGATGGAATCCATCCATCGCTGGAGGGTATTGCGCGCGGGTGGCGAGCTCTATGCCCTGCTTACCACCGCAGAGGATGGCGCGGGGAGGCACTAGTTCAAAAGTAGCTGGTGACGTTGAAGAAGAGGTTCCAGTCATTTTCAATATCGGTATCCTCGCCCCTGCGAAAGGTATTTAGATCCTTGTCAAAGTTGGTCTGGTAGGTGATATCCCACATGACTGTGGGAGAAAACTCTCCGCCGACGTTGATATCAAAATTTCCCGAACCCTCTCCATCGAGTTCCCCGGCTAAGAAATAATTGTAGACCGGGATGAGGCGTACCTGCGCGCCAGGCCACCAGTTCTCGTTGTTGTAGATGATCTGTGCATCAAAGCCCGCGCCTGCGCCGTTGTAATTCTCGAATCGCTTGTCCCAGGCGTTAACCAGGTTGAGTGACAAGTACAGGCTCAAATTTTCGGAGAAATTCCAGGTAGGCATTACCCCAGTAACCAGCAGATTCTGTCCATCAGTACCCCGTATACCTCCCGCAAGTTGCAGGTCCACTTGCGTGCCCATGCCGCGATAACCTATGGCTTCGTAATCCATTTCGAATAGATGGAACCAGCGTAATCGGGTACTGGTCCAGCCTGATTCGGATTTGTGTTGATCATGTCCGGTTATTCTGCCGTAGCCGGCCTCAAACAGCACCATGTCGTGATCGCTCAGCCCCA
The DNA here is from genome assembly GCA_036960375.1 of Pseudomonadales bacterium. Classification (GTDB taxonomy): domain Bacteria; phylum Pseudomonadota; class Gammaproteobacteria; order Pseudomonadales; family CAWVSB01; genus CAWVSB01. Next base: position 756,935 of record JBALVY010000001.1, read on the forward strand.
GATTGCCGATAAGGCGCGCTTCCCACAGGTACTCCCCCGTGGTGAAGTCGGTATACTTTGGGCCGCCGCCCAGAAAAGTGTAGATCTTGGTGGGATCGGATGCGTCAATTGTCTCCCCGGTTGCTGCGCTGGCTAAGAGAAGACCGAGAGAAAGCAGTATATTTTTTCTGTTCATCATGGGTTTCTTAAGCATCCTCAAGCCATAGCTCGTGACCAATTATGGACGAGTGGAGTATATCTGGGTAATACTCGGCCGGCTAGTGAGTCAGAACTACAGTATTGAGTCATATCATGCGAAATCGACGAGGACATAGATTTTAGCTTTCTAACCCGTTTCACCGAATGTTCTTCATTGTGGGGAAAGACGTTCACTAATCCCGCTAATATCTATAAAATCACAGCTTTTCTTATTCCGGAGCACCAACCCATGGGCAGAGCCTATCAAAACCGTAAAGTGTCTATGGCCAAAACCTCTGATGCCAAGGCCAAGGTGTATAGCCGTTATGGTCGCGAACTCTATGTTTGCGCCAAGGCCGGCGGCTGTGAGCCTGATGGTAATTTGGCTTTGCGGGGTTTAATTGATCGAGCGAAAAAAGATCAGGTGCCGAGCCATGTTATTGAAAAAGCCATTACCAAAGCCAAGGGCGGCGGCGGTGAAGATTTTTCACCTGCTATTTATGAGGGATATGGCCCGGGTAGTACTATGGTTATGATCGAGTGCCTGACTGATAACCCCAATCGCACCTTTGGCGATGTGCGTCTGTGTTTTACCAAAACCAAATGCAAAATTGGTACGCAGGGTAGCGTCAGTCACATGTTTGATCATTGCGCGATTTTTGTATTCAAACACGACGACGAAGAGGCTGTTCTTGAAGCGCTGATGATGGAAGATGTGGATGTCAGCGACATAGAGAGTGAAGAGGGCTTGGTCAGCGTATTTGTGCCAAATACAGAGTATTTTAAGGCAAAACAGGCACTGAACAACGCCTTTGGTGAGATAGATTTTGAAATGGCTGAAATTCAATATCTAGCGCAAAATACTGCGCCGATTGACGAAGATGCGCTGGAAATGTTTGAAAAGTTTCTGGAGATGATCAACGATCTTGACGATGTGCAAAATATTTACCACAACGCGGAAATATAAAGCGGTGGTTTAATTCAACCATGTTGCTCTACATGGCGCATTGCCGGGCTGTCATTTGAGATTCGATAAGCACTGCCCTCCGGGAGATATTCGATGCACAGCCTTTTAGAAAAAATAATAAAAACTAACGGTATAAAATTACATATTGTTACGCAGGGTAAAGGCCCTCTGGTTATCTTTTGTCACGGCTTTCCAGGACATTGGTCACATTGGCGCCATCAGCTGGCTGCGGTGGCCACTGCGGGTTTTACCGGTGTTGCCGTCGATATGCGGGGTTATGGAGAGAGTTCTCGTCCTTCATTACTCGCCGATTACAATATGGACCAACAAGTGGCAGACATGCTTGGCCTGTTGCAGGCTCTGGATGCAGAAAAAGCCATATTTGTCGGCCAGGATTTCGGCGCGCCATTGGTATGGAATATGGCGATTAGGGAACCCTCCTGTGTTGTCGGCGTCGTGGGTATCAGTGTGCCCTTCGACCACGATTATTATGGCCGCAGTTGTCTAGGGCATTTGGCTGCTGACGAATTATCAGAAGAAGCGCTGAGCAGTCTGTTAGTGGCCTCTCCCGTTAATCCTCCAAGTACGGGTTTTAATGCTATAGCTGAGCATCAGTTTTTTCATGCACATTATTTTCAAGCCGAAGGGCTAGCCGACAAAGAGCTTGGGGAGAATGCCAGGGAGTTTCTGTCACGTATCTATTGGGGCTTGAGTGCCAATGGCAGCCTAGGTGATTGGGCAGATTATCCTTCTGCTGGAACACAATATCTCGACGTTCTTCCGCAGGCTCCTGGCTTGCCCTGGCCCTGGATGAGCGAACAAGATATGGATCTCATAGAGAGAGCCTACTTAACAACTGGCAGCGATAGCGCCTTTATTGGTGGTTTGGCTAGTTATCGTGTGGCCGATATTAATTGGCATATCGGTGACAAATATGCAGCGCTAAATGTTGAAGTGCCGGCCCTGTTTATCGCTGGAGAGAATGATCCCGTTATGGCATCTGTTAATGACGCGACGCTGGATAGAATGAAGCAGCGTGTACCCGATTTACGCGGGATTAAAATTATTCCTGATGCCGGACATTTTGTGCAGCTGGAAAATGCCAATCTGACGAGCGCGGCTATAGTGAATTTTATTGCTGGTCTTTAGATGAAAGCGCCTGAAAAGGCGGCTTAGTCCTTTCCCCTCGGGCCAGTTGGTAAGCGGAATACGATGGTCGTCAAAAGCTATCTTGGCAATAGTCAGGGCTAGTCGGGCGGGTTCTCCGCGACCACCGTCAAAATCAAAGTAAGAGAGTTTGAGTTTGTGCATATATCGTCACCTTCAGTGATTTTTGAGGCCCAATGAGACCTTAGATCAATTTTCAGGAGTTATCACTCAAAAGTCTTATCTGACCATACTTATTCTATCTGTTAAAGTAGCGCCAAACATACTTGAATCAGGAATACCCGCTTGTCGCTGCTTAACGAATTGCCCTTGCATAAACAATTGTTCAAAGCCCTCGATAAACTCGGCTTTACAGAGGCAACTGCGGTGCAGTCACAGGCTATTCCCGCTGCTTTGGCAGGCAAAGACCTGATGGTATCAGCACAAACAGGCAGCGGAAAAACAGCGGCATTTTTACTGCCTGTGCTGGAGCGTATGCTGGCACAGGACGTACCCAATAGTGGTACCCGGGTGCTGATTTTGTTGCCTACGCGTGAATTGGCACTGCAAACACAAAAACACTTCGAGCAGTTGGCGGAATTTACCTATATCAAGTGTGGCCTGATCATTGGTGGCGAGGCCTTCAAACATCAGGTAGCGACGCTGCGAAAAAACCCGGAAGTATTGATCGCCACCCCCGGTCGTTTAGTTGAGCATATTGAAAAAGGCACGCCAGATTTCAAGAGCCTCGAGATTCTGGTGCTCGATGAAGCCGACCGCATGCTGGATATGGGCTTTGCTGTCGACATGCATACTATCTCCAGTAGTTGTAATAAAGACCGACAAAATTTGTTGTTCTCTGCCACCTTAAGACATAAGGGTTTAGGGCGAGTTACTGAGACGTTTAAGGACCCGCAGTCGATAGAAGTAGACTCTCACCGGCAGCAACACAGTCATATCAAACAGCAGCGCATATTGGCTGACGATATCAAACACAAAGAAAAGCTGGTCGCCGCGCTGATTACCGAAGAAGAGGCGCGCAAGGTCATGGTGTTTTGCAATACCCGTGTACAGTGCGAACAATTAAGCCACCTGCTGCGCTACAAAAAATTCAAGGTGAATTATATTCACGGTGAGATATCGCAAAACGACCGCAAGCAGATAATGAATCAGTTCAGGCAGGGTGGTTTAGAGGTGCTGGTGGCGACAGATCTGGCGGCTCGAGGTCTGGATATAGACGGAGTGGATTTGGTGATTAATTTCACCATCGCGCAGTCGGGCGATGATCATGTTCACCGAGTAGGGCGTACCGGTCGGGCGGGACATGAGGGCAAAGCGATAACGCTGGTGAGTGCCAGTGAATGGAATGCCATGTCTGGCATCGAGCGTTATTTGAAAATTCGATTTGAGTCGCGTGCAATTAGTGGGCTGAAGGCGGAATACAGTGGCCCCAAGAAAGTCAAATCATCGGGCAAAGCGGCGGGCTCAAAGAAGAAAAAAATCGAGGCAAAAAAGACCAAAGCCGTAAAGAAAAAGGCGACCAAGAAAACCTCGAAGAAAAAGCCTCCTGCACCGCGAGGCGAGTCATCGAATAGCGGCACGACACAGGAAAGCAACGACGGCTTCGGAGTATTGCGTAAGAAGAAATAATGCCCACCTTCAATAGAGGATGGGCTAGGTAGCGGTTCCTCAGTATTTTATTAGGACGTGGGCACGGAATGTTTCTCCGGTAGATGCCTGTTGACAAAGTACATGGGCACCAGGCTACAAACAAACAGAGCAATGGTGAGCCAGATAACATAATCATAGCCGCCTCCTGCTAATGCAAAGGCCGCCATGGCAGGGCCGGCCGAGTTGCCCAACAAATTGGTGAACTGCCCCGCGACAACAACGGTTCCAGTGCTGTCCAGGTCGGCTTGCATGCTCAAAAAGTACGGCCAAGTGAAGGCCCAGGCCACTGACCAAATAGTAAAACCTATCCAGTAGCCCGTTACCGTCGGGCTGTATATTAGTATCAACATAGCCACTATCTGAGCCAATATACCCATTCCCATGGGTTTCATATGGCCGAATTTATCTTGCAGCCATACAACTAATAAGGCGCCGATAACGGATATCGCGCTTGCCAGTGACAGAGCGTTGCCTGTTGCTTCAAGACTTAGACCGGCACTAAGTCCTATGCGGTCTGCGTAGGCATATATTGCTGCGTTGGCCGCCCCGTAAAGACAAAGCCCCAGCAAAGAAAAGAACGCCGCTGCCTGCAGTAGTAGCCGCCATTCTACTTGCGCTTGATCCGTTGTATTTTGTTGGGTCTTATCGTCCACGCGATAGTTTGTGTATAACGGTACAAATAAGAGTAGAGCCCCTTCCAAGGCTATCAGGATGAGCATTAATCCGGTATAGCCGATGTCTGGCAATATACCCGGCAGTAGAAAAAAGGCCAGCGCCGGCAGTAAAAACTGAAAGCCGATATAGATACCATAGCCTTTATCGGAGCTTGGGAGTCGGGCAATTGCGGCAACCACGGCGGCCCCCACCGCGCCGCCGGCCATGCCGGATAAGAAACGTAAGCCACAAAAAATTACCAGTGAGGGCTGAAACAGTGAGAGCAGGTCAAACACAACCATACCTGCCAGACCAAAGCCAGCAATGCGCTCTAGCGGCCAGTGGCGAGTTTTCAGCGATACGATTAAAGTCATCACGGTGACGCCGGCGAGATTAATGCTGGAGATCCAACCCGCAGTGTCCTCTGCGTAGCCAAGATGGTCGACATAGGCGCCAACCAGCAGCGGTAGCAGCATCAAGGAGGACAGTGCTACTGTTCCCATCGTGCTCAGGAGGCAGAGACTGGTAGCGCCATTGGGATCGAGAGATCGGAACATGTTAGTCTCTTATCGTATTTATTGATTCATGCAGTCTAGGCCTTCAAACAGCGCTACGCTATAACACTATAGGGTAACTAAGTACTGGCTTGTCAGGACTAGTTTTTCAGAGGGGGATGGCATTGATGTTAAAACAAACACATTTATGCATAGGTCTTGTTGGCTTGGCTTTGTTTTTGCTGTCGGGTCAGTATTTTGCGTTGCAGATGGGAGGGCTACAGGACCTTGAAGATACGCCGCGGCTATTGCTGAGAACCTCACATGTGTATTTGTTTTTTTCCAGTATGATCAATATCACACTCGGTCTGTATTTTGTGCAGTCGCTAAGGCTGAAGTGGTATACAGTGTTGAATCACTGCTTGGTATTGGTCTCGCCCGTGCTGCTTGTTTACAGTCTGGTTTTTGAAGCTTTTAACAATACTGGCATCGAACGAGAGTTGGGTAAGCTGGGTGTCATAGTGCTCTTTGCCTGGATTTTGAATGTCTTTTTAGGCAAGGCGCTGGGCTTTCTACTCGTCAAATTCCGCTCTTAGCCTGTTGGGCGCACGAAGATAGGTGATGACCATGCCCGTTGTTCGGTAGGTGCCAGGCAATCATCATCCAATGCCGTACGCACATCGGCATAGCAGGGGTTTACCGCGATACATTGACCGCTTTCATCGTACTCGCAGCGTAAACCCGCGCCGTTGACCGCCGGAGTGGCCTCTTGAATGGCGCGCGCGTAATAGATGGCTTCCCGCCCCATTGCCGCATACTCAGGGTCGCTGAAGGTCGCCTCACAACCGCTACCGTCTGCGCTGCAAGCTATGACACGCCAAGGGTCCTCAATCAACTCATCTACCGGTTCGCCCGGGGTAATCTGTGGTGTGATGCGCACTATCTCGAGCCGGCTAATGGGGTGCCGTTCATCCGAGGGGTTACTGCATTCGTTATGGCAAAGTTTTTCCAGTCGCGCACTACCCAACGCATCAACGGCATAGTCGGGGCAGCCCGGAAGTTGTTTTTGACTACCAGCAGCACGTACTCTGAATTCTGGTGTGCTATCGACAAGGGCCTCGCTACCCATTGCGACGGTTTTGCCTTTACTGTCTTTGAGTAAATTGAACCAGAGCAGTATCTTGGGGCCAGAAGTACCGTAAATTTCCTTGCGCTGTAGCGCGTCCCAGACTTGTTCTCTGCTGCGGTCTTCGCTGTGCACCGCGATAAGGCCACCGGTCAGAAACATGGATGAGCCACGTTCCCAATTAAAGAAATTGAAATGCGGTTGGGTGACTTCGATATCGTCGCGGCCGAAGCTTTCTACGCCCGCTTTGCCATTATGATTGTAGATGCGCTCGCGCCACAGATGATCTTGCGGGCCGGACGCTTCGGTCATCTGGCGGCGATCGTATTCCTTGTAACCGGTGCCGGGGCGGGCCGAGTGATTGTCACTGGAGGCCATAAAGCCGAACCGAAAGCGTTTGGGTTCGGCTTCATCGAAATTGGTGATGGCCATGGCATATTGTGCCGAGGTTCCCGGGCGGTGATTAAATGCCGGGGTAAAACAGTCGGTACATTGGCCGCAATTTCCCCAATCTTCCGTGCTTTCACCGTCGATACTGCGGTGGCCGGCAGGGCCAAGCTCCAGGTAATTCATGCGTGCCTTGCTGATGGCTTGCTGGCAACTGGCAGCCAGTGGGTCGTCACAGCGTTGTTGAATAATTTCACCCGCTCGCCAGCAGCATGCTTCGTAGCCATCTTGTGGCTCGGGACAAAATGCTGTGCCATCATCATTCCATTCTATGGCACGCCATGGGCGGTGTTCTTCCGAATTACCGTGGCCGGAATAGACTTCAATCATGGTCTGGTATTTTGGGTCATGCATTTTGCCAGCCAGTTGTTTGTCCCAGGTGGCGCCAAGCGGGGTATAGAGGCCCCAGCTATTGCCATGCGGAATAACGATGGAATCCAGTCCCCACTGGTCCAGTTTGGCAAATAATTTATCCGGTGTTGTCGCGGTTTCGGTGCAATCGACGGGCAGGTCAGGGCTGTTGATGTCTTCCGCGCAGGCAGGAACGCTGGTCATATCAACCAGCATAGTAAAATAATTCAGATAATCGCGGGTATTGGGTACATCAACTAAGGGCCACTTCAGCATGTCCATTAACATGGATTTTTCATCTACAAGACCCTCAAAGAGGTCGTCTTTGCCAGCCCCTGAATTAATGACTCGGGCGGGCAGTTTGTCGTCATCAAGGTATTTGAAAACCACGTTTTTGTGGCCGTAATGTTTCTCCGGTGTGCGGCCTATCTGGGTCCACTCCCAGCCGGCAAAAGTGATGAGGTCGGACTGTGAGCCTTGACCGGCAATTGCATCGCATTGTTGCAGGCTTTTTTTCGTCTCTGCCCAAATTCTGGGGGTTATCGAAATGGCGTGGTCATTAATACTCCAGAAGTCCAGATCGGAGCAGTAGCGTGCGTAGTCACAGGCATCACCTATTGGATGCAAACCTTCGTTCTGCATCATGGGCAGCGTAAATTGATAGGCGTCCAAAGAGTAGGTGGTGTGAACGTGCAGATCACCGAATAAAATTTGCTTTTCGGTCGCGGCGGGCCACTGCTTGATGACCGACTGTTGCGCAATCTCCCGCTGACTAACGACCTCATCAGGTAGTGCCTGACCAGTAATTTCACCTGGCCCGGGTGGCTCGCCGCAGGCAATTAGAGTCAGAGCTATTAGACTGGTCAGTAATTTGTGCATACGGATCTCAGTGTTCATTATTTTGAGTCAATGATACAGATGAATATCTCTTTACTGGTGCGCCATCCGGTTGGAGCCAAAGCGATTCGTCGAATCGCTATACCACTATAGCTGAGAAAATTTGACGAGCTTGGTTTCCAGCGCGTCGATGTCGCCCTCTGGTAGAAGAAAGCGCCAATAAACAATGCCGCCTTCTCGCCCTTCGGTGTCGAGCCAATTTTTATGTCCTGGGTCCTGATGGGCTACTACAATTGTGAAGCTTCCATCTTCAGCGATTTCCATTTGACGCTTGTTCAGTGATACCTGCCGGTAACGGTAGTCTAGTGACTGCAAGTATTTGTTCCACAAGAGTACGTTGGCAAACAAGCAGCCGGGCATCTTACCCTTGATGATCAGGGCTTCATCGGCGGATAACTGGAATAGCCCTGCGGAGTAGGCGTTGTCCAGCGCGCCCCAGCCACCACCGCCTTTTTCATTAACCCATTTTGCAGGTTGTCCCATGGTATTGGGAATTAGTGAAAACCAGTCGGGTGTATCAAGCGGGTTCATCAGGGGGCGGTCAATACTGTTGGCGCGGATAAATCCGTCCAGCGAGCGAATTTTGCGAGCGATACTGGCATCATCAGGCAGCGGGGGTGGAGCAACCGGCTGCTCCGGCTGTATGCGAATTACTGGCTGAATGTCGGGATCGGCAGCGGCATAAGTTTCGTTCATATAATAATGACGGGAAATAATCGATACGGTGTCGGCGGTTGTGGTTACGGTATTGGGGCCGCTCACATTAGGGCCGATGAGAATTGACCAGCTGCCATTTTCGTCCGTTGTGAATTGCTGGCTATTCACCGCGTTAGCGACGCCGGTAGCCCAGCTGCCTGGCTCGGTGCCGGTATGCAGAGTCATTGAAATATACACCTCACCGGTATTTTTTCCTCGCACGATGTAATTACGGTCACCTAAAATTGATGCGTGAAAGTAATAAGCGTCAGCATTGTCTCCCATCAGTTTACGGGTGGGGGAAACAATCTGTGCCATCTCTGGTCGCTCGGGATCGCCTTCGACAAATAGCTCAATGCCGGTAGCAAGAAGGTGCTGAAGATAGCGGTAAGCATCGGCTATATCGGTGGAGTTGGGTGCAACAAATCCTCTGTGGATATAATCCTGATCGTAGGCATTGAGGGTGGACTGCAGATCGCGTAAAGCTTTCTCTGCCTCAGTAGCGTCGGCCGGTAAGTCCTGGTCGAGGCAAACCATGTCGCGTTGCCCCAGACGCCCGCCGGCATAGCCGCCAAGCGCGCCCACTACGGCACCGATACCGATGCCCTTGAACAGGTGACGTCTGGAGGGGTTAGCGGGCGAGATAGAGTCTGACATGGCGAGCACCTTCGTATGAGTTGGCATCGCCTGATTATTGTCTAATTTCGCCCTGTTTGTACTTACCGACTGTTAATGACTTGACGCTACAGAGTGGCGAATACCTTATGTGCCGCGTTGAGGGTTTGATCTATGACTTCCGCGCTGTGTGCTGCACTGACAAAACCGGCTTCGTAGCAGGCCGGGGCCAGATAGACTCCGCGTTCGAGCATGCCATGGAAGAAACGGTTATAGCGTTCACTATTACAGGCCATGACCTGGCTATAGTTGGTAATCTTTTCGGCTTCGGTAAAAAATATGCCAAACATCGAGCCAACATGATTAGTTGTCAACGGAATACCGGCATCGCGAGCCAGTCGTTCAAAATCTGTGGCCAGTTCATGAGTGGCCTCAAAAATAGGCTGATAAAAGTTTTTTGCGCTGATCAGTTCCAGAGTTTTTAAACCGGCAGCCATAGTCACAGGATTGCCGGCCAGAGTGCCTGCTTGGTAAACCGGACCCAGCGGCGCCAGTTGCTCCATGATCTCGCGTTTACCGCCAAAAGCACCTACCGGCATGCCGCCGCCCATGACTTTGCCTAGCGTGGTTAAATCAGCTTCAATGTTGTAATGACCTTGAGCGCCGGTCAAACCCAGACGAAAGCCGGTCATGACCTCGTCCATAATAAGCAGGCCACCGTATGCCGTGCACTGTTCGCGCAATGTTTCCAGGAAGCCAGGGATAGGCGGAACACAACTCATGTTGCCGGCGACAGGCTCGACAATGATGCAGGCTACTTGATCACCGATTTCGGCAAATGCCTGCTTAACGCCTTCTATATCATTGTAGGTGAGAGTAATGGTATCTGCGGCCAGAGCGGCGGGGACTCCTGGCGAGCTGGGTACGCCAAAGGTCAGTGCGCCGGAACCGGCTTTGATTAATAGCGAGTCCGAGTGGCCGTGATAACAGCCTTCAAATTTGACGATTTTGTCGCGTCCGGTATAAGCTCGAGCCAGTCGAATTGCGCTCATGGTGGCTTCGGTGCCCGAGTTAACCATGCGTACCATGTCCATATTGGGCATGATCTCGCAAACGCGATCAGCCAGCGCCGTTTCGATCTCAGTGGGAGTACCAAAACTCAGGCCGCATCGCACTTTTTGAATGACGGCATCGATAACATCGGGATGTGAATGCCCAAGAATCATCGGTCCCCATGACTGTACATAGTCGATATACGTTTCCCCGTCGGCATCATAGAGAAAGGCGCCCTCGGCACGCTCTACAAATACCGGCGTACCACCAACGGCTTTGAAGGCTCGCACGGGAGAATTTACGCCGCCGGGAATATGTTTTTGCGCGGCTTCAAATAGTTCTTTAGATCGACTCATGGTGTTTTGCTCTGGCTTCGCTGTGATCAGGCTTGCATTATCGCCGTCACTGTCGGCAGCCGCAAGTTTGTCTAGGCTGGCTGTGATACTTATTCTAAAAGGGCCGTACCACCACCAGGATGACGATGGCTAATAATAAAAACACGGGGGCTTCGTTAAACCATCGGTAAAAGATATGGCTGCGAATATTTTCTCCGGCTGCCAGCTGCTTTACCATGTGGCCGCACATCAAATGGTAGGCTATCAGTAGTATCACACCTATCATTTTGGCATGAAACCAGGCGCTGGCCAGAAAATATTCTGTATTCATTGCAAAAGCAGCAACTCCCAGTGCTACCGTCAAGACGGCATTCATACTGGTGAAACGATAAAGCTTGCCTTCCATGACTGACAGCTGTGCACGCACGGCAGAGTCTTCGTTCATCGCATGATAGACAAAAAGTCTGGGTAAATAGAATATGCCGGCGAACCAGCAGACGACAAATATAATGTGAAACGCTTTAATCCAGAGCATAAAGGCCTTGTATTCAGGTTTTCCAAATATTCTGTTCTATATTGTTGCGCGTGAGAACGCCTAATATACCTTGATTGTTTGTTGTGCTAGTACGGCGTATTAGCAGTACCCGGACTTTATGTTTGTTCAGATCCAGCCATGCTTGCTTGAGACTCGCCGTGTTATCAATGGTAATGGTGGGCCGGTGGTGACTGGAGCTTAAAAGATCGACATTCTCCTCGGTGTTCCCTGCCGAAATCTCGTTGAGCTCGCCGCCCTTAATCGCACGAAGCTTATTATCTTCTTCTACCAAAATCCAGTCAGGCTTAGTTGCTTGTAATTTATCTAGCTGTTCTACCGAGAGATGACGCGGGCTGTGCTGAAAGCTGCTCGACATCAGGCTGGTAACCCCTCTGCGCTGTAATGCCAGGCTCATAGGGTCGTTGGCTACCGTGATGCCAAAATGGGTGAGTGTAGCGGCGACAGCAGAAGGCTGACGGAATAGGCTGCGATGGGTAATATTAGTGACCGTGATAACCAGCAGGCCGGGAAATATCATCGCCGGATTCCATGTCAGTTCTACCAGCGCTAATAAAGCCGCCAAAGGCGCATTGAGCATCGCCGCCATCATTGCCGCCATGCCAAGTAATACATAGAGTTCGCTGTCGATGGCCAGACCGGGCATTAATATTGTCCCTGCATAGCCGATCAGGCCCCCTACGCTGGCACCGATAAACAGTGCCGGACCTATCATGCCGCCAGGAACTCCCAGACCAACACAAGCAGAGCTGGCAATTAATTTGGCGATGATGACCAGAATGAATGTGATTGGCAGCCAGCTTTCGCTGACCAGACTGGCAAGAGTGTCGTAGCCCGTGCCCAGTATTTGTGGTGCAGCCAGTCCGCACAATCCGCAAATAACTCCGGCCAGTGCAATGCGGGCCCAAATGGCGCTGGGTCCGTTGCGTAGCCAGAATTTAATTAACCGCACAAAGACCATGCTGGTGGTGGCAGTAGCTAACGCGACCAGCATGACCCAAGAGAGCTCGGGAAGGCTGGTTAGAGCTCCCTCAGCGTGCGGCAAAACTTGTATATCCCCATATACCAATCGAGTTACGAAGGTGCCGCAGACTGCGGCGAGCATAATGGGCATAAAACCGGCGATGGTATATTCCATTAATACCACCTCCATCGCAAAGATGATGCCAGCAATGGGTGTATTGAAGGAGGCGGCGATGGCGGCAGCGGTTCCGCAGCCCACCAAAATTGTGAGGCTGTTATTGGGTAGCCCCAGACGTTGGCCAAGCAGCGAAGCAGTAGCCGAACCCAAATGGACGGCGGGGCCCTCACGGCCAACCGACATGCCGGTTCCCAGTGCCAAAGCTCCGCCAAATAGTTGCACTAAGGCGTTTTGCCAGGGCAGGCGACCGTGAAGATTGTGTACGGCATGCACAGTATGAGCCACGCCTGTTTGGCTATGCCCCTGACCAAAACGTTGTAATAAAATACCCAATAACAGACCACCGCTGGCCGGTAGCACAAAATACAACCACGGCGGCATGGATTCAAAATCCTCTGGGTCACCAGAGAAAAAGTACTCCAGGGGCAGTTCAAACAGGCTGCGAAACAGCACCATGACCAGCCCCGTCATTAGACCAATGACAATACCGGCTATTGCATAAGGGACTGTAGCGCCTTCACTGGCAAGTTCATGGTGCCAATTGGGTACCACTTTTTGCCACCATCTGTTCGACTGATTGCCCATAAAATCGTTTTGTGCATTCCTTGAGGTGAATTCAGGCGCGCTTTTAGATAGCATGCATGGTGTATTCATTGTCTTACAGAAAGACGTGCACCGCTAGTGATCAGTGGGGCACCAAGGAGATAGGTCGTGATCAAGGTAGGAATTGTTGGCGGAACCGGCTATACCGGAGTGGAATTATTGCGTCTTCTGGCTACACATCCGGAAGCAGAAGTGGTGGCAATTACCTCGCGTAGTGAGGCCGGCGTGCGAGTTGACCAGATGTTTCCCAGTCTCAGGGGTTTTTATGACCTGCGGTTTAGCGTGCCAGATTCGAAGGTTTTGGCTGCCTGTGATGTGGTATTTTTTGCCACCCCGCATGGTGTTGCTCAGGGCATGATGGCGGAGCTGGCGCTGGGTGACGCACGCGTGATCGATTTATCCGCGGATTTTCGAATTCGTGACATAGCCACGTGGGAACAATGGTATGGCCAGCCTCACGGTTGCCCTGAGAAAGTAGCGCAAGCGGTCTACGGTTTACCCGAAGTGAACAGGGAACAGATTCGCAATGCGAGTTTGGTAGCCTGCCCTGGCTGTTATCCGACCTCTATTCAGTTGGGTTTTCTACCGCTGATTAAGGCAGGCATAATTGACCCGCAACGTTTGATCGCCAATTCAGTTTCGGGTGTCAGTGGTGGGGGCAAGGCCGCCAAGGTGGATTTTTTGCTGACCGAATGCGCAGACAGTTTCAAGGCTTATGCTGTGCCTGGGCATAGACATTTACCCGAAATTAAACAAGGGCTTGTCGACTTGGCAGGCACTGATGTGGGGCTGACTTTTGTGCCGCACCTGGTGCCGATGATTAGAGGTATGCACAGCACGCTCTATGCCACGCTGACCGATACTTCGGTTGATTTACAGGCATTGTACGAAGAGGTCTTTGCCAATGAACCTTTTGTCGATGTGATGCCTGCTGGAGAGCATCCACAGACCCGTACCGTGCGCGGAACAAACCTGTGTCGTATTGCTGTTCACAGACCTGCTGATAGTGATCAGGTGGTCGTATTGTCGGTGATTGATAATCTTACCAAGGGAGCCTCTGGTCAGGCGCTGCAGAATATGAATATTATGTTTGGTCTTGATGAAACTCTGGGTTTGCGCGCGCCAGCTTTGATTCCCTAATGAATCCGCTTAAGGCTACGCAAGATCGCGATGGTTCCAAGACTGCGTCTGCTCGCCCATGGCGCAGCCGCTATATTGAGATTTTCGTAGCGGTTTTACTGCTCTTGGCATGTATTGCCGGAGTCTATCTTGGTAGTGTGTTTGGCGCAGATTATGGCGCTGAACGCATGCGTTTTCTCAATGAGCTGGAGTTGCAATACCAAACGCTGCAGCAGCAACTCTCGGTAAAGGAAGATGAGTTGGCGGTGATCCAGGTGGGCGCCAACATTGATCGGCAGTCTGCAGAGCAGGTACGGCAGCTACTGGTAGAAAAAGATAAAGAGTTGGCGACGCTGCGCCAGGATTTAGCGTTTTATCGCAGCATGATGACGCCTACTGAGACCGAACGTGGGCTGATTGTGGGAGACATGACACTGTGGCCGGCTAGTGTGCCTTATCGCTATCGTTACCGCTTTTCCATGAAGCAACTGGCCCTCAAGCACCGTCTGATTAGCGTACGGCTCACTATGTCTATTGGCGGGCATACGCAGCACGAGGCTGCGACCATTCCGCTGGGAGAGGTGAAAACAATCAAGTTTCGTTATTATCAGAATATGGAGGGTGAGTTCACCCTGCCAGAGGGCTTTGGACCAGAGCGCGTGTTTATTCATGCGGAGGTGATCAAGGGGGACAAGCAGCTGCTAGAGCGAGAGATGACGTGGGAACAAGCGTTTGATGAGTAGCTCGGTCTGGCTGCCGGCTACCTGAATACGGCTAGAAGCACGACCGTTGGCGCTTTTGTTGTAGTACTTGACCAATTTACTTGGTTAAAGGATAATGGCGGTCTGAATTATGGCAAGACTATCCGAGGTATTTATGTCCGCCGCCGAACAATACACCCCTGTCAGCATGAGTTTTACTGATAAAGCTGCAGAAAAAGTACGCAAACTGATGGCTGAAGAGGCTAATGAGCAGTTGAAGTTGCGCGTGTTTGTTACGGGTGGAGGCTGTTCCGGCTTTCAATACGGATTTACCTTCGATGAGATAATGGCCGAAGACGACACCGCAATCGATAATAGCGGCGTTACGCTGGTAGTCGATCCTCTGAGCTATCAGTACCTGGTCGGTGGCGAGGTAGATTATACCGAGGGCCTAGAGGGTTCACGGTTTATTGTGACCAACCCCAATGCTGAAAGCACTTGTGGTTGCGGTTCTTCATTTTCCATCTAGCATTAAGACATCGCAGGGGTAGCGACTAAGCTGCGGCTTACAGGAGCGTTACCGTGAAATATATGCTTGCCCTGTTATTGTTATGTTTACCTTCCGTTCTGTTGGCACAGCCGAATTTTTCCCAGCAACCCCCTACTGACCAATCAAATTATCTTGCTCAAATAGAGCTGCATACGATATCCGAGCTTCATGCTTTGCTGCAGCGTACCGACACGCTTTTTAATGAAGGCCAACTCGACAGGCAGTCGCCGGTTGTATTTGTTCTGCATGGCGATGAAGGCCGGGCTTTTATGAAAGATAGCTACCAAATGAACAAGGAAGTTGTCGATCTTGCCGCTCGGCTGACCGCGTTTCAGGCAGTAGATATTAGAGTCTGTGAAACCTGGATGGGTAGTAGAGGTCTGGATAAAACCGGCCTGCAGCCCTTTGTCGATTCTGTGCCTGTTGGTCCGGCAGAAGTTATTCGTTTAATAGAAGAAGAGCAGTACAGTTATTTCTAGGGCACCCCAGAGCCTGTTAAGTCTATGCCCCCTCAATTAGTTCTTAGTCTGCGCTTTGCGATATAGTGCGCTATTGTTTTGTAGTAAGCAGTGTCTGAACATGGATTCATTATTATTTCTGGCCATTGGCGCGGCCGCTTCACAGCTGATTTTGATGTTGCTTCAGTTGTACCGCCAATGGCAGGGTACAATTCAACAGCAGCTGTATGTCTTATTAATGTTGGCTGTTATGGGTTATTTGTTGGCGCCGCTCACCGGGGGCAGCTGGCTGACCCTATTAACTTCGCCGTTGCAAACGGCTGTGCCGGGTCTGTTCTGGTTATTTAGTGCCAGCCTGTTTGATGACAACTTTGTATTGCGGCGCTGGAAAATAGCGCTGGTTGCGCTGACCATTGCGCTACCAGAGCTGGATAGGTTTCTGGGCTATGTTGGCGTCAATGGCTCTGACGCCTTATTGCTTTGGCTACCACAAGCCCTGGAGTTTGTTTTGCTGGCGCTGGCTTTGTCGGAAGTCGCCAGGTATTGGCAGGTCGATTTAGTGCAGTCACGGCGTAGATTACGCTTATGGTTTGCTGCTGTTGTTGGCTTGTATCTCTTTTTCTTGATCTTCTTGCGCGAGCTGGTTTTTGACGGTAGCGCAGGTTTTGCCGTTGTCCAGTATGCATCTGCTGCCATTTTACTGCTGCTGATCAATCATCTATTACTGAGAGTATCCGCTGGTCTATTGTTTGAAGAGGGCAGGCTAACCATTACTTCGACGCCGGCCGTTGTGCCTGAAGAGTGTTCAGAAGATCCCGTGCTAGATAAGACGCTGGAATCACTCACAGTATTAATGGAGCAGGGTTATTATCGAGAGATGAGTTTGACCATCGGCAAGCTGGCTCAAGAGCTGGCTTTACCTGAGTATAAATTACGGCAATTGATTAACAGCCAGCTGGGCTATCGCAATTTTAATGATTATCTCAATCGTTACCGTATTGAAGAGGCTGCAGTCCGCCTGCGAGACCCGGCCCAGAGGCAATTACCTATATTGACCATTGCCATGGACTGCGGTTTTCGTTCCCTCAGTTCATTCAATAAGAGTTTTCGTGATACTCATACTATGACGCCAACCGCATGGCGCAAATCTCTCGATTAAGCTCTACGCTAGTGTGCCTTAGGCAAACTGGCGGATGACGGCCAGAAACTCGTCACCGTAACGCTCGAGTTTGGCATCACCTACACCATTCAGTGCGAGTAGCTGCACGGGCCCATTTGGCATGTACTCCATCATTTCCATCAGTGTAGCGTCGTGGAATATGACATAGGGAGGCACACCGTGTTCTTCTGATAGCCGCTTACGGCATTCGCGTAGTGCGTCCCATAGTTCTTGTCGGTGTTCAGCGACAGCACGTTTGGCAGGTTTGGTTTTGCGTTCAGGTTTAAGCTTCAGCTCTCGTCGCAGGCTAAGTTGTATCTCGCCACGCAGTAAAGCTCGGCTTTGCTCGGTAAGCACCAGCGCGCCGTAGCGATCTACCTGGTTGTGTAAATAGCCTTGCACCAAAAGCTGGCGAATAATCGAGCGCCATTGCTGGTCGTCGAGATCTTCGCCGATACCAAATGTGCTAAGTTCGGCATGATTAAACTGCGTTACTTTATTGCTTTGTTTGCCGCGCAAGACATCAATTACATGACCTGCGCCAAATCGTTGTCCAGTGCGGTATACGCAAGACAGCAGTTTTTGTGCCGCTTGAGTTGCATCCCAGGTTTCGGGTGGGTTCAGGCAAGTATCACAGTTACCGCAGGCCTGCTCCTGCTGGTCGCCAAAGTATTCCAATAGCGCCCCTCGGCGGCAGTTGGTGATCTCACACCAGCCGAGTAAGCCGTCCAGTTTATGTCGTTCCGACCGTTTGTGCTCTTCGGCTGCGCTAGACTCCTCCGTCATTTGGCGCAGGCGCACGACGTCTTGCAAGCCGTAAACCATCCAGGCGTCGGCATGTTCGCCATCGCGACCGGCGCGACCGGTTTCCTGATAATAGGCCTCAATACTTTTTGGCAAATCCATGTGGGCCACGAAGCGAACGTCGGGTTTGTCTATGCCCATGCCAAAAGCAATTGTGGCGACCACAATGACATGTTCTTCTCGCAAAAAACGCTGTTGGTTATGGCTGCGAGTCTCCGCATTCAGGCCAGCATGGTAAGGAATGGCAGTAAAGCCACGGCCACACAACCATTCGGCCGTCGATTCGACTTTCTTGCGAGACATGCAGTAGATAATGCCCGCTTCCTCGCGGTGATCTTGCAAAAATTGTAGTAGCTGACGCTTTGCGTCTATTTTAGCCTGTACGGTGTAGCGAATATTTGGACGATCAAAACTGCTGACAAATCTTCGTGGTTTGCTCAGTTGCAGGCGATCGATGATTTCGTCGCGGGTTCTGTCGTCGGCCGTTGCAGTTAGCGCGATACGAGGTACCGAAGGAAAAATATCCGCCAATACGTGCAAGGAGAGATAATCCGAGCGGAAGTCATGACCCCACTGCGAGACACAGTGTGCTTCGTCAATGGCAATAAGCGATAATTTTAATTGGCTTAACCAATTCAGGGTTGAGTTCTGGATAAGCCGCTCAGGTGCTATATAAAGCATTTGAAGTTTGCCAGTGCTGGCAGCATTCATTACTGCAGACTGTTGACTGGAGGAGAGACTGGAGTTCAAGTAGGCCGCAGAAACGCCGAGCAGTTCCAAGGCCTCAACCTGATCTTGCATCAGGGCAATCAAGGGAGAGACAATGACGCCCATGCCTTCGCCGACAATGGCAGGAATTTGGTAACACAGGGATTTACCACCCCCGGTCGGCATCAGCACAAGACTGTCACCGCCCGCGAGGGTATGTTCAATTATTTCCGCCTGCGGACCGCGAAAAGCCTGATAGCCCCAAGTGTGGGTCAGTAGTTCCTGCGCTCTATTCATTGGCGGATTGGACGTCGGTGCTAATGCTTAAATTATCAGCTAATGATACCGCCGCCGCCCATGCCGCCGCCCATACCGCCGCCCATACCGCCCATGCCACCGCCTTGGCCGGGTAGGACAATGGAGCTGGCTTGCTCGCGACGCATTTCTTCAATTTTCTTGATGGTTTCATCAAGTGAAACCTTTGCGTTTTCACCAAATTTCTCGGCAGCTTCTGTAAGGTCTGCGGCGTCTATTTCAAAATTCAGCGGTAATGCACCGCCTGGCGTCATAACCTGCGTTTCACCACTGAAGATGACTGTGCGGCTGGTATCGGGCTGGCCGTTGCCATCGACCGGCGTTAGCCGACGAATAGTGCCAATTTTTCGGTCGGTAAAAACTTCGTCGCGATATAGATCATTGGCGTCCATACGGATTTCGAGAGAATCTTGTTGAGTCATAGTCGTCTTCTAGCAATTCAATTGAATGCGCTACCCTACCAGATTGCGCGCCTGCTTTCACTTCGCAAACGCTAAACTTTATTGATCGCATGAGTAGCTAAGAACGGCTGTGTTTCCACGCCATTTATGACCGGTTGGCGGTCGATCGGAAGATATCAGCTGTCACTAAAATCATGATCGAGGAAATAATCGATATGCGGCATCAGTTGCTTTGCTTTTGTCAGTAGAAATAGATGTCCGCAATCCATCAGCAATAGTGATGCATTGGGTATCAAATAAGTCAGCAAATGAGCGTTCAACTGCGGCGTGATGGGGTCGTCTTTACCGGCAATTACCAGCGTAGGCTGCTTAAGGCGGTGCAGCCAGTGAATACTGGTCCAGCCCGTTAGTGCGAAAAGTTGATGGTAGTAACCCTTAAGGCTGGGGGCTTGCATATTAACGGCATATTCCATGGCTGCATCAGGGTCATTGCGCAGGGTGCCGCCATAAAGCGTGCCGACGATACTGCGTAAGAAATCAGGGTCCAGATAACGTCTTGGGCTAAGCATATTCTTCAGTGCTTCAAGCTTGCCTGGAACCATGACTTGTCCTGTACTGGTAGCACAGAGAACAAGCCTGCGGCATCTGTCTGCGTACTGACGCGCAAATTGCTGGGCGGCCATCCCGCCCCAGGAAATGCCGAGTACGTCGACTTTCTCAATGCCCAATTCATCTAACAGTCGGGCTGATAAACGTGCAAAGTGCCGGTGTCGGTAGGGTCTTTTTGCCGTTTCTGACTGGCCTGCACCAGGCGCGTCAAAAATAATAATGTATCTATCTGATGCTTTTATAAATGCGCTCAGCAGCTCTATTGAGCCGCCAATACCATTAAATAGTAGAAAGGGCAGCCCTTTGCCTGGGCGAATACCTACCCGAAGGTTTATACCCCGTACCCTGATGTGACGGATTTCCATGCCATCAGGTAATGCCCGATCAATACGCGCGTCATCTACTGACTTGGGCTTACTCATAAACATAGCTGCCAGGAGCGGCAGCCAGATTTTTGTATTTACGGTTGCCCAAAGACTTGGGAGCAGTCTTTTTCTTGCCTGAGCGCGTGCTCAACCACTTATCCCAGTGGTCCCACCAGCTGCCGCTATTTTCTTTGGCGCCTTCAAGCCATTCGGCGGAAGTCTGCGGCAGTTGAGTATTGGTAAAATAGCGGGATTTTGGATTGCCGGGCGCGGCAACCAGGCTTTGAATATGGCCTGAATTACACATCACAAATTCAGCCTTGCCTTTGCCGTAGAGCAGACCGGATTTGTAACACGACGTCCAGGGCGTGATGTGGTCGGTCATACCGCCTACCTGGAACAGGTCGACATCAACCGCTTTTAGATTAAGAGGCGTATCGCAGACGGACATAGCACCCTCCTGGCTCAGAGGATCGTTGGCCATAAGGTCGATGAAATCTGAATGTAACTGTGCCGGCAGATTGGTGCTGTCATTATTCCAATACAGTACGTCGAAGGCGGGCGGCTTATTTCCCATCAAGTAATTGTTTGCAACATAGTTCCAGACCAGATCGTTCGGTCGCATCCAGCTAAAAGTGGAGGCCAGTTCTTTACCGGAGAGTATGCCCTTTTTCTTTGACTTGGCACGCACCCGCTCTAGTGCTGCGGCGTTGGTAAACATACCTAAATCGTTCTCGGCCAGTTGCTGACTTAATACGCAGACCAATAGCGTGACGGAGTTAATGGGCGAGTTGCCCAGTGCGTCCAAATGTGCGGTTAAAATACTCGCGGTAATACCGCCAGAGCAAGGCCCCATCAGATTGATTTTCTCTGATTTGGAAACATTTTGGACCGCGATGATGGCTTCTTTGAGGGCGCTGATATATTCATCGAGTCCCCAATGTCGCATGGCCTCGGTAGGGTTGCGCCAGCTGACCATAAATATTTGATGGCCAAGGCCGGTCATGTGCTGAATCATGCTCTTTTCGGGCGTAAGATCCATAAAGTAGAACTTATTGATTTGTGGCGGGAGGACCATAATCGGGGTGCTATACACTTCGCTGGTGCGCGGGCTGTATTGAATCAGCTCCAGAAAGTCATTACGAAATACAACGGCACCTTCTGAACAGGCCAGGTTTTCACCGACATCGAATTTACTTTTATCTACCTGTGCTGGCATGCCACCATTGTTCTCGACGTCGTCGAGAAAATTGATAACGCCATTAATAAGGCTGCGACCACCGGTATCGAGTATGCGACGTGCGGCGGCGGGATTACCCAGTAGGCTATTGGTGGGGGCAGTGGCATCCGCCAGCATGTTAAGAATAAACTGCGCGCGTTTCACGCCGTTTTCACTCAGGTCAGTATCTGCCACCCAGTTAAGGACGGCCTCTTGCCAGGCCAGATGGCTCTGCATCCAAATTTTGTAAACAGGGTTACCCGAAAATGCCGGGTCAGCGTAACGGCGGTCTTTTTTATCCGGCGCAATGCCAGAGTTACCCGCAACAATATCAACCAACTCTGCTGTTAACTTTGCCGTGTGTTTGGCAAATATCGTTGGTTGCTTGAGCATCTGGAATGCGGTGGAGCCCACGGCTCTGAATATCTGATTACGATTGACGCCAATAACCGGGTTAAGGGCTACGGTACTTTCTGCTGCGTCCTCAGCCACGGCAGTGCGTGCTTCTTGGCGCACTTGTTCAAGCTGTTCCGCAATATGTGATTTGGCCATGTTTGAGTCCTGTCGTGGTGTCATTATGTGTTTCTATTTAAAAGCTGTCTTCAGCCAGTTCCATTACGCTGCCGGTGCCGGTTTTGATGATGGCCAGATGCGAGCTGGTTCTTGGTAGTAGGTGATCGGCATAGAACTGACAGGTAATAAGCTTGTTTTTGGCGAACGGACTGTCGTCGCCTTGGGCTGCCAGAGCTGCGCGTGCCATCTGCCATCCACCGGTCACATAGCCTGCCAGCATAAGAAGATTAAATGCCACCGTTTCGGGTACCTGGTCTGTCTGGGCATTGTCAGCTATCCAGCTCACTGCGTCTTTCAGTTCTTGCAGGCCCTGGTTAAAGGCCGATGCCTGGCTGGCCAAACTATCAATAGAGCTTATGTCTGCTGCGGTAATATCCATGTCGGCAATCAGCGCGGTCATGGCCTTGCCGCCATCGCGGAGAAACTTTCGGCCAACAAGGTCTAGAGCCTGAATACCGTTAGTACCCTCATAGATAGCCAAAATTCGGCCATCGCGGTAATACTGTGCTGCACCAGTTTCTTCTATAAAACCCATGCCTCCATGTACTTGCACACCGAGCGAAGTGATTTCATTAATCATTTCGGTACACCAGCCTTTTACGATAGGCGTCATGACATCGACTCGTTGTTGCGCAGACGCAACTGCATTGGCATCGGGGCTTCGGCTAACGACATCTTGCGCACCTATGGTGGTAAAGGTGATTGCGCGCATAGCCTCGGTACTGGCGCGCATCAGCATCAGCATACGGCGTACATCGGGGTAGTTGATAATGGTTAATCCGTTACCCTGTACGCGATCCTTGGCGTAGAAAGCCGCGTGCTGGTAAGCCCGCTCACCCAGTGCGACACCCTGCAATCCGACGTTGAGCCGGGCATGGTTCATCATGGTGAACATATAAGAAAGGCCTTTGTTTTCTTCTCCTACCAGGTAGCCTGCGGCACCGCCATTGTCGCCAAAACTCATAACGCAGGTTGGACTGCCGTGTATACCCAGTTTGTGTTCAAGGGAAACAGCATAGGCATCGTTACGCTCTCCAAGAGAGCCGTCGCTATTGACCATAAACTTGGGTACCACAAATAGCGATATGCCTTTGGTGCCTGCCGGTGCGTCGGGCAGGCGTGCGAGTACCAGGTGTACGATATTATCTGTCATATCGTGATCACCCCAGGTGATAAATATTTTCTGCCCGCTGATCAGGTAATGATCACCATTGGGCTCGGCCTTGGTGCGCACGGCGGCCAGGTCGGAACCCGCTTGTGATTCGGTCAGGTTCATGGTGCCGGCCCATTCGCCACTGACCATTTTGTGCAGGTAGGTTTCTTTCAATTGGTCGGAGCCATGGCTTCTAACAGCGGCTAATGCGCCTTGGCCAAGCATGGGGCATAGCGCGAATGACAAATTGGCGCCTTGCACCATTTCCATTACCGCAATTTCGAGTAAGTGAGGCAGGCCCTGGCCGCCAAATTCGGGGTCACAACCCAAGCTGGGCCAACCTTGATCGACATATTGCTGATAGGCTTCGCCAAAGCCGGGAGATGGTATGACGGCATTGTTTTCTATCCGTGCGCCCTGTTCGTCGCCGACCAGATTTAACGGTGCCAATACCTCGCCGGTGAAGGCTGCGGCGCCTTCCAATATTGCATCTACCAAATCTTCGCTTGCCTCTTCGTAGCCGGGCAGCTGCGAGATGGCTTCGATGTCGCAAAGTTGCTTCAGGACAAATTGCTGGTCGCTTGCTGGTGCGTTGTAGTCGCTCATAGGGAGTCTCCAAAATGGCCGGTAATGTTGATTTCTATCGTTTCTGTATGGTGTGTTTCAGTCGTAATGCCGTACTGGCACTCTTTCAGGCGAAAACATCTTTTCTTTGTTCGCAAGGCGTAATGCCTGATAACTACTAGCCCGGAGGGCAAGGTAATGTTGTTGGCAGCGCAAATTAACAAGCAGCAATTATAGTCTAATCAGCGCAAAAAGTGATTCTCGGTTCAGGCCAAAAATTAACCGCTTTGGCCTAAAAAGCTATATTTGTCAGTACCGAAAGGCAGAAGTGGGGCTCTAATCTCCCGCTGAAGTTAATTCTGGCTGCGGCCAATGATGTATTCCTCTCGAGTAGCAATCATAGGATAGGTTTGCTCTAGTGGCTCGGGGATACCTCGATCATTAATAATTTGAGCATGACTGCGGTTCAGCTGGCGGGGCTCTTGTAAGCCACACGAGTGGGCCAACATGGCTACATCGTGACGCATATTTTCCGCATAATTTTGCACACGAACGGATTTCAGTTCCGGGTGCAAGCCTTTCTGTAATTCCGGGTTGTGGGTGGTGATTCCGGTAGGGCAGCTGTTTTTATTACATTGCAGCGCCTGGATGCAGCCCAGAGCAAACATAAATCCTCTGGCTGTCACCACGAAATCAGCCCCGACGGTAAGGGCCCAGGCTACGCTAGAGGGGGTGATGAGCTTGCCTGAGGTAATGATTTTAATCCGCTCTCGCAGACCGTACTCATTCAGCTTATCAACGACCAGGGGTAGGCTGCGCTGAATGGGTAGCCCCACGAAGTCCATTAGGGCTTGTGGTGCGGCACCGGTTCCGCCGTCTGCGCTATCGATTGTAATGAAGTCGGGTGCAGCATCCAGCCCGCGCCGGTGTATGTTGACCATCAGTTCATCCAGCCACGCTGACTGGCCTATGACGGCCTTGAAGCCGACCGGCTTGCCGGTTACTTCGCGCACGTGCTGGATCATGTCCAGCAATGTATCCAGGTTTCGAACCTCACTGTGGCCGTTGGGGCTAATTGAGTCTTCTCCCTGTGGGATACCTCTAATGCAGGCGATTTCCGCGCTTACTTTATCACCTGGCAGCATGCCTCCCTTGCCGGGCTTGGCGCCTTGGCTGAGCTTGATCTCAAACATACGAACTTGCTCTATTTCGGCTAATTCTTTGAGCCTTTTATCCGACAGCTTTCCATTTTCATCGCGCACGCCATATTTTGCTGTGCCTATCTGGAATACGATGTCGCAGCCGCCTTTAAGGTGGTACTCCGACAAACCGCCTTCCCCGGTGTTCATCCACACGCCGGCTTTTTTTGCACCTAGCGAAAGCGCTTCGACCGCGGGTGCGGACAAAGCGCCATAGCTCATGCCTGAGATATTAAAGAATGAATTGGCCGTATAGGGTGTACGTACATAGCCGCGGCCAAGTGTGATGGGAGCAGAATCCTGGATTTCTTCGTTCAGTGTAGGGAACAGACAGTTGAGAAAGATAATTTCGCCTGGTTGGTTAAGAGGGCGGGTAGAGCCAAAGGCCAGGGTGCGATCGACATTCTTGGCGGCCCGGTATACCCAGGAGCGCAATGCGCGGTTAAATGGCAGCTCTTCTCTATCCTGGGCAAAAAAGTACTGGCGGAAAAATTCACCCATATGTTCGAACATATAGCGAAAACGGCCGATGACTGGATAGTTGTGCAAAAGGGTATGCTCGTGCTGACGAGAGTCCTTGATATACAAAACCAGGATATAAAAGGCCAGGCAGCCCACAGCCGCTAAAAAGAGTACAGCTGACCAGCTGACTATGACGAGCGCCAATTCTCGAAACCAGCTCATATCTTGTGTCGTCATGTGGTAATCCGGTGTTTTGTAATGGTATTGCTAAGTGTAGTTGTTTGTTGCGAGTTTGTAAGTTTAGAAAGTGTTTGGGCGGCGGCGGCGCTGAGTAATTCCTGCAAAGAGTTTATAGTGAACGATTACCAGCGTTTTTCATTTACCTGCCGCTATATGTTGCTAGAATGCTGGGATAATGCAATTTAGGATAACAATATGACATACGCCGCGATTACCGGCTGGGGCAAGTGTTTGCCGCCAGCAATCTTGAGCAATGACGACCTGGCGACTTTTCTTGATACTGACGATGAATGGATTCGCAGCCGTACAGGCATGGTTGAGCGTCGAGTGTCTCATGTCGATTTACAAGAGCTGGCGTATGTATCCGCTGCCCGCGCCTTGGCTTGCGCCGGCAAGACTGCAGAAGATGTTGAATTGATTGTGATGGGCACCTGTTCGGCCGATGAGTTGGTGCCAAATGTAGCGTCCGGGATTCAGAAAAAACTGGGGGCGGTGAATGCAGCCTGTATGGATGTGAATACAGCCTGCACCAGCTTTCTATATGCTCTTAGTTCGGCTAATGCGATGATTCGCACCGGTGTCGTCAAAAGCGCTCTGGTACTGGGTGGTGAAGTGATTTCCAAGGCCATGGAGTGGACTAACCGCGATGTGTCTGTATTGTTTGGTGACGGTTGTGCCGCAGTTTATCTTGAGGCAACAGAGAATCGTGAGGGTTTGCTAGCTGAGTCATTAGGCTGTTTTGGTGATGTCAGAGAGATTCTTGCATTACATGGCCACGGCACCAAGTATTACCACACAGGGCGTAAAAACGGTGAGATAGAGTGGAATTTCATTGGCCCTGAGATCTTCAAAAAGGCGGTGGCCGGTATGGCCAAAGCCTGCGCGGATGTATTGGCCAAGTTGGATATGACAACCGATGATGTGGATTTGGTTGTGCCGCATCAGGCAAACCTGCGCATTATTGATGCCGTTGCCAAGCGGGCAGGTGTGGAAAAAGAGCGCGTTTTTGTCAATGTACATCGCTACGGCAATATGAGCGCGGCGACTCTACCTGTTGCCCTTGTAGAGTCTATAGAAGATGGCTTCATGAAGCCGGGATCGAGAGTTCTGGCGCCGGCTTTTGGTGCTGGATTAACCTGGTGCTCTCATTTGATTAAGTGGGGCGATAGAGTTACGCCGCTGGGTGAGACAGATATTGATCTTCCTCCCTGTGATAAAACCGGTCTTGAGTTGGTTCAGGAAATAATGGCTGCCTCTAGCTGATCTGTTTTGGCTTCTTGATATAAGCGAACATGTCACACTATTAAGGGCATTCCGTGCGATAATTGGGGGTGTTACATAAATTATTGAGTATAGAGCCCCTTTTATGGCGAAAAAACGTTCCACCAAAGACCCTCATGCCAAGCGTGAGGCCGCTAACTATTCCGACCCCATTGCCAGTCGTGAATTCATTATTGCCTTGTTGACCGAAGCCGGTGTGCCTCTGTCGAGAGAGGATATTGCCCAGCAGTTGGGTATTCAGTCCGAAGAAGCCATCGAAGCCTTGCGTCGACGCCTGCGTGCGATGGAGCGCGACGGTCAGCTAATGTATAACCGTCGTGGCAGCTACGGCCTGATTGATAAAATGCAATTAGTCCGAGGCCGGGTTCAAGGGCATCGCGACGGCTATGGCTTTGTGATCAGCCCTGATTCCAAAGAAGATTTGTTTTTACACGCCAAACAAATGGCCCAAGTATTTGATGGTGACGAAGTACTGGTGCGCCCCGATAGCACTGACCGTCGCGGACGCACAGAAGGCGTTATTGTTGAGGTTCTATCCCGTAATACCACCCAGTTAGTAGGGCGTTTGTATCGTAACGGTCCGGTCTGTTTTGTGGTGCCAGACAACTCCCGTATTAGCCAGGATATTCATATCGCCCCAGGTGAAGAGAAAGGTGCTGAAGACGGCCAGTTTGTCATGGTCGATATCACCTCCGCTCCAGGCAAGCATCGCCCGCCGATAGGTGCTGTTAGCGAGATCCTTGGCGACAACTTGGCGCCGGGCCTGGAAACTGACGTGGCCGTTAGGTCGCACGGTATTCCGCATGAATTCTCCGCTGCGGTATTAAAAGAGTCGGCCAAGCTTGGTGACTCCGTAGCTGAATCGGACAAAGACAAACGCATTGATCTGCGCGATTTTCCACTGGTAACCATAGATGGTGAAGATGCCAGGGATTTTGATGACGCAGTGTGCTGTATTCCACGCGAAGATGGCGGTTGGCAATTATGGGTGGCCATTGCTGATGTCTCTCATTATGTGAAGGTAGGTTCCGAGTTAGACAAAGAGGCCTGGTTACGAGGTACCTCGGTGTATTTCCCCAACCGTGTGGTACCCATGTTGCCCGAGGCTATATCCAATGGCCTGTGCTCGATCAACCCGGACGTAGACCGACTGTGTATGGTCTGCGAGATGGATGTGAGTAGCGAGGGGGTGGTGGAAGACTACCGCTTTATGGAAGGCCTGATGCGCTCCCATGCGCGCCTGACTTATAACCAGGTGGCAGCCATGTTGGCAGGTGATGAAAACCCTCGCCAGCAAGGTGTGCGAGAGTTTCGTAAAGATTTGCTGGGGCCGATAGAAGACCTGTACGCCTTATTTAGGGCGTTTAGAGTTGCTCGCGCCAAGCGCGGCGCACTAGAGATTGAAAGCACTGAAACCTCGATGCTGTTTAATGAAGAAGGCAAGATTTCACGCATTGTGCCTGTGGTGCGTAACGACGCCCATAAGTTGATCGAGGAATGTATGCTGGCGGCCAATGTGTGCGCTGCCGATTTCCTTGCCCATCATAAAATGGGCGGCTTGTATCGGGTTCACCAGAGTCCCAAGGCCGAAAAAGTGGCAGCGCTTAGAGATTATCTGGGTGAGTTGGCCTTAACCTTACCCGGTGGCGATAAACCCTCGACTGGAGACTATCAGTCGGTGCTGGCGCAGGCCGCTGATCGCCCTGATGCCCATGTCGTGCAAAGCATGGTTTTGCGCTCGATGAACCAGGCGATGTATCAACCGGATAATAACGGCCATTTTGGTCTGAACTATGAAGGTTATACGCATTTTACCTCGCCTATTCGCCGATACCCCGACCTGATGACTCACCGCGCAATTCGCTCAGTGATTCGCAGTCGTCGCAACAGCGATAAAGTGGTGCGGGCGGGTGGCAATTCATTGCCGAAGGCCAAAATATATCCCTATTCAGATGCTGAACTGGTAACAGCGGGCGAACACTGCTCTATGACCGAGCGCAGAGCTGATGATGCCAGTCGCGATGTCGTGGCCTGGCTCAAGTGTGAATATCTGAGTGACCGCGTGGGTGAAGAATTTGAAGGCATTGTTACAGCCGTCACCGGTTTTGGTCTGTTTGTCGAATTGGTCGATATCTATGTTGAGGGCCTGGTGCATATTACCGCCCTGGATAACGACTACTATAATTTTGATCAAGCCAAACAGCGATTGATCGGCGAGCGTACACGTGCCGTATGGCAGTTGGGCGACAGTATGACCGTGCGGGTAGTACGGGTAGATCTGGATGATCGCAAGATCGACCTTGAGCCGGTTGGTAAAACCCAGTCGGCCAAAGACGTGACGGGCAAAAAACCCAAATCAGGCGTGCGGGATTCCTTGCGCAAGGGACATTTCCCGGGCAATGACGGCAAGCCTAAAAAGGGCAAGAGTGCGGCAGCGCCCAAGACCAAGGGTGCGGGTAAGAAGAAAACCAAGCCTCGTAAGCGGCCTAAAAAAACCTAGTGCATGTGCTTTTATATTCAAGAGGCTCCATTTAGATGAGTAATGAACGATTGTTTGGCATTCATGCGGTGAGTATGGTGCTAAAACGTGGCCCCAGACGCGCCCGTCAGTTGTGGCTGTTAACCGGTCGAGATGACCAGCGAGTGGCCGAGGTACGTGAGTTGGCCATTGAGGCAGGTGTAAAAATCAGCCAGGCCAGCCGCGCCGAACTGGATGCCATGGTAGAGGGTAATCACCAGGGCGCCGTACTCGAGGCTAGTCCCGCTCAGGCACTGGACGAAAAAGCGCTAATGGCCATACTGGACAAGCAAGATGCTACGCCGTTTTTGCTCGTTCTCGACGGTGTGACCGACCCGCATAATCTCGGTGCTTGTTTACGCAGTGCCGATGCCGCCGGTGTAGATGCCGTAATAGTGCCTAAAGATAACGCTGCAAGCCTCACTCCGGCTGTACGCAAAGTGGCCTGTGGTGCGGCTGAGACAGTGCCTTTTGTGACTGTCACTAATCTGGCGCGCACCCTGGACAAACTCAAAGAGCGCGGTGTCTGGCTGGCAGGCGCCGCTGGTGAAGCCTCGCAGTCTATCTACCAGAGCGACTTCACTGGCTCTTTAGCGATAGTGATGGGAGCCGAAGGCGCAGGTCTTCGTCGTTTGACCCGCGAACGCTGTGATTTCCTGATCAATATTCCCATGGCCGGCACGGTTTCCAGCCTGAATGTGTCGGTGGCTACCGGGGTGTGTTTGTTTGAGGCGGTGCGTCAACGGCAGTCACAGCAAAAATCCGCTATAGAATAGGCTTCTACCGCTGCAGGCCTTGCGGTTGTTGGTGCGTCGCCTAATTTCGATCAAATAACAGGTTGCATCCCGTTAGCGCTTTCATTAGAATGCGCGCCCCCTCTGGGGATTCTCCTTGTTGCATCGGATTGGCCGAGCAGCTATTAACCCGTAAGGAGCTACAATGCGTCATTACGAAATCGTTTTTCTGGTCCATCCCGACCAGAGCGAGCAAGTGCCGGCTATGGTCGAGCGCTACACTAACCTGATCAAAGAAGATGGTGGTCAAATCCATCGTCTGGAAGATTGGGGCCGTCGTCAGCTTGCATACCCAATACAGAAAATTCACAAAGCCCACTATATTCTAATGAATGTAGAAGCCACTCAGACCGTTATTGACGAGCTGGGTACCACCTTCCGCTATAACGATGCTGTGTTGCGTAACATGATCATCCGTACTGACGAAGCAGTGACTGAAGAGTCGCCTATCGCCAAGGGTGAGAAAGAGCGTGAGCGCCGTCCACGTCGTGAAGAGAGACCTCGTCGCGAAGAAGCTCCTGCAGCCCCTGCTGAAAAAGTAGACGCTCCAGAAGCAGAAGCTCCTGCCACTGAGGCAGCCGCGGCCGAGCAGGAATAACCTGCTGATTCATAAGCATATTATAGAGGATTATTGTTATGGCACGTTTTTTCCGTCGTAGAAAATTTTGCCGTTTTACCGCCGAAGGCGTATCGCAGATCGATTATAAAGATCTGGAAACCCTGAAGCAGTACGTGACTGAAACGGGCAAAATTGTGCCCAGCCGTATTACTGGCACTAAAGCCAAATACCAGCGTCAGTTGTCTACCTGCATCAAACGTGCGCGTTATTTGGCATTGCTGCCGTATACCGACGCGCATAAGTAAGATATTCGCCTGACCGGAGGCCTATAAGTGCGCGCGATTGCAGAATTTGTTATGCGCGGTCGCTCGCAGGCCATGCTGGTTACGGTTATTAGTGCTGGTACCATCCTGTTTTATTGGGTTGGCGCCGCTGCCCTGGCACTGGTGACTTTAAGGCAAGGAATTCAACAAGGGTTTATACTTCTTTTGTGGGCTTTGTTACCTGCCGTAGCTGTTGCAGTTTACGGTGGAGAAACAGCACCATTAGTAGTGATGACGGGATCATTTTTGGCCGCAGTTGTTTTGCGCCAAACCTCATCCTGGTCATTGGCACTATTGGCTATATCCGCAACAGGAGTGGTTGCCGCGCTAACCATTTTGGCTTTCGAGCCAGCCTGGTTGCATGAGCTGGTTACCGTGGTTGAGGCGTTTTTTGAGCGCTTTGCCAGTAGTTTGGAGCAACAGGGTGAAGCGATTGCGATTGCGACTCCCACCATGCCCCAGATCGTTGGCATGTTAGGCATGGTAAATGCCTTCACTATAGTAATTTGTTTGGCTTTAGGTCGCAGTTGGCAGGCGGCTTTGTATAACCCAGGCGGGTTTCAGGAAGAATTTCACTCCCTGAGGCTGAGCAAGCGCGTAGCGCTGCCGCTGGCACTGGTTATCCTGTTATGTATATTACAGGGCACCGATTGGCTGGTTTGGGGATATATATTGGCTTTGCCGCTATTAGTAGCTGGCGTGGCACTGGTACACGGAATGATAGCGACCATGAAAATGGGCACAGGTTGGTTGGTGCTCTTTTACGGTTTGCTACTACTGATTAACCCGGCGAAGGAATTACTTATCCTCGCTGCACTGTTGGACAGCTGGCTGGATTTTAGATCCCGCCTAAAGCCCAACTCAAGAATTGATGAATGAGGACGATACAATGCAAGTCATCCTATTAGAAACAGTAGGCAAATTGGGCAGTTTGGGCGATAAGGTGAATGTTAAGCCTGGATATGGCCGTAACTTTTTGATTCCTTTCAAGAAAGCTGTAGCCGCTACCAAAGCTAACATAGCTGAATTTGAAGTCCGTCGTGCCGAGCTGGAAGCCGCAGCAGCTGAGAAAGTTGCTGCCGCCACCGCACGTGGAGACAAACTGATTGATCTAACCGTTACTATCTCAGCCACTGCTGGCGACGAAGGTAAGCTGTTCGGTTCAATTGGTACCCGCGATATAGCTGATGCCATTACCGCTGCCGGTGTTGAAATCAGCAAAAGCGAAGTTCGCTTGCCGGCAGGTGTTCTACGCGAGCTGGGCGAATTCGATGTTGATATACAGCTGCACAGCGATGTGACTATAACCGTTAAGGTTGTTATAGCAGAAGCTGAAGCTGAAGCTTAAGGTTTTGTTGGCAGGCCCTTAAGTCTGCTGCAGAGCGGTTATATATGAAAAGCACCGTCATCCGGTTGGATGGCGGTGCTTTTTTGTGTCTGGTGGTTTTGGTTTATAACGGAAGTTAGTCTATTTCTTGCGAGATTTGAGTGGTTATGGTGGCGTTGATGGTGTATTAAAAGAACCTGAATTCAGTAAGAATTCCTCCAATTGCGAAGCGAACTAAATGAGTATAAAGAAAAACACTGCATATAATTTAATCGGCAGTATTGCACCCATCTTCATTTCTTTAGTAACTATTCCGTTATATTTGAGCCAAATAGGTGAGGCGAGATACGGGATCATTGCCATAGTGGGCATTTTTTTGGGTTATTTTGGCCTGTTTGACCTTGGCTTAGGGAAGGCAGTTAATCAGAGAATTTCTTCAGTGAAGAACGACGCGGCTGCACATAATCAGATTTTCTGGAGTGCTGTTGTTGTTAATTTCTCAATGGGTACGATGGGGGGCATCCTGCTGTACCTGGTTGCCGGCTGGGTATTTTCTAGCCAGATCGAGATGAGCTCTGAACTTAAGGTCGAAATTTTAGGGGCGCTTCCGTTGTTAGTGATAGCATTGCCGGTAATCACGGTATCGAGTGTGTTTTCTGGCGTACTTCAGGCAAAAGAAGACTTTTTAGCCATTAATATTTTCAATGTTATGGTTTCTGCGATGATTCAGGTGGTGCCCTTAGCTGTGGCGTATTTTTTATATCCCGAATTGCCATTGTTGATTTCTGCAATTGTAGTAGTTCGTATCATGTCATTGGCGTTGTTCTATTCGCGAGCGCGTTCACTGCTTCCAATCTCACTCTTTAACTTTAGCTCCGTTGAGGCCAGACGGCTCGTTAGTTTTGGCGGTTGGGTTACGCTTACCGGGGTGGTGGGCCCGTTGATGGTTACGTTCGATCGGCTACTTATCGGACTAATAAGCGGGCCAGTTGCAGTTACGTACTATCAGTTGCCTTTTCAGCTTGTTACGCGAATAAAATTAATTCCCGACGCGGTGACGGTGGCTATGTTCCCTAAGCTGGTTAGCGATAACGAGGCATTGCGGTACAAAAGATCGGAAAAAGCCATAAGATTTCTTAGTGCTATATTGACGCCCGCAATAGTTGTCGCCGTTATTGCAATACATTCATTTTTAACCTTTTGGATTGACGCAGATTTTGCGAAAAATGCGGGTATGTTGGGTCAAATATTACTATTAGGTGTATTGTTTAACTGTTTTGCTCGGCTGCCATTCACTGTTTTGCAGGCAAAGGGACGACCGGACCTAATGGCTAAGTGCCACGTATTTGAGCTACCTTTTTATCTTATGGTGCTCTATTGGTCATTGGAGCAATGGGGGGTAATGGGCGCTGCGGCGAGTTGGACCTTGCGCACAGTCGTTGATTGCTTACTCTCGTTTCACTTCTCTCGGATGCATCTATTATTTTTTAAATGGTGTTTGCCATCCATAGTTATGGTTATGATGTACTTGGGGCTTCATGTGAATCAGGGCTTTGGGTGGGTAACTTTGGGTATTACCTTTATATTTGTTATTTTCTGGTTCTGGGTATCCCTACCCGCTGGATTTATTAGCAAAGAACTGGTTTCAATTAAAGTTGGAAAATAATTTGAAAGGTAAGTTGTCAAATTCCGATAGCGATATTCCTGATGAGACTGCGAGTGGGGTGTGGCCTCCAGAAGGTTTAGAGTCAGTCGCTAATTGCCCTGTGTGTGGATCTAGGGAGCGGAGGCTTCTTCTTACCAATTTAAGAGATGTTATATTTTTTGTTGCTCCAGGGGCATGGGATTTATTTGAGTGTACGGAATGCAAATCGTCATATTTGGACCCCCGTCCAACACCTGAAACCATCCATATCGCATATAGTAACTACTACACACATGTTCCTGCCTGGAGTGACAAAAAAGAAAATATCACATTGTCTCTACTGCAAAAATTTAGACTACAGATTGAACTCGAATATATAAGTCATAGATATGGCGGCAATTTTCGGTCCAGACTGCCACTAACTAGATTAGCTATTTATCTCTTGTTGAGGAGAAAAAGGGCCGTTGATGCTCGGTATCGTTTTATGCCTAAACCGACTTCCGGATTTCATCTTTTAGATGTAGGTTTCGGTGGAGGTGGCTATCTTCTCTTGGCGCAAGAATGTGGTTGGCAGGTATCGGGTATTGATTCCGATCTCGAGGTGGTCCGTAACGCAAAAAATAAGGGTTTGAATGTTAAACAGGGCGCGTTTGACGAAATTTCGGGTCAGTCGGAAAAATATGACGCGATAACTATGAGTCATGTCATAGAGCATATGCATGATCCGGTGCGAGCGATTAATCACGCATACGACCTATTGAAGCCGAAGGGTAAAGTGCTTATTGAGACGCCTAATATTGAGTCTTACGGGTTTCACATTTTTGGTCGATATTGGCGTGGATTGGAAACTCCCCGTCATCTCGTCTTATTTTCTATGTTGGGCTTAAGGCGTGAACTGATTCGAGCGGGGTTTGTCAAAATTGAATTTCATTCAAGAAATGTTGGCAGGTCGATGTTTTTAAAGAGTGAAAAGATTATGCTTGGTCTGGATCCGTATGACGAAACTAAATTGAAAATAGGCCGATTCAGGAAAATAATTGCATTACTTGGTGGCGTTAGGCCACGCCGAGCAGAATTTCTGACCGTCGTAGCCCAAAAATAATTCATGCCATCAATGGCTACGAGAATTATATGCCAATGATATGCACGATAGTTGTTGTTTTTAATCCGGAGGTGAATTTCGAAGGTTGTCTGGCTTCTTATTATAGTTCGGTTGATAGGGTGATTGTTGTTGATAACTCCCTTTTAAGTAATCCAGATAGAGTGCGCAAGGTTGTGAATTGCACTTATTTATCTTTGGGGGGTAATCAGGGTATAGCAAAATCACTCAACGTGAGCTGCGAGGTGGCTTGCCAGTTAGGTGGAAGTGCTGTTTTGTTGATGGATCAAGATAGTAGATTTTCACGAAGCGGGGCAGGCGCCCTACTTGGTGTCTACAGAGATATGAGTTGCGAGCTTCTCTTGCCATCTTGGCTCCTTTTCGACTAGGCCAGGTTGAAACCAAGGAGGAAGGCTGTTTCCAGGAGAATCTATTTATAGATGAAGTGGATTTTGAGTATTCTTATCGACTTCGACGAAAGGGGTATAAAATATTTCAAACCCATTTGAGCGTGTTGCAGCATCGAGTGGGGGAGCCAATTTCTGTTCGGATTAAGAGACACACAGCAAAAAAAGTATGGGGCATGGGTATGCTAGAAAATATTATATTTATAGGAATAGATTGATTGTTAGGAAGCTGTATCCAGAGTTTACAGAGAGGTATCTACGTTCGTATTTTTTTGATTTTTTAAGATGATACGTTTGGAGCGTGACCGAATAAGAAACAGCTATTTTATATTGAAGGGTATAGTATATTATTTCATTGGAAGAACTGGAAAGCTCCTCGTTAAAAATCAGGATGACTAGAAGTAGGGAGCTGATAATGAGGTTGCTGAAAATTTATGTAGTAGGACTGGGTATGATGGAAGTAACGACGGGTGATTCTTGAAGATATCTATCGCAATGGCGGCGTTTAATGGCGAACACCATATCGCTTCGCAGCTAGAGAGTATTGTTCGTCAAGATAGGTCAGCTGACGAAGTTATTGTTGTTGATGACTGCTCGACCGACGGCACGATTAAAATACTGGAGGCTTTTTTTGAAAAAACTGTTTTTGATGTTAGCATAATAAAAAACAAGAAAAATATCGGTTATGTACAAAGCTGTGGAAAAGCAATACAAGCCACCAGTGGTGATCTAGTATTTCTATGTGACCAAGATGACTTTTGGCTTTCTGATAAGATTTCAAGAATAGAATCGACTGTCATCGCGAACTCTAAGCCAGTAATCATCATCAATGATCTGCAAATAACCGACGAAAACCCAAATCCGACAGGATATACCAAGCTCGCGCAGAGGAGGATCGGTCTTTCAGATGAGTATTTCGTGGTTGGATGTGGCAGTGCCTTCACCAGCGAGTTTAGGTCTTTTATGAAGTCTATCCCTGTAGGTCTTATAACGCATGATGTCTGGCCTCATAGGTTGGGTCGATTATTGGGGTGTAGGGTCGTTCTAAACGATGTATTACAATACTATAGAAGACACGGTAAAAACGCGTCATCTTCGGCGCACAGCGAAGCAGGCAATATATATGTTGGGGACATGCTTAAAAAATTCAAACGTCGCTTCAGAGGTGAAGGACGATTAGAAAGAGAATCAGGTCTCTAGAGAGCGTAGGTATATGCGTAGAAGGTGGAGCGATGTTCTGGATTGGGATCCCTATTTCAATCCAAACCTTTCACTTTCTTATAATTATAATGGTTTGGATTTTCCTCCTGAGAAATATCAGGATTAAATTGCATTGCTTATTTTTGAGGCTAAGAAATTCCATGTTTCTAGATTTCATTTGGGGATATAATCTGGTTTGTCGTTGAACAATTATTTGATGTTTTTTGTGTTCTTCGGTTGGTTAATAATGTGGCGATATTTCTAATTTTGGAGGACTAAAAATATAAAATGGTTACACGGATTTCAATAGCATTGGCGGTTTATAACGGGGCTATCTACCTTGAAGAGCAGCTGCAAAGTATAGTTGCACAAACGGTCTTGCCTAATGAGTTGGTAGTGTCCGATGATGCTTCAACTGATGAAAGTACTGTCATTATAGAAAATTTCGCTAGAAGCGCTCCTTTTCCTGTAAAGCTTATCCGAAATAAGATTAATCAGGGGTATAGTAAAAATTTTAATCTAGCACTGAGAAAGTGCTCGGGGCAGGTAGTTTTTCTTTGTGATCAGGATGACTTTTGGCTTCCTCAAAAAATAGAGCGTATATCGCAAGAGTTTGAAAGTAGACAGGAATGCCAGTTGATAATCCACGATCTAGAATACTGTACGGCTGCGTTGAAAAAAATTGGCCAAACAAAGATTATGAGAATGAAGGGTTCTTTTGATTTAGAGAGGGCGTATGTCGTAGGTATGGCGACGGCTATCAGGGGAGACTTTATGAGGTTATGTTTGCCTGCCCCATCTGAAGGCGTTTCATATGACAAATGGCTACATGTTTGTGCTGACGCTTTGGGTGTAAAATTAATTTTACCGGAAGTTTTGGCGTTATATAGGCGGCACTCAGCGAATGTAACTGGTGGGGGGAGCTTAAATGTCGATTATGTGACACACAAGTGGCATTTTAATATGACTAAGTTGCACTCAGCTCTGAAGAGGAAGGCGCCGCCAAGCGCCGAAGTAGAGTACAGGCTCTGTCGGTGGTTGAGTAAAAATCAGGAATTTCTTATTGAGCGAGGCTATGTGGAAGAGAGTTCTCTAGTTAGGGCTACTGCAACCTGCAGCGGCAGGCTACAATGTTTGCTCGAAAGGAGAAGAATATTGATTCTTCCGTTTTGGCAGCGAATTCGTCCCATTGTAAGCTTATATCGTCAAGGGGGGTATCAGGATTTTAGGGGGCTGGGCAGTGCAATCAAAGACATGATGCGGTAGTTTTATATCATTAATCGTATGGTGAAAATGGTTGAGTATTTTCGAGAAATGCTGGGGTTAAGGCGGATGAATATAAAGCTTCGAGGTAAATTGGTCTGGACGATTGAGAGGGGAATAAGCGCTATAGCTGATAAGACCATCGGACATTTACCACAGATTAGAAGAAGGAAAAAAATATTCTGCATTGGTTTGCACAAGACCGGTACAACAAGTTTGTGTTGGATGGGGGGAAAATTGGGTTACAAGGCAGTTCACTCAACTGATTGGGCGAAAAGTTCGATAAAAATTTTTAAGTTTGATTTTTTTAGTGATGGCGGAAGTCACTTTGATGGAATAAATGAGTTCGATTTTGAGCGTTGGTTCTATAGGTATCCCAATGCGCTATTCATTCTTCAGACGCGAGAAACTGAAAGGTGGGTGGTTTCAAAGCTAATGCATGCCGGATGGAAGGAGGGGACGGCTATAGAGCCGGACGACGAAGAGAAAATTAGACATCAAGATTGGAGATATAAATCACTGCTTACAATACGAAAATTTATTGAGCATAAGTATTCATATGAAAAGCGAGTAGTAGATTTCTTTGAAAAACATGGTGCAGATAGATTGCTGGTAGTTGATGTGACCAATAGGAGTATTCAGTCGAGCGAGATAAATAGAATGCTAGAGTTTTTGGATTCTGAGTGTGAGTTAGAGTTTCCGCAATTGAATAAAGCCGGCTCCGGTGTAAAGTTAAGTGGTGAGGTCGAAAGCTGTATTGAAAGAACAATATCGATTTGTCGCGAAAATAATGCGTAGATCTATTTGTAATACCCCCAATATTTCGGAGCAGTTTTAAGTAGAAAATTCTATCATACAGATGACGGGAGTTTTCTATGAAAAAACCTCGATATACCGACAGCCAGATCATGGCGATATTGAAGAAAAACGATGCGGGCATATCCGTAGCGGACCTTTGCCGTGAGCATGGCATGAGCCAAGCCAGCTTCTATAAATGGCGTGCCAAATACGGCGGCATGGACACATCCATGATCAAGCGGATGAAGGAGCTTGAGGATGAGAATCGACGCCTCAAAAAAATGTACGCGGAAGAAAAGCTCAAGGCCGAGATTGCCCGCGAGGCCATCGAAAAAAAGTGGTCAAGCCATCTCGGCGCAAAGAGATGGCACAGCAGGCGTTGGAGCAATTTGGGGTTAGCATACGAATTGCCTGTGCCGTTTTCTCGATTAGTGAGAGTACATACTATTATCGACCTGTGCTGTCAGGAGAAAATGCCGAGATCGCCGATTGGTTGCTCCGCCTCACCATGGTCAATAAACGTTGGGGGTTTGGCCTCTGCTATCTGTATCTGCGC
Source organism: Pseudomonadales bacterium (assembly GCA_036960375.1). Classification (GTDB taxonomy): domain Bacteria; phylum Pseudomonadota; class Gammaproteobacteria; order Pseudomonadales; family CAWVSB01; genus CAWVSB01. The sequence continues at coordinate 796,230 of JBALVY010000001.1, forward strand.
AATGTGAAAGGCTTTGGCTGGAACCACAAGCGTGTTTACCGCATCCATCGAGAGCTGGAGCTTAATATGCGTATCAAACCGAAGAGGCGCATAAAACGTGACAGGCCTGATGTACTGAGTGTACCGACTGCAGTTAATCAGGTTTGGTCCATGGACTTCATGAGTGATTCATTGGCTGACGGACGGTCTTTGCGCACCTTCAATGTTATCGACGGCTACAATCGAGAAGGCCTGGGGATTGAGGTGGACTTGTCCTTGCCTGCTCAGCGAGTTATCAGATCACTTGAGCAGATCATTGAATGGCGCGGTAAGCCAAGCGCTATTCGCTGCGATAATGGGCCTGAGTATATATCTCATGCCCTCGTTCAGTGGGCCACCCAGAAGAAGATAACACTGATGTATATCCAGCCTGGCAAGCCCATACAGAATGCGTATGTCGAACGGTTTAATCGCACCGTGCGGCACAAGTGGCTTGATATGCACTTATTTGAATCAATAGAGCATGCGCAACTGTTAGCGACACAATGGCTTTGGGGATACAATAATGAACGACCGCATTCAGCAATTGGTGGCATACCGCCACGACAGTTGTTGATGGCAGCGTAAATCTCTACTTGAAGCTGCTGCTAAAAATGGGGGTATTACAATGGTTTCTGCCAGAGTTTAAGTGACATAATTCATGGTAAAGACAAGCCGAGTTTCGTTTTGTCGCAATATGCCGGTCAATTATATGGTAAGGAGATAACTGATTTTTTTGACGATCAGAAGGAAAAAGGTAGTCAGACGTAATCTGATACTGGTATGCAATGTCTGGTTTGTGACGCAAAAATTTGGGTGGTTTTTCATTTGTTTCTATTGTGAAAAGGAGAGTAAATAATTTTATGTGCATTGTGCGCTTGATCCAGTCTATGCTAAGCCCATTAAATTTTCATTTAATGGTTTTTTTGTGCCGTTAATTGTATCTGTGGTAATTCCTGTAAAAGATGATTTCGATCGGCTTGAGCTCTGCTTGTCCGCTTTGGAGGGCCAAAATTACCCACGCGACCTGTTCGAGATCATTGTGGTAGATAATAATTCCGTAGGGGATATAGCTGTCGTGTCTACTCTATTTCCGAAGGTCAGTTTCTTGTTTGAAGGGGCAGTGGGGTCTTATGCTGCCAGAAATAAGGCGATCGCTGCATCTAAAGGCAGTCTATTGGCTTTCACTGACTCCGATTGTATTCCAGGGCCAAGCTGGATCGAAGCGGGAGTGCTCGCTTTTAGTTGTGATGCAGAATTGTCGATGCTGGCTGGAAAAATTGAGTTGTTTACTGCTTCTAAGAATAAGCTAACCTCTGTTGAATTATACGAGTTAGCGTTTGCTTTCAATCAGAAGAAATATCTGGAGGAGCGCCACTATGGCGCAACAGCTAATGTCTTTGCTAGGCGCGAGTTAATCAGCAGTGTAGGGAAGTTTAATGCCTCTCTTTATTCCGGAGGTGATAAAGAATGGGGTTTGCGTGTATATCAGGCTGGATTTAAGCAGGTCTATAGCCGGGAAGTAGTGGTTAGTCATCCAGCGCGAAGATCTTATTGGGAGTATTTTCGTAAACTTCGCAGAGTTACAAAAGGAGCTAGGGATATAAAGGATCATATTATTGGTGGATCTGATTTGTTAGCCCTTCAGCCCAAGTCAAGTTCGTACCATAGTCTCAGGTATCTGATGGAACGGTTAGAAGGAATGTCGATTTGGAGAAAAATTAGGGTTCTGTGGATAGTAGGGCTGACCTTTGTTTTTACTAAGATACTATATATTTCAGGTGCTATTAATTTTCGTTAGTTGAAACGAATTGCCAGCTATCGGTGATGGCCAGGTCGTGACTTATATATAAATAGACTCAAACTTCGCGCCTAGATGTAACAGGCTGGAATAATGTCAATGTTTAGGTCTTACTAGAGTGCGGCTCTGAATTTATTTTTGATGGAGAGGCTCTTTCCCATAACCGCAATTCCTATGTTTCCGAGGTCTATAGTTGTAGCAACCCTATCGTCATTTTCAATTGTAAGCCACGCCTTTCTCATGCCTGATGACCACGAAATATCGTCAAAGACAATAACGGAGTCTTTGGTAAGGTAGGGTAAAGCCTCCCTGAAATATCGCAATACGGCATCATGATCGTGGTGCCCATCATTGAAAAAGAAGTCTACAGGTATCGAGGATTCCAAAACCCCTTTAAATGTCTCGTGGAATGGGCCAGTTATGACAGACACATTTTCGAGATTTAGGCATTGAAGCGACTCACGCGCAATCTTGGCAATTTTAGGCGATCCTTCTAAAGTTGTTAGCCAACCGGCTCCATTTAACTTTAAAGCACTGGCTTGGTATGACGCCGAAATTCCAACGCATGAGCCAAGCTCTACGCAGGATAGGGGGGTCAGCCTTCGAATCAATTTAAAGAGAAAAATTGCCCAGAATTTAGATTTACTCGCTTTACAAAGCTTGGCTACAGGAGCGGTCGATAGAATCCCTTGCTCCATTTCTTCATTGTTTCTGTTTGAGTTAGGCCTGCCTGCTCCATAATCAATTACGGCAATCTCTTCTTCCGAGTTTAGAAGTTTAGAACGTCGCTGTTCGACAGCTTCGATCAAAGTCTGCTCTTCGGCGGTGAAGTGCCTATTCAGTGTATCTTCCAGCGCGTATCCTATCGCCTTTATTTTTTCGGATTCGTGTGATGTGAGACGTTTTGCCAATTTCCTGGCACGATGTTTCCGATATGGTTGCGCTAGCAAGCTGAACAACTTTTTTAATAATCTCTTGGTCATTGGCTCTCTTGTGTACTCATGTTTTTGCTGGTTGTTTCGTTAGATTAACAGATTTCTTAGGCGGTTGAGATTCAATTTTATTTTTTGTTGTTTCTGTCATGAAATTCAACGCTTTATCTCCAAATGAATCGTGAAACAGCCGGTTGAAGACCTACATTTTAGTTTTTATTCATATCGATGAGGCCACGGATAGGTGTTGCTACTATGATTTTTTGATCCAGCCAAATAGTCCAGAGATGTTTGGCGGATAAGCTGCCCAAACCTGGCTGTGACCTTTTCGGCGCTGTTGCCCCAGTGGACTTCGTGCTGCTCCGTATCGGCCGGCATTGACCGGAACTTCAGGAGGTAGAATTGTAGTGGCATAGTGACCGATAAGGCTGGTGGAGTGATTGATTACTCGTCCGCCTTCGGTATCGGGTAAATAGCGTATATTGCAGGTGTGATGCCTTAATGCATGTACTATTTCGTTACAGTCTCTCCAGTTATGTAGTAGATATTGGACCACTTCGATGTTTTGGCGGAATTACAGTCGTGATGGTATTCTTTTTGGGTTGCTTGCGTGAATTATTACCATCCAGGCGTATTTCCTAATAAAGGGGATGCGAAAAGCTGCTTTGTCCACTTTCCTTAGAAAATCACACAACCCGTGAAAAAAGAACATGTTTTTAAAAGGAACGGCGAACAATGTAAATAATGAAAAATAGTCGATTTTTATGTTGTGAAAATAGTCCTCTAGCAGTTGAATGTCTTCTCGCTTAAGAGGATGCTCATCCTCCGTCCTCATTTTTGGTGTTAGTGTTCTATATAGGTTGATAAATGGGTTGTGGCCTAAGGGTTCCGAAAATACTATATGTCCGTCTACCCTTATAATTCGTGATAGTTCTTGATAGGACTTTACTAAATCGAGATGGTGAATTATCCCTGTTCCGACAACAATATCGAAACTGTTGTCCTCAAATGCGGTATCTTCAGCGTTCATCACGAAATAGTCAGCATCGTATTCACTGCTCGCTATTTTCTCTTTTGCTTTTTTAATGCCTTCATGAGAGATATCAATGCCTGTAACAATTGCGCCTAACTCCAACCATTCTTTTGATCCGCTGCCAGTGCCGCACCCATATTCCAAAAGTTTCTTGCCTTCGCAATGCTCGGATATTGTTTCTATATACGAAATCCGCAAACTTCCATTTACTGAGTAATACTTGCGTGCATTCTTTCTTTCCCCGTCATCCCCACTAAATCTATCATCATGAAAAGATCGCTCTTTTTGTAATCGGTCTGTATTCATTTAGCGCCTCTTACTCCTTGGGGGGAGTTTGTTACTATCCGAAAAATAGACGTGAGTATGCATCATATCTAATAGATATGATGTGGCCCAATCATTCTAGTAATCTTTAATTAGGTTAATGTGCTCAAAGATACCCGACCTAAGTGTTTCAATCGAGCGCTATTGTTTGGTGTTACTGAAGATTACGGCAAAAACCAGCGGCAGGAATCGTGTATATCGGATTGAGAAATAAGCGGGCATACGCGCGCGTCGAGATTATAAAGACTATCGTGTGCTTAAAAGTCCTGACCTCAGTTTTAGATTAAGATCAATCATTCAATCTTAGGCGGGTAATTTGAGGGTGAGCTCAATAGATTGGCCTAGCTATACGACAGTACTTGCTCTGACTGATAAAATTGTCCAAAATCGCTGTTCTAATGATTGTGGACGAAAACCTTGGAAGATATGCCCTACGCCATACCCGATGAGCCTCAATACAGCTCAAAGCCAGACTCTCGGGTAGAAAACCTCAAAATACCACCGCATTCTGTTGATGCGGAACAGTCGGTGATTGGTGGTTTAATGCTGTCCCCGGAAACCTGGGATACTATTTCCGATATTTTGACGGATGGAGACTTTTATCGTCCTCAGCATCGATTGATCTACGCCACTATGGCCGAACTGGTGGAGGCGCAGAGCCCGCTTGATGTCATTACCCTGTCCGAGGCCCTAAGCACCAAGGCCCAATTGGATCAAGTGGGTGGCATGGATTATCTCGGTGAACTGGCGACTAATACACCCAGCGTGGCCAATATACGAGCCTATGCCCAGATTATTCGTGAGCGGGCTACCTTGCGTCAGCTAATAGCGGCATCTCACGCTATAGCTGATGCCAGTTTCTTTCCCGAGGGGCGCGATGCAACCGATCTGCTTGCTGAGGCGGAGTCTCGGCTTACCGCCATCTCTGAGGGTCGGCCTAGCCTAGGTGGGCCGCAAGAGGTTAACCCGCTACTCAAGGCGGCCGTTGAGCGCATTGATGAGTTATTTAATAGTGAAGGCGGGATAACCGGTATTAGTACCGGATATAAAGACCTGGATGAAATGACCTCAGGCCTGCAAAAGGCGGATTTAGTGATTGTCGCGGCACGGCCCTCCATGGGTAAAACCAGTTTTGCGATGAACTTGGTTGAAACGGCAATCATCAATCAGGATAAACCGGTTGTGGTATTCAGCATGGAGATGCCCGCCGAATCCCTGATGATGCGTCTATTGTCCTCGGTAGGGCGTATCAATCAGACTCGTATCCGCAGCGGGACCATGATTGAGGAAGATTGGCCCAAGCTGACAGCAGCTATCAATAAGTTGAAGGATCGACCTCTCTATATCGACGATACACCTGCCCTTAGCCCTAGTGAGGTGCGCAGCCGTTGTAAGCGTATTCTGCGTGAGAAGGGTGAATTGGCGATGATAATGGTAGATTACCTACAGTTGATGCAGGTACATGGTAGTCAGGGTGGCCGGGTAGAAGAGATCTCAGAAATTTCCCGTTCCTTGAAGAGTATTGCCAAGGAATTTAATTGTCCTGTGGTGGCTCTATCTCAGCTCAACCGGGGTTTGGAGCAGCGACCTAATAAGCGGCCCATCAACTCGGATCTGCGTGAGTCAGGCGCCATCGAGCAAGATGCTGATGTCATTACCTTTATCTACCGTGATGAAGTGTATAACGAAGATAGTCCGGAGAAAGGTGTAGCCGAGATTATCATCGGAAAGCAGCGTAATGGCCCCATCGGCAGCTGCAGACTTGCTTTTATTGGTGAATTTACTCGATTTGAGAACTTGTCTTTCACTCCAGAATATTAGAATTGATGAGTTCTAATACGCATTTTTGTTGATCAAACCCTTAATTGGGGTGAGCAGTATGATTTTTAGGTCAAGCCATAGTGACCAGTTTTGAATGTAATACAGGTCGTGCTCGATTCTCGCGTTAAGGTCTGTATCTCCTCTTAGTCCATTTATCTGTGCCCATCCTGTGATGCCTGCTTTAACCTTATGTTTTTTCATATAGTCAGGGACTTGTTGTTTAAGTCGTTCAACAAATATCGTTCTTTCGGGGCGTGGTCCCACAATAGACATATCGCCACGGAGAACATTGATAAATTGAGGTAGTTCGTCTAGAGATGTTTTGCGAATAAATCGACCAAAAGCGCTAGAAACCTTCTCATCACTGCCACCCCAGCTAACGCCATTTTCTTCCGTGTTTACTGGCATCGAGCGAAATTTAAGCATCTGGATTGGCCGAAGATCGAAGCTGATACGTTCTTGTTTATACAGTATCGGCCCGGGCGATGAGATTTTTACCCCGATGGCGAGAACTATCAGTATAGGACTTAGAACTATTAAGATGAGCGCCGAGAGTAATCGATCCTCTACTGCCTTTATTGTCAGGTTGACGCCAGACATCGGAGTCATAGATAGATTGACTACCGGGATACCGCCAATCTGACTGGTGGACTGATTCAGCAAATTGTAGCTAAACAGGTCAGGTACATATCGAATATTGGCTGTCTGCAGATGCAGTGCGTCCAGTATCGTATTTATTCTGCTGCTTTCGGCGAGCGGTAGGTAGATCCATACTTCTTTAGCATGACTTTGGTCGATGGCCAAAGCCAGCTCGCTTGTTAAGTCATCAATGTCATCGTCAATAATGTATTGCCGGGCGATGTGGTAACCACTGTGCTCCAATGATTCTGCGAGGTTAGTTGGTGGCGGATGATTTTTATGGGAGATGAGCAAAACATCATCGATATTGTAACCCTTGGCGCGTAGTTTTCGAATGATCATATAGTAGATGAAGCGAAAACCTACGCCCAAACCATAGGTGACAAGCATTGTAGACGTTAACCAAATTCTTGAATAATCTTCTGCGGTTTTGCTGAGTACCAAGTAAAGCATGATAATGCAGGCAGAAATTGCGCCAGTGGCAGTATATCTCCCCATAATTTCAGTCAAACGAATATCTCGCCAGGATTGGTAAACGCCACTACAAAATGCGATGAGGAGGAATAGTGAGATACCAGCGCTAACAGACTTCAGTGGATTGAAATGTGCATCGGTTTGTGCATAAATTAATGAAAACATTGAGGTCGCGGCTAACGCGATTATGATTGCATCGGCAATAGCGGTGAGCAAGGCAGAGCCTGGTAACCTGTTGTGTTTACTGGGAGTGTTCAGGGCAGCTGATATCCATGTCGATGCTTGGTAGTATCATTATATGCAATTTGATGGAAAAGACATGCAAGATAACAATGAACCGGTTCATGGGCGAGTGAAGCCTCCGCCTGTTGTTAGTGTAATTATGCCTTGTTATAACGAAGTCAGGTTTATTCGAGAGGCAGTGGAGAGTGTTATCTGTGCTCTGCGCGCAGCTCCTGCAGCTGAATTCTTGATTGCAGATGGCGGCAGTGACGACGGAACGCTAGAAGTGTTATCAGAGTTAGCTGAAAAATATGATGTTATCACTGTGCTCCATAACGCTAAACGCAAGCAGGTCTTTGCCCTGAATCAACTGCTTGATATGAGTGCTGGAGAGTTTATCGTTCGCTGCGACGCTCATGCTATTTATCCTTCAGATTATATAGAGAGACTGGTTGAATACCTGAAAGCGCACCCCGAGGTCGGCAATGTTGGTACGCAAGTGGCTACGATAGCCAAGGATACAAGTGTGCGTTCCGAAGCCATTGCCAGATGTATGAGTTCCGTATTTGGGGTGGGGAGCTCTCACCGTACAAAATCCGTGAATGATGTCCGGCTTGTAGATACTCTGTTATTTGGGGCATGGTCCAGAAAAGTTTTTGACGAAGTTGGGAGTTTTGATATTTCATTTGTCCGGGGTCAGGATGCAGAGCATAACTACCGTATCCGAAAGGCAGGGTACAGCGTTGTGCAAATACCAGGGCCATCTTTACAATACATTGCGCGCGAAAGCATAGCGAAGCTGTTTAAGCTGATGCTTCAATATGCGTCAGTTAAACCGGCGATACTTAAAAAACATGGTGGGTTGCCTACGGTTCGCTCACTTGTTCCGGCGACCCTGTTGGCTATTTTGTTGGGTCTGGTTCTGGTAGATACCCGCTTAGCGGGAGGTTTGCTGTTGGTATATGGTTTTTGTTGTATTCTCTTTTCAGCACTGGAAATTTTAAAAAACAACGATCGGCTGTCTCTCTTACCATATGTGGCGGTAGGATTTATGGCACAGCATTTGGGGCATGCCATCGGGTTCTATTTGGGAATATTCAGGGTTATGTTTGGAAAAACCGATTGGGGAGGGACCCGCTAGGTCCTGTTATGCTTGCTACCAGCCAAGCTCCTCTCTCAACTTGTTCATATGCTCCCGCTGCTCTTGAGTAGATAAAGCCGGTTCCTGGCTTTTCTCAATCGCAGTAAATTCTCCAATGCTCAGCGTCTCACCACGCTGCACTCTCTGGCAATAATCCTTATAACGCGCTGAGAATACGGGGAATGCGGTTTTCTCGTTATTACTTGCCAAAAAGAACCAATCGCTGGCTTTGCCAGCTAGATATACCGCCGGGTGGCTCCAAGCATATTGTTGCTTTGGGCTGGGGGCGCGGCAGGCTTCAAGATAGGCTTGGCGGGGTGTGGGTAGGCCCAGCTCGCTCAGGCCTTCTTCGCAATATTTGAGAATGCCTCTTACAGTGGGCAGAAATTCGGATTCTCTTACTGCACGTTCGGCGGCTGCTAGCACCACTTCATCGCTATAGGTTTGCAGGCTGGTAAACCACAGTTTTTTGGCGTATTTAAGTTCGTCTACGCCGCTATAGGCTTTGTAAAACTGGTTATGATAATTGAGCCGGAACAGGGTGAAGACTTGATTTATCGCATCTTTGCCCAGCAGTACGGGCGTCTCGGCCTTACCAATCTGTGTCGGTGAGGTCTTCTGTGATTGAGCGAGATCGCGTGCTACTTGCTCCAGCTTTTGATTGATGTTTTCCGTCATCGCTTAAACCGTATTGATGGCGCTTGGCCCACTGATGTTTAACGTGCTGCAAAAACTTGCTGTTCCACGAGTTATGCAGCTGGTTGCTGTCACGCCAGAATAACACGAATTCGGCCACTTGTTGGGTGGCAAAATCACGCTCTATAGTGGCCATCTTTAAAATATCGTAGGCATCTTCGCTGGGTTTCCAGTCGGCCGCAATACGGTGGGGTTCGGTATTGTGCTCCAGGCTTGAGGTATAACGACCCCACTGGCGGCGGATATGACCAATAAATTTGGCGTTCCAGCTTTTGGTTGATTGACCACGTTCACGCCAATAGAGCACAAATTCAGGAATGGTATCGGCAATAAAGTTGGCATGAATACCGCTGCGAGTCAGGATCTCCATGGCGTCTTCACTGGGTTGCCAGTTGGCGGGCAGTTGGTGAGCTTCAACTTCGGTGGCCTGAAAGCCGCTTTGCTGTCGGCTGGGTGCTGCGGCCTGTTGCCGTTTAAATTCTCCTTGTACTTGCTTGAGAAACTTACTGTCCCAGGAGTGGGTCTTACCTTGACGGTCACGCCAATATATTTTGAATTCTTCTGCCTGTGCCAGTGCGTACTCACGGGGTACGCCATGCATTTGGGTCAGCGTGCCTAATACTTCCTCGCTGGGTGTCCAGTCTGGCCGTATTACTGAGGCAGAAGGCATTTGTTGTTGGGGCCACTGTTGTTTGGGGCTGGCTCGGCGCGGTGCTTTGACTTCTTCCTTTACCGGTTGGTTTAAAGCGACACAGAAAGAATCAGCCAGCGCCAGTTCAGGGTGATGCAGCAGGATGATGCCCAGATCACCCAGTCGGCGGCTGATGCTGTCAATTTGCTCCAGACTCCAGAAAGGCAGGGCTTCCCGCAATTTGGGCAGTGGAATATCCAGCCAGTGATAATTATCACGCAGTCGTGGCTCTCCAAACTGGATAAACTGGTTAAGTACCTGCAATAGCACGGTTTCTTCCAGCCCTAGCGTGGCTGCCAGAGACACCGGAATGACTATTTGCTGTTCTGATGTAAGAGAAGAGGACATAACACCATCTTTTTTGTTGGAAGGAGATTCTACGGTGTGGTTTGTCCGCTGGCCAGTTTAGAATGGCCCAATTGATAAAAGGATTTAAAAATGGCCAAACAAAAGACCGCCTACGTCTGTTCCGACTGCGGTGCAGATGCGCCTAAATGGCAGGGGCAGTGCGGCGAGTGCGGTGCCTGGAATACCATGAGCGAGATTCGCCTTGGGCCTGCCACCAGTGCTGCTACTAGCGCACGCAGTGGTTTTGCTGGGGCTGTCAGCCAGGTGCAGCGGTTGAATGATGTCAGTTTGACGGAACAGCCCCGCATTCCCTCGGGTGCGGGCGAGTTCGATAGAGTGCTCGGTGGCGGTCTGGTGCCGGGTTCGGCTGTGCTTATCGGCGGTAACCCTGGTGCAGGTAAGTCCACACTTCTGCTGCAAACCATGTGCTATCTGGCTGGTGGCATGTCGGCTTTGTATGTGACAGGCGAAGAATCATTACAGCAGGTGGCTATGCGGGCCAATCGTCTGGGCCTGCCAACCGATAAACTGCAAATGCTGGCCGAGACCGATGTGGAGACCATTCTGGCCACTGCTCAGCAGCTTAAACCTAAAATACTGGTGGTTGATTCGATCCAGGTCACGCATATGAGTGACCTGTCATCCGCCCCTGGTAGCGTTTCCCAAGTCAGGGAGTGTGCCGCACTGTTGACGCGCTTCGCCAAACAAACAGGCACTGTTTTGATTCTGGTCGGTCATGTCACAAAAGATGGCAGTCTGGCAGGGCCCAAGGTATTGGAGCACATGATTGATGCCTCCATCATGCTTGAGGGAGGTACCGACAGCCGCTTTCGAACTTTGCGGGGCACTAAAAATCGCTTTGGGGCTGTGAACGAGCTCGGCGTATTTGCCATGACAGAGCAAGGGCTTAAAGAAGTCAAAAACCCCTCGGCCATATTTCTTTCGCGTAGCGACGAGATCAATGCTGGCAGCGTAGTGATGGTGGTATGGGAGGGTACGCGGCCCTTGTTAGTGGAGTTACAGGCGCTGGTCGATATTTCCAGTCAGGGCAACCCTCGGCGGGTGGCCATTGGTACCGATCAAAATCGTCTGGCTATGTTATTGGCCATACTGCACCGTCATGGGGGTTTGCAGTTAGGTGATCAGGACGTCTTTGTGAATGTGGTTGGTGGCGTCAAAGTACTGGAAACGGGTGCGGACCTTGCGATCTTACTGTCTATGGTGTCCAGCTTTCGTGATCGCCCCTTACAGCAAGATCTGGTGGTATTTGGTGAGGTAGGTCTGTCTGGCGAAATACGTCCTGTGCCGGGCGGGCAGGAGCGTTTGAAGGAGGCAGTCAAACACGGATTTAAACGCGCTATTGTGCCGCGCTCAAATGCGCCTAAAAAGTCACCCGAGGGTATGACGGTAATTGCAGTCGATAAGCTGTCGCAGGCACTGGAAGCCATTTAGATATCATCCAGAGCTCTTACGGCAAACGTGAGAGCTCTGGATATTTAATAAACGAATCCGCTCTATTTCAGCTTTTTATATTTTACCCGCTTTGGCTGTGCGTCCTGGCCTTTACGCTCCACCAGGTCTTCATGGTATTCGCTATAGTTACCCTCAAAGAATACGGTCGTGCCGTCATCTTCATAGGCCAGAATATGGGTAGCAATTCGGTCAAGAAACCAGCGATCGTGAGAAATCACTAAAGCGCAGCCCGGGAAGGCCAGCATGGCATCTTCGAGTGCTCGCAAGGTTTCAATATCCAGATCATTCGAAGGTTCATCCAGTAGCAATACATTGGCGCCCTGCTTGAGAGTATTGGCCATGTGCAGGCGGCCACGTTCACCACCAGACAGCTCACCTACGCGCTTTTGCTGGTCCGAGCCTTTAAAGTTGAAACGGCTCGCGTAGGAGCGAGAATTAACCTCGTAATGGCCTATTTTGAGCATATCCTGACCGTCGCTTATGGCTTCCCATACCGTTTTACTGTCGTCCAGGCTTTCACGGCTTTGTTCTACAAAGGCCACTTGAACGGTATCGCCGAGAATAACCTCGCCACTGTCGGGCTGCTCGATACCGGCAATGAGCTTGAATAGGGTAGATTTACCGGCGCCGTTGGCACCAATAATACCGACGATAGCGCCTTTGGGTACCTGGAAATTGAGGTCTTCAAACAAGGCACGGTCACCAAAGCCCTTGCTCACATGTTCAAAGTTGATGACTTTGTCGCCTAAACGAGGGCCGGGTGGGATGTATATCTCATTGGTCTCGTTGCGGGTTTGGAATTCCTGCGAGTTCATCTCATCAAAGCGGGCCAAACGGGCTTTGTTTTTTGCCCTGCGTCCCTTGGGGTTTTGGCGTACCCACTCCAGTTCCTGGGTGATGGCCTTTTTATGCGCCGCCTCAGAGCGATCTTCCATGGCCAGCCGTGCTTCTTTGGTTTCCAGCCAGGTGGTGTAATTGCCTTCATAGGGAATACCGTAACCGCGGTCCAGCTCCAGAATCCAGCCGGCTGCATTATCCAGAAAATAGCGGTCATGGGTAATCGCGACCACTGTGCCGGGGAAGTCCTGCAGGAAACGCTCCAGCCAGCCGACCGATTCGGCATCGAGGTGGTTGGTCGGCTCGTCGAGTAATAACATATCGGGCTTGGAGAGCAGTAGGCGGCACAGCGCAACACGGCGCTTCTCACCACCCGATAAATTAGTGATGCTGGAATCCCATGGTGGCAGTCGCAACGCATCGGCGGCAATTTCCAGCTGGTTGTCCAGGTTATGCGCATCCCAGGCAGCGATAATGTCTTCGAGTTGGCCCTGCTTTTTGGCCAGCTTGTCAAAGTCGGCATCGGGTTCTGCATAGTCGGCAAATACCTGGTCAAGAGCGGCCAGCGCATCCAGCGCTTCGCGTACACCGTCTTCCACATTACCGCGCACGTCCTTTTCAGGGTCTAGCTCCGGCTCCTGAGGCAGATAGCCGACCTTGATATTAGGCATGGGGCGGGCTTCGCCATGAAAATCGGTATCTACGCCGGCCATGATACGCAGCAGCGTCGATTTACCCGAACCGTTTAAGCCGAGTACACCAATTTTAGCGCCGGGGAAGAAAGAAAGAGAAATATCTTTGAGGATCTCGCGCTTGGGAGGAACAACCTTGCCAACGCGGTTCATGCTATAGACGTACTGTGCCATGAGATTTCGTGCCTGGATAAAAGCGACTATTGTAGCTCAAATAACGGCTTTTTTGTGCCAGCCGGTTCCGGCGGCTACAAACAAGCGCGCCAGGGGTGTATTGGCTGCACTGGCCACGCATCGGGTGCGCGAAGTGAGGGCTGATGGTGACGTGGGTTATTTACTAAGTATCAAGAGTCCGTTATCGTGGGAAACAGTATTTCTTCAGGAAATGAATTTTGAATCGAATAGTCTTGTTTGCGAATGTTGCTGATGTTGCAACAAAAGTACTGTTGCCACGTATTTTGCAAGAAATTGATTCCAAAAACGATGCTATGGTGGTCGCTTTATTCTTGGAGGGGGATGTTCATGAGGTATTGTCGTACTGGCATTTTTGGAAGAATCGCATGATTCGCTCAGCTCAAGTTATTTTGGGCAGCGGGCGTAGTGACAAGGCAGTACTCGTCCCACCGATATCATCTCGTCGCATAATCAGAAAATACGGTTTTCCGGTCTATCGATTACCGGGTAACGACCCTAACCACTCTAATGTTTTGCATATTATAAAAAACTCTTTGGATGCAGATTTAGCTATTAATATTTACTGCCGTAAGTTATTCAGGCAACCGCTCCTCGGCAGTTTTAAGAAAATGGTAAATTACCACAATGGATTTCTTCCCAGATATAGAGGCCTAGGGGCAAGCAATTGGTCGATATACATGGGTGAAACCAGGAGTGGCTACAGTTTTCATTTGATGAGTAATAAGTTTGATACAGGCAATATCCTCGGCTCCGGTGAAGTGTCAATAGGTGAAGAGGAGACACCCGCTGATCTTGAAAGGCGCAAGGCAATAGAGGCTGCTAATGGTGCTTCAGAGTTATTGGATACAATGATTGATGGACAATTGGGCGATCCGCAGTTAGGCATGGGTTGTATGCATAACCGTCAGTCAAATGATTTGATGGTGCAGGTGGCGACCCCTTCCTCTTTGAGCAGGGATGAATGGGAGAGAAGACTGAAAGCATTTTTGAGAATAAATACGTGTTTACATAATCGTTGGTACTCTGTGACTGGAATATCGCCTTGCAAGGGGCCAGGGAAGTTAGCCTTTTGTTGTAAAGATGGCGACTGGATGCAAGTTACCTCGGTAAACTTTTGGCCTGTTTGGGTGAAAATGTCCTTTAGGAGGACGTAGGCGTTATGGATGAACCTCAAGAGAAACTGGGTTACTGTCATCCCGATTATGCAGCTTCTTTGAGCGAATACGGTTCTCCAAGATACCTTGAGCACTCAAAGGGCTGGATTCTGCAACGTCCGATTCCAGGGTATAATGATTTTTCGGACGCAATGGGACTTTACCCTCTGTTTAGTTGCCAACAATGGTCCTTGATCCCCCGGGATATTGATCAACTCGAGGACAGCGGCCTAGTAAGCCTTGTCGTGGTTACCGACCCATTACTGGTCGAATGTGATCGAGGGGTGTTTAGCCGGTTTGATTTTTCCCGGATATTTAAAACACATTATCTTGCAGATACCAGGCAGGCTCCTGAACAAATTATATCCAAGCATCATGCCTATTATGCGCGAAAAGCTGCACGAGAAATAACGGTCGAAGTCTCCGAATTCTCGGCACAGTTTCTTGAAGACTGGCTCGATCTATATTCACAACTTATTGTCCGCTACGAGATTACTGATTTACGTGCTTTTTCGAGAGAGAGTTTTCTCAAACTGCTCAATATGCCTGGGGTCTATCTATTCAGAGCTCTTAGAAAAGGCAGATTAGTCGGTGCCCAAATCATGGTAGTGCAGAAGAATGTAGCTTTTGCGCACCTTGCGGCGTTTACCGACGAAGGATATGAGTACGGTGCCTCGTATATTCTGGATCGGAGTGCCCTTGAATATTTCCGCTGCAAGGCTAACTACATTAATTGGGGGGGTGGCTCAACCAATGATCCGAATGATGGTCTTTCCAAATACAAGAGTGGCTGGTCTACTGTACAGAAGGACGCTTATCTTTTGGGCATTACCTTTAATTTCGCCAGATACGAGCAGTTATCTGGCGAAATGAAAGAGCAGGGCGCGACAGACTATTTCCCCGCCTACCGCAATAGAGAATTCCAAAAACTATAATGAGGCCGATTCCTAATGTTTGAAAAGACGGCAGCCTATTACGATAAGTTTTATAATTTTTTAGATTATAAAACTGCAACTGAAAACCTGCGGAGCGTCATTGATTCCCATCACGGCAGTGCTGGTTCACTCCTTGATGTAGCTTGCGGCACGGGGCACTATCTGGAGTACTTGAAAAAGTATTATCAAGGCTCGGGTCTGGATGTACTAGGGGATCTTCTCGAGCAGGCACGTATTCGCTGCCCTGAAGTGCCTTTTTACCTGGGTGATATGACAAATTTTGATCTGGGCAAGAAATTCGATATTATTACCTGCCTCTTCTGCTCAATTGGCTATGTGCAGACTGTGGAAAAAATGGCTATGGCAATCCGCAAAATGTCTTCCCATCTAAATTCTGGAGGGCTGTTGATTGTTGAGCCTTGGATATCTCCCGAACAATGCTGGACCGGCCGCGTAACATGCGATGTTGCGGAAGAAGCAGATATCAAGGTTGTGCGTATGTATACACATAAGCGCGAAGACGCTATGTCGATCTATGATATCCATACTCTGGTAGGGACCTCTGAGGGTGTGGAGCATTTCACGGAAACAGAAAAAATGGGTCTATTTACCCAGCAAGAATACCTTTTGGCTTTCCATGCCGCAGGGTTGACTGCTTCCTTTGTGGATGTGGAATTATTTCCGGGTCATAAATATGGACTTTATCTCGGTAAGAAAATCCAGGTGGCATGAAAAATGACAATCAGCGAGACTGACCGTAGCGACCTGCCGGATATAGGCCATGACGGAACTAATAAACATGCCACGGACGTGATTGTTTTTGGCCTCAATCAAATGTCCAGCCAGGCATGGTATTTGTTTACCCATGATAGCCCCTACAGGGTCGTTGCATTTACAGTAGATGCAGCGTTTTGTGATCGCACCGAGTTACATGGCTTACCTGTTGTGCCTTTTGAAACTCTTTCGCGGGTATTTCCTCCAGAGAAATTTTGTATACATTTGCCCATTGGATGGAAGGGTATGAATGAGTTGCGCGCCAGTAAGCTAGCTGAATCACGTATGTTGGGATATAAGGCCATCTCTTATGTTTCAACAAGGGCAAACCTGTGGCCAGACTCCACATGGGGCGTCAACTGTGAAATCCACCAGGGTGTCGACTTTGGCCCATTCGTAAGTATTGGGGCGAATAATCTGGTTTTCGCGAATGTAGGGATTGGTCACCATACGGCAATTGGTGACGACTGTTATATAGGGGGGCGTGTCAGTATCTGTGGTGGAGCAGAGGTTGGTGATAGGTGCGTCATTGCTGCAAGTAGTGTCATTCTCGATGGTGTGAAGGTGGCATCAGGATGTTTTATTGCAGCAGGTGCGTTAGTGACTAAAGATACTGAGGAAAATAGTGTTTACTTTGGTCGTCCAGCCAGGAAAAGAAAAATATCACCGTTTAGGTTACCGGGGGTTTCGTGATATTTTTCGTGAATTGATGGTAGCATGTACTTAGTAATCTAGGCGCTGGCTACCACTAATTGTCAGAAAAGTAACATGATTTTGACTGTGTGCGAAAAGTGAAAGAGGTATTAACATCGTGCAAAAAACAAAATATTCTTTTTCAAAAAAGGTTGATCGCCAATATGCGTGAGGCTTCAATGAGTAGATTATATCAGGATAAACCCGTAGTGATTTTTGGATCGGGCGCTTTTGCAGAGCTTGCGGCTCATGTGCTGCAATTTGACGCGAAGCGTGCTGTGGCGGGTTTTACTGTCGACGCAGAATATATAAAGTCGAATTCCTTGGCTGGCCGTAAGATTGTCGCGTTTGAAGATGCTTCCAGATTATTTCCCTCCGATACTCATGAGATGATACTTCCTCTGGGTTATTCGAAAATTAATCAAACTCGCATGAATCGAATGAATCAAGCTAAGGCTATGGGATACAAAATCATAAATTTTATATCCACCTACGCTATTATTTCAGAGGGAGTTGATTTCTCGGAAAATACATTGATTTACGAACAAGCAATTCTACAGGCTCATGTCAAAGTTGGGACAAATGTTATCGTTCGCGCTGGAGCGAATATTGGTCACCATAGTCGAATCGGGGATCACTCATTTATTGCTTCCAATGTTGTAACCGGAGGCAATGTTACAATCGGTGAGTTCTGTTTCGTTGGGTTGGGGGCCGTTTTGCGCGATAGCGTGAAACTTGGTGACAGAAGTTTTGTGGGGGCTGGGGCAGTATTAATCAGCGACACAGAACCGGACAGCGTGTATGTTGGCAACCCAGCCAGACGCACGGCCAAAACTTCCCTTGAGGTTACCAATGGATAAATCACTTTTCGCGTCGGCGTCCGATAATGGACTGCTGATTAATTTAGCACCGGTTGGCATTGTGCCTAATAAAACGCTGACGCCTCACGTTCCCGTTACGCATAATGAGACAGTGGAGACGGTGGCCAGTTGTCTTGAGCGCGGTGTCCAAATGGTGCACCTACATTGCCGCGACAAAGACGAGGTGTCCAGTTCAGATCCGGAGTTGTTTGGTCGAGTAATTGAATCGATAAGAGCGCTTCCTGGGGGGCGCGAACTAATTGTCTGTGTTACTACCAGCGGCCGCCTTGATCCGGGCTTTGAAGCGAGAAGCAGGGTGCTGGATTTAACCGGTGATATGAAACCTGATATGGCAAGCTTGACGTTGAGCTCTTTAAATTTCATGAAAAATGCCAGCGTCAATGAGCCGGACGTTATTCGTAAGTTGGCGGGTCGGATGCTGGAGCGTGGGATAAAGCCGGAACTTGAAATATTTGATTTGGGAATGGCAAATTTTGCTAATGTTTTAGTAAAAGAGGGGCTGATTAAGCCGCCGTTCTATTCAAACTTACTATTAGGGAATATCTCTGGAGCTCAGACAAGCATGCAGCATGCCGGCTGTCTATTATCAAGCGTTCCGGAGGACTGGGTCGTGTCCGTTGGCGGGATAGGGCATTCTCAAATAACAGCTAATATGCTTGGGATTATGTACGCTGACGGAGTGCGGGTCGGCCTGGAAGACAGTATATATTTCGATAGGGCTCGTAAACGATTGGCTACCAATCTGGATCTCGTTAATCGAGTAATAGATCTGGCTGAAAGTTTCGAGAGACCTTTGGTTCCTCCGTTAGAGGCAAGGGATATGGTGTTGGGTTGAACAGATAGACCATTGGTAAATCCTTAAACCCTTTGCTTCTGCGGGTAGCAAATATGTCTGACACGCCGATTTTCGTCACAAGGCCCTTAATGCCTCCGCTAGAGGAGTTTATTCCGTATCTGAAGGAGATTTGGGGTAATAAAATACTCACTAATGACGGGCCTTTTCACAAGCAACTTGAGCAGGCGCTGGCTGACTATTTGGGCGTTGAGCATATCTCTTTGTTTGCCAATGGCACAACGGCGCTGATCATTGCATTACAGATATTAGGCATTAGTGGCGAAGTCATTACTACTCCGTACTCCTTCGTTGCCACGGCACATTCTTTATTGTGGAACAACATCACGCCAGTCTTTGTCGATATTGTACCCGATACGTGCAATCTTGATCCTGAAAAAATTGAAGAAGCCATTACCCCGCTGACGACTGCAATTATGCCTGTACATTGCTATGGCAACCCCTGTGAGGTCGAGCGTATCCAGAAGATAGCTGACAACAACGGACTCAAGGTTATCTATGATGCAGCTCACGCTTTTGGCGTTCAGTACAAGGGCCAAAGCCTGCTCAGGTATGGTGATTTGTCTGTTCTCAGCTTTCATGCCACCAAGGTATTTAATACCTTCGAAGGGGGCGCCATCGTCTGCCCAGATGCAAAGACCAAAATGCAAATTGATCAAATGAAAAATTTTGGTTTTTACGATGAGATTACGGTCGACTCGCTGGGAATCAACGGAAAGATGAGCGAGATAAATGCGGCGTTCGGGCTGCTACAGCTCCAGTATATCGACAATGCGCTAGTTCGGCGTAGAGAAATTGAGGCTCAATACCGAAAGCTGTTGGCTAATGTTGCGGGAATAAGATTGCTGCCTAAGCGGGATGATACTATATACAATTCTTCATATTTCCCGATTTTGGTTGAGCGTGACTACCCACTTAGTCGTGATGGCTTGTACGAGACGATGAAAAATTTCGGCATCTATGGCAGGCGATATTTTTATCCGTTGATTAGTGACATGCCTATGTACCGAGAGCTTCCAAGCGCAGTGCAAGGAAGCTTGCCCGTTTCGAAGGGCATTGCAGAAAAAGTCATTTGTTTGCCGATTTATCCCGAGCTTACTTTCGAGAAAATTTCTCGGGTGGTTTCAATTATTGAAGGTAAGTAATAGAGTAAAAATGATAGATGTTGTGACTGTTTGAATAGCTTTAATTCAAAAACCGCTCGCCCTTTTTTCTTCTTCTGATGGCTCTGGCCGGGTTTCCGTAAGCCAAGAGGTCATCTCCCAAGTTCGAGAGCACAAGTGAGCCGGCACCTACCACAGTATTGGCCCCAATGCTTAAGCGATCGACAATGGTTACGCCCATAGTAATGGCGGATAATGCACCAATGTGGACTCTTCCTCCCGTGCGGGAACCTACTGATATGGAAACACAATCCTCCAGTTGGTTCTGAGTCCCGAGACTGACCCCATTGGCTATATTTACCACATGCCCAAGACTACAGCCCGGACTGATGATGACACCTGGACCCAAAATGATACCTTCCCCCAGTATTACCTCCTTGCAGAGAATGGCCGTTGGGTGGATCACATTGATAAGGTCGATTTCTGGAGTGAGTTGTTTTATCTGCTTATAGGCCTCCCATCGTTCACAATTATCGCCAAGGGCGATAACACAGCCAGTTATATCGAATTCAGTCACGAGTTCCGCCAATTTCTCCTGGCGCCCAATAACTCTGTATCCATGTTGTTGGCTGCCTATTTCGAGCGCAGAATCCACTAGTCCGACAATGTCGTGGCTGCCCATTGTCTCGAGGATGTTGATGCAATACAGGCAGTGCAGGCCGCCACCTAAGACAACAATTTTTTTCATATTAGTGTGCTCTGCGGTTTATATATAGTGAGGTTGGGGGCGTGTATATAGGTCGTCATAATCGACAAGACTTGGTTCTCCCAGAGGTACAGGCTTCCCGTGCCGAAAAGCATACTCCCCTCTGTCGCAATGAGCCGCAGCTACATAACCATTAATGTAGAGCCTGCGGTCAATATTAGAAAGGTTAGGGCCCGAGCCATGAAAAAGATATGGGTGCCAAATCACCGCATCACCGGGGCTCATCTCCAGGGGCACAACTGTATTTTCCTTTAGGCCGTATTCATCCAGTGATTCGGCCGTATAGTTATTAGTCATTACACTACCTGAGTGTTGATAGCAATTTCCCTTGCGATGGCTGCCAGCTACCATTTTCAGACCGCCATTAAATTCGCCATGGGGGTCAATGGCAATGGCAGTTTGTACGTAGGATTTCGCTAGTTCCCGGTATTCGTTCACAGGCTTCCGCCAATAGGCATCTTGGTGGAAGCTATAACTGGTGCGCCTATCCCCCGGAGATTTCCAGATAGCCTGATTGGTGATTTGCTTGATATTCTGGCCAATCATGGGCTCCAAAACGTCAAAAATTCGTTGGTCAGCGCGAAATTTTTCAAAGGTCGGAAAGCTGTACGAGGGCCATCTCACGAAACGAAGTAGTTTGCTATCCATCTCGTCAGTCTGAAATACATAGAGCTGATTCTGATGACGATAGCTACCTGAAAACTGGCTGGCGTAGTCCTTCAGGTGATCGAAAGCTGTAGCCAAAGCGCTAATATCCGTGTGACTAAACAGGTTACGAATGATTGCGAAACCCTGTGTTTGGTATTGGTCAATATAATCGTTTGAGGCTAGATTTTTCATGATTTATTCTGTAGTCAGAAGGCAAAGAATTTGTGAAGTTAAATGTAACTCCTAGACTCTGAATAATCAATCTTGTGGTATCTTGTGGTATCTTGTCGAGGTGTAGGAGCCAGCCATCTCAATGTATCGGCTCAACTTAAAAATCAGAAGGCTTATTAATGACCGAAAAGGATATTGTATTGGATGGGAGTTTGTTAGCCGTGTCGGCTCAACAATGGCAGCAAGGGTCTGTTCCCTTGGTTAGTGTGCTTGTTCTAGCCTATAATCATGAAAAATATATTGTGAAATGCCTTAATAGTATTTTGCAGCAGGTAACCGATTTTCCGATTGAAATTATTATCAATGATGATGCGTCTACGGACCAAACGTCAGAAATTATCCGAGCATATACACAGCAATTTCCGAATATTTTCAGGCCGATATTTCAGACGGAAAATCAATTTTCTAAATTTAAAAAAATACGCCCCGCTTTACACAATATGGCGAAGGGGCAATTCATAGCAGGTTGTGATGGGGATGATTTCTGGGTAGATTCGAAAAAGTTGGCCAAGCAAGTGAAATTTCTGCAAGAAAACCCGTCTTATGTCCTGAGTTTTCATGATGCTATTCATGTTGATGAGGCTGGGGCGACGGGGGTTGCGTACAATCTTCCAGAAACGGCCAAGAGAGACTACACGCAAAATGAATTGAGAATTCTTAAGTGGGGGTGGATGTTGTTAGGCACCATGGTCTATAGAAAAGTGCCTATCGAATTTCCACCCGAGTATGAACTTATTCCCAATGGGGATAACTTTGTACCCATGCTTTTAGGTGCTTTTGGTGGTGCCAGATTTCAGCAGGATGTAGGGCCGCTGGCTTACAGGCAGCACCAAAATAGTATATGGTCAGCACAGCCTATCGAGGAAAGACTTCGAATGCAGCTGCAGAGTTACCTGCAGATTACAGGCTATTTTGTTCGCATCGGTGATATGGAATCGGCGAAAAAAATGTTACTTGGCAGGTTAAGAGTTTTTGTAGAACGGCTTCTAAAATTGAACAAAAATTCCAGTTAGCGTTGGCAGCAGTTAAGGAAATTTGTCTCCTTAAAAAATTAGTCATAATTGGTCTATTTCCTTTGAGGAAGAAAAACTTCGGTTTTGAGGCGCGCGGGCAGATGAATATTTACGTGGGACAAAAAGACAAATGAAAGCAGCCGCTTTTGGAGATTTCCATTCTAATCGAACCTAAACTGCTTAGTTAACACATTTATATCTCCCAATTCTCCCAGTTGCATGATTGTTTCAAAAAAGTTGTTGGCTTTATTTTTCGGTATGCTTCGGCAACCCAGGTTCATAAATTTGCCTTTAAGTTCAGAGCGGTCCAGCGGATTCAATGGGTGCCCTCTTGGTATTCCTGAGTGTCGGCGTATACGCTGACCATTATGTAATATAACTTCTATTATAGAGGGCCATTTCGGCAGTTCCCCGGCATGCTCTTTCGTCATTTCTGATGATTCGATAACATTGATCTTTTTCATCATAGGACGCAGTCGGGGATCTGAGATCCTTTCGTCAGTGAAACTGTCCAGCGTGATTTTACCATCAGCCAGCGCCACAGCAACGAGATAAGGGAGGCTGTGATCAGCAGATTCACGAGTTGTCGGGTTCCACTTTTCCACTTTATCACCTTGCCCTCCGCCAATTTCCTGCCAACCAGCCCAATGCAGCTCGATGGTAATGCTCTCTATTTCTTCAGGGTTGATTTCCTGTCTAAGGCGGAGAATGTTACCTATTGGACCTTGAGAACTATACTCAGAAGGGTACAATTTGAAGCAGGTTGACTCGACGGCGCTCAATCTGTTGTTGATTTGACCCAAATCAGCCAGATCCAGAGGCCCAATATCGATTAGATCGTTTAAACCGGCCACGCCTTCGAATGGCTTTTCGGGCCCGGTTAACCCCTCTTTTGCCAGACGTGCCGCAAAAACCGCCATCATAGAGCAGTGGGCCGTAGCACAGCCCTTCCAGTCGGACAATTCCCCTGTTCTGACAACCCGCATTGGAATGTTAGGCGTAAGTGCCAATGAGATCGCGTTTGCCATTTGTTCAAATTCCAAGTCGAGGATTATCCCAGCCCCAACTACACTGCCAAGCACAGACTGAACCTGATCTATATGCTTTTTCCTCAGGCTGTTTCCATAAAGGCCAGCGCGGCGTATACAAGCAACCACCTCGTATGCTGCAAAAATGGCCTTTATTGTCTTTTGACCAGAGCTTTTTTTCGCTTCAGCCACAGCCAGAATAGAGGGAATCATATCGCTGGGGTGCCCGCCGATGCCGGTATCGTTGTAATCAAGATGGCGAATCATGACGGTGTTAGAAAATGCGGCAAGCTCTGGGGTCGTTTTTGTGGTGAGACCAATCACTGAAGCGCCGGCGTTACTAGTAGCAGTAGAGGCGATCTTGCGAGCGACAGCCGCGGAGTGAGAAGTCTGGGCGCCGAGTGCGCATCCAATTGAATCAAGGAGATGCCAGACGGTAGATTCAATCGCCGATCGTGATAGTGTGTCTGATTTAAGATCTACAGCATATTTGGCGATTTGTCGTGTGGGCTGATCAAATTTAGATGACTTCATAGGGTGTCTTTTTGCCAGTTGCGCTGATTCAGGATATTGGCCACCGCTGCATCTGGGATAGGTAGAGTTGTAATATATCGGCTTACCTGGCTTGATGCCGGCAATCTATTGCTTTCAAGGCGAAACCCAAACAAAGCGCTTAGAGTATTACCTACCTCATCAAATCCGAGATAGTAGCGAGCCGATGTTGCGCCTGTAAAACGACCATTTAACTCATAGGCTACAAATTTACCTGATTGATGTTGGCACTGGATATTGAGGGGGCCAAACCAGCCTTCAGAGGCCATGGCCTTTGCATATCGCAAAGCAATATTCTCTAGCGCGTCATTTGTGGTCTTCTCAACCTTAAGGCTTTTCCCAGAGACCATCGTGTGCTGAGTACAGAATATTTCACCGACTGTCCCGTCTCGATGGATAAATGTTTGCAGCGAATATTTCGATTCTTCAAGAGAAAAGAATAGAGGAGTCCCTTCGTTTTGTAATCGCGAAGATAGTCCTTCAAGATTTTCTGGGTCACTCAGGTATTGCTGAATCACAATGTTCTCTATCCCTAGAGCAAACCTGAGTTGTTCCTCATTGGAGATTATAAATACGCCATGAGATCCAAAACCGTCGCGTGGCTTCGCAAGCAGCGGAAAACCGTATTCAGCCGTTAAGAGTTTGACTTCTGAGTTTTTGGAATCGGGGTTTGGTATAGCCGAAGTAGCAAATGGTAAGTTGTGTTTCGTGGCAAACTCATACGTCAACCATTTATCCGTTATAATCTCAACAGACTTTCCGCCACCACACAAAGTACAGTCGGTAAATTCTGGCCTGCTCACTTTAAGTGCAGCCAGAATATTCAAATCATCGTCTCTGGCTGGA
This sequence comes from Pseudomonadales bacterium, assembly GCA_036960375.1. Taxonomy (GTDB): domain Bacteria; phylum Pseudomonadota; class Gammaproteobacteria; order Pseudomonadales; family CAWVSB01; genus CAWVSB01. The sequence goes on from JBALVY010000001.1 coordinate 821,044, forward strand.
ATGATAAGGTCGGGCCGTTCAATTTCGAGAATTTCCAATAATCGGTTTGAAAACTTCACTCTTTGTTCCCTAGTCGGTGGTACAAAGTATGCTTTGTCACAGCGGTATAAGGCCGCTTCCTCTGCGATGGAATTAGTTCCAATGATCTGCAAGTCTTGCCGTCTGCCTTCCAATATATCCAGGATGTTGCTTCCAACCAAACTTCCGACACTCGTTATTAGAATTTTTAACATATGAAAACCTTTGCTTCAATAAGAGCTACTACCCATTTGCTATCGAATTCTAACGCTTGGCCTATTAACCTACAACGCAAGTTGACAGCGAGATGGGATTCATGTGACTAGTTACACCTACTAGATGAGTTGACTAGTTCGGGTTAGGTGCGTCGGCTGTTTTAGGAGGGGGTAGCTTCCCAGTTGGTATCTCGCTTAACTCGCTGATGAGACGGTTCCAGCGCCGGCCAGAAAAATGGTTAATTAGGGCTATCCTCGTTTTAGTGCCTTCCCAAGCACCCTTTTATCAACACGGATGAATTAAATCCATTTTGTATGAACAAATTGAAGCTAGTGTCTTGCAAGGCGCCCCTTGTGTTCGGAAAAGGCTTAGTGGTAACGAAATTCGCATTCTTCTGGTAGTTAGTGTTACGTGCACCACGTCTACAAAAATAAAGCTGTCTTTTTAGAAATTGGAGATGATCGAACTGTTTCAGAGTATATAGATTTTGATAAGTGGACAGAATCCAGATAAAAACCCTTCGCGCGGGAGTTTCATTGTACGGGGGTGTTGTGCTATGAAATTTAGTGCCTGATATATGAGATCCTGATAGTTTAAACGTATTGTTTTATTGGCCGGATCTATCTCAAGTTTGTCTGTTTTGCCGGTACTTGCTGGGTGCGTGGCCAATTATTTGTTTAAACAGGCGAGAGAAGTAATAGGCGTCATCGTAGCCTACCTCTCCGGCCACCTGCTTAATGCTCAGCTGAGTATTATCCAGAAGCTGGCAGGCGTGCTGCATTTTTAAATGAAGAAAATGCTGGATGGGAGAGTGCCCTGTGAGCTGTTTGAATTTGCGAGAGAAATGGTATTTTGACAATTTGGCCTGGGCCGCCAGCATGTCCAGGTCCAGCTTGCCCTGTAGGCTTAAGTGCATCAGGCCTTGTATATGGTCAAGATCGATTTGTCTGCCGCGTCGGGTCTGATGGTGGCGAACAATTTCACCGATGCCGGTCAGCATCTGTTTGAGCTGGCAGGCGGTGTGTACATAATCGGGCCGAGAAAAGCCGTCTTGGCGGCGTGAAAATAGCGCATCAAAGTCAGCAATAAGCCGGGGTTGGGCGCCGATACTGACTACCGGAGATTCGACTTCTATGAAATCGGTATAGGCTTGACTATGGCTGCCGTCATAGTGAACCCAGAATATAGTCCAGGGCGATTCCGCGTCAGCCTGGTATTCATGGGCGCAGCCTTTGGGTAATACCAGCAGGTCGCCAGCCTGTATTTTATGTTCCGCTCCTTCGATGGTGGCCGTGCCTCTGCCATGGGTGCAGTAAATTACCAGGTGACTGGTGTGATCTGGGCGGCTCATATGGTGATTGTGTGCCACCGGGTAATGACCCGCTGCAGTAGGGTATAGATCTTGACTGAGCGGATGGTTGGCAAGATAGTCTATTAAAAATGCTGGCATTGTCAGACGAATTCCTTCATCTTTTATCGGCCATTGTGAGGTTAAATTATCCATAATTCTTTATTTATCAATGAGATGTGTATTTGGTTATTGGATAGAGATATTAGCATATACAGCAATATACTCCATCATATACACCATATCGTCAATGGGCTAATAGCCGTCATCTATGTTTAAATTCGTCTTCTTTGCAGGGCGGCTGTCTATTGCTTAGCGATAGACCAGTGAGATGTAGGTAAACCAGGAGATCAACATGTCAGATGTAGCGACCGAAACAGTGGCCGAAATCGAAATTAGAGAAATGATGGCTCGCGCTCGGGCAGCCCAGCAGCAGATAGAAAACTACAGCCAAGAGCAGGTTGATGAATTGATTACTGCTATGGTGTGGTCTGTGGCGCGCCCTGAAATTGCAGAAAAAATTGCCCGCTTTACCATTGAGGAAACTCAATTGGGTAATTATGACGGCAAGTACCTTAAAATATTCCGCAAAACTCGCGCTACCCTCTTTGACATTATTGATGATAAGTCAGTGGGCATTATTGAAGAGATACCCGAACGCAATATCGTCAAAATTGCCAAACCCATAGGCGTTATTGGTGCGCTGTCACCTTCCACTAATCCCGAGGCGACGCCGGTCATTAAAGCTATCTCTGCAGTCAAAGGACGTAATGCCATTATTGTTGCGCCGCACCCGCGCGCCAAGCTGACCAATAAAATGATTTGCGATTATATGCGCGAAGCTTTGGTCGCTTGTGGTGCGCCGGCAGATTTGGTGCAAAGTATTGATTTACCCTCGCTGGATAAAACCAACGAGCTGATGAAACAGTGTGACCGTGTTTTAGCCACAGGTGGTGGCGCCATGGTGACTGCCGCTTATTCCAGCGGTACGCCAGCACTCGGCGTGGGGGCGGGTAATGCCGTTATAACGGTAGATGATACGGCCGACCTGGATGAAGCAGCGGAGAAAATTCGCATCTCCAAAACATTGGATCTAGCGGCCTCCTGTTCTTCCGATAACTCGGTATTGGTGTTTGAGTCTGTCTACGATGACTTACTTGAAAAGCTGCAGCACGAAGGCGGTTATCTGGTTAACGCTGAAGAAAAAACACAATTACAAAATACCATTTGGGTTGATGGTCATCTTAATACCGCGATTGTTGCCCAGCACGCGACTATGATTGCTGGTATGGCGGGTATCAGTTTGCCTGAGGGCAAAACATTTTTTATCGTACCTGAAACTGGCGCCGGCCCTGATTCACCTTTTTCGGGTGAAAAAATGTCGGTCACTATGGCTTTTTACAAAGTGAAAGACATACATAGTGCCATCGTTATGACCAACGCTATTCAGTCCTACCAGGGCCAGGGTCATTCCTGTGGTATCTATTCCTATAATGACGACAATATTATGTTGTTCGCCAATAGCACCAAGACTTCTCGCGTTATGGTCAATCAGCCGCAATCGGCTTCGAATAGCGGTAACTTATGGAACGGCATGCGTCAGACCTTCTCTCTGGGCTGTGGCTCCTGGGGCGGCAATGCGACCAATAACAATATTACCTGGCGTGACCTGATCAATGAAACCTGGGTATCTAGGCCATTGGCTACGCCTAAACAGCTGCCTTCTGATGAAGAGCTGTTTGGTGCGGTAATGGATAAGTTTTAGTTGTTTCGGTTTAGAGAAAATAGCGAGAGAGGGTGTCGATGAATTTTGATTTAAACGAAGATCAACTGGCATTTCAAGATGCCGCCAGATCATTCGCCGCAGGCGAGTTGACGCCACAAGCCGCGCACTGGGATGAAAACAAGATTTTCCCGGTAGAGGTATTTAAGGCCGCAGGCGAGTTGGGTTTTATGGGTATGTACAGCCCCGAGCAGGACGGCGGTATGGCCTTATCTCGTCTGGATACGGCTATTATCCTGGAAGAGCTGGCTGCCGGGTGTACGTCTACTGCTGCATTTATGTCTATCCATAATATGGCCACCTGGATGCTCTGTAGTTGGGGTACTGAAAGCCTGAGAGCCGAGTGGGCAGAGCCACTTACCGCAGGACAAAAACTGGCATCTTATTGTTTGACCGAAGCGGGTGCAGGCAGCGATGCAGGCTCCTTGCGGACCTCGGCTCGCCGAGATGGCGATGACTATGTCATCAATGGCTCCAAAATGTTTATATCGGGTGCCGGTAGTACCGATGTATTAGTTGTTATGGTGCGTACCGGCGCTGATGGCCCCTCGGGTATTTCTGCCTTTGCGTTTCCGGCGGACCTGGAAGGCATCCACTACGGTAAAAATGAAGACAAGATGGGTTGGAACTCACAGCCTACTCGCGCCATTACCTTTGAAGGTGTGCGCGTCCCGGCGAGTTGTCTGTTGGGGCAGGAAGGTGAAGGATTTAAGATTGCGATGAAAGGCCTTGATGGCGGCCGTATTAATATCGCCACCTGTTCTATCGGCGCAGCGCAAGCGACATTGAACCATGCGCAAGCGTATATTAAGGAGCGTAATCAGTTTGGCAAGCCTATCGCCAGCTTTCAGGCTTTGCAGTTTAAGCTTGCAGATATGGTTACCGAGTTGGTAGCAGCGCGGCAAATGGTACGCCTGGCTGCGTTTAAGCTGGATAACAACGATGCGGACAAAACGACTTACTGTGCTATGGCCAAGCGTTTTGCTACCGACGTCGGTTTTCAGGTTTGCAATGATGCGCTGCAGCTGCACGGCGGCTACGGTTATATTCGGGAATATCCCATTGAGCGTTTCTTTCGTGATGCCAGAGTGCATCAAATTCTGGAAGGGACTAATGAAATTATGCGACTAATCACTGCCCGCAGGGTATTGGAAGATGGTGCAACAGAGGCAATTCGATGAGTGAACTTTTAAAGCTGGAAAAACGCGGCCACATAGCCATTATTACCATGAACAATCCGCCGGCCAATACCTGGACTGAGGATAGCCTTAATTATTTGGCCGAGCTGGTAGAGGGGCTGAATGACGACCCTGAAAACTATGGCTTGGTCATCGCCAGCGAGAGCGAGAAGTTCTTTAGTGCAGGTGCTGATCTCAACGACTTCAATCACGACGATAAAGGCAAGGCCTTCAGCTTTATTAATGCCTTTGGTCATGCGTTTCATACCTTGGCCAATTACCAGGGTTTTTCTATTGCAGCAATAACCGGCTTTGCCATGGGCGGTGGCCTGGAAGTGGCTTTAGCCTGTGATCTGCGCGTGGCTGAAACGCAGGCTCAAATGGCGCTGCCAGAAGCGGCTGTGGGTTTGTTGCCCGGCGGTTTGGGTAGTCAGCATTTACCCTGGTTGGTCGGTGAGGCCTGGGCCAAGCGAATGATGTTATTGGGTGAGCGTATTAAAGCCGATAAAGCGCTGGAAATTGGTTTGGTGCAAGAGGTAGTTGAAACGGGTAAAGCATTGGAAACCGCTCTGGCATTGGTCGCCAAAGTAGAGAAACAATCACCCACTTCGGTAAGGTTTTGCAAGCAGCTGATTCATGCAGCGCGCACTCAGCCTATGGACAGCGCCGGTACGCTGGAGCGCGAATTGTTTGTTAAATTATGGGATACCCAAGATCAAAAAGAAGGCGTAGCGGCCTTTGTCGACAAACGTAAACCCGACTGGAAGAATTGCTAGTGCCAGAGAGCACGGCTATGACAGCTGCCGTAGTCCTCTTTGAGGAGCGACAGGCCGGCAGCAAGAAAATTGCTATCGCCACTCTCAATGTCGAGAAGACCTTGAATTCACTGTCTTTGGCGATGGTCGAATTGCTCACGCCTCAGTTGCAGGCATGGGCTGATGACGACGCAGTGGCCTGTGTGTTTCTGCAGGGCGCAGGTGACAAGGCCTTTTGTGCTGGTGGTGACGTAGTGGCATTGCACAATGGTTCTGCCGCCTACGGTGAGGAATTGCCCAGCAGTTATTGTACCGAGTTCTTCGAGCAGGAATATCGTCTCGACTACTTAATACATACCTATGCTAAACCACTCATTGTATGGGCCAACGGTATCGTGATGGGCGGTGGCCTGGGTTTAATGAGTGGCGCTTCACATAGAGTCGTTACCGAGTCGACCCGTATGGCGATGCCGGAAATCACTATCGGTTTATACCCCGATGTCGGTGGCACCTGGTTTTTGAATCGTGCGCCCGGTCGCAGTGGTTTATTTCTTGGCCTGACCGGTGCCAACATTAATGCCAGTGACGCCATATTTATTGGCTATGCCGACAGGCTCATTAAACACGATCAAAAGAGCGCCCTGTTGGATGCTCTGGTTGATACTGACTGGGCTGCCGATAGTGCGGACAATTTGGTTGAGCATTTACTGGCGCGGTTTGAGGAGTCGTTTGACGGTGATAAGCCTGCAGACAATGTCGCTCAGCATATGGATTGGATTAATACCGTTACACAGGGTGACGATCTGCTTGGCATCATTGAGGCCATCACTAGCTATAGCGGCGATGATTCCTGGTGTCAGCGTGCGGCCAGAACTTTGGCTTCAGGCTGTCCGGTGACACCTTTTTTGGTGTGGGAGCAGCTCGCCCGGGGCAAAGATATGACTTTGGCCGATGTATTTCGCATGGAGCTGACCATGTCCAGTAATTGCGCACGACTAGGGCACTTTAAAGAAGGTGTACGTGCGTTGTTGGTTGACAAGGATCGCAGTCCGCAGTTTGTTCCAGCGAGTTTTGCTGAAGTAACACCGGCAATGGTTGAAGCACATTTTGAAATGAGCGACGTCAATCCGCTATCGGATCTTTAAGGCATCGAATTGAGTATCAATACATATTGGAGTGAACAATGAAACAGACAGTAGCGTTTATTGGCCTGGGTAATATGGGCGGCCCTATGGCGGTTAATCTGGTTAAAGCGGGGTTTCAGGTTAAGGCCTTTGATCTGTCTGAGTCAGCCCTTGCGCTGGCTGGCGATGCCGGTTGTGAGACCTTTACTGCGGCTGAAAGTGCTGTTGAAGATGTTGATTTTGTTGTATCGATGTTGCCGTCAGGGCAAATAGTGGAAGCTGTGTATATCGATGGCACCAAGTTACTCGACTATATTCCGCAGACGGCTTTGATTATGGACTGTTCTACCGTATCAGCCCAGAGTTCAAGACGCTTGGCCATCGAGGCCGCCAGCAGAGGTATTTGCGCTATCGACGCGCCCGTTTCCGGCGGTATTGCCGCGGCGGCGGCAGGTACACTGGCCTTTATGTGTGGGGGTGCGGAAGATGCCGTTGAAGCAGCTCGGCCGGTATTGTCTGCGATGGGGGCTAATGTATTCCGTGCCGGCGATAGTGGCGCGGGTCAGGTGGCTAAAATTTGTAACAATATGCTGTTGGCCATTCATATGGCCGGTACTGCTGAAGCCTTGCAATTGGGCGTGGACAACGGGCTGGACCCGGCTACCTTAAGCGAGATCATGTTAAAGAGCTCGGGCAGCAATTGGTCGCTGGAGAAATACAATCCGTATCCTGGCGTGATGGACGGCTCTGCTGCCAGTCGCAATTATGAAGGCGGCTTCCAGGTTGACCTTATGTTGAAGGATTTGGGCTTGGCTACGCAGGCGGCATTGGCCAGTCAGTCATCGACTCCCATGGGTTCCTCTGCTCGTAGTCTGTTTAATCTGCATAAAAATAGCAGTGGCGAAGACAAAGGTAGCAAAGACTTCTCCAGCATTCAGCAGCTTTACAGTAAGAGTTAAACTTAGGCTCGGTTAAAAAGGTCGGCATTGCCGGCCTTTTTTGCCTTTTGCATCAAGATCAATTTGTGTACAATTCGCGCTCATTTGGCCCACCCCTTGGAATCAGGACTATGTTCGATAAAACACAGACCATTGCTACCTATGACCCCGAAATCTGGCAGTCTATTCAGGACGAAGATCAGCGTCAGGAACAGCATATTGAGCTTATCGCCAGCGAAAATTATACCAGCCCTATGGTAATGGCAGCTCAGGGTACCAAGATGACTAACAAATACGCTGAGGGTTATCCCGGTAAGCGTTATTACGGTGGTTGTGAATTTGTCGATAAAGCTGAGGTGTTAGCGATCGAACGGGTAAAAGCCTTGTTTGGCGCCGACTATGCCAATGTGCAGCCACATTCTGGCTCGCAGGCCAATAGTGCTGTGTATCTGGCTTTAGTTTCGCCTGGCGATACGATCCTGGGTATGAGCCTGGATGCTGGTGGGCATTTGACTCACGGTGCCAAGCCAAACTTCTCCGGCAAGGTGTATAACGCAGTGCAGTACGGCCTTAACCCTGAGACAGGCTGTGTCGATTATGACGAAATAGAGCGTTTGGCTATTGAGTGCCAGCCTAAAATGATTGTGGCGGGTTTCTCTGCCTATTCCCAGATCATGGATTGGGCGCGTTTCCGTGAGATTGCAGACAAAGTAGGTGCATACCTGTTTGTCGACATGGCTCACGTTGCCGGTTTGGTTGCTGCAGGTTTGTATCCCAACCCTGTACCGCATGCCGACGTGGTCACCTCGACTACACATAAAACCCTGCGCGGCCCGCGTGGTGGTGTGATTCTTGCGCGAGCCAATGAAGCGCTGGAAAAGAAATTTAATTCAGCGGTATTTCCCGGTGGCCAGGGTGGCCCACTGATGCACGTGATTGCCGCCAAGGCGATTGCATTTAAAGAAGCCTCAGAGCCGGAATTCAAAACCTATCAACAGCAGGTTGTGAAAAATGCCAAGGCAATGGCCGCTACTTTCAATGAGCGTGGAATAAAGATTGTTTCTGGCGGTACCGAGAACCACTTGATGTTGGTAGACCTGATTGGAAAAACCTATACCGGTAAAGATGCTGATGCTGCCTTGGGTCAGGCCTATATTACGGTAAATAAAAACGCGGTTCCCAATGATCCTCGTTCGCCTTTTGTGACCTCCGGCCTGCGTGTAGGTACGCCTGCTATCACCACTCGTGGTTTTGCTGAAGAAGAAACTGTACAGCTGACTCATTGGATGTGTGATGTTTTGGATAGTTTGGAAAGTGGAAACTCCGAAGCAGTTATCGCTGAAGTTAAGGTCAAGGTACTGGAGATTTGTTCGCGCTTTCCAGTCTACGGCTAGAGCCTTGAAGAGATAAAAAAGCGGAGCCTGGGCTGCGCTTTTTTATTGTCGGCTTATTCGCAATTAGGCCAACATTCCCCGGTCAATCACAAACGCGATAATCTCATCCAAGCCGTCGCCGGTTTTCATATTGGCGAATACAAACGGTTTGTCGCCGCGCATTTTGCGCGAGTCTCTATCCATGACCTCTAGCGATGCGCCCACAAATGGCGCCAGATCAATTTTATTGATGATCAATAAGTCAGATTTAGTAATACCTGGGCCTCCTTTGCGAGGGATTTTGTCGCCAGCCGATACATCGATCACGTAGAGCGTTAAGTCAGATAATTCAGGACTAAAGGTCGCGGCCAGATTGTCACCGCCGCTTTCGATAATGACCAGGTCGAGCCCCGGGTGTCGCTCGGCTAGTTCATCGATAGCGGCCAAATTCATCGAAGCGTCTTCTCGAATAGCGGTATGTGGGCAGCCACCGGTTTCGACACCGATAATTCGGTCGGCAGCCAGTGCATCGTTGCGCATCAGAAACTGCTCATCTTCGCGGGTATAAATATCGTTAGTCACCACGGCCATGTTGTAGCGGTCGCGTAGTGCCAGACAGAGTTTTTCCAGTAGGGCAGTTTTGCCAGAGCCCACAGGACCGCCAACGCCAATTCTTAAAGTATCAGTACTCATGACATCCTTAGCTTCTAAATAATCGTGTATGTTGGGTTTCATGCAGGGCGCTGGCTAATGCCAGGCCTGGCAGGGTAGAGCCAATATCTTCATCCCCAATGTGCAGGCCGGTGTTTGCCGCAGTGCGGAGATCTTCTTCCAGTTGAATCAATATGCGCTGGCCTGCAGTCTGTCCTAATGGCACCGTTTTGATGGCGGCGGCAACCTGGTTTTCGGCCCAGGACCAGACGTAACCGAGTGCGCCGGTGTGTAAAGGGATTTCCCAATATACCAGCGCTAATGCAAACGCTGCGGGCAGGCTGGGTTCTGCGAGTATTTTAGCTTCACCGCAGCCAAGAGAGTCTAAAAGTCGCATTAGCGCCTTGCCTGTGGCTGCGTCTTCCTGGCGTAATTCTGCACTTTCCCTGCACGCCAGAGAATACTGGTTCCAGCTTTTTAGCTGATCAAATTCTTGGTCTTGCCAGCTACTATAGCAGCGCGCCAGCAGGGGAATATCGACATGGCTGAGGCCGTGTTCCAATACCCCGCCAATCCAATCTGCGGTACCCTCTTCGTCGTTTATCCAGTTCGATTCGATAGCGTATTCGAGCCCCTGCGAATAGGCAAAGGATCCTATGGGTAAGGCAGGGCTTACCAGTTGCATCAAGCGCAGCAGCGCAGTTTGATCAGTGCTCATGCTGGCTGCCGTATGCACCGCTTTCGGGGTTGAAACTGGTATTGAGCAACGATACCTGCAGACCGAAATTCTCGCACAGCTCTTGTAATACGTGATCTGGCTGAAAGCGTATCTCTAAAACACCGACTTCCAGTGGCGTATGGCGGTTGCCCAGGTGGTAACAGAGCTTGGCAAAGTTGTGCCAATCATTTGTGCTGGCCACAGCGACTGCTTCGTCTGCTGCCTGCACCAATATGTATTGCCCGCAATCGGTTTCCAATACGTCGCCATGGCGCAATACCTTACCGCGTTCCAGAAACAAACCCAGCTCATGGCCTTGTAGTGTGACGGTTTTTAATCGGCCTTTTTTGCGCTGTTCAAAGCTCAGTACCACGCTGTCATCGCAGTTGCCGTGGTGGTGGCTATGTTTGTGTATGGCTTTTAGCACGATGTCACCTAAAACAGGAAGTAGCGTTGAGCCAGCGGTAATACCGAGGCTGGCTCGCAGGTCAGCAATACACCGTCGGCATGAACTTCATAGGTTTGAGAGTCCACCTCGATAGTCGGTTGGTAGTCGTTGAGCACCATGTCTGCCTTGCCGATATTGCGGGTATTACGGCAAGCCACCAGTTGTCGTCGCAAGCCGAGTTGTTTACCGATACCGGCATTCACCCCTGCCTCGGCTGCCCAGGTAATGCTGGTCAGTGCTGGCGCCTGACCATAGGCGCCAAACATATAACGGTAGTGCACCGGTTGCGGAGTGGGAATAGAGGCATTTGGGTCACCCATTGGGGCGGCTGCAATAAAACCGCCTTTGATAATAGAGGCCGGTTTTACACCAAAAAATGCCGGTTTCCACAGGATTAAATCAGCCAGTTTTCCTGTTTCAATAGAGCCTACATCTGCGGCGATGCCACTGGCGATGGCGGGATTGATAGTGTATTTGGCAATATAGCGCCGAGCGCGAAAATTATCGTTACGATCAGTGTCTGGCGCGAGCGGGCCACGCTGGACTTTCATTTTGTGTGCGGTTTGCCAGGTTCGACAGATCACCTCGCCGACTCTGCCCATGGCCTGTGAGTCAGAGGAGATCATACTAAAGCAACCCAGATCGTGAAGAATATCCTCAGCGGCGATAGTTTCCCGCCGAATACGGGAATCGGCAAAGGCGACATCTTCCGGAATAGACGGGTCCAGATGATGGCATACCATCAGCATATCCAGATGCTCGTCGACCGTATTGATTGTATAAGGCCGGGTCGGGTTGGTCGAAGAGGGTAGTACATTGGGTTCGCCCGCCGCCTTGATAATATCGGGCGCATGACCGCCGCCAGCACCTTCTGTATGGAATGTATGAATGGTACGGCCTTTAAATGCGGCCAGAGTGTCTTCGACAAAACCGGATTCGTTTAGTGTATCGGTGTGAATTGCGACCTGCACATCGTAGCGCTCGGCCACATTAAGACAATTGTCGATAGACGCCGGTGTTGTGCCCCAGTCTTCATGTAGCTTGAGGCCAAATGCCCCCGCTTCCAGTTGTTCTTCCAGTGCGATTGGCAGGCTAGCGTTACCCTTGCCGAGAAATCCGAAGTTCATGGGTAGATTGTCGGTAGCCTGTAGCATTTTACCAATGTTCCAGGGGCCTGGCGTGCAGGTAGTGGCATTGGTGCCGGTGGCCGGCCCAGTGCCGCCACCGAGCATAGTGGTAATGCCTGACATTAGCGCTTCTTCGACTTGTTGAGGGCAAATAAAATGAATGTGCGCGTCAATACCACCGGCCGTGACGATATGGCCTTCAGCGGCCATGGCTTCAGTTCCCGGACCAATGATGATATCAATGTCATCTTGTATATCAGGATTTCCGGCTTTGCCGATAGCCGTAATACGACCATTTTTGATGCCGATGTCCGCTTTGACAATACCCCAGTGATCCAGAATTAAGGCATTGGTTATGACCATGTCGACCACTTCTGCGCAGGACAGTTGGCTTTGACCCATGCCGTCACGAATAACCTTGCCGCCGCCAAATTTCACTTCGTCGCCATAGCGGGTGTAATCTTTTTCGACTTCTATAATGAGTTCAGTGTCACCCAGGCGTACTCGGTCGCCTACCGTGGGGCCAAACATTTCAGCGTAGGCTTGCTTGTCTATCGTGCTCATGATGTTGGCTCCAGTGCGCCCATCACATCGCCACGAAAGCCATAAACGTGACGCCTGCCGGCAAAGGCGACGAGTTCAATGGTGCGGGTTTGGCCGGGCTCGAAGCGTACGGCAGTACCTGCCGCGATATTGAGCCGGTAGCCGCGCGATTTGTCTCGCTCGAAATCCAACGCCGGATTGGTCTCATAAAAATGGTAGTGAGAACCCACTTGCACGGGGCGATCGCCAGTATTGGCAACGGCGAGACTCAGCGTGTCTCTTCCTTCATTGATGGCAATGCTGCCGCTGTCGACAAATAATTCACCAGGTATCATTGCTGTAGGCCTCAAGGAATAGGGTTGTGAACGGTGACAAGTTTGGTACCGTCGGGGAAAGTCGCTTCGACCTGGATCTCTGGCACCATTTCTGCAATGCCGTCCATTACGTCATCGCGAGTTAAAATTGTGCGGCCATAATTCATCAGCTCCGCCACGGTTCTACCGTCTCGGGCGCCTTCCATAATCTCTGCGGATATCAGCGCAATAGATTCGGGGTAATTGAGCTTTACGCCTCTGGCTTTACGTCGTTCCGCTAGTAGTGCGGCGGTGAAAAGCATCAGCTTGTCTTTTTCTCTGGGGCTTAATTCCATACTGGTTTCTCGTTATGTATTCCATATTCTAGGGATGCAAGATTCGCGCCCATTAGTTTCTTTGCGCAGATAATGCCAAGCCAGGGTGAACAGCTGCCGGCAATGCTCAGCCTGTTGCCCGAGAAAGCGTAATAAAATCACATCGTTTACTAGGGTTACTGCATATTGTCCGGCTACCGGATGGGACTCCAGCTCCTGCCGTAGTGCCTCAATAAGCTCTGCGCGGTGCTTATTTTGAGGTATAACTGCGTAAAATGTGCCCCATGTCGGTGCGCCTTGCAGCCCCCAGGGTTTTTTTAGTAAAGCGTCGTTACCGGTAAATTTACTGCGATCCATTAGCAGCAGTGTCTCATCGCGGATGATGCGGGTAGCTTGTTTGATATAGCCTTGCTGGAACGGTTGATTGCCAGCTGGCCTGCCGAGGCAAACGATGTCCCAACCAAACAGGGTGCTGGTCGCAGAGAGTGTAATGGTGGTATCTAGTGCAACCCTGGCGCCGTCAAATACAATAGTCTCTTGGGGTAGCCATTCTATGCAGGCATGCTCGGCCGCTACAACACGGGTGGTTTGTCGTTGTTCCAGCTGATGCGCACCTGCGCGGTAGACTTTACCTGCTGCAGGCGTGGTTAAAAGAGCTGAGGCTTCTTTTTCCAGCGTAAACGATTGCTCGAGTTGATCGCCACCGACCAACCCACCAGGCGGATGTAAAATATAGCTGTGGCAGACCTCTTTGCCTTCAGGATAAAAGGGTCGCTGAACTCGTAGTGGCCCGTAATGGCTGCTGTGTGTGAGGCGGGTTGTATTGTCAATGTATTGGTAGCGTAAATCCAGCCGGGCTTGCCAGGCCGGCTGTTGCTCCGGCTTGCAAGCCCCCGTGCTGGCAGAGACGATATGGTCCAAAATTCTCTCCTAGCGGGTTTGGCGGTATGTTTTAGCCAGTCGTTTACCCGCTTCTTCAATATGCTGTACCGCGGCATTGCCGTTGCCGGCTTTAAGATAGGCGCGGGCAATTTCGACATTGGCGTTGGCCCTGTCCTGATCGGTGGTGCTAAACAATAGGGCGTTTTTATAATCACTCAAGGCGTCCTCTGTTTCGCCTGCTTCAAGATATATTGCGCCGCGAAGAAAATAGGTTTGTTTGTCGGGCACCATGCGCAAGATACGAGAGCTGGTAAACAGCAGGCTTTGCAGGCGCTGTGGCTCAGACACTCCGTCGCGCGCTGATCGCTTGTCAGAGGCTAACATGCCTTTATAGATCTGCTGAGCAACCGGTTTTAATTCCCAGTCGCTACAGTCTTTGCAGTTAAACTCAGCTGCTGTGGTTGTTTGTTTGCCGGTATCTATACGGATAAATCGCGCCTGTAAATGGCCACGCTGGCGGCAGTCCATATTGGCATTGCGGATTTCGAAGGTCTTGCGGCTGATACACATTACCTCTGTGGATGTGTCCTGTATGTCCACTCGGTCAGAATTGACGTAGTAATAGAACGTCTTGTTGCTGGTATTGCCGCTGAGGGCCTGGGTGCAATCTCCGGCGGGAATACTAAACCAGCCAGAACTGCGCCATCCGTCGCTTTGTTGATAGGCAATAGCGTAGGTGGTTTTCTCTGGCAGGTTGTTACACATGATCAGCTCTGCTTGCACTCTGCTGGCGAATGCCAGTAAAAGAAGAATGGGCAATAGCAGAAAAGTCACTGTCGTTAGATGATGGTTCCGTTTTATCACTGTAGATCTCTATGGCAAATTTGGGCTCATTATAGCCATGCCAGGCTTAAGCTGTCTTGAATAAATCGTGATCCTGATTTTGAGGGGCCCTGTGATAGAATTGGGGCCAAATTAAGGGGTTGTCTATATGTTTTGTCCGTTTTGTAGTGCAGAGGACACCAAGGTCATTGATTCTCGTTTGGTGGCAGAGGGGAATCAAGTGCGAAGGCGTCGTGAATGTTTGTCCTGCAGCGACCGTTTTACTACTTATGAGTCTGCTGAGTTGTTATTGCCCAAAGTTATTAAAGGCGATGGTTCCCGTGAGCCGTTCAATGAAGATAAGCTGCGTTCGGGTATCCAAAAGGCACTGGAAAAGCGCCCCGTTGGGGTGGAAGAGAGCGAGGCCTGTCTGAATCGTATTAAGCAGCGGTTACAAGCTACCGGGGAGCGGGAGGTGGACTCTCGCCTCATTGGTGAGCAGGTGATGGATGAATTACGTCAGACCGATCATGTTGCCTATGTCAGATTTGCCTCTGTTTACCGTGACTTTAAAGACCTGAAAGAGTTTCGTGAAGAGTTGGATCGACTGGAAACTGAGACATCCAAAGGGGGATGATGCGTGTTTAGTCATGCCGACCATCAGTTTATGAGTAGAGCTTTGCAATTGGCGCGAAAAGCGCTGTTTATTACATCGCCAAATCCCGCTGTGGGCTGCGTACTGGTAAAGGATGGAAGAGTTATCGGTGAGGGTTGGACTCAACCTGCAGGTGGCCCGCATGCGGAAATTTGCGCATTAAACCGTGCCGGTGATGAGGCAAAGGGCGCTACCGCCTACGTTACTCTTGAACCCTGCAGTCATCATGGGCGCACGCCACCGTGTTGCGATGCACTGCTGGCGGCGGGGGTAAGCCGCGTCGTGGCTGCCCTGCAAGACCCACATCACCGTGTATCGGGAGCCGGATTACAGCGGTTAAAGCATAACGGGGTCGAGGTGGAGTGTGGTTTATATGGGGAGCAGGCGAGACAGATTAATGTCGGTTTCTGTAGTCGTATGGAGCGGGGTTTACCGCGAGTTCGGTTAAAATTGGCGGTGAGTTTGGACGGTCGGACCGCGATGGCCAGCGGAGAGAGCCAGTGGATTACGGGCCCCGAGTCTCGCTACCAGGTGCAACGGTTGCGAGCGGCAAGTTGCGCCATTATTACAGGCGTCGCCTCTGTTATAGCAGATGATTCCGCATTAACAGTACGCCCGGATGAATGGATACGGTCCTACCCCGCGTCTCAGGTAAGGCAGCCCCTGCGAGTCGTGCTCGATTCACAGCTGAGACTGCCCATTGAGGCGAAAATATTACAGTCTCAGGCTAAAACCCTGATTGTCTGTGTCGAAGCAGATGAGACGAAGCGCTTAGCCCTGGAGCAGGCGGGTGCTGAAGTGCTTGTATTGGCTAGTGAGAACGATCAGGTAGAGCTAGCTGGCTTGTTGCGCTGGCTGGCGCAAGAAAAGGAATGTAATGAGGTGCTGGTTGAGGCGGGGGCTACCGTTGCTGGCAGCTTTATCGCGCAAGGCCTGGTCGATGAGCTGCATGTCTTTCAGGCACCGATATTGCTCGGCTCCAGTGCCAGGCCGATGGCTGATTTTGACCTACAGTCCATGTCACAAAAACATGAGTGGCAAATTCGAGACAGTCGACGTCTGGGGCAGGACCAATGGCTGATATTGTCGCCAGGCGGCTAGTATTCCTGACTGGCCTTTCTTTTTGCGCCTCGAGGCTTTTGGCTGTATGGCATAGTGTTCGTGGGCTGCAGCGGGTATAATGCCGCGCTCGCTAATACCGGTAACTGGAACGCTAACATGGCTTTAAATTCCGCTGAAGAAATAATTAACGATATCCGTCTGGGTAAGATGGTTATCCTGATGGATGACGAAGACCGAGAAAATGAAGGTGATATCGTCATCGCAGCTGAGTGTGTAAGCGCAGAACACATCAATTTCATGGCTACACATGGCCGTGGGCTCATTTGTATGCCGATGACGCGCGAGCGCTGCGAGCTGTTGAAACTGCCATTGATGGTCGAACATAATGGCTCCGGTTTTGGTACCAAGTTCACCGTATCCATTGAAGCAGCCGAGGGTGTAACAACCGGTATTTCTACTGCTGACCGTGCTCATACCGTGCGTACCGCAGTGAAGCGCAACGTAACGGCCGAAGATATTAATCAGCCCGGACATATTTTCCCGCTTATGGCGAGCGCTGGTGGTGTATTGTCCCGCGCAGGTCATACCGAGGCAGCCTGTGATTTGGCACGTTTGGCAGGTTTTGACCCCTCCGGAGTCATTTGTGAAATTATGAATGCTGATGGCACTATGGCGCGTCGCCCTGACCTGGAAGTATTTGCCGAGCAGCACGGATTGAAAATCGGCACCATCGCCGACCTGATTCACTATCGGGTACTGAACGAAAAGACTATCGAGCTACAGCGCGAGGATACTTTAACCACCAGTTATGGTGAGTTCCACGTCAAGGCGTTTCGCGACTCCACCGAGGGCAATATCCACTTTGCGCTGGCCATGGGTGAAATAAAAGCCGATGAGCCAAGCCTTGTTCGAGTTCACGTTGCTTCCAGTGTGCGCGATTTGTTACAGACTCAGCGTGTAGGCAAACCGCCTGGTTGGAATCTCGATCGTTGTATGCGACGTATCGCCGATGAAGGCAAGGGTGTTGTGGTATTGCTGGCTGGCGACGAAAGCTCAGAGGACAGGTTGGAAGATCTTGCTATCGCACTAGGAGAGGATCATACCCCCAAGACCGATGCGGGTTCTACGCAGAGCACCTATTACACCGTAGGCGTGGGTTCACAGATTTTGCGCGAGATGGGTGTGGGGAAAATGCGGCTTATGGGTGCTGCTATGAAATATAATGCAATTTCCGGTTTCGACCTGGAAGTTGTTGATTATGAAACCGTAGACAACTCGTAGCACCCTGAAAGGATAACATCATGAGTGAATACCGCCCGGTCGAAGGGAATTTCACAGCTGGCAGCGCCCGCTTCACGATTGTGGTTGCGCGTTGGAATGCCGAAATTACAGATAAACTATTAGAAGGTGCGATACGTGCCTTGGGTCGTCATGGCGTAGCAGAAGAAACACTCACTGTGGTCAAGGTGCCTGGTGCATTTGAACTGCCATTGGTGGCACAAAAAGTTGCCCAGAGCGGCGAGGCTGACGCTATTATTTGTTTGGGCGCAGTCATTAGAGGTGGTACCCCGCATTTTGAATTTGTCTGCAGTGAGTGTACTCGCGGTATTGGCGAAGTCGCGTTGAATTCAGGCTTGCCGGTCGCTTTTGGCGTCTTGACCACCGACGACTTGGCTCAGGCGCAGGCTCGCTCTGCCGATGACGAAGAAAACAAGGGTGAAGAGGCGGCCCTGACAGCCCTCGAAATGGTCACTCTGTTGTCTGTTCTTTAAGTATCGAGAAAACTATGTCCAAAGCAACAGCACGTCCTATCTCCCAGACCCGGCACAAGGCCCGGCATTTTGCCATGCAGGCAGTTTATAGCTGGGATATGGCCGGCGGCACCGCCGAGTCGATCGAATCCGAGTTTAGAACCGATTATGATATGAATAAGGCTGATCTGGATTATTTCCGCGCCCTGTTAAGTGGGGTCATTGGCCAATATGAGCAACTTGATGCTATGTATGAGCCCTGCCTGCAGGATCGTAGCGTAGCTGAGCTGGATAAAGTCGAAAAAGCGGTTTTGCGTGTTGCCACTTACGAGCTAAGTGAGCGGCCCGATACCCCGTATAAAGTGATTATTAACGAGGCGGTTTCACTGACTAAAAAATTCGGCGCCACAGACGGCTTCAAATTTGTAAACGGTGTGCTCGATCAGACTGCGCGTCAGTTGCGTGGCCCTGAAGTAGCAGCCGGCTAAGACGGCCAGACTCTGCCATGTCCGTGTCAGAATTCGAACTTATTCAACGGTATTTCACCGAAGACTCCGATGTTAGTGGGATTGTCCAGGGCATAGGTGATGACTGCGCCATCTTGCAGCCACCTGCTGGTCACCAACTAGCTGTGTCAGTGGATACCTTGGTCTGTGATGTGCACTTTCCCATGTCTATGGATCCCGAAAAGCTGGGTTATCGCGCGTTGGCGGTGAACTTATCTGATCTTGCTGCTACTGGCGCCACGCCGTGGTGGTTTACCCTGGCTATTACATTACCCGAGGCAGATGAAGACTGGTTGCGCAGTTTTAGTCGAGGTTTATTGTCTCTGGCTCGTGATTCCGGCATTGCGCTGGTTGGCGGTGATACCACCCGTGGTCCGTTGACCATAACCGTGCAAGTCGCCGGTTTAGTGCCCGAGGGTCAGGCGCTCACTCGGTCAGGTGCCCGCTCAGGAGATGGTATTTATGTCACGGGTACATTGGGAGATGCGGCCGGTGGCTTAGCTTGTTGGCCCGATACCAGTCAGGAATATCTGCGCCAAAGGTTTTGTTTGCCTTCGCCCCGCCTTCAGGCAGGCCACATTCTCCGTGGTGTAGCCAGCAGTTGCATCGATATTTCAGATGGCTTGCTGGCCGACCTTGGCCATATATTGAAGCGTTCCAATGTCGGTGCGAGTCTGTCCTGTGAGTCTATTCCATTGTCTTCTGAACTCGTTGACTATTGTGGTAGAGAAAGAGCCTTGGATGCTGCGCTCACTGGCGGTGATGACTACGAGTTGTGTTTTACCTTGTCTGTGGCAAACGCACTTGAAATAGAACAGCGACTGACATCGCAAGATATTCCCTGGTCAAAAATTGGTATCATCGAAAAACAGCAAGGGTTACGGTGTTTATACGCCGATGGCTCGCCTTATCAATCCAGCGGTAGAGGGTATCAACATTTCTGATATGAAAATTAAACCCATTGATATTATTGCCCACCCTGTTCATTTTCTGTCACTGGGCTTGGGTAGTGGGCTATCGCCCAAGGCGCCAGGTACGGTCGGCACGGTCATGGCCCTGGTCATTTATTACCTGGTACTGAGAGACCTCTCTTTGGAGTTGTATCTGTTGGTACTGGCGGTCAGTATCATCGTCGGTATTTGGTTATGTGATCGAACCGCCAAAGCCCTCGGTGCTCATGATCATCCCGCGATAGTATGGGATGAGTTTGCTGGTTTGTGGTTGGCGCTGGTGGTATTGCCCGTTGGCTGGTATTGGCCATTGCTCGGTTTTATCATTTTCCGCGTTTTTGATATAGCCAAACCCTGGCCCATTAGTTGGCTGGACAAGAAGGTACACGGTGGTTTGGGTATCATGGTCGATGACTTGCTGGCAGGTCTGTTCACATTAGCGGCTTTGCAACTGCTCGCGTTAGTGCTTTAATAGCTGCCCCGTGAGGGATTATCAATAAACCAACCAAAAGGTGAGTAAACGATGACTATCGTAAAGAAAACCGCAGAGTACACCATCTACCAACGTCGTGATGAGCGTTACGCTGTTAAAGATTCCAAAGGTAAAGCCGTAAATGGCGATGAAAAAGTGCGCATTCTGACTGCTGAGGAGTTAATTAAAATATCTCAGCCAGCTGCACCAGCAGAAGCTCCTGCTGAAGAAGTTGCAGAGGACACTACGGCTGAAGAGTCGACTGCAGAAGCAGGTGAAGAAAGCGCTGAGTAATACACTCAGGCTTTTATCAAAAAACCGGCCAAACCCAAAAGGTATGACCGGTTTTTTTTGCCCGTTAGAAAGTGGATGCCGACGCTATATTGAATAGTCGTCGCGATCACAGTTAATGGCGTGATTCATTTCCAGGGCGGGTTGGTCAGCGCTTGGCTTGCCGATTATTTTGGCGGGTACACCGGCTACAGTGGTATGGGCTGGCACGTCCTGTAATACGACACTGCCAGCGCCGATTTTAGCACCCTCACCAATACGAATATTACCCAGAATTTTAGCACCAGCGCTGATTAGCACCCCATTACCGACCTTCGGGTGTCGGTCTCCAGTATCTTTACCTGTCCCGCCCAATGTTACCGCCTGCATGATAGAGACATTGTCACCGATGGTTGCGGTTTCACCAATGACAAGGCCTGTGGCATGGTCGAGCATGATACCTTTGCCGATGGTTGCGGCCGGATGGATGTCGACAGCGAATGCGACTGAAATTCGGTTTTGAAAAAATAGCGCCATCGACTTGCGCCCCTGCTGCCAAAGCCAGTGCGATATGCGGTAGGACTGCAAGGCATGAAAGCCCTTGAAGTATAAAAAGGGTGTGGCGCAATTGGCGCAGGCCGAGTCTCTTTCCTTGATGGCCATGACATCCGCCCGTACGGCTTGACCAATAGATGGGTCTGAAGACAAGGCTTCTTCAATGACTTCACGCAGTAGTATTGCCGGCGCTGTACTGCTATCCAGTTTTTGCGCCAGGTGGAAGCTTAAAGCGGCTTCGAGCGAGGTATGATTAAGAATAGTGGCATGCAGAAAACTCGCCAGAATGGGCTCCTGCGCCGCGTCTGCCGCTGTTTCACTGCGAATGCATTCCCATTCGGCATCTATTGAGTTATTCATCGTTAATGTCACCAAGCACAATATTGTTGCACAATGTAGCCTAAGCAAGGCAAAAAATCACTGGCAGTTTAATAAAGGACGTTATGCGACAGGATCGAAGGCCCTATTGGGTCAAAAAGCTCTACCTAAGGTTTCGTAATGCTTATGCCAACCACTTTGTGCGTCCGGCATGCGATTATTTAGGCGATCACGCCACCATCATGAAACCCTGGCATGTCGATATTTCCGGCCCTCATGTGTCTATAGGCAAGTGCGCGACAATTATTGGTGAGCCTCATGCTCCGGTGAAAATTGGCGTGTGGGGACGGCAGCCAGATCAAGGGAAAATTAGTATTGGTGATCATGTAATGATCAGCCCTGGTTGTCGTTTGTCGGCAAGTGACGAAATTTCGATAGGCCATAGCGTAATGATGGCTAATGGCGTTTATATTACCGATTCCGATTGGCATACTATTTATGATCGCACCGTTCGTAGCGATGAGGTCTATCCTGTGAGAATCGCCGATAACGTTTGGTTGGGTGATCACTCCACTGTATTAAAGGGTGTGTCGATCGGAGAGAACAGTGTAGTTGCCGCTAATTCTGTGGTAAGCAAAGATGTTCCCCCCAATGTAGTAGTCGCCGGAAACCCTGCACGTGTCGTCAAAGAGTTGGACGCTGAGCGAGGTTTTGTTACGCGGGCGGATTTCTTTGCAGACCCTGAAGGTCTGGATCGCTTTATGGATGCAGTAGAGCGAGATGTGTTGGGTAAAAACGGCTTTCTAAACTGGCTTAGAGCTCTGTTGTGTCCAAATACTCGAGATTAGGCTTTAGGTATTTGATACAGCTCCAGCTGATTGAGTAATGCCTCAAGTTCGTCCTCGATTTCCCTTAATGTGCTTGAGCTTAATCCAGAGCGACCCAATAATAATACGTCGGCAAGAGACCCTCGGGAAAGCAGGCTGGTATCTGGTACCAATTGTAGGTCGTTGTTTAGTGTTAGCAGGCGTTGCTGAGTCAGTTCAGCGGCATTTTCCTCTGTGGCCAGTTTCGCCAGACGGGAGCCGGCTCTATCTGCGGCCAAATCCGCCAGGTCAAATGCTGAGCTGTATCGGGTATCCTTCATTTCTTTGTATAAACCGGTTAATGCGCTTATATCGCTGCCAGCATAGAGATAAATTGTGGCAGCGGTCAGGTAATGCCTGGCCAGGTCTTCTCGCCCCAGAAGCGTGAGCTTAGCTCGCTCAACATTCTCTCCATAGTTAACTTGCCAGTTCATAAGTCTGGTTACTCGTTTGTCAGCGACGTGAAGAGCGAGGCTTATGATAAGTGTCATATTATCCAATAGCGGGTCTGAGGCGTTTTCTGTTAACAGCTGAGGGATGACTCGTGACAAAGATAAGTCGCTGCCAGTCTGGATGAGTAATTCAAGCTTTTGCAGTTTATTTTTGACTGCCGGACGTATTTCCGGATTGCCCAGCGCAGGTCCGGCACTGTCAGATAATTGATAATGCGCCTTTATCAAGCCTGTACTGACCTCAAAACGTTGTACATTATTTTGCAATTTACGAATGAGCGCGCTGCTGGGGTTTTGAGTAAAACGTCGTTCCATACGCAGCTGTAAGGGCTGTAGTAAGGTTTTAGGTAGTTGTATATCGCCGATTTGAAGATTGGTAAGAGTGAATCGGTTTCCAGTGGGGCTAAAGTTGGCGGTGATGTTGGTATATAGAGACAGTGGCGCGTGCATGCTCGCCTTTATTTCCAATTGTCCGGGGGTGAGTGAGGCGCCAATCATCGCTGGCGCCCGGTGGATTAATCGGTCAATCAAAAAATACAGAGCAAGGTTAAATTCAGTTTCGTCCAGAATAAATACAGCCCCTTGCGCGGTGCCAACGGCCTGAGACATTTCACTCACCGATGCCGAGTGATACGAGGTCGGATTTTGGTAGGGCTTTGTGCTAGCCATCAAGCCTAGAAGTAGAAGCACCGTTAATAAGAGAAGCGCGGTAATAGCCGCGAGTGTTTTTATCATGGTTTACCACACCGTTAGCGCTGGTTCGTTTAGCGCAGCCATTTGCTCTCTTAAGGATAGTATATGATCAGACCAATAGCGCTGGGTATTAAACCAGGGGAAATTCATCTGAAAACTGGGGTCTTCCCAGCGCCTGGCAAGCCAGGCCGAGTAGTACATCATCCGCATGGTTCGCAAGGTTTCTATCAATGGCAGCTGTCGTGAAGGAAAAGTATGAAACATATCGTAACCTTCGGCCAGTTCTGCAATTTGTGCCAGTCGTTGCTGTCGATCGCCAGAAAGTAACATCCATAAGTCCTGCATGGCCGGACCATTAATAGCATCATCAAAGTCGACAAAAGTGGGGCTATCATCGTGCCAGAGAATATTGCCCTGATGGCAGTCACCATGCAGCCGGATAAAAGTATTTGGGTCAGCTTGCGCCCATTGTTCTTCCACTATCTGAAGTAGGTCCTTGCTAAGGCTGGTGAACGCCGGTAGCAATTCCTTTGGCATGAAATGCTCTGTAATCAGGTTTACGCTATCACCTACCATTGACTCAATAGACAGGGTATTACGATGTGCAAATTGCCCAGTTTCACCAAAGGCATGTATTCGGCCCATAAACTGGCCTAGCCGGTACAAGGTTTCCAGGTTATCCAGTTCAGGGGTATGTCCGCCTACTCTGGGGTAAAGGCAGAAGCGGAACGGACCATGTACAAACAGCGTATTGCCCTCGTCGTTTGCCAGTGGCGCGACCACAGGGATGTCTGCCTCGAATAGTTCCAAAGTGAACTTATGCTCTTCCAGAATCTGCTCGTCGCTCCAGCGGCCGGGGCGATAAAACTTGGCTATGACGGGTTGCTCATTCTCTATTCCGACAGAATAAACCCGGTTTTCGTAGCTGTTTAGGGCTAGGATGCGGTAATCACTTATGCGGCCGCTACTTTCTACGGCATCGAGGACAGCTGCGGGTGTTAGTTGATAATAGGGTGCTGGGTCGACGCTCAAGGGCTGTCTCCGTAATCGGTTAATAGTGCCACACCCTTTATCTGGGCGTAGACATGCTGACCGGGTTCTAATCCCAGCTCATAAATTGATCGTTGAGTAATAGCTGCTAACAGCGCGGTATCGCTAGTTGTCAGACGCACCAGAGCGCGGGCGTCATCCAAAGGGTGAATCAGCTCAACCTGTACCGGTAGCACATTGAGAATACTGCTGTGCTCAGGCGCAGTAGTGGCGATACTGACGGCCGAAACCGGGATACGCAGCCGAACCGCTTGTCCAATGTCCAGCCTGCGACCACTGGCCCACAAACGCGTACTTTTGCCCACAAGTACCTGACTGAGATGAAATTCATCATGCTCACAGACCGTGCCGCTAAGGATGGAGGCGCTGCCTTGCAGTTGCGCCAAGGGCAGTGTTGGATCAGTACTTAGATTCTCTATTGGGCCGTGCGTCTGCTCGCCGTTATGGTCAAGTAATAACACATGGTCGGCTAGACGAACAACTTCTTCTAATTGGTGACTCACGTAGATGACGGGGATATGTATCTCTCTGTGCAGTGACTCTAATAGCGACAAAATATGATCGCGTGCCGTCGCATCTAATGCGGCCAGGGGCTCATCCATCAGTAGTAGTCGTGGCGCGCTGGCCAGGCTGCGGGCAATCGCCACTCGTTGCTGCTCACCGCCAGACAAGCTCTGGACTGAACGCTGCTGAAGCTGGCCTATCTGCAGTAATTCGCAGGCCTTGTCAGGGCTTGGCCCGTTATCGCCAAAACGTCTTTTCCAGGCAAATTCGATATTTTCTATCACAGTAAGATGCGGTAGCAGGCGTGCGTCCTGAAATACATAGCCGATGCCGCGCAGGTGAGGAGGTACAAAAACATCGTCACTTTGCCACACACTCTCGTCATATTTAACAAGGGTGCCTTGCTGGCCTCTATCAAGGCCGGCGATGATGCGTAACAAGCTGGTTTTACCAATACCGGATGGACCAAACAGTGCTGTAATGCCGTCATTTTCGATGTTGTTTATTTCAACGCAGAGATTACCCCAGCGCAAATCAGCTGTTAGCCCCATAGAGAGCCCTCCCGCGTATTCCGCTGGCTGGCATAAAGTGCGCTCAGCACAATCAGGGAGAATATGACTAAACCTGCAGCGAGCCAGTGGGCGCCGCTATAGTCCAGCGTTTCTACCTTATCGTAGAGGGCGATCGACAACACCTGAGTTTCACCCGGGATATTGCCGCCTATCATTAATACGATGCCAAACTCTCCCACGGTGTGGGCAAAGCCCAGAGTGGCCGCAGTAATAAAACCCCGCTTGCTTAACGGGAAGATAATATTGCGTATTCTGTCCCAACGATTACAACCCATGGTAGCCGCGGCTTCCAATAAATTATGAGGCAGTTGGGCGAAGGTATTCTTGAGTGGCTGGACAGCAAAGGGCAGTGAATAGATGACCGAGCCAATCACCAGTGCTGAAAAGCTAAAGGCTAATTGTGTGCCTGTTAGGCCCTGCCACCACTGGCCGGGCAAAGATGAGGGGGCGAAGACGATCAGTAGATAGAATCCAATGACGGTGGGAGGCAAAACCAGAGGCAGGGCGATAAACGCCTCCGCCACAGACCGTAAACGATGTTGACTGTGTGCCAGCCACCATGCCAAAGGTGTGCCCACTAAGATCAAGATCACTGTCGTTATCGTGGCGAGCTTTAATGTCAGAATTATGGCGGTCAAATCCGGGTTCACATGGGCTCCCTCAAATAACCTGCTTGTTCAATAAGCGATTGTGCGTGAGAAGACTGTAAAAACACCAGAAATTCTTTTGCCGCTACATTGTCCTTTGCGCGATCCAATAATACAGCTTGTTGCCAAATGGGCGCATATAGGCTGGTATCCAATGGGCAGATACTTGCCGGAATGGGCTCGCTGGTGTATTGCCAGTGTTTTAACACGGATAAGGCGGTAAGGCTGTATTGGGTGTTGCCACTGGCAAACATGTGTAATGCCTGTGCGACGTTTTCTCCCTTTACTACTCTATCGTCTACCTCACCCAGGATTTGCGCTGCGGCCTGCCCAAAGGGCGCGGTAGCAGGGTTGGCGATGGAAATTGAGCGTGCGGCTGCATTGGCAATGAGTTGCATAGCCAGTTTACAGTGAGTGCCTGAGGGTGCGGCCAGAGCGAGAATTCCTCTGGCATAGGTAAAGCGACTGCCATTAACGCCGGTCCCACTCTGCTCGAGCTCGATAGGTCTTTTGTCATCGGCAGCAAGAAATAGCGAATAAGGCGCACCGTGTACGATTTGGGCATAAAGAACCCCGGTAGAAGCACTGCTAATCAATAGTTGATGATTGCTCTGCCATTCCTTGGCTAATAACTCAAGAGTAGGTCGGAAATTTGAAGCCACCGCCACATGGACTTGAGTCGCTTCCGCTGCTGGGGGCAGCAATAAGAACAGCAAGATAGCAAGGCGGCGGTACATAGTTAATCTTTTCATGAGTAGGGTATTCGTATTGTAAGCGGTGCAGAGCTTCTTGTCCGATGCTGTTTAACATTTGTTAGCCATTGGCTGTGGGTGGCCTATATGCTACTAGGACATAAGCTGGCCATGCACTGGCACAATAATGTAGGCACAACAGGGTGTGGTTAAATGTGTTATTGGCTGACGTTTAGTGAGACATTAAAAATTTATGGTTTGCATACGCAAAAGTTAATGTACTGATAATATTTACCGTCACCGCGAACCTAAGCTGCTTTCATATTTCTATCGAGAAGTGACCACAAGGTAGCCTGTCAAACGTTCCTTGCCGACATTGCGAATGCAATGGCTCAGATCCGCGCGATAACTAGCGGTGTCGTTTTCGTGTAAGTGCCTGCGTGTTTCTCCTGATTCAACTTCAGCCTCTCCTTTGGCAACGGTGAGTAATTCCCGCGTGCCTTCATAGTGTGCTGCACTCTGGAGTGACTCTCCCGGAGCCAACTCAATCTCATAAAACTCCACTGAACGCTCAAGCTGCAATGGCGACAAAGTGCGTATGGTGCACTTGTCGTCCGAGCGAAAAAGGTTTTTATTGTCATCGCCGTGCACTACTTCAATACTGGGCGCAGCCCAAGGTTGATCGACCAGTTCGCCAATAGTGATACCAAAGGCTTGGGCGATTCTGAAGGTGACTGTCAAAGTAGGGTTAGCTTGGCCACGCTCGATCTGGCTTAACATCGAACGGCTGACGCCGGACGTACTGGCCAATTGTTCGAGGGTAAGGCCGTGCTGTTTGCGCAACTCAGCCACCCGCTGACACAAGACTTGTCCGGTTTGATCGTTTTCACTGCTCATAAAATGCCGCCTTAGTATCAAATAATCCCATATACAGGAAATTATTCTTGTATTTAGGAAGTTAGCAACGTAACCTTCACAATATCTACTATCCTGTATTTTATTCCACTATCGTGGCGATATGTAATATTAGCGTTATTGCCTGGATTTGCCTAGCTGATCACGAACAATAGGTGGCGTGGCGACTCAATTTAAAAGGACTCTGCAATGAAAGCACTCG
Source organism: Pseudomonadales bacterium (assembly GCA_036960375.1). Taxonomy (GTDB): domain Bacteria; phylum Pseudomonadota; class Gammaproteobacteria; order Pseudomonadales; family CAWVSB01; genus CAWVSB01. The sequence continues at coordinate 848,728 of JBALVY010000001.1, forward strand.
TTAAACGTGAAGCTGGCCCCGGGTTATGGTTGCAAGATGTACCAATGCCGGAGGTGGGTATCAACGATGTCTTGATCAAGGTAGATCGCACCGCAATCTGCGGCACCGATCTGCATATCTATAACTGGGACGCTTGGGCACAAAAAACCATTCCGGTGCCCATGGTTGTGGGGCATGAGTTTGTGGGTAAAATTGTTGATGTGGGCTCCAACGTTATCGATTTTAAACCAGGCCAGATTGTGTCCGGTGAAGGGCATGTAGTGTGTGGCCGCTGTCGCAACTGCATGGCGGGCCGGCGTCACCTGTGCGCTCACACCAGTGGTGTCGGCGTTGATCGTGCGGGAGCGTTTGCTGAATATCTCTCCTTGCCCATGTCCAATGTTTGGGAGCATCGCAAGGGTATCGACTTAGATGTTGCGGCCATGTTCGACCCTTTTGGCAACGCGGTACACACTGCGCTGCAATACGATTTACTGGGTGAAGATGTATTAATCACCGGTGCAGGGCCCATAGGGGCCATGGCAGCGGCTGTGTGCCGACACGCTGGTGCACGCCATGTGGTGATCACCGACCTCAATGACGATCGATTGGCGCTGGCCAAACAACTGGGCGCAACCCACACCGTCAACGTATCCAAAGAACACCTTGAGGATGTTCAAAGTGCGCTGGGTATGAGCGAAGGTTTCGATGTCGGATTAGAAATGTCGGGCAGCCCTCAGGCTTTTCATCAGATGTTGTCGGCCATGTGCCATGGCGGAAAAATTTCTATGCTCGGTATTCCCAGTGCCGAGATGGCCATCGATTGGAACCTGGTAATCTTTAACATGCTCACCATTAAAGGCATCTACGGCCGTGAGATGTATGAAACTTGGTATAAAATGTCAGTGATGATAGACAGTGGATTGAACATCAAACCGGTCATTACCCATCGTCTTGGTTACGAAGATTTCCAGCAGGGCTTTGAGGCGATGAATTCAGGCAATGCAGGTAAAGTTATTTTAAATTGGGCAAATGCATAAAGAGAGAGTAAGGGCATGAACGATCAATTTCAAGAACATCTCGCCAGTGAGTTGGCAGAGATTGAAGCGGCAGGTCTATTTAAGAGTGAGCGAGTGATTACTACGCCACAAGGCTCCTCCGTTGGCGTTGTTGATGGCAGGCAAGTATTGAACCTCTGTGCCAATAACTATTTAGGACTCGCTCAACACCCCGCGGTAACAGAAGCGGCTCACAAGGGTTTGGATGAGTGGGGATATGGCATGGCCTCAGTCCGATTCATCTGTGGCACGCAAACGCCACACAAACAATTAGAAGCGGTGTTAAGTGATTTTTTAGGTACCGAAGACACCATTGTTTACCCCTCGTGTTTTGATGCCAATGGCGGATTATTTGAAACCTTGTTGGGCCCCGAAGACGCAGTGATTTCAGATGCCCTCAACCACGCCAGTATTATCGATGGCGTGCGCCTGTGTAAGGCCAAGCGTTACCGTTACGGCAACAATGATCTAGCGGGTTTGGAAACGCAGCTGCAAACCGCCGACAAAGCGGGCGCACGTTTTAAGTTGATTACCACCGACGGCGTGTTCTCAATGGACGGCACCATCGCACGCCTTGATGAGATTTGTGATTTAGCTGAACGTTACAATGCCTTAGTTCACTTTGATGATTGCCATGCGACGGGTTTTATCGGTAAAGAAGGCCGCGGCACCCATGAGTATCGTGGCTGTATGGACCGAGTGGATATCATTACCGGCACTCTAGGTAAAGCGCTTGGGGGAGGCAGTGGCGGTTATACTGCGGCGACTAAAGCAGTGGTTGCGCTACTACGTCAGCGCTCGCGCCCTTATCTTTTTTCAAATACCTTAGCCCCCCCCATCGTAGCGGGTGCCTTAAAAGCCATTGAGTTGGTACGTGAATCCAACGACCTGCGCGAAACCTTGGTAAGTAATACTCAGCGTTTTCGCTCGGGTTTAGAGACACTGGGCTTCGATTTGTTACCCGGAGAGCATCCAATTGTGCCGGTCATGTTGCACGATGCGCAAAGGGCCTCGCGCTTTGCGCAAGAGATGTTGAAACTGGGCGTTTATGTGGTGGCGTTTTCTTTTCCCGTGGTGCCCAAAGGCCAGGCGCGCATTCGAACGCAGATGTCTGCGGCACTGAGTCATGACGACATTGATCGAGCCTTGGAGGCGTTTGCGCAGGTAAAGAAGCAGTTTTAAGCTATTGAACAGCTAGAAAAAAGGGCAACCGCTTTCCTGCAAACCGTTCATAGAATAGGGAAAACATGAAACACCCATTAAGTGACTATCGAACGCAAGCAAAACAATCACTACCGAAAGACGGCTGTAATGTGCGTCGTCATGAACAAACCACCCGTATTTTTAACTCCGCAAGGGTAATGCTACTGGAACAACCCGAACCCACCAATAAAGGAATCAAATTATGGCTGAACATATAATAGTACCTGATCTAGTCGTCCCCGATGAATTGATTCACGATATCGCGATTATTGGGGACAGGGGTATTGTCAGGCGCGCCTAGGCGTCGCCTGAGATGAGAGTTTTGTTAACAGCCGGTAACACGCAGAGATCTTTTTTTACTATATCGTAAAATCATTGACCAACAACAAAACCTGCTGACCGAGCAATTATTCACTGCCGATTGTTTAAGCCAAAGTAGGAGAAAACGGGTTTGATCCCTTTTATATTCGGAGAAATACATGTCACTTGATTTTAATTTTAGCGAAGAACATAACATGCTAGTGGATGCCGTTGGTGAGGCTTTGAAACCATGGGTAAATGAGCGCAAAAGTGAGCTGCAGCAAATGGTTAAAGATTCCGTTTTTCCAGCGGATATGTGGCAAACCTTTGCCGACGTAGGATTACTAGGTTGTCTGGTTCCCGAACAGTACGGAGGGTCAAATGCAGGACTGATTCCGCTAGCGCTGGGTTTTGAGAAAATTGCCGCCATGGGCATTTCACCCAATATTCTTTTGGTTACATGTATGGATGCTGCCTGTCTGGCAAAAAATGCCTCAGAAGAAATAAAACAGCAATATTTACCCGGCATCGTTGAAGGAAAAATAAAATTCTGTTTCGCCATTACCGAAGCGGATGCAGGCACCAATAGCTTTAACATGAAAACCAAGGCCACCAGAGAGGGTGATAAGTTTATAATTAGTGGCTCCAAGACGTATATCTCCGGTGTCGAAATTGCCGACTACATGCTGCTGGTTGCTCGCTCAACACCTATAGAAGAATCCAAAAAAACCGACATGGGGCAATACCACGGCTTAACGCTGTTTATAGTACCTACCAACGCACCGGGAATAGAGAAACACCTCATTCCAATGGGTTTCAACGAAGGCGTAGGTCAATACACGCTATTCTTTGATAATGTCGAAGTGGCTGCTGATCAAGTTGTTGGGAAAATCGATATGGGGGCACTGGCGATGTTTAACTCGCTGAACCCCGAGCGAATTTTAGCCGCGGCTATGTGTTCCGGTATGTCAGACTATGCGGTTACTGCTGCGGCTGAATATGCCAAAGAGCGTAAAGTATTTAGAGGCACACCTATAGGTGCGTATCAAGGCATTGCCCACCCTTTGGCGATGGCGAAAGCTGAGCACGAATCAGCCCGCATGATGATGCTGAAGGCCGCCTGGGCCTTCGACGAAAATATGGACAGCGGGCAGGTAGGCAGTCTGGCTAATATGGCAAAGCTACTGAATTCAGACTCGGCAATTCATAGTGCAGATATAGCGATAGAAACCTTTGGCGGAAGCGCCTTTACTGAAGAGTCGGGGCTTTTACAGTTGTGGAACGGCGCTCGACTGTTGAAGACCGCGCCCGTATCAAAAGAGATGATCCTTAACTTTATTGGCGAGTGGGAGCTAGGCCTACCCAAGTCCTATTGATACCCGACTATATGTCAGATAACTCCCGCTTTAGCCCATCTTTATTAATCCGGTTTTTATCGCTTTGCACCAGCGGTAGAGACTTCTTATAAACAATTTTACTGGGAATCATATAAGAGGCCAGGTGCTTTTTAAGTTCAAACAGAATTTCTTCCTCGGATATTTCGCTGAGTGCCGAATAAACCATTACGATTTCTTCTTCAATAAGCTCGTTATCTATTCCGAATACCGCACATTGTTCTATTTGAGGCAGGTTTTTAGCGACTACTGACTCAATCTCGTAGGGAGAAACCCTGAAGCCTCGGGTTTTTATCATGTCGTCATGTCTTGATACGAAGTAGAAATAGCCTTCTTCATCTTTGTAGACGTAGTCACCGGTAGCAACAACTATTTCGTCGGTTAGTTGTCCTTCCAGGTTAATGACGTCTTTAAGGATTTGCACAGACTTAAACCTCTGTGCGTTTTGTTCGGGCGCATTCCAAAAGCCGCGATATATATAGCCTCCCCTGTGGATCAGTTCGCCCACTTCACGAACGGCGCTTTCCTTGCCGTCTTGATTAATGACGTAAAGCTCAACGTCAGGAATGGCTTTGCCGATGGAGTCAGGCCTGATTCGTACCTGGGATGGATCCAGATAAGTTGAACGAAATGCCTCGGTAAGGCCGTGCATCGAATAAAATGCAGCCTGACGAAAAGTATTACTGCAATCATTGATCATTTTCGCTGTAACGTTACCGCCGGATGATGTAATAGTTTTGACACCATCAAAAAGTTCCGGGCTAGGGATTCTATGCATGTCCTCGTCAAAAATCTGGGAAATATTGTTCGGCATCAGTGGAATAACAGAGACTTTATCGTTGATGATGTGGTTGAAAAAGTCAGTTGGCAAGATTAGTCGATGTAAGGCTAAGGTGGCCTTTTTATATAAGGTGCAAAATATCTGGTTTAAACCGTAGTCAAGATTGAATATTAGCAGTCCAGAAATTACATCATCTTCTTCCAGCTTTAAATACTGAGAGACCACGCGCGCCGAATCAATCAGGTTTCGGTGTGATATCACAATGCCCTTAGGCGTTCCGGACATGCCAAAAGAGTAAGTGATGACTGCGTTGTCGTGGCCATTGATGTCACAAATATAAGGTTTATTGTAGTACTTATAAATCTCTTCGAAAGATGCGGCATCCTTGCTGGTGGTTTCGTAAGAAATACTATGACCGTCAAAATTGATCTCTTCAATGCTTTCAAGTTTGAGCTTGTCGGTGATAATACACTTGATATCACAATCGTTAATGATGTACTCAACTTGCTCAGGCTTTAGCAACGTTGTCAGCGGTACCAAAATGTAGTCGGTAGACAAGATAGCCAGCACTGCAACAACCTGATCGAGTCCTTTATTTGAATAGATACCGACTCTCGAACTCTTTGGTAAATCTAATTCATTTAAATAGTAGGCTACCTGGTTCACTTTGGTAAATAGCTCGGTGTAGTTCATGCTTTCTTGGTTAAATACCAAGGCAGTTTTGTCACCGTGGGTTTGTACTGCGCTTTCGAGGAGTGTTCTTATGCAATTGATAGACATGACTATTTCTCCTTCGCCCCTAGTGTCCAAATGTCGTAGTTACTGTCTAGAATCACTACGGGATTATGGTCTGAGGTGAGTATTTTTTTATAAAAAAAAGAGATGATTTTTTCTACTTCATCAACGGCCAGTACCTGGGTGATACCTCCGGTCAATATAATGGAGTTAATGGCAAGCAGTTTCAGGTTTATATAGGCCTTCTTGTAATGTGACATCTTACATAATACGAGGAATATGGCGAGTTGCATCAATACTTTTGTGGCTTTTTCGCCCTGCTCGTTAAAAATGTTCTCAGTGACTTGTAAGTGGGTTAATAACTCATAAACAAATTCATTATTTTTTGCGGCAAAAATAAGCGACTGCTTCGATTTATAGACTCCGAGTTTCTTGAATACCAGTCTATCGTATTCATTTTCAGTCACTATGTTGTCATCAACTAAATCCTTTGAATAATGGATGTCTGTAGTGGCGCCTCCAATGTCGAGAAGAATAAAGGGGTTTGCCACACTATAGCGCTCACCGATAAATGGCAGGGCTTTGTTGACAATATACGGAGTTGAAAATATTTGGTTTGAGGTGATGTCGTACAAATTCTTAATGTCCTCTTTGCCCTCAATGTCCAGTTGGTACAGATTGGTCAAATATTCTTTTAGATGGTCTTCTACAATATGCAGTCGATCATCAATAATATTCGGCAATACAACAATATTTTCAATATTGCCCTTTAGCGTAGGCGCGTCTTTCTCACTGCCGGAAAATACAATGTTTGAATAGTTTAACTGTGTTAAATAGTTGTACAGACTGGCTGAAAAAATATCGCCGTGACTGTTGATTCCTCCAACAATGATTACTACATCGATCAAATCACTAGGCACCGAGTAATCTTCAATATTTTGAAACAAGATGGTATCAATAATATTTATGCCCGAATTAAAGGCAATGTTTGTTGCGTATTTCAATGAGAATGAATTGGTAATACCGATAATAAGAGTATTCAAACCTCCATTGGCGGAGGAGCAGATGTGCACGTCATTTCTATCGAATCGCTCAATGGTTTTACCACATTTGTGAGTCAGGTCATCGAGGATATCTTTATTGAAATCCCTAAAGTGCTGTTCGATATGTTCAGCTGTGCTTATCTTGAAATAAGTACTGCCAATATCTATATATAGCTCGTCGTTTGTTTCGCTCATTGCATAATTCCTATGTCGTGAACGATGTCATTAACTATGCTTGTCGTATCTTTAGTTAAGTCACATTGAGCCTTGCCGTATTCATAACAACGATCGGGAATAGGCACATTTCCTCTTTCTATGATACGGATGTTTTTATACGCATCTCTGATGGTGATCATTTTGTTGTGGTTAATAATATGAGGTGAGAATGGCACATCGATAATACCGTTTTTAATTGAGTTAAATACCTTTCGCCATAATGTGTCGGCCGAGTCGTTAAAGACAGCTTCCATAATGGCCATGACCTCCAGCGTCAGAATCTCTTCTTCTTCCTCATCAACCACATTGGGCAGCCCATTTAGTATGCCCAGGGTGTATTGGGTATTGGCAACTGTTTTTGCGTTGGCCTCCTTGGTTGGGATGCCAGAGGCCTCTTCTCGTGTTTTGGTGATAATTTTATCGGCGCCCACCATTGATGCTATCACTGTGGAGATGTTGATTAGCTGCTCAGCATAATCCTTGTTCATGGGGAATGCCCCCATCCATTGATGGTATACCAGGTGTATGGCAGCATCAGCGCAGTTAATTTCTGCGGCGTAGTGTTTGGCCAGTTTTCTGATGACGGCGCCGGTAACAATATCTTGATTCATCGAGCCTTGCTGAGCAAAGGATACAGAGAATGATTTCACGCCTTCCTCTAATGACAGTAGCATCTCCAGCAATTGAATAACTATGGTTATTGAGGGTGGAACCAGGGTTGCGGTAAGCGGCCCAAACGATTCTCTATTAATGGGTTCATTTAGCTCGGAGTAATTGGCACAAACTCGCTCTACATATTTCCAATATAAAAATGCTTTATCCAGCGGAAAGTTTTTAGAATAGGGCAGTAGGTAGGTTATGGGTCCGCCTTCAATTTCGAATATGCCGGAGGCGATAGCCGTTTCGATGAGTAGCCTGGCATCGGGTGTGCCATGTCGCAAGCTCACGGGTTTATTGAAGTGGGTCATCATTTTACGTGTGGTTCGGTAGCCGTGATTAACCAAGGGGTAACCATTGAGCATGTCTACATCGTTTTCTTCGCTTAGGCGAAGCATTTTTTTCGCAGTGGCGTAGTCATTTAGGCGAGTATTTGAATCGATTGTTAACGGTAGCACGTCGACATTGGCGTCCACAAAGAACTCATACAAGGCAAACTGTTTTTTGTAAGTAGGGAATCCGCCTCGGGGCTGAACCAGCATCTTGTTTTTTGTTTTAAAATGGTGCGATATAAATAGATCCTTGCTGGCATTTTTTACAAACGATGCCACTTCGGCAAAGTCAAAGGCATCCACATATTCATTGCCAAGAATTATTTCTCTCTCTTCTTGCAGTAAACTCATTATTTGTTGCTCATTTTTATATAATCTTCGAGTGAATCAAGGCCGGTATTTAAGTCCACCTGATGGCAAACAAGATCAAATCCGTAGTTTTTGTATCTGGGGACGATATCTTCGGCGTTACCACTGCCAACAACTAAATTGCCACCAATCATCATGATAAGATCATCCAGATTCTTATATTTTGCTTTAAGAGGTTTAACTTCACGGCCCCAACCTTCCGCTTCGCCATTGAGGGAAGATATCAACAGGATCTCTGCCCCTGTTTCAACTGCGGCATCAAAAAACTCTTCCAGGTAGGTGTTTACGCCCAAATTAAATACCTCAAACCCACGCGCCTGCAGGGATAGATCAATGAGTCTATTTGCGACCACGTGGATATCGTTGCCGACTACACCGGTAATTACCTTCATGTCTTCTGATGCCTGATATATTGACGCTGAATGATAGCAAAAGGTTGCCAGGAAAACGTCTTTTTGGTGCTAGAATGCCGGCTAAATTTAACGCAAGGAGAGGGCGCATGCCTTTTTTTACAGCTGATATCTGTGATGAACATAGCGATAAGGTCTCTGTGCTCGGGCCAGGGTATAAAAACTATGGTGGTGCTAGTAAGTGTCAAGGTGAAATAGTTACCATAAAGTTGGACAAAAACAATTCAGACCTCATTGGGCTGCTACGAGACGAGGATGGCTCGGGTAAAGTTGTCGTCGTTGATGTAGAGCAGGCCTATTATGCCGTAGTGGGTGAAAATCTGATGAAATTCGCTCGCCAGAATAACTATGCCGGCATCATCGTAAATGGTTTTATCAGGGACACCCTTCAGATAAAAGACATTCCTGTCGCTTTATACGCACTGGGCACTTGCTCGCGCAAATATATTCCCGTCACAAAAGGTGAGAGGAATGCCTCTCTATCATTTGGAAACATCGATTTTAACAGTGGCGACTACCTCTATGCCGATACCGATGGCGTGATCGTTACGGCCGCGAAAATCATTTAAGTACCGTGGCAATAGACCGTGATAGGTAGTCAACATTATCAGGCGAAATTCCAGCGAGATTTATGCGGCTGGAGCCTACTACATAAATACCAAATTCATCTTGTAGGCGTTGTATTTGGTCGGTATCTATACCCAAAAAGGAGAACATACCATTTTGTGTCTTGATGAAGTTGAAGTCCCGATTTGCGCCATTGGCCGCTAGTTGATCAACAAACAGTTGGCGCATACCGGCAATCCGATCGCGCATGGCTTTTAGTTCATCGTGCCACTGGGCGGTAAGCTCTTCTGAGCTTAGTATTGTTTCTACAATGGCCGCGCCATGCGCCGGTGGCATAGAGTAATTTACCCGCACCACAGTCAATAATACTGAAGCAATAATATTGGCAGCCGCGGCGTTTTTGCCAATAATTGAGCAAGCACCGATACGATCCCGATATAGGCCAAAGTTTTTTGAGCAAGAGCTACAAATAATCATCTGCTCAACGGTGTCAGCCATTAATCTAAGGCCATAAGCGTCTATATCCAAGCCCTGACCAAAGCCTTGGTAAGCCATATCAACTACAGGTGTAAAACCCACCTCTTTGGCAAGCTGGGAAACTTGCTGCCATTGCTCTTTGTTCAAGTCCATGCCGCTTGGGTTGTGGCAGCATGCATGCAATAGCACAGCATCATCTTTAGGTATCTGCCTTAATGCTTCTACCATACCGGCAAAATCCAGGCAGTTATTCTCATAATCATAGTAAGGGTAGGTTTTGACATTTAGACCCGCGGCGGTAAAAACGCCTTGGTGGTTTGCCCAGGTTGGGTTGCTTACCCAAATAGTCGCTCCAGGCTTGCATCTATTAATAAATTCGCCGGCTATGCGTAAAGCACCGGTACCACCTGGGGTCGATATGGTTCGAATACGGTTTTCGTTGATTACCTTGTGATCGCCCAAAATAAGCGCAGTCATTTTTTCATTAAATAAGGCCGAGCCGGCTGAACCCAGGTAGATTTTGCTCTTCTCGTTCTCAACACGAAACTGCTCAGCAGTTTTGACACAAGCTAAAACAGGCGTATGGCCTGCTTCATCTTTGTATATGCCAGGCCCGAGATCTATTTTATTCGGCTTACTGTCGGCTTTAAATTTTACCGACAAGCCCAAAATGGGGTCTGCGGGTGGTTGCTGTAACTGTGAAAACATATGATTTAGTACCTTTTTATCCGCCATGTTTGATACATATGACCCATTGAGGTGATCAAATTAAGCGCTATAGAGCTGGTTGTGGATGGTAAGGCTGACGATTATACCCTAATTCGATGAGGGTGAAATCTCGCAGTATCATCTTTTGTGCTCTAATCTGGCTGGCTATTTTGAGCCCTTTTGGATTATATCGGTCTCCGAAGCGGTTTAATATTTGCTATCCTGCTTGTTTGTTTATTAGGTGTTTAGGATGCATGTGAATGTGAGGCAAGCTCTGGTCGGTGATGTCGATGCCATGGTGCCACTGATATATAGCTCTGGGCCTGCGACATTTAATTACGTCTTTAGCCACCGGTATGAGAGCCAAGCGCAAGATTTTTTACGGGCGGCGTTTACCGATGGTAAAGGTCAGTTTGGCGCCAATACACATATCGCAATGGAAAGTGAAGGCAGAGTTGTTGCTGCGGGGACACTTTATAGCGGAGCGCAGCATATAGAGTATTTGCGCCACGGTGTGAGGCAAATGTGGCAGTTCTTTGGGCCGCGTAAGTTCTTCTCCTCGATATATTACGGGCTCAGGGTCGAATCTGTCGTCAAACCTCCACCGGGGAATGTGGCCTATCTTGCTCACCTGGGTGTGGCACCAGAGTTGCGTGGTCAGGGTTTGGGGCGGCAGTTGATACATCATTTGTGTGATATGGCGCGCCAACAGGGTTTCACCAAGGCCGGTCTTGATGTGGCTGCAGATAACCCACGTGCACGGGTGCTGTATCTGGAGCTGGGTTTCACCTCTGTGGCCAATCACCGCGGCGGCTTGAGTAATCGTTTCGGCACCGTGGTCGATCATGAGTATATGGAACTGCTTCTTTAGTTATTGTGTCTGCCTGGCGGCGTGCGGGCCAGGCTCCAAATATCAACCCTGCTTGCTCCTGCGGCTAATAATGTGCGACTCAAAGCAGCAACCGTCTCCGTCGTCGTCACAACGTCGTCGACAATGGCAATATGCCGGTATTTTAGCTGGCGGCTAAGACCAAAAGCGTTGTTCATGTTTAGGCGGCGTTCACGGCGATTTAACTGCTGTTGCGATTGAGTGTGTCTGAGCCGTTTGGCCAGCCGTTTTTCAAGAGGAATATGCAGGGCTGATGAGAGTTGGTGGGCAATGGCCTGCGCTTGATTAAAGCCGCGTTTATGCAATCGCTTCCAGTGTAATGGGACCGGGATAATTTGCTCGGGCATTGTGTCATTCATATAGCGGCTTTCAATTCTGAGGGCGAGCAGGGTGCATAGAGTGGCGGCAACAGGTAGTTCGCCACTATATTTTAGTCGGTTGATAAGGCCAGAGCTGCTTTTGTCATAACGCATAAGGCTAATGGTTTTGACGAATGGCGGCGGGTATCGGCAGCAATGGCCGCAACGCGCTATCTCCGTTGTCATAGGTAAACCACAAATGGCGCACTGATGGCGTATGAGCGAGAGTGACTGTTCGCAGTCAAAACACAGATCGAGCTTGCGATTACTGGCCTTTCTACACTGCAGGCAGTGTCCAGGCAGTATTTTATACAGCAAAGAGCGCCAAAAGTTGTTAACCATATTCATCCTTGAAGGTTGACAGCGGCTATATTGTCCGTAACATAGCGCCTACACTTTAACGGATCAGTGGGCTATGTCTATGCCCGCTGAGTGCAGGACCTATATTTATGAGCGCATCTTACGCAACACCTATTCGACATGACTGGACGGTGGCTGAAGTTCAGGCCTTGTTTGAACAGCCTTTTAACGACCTGATGTTTCAGGCGCAAACAGTTCATCGCCAATATTTTGATCCCAATGCGGTTCAGGTGAGTCAGTTGCTGTCTATTAAGACTGGAGCCTGTCCCGAAGACTGTAAATACTGCCCTCAAAGCAACCGTTATGACACCGGGCTTGAAAAAGAAAAGCTAATGTCTGTCGATCGAGTGATCGAAGAGGCTAGGGCGGCCAAACGTGGCGGTGCGTCTCGTTTCTGTATGGGTGCTGCGTGGCGTTCGCCAAAGAAAAAGGATATGCCTTACGTTGTCAGCATGGTGAAAGGCGTCAAAGAACTGGGCCTCGAGACCTGTATGACTCTGGGGATGTTAACCTCAGATCAGTCTAGCGAGTTGGCTGAAGCGGGTTTGGACTATTACAATCACAATTTGGACACATCGCCGGAATTTTACGGCGATATCATTACCACCCGCACCTTTGGCGATCGTTTGAATACGCTGGAAAACGTGCGCCAGGCCGGTATGAAAGTATGCAGTGGCGGCATTGTGGGCATGGGCGAGTCGGCAAGGGATAGGGCTGGTTTGTTGGTGGCATTGTCTAATTTACCCTCACACCCGGATAGTGTACCGATTAATATGCTGGTTAAAGTAGAAGGAACACCATTGGCCGATGAGGCTAATCTCGAGCCTTTCGATTTTATTCGCACTATCGCAGTGGCACGCATTATCATGCCGAAATCGCACGTGCGTTTATCGGCAGGGCGTGAGGAGATGAATGAGCAGATGCAGGCCATGGCATTCATGGCTGGCGCAAATTCAATCTTCTATGGTGAAAAATTATTGACCACGGCAAACCCTTCAGAAAATACCGATATGGCTCTGTTTGCTAAATTGGGCATTCATCCCATGGGAGTGAGTACCGAGCCCTCTCTTGACGAGCAAGAACACGCTCTGCAAGAGCGTCTGGTAGAGCAGGCGAACGATTCATTTTTTTATAACGCTGCCCACTAAACCCCGTGGAGCAAGATCTACAGCAGGGACTGTTTGAGCGCCAAAAGCAGTCTTTGTATCGTAATCGACGTCAACTAAGCTCACCCCAGGGGCCTGAAGTTGAAGTTGATGGTAAGCGCTTACTCCGCTTTTGCTCTAATGACTACCTTGGTTTGGCTAATCACCCTGAGCTTGCGGAAGCAATGATCACGGCGGTGAAACGCTACGGTGTGGGCAGCGGGGCATCGCATTTGGTCTGCGGTCATACCGATGAACATCATGCTCTGGAGCAAGAGTTGGCTGCATTTACCGGGCGCGACCGAGCAGTGCTGTTTTCAACCGGCTATATGGCCAATCAAGGTGTGATTACAGCACTACTTGGCAAGGCAGATTATATCTTTGAAGACAAACTCAATCATGCCTCGCTACTTGACGGTGGGCTGCTGAGTGGGGCACGTTTTCAGCGTTTTTTACACAACGATCTTGAAAACCTGGAGGGTCGTTTGGCTCGGGCAGGTGATGGTCGTAAGCTGATTGCGGTCGACGGCGTATTCAGTATGGATGGCGACCAGGCGCCTTTGCCTGGTTTAGCTGCAATGGCGGATAAATACGATGCCACGCTACTGGTAGACGATGCCCACGGTTTGGGTGTATTGGGCGCAAATGGTGGAGGCAGTATTGAGGCTGCCGGCTTGAGTCAGCACGAAGTACCTTTATTGATGGGCACGCTGGGTAAAGCTGTGGGCGTGTTTGGTGCTTTTGTGGCAGGCAGTGACAGCTTCATCGATCACTTGATTCAACACGCTCGAAGCTACATATATACCACCGCATTGCCACCAGCAGTCGCCGCAGCGGCCAGGGCCAGCCTAAAAGTGCAGGCGGAAGAAGGCTGGCGGCGCGAACATCTTGCTCATTTAGTCTCCTGTTTTCGAGCCGGGGTCAGTGATTTAGGTCTACCCCTGATGGATTCCGTATCACCAATCCAGCCCTTAATGGTGGGCGATAGTGAACGTGCCATAGCGCTCAGTCAAAAACTCGAAGAGCTGGGTTTCTGGATTACCGCGATACGTCCACCTACCGTTGCAACGGGCAGTGCACGGTTGCGAATTACACTATCAGCGGCACATAGTCTGGATCAGGTAGAGCAATTATTGGCGGCTCTGAAAAAGGTAGTGCAGTAAAAGTGCTGACAGCTGCCGTTTTAACCAAGCGCGAACCTCTGATTTTGCTTCACGGCTGGGGCATGAACTCCAGCGTGTGGGCCGGTGTCATTGACGCACTTGGTGAGTATTTTGACGTGAGTGCATTGGATTTACCCGGTTACGGTGCCAATGTCGACGAGCCGTGTGATTACAGCTGGTCTTCATTGATGGTATGGCTTGAGGCCAAATTGCCAGCACGGGCACACCTTGTGGGTTGGTCCTTAGGTGGAAATATAGCTGCAGAGTATGCCTACCGGAATCCGGAGCGGGTATTATCCTTACAGACCGTTGCTACAAGCCCGAGCTTTGTGCAGCGTGAGGGATGGGCCTGCGCAATGGCTGCCGATACCTTTCAGGATTTTTTGTCTCAAGTAGAGACTGACCACCATGCCGCGCTGCTCCAATTTGCAGGCCTGCAGGCGATGGGTGACGAGGACAGTCGAAAAGTTATCCGCCAATTGCGGCTGGCGATAAAACAGGCGCCAGAACTAGAGCAGGGTGTTTTGCTCTCCAGTCTGACTTTATTGGGCGAGTTGGATCAGCGAGATGCTTGGTCCAGTATACAGCCACCACACGTACATTGGTTCGCCGAGCACGATAGTCTGGTACCGCAGGCTGTCGCTTCAATTATTCCGGATAGTCTGATCCTCGCGGGTGTCGCTCATGCACCTATGCTATCCATGCCTGAGTATTTGATAGAGAATTTACTGGGCTTTTACCGTCAGCAGGCGGCTAATACATTGCAGCGCGACAAGCGTCATGTGGCTGAGTCTTTTAGCCGTGCTGCGCCAACCTATGACTCGGCTGCGGAATTACAGCGTGAAGTCGCCAGAGCAAGTTTTACCAAGGTGAGTGCTGCTTCTGAAGAGGCAGTGGTAGAGCTCGGTTGTGGTACGGGGTACTCCTTGCCAGATTTACGCACGGCCTTTGCGCAGCAGCAATTAATAGCCGTAGATCTCGCTGAGGGCATGTTGCGCTTTGCACGTGACCATCATACCGACATCGATCTGGACTGGCTGGTGGGTGACGCGGAGCAACTGCCCTTGGCCGATGATTCCGTTGGCATATTGTTTTCCAGTCTCGCGCTGCAATGGTGTGGTGATTTGACTGGACTGTTTGTGGAGTTAAAACGGGTCTTGGCGCCGGGCGGGCAACTGGTATTTTCGACGCTACTGGATGGCACTCTGGGAGAGCTGCGAGAGGCTTGGTCTGATGTGGATGATCATGTGCATGTAAATCATTTTTTCAAGGCTGAGGACTGGCAGCTGGCTGCCAATGCTGCTGGCTTGAAGGGCAGTTGGGAGAGTGAAACGCGCGTTTTATATTACGACAAACTTCGTGATTTGGCTCAAGAGCTTAAATTAATCGGTGCGCACAATGTTAATCAAGGGCGTCCTGAGGGCATGACTGGAAAGCAGGCGTATAAAAAGCTGTGTTCGTCCTATGAAACCTTCCGGGTAGCTCGGGGCCTGCCCGCCACCTATCAGGTTTTTTACGGAGTTCTACATCATGAGTAAAGGTGTGTTCATAACAGGTACCGATACTGATGCAGGCAAAACTGTCGTCGCCTGTGGCATATTGCAGGGCATAGCCGATGAAGGCTATAGCACTGCAGCGGTAAAGCCTGTGGCTGCGGGATGTGAGCTGACGCCCGATGGTTTACGCAACGATGACGCTCTCGCTTTGATGAGTGCGATGACGGCAGAAATACCGTATGCGCAGGTTAACCCTATCGCATTGGAAGCAGCCATGGCGCCGCATATTGCTGCGGAGAAATCAGGCAAACGCTTGGATATATCGCGGCTTGCAGGCTATTGTCGCGGTGTATTGATGGGCAGTCACGACTATGTGGTGATTGAAGGTGCAGGCGGTTGGCGGGTACCTGTTAATCCGGTGCAAACCCTGGCGGACTTGGCGAGAGAGCTTCGTTTGCCCGTGGTCTTAGTGGTAGGGCTGAAGCTGGGCTGTATCAATCACGCATTGCTCAGCGCAGAAGCGATCGCCGCCGATGGATTGGTACTGGCTGGCTGGGTAGCGAATACCGTTGACCCGGATATGGCCTGTCTTGAAGAAAACGTCGATAGTTTACGGCGCCGGCTACCTGCTCCCTGTTTGGGTGTTGTGCCGCGATTGGCGCAAGCTGATGCTAAATCAGTTGCCGCGCATCTAAATATAGAAGCCTTGTTGCGGCAACTGGGTTAAAATAACAGGTATAGAATATAGCTGGCGAAACAATGACTGAGCAAGAACGTAAATTATCAGATGAAGATATGGCCAGAGTAGAGGTCTATCTCAAAACCGGATACAACGTAACCGATCGCAAGCCCTTCCGACCCTTTCGGCTGGCCCTGTTTCTTATTGGCGTGGTGACCTGTATCAGTGTTGGCAGTTTGTTAATCGCGAGACTGAACGGCATTTACTGATTTGTCGCTAAAGGGTTTTCAGCTGAATTAATATCGGCGTGTAGCGCAGCCTGGTAGCGCACCTGTCTCGGGGTCAGGGGGTCGAAGGTTCAAATCCTTTCACGCCGACCAAATACCACTCTCATATCGTCTCTTAAAGCCTAAAATTCCACGCAATTACTAGCTTTAGTTGGTTGGGTATAGATACCCTCTGCGCTATCGTAGGGGCGAACGTTTTGCTGTGGCAGCGGTACGAGCTATATATTATGGTGGTTGTTAAAAAACACTCACAGGTCGACAAATGAGCCATCGATCGATGGTCGGCCCTCGGAGGGGCAATGCAATGGCTGGATTCGCACCGACACCCGAAGAATTTGATTTTGAAACCTTGCCTGAGCTAATAGAGTGGGCTCTGACTCTCGATCCTGATCTGACTGCACTGATAGATGGTTCTGTTGAGTTTACCTATATGGAATTAGCCGCGCAGATGTCAGGAGTGGCAGTGGCGCTGCGTCAGCAGGGTGTTAAGGAGGGCGACCGGGTAGTGATCTGGTCGGGCAATGATTGGCAGTGGGTCGTTACCGCTTTGTCCATTTGGTGGATAGGCGCGGTGTTGGTGCCTTTCTCCGAGCGTTTGGTAGCGATGGAAGCAGAGGATTTACTACGCCGTATTAAACCGAGCTTTATTTTCATCGGCAGCGGCAAGCTTCCTTACGAGGAGCATGCTCGGGTTGTAGCCTCTCACTCTTCGGCTATTGAAACGTTGAGCGGCGGTGTCTATTGGGGAGTCGAGGACGATATACCCGCGGGCTTTTCCCGCTGGGAAGATTTTGTACACGAGCCCTTGAATGAATTGCCATCACCTGCGTTAGTAACGCCCGAGGCTCTTTGTAACATACTCTGTACATCTGGCACGACAGGCCGGCCTAAATGCGTGATGCACGGGCACGCAGCTCTGATGACAATGGCTGCCTGTCTTCGCCTTCCTACCGACGCGTGCTATCCCCACATGTTTTTGGGCCACCCCCCTCTGTCCCATTCCTTTGGCCTTTACCTACTAGTCGGGTGCTTGGGTGTTGGAGGAACGTATGTAGTTTCGCAGGGGATTCACAACGTCCAGTTGGCTGATCTAATAGAAAGGCACCAGATTACCTGGGTATCTGCGCCGCCACCTATTCTGCAGTGGTTATGGAACGAGATGTCGCTGCGCCCCGATGTGCTGTCCTCGCTAGAGGTTGTAGGCACCGGTGGCACATTTATTCCTCCGGACGTGATCGGAAACTACCTAAGCCTCGGTTTGTCCTTTGTTGTTAGTGGTTACGGGCTTACCGAATCTCCCGTGGTTTCACAAACCAGAAGAAATGCTACATCCGAAGTGATATGTACAACTGTGGGACAACCCCACCCAATGGTGCAGGTGACTTTAGTGGATGATTCCGAGCAAGTCGTTGATGCAGATCAGGTGGGAGAAATTGTAATAGATAGCCCCGCGAACATGCTCGGATATCTAGACGATCCGGATGCCACTGCAGAGGCTTTTACAGCTAAAGGTCAGTTAAAAACTGGCGA
Source organism: Pseudomonadales bacterium (assembly GCA_036960375.1). GTDB lineage: Bacteria > Pseudomonadota > Gammaproteobacteria > Pseudomonadales > CAWVSB01 > CAWVSB01. The sequence continues at coordinate 866,865 of JBALVY010000001.1, forward strand.
TATGGGGCAGTGGACTCCAGGCGGGCAGTTGCGAATCGTTGGCCGCAAAAAGGACATGTTTATCAGTTTTGGGTTCAATGTGTATCCAGCGGAAGTTGAATATCAATTGTTGGCCAGTAACATGTTAGAAGACGTTGCAGTGGTAGCCCGCGACAATAAGCTTGTAGGCCAGGAGGGTGCGGCGTTTCTGGTTCCAAAGTTTCCGGATGCATTCGACCTTGGTGAGATTCGCACCTGGGTTCGCAAAAACATGGCCCGATTCAAACAGCCTGTAAAGTACCACATTCTTGAAGTGTTGCCGCGCAACGCCAATGGAAAAGTAGACAAGATAGAGTTGGCCAGCCGCCTATAGGTGTTCTATCACAGCGGTTGTATATTCCCTACGCTCGAACCCTTGGTGAGTTACTTGTGAAGCTAATGGCCATTGTCTCGCAGTGGCACCGGGCTATGTCCTACGAGATAACCGGCCAATATCTCACGCTAATTTAGTCTAAAATAGAGGTATTTAGACCTGTGCCTTTTCTAAAGAGGGGCAGCTTTATGGTGCCCCGACAATCCGTTTACTCAATCCCTTTTTATAGCTGTGTCAAATGTGTCATTCTTAGGCAGGTAAGCCGTTGATTCGTATAGGCGCGCCTAGATGGTCTACACTGACTGTTAATGACCCAAAGCGGAAGCTTCTACGATATGAGTTAAACCGTCACAGATATACATGCATTAGATAAAAGAATAAGCTATTAGGATAATTAAACCTTCGAATAGGAAGTATAGATGATAAAAAAAATTGTCAAAAATATGGCAGGCGTACTAGGAATAGAATTAGTTAGATCTCAACGGCTCGATCAACTCTTGGGTGTGGAGATAGGTGTAGCCGAGTTGCTGCATGATCTGATCAAATCAAGTGGCGTCGAAGGTCAGAGCAAGGCACAACTTCATCAAGATATCATTGTTCTATTGGCAACAAATTTTAAAAGAAATGGTTTTTTCGTTGAGTTTGGGGCAACTAATGGGATTGACTTAAGCAACACTTACTTGCTGGAAAAATCATATGGATGGAAGGGCATACTTGCTGAGCCTGCAAAGGTTTGGCACGATGATCTTCGAAAGAATAGGAGTGTTGATATAGATTTTTCTTGTGTATGGAAAGTTAGTAACGATGTCGTGAATTTTAACATGGTTGATTGTGCAGAGTTATCTACAATATCTGAATTTAGCGATAGAGACCAACATAGCAAAGCGAGAACGAATGGCGTAACTTATGAGGTTGAAACTATTTCTCTAAACGACCTTCTCGAAAAATATGATTCGCCAACACATATTGACTATCTCTCCATCGATACCGAAGGGAGTGAGTTCGAAATATTGAATGGCTTTGATTTTAATAAGTACGATATATCAATTATTTCTTGTGAGCATAATTACACTAAAGACAGAGAAAGGATTTTTAAACTCCTAAGCGACAATGGATACGATAGGAAATTTACAGGATTATCTAAGTGGGATGATTGGTATTTTAAAGCTTAATAGCATGAAGTGTTTTTTCCGTGAGGCTCTAACAATTGCATACCCTGCTGACCGAAAAATCGCCGATCCTTAGTTGATCCGCTTTTCTTATTGCCGGTGACCAGTAGCGTCAATGTTCGCTATTGGCACACTGAATCGACCCCAATAAAACGGACCACTTGATTAAGCCCCGATTACTTGGCCTTCAAACTCCACAGGGCTCATATAGTTTAGATAACTGTGGCTTCGTTTTCGATTATAAAAACTCTCAATGTAATCAAAAATATCTGCTCTTGCGTCATCTCTGGTTTGGTACTTCTTCCTCTTAATTCTCTCGCGCTTTAGCAGTGAGAAAAAACTTTCCACTGGTACATTGTCATAACAATTTCCAGCCCTGCTCATACTACACTCAATACCATATTGGTTCAGTAACTCACGATAGTCATCACTTGCATACTGAGCACCTCTATCTGAATGATGCAGTAAAGATGCACCAAGTTTACGACGGCTTATCGCCATCGATAAAGCATCTACAGCCAAATGACGACTGATTCGACGGTTCATTGACCAACCCACTATACGACGTGAATAAAGGTCCATGACCACAGCCAAATAGAGCCACCCCTGACGTGTATTAATGAAGGTTATATCCGAGGACCAGCGCTCATTCGGGCGTGTAGCCTTAAACTCTCGGTCAAGAAGATTGGGAATGCCTCCGTTGAGGAGATCGACCCTCTGCCGGGAGAAATCAATGTTAACGGATCTGTCGGGTTGCCAGAGGAAGTAGCGAAATGGCGAACAGATCTAAATCTTGATTTTGTGCGTTTTGACTATCTCGAGCACGAAGGGAGGAAGTACCTCTTGGACGTGAACAGAACAGAGGGCGCGGGAGATCTGAGTGGTGAAGATCCTAAATGGGTGGAACATCTCGCTTCCGGTATAAATTATTACTTCAAGTAATACGGTCCCGACAGCGATTGCCAAAGCTTGTTTTTACTCGTGTCATTGCGATGTGTTACATGATAGGGCGCTCTTTTTACGGCAATATGATGTGCACAAGCACAGTAAAAGTAACGGGAAAAAATACCCCGCAAAGCCGATTTGACAGAATAGCAAGGCCTTCACGGCCTTCCACCATGCGCGACGACCATACCATCTGTAGAGTCGCGAGCGCGATAAAGCCATAAGCGATGATAAACATCGTATCGATTATGGTTAAGTAGCCCACATTAGGTAAGGCAGCCCCTGCGGTAATCTGCAAACCAATTGCAGCAAAAAATGTCGTGACACAAATGGCAACACGACTGTCGATTTGTTTTGGGTGGATGAAGAAAATCAGATTTGAGACCAGCAAAATCAGGATAAGCGGTACTATGGTTTTTAGGATATAGGGCAATGCCTCGCGCTGTCCTGTTACTTGCAGGGTTAGCTGGGAATAGGTTTCGTTGTTGCCGTCTGCAAATGGATCGGAAAAGGTGGATCGATAACTGTGATGACTGGTTCCTACGGCCGCTGTCATCATTTTCCAATCGCCGATTGTATGCATGGCTTCCAAACGGGAGTTCGGGTCGAAACGATAATGGATATATTCGATCGTATTACTGCTGCTTTCAATGATGACTGGGAAGGTTTGATGGTCAAACGGATACTGGGTCAGATCGATATCAAACAGGAATTTTCCAACTACGCGGTATGTCCGATAAAACTGACCATTCACATGGCGGGCTTCATCGTCGGTTTCATCGATGATGGAAATCTCATTTTCCGCTTGATTCATAAACTGGAAATCAATGAATTCATCTGAATTATCAGCACCTTGGATCCAAAGATAAAAGTCGGCGTAAAAAGACCGATGTAAAATATCTACCCCCCACAGGCGGTTCACATAGACCCCCAAAGAGATGGGCAGTGCGTCGGCGACTGGTTGATGTGTTTCACCTTGTTCAAACTCGGTAGGTGGCGCGTGGTGGGCAACTGATTTCAAGGCGATTGTGGCAATCAGAAAAACGTATAAAGCCAAATTTAGCAGCAAAAACGCGGAATAATGCTCAAGTCCGGTCAATGATCGGATAGAAAATGACCGCTTCAATTCTATATCTGTCATGCGCCCTCGCTGATGGATTTGTTATGGGCTGAGGTAAAAGGACCTATGGCGCCCAGTATTGGTGAAATCGAGTAGATTTTAGTTAACTCTTTGCCATAAAAGAAGAATTTTATTTTTTCTTTTCCAGGTCATTCGTCCGATGAGGATCTATTTACTGGTCTGATGCTAGTCAATGTTTCTTGATGGTACACAGCAGATCCTTCGCTGCACTTCTAAGGCGGAGTATTGTAGATGCTAGAGTAGAGCGAAAAATGAAGGTTTAGATGGCGAGGCAGGGGGCATATATCGGTTCACTGAAAATAATATGCAAATAAAACAAAAGTTTAGTATTCAACCCCTATAACCCCAACCAAGTACTCCCTTATAGTATAGTTCCTAGTTATGCAGCCTAATATTGGCGTTTAACACCGTGACTCGGTCTCGGCGCGAAGGAGTCTTTTCTTCAGGCGTATCGCGTCGTCTTAAGATAGTTGTTCTGCATATGCATTACCGACTGGTTTGGTTACAATAATGGAAAGCTGAGCTTTGCCATTGTCCATTAAGTAGCTTCGGCGTCATCTAAGCCTGAGGAATTAACATGTTGATTGTATTGTCGTTGTATTTCGTAGTGGTCTGGCTGGTCTTTGGTAAATTCAAGTGGCTGCCCTGGAACCGTTTATGGAAGACAGTTGTTTATTCTATCGCGGGTCTGGTTGCGTTGGTGGTGGTGGGTGCCTTGCAATTCTATACGCCGGTTTCGAAGATGGCGGTGGTGCAAAACAATACTCAATTGATTTACCCGCTGGTTGGGGGCCAGGTAAAGAGTGTAGGGGTGACCGAAAGCCAGCAGGTAAAAGCGGGCGATATATTATTTCAGCTCGACCCCAAACCATTTCAATATGCGGTAGATCAACGTTTGGCGGCGTTGAAACTTGCTGAAATTCGTTTGCGTGATACTAAAACTCTGGTGGAAAAGCAGGCAGCCCCTCGGTCCAATATAGACTTATATACATCCGAGCTTAATCAAGCACAGGCATTGTATGATGAGGCTGTTTATCAACTGGATAACTCTGTAATACAGGCTCCAGTTAGCGGCGTTATCAGCATGGCGACATTGCAGGTTGGTGAGGTAGTTGCTGCCAATACCCCTATACTCAGTTTGATCCAAACAGGTGAGCCGAGAATCGCCGCTGCGTTTAAGCAGAACGGACTTGGGTTGATAAAGGCAGGTGTTAGGGCGACTGTTTTGTTTTCTGCAGACCCAGGTACTATTTATGAAACTACCGTGTTTAGGGTGGCGCCGGAGAGTATTCAAGGGCAAGTAACGGTAAAAAATGTTGCCAGTCCCATTGATGCAATTGCCTCGTCTACAGGAATGTATCCGGTGTGGGTTGCTTTTCCAGAGGATGCTCCTGCGGACTTGCGTAGATCAGGTATGGAAGCGTCTGTCACGGTATTTACTTCTGAGGGTAACCCGATCAACGCTTTGGCCAATATTCTGCAAATATTGTCTTCGTGGATGGCATTTATTTTCTAAATAGCTGCGCTTTGTTACTCCAATAGGCAGCGAGCGGCGAGAGTGCTGAGTTTAGCGCCAAATTGAGCTGAACGAATCGGATTGGCATCGAGACCATTGGTGAGCACGCAAAAAGAAATACCGCTGAGAGGGTCTGCCCAGGCTATCTGGCCACCCACACCTTGATGACCGAAACTTGTGGCTGAGACATTTTTTGCCATACCGCGTCGGCCTGCCTGGCCGTCATCACCGGCAATGACCACACCCAGTCCGCGATTCGCCGCTACACCTGTTGCGGGGTCCTTAAGCTCTACACGAATAGTGCTGGTGGCATCGGCAAGAATTTCTGGATCCCACAGGCCTCCAGGGTTGTGGAGTAAACTCTGGTAGAAAAGCGCGACCGCAGCTGCATTTGAAACGCCTCCTCCGCCGGGAACACCGAGTGCGCGTGTTTCTGCTTCATTAAATCGGAGTAGGGCTTCATTAGAAATTTCGGGCCACTCCATAGCGACGCCGAATAACTTCTTCAGTTCTTCTTTGCTGGGTGGACTACCTACGGAGCAAAGAGTCGTTATGTTTGCCTGCTGCTCGAGGGGCACTCCCAGTTGTAAATTTTTAAGGCCCAGCGGCCTAAGTATCTCTGTCGTAATATACTCACGATAATCCATTGATGTCGCCGCTTGAATTATCTCCGCCAGAACCCAGTGAGCTGAGCTGGAGTGATATTCCATTCGACTTGCCGGTTCCCAATTTAGACGCCAGCTTTGCATTTTTTTTAACCTGCCTTCGCGAGTTAACCAGGTAGGTGGCCCTAGAGGCGCGTTGGGAAATCCAGCCGTGTGGCAGAGTAATTGCTCAATGGTGACCAGGCCCTTACCATTGTCTGAAAACTCAGGAATGAATTCACATACTTGTTGATGGATATCTACTTTACCTTTCGACATGAGCAGCCAGATTGCCGAAGCAACCAGCGCTTTAGTACAGGAAAATATATTATAGCGTTGGCTATTATCGCTATCGCCGAAGCTTGAAAATACCGCGAGTTTGTCATCCTTGGCTAGTGCAAGCTGAATCGATGGAAGCGGGCCCTCGGTTACGCCCTTCTCTGCCTTTCTAAGCAAATCTTCTATGCGGTTTTTATCCAAACCTAACAATTCCGGTGCCGCAATGGTTTCATCGTACATATTATTTTCCTGGCCCACCTGGACCGTTACGCCGCATATTTCTTGCGCTTATTGGCGTCAATCTGATCTAAGAACTGACAGAGTTTGGGTGTCCATTCGCTGATGTCGTCGGACTCAGCTATGTTATAGGAATGCACGTTGGGCAGTGCGTCGGCCAAAGTATTCGCGGTTGAGAGTGGATAGGTTTTATCGTCCCGCCAGGTAAAAATTATTGTTGGGATATCGAGTGTCGCGAGTTTTCGTTTAGTTGGCAGGTTCGATAGTGCCGCGCCTTGTAATGCGGCCTGCACATATAACGGGTTGGCATGCGATAGTTCTCTTGCCATGGTAGCGGATAGGCGGCGCTTGGCATCTTCACTGGTATTTTTTGGGATAAGATCCAGCAAACGGTATGGTGTCGCCCCCAGTGCTGCCGACATCCAGGCCTGCCTGCGGTAAAGTCGGGCTTGTTTTCGTCGCCCTCGCCAGGCAGTGGGAGGCAGTACCAGTACCAGGCCTGCTACTTCCTCTGGCGCTTTTAAAGCGGCTTCCAGGGCTGTCGCGCAACCCATTGACGCGCCGCCCAGGACATAGCCTTGTGAATTGGGGCCAGTGTCGAGGGATTGGGCGACTGAAAGCATATCGCCAGCGAGATGATCCCAGCGATAGTCTTTTGCCGCATAGCTGCCATCAGAATTCCCATGGCCGCGCGCATCATAGCGCACCAGTTGAGCGTGTTTTTCGATTTCGTCCCATTGCCAGATATCGGCCTGGTCATCAACCCGGATACTTCCCAGTAAGCTGTGACCCCATATTAGCGGAATACCGCTGCCGCGTGTTCGCACGGCAAGTTCAATGTTGTCGAAGCGCTGAAGATAACTGCTGACTTTCATCAAGTTTCCTGTCTCTAATCACTGGCTGTCGTATCTATCTGAAAGGCTGAGGTTTTACTCCCCCAGCCGCTCCATCGCTTCAGCCTTGGCCCAAACGTAGTCGGCTTTTGCTGCGGGTGTACGTTTTATATGCTCTACTTTTATCAGCGCGCGTGGCCCTTTATAACCGGCAATTTTACCTTTACAAAAGTCGCGTACCTGATCAAGATCCAACTCCTCTGCGCTGTCGGTTTGGTAAAGAGCAACCACAATTTGGCCCCAGCGCTCGTTGGGAATACCGACAACGAGGGTATCGACGATAGCCGGGTGAGCTTTGAGTGTGGCCTCAACCTCTTCGGGGAACACTTTTTCTCCGCCGGTATTAATACTGGTTGAGCCTCGGCCATGTAACAGGATAGTGCCATCCTCTTCCACGGAGGCCATATCGCCGGGGATAGCCCAGCGTTCGCCATTTATTTCGACGAAGGTTTCAGCCGATTTTTCAGGGGCATTGTAATAGCCTAGTGGTACATACCCTTTTTTGGCCAGACGTCCGATAATTCCAGACCCTGCTTCTACTGCCTGGTCGTTGTCGTCCAGCACTGTTATAAAGTCACTTACCATAAATCGCGGTTGGTCAGAATCGCCGTCCTCTGCACTGAGTTTGTTGCCCATTGCGCCGGTTTCTGATGAACCTAGCCCGTCGATAATCATTCGTCCGGGTAGTAACTGCAGAACTCGATTTTTGATGGTGGGTGAAAACAGTGCGCCGCCGGAGGCGATGGCAAATAGTGATGAAGTATCGTACTTATCCGGATTAGCCTCTAACTCATTACACAGAGGGATAGCCATGGCGTCGCCCACAATCACAATCAATAGGACCTTCTCATCGCTGACCGCTTGCAAGATGGCCTGTGGATCAAAGGCGCCGTTAGCCGGGATGACTAATTTGCCTCCGGAGAACAGGGTGGTCATCGCCAGCCATTGCGCAGCGGCATGCATGAATGGAGGTGTCGGCAAAGATGCCATCCCCATTGGAGGAATTCTTTCAACCAGTTCTTCGGGTGACTCGACCGGTCCTTTTGAACCATCAGGGTCGCCGCCGCCCATGGCGGAGAAGAAGATGTCTACGTGTCGCCACATAACGCCTTTAGGCATGCCGGTGGTGCCGCCGGTGTATACGATATACAGATCATCCTGGCTGCGTTCAGGGAAGTTGCGCTCTGGGGAGGACTGGGTCAAGGCCTGCTCGTAGGCAACGCAATTGGCGTCTGGTTCAATATCTGAATCATCTTCTACATAGAGAATATTGCGAAGTTGTTGCTGGTCGGCTGCTACAGCAATTGCTTGAGGCAAAAATTCTCGATGAGATACCAGCCCGACCAGGTCGGCATTATCGTAAATATAGGCCAGTTCGTTTTCAACGTAGTTGAAATTGATATTGATGGGCACCGCACGAATCTTATAGGCGGCTAACATGCCCTCAATATATTCACTGCCATTGCGCAGCTGAAGGCCGATATGATCGCCTTCACCAAAGCCCAGTGATTGCCAGTAATGGGCGAGGCGGTTGGTTCTTTCTTCCAGCTGTGCATAGCTTAAGCGGCGCTGTTCGCAAACCAATGCGAGGTCGTCGGGTTTGGCATCTACGATGCTTTCAAATAAATCCGCAATGTTAAACTGCATGTTAATTCTCCTGTCAATATCTAGAGGCGTCGGGCTACATCCAGGCATGCCTGGGTTAGCGCCTCACCGTAGACTGGGTCGGTGCAGCCTGCGTGGCCGCCGTCATAACTAAATAAATTTGCGCTCGCAATGAGCTCCGCCATTTCTTCCTGGTGGCTTGGCTCGATGACCTTATCCTGTTGGGTAACTAGCACCGCGGTAGGTACATCGATTTCATCAATCCAATCGCTGGCATCGTGAAATGCCATTTCGCGTGCAGTTTCCAATACCACTCGCAAGCTGGTGCGGCGCAGCTCGTCGAGCGCCCAGCGTCTCTCATCTTCATGTAGTTGGTCTGCAAGCGCGGGCAACAAACGTTTGATAAGCCCTCGGGGCAAATGGTTGAAGATTTCACTCATTCTGCCCATGCCAACAAATGCGGCGAAAATAGGCAAAGCCACTAATTGCTCATTTCGTCCCATGCGGGCTTTGTATGCTGTTGCCGTCAGCACTAAGCCGGCAACTTTATCCGGGTGTTTTTTCCACAATTTTTGTGCCACGGCACCGCCCATCGAATAACCCACAACAATGACCGGTCCGGTATCCAGTTGGTCTAGTAAAGCGGCCATATCATGGGCACAGCGGTTGATGGTAAAGCGTCGCTTGCCGCGGAGGCTGCGCCCGTGCCCACGCAAGTCGGGTGCAATGATATTGAAATGCTCTGACAGGGCAGGGAACAGCCTGAACCAGTTCAGCCCCGAGCTGGCGATCATGCCATGTAGCAACAGCAGAGTCGGTTTCCCCGGGTTCAGATGCTGACGATAGAAACAGGTGCCTGAGCGAGGCAAATCCACAAATACGCCGGTAGGGGCAAAGTGTCTTTGCTCAGTCTTCTGCTGCTGTTTACCGCTTAGGGCTAGAGTACTTGTAGTATCCACATTCACTCTCAATAAATAGCTAAAGGCCCCGCCCGGAGACGGGATGGCTTAATCGCCACTGTCAGCTTTTTGTTTTGCTTGCCGCTGGCTTTTTCTTGGCAGCTACCTTCCTTTTCGCTACAGGTTTTTTTACAGCGGGTTTTTTAGTCGTTGCTGTTTTGGCAACGGCTTTGGGCTGTTCATCCTGTAAGGCTTTGGTCGACTTGATCAATGCGTGATAGGATTTTTCAAGCATCTCACGAAACTCTGCCAAATCTTCCATAATGGCTGGATCACCGGTTAGCCCGAAGCTGATGGTGCCGTTATAGCTCAATACACCAATCACTACGCCCAAGCCACTATTGAGCGGCACGCATGGCCTGGCGACCTGCATTTCAGCTCCGCATTGATATAAGGCAAATTGTGGCCCAGGCATATTAGTCACCACCGTATTTACGGCGACGGTTGCCTGGCCCATCATTGCGCCCATTAGCCCCGGGGAGAGCGACAGCACGCTGGTAATTGTTTGCGTTGCTAATACGGCGCTGGAGTCTTTCATCGCTACGGTATCGGTATGGATTGCTGCGAGCTGTTTTCTGGGCGACCTTTCGTGAATGGGTAATGACACTGTCCACTGGGTGATTTCGTTGCCCATTTCGCCTTCGTCTAATTTTCTACCGGCATGTTTACGCATGCTGACAGGAGCGGAAACACGAAAGGGCTCGGTTTTAACATCAAAACCACGAACACCACAGTAGTCGCGCATTGCACCTGTCACTATAGTCAGTACAACATCGTTGACCGTCGCGTCAGCAGATTTGGCAATGCGTTTTATGTGATCAAGCGGTAGATCCAACCAGTCGAAGATGCGCTGCGCACTACTTTCTCCATTGATGGGGCTGTCGGCGCGTTTTCCAGTCATGGATGAGAATAGCTCGCCTACTGCCTTTGCGCGGTCCATCAGATCTTGGCTAACACTGTCAGTTTGTTTGCTGAATTCCTGTAAGTCTTGAATGACTTTCCATGGCTTCTGAAACTGCGCCTTGCGGGTTTCTTTCTTCAATTCTTCCTGGCTTGGGGCCGGGCGGGGGCGATATTGGGGGCCATCTTCGGGCACATGGTCTGGGTCGATATGCATGAGCACGGCGGTCAAATCTATTCCAGACTCGCCGTCTACCATGCAGTGGTGCATCTTGGTTACACAGGCAAAACCACCGCCTTCCATACCTTCAATAATATAGACTTCCCAAAGCGGTCGAGAGCGGTCCAGTTGTTGGGACATGATTTGTCCTGTCAGCGCTTTCAACTGTTCAGCGTTACCCGGATGGGGCAGGCTGGTATGGCGTACATGGTAATTAATGTCAAAATGCTCATCGTCAACCCATACTGGTGGGTATTCGGTGTTTGGTTGTATCCAGCTGGTGACTCGTCCTAGTAACGAACTCTTTTCTTCTTCTATCCACATCAGCTTTTGTCGATAGCGAGGTACTCGGTGCAAAACATCTTTAACGGCTTTTTTGAGTTTGTCAAAATTCACTCCGCCGTCTTTGTTTGCCAGTGGGCCGGCGGTAAAAGTTGCCAGACCAGTAACGTGCATGTGTTCCTTAGGGCTCTCATGAACGAGAAATCCGTAGTCGGTCGGTGTTAAAACGTCGTAGTAATATTTAGCCATTGTAAAAGTCTCCTAATAGGTAAAAAGGGGTGCTAATTTAGTTTGGTGATGAATTTGCGGACCAATTTTGGCCAACGATAGGGGTCGTCTGCATGTGTCATCACCTCGATCTGTGCATTCGGCAATATGTCGTATAGCTCTTCAGCGACCGAGAGCGGATGAGTGGCGTCGTCAGGCCAGGCCAGAATAAGCACCGGCATTGTCAGTTTTGCTAGTTCTTCTCTCGCTGGTAAGTCGGAGAGCGCCGCTCCGCGCATAGCGCCTACGACGCCTGTGTGCTTAACTTTAGCCAAATGTTTCATCATGACGCCCAGCATGGTTTTCTGAAAACCTTGGTCCTGCTTAGGGGCGGGGATAAGTTGTAATAGCCTAAAAGGCAGGGCTCGAGTGACATTTACCACATTGGCAATGAAACGATAATTACGCTTCATCTTGTCACGTAACTCCCAAGCCGTTGGAGGTATAACCAATACCAGGCCCTTTACCTGATCAGGCCTTTGGCAGGCAGCATAAAGGGATGTGGCGCATCCCATAGAGGCGCCGCCGATGATGACCTCATCCTGGGTATAGTGGTCAATTACCTGCCACATATTGCGGGCCAAATTGTCCCAACGGAAATCTTCAGGATCACCTGCTGTATCAGACTGACCATGGCCTCGAGCATCAAAGCGGAGGACTTGCGCTATATCTGTCAGTTCTCGCCAGGCCAGTACCTCGCCGTCCAGGTCTTGTGCCATGCTACCGAGCAGGGAATGGCCCCATACAAATGGCTGCCCGCTACCAACAGACTCAGTCGCAAGGCGAGCTTGTTGATGTCCAGTTGCCTCGACCCATTCAAGCTTTGGCTCTACTGCCCGTTCATCCATGTATTCATTCTCAATATGATTCGTTATGCGGTTTAAGATATCAGTAAGTTAAGCGGACTTAAGCTGGTCTGCCGCTACTTGTAACTCCTTTAAAGCCTCCGTCATGGCGTCTGTTAATCGGCGCAAATCAGGCATCGCTTTATGGCAAGCCAGGGCGCCTACATTGAGCTGATCCACATAGCTCCAGAGCGTGACATTCAAGCCCATGCCTTCACCCAGAACGCCGGCGGAATACAGAGCGACTAATTCACCGTCGGAATTGCCGAGCATTTTTCGAGGACCAGGCACGTTCGACACAGCTAGATTACAGTTGGGCTTAAAGTTGGGTTTGTTAGTGGGTTTCAGTCGGAAATTTCTATTACACGACCAGCTTGCCAAATTAGGCGGAACGTATTCCATTAAGTCGCCCCACTGATGTTTACCAAATACAGCGAGATCTTGCTTGCCTTGTTCCGTCTGGGCCTTGATGGCGTAAAGGCGTTCAAGTGGGTCTTCAATTTGGACGTGTAGCAGGGTAAATAATGTTGTGGTGCGATTACCCATTAACCGCTCAGAGCCTGGCTCATCAGTGCCAACTGGTACGGAGATATTTAACGGTGCATTTGGCAATTCATTGTGGTCGATAAAATAGCTTCGCAAAGCGCCGGCCACAATTCCGAGTACTACGTCGTTCAGTGTGACGCCGAGCTTGTTTTTCAGGTCTTTGACATCGGAAAGCGCAAACTGGCAGCTTGAAAAACTGCGTTTTACTCCGAGAGCATAATTAAAACGTGTACGCGGAAATTCCGCCGTTAACGGATTGACGCGAGGTTCTTCAGACGCTTTACTGAGTCTGGAAAGCTCTCTGAGGTTGCCAGTGAAAGATTTCAGAATAGGCCACAGATTCCAGATGTCATGTTTCAAGTGGTCGATTGATGCATCCCATAACAAGCGTCGGCCACTGGGAAGCGGAGGCGCAGGCGGAAGGGGATTGTCGTCGCTGGTTACATCTGCAAGCCAGCCTTTGTTGGCGAAGCCCACATAGGCCATGCCATCTGCCATGGCGTGATGTATTTTATGTACAACGGCGATATGTCCGCTATCCAGTCCTTCGAGTACCCACATTTCCCACAGCGGCCTGGAACGGTCCAGCATAGTGCTGCCGATCTGCGCCACCATATCGTCCAGCTCACGCATGGTGCCTGGGGCGGGTAGGGCGGCGCGGAATATATGTGCGCCTACATCAAAATCTGGATCATCGACCATTACCGGGTGGTGTATACCAAAGGGTACCGGCATGATGCGCTTTCGTAATTCAGGAATAGCGCACAGGTTTTGCTTCAGCTTTTCGTGTAATTCCTCATAGCGGGCTTCGGGATTGGTAACCTTTACGATATGCACCTTAAGCGTATGCATTAGGGAGGCCGGTGTTTCACGATAGAGGAATATTGCATCTGCTCCAGATAGTCTCTGCATGGTACTAATCCCTTTTGATGTAGTTTTCCCGATATTCAATAGAATGCCTCAATCACTATTATAGATTAGATTGGCATGTCTATACCGTTCAATATGCTTGGTATATCGTGCCAATGTATCGACGGGGGTTAGAATAGATACGTGAGAGTGCGGCTACCCATCTCAGGATAAATTGACTTATATTTCAAAGGGTTATAGGTTTATATCGACTGTAGACTTAGCTTGTCACCAGGTAAAATAATGACGGGTTGTTAATGCAGGAAAGGTAAGTGCTGAGTCAGCCGTGGTACGGATAAACCTCAGTGTACTGTCGGCCTATAAGGGGTTAAACAGGGGGGCTAATAATATTAAAGTAACGAGCTTACCCATATATCATGGCAATTTCACTCTGATGTAGATAAGCAAAGAGTGCGGTTTTAAGCATCGTCATCATTATCGGTACAAAACTCAGCTTCAATAATTCTGTGGTTGGAGATTGACCGGGCGGCGGTAATATCCATGTCCCTGTCAAAACGTATGACGGCCGCGCTGCCAGCATAATCGGAAAGGGTCGCAGGCCCGAAAAGTAGATTGTCAGTCACTGCCGCGGCTTTGCTGTTCGGATTTGGCGTTGGCACCAGTGTTGATACGCTTGGGCCAATACTCCACAGAGTATTTCTGAAGGCTTTGTTGAAATCACTGTAGTGCTGGCCGCCCGGTCCTGAGTTCAAACTCCCTGCAACTATTATGTCGGGCTCTCCGGTGTACTCTTCTATGTGACGAATTCCCTTGGCAATTTGTTCCAGTTCGTCGCTGACGTAGGCTGCTTTGGCATGGGTAGCGTAAATAATAAAATCAAAGGGGTATTTTTCGGGCCAGCGAGGTTTGGCTGTGACCTTGACTTGAAAGTGAGCCCAAAACGGATCTCTAGCCAGATCCAGTTCTCTGACGAAACTGCGGCTGCTGCCAGCAGTTTTTTCCAGCACATTATGTTTCCAGATAATGGCATAGCGCTCTGCGTCTTTCCCTGAGCCCGTGATCTGACTTATATGGGGTTCTGCGAAGGCGCTACGGGTGCTTTCATTGAGTGAACTGACAATGTCTTTTATTACATCCGGTCCGTGGGTTTTGTCTACTTCCTGAAATACGACCATGTCATAATTCTTCAGCAATGAGACAATTTTGTTGGTTTCTTCTTCGCTATAGCCGCTGTTTTTATTGATGTTCCACGAGGCAATGCTGATGGAATTTCCGCGAGATTTACCGTCACTGCATGTTTCGCTCTGGTCAATTAGCGTAGGTAATATTTCTATTGGCGGAGACATTTTATAGACAGTTTTTATTTGTACCTCAGGTTTGGCGGGTTCTTCGATCGGGGATGATTGTTCAGTCACCAATGGCGCCGTATTGGGCGTGGTATTAGCACAAGCTACTAGAAAAATACTCGCACTGATAAGCCATAAGGTTCTAAACAACATCAAAATTCTCCGGTATTTATTATTAGCGGCTTAGCTTACCGATTATGCTTATCCGGGCATATTCTATTTAGTGGTCTATCTTGTTGTGTGTTCGCAAAGATAGAAAAAGTGTGAACTACATCACACTTTAAGAACTGTAGTCTATATCAAGTATTTATTCGTTTGGGATCGACGGTGGATTTCTATCGGATCTTCTTTTCCAACTCGACATTACGCTGCCATTCACCGTCACTTTTTTTGCATAATGTAAACCTTCCATCAGAAGTACGGTTGTTTGCTCCAATGATACTGATGGTTAAATCTCGACATAGCGGTTCGCTACCTTCTCGTGTTGATAATATGACCAATACGGCCGAGTTATCGGTTTCAGGGTTGGTCCACGACACGGGAGTGCCATCTGGCTCGTTGTCCAGGCTATCTGTCATAAGGCGGTCGAGACTATCCAGGTCTGAGCGGGTAAATTCACTGAGGGGTGTTTCAGTGATTTTCCAGCCCTCATCGCCTTTGCAAATGTCGAACCTCAGCCTTTCCTTCCGGCGCTTGTCAGAATTAATTTCAAAGAGTACACGACGACAAACAATGTTATCGGTTTCATAGCTTGTCATTGGCAGAATTTTGCCCTCAAGAGAGCTTGTGGGAGAACTCCAGCTAATGATTTTCTCGTCGGGTGTTTGGTCCAGTGCTGCGTCAATGGTCTTGATGAAAGACTCTCTTTCCTGCTGGCTAAAGTCTCGCAGGTTGCTGTCTTTTAAAAATGACAGATTAATTGCATGAGTGCTGTAGCTAAACAGAAGGAAAAACAGCGGAATCAATGTCTTGTATCGCATTGCAGATCGTACCTTCTTATAGTGTGTCGTCTTGTCAGATGTTACCGTCATGATATGAACCTTAGCTGATTTTAGTGATATTCACTACGCACTAACAGCACTTTGCGGCTCGTTTTCAGCATAGAGCGCGGCTCAATCGAAGAAAACTCATTATACGGTGTTCAAGTGTAGTCCCATGTGAGATTATTTTGCCATGTGACATTTGAACCCTTGAGTGAAAGAGTGTTCAAATTGTAACAGGGCTGAAACATACCAAGGATGTCGAAATGACGCAGAATAAAGTGCTATTGATTGTCGCGGCTGTATTAATTGCAGCAGCGCTTGGCTGGTGGAGTCAGAAAGAAGCTGAGCCGGTGCCCAAGCCCATTGTCATCGTACCTGAGGCGGTAGTTGAGCCAGAAATTAAGACTATTACAGAGCTAGAGCCTGCGATGGAAGAACCTCGACAAGAGCTTGAGCTTGAGCCCGAAATTATCATTGTAGATCCGCCTGCGGGCCTGAGTGGGAGTGATTTTGACGTATCCGCTGCGACGATTGACCTTGCCGATGGCTTACAGCAGTGGTTGGTTGCCGATGAACAAATCCGTAAGTGGGTGCTAGCCTTGGATAATCTGGCAGATGGTAACTTGGTGAACAAGCATCAGCCCTGGTCGTTTCCCCTAGGCGCTTATGTGGTTAAAGGTGATGAAACTATAGAGGAACTGAGTGTTGACCCTGCCAACTATGTTCGTGCCGACCCATTGTTAGACGTGGTTTTGGCAATCGACCCACAAAAGCTGGCAGCTTATTATCGTTCCTGGAGCCCATTGCTGGATCAAGCCTATGGTGAGCTAGGTCGGGGAGGCAGTTTTGATCAGCGCTTGCGAAGCCTGATTGCGCGAGTATTGGCGGTACAGCCGCTGGAAGAGCATCCACTGCTGGAGCATAAGAGCGTCATGTTTACCTACAAAGATCCCGCGCTGGAGCTGGCGAGTGATTTGGAAAAAGCGCTGTGGCGGATGGGCCCAGAAAATACACGTCGCATCCAGCTCTGGGTGAGTGAAGTGCACGCAGCGCTATAGAGCTAGAGCAGCTGCGAGATCGTCAGTCCTCCACACAGTATGGCGCTTAATAGTAACAATATGCCTTTATGTCTGTATTTTCGGACTAGTGCGATGGGGTCTGAAGTTGAGACTATATAAGGTTGTCGACGATTGGGTGTTTGTCCTAGAATATTAACCGGCGTGTCATCCTGATTTTGTAATACCTTATAGTGTGCCTCCGCGCTGGCTTCCTGTCGGGCACTCTCCCATTCCTGTTGGTCTATATTACCGTTTTGGTCACCATCAAAACGGTCTAGCAGCGCCTGATGATCGGTTTTCCACTCGGTCAGTATGAGCTGCAGCTGTTGTTGTTTTTGAGCCTCATGACTTGGCGCATGGATTGTTTGAAGCATGCCCAGGCTAAAAAGCCAGTCGCCGCTATGGATTCGTTCTTCGGTATAACGATACTGACGCCCGCCGATTCGCGATAGAAACCCTGCCGGCTCCGCCGTACTGCCGATGGGGTGGGGCGCATTGCCGTACCAGCGTTGTTTGGTGGCGGAGATGTCCGCGCCCTGAGGGTCAATAAGACAATCTCCGGTTTCGTCGCTGAGAGTAAAAAAAAGGTCCGATGTACCCTTTTTGATGGTCTTCCAGTTTTTGCGTTTGCCGTCGACCTCATATCGTTCAATAGAGTAGCTATACCATAGGCATTGAGTATTAGTTAAGGGGGCGAGAATGAACGGTAAATCTGCAGCTTGGGCTTGTCCGTTTAGTTCTACGTAACCCTGATGGGCAGAACGTATTTTAGAGCTTGGCGTGTCCTCGATCGAGCGGGCTTTAATTAGCAGCGTAAAGGCGGTATAGAGGCTTATGGCTGCAATGACAGCAGGGATGACGATAAATAGAAGGTTCATCTTAATTAAACAACTGACTGATATTTACATCGCGGGTATCTTCATCGCTAAACTGCAGTAACTCATGGGCTTTAAAGGCAAATAGCTGGGCAACGATGAGGTCCGGGAACTGCTCGATACGCACGTTATTGTTGTTCACTGCTTCATTATAGACCTCGCGCCGATCGGCGATGCTATTCTCCAGACCGCTAATGCGTTGTTGCAGTGAATGAAAACTCTGGTCGGCTTTAAGTTCGGGGTAATTTTCGGCGAGGGCAAATATCTGTCCCAAGCCAGCACGTAGATGGGTCTCTGCTTCGCCAAGGGCCTTTATATTGCCGTCTGAGCTGGCTTGGGCCACCATGCTGCGCGCTGTAATAATGCTTTCCAATGTTTCCTGTTCGTATTCCATATATTGCTTACAGGTCTCTACCAGTTTGGGTAGTTCATCGTGGCGTTGTTTTAAAACAATATCAATATTAGACAGGTATCGGGCTATGGCGTGTTTGAGCGCGACCAATCCGTTATATAGGGTAACAGCATAGGCGCCAACAATTATGATGATGGCTAAAGTGACTATAAGAGCTAACATGGTAACAGCATCCGTAGGCTTATTAATAAGTTACAGTATGCGGAGAGGATAAAGCAGAGGTCAACTATCCCGTCATATTTATGTGGTGTTGAATACCCGGTTTAGCGGGTATTCAACATTTTTGCATTAAACTGAAGGGTCAAATGTGATGGGCATTTCTCTTACGGCATTGACAAAGTAAGAACGTACATATTTCACATCGCCAGCGAATTGGGGGTTTTTCAGCCGTGGGATGATTTCCTTGAACATGGTAACCAGTTCCAGGCGCGCCATGTGAGAACCCAGACAAAAATGCTGGCCAATACCAAATGAGCGATGTTGATTGTACAGGTCTGGCATACGCTCCTGACGTTTGACGTCAAACTCCATAGCGTCATCACCAAAGACTTTTTCATCCAGGTTAGTGGCATGGTAATGCAGCAATACCTTGTCACCTTTTTTGATCAACTGTCCACCGACCTCAACATCCTCCATCGCAGTGCGGCGCATCGAAATAAAAGCGGTGTTATAGCGCAGGATTTCTTCACAGGCGTTTTCAATTTTGTCAGGATTATCGACCAAATATTGCAGCTGATCAGGATGCTCCATCAACAGACGCATGCCCTGAGCAATGACGGTTCGAGTTGATTCATTGCCGCCTACTAAAATAAGGACGAACATCCAGCCAAATTCCTCGTCATTCAGAGGTCTGCCGTCAAATTCGCCTTCGAGCAGGGCACCCAAAACTGTGCCCTTCGGGTTTTCACGGTATTTTGCAGCCAGCTTCATGGCGTAGTCTATGACCATAATAGCGGCCAGCTGACCTTCATCTTCACCTATCGACATCTCGGGGTCATCGGCAAAAATCATGGTATTGGTCCAATCAAAGAACTGCTTGCGATCTTCAGTTGGAACTCCGAGTAGGTCCAGTATGGCAAAAAGGGGTAGTTCAGCTGCCACTTCTTCAACAAATTCACATTCACCCCGCTCAACTACGGCATCAATAATACGCCTGGCATGCTCTTGAAATAGCGGGATGTAGGCGTCGACAGCGCTGGGAGTGAAAGCGTTACGGGTAAGGCGGCGCAATTTTTGGTGCAGTGGTGGGTCCATGTTGATGATGGTATTGCGCTGGACTTCAATAAGACCGTCGTCCATCTCCATAGGGAAAGCCAGGCGCTCACGAGAGGAGAATATTTTGGCCTTTTTGGAGATAAAGTCCATTTCTTCCTGGCCTGTTATGGCCCAGTATGGAATGCCAGTAATTGGGTCTTCTATCTTAACCACCGGGCCTCCTTCGCGGTTGATGCGCCGGAGCTCCTCGTAAGGCATGCCATTAGCATAGGTATCAGGGTCCAAAAGATTGGAAAAAGGGCACTGGCTCATGGTTGTATTCTCCTTGTAACTAATGGTCATTAGTCTAGCAGCTCTTTTTTAGCTGTAGTGTGAATATTTGGTAGTGTTTTGCTGATTGTAGCTAACTTTATGCACAGGCATTCCATGTGATTGCCGTTTCATTAAATATTTAATATGCACGTATTATTAACGGAGGCATTGAAGTAGATTGTTTCTTTAGAACATCACGAGGACAAATAACATGCTACAGGTAAATATTCACGGCGTGGGAAAATTCCAGTTAGATGAAGTGGCTTTGCCCCAACCTGGGCCGAAAGATGTCTTGGTCAAAGTAGAGGCATGCGGCATCTGTGGTAGCGATTTGGGCTACGTTGCGGCTGGAGGGTTGATGGGCCCGGCGGCAGGGCTTATGCCGCTGGGCCACGAGCTGTCTGGATGCCTGGTCGAAGTGGGGTCAGAGGTTGAGGGCTTGAAGGTAGGCGATCGTGTTGTTGTAGACCCGATGCATCACTTGATTGGTAATGGTGGCCCTGAGGGAGGTTTCGCACCCTTGCTACTGGTGCGTGACGCAGCGCCAGGCAAGACTGTTCATGTGATACCTGACAATGTATCACATGAAATAGCAGCGCTTGTAGAGCCCTTGGCAGTTGCCATGCATGCTGTCAATCAAGCCCAGCCAAAAGTGGCTAGCAAGGTGGCAGTGCTGGGCGCGGGTCCTATTGGCTTGGGCGTGGTGGCGGCCTTACGCCATTTTGGGGTGACTAATATTGTCGCAATAGATTTGTCGGATCAGCGTCTCAATCGAGCAAAAGCGATGGGAGCTCGCGAGCTTATCAATAGCCAGAATGGTTTTATGTCGCAACTACAAGAGTTTCATGGCTGTTCTCAATTGTTTGGTATGGATGTTGCTGGTACCGATATCTTTATTGATGCCACCGGGGCGGCTCCGGTGGTTGAGGCCATTGTGGGCGGGGCAAAGCCTGGCGCATGCCTGATTATCGTGGGTTTGCATAAAAAACCTGTGGCAATGGATTTGGCCAATGTGCTTATGCGTGAACTGGTCATAAAAGGCGCGATAGGCTACCCGATAGAGTTTCCGCAAGTTATTGCCATGATAGAAGAAGCTAAAGTTAATTTGGAGCCGATGATAAGCCACCGCTATTCGCTGGCTGATTTTAACGAGGCTTTTACCGTGGCAAGTAATACTGACTTGTCTGCTAAGGTCATGGTTTTTCCGTAATTCCAGCTGACCATGGGAGAGTTTCAGTCATAGTCTATAGATCAGATTTTACATTGGTCCGGCCATTGGTAAGCATTCTGAAGACGACTGTCGGGATTAATGTCTATATTAGATATTGATAGCTAACGAAAAGTGAAAATATGAACTAGAATCTCTAACAGGAAACAGCAGAGTATCAAGGACGCAGGAAGAAGCATGGAGAAGGTAGACCGCAAGAGGCTCGTTGAAACGTGCACGGCACTTAAACGATTACCTCATTTATATGAGAAGGCCCAATTATTTTGGGGCTATCCGGCATTTTTCGATTTCGTCGATGATGTTCTGGTCATGGAGCCAGGTCTTACTCGTCAGGGTTTGCCCTCCGATGTATATGCCGAGCTTGAGCGCCTGCGGATGGCATTTATCAGGTATCCTGAAGAAATATCGTCACCTTTTTTGGCTCGCGATGAACGCGAGCGCTTAAAGACCATAATTGACCAGGAATCATTACGTAAAAGCTCAATTATTCTGGATAGACATTAAGTTGCTACCGAGTTCTTTTGCCGCTTTTTTTCAGCTTCTTTTCAGCAAGTTTTTCTGCCTTCCTAGCTCTGATGATTTCCAATTCAATGAGCTCTTTTTCCATCATGCTGGGCGTCTCCAGTGTGATGTGGCCGAGAGTGCCATCACGAAATTCGTTGATCAGTATCTTGGATACCTTTTCAAGGTCGACATGACCACCAGAGCGAAGACAGCCGCGTTTCTTGCCTATAGTCTCTAATAGTTCGAGCTCTTTTACAGGTAATTCTGTCAGTTCATAGCGTTCTTTGAGGAGTTCCGGGTAGGTCAGCAAGAGGTATTCTGCGGCAAAAAACGCTACGTCGTCGTATTCTACGACAGTATCTTTAACCGCGCCGGTAATGGCCAGTCGATAGCCACTGTTAATATTCTCAACATTCGGCCATAACATGCCCGGCGTATCGAATAAAACGATGCCGTTGTCCAGGTTTATCCGTTGTTGCGACTTGGTTACAGCAGGTTCGTTGCCAGTTTTGGCTATTGAGCGACCGGCAATGGTATTGATCAGAGTGGATTTTCCTACGTTGGGAATGCCGACAATAAGCGCCTGAATACTCTTAACACTCTTCTCTTTTAATGGCAGCATTTTGCGAGCCAGCTGGGTAAGTTGAAGCATTCGTTCGGGTTGATTACTCGACACAGCTAGAGTTTTAATATTCTTTTTAGCTTCCAGATAATCTTGCCACTGCCGAGTTAAGACAGGGTCAGCCAAGTCGCACTTAGTCAGCACCTTGATGCAAGGTTTGTCCTTGCGCAGTTGTTCCAGCATCGGGTTTTGACTGCTAAACGGAATGCGTGCGTCCAAAACCTCGATAAACAGGTCGATCGTCGGAAATATCTCTTTGATCTTTTTGCTGGCCTTATACATGTGGCCGGGAAACCATTGGATTTGCATAGCGTGGGCTTTTTCGCTTAAAAAGGACATTTTACCAGTATTTCGACAATACTGGTCGGCTTTTCATCGCGGTGTTGTTGGCTTATAGTCGCTGCTACCAACCTATTTGTTTTGAGTACTGATTTTTGAACCACTTTGATGTCATTGTAATTGGCGGAGGCGCCTCCGGGCTTATGTGTGCGGCGGTCGCGGGCGCCCGTGGCTTGCGTGTAAAGCTACTGGATAAAGCCAACAAAGTGGGTAAAAAAATTCTTATGTCGGGCGGTGGCCGTTGTAACTTTACTAATCTCTACGTCGAGCCTGATAACTTTATTTCCAGAAATCCCCATTTTTCCAAATCAGCACTTACGCGTTATACCCAGTGGGATTTTATTGCCCTGGTAGATAAGTACGAAATATCTACTCATGAACGCAAACATGGCCAGCTATTTTGTGATGACTCCGCAAAAGAGATTTTAGCGATGTTACTGACTGAGTGTGATCAGGTGGGTGTCTCGATTTCGGTTAAGGCAGATATAAACTCCATTACAGTAAACCAGGATAATGAGGCCAGATTTCATCTGGAGACAAGTCATGGAGCTCTTAGCGCGAGTTCCGTGGTTGTGGCTAGTGGAGGCCTTTCTATACCGACCATGGGCGCCAGTGACTATGGCTATAAGGTGGCTGAGCAATTCGGGCATAAAATTTTTCCCCTTCAGGCGGGGCTTGTCCCTTTTGTCTTTAGCGACGGATTCAGAGATATTTCAAATCGCCTTTCTGGTATAGCTATAGACGCCACCATCAGTGTGGGCGATGTTTCATTTACCGAAGCCGTGCTGTTTACTCATCGTGGCTTGAGCGGGCCGGCGGTATTGCAGCTATCGAACTACTGGCAGCCCGGTCAGGATATTCATTTGGATCTTTTGCCGGGGCTTTCTGTGCCCACCCTATTACTGGAAGCTAAGTCGGCCCAGCCGAGAATAATGTTGCGCACCTTACTAGCCAGACATTTACCCAAGAGTCTTGTGGCTGAGCTTGAGCCCTTGTTTTGGCTGGCAGAGGCTGAAAAGCCATTGGCTGAAATACCTGATGCCCGTCTGTCGGATATCGCAGGGCATTTGGGGGGGTGGAAGCTAAAGCCCTCGGGCACCGAGGGTTACCGAACTGCCGAGGTGACATTGGGTGGAGTGGATACGGCCGATGTGTCGTCTAAAACGATGGAGAGTAAACTACAGCCGGGTTTGTATTTTATTGGCGAAGCGCTAGACGTTACCGGGCATTTAGGCGGTTTCAATTTCCAGTGGGCCTGGTCGTCGGCTTTTGCGGCTGGCAGTTACGTTTGAGTCTAACGATTTTCCAGTCGGTTATAGTCCAAAAGTCCGGCCTCAATTGGTCGGTTCTGATAGTAATAATCATGAACGGAATCACTGTGCGCCCAGAAATCTTTACTGCTTCGCCTAACGGCGTATTGGTTAAGTAGGTTTTTATAATCTTGTTCGGATTTAAGGGCGGCAATCGTGGCGACAAACTCTGTGAGTTCTTCCTCATCTAATTTATAGAATACGTTGGGATAGCTGCCGACAACATCTTCCAGTACGGTCAGCGTTTGTTCTGCGGGTATTAGCCGTTTCGATTCGCCAAATAAACTCGACACATTGGTATGTGCTCGGTTACGAACTAGGCTGACTAATCGAGTTTCGCCGTTGTTGAGCTGTAGCGTGATCAGTGAGTGCTCAGGGAGGTGTTCAAGTGACAGGCCGGTTACAGTCGATAGCTGTTGTAGCTGTCGTTTATAACTATCGCTAACGGCCAGCGCCGGCCTGTGATTAATCTCATCTGTGGCAATGACCTGTTCGCCGAATTTTGTTTGAATCAT
The DNA here is from genome assembly GCA_036960375.1 of Pseudomonadales bacterium. GTDB lineage: Bacteria > Pseudomonadota > Gammaproteobacteria > Pseudomonadales > CAWVSB01 > CAWVSB01. Next base: position 891,254 of record JBALVY010000001.1, read on the forward strand.
GCCCAGTAGCTCAGCTTTGGGGTCGTCTGTTTCAAATTGAATGCCAGAGCTTTCGAAGTCCCTGCTGTTTTCTTCGTTTAAATAGAGGTCGACGTTCTTTTCAGCTCCAATATACCAATGAGCTAACTCTTTGCTGGCTGTCGCATTGGGCAATAATTCCAAAAAATTGACCTCGCCTTCCATGCGGAGAAAGTCCATATACATACGGGTAATCAATTGATGACCCACATTGCCGTATACGTCAAACCCGGCAACTAGCAAATAATGAATACGTTCCAATAGGGAATAATTGACAATCCATGCTGTTTTTGGAATGTCTCCCAACATCCCCTGCATAACAGTGGCACTGTCATAGTGACGAAATATGGTAAGCGCGGCATTTCTATTTTGGCCATTTCCATCCCATAAAATGGATAAATCGAGGGAGTCTTTTCCTCGTAAATGTTCCCTGAAAAATGCCTCTTTGGCTTCAACATAGCTCTGCTGTAATTTGGAATACTCTCGCCAATTGGATATGGGCAATATACTCGGCGATTCGTTTTCGGCGGGCAGTCTCAAATGTTCACTTTGTTCAGCCAGAAACTTGTCACTGAGGTTTTGACTGGGAGCGTCAGGATCAACAAATACCACCCAGAAGTGGTCATTGATGACGCTCAGTGCAATTTGTCCTCTGCAGACTGGGCCTTTAATAAAACCCATAATAGTGAATTGCGCTTCATCAAGCATGAATTTGTAACGTGAGTTCACCGGTAAGTCTTTAAAGCTGATAAAGGGGTTTGCAGCAACCGCCGGCTCGTAACTGGGTAGCTCGGCGACATCGTATTCAATATCAAGAAATAGCGCCTGCCAGCGCTGCATGCGCTGTGGGTTGAGACGATAGGGCAGGTGCTGTTTGACTAATACCGTTGTCTGTACTTTTTGCAGGCGATAGTGAAGTTGATCACCCGGGTCATCGAAAGGGCGCCGAGTGGGAATAATATCAATATCTTCTCCGGACGGTGTGCTGGATCGCACCAGCTTGAAAAACTCCCGTCGTTCTCCTGTTGTCGTTTCAGTTCCTTCGAAGTATATATTGGCCAAAAACAGGTGCTCATAAATATATCGGCTCATCAGTTTTTGCTTGAGAGAATCGCCGTTTAGAAAATTTTCCCATTGCTCAACGGCTTGTTGGTGCTTGTTGGTTGCCAGCTGGGAATAGCTTGCCTTGGCGCCGGCCGCCAGCCATTGCTGCAAGGTGTCTTGTTCTTGTTTACCCACCGCCGGTAGACCGTAGGGCATGCCCCAAAGTGGGTATTTTTTCTCGAATTTGTCAAAATCTTCTATTTTGCTGCACTGCTGCTTGCGATCAAGTTTGAAGTCGAAGCTATCGGGAAGGACGTCCTGCTCTGGCAGCGGATGGTTTTGCTTAAGCTGCAGCATGCGTGACATAACGCCTGCGTGTTTGTTGGCTTCGGGTGTCTGGATTCTTTCATTGAGAACGGGATAAAACCCCTTGGCACGCCATTGAGTCGTGTTTTTTGCATCGATAGAGAGTCGGGTTAAATTGGCACTAACTAAACGGCTACCGTTATAGACCTTCTCTTTGCTGGCACCGCGGTCTATAGCTTCAAAACTGCTCATTTTTAGTTGGCATGGTGCATCGTAGCAGCCGTGGCACACAACGCAGCGCCGGTCTATGATCGGTTTAATATCATGATGGTATTCCAGTTCGTTGAGCGAGGGTGTAGCGACTATACGGTCGACGACTTCAGGCGTACCGTAATCTGTATCGAGATAGTGTGTGGCCACTACGGTACAGCCGACAAGAAAAACAACGGACAAGAGAGGGGCGATAAACCGCTTAATGATCTTCGAGCTTGTCATGGCTGGTCCGCAGTAATGGTGTCTTTAGGGGGTCTAGTTGGTGTTCAGTATAGACCGTATAATTGCATGTCACGAGTGGCAGAACATAGAAAGGCGGCCTGAGGCCGCCTTTCTCATCGTTACGCGGTGACTATCAGAAAAATCGATAGCCAATTTCCAGACGCCCGATATCAAACGTAGGTGTATCAGTACCGATTTTTTGGTCAAGCCACTGACGGCCATAGCTTGCGCGTACAAAGATGGTGTTTGAGATATCTGCGCGTAAACCAATAGCGGCGTTGTAACTGAATGACCCCTTATTATAAGAGGATGAGTAGCAGTACCATCCCCAGTAATAGTCCGGAACACAGTAGCCACTGCCATCGCTGATGTTGGAATCGACATTAGTATAGCCAAGACCCGCTGATATATAAGGAGTAATAGGTCCTTTTAGTAAGTGGTAGGTACCGACTAAGTGATTCGAGATAAAGGTGCTGGTATGGCTGAGTGTGCGCTCCTCTTGGTCTTCATCAAGGAAGTGCGTGGTGTAATCAGGTTTGCTATGGGTAAATTCCCAGGCCAGGTTTAAATGTTCGTTGAAGTTGTACCCCACGTTAAAACCCCAGCCATTGCTGCTATCAAAGGCGACATTGGCCTCGTCAGCACCTTCTGGTGCGCCAAAAGATTCAGCACTTTGGTATTTGTAAACTAGCGCAACTTCCCAATCCTGGTCGCGCTTGCTTTGAGCGAAGGCCGTCGTAGATAGAACGGCTGCCAATAAGCTAACAATAAAAACCCTAATCATAATTTCCCCTAAATATGTACATCGATGAATACACCCACTGGGTGCTTAGTTTAACTCACTATCCTTCCAGTACTTGGTGCCCTTAACTGTTGCTTGAAGCGCCAGTCCGGATTCGGTGAGCTGATAAATCGTAAAATTATTGACTACTGCTTCGCCGCCTACTGCGGCGCCCTTGTCGCCGGTCTTGGCAGCTGCGTCGGCCTGACCACCAAAGGCCCATCCTTCTTCGGTGAACTGTGTCATGGCTGATTCGCTATGAAATACAAATACAACGCGAAAGTCCTTCACACCCAAACCAAGCCCGACACCTACCTCGCCCATCTTCATAAAGGTATTTACGCCGGTTTTGTTGTTATGGACCACTCCGTAGCCGCCACCGAAGCTGGCAAAAACCAGATTGATGTTGGCGTTGCTGAATACGGCGTAGCCGGGCGCGGCGCTAATTTGCGCCCTAACATCAGGTTTGACCTTGTATAAATCCGTTAATACGTCGTTTCTCATTGTGGTAATGGTATTGCGTTTGGCCGCAGGGCTTTTATCGCCAGGGGCGGAACAGCCAGACAGAAAAGCCAGCAAAAAAGCAGCGATTAAAGTGCTTGTTAATACGCGCATAAGAAACTCCATAATAGGGATGAGGCCTAGCCTCAGATTTGACGGCCGAGAGTTTAACAAGACTGGCCTAATTGTCTAGGCCTGAACTGTTGTATTGGGTTTTTGTGCTGAAATTGTTTTATTGTGAGGTGAAGGTATAGCGTAGGGCTTGGAGTAACCGATTGATAAATATGGCTAATTATCTGTGATAAGTGTATGACTCGCGCTGGTATCGACAAGTTAAAGGCATCTTTGGGATAATTCAGGGATGCCTAAATCATCGATCTACAAACGCCACCGTTTCCCACCAGCCATCATCCAATACGCTGTCTGGCTGTATCACCGTTTCAATCTAAGTCACCGAGACATCGAAGACCTCCTCTCTGAGCGCGGCATAACAGTCAGCTACGAAAGTATCCGCCTCTGGTGCAACAAGTTCGGCAAGCTCTACGCTAAGCGTCTGAAACGCAAGCATCAAGGCTACGGTGACACATATTTCATCGACGAAGTCTTCGTAAAGATCCAGGGTAAGCAGCATTACCTCTGGCGTGCTGTGGATTAAGATGGTGATGTGGTTGATGTCTTGCTGCAGGAAAGACGCGATGGTAAGGCTGCTAAGCGGTTCTTCAGGCGCTTGCTGAAGAGTAACAAAGGCCATGAGCCGCGTAAGATCGTGACAGATAAGCTAGGCAGTTATCGTGTTGCCCATCGAGAAGATATGCCTGATGCTATACATGATACGGAGCAGTACGCTAACAACCGAGCAGAGCTATCCCATCAGCCGACCAGAGTGAGAGAGCGGGGGATGCGTAGGTTCAAGTCGATGGAGCAGGCGAACCGGTTTTTGGGTGTGCATGCTGCGGTATACAGCCTGTTCAATTTACAGCGTCATTTGGTGAAGGCTCGCCATTACCGGGTGCTGAGAAATAGTGCCTTTGCGTCTTGGAAAAGTGTAACCGCGAAGTAGGCGGGTATTCAGGCTGTTTTCGCAGGGTCTGGAAAGTTAATTTGTCGATACCATCGTGCGCACATAGCTACTGAACATTATCGCGAATTGTTTCATCAATTGAGCGCTTTCTTTCTTGCTTGAATCTAGCGCGATAAGGCTGGCTCGGCCAAACAAGTCGGTTATCAGAAAACAAGCGGTGGCAAGATCTTTCTCGCTGACACTTGGTTTAACTAGGGGGCGGAGGGTTTGCTTTAGCACTTGCGCGCTACGACGCGATGATTCGATATCGAGATGTCTAATTTCTGGCTTGCTTTGTACGGCAATCCACACCTCTTTAAGCGAGGGGATACTGCTTAAAAATTCTTGAACTTCCTTAATCAGCTTTTCGCTAGCGCTGAAAAAATCTTCAATGGTATCGACTCGGCTATAACGTACACGCATCAATTGCTCTGAATGTTCAAAGTAACGGGTGTGGAGGCGGGCCAGAATAGCATTTCGATCGGGAAAATACTGATAGAGAGAGCCAATAGGAATATCAGCCAGTTGAGCAATGTCACGCATTTTTAACTGACTGCAGCCATGTTGCACGATCAATGTAGTGACCGACTCGAGAATAGCCTCAAAGCGCTGCCTGCCTCGCTCTTGCTTGGGTTCATGCCAGGGAGTGGCTATTGGTGCGTTGCTCATAAGGTCTCGAAGATGAATAATTAAAGGTTGACTTTAACATAAAAATTGTAGATATTCCATAACATGAACAATGTTCACATTAATAAATTCACTAAAAATGGTAATTTTATGAGTTGTAATGACGATGAAAATAAAGCTAACGAAGGTGCTAGCCTAGAGCCCTTTAGTCCTGAAGGTCGAGAGGGTAAATTCATGCGTTATGCTGGCGACCCAGAGTTAACCTCAGCTTATGATGCTCTTCTTCCTTATCAGGGTATCCAATCATTTTTACGCTTGCCGCTACAGCGCGATCTGGACAATGTTGATATTGCGGTTTATGGAGTCCCCTTGGATTTAGCGACCACTAATCGTCCAGGTGCTCGTCTAGGGCCGCGAGCTATACGTGAACAATCTCTGCTACTGGGCGGTTTTTCTGACCCTTTCCCTCCTCATAAAAGAAATCTACGTAATACCATGAAAATGGTCGACTACGGCGATTTAGCTTTCGCTCCTGGATATATTGATGAGATGCTGAAAGTAGCAGCCATGCATATTGGTCGAATGGTCGATAACAATACCAGTACTTTAGGCTTGGGTGGTGATCACTTAATAGCGTACCCCGCGATTAAAGAGCACGCTCGCAAGCATGGGCCACTGTCTTTAATTCAGTTTGATGCTCATTCCGATGATTCATCTATTGGCTCCCTCAATCACGGCTCCATGTTTTGGCATGCCTGTGAAGAAGGTTTAATTGACCCTACTCGCTCTATACAGGTGGGGCTTCGTCACACCTTGCCTGAGCATGATTTTAATGTAATTCACGGCCACGAAGTCATCGATATGAAGGGCACAGAAATTGCCGAACGTATTCGTGAGGTGGTGGGTGATCATCCCTGTTATGTCAGTTTGGATGTGGATGGCATGGACCCTGCTTTTGCGCCGGGAACAGGCACACCGGTTCCCGGTGGCATGACCTCGATGCAGCAGCGTCAAGCGTTATGGGGGCTCAAAGGTTTGAATGTTGTCGGTGCTGATGTGGTAGAAGTTGCGCCGCCCTATGACCCCACAGGACAGACCGCCAATCTTGCCGCTGGCTGCGCCATTGACTTGATGCATGTGCTGGCAGAAGCGAGAGACATGCGAGAAAAAAGCTAAAAGTTTCAATCAATACTGAGACAATATTTTAAATAAAAAACAATATGTTTTACCGATAAAACGAGTGATGGAGATCTACATGAGTTTAACCAAAGAACAAATGGTCACCCTGTTTACCAATCTGGTACGGGCTAATGAATATGACCTGATAATGTACAGACGTATGATGGCAGGCAAACTGCTTGCTTTTTACCACGGCGGAGAGGGGGGCATAGCGCCCGGTGTAGCTTCTTGCTCCTTTCTAAACAAAGATGATTTTTTTGCACCTCATCACCGCTCACATGGTATGACCGGTATGTTGTCTAAGGGTATCGAACTCAAAACTTATCTGGCCGAGCATACAGGTAAAGAAGGCGGTTGCAGCAAGGGGCGATCGTCGTTCCACGCCTGTTATCCTGAGCATAAGTTGTTTACCTATTCCGGTTTTATCGGCTACCAATTTGGTCCGTCGGTGGGCTGGGGTTGGGCGGCAAAGCGCAATGGTAACAATCAGGTTGCGATGGTGTGTGCTGGTGACGGTGCCTTTGGTCAGGGCCGTGCCCATGAGGCCATGTTGATGGCGGCGAATTGGAAGTTACCGAATATCTTTTGGTGTGAAAACAACGGCATGGCTATTCACGCCAATGCAGAGGAGATGCACCCCACTGAACATATTTCCTCGCTGGCCAAAGGTTTCGACATGCCAGCGGTAGTGGTAGACGGACAGGACGTGTTTGCCTGTGCTGAAGCGGCACTTGATGCTATCGAATACTGTCGCAGCGGCAAAGGCCCGACCTTTGTGGAATGCAAAACCTTGCGCTTTAACGAGCACGATATAGGCACCCCAGATCTTGACGGCTCTACCTTGCGCAGTAAAGAATATCACGCCGAAATGCGTGAGCGTGAACCCGTGCGAATTGCCACCAAGCGAGTACTGGCCGACGGCGTATTGACTCAGGATGAAATTGATCAGATCACTAAGGATGCAGTCACCGAAGTGAAGGACGCATGGGCTTGGGCTGATGCGCAACCCAAGGCGATGCCAAGCGAAGAAGAATTAATGGCTGCAGTGTACGCGCCCTAGCCTATAAACGAAGGCTTGTAGGCCAAAGTTTGTAGCAAACTATTAACCCTTATTAACAAGTTCGCCAGTATGCTTGAGGCGAGCGGAGAAAATTTTATGCGAGAATTAACGTTTATTGAAGCGATCAGAGAAGCCTTTATCGAGGAGATGGAGCTTGACGAAAAAGTATTCTTGGTGGGACAGGATCTGCGCGGTGGCATCTTCCCTCACACTGTAGGCATAGTCGACCAGTTTGGCGAAGATCGTGTTGTCGATACTCCCATCTCTGAATGCGGCATGTTCGGTACTGCCTTCGGCGCGGCTCAAGATGGCTACCGCCCCATTGTTGACTTTATGTTTGGTGCTTTCTCTTTCGTCACTTTCGCTGAAGCTGCAGTGACCACTGGTCAACAATATTTTTTACATGGTAGTCAGACTCCGATGCCAATGGTTATTACCGCAGGCGTTGGTGCCGGTGGCAAATTAGCCAACGACCACTCCATGAGCATTCACGGCACATTTCTACACCAGCCTGGCATCAAAGTGGCTATGCCTTCAACGCCATATGATGCAAAAGGCATGATGAAAGCCGCCATTCGCGATAACAACCCGGTAGTCATTCCATGGCATATGGGTATCATGATGGATAAGGGGCCGGTGCCTGAGGAAGATTATATTGTGCCTTTAGGTGTGGCTGAGGTGAAACGTGAAGGTACAGATGTAACCGTCATTGCTAACAGCCTGCAGTTGAAAAATGCACTGGCTGTCGCCAAAAAACTCGAAGGAGAAATTAGTGTTGAGGTAGTAGACCCACGCACTTTTGAACCCTTCGATATGGACACTCTGGTGAAATCGCTGGAAAAAACCAATCGCTTGGTGATCGTCGATGAAGATTGGGAAAGCGGCGGCTTTGCTTCAACGCTGTCTGCCCGCGTGGTAGAAGATTCCTTTGATTTATTAGATGCGCCGATTAAGCGAGTGACCTTCCCTAACATGCCAATACCTGGCGGTTATATGGAGTCATACATTATGCCCAACCCAACCAAAATTGAAGCGGCCATTCGCGCAGTTTGCGAATAGACCCTAGGGAGAATATAGATGGCAACGAATGATTTTGTAATGCCTAAATTGGCCATGGCCATGAACGAAGGCACCATTAATGAGTGGCTGATAAAAGACGGCCAACAGGTGGTAGAGGGTGACCCTATCATGACGGTGGAAACGGAAAAGGTTTCCTACGATCTAGAAGCGCCGCAGTCTGGTTTTTTCCGTATTGTTGTGCCCGCCGGTGAGACCCTTCCCGTGCAAACAGTGATCGGGGTGTTTGCCGATAGCGAAGAGGAATTACTTGCCTTGGCTGCTGGTAGCACATCCGATGCGAGTACGGCTGCGACAGCACCTGCGCCTGCCGCTAAAATTGACGTGGCGACTCCGCCAGCGCCAGCAGTGAGCAGCCCGGCGAACTTGCCGTCCAAAAAGGAGGGCCGCATCATTGCCTCCCCGCTGGCGAAGAAAATGGCCAAAGATCGCGATCTGGATCTCCATTATGTAGAGGGCACAGGGCCTAACGGTCGTATCGTCAAGCGCGATATTTTGCGCGCCGAGACCAGCGGTGAAGGTCGCCCTGCTGCACAAATAGTGGAAAATTTCCAAGGCAGAGCAGAGAAAGCACGTATCCCCGTCGTTGGTATGCGCGCCGCCATCTCTCGCAATATGATGAGCCAGATGCAGAATACCGCAACGCTTGCCCAGCAAGCCGAAGCCGATATCACCGAGCTACTGGCCTTGCGCAAGAAGTTTGCCGCTAGAGAAGAGCAATTTGGCACCAAGGTGTCGGTCAACGCCTTTTTTATCAAGGCAATTGCCTGCGCGGCGAAACAATACCCCATTCTTAATGCCTCCATGATCGGCGATGAAATTGTCGTCTGGGATAACGTCAATGTCGCCTTCGCGCTGGCACTGCCCAGCGGGAATGGTTTTACCGAAAACCTGGTGGTACCTGTTGTTCGCAACGCCGATCAGCTAAGTGTGGTGGAAATTGACAAAGAGATGAAGCGTTTGATCGCTAAAGGACTCGATGGCAAGCTTACGCCAGACGATATGTCTGACAGCACCATCACCTTTTCCACGACCGCAGGTATCGGGCCTCCAGGTACTGGCGGCACCGCCATACTCAACGGAGAAAATGTTTGTCTGGTCGGTATCGGTGGTGCGAAACAAAAGCCAGCCGAGCACAATGGCGAGATTAAACTGCGTCAGCTAGCGCCAATGGTTCTGATGTTCGATCACCGTGTGGTAGACGGCGCGCCGGCCAGTCGCTTCCTCAACCACCTGTGGCAGTGCATACAAGAACCTGCGCTGATGTTGGCGTAATAAGCCTTTGCTGGGCGTCCAGAGCTAATCATCTGGCGCCCATCTGTAACCAAGAGATTTAAATCATGGCAAACCAATACGATCTAATTATTATCGGCGCCGGCCCTGGCGGCTATGTCGCCGCTGTCCGCGCTTCCCAGCTAGGCCTAAACGTCGCTGTCATCGAAAAAGACAAGCCTGGTGGTGTCTGCCTCAACTGGGGCTGTATCCCATCTAAAAACCTGATCCACCAAGCGGAAGTCTTTCACTCTATGAAAGAGATGGAAACGGTTGGTGTTACGGTAGATCGCAGCGGTCTCGACTATGGCAAGGTACAAGCCAGCTCCCGTCAGGTAGTAAAAACCCTGACTGGTGGTGTTTCTGGTTTGCTGAAGAAAAACAAAGTAGCGTTCATTAAAGGTAGCGCCAAGATCACCGGCAAGGGTGAAGTTACTGTTACTAGTGATGACGCGACTAAAGAAAAACTGAAGGCCAACAATATTCTTGTGGCTACCGGTTCTCGCCCGATGAATATTCCCGGTTTCGAATTTGATGAAAAGCTGGTGCTGTCTTCCAGCGGAATTCTAGCGATGACAGAGCTACCCAAGAGTTTAGTAATTCTTGGCGGGGGGGCTATCGGTTGTGAGTTTGCTTATGTAATGAACAGCTTTGGTGTGAAAGTAACGCTGGTTGAAATGGCTGAGCATATTCTACCGACTGAAGATTTCGAAACCTGTGCGATATTGGAAAAGTGCCTACGCAGAGATGGTATCGAAATACTGACCGGTACGCGCGCTAAAAGCTTGAGCAAAACCGACACTTCCGCGACGGTGACCATTGAAAGCGCTTCCGATGAGCGTGAATTGACTGCCGATAAAGTACTGGTTGTTTTTGGTCGTGTTCCGAATACCGAACAGCTGGGTCTGCAGGAAATGGGCGTGAAGCTTGACGATCGCGGCTACGTGCAAATCGGTGACTACTGTGAAACTGCGGCCGCGGGCATCTACGCCATTGGCGATATTACCCGCACTCCGGCCTTGGCTCATGTAGCCTCGACCGAGGGAGAAATTGCGGTCGAGCATATGGCTGGACACGAACCCGCATCAAAAGCGGTGGCTCCAGATTTGGTTCCTTCAGCGATTTACTGCGAGCCTCAGGTGTCGGGTTTTGGCCTACGAGAAGATCAGGCTAAGGCGGAAGGAATTAAGGTGAAAAAATCGACCTTTGCTTACTCCGGCGCCGGTAAAACTATCGCCGTAGGCAAGCCTGAAGGACTGGTAAAAGTACTGTGTGATCCTGATACCGACGAACTGCTCGGCGCCCACATCGTCGGCCATAACGCTACGGAATTGCTGCACGAATTACTGCTCGCGAAAAATGCTGAGCTATTACCGGAAGATATCGCCAACACCATTCACGCCCATCCAACCATTTCGGAAGCGGTTAGGGAATGTATGCTCGGCGTTAACGGCAAAGTAATTCACGGCTAGCGGTTGAATTCAAAAGGGTTTAAACGATAGTGTATTACTGAGTTCAACGTCTCTTCAATTGATGAGACATAAAAAACTATTTTAGATAGCTTTATTTGATTAAAGCCAATCAATAAAAAACAACAGAAGGAAAATAAAATGATTTTACATGATCATGTCGCTCTTGTGACTGGCGCAAGCAAAGAGGACGGTATTGGTTTTGCCTCAGCAAGAAAGATGGCGCTTAAAGGCGCAACTATTGTTTTAACTGACATCCCTTCAAGCGAAGAATTATTGATTAACACTTCAGAAAAACTCGCTAAGGAAACCGGGGTAACAGTCCTACCTGTCGTTTGTGATGTTACTGATGATGCGAGTATGCAGGCTTGTGTCGATAAGGTGATGGACAAGCTTGGGCGCATTGATGTTCTATTTAACAATGCCGGTATCGGTGCTTTGAAAGACTTTAACGACAGTGATATTGAGATGTTTGATCTGATGTATCGCATCAATGTGCGAGGCCCGGTGATGATGAGTAAATTGATTGTACCGATTATGCAGGCTCAGCGTAGTGGGGTTATTATCAATAACGCCTCAACTTGTGGCGTGTACGGCTCTGCGGGGCAAACGCACTATTGCGCCAGTAAACATGCCGTGGTCGGCTTTACCAAGTCGTTGGCTGCTGAGATAGGCAAAGATAATATTCGCGTACTCGCTATTGCTCCGGGTTTTATACATACCGACATGTGGGTATCCGGCCTTGAAAAAATGGGTCTCGACCCCGAAGAAGAGATGGCTAAACTTACTGAAACAGTAAGCTTGGATCGTTTTGCTCAGCCCGGCGAAGTCGGTGACTTTGTCGCCTATGCCGCCAGCAGTGAAGCCAGCTATATCACCGGAAGCTATTACTTTGTTCACGGTGGCGCCCCTATTGATGGTTTGGTTTAAGACGAACCTGTGGGAAAACCTTTAGGCTAGCACTTAGCTGCGCCAATATTTACGTAAAAACAATCAGTGAGTATGACAATGAAAATTTTTGATAAGTTATATATAAACGGTCAGTGGCAAGCTTCTACGGGCTCACAACACGCTATTAACAATCCTGCCACCGAGCAGCCTTGCGCTAGCTCACCTCTGGGAACCGAAAACGATGTGGTCGCCGCTATCAGTGCCGCCAGAGCCGCGTTCCCTGCATGGTCACAAACTAGCGCTCAACAGCGCTGTGATTATATTAACGCCATTGCCGACGGTATGAAGGAGCGCTTCAACGATTTGGTTGACGCCGTTAGCATCACCATGGGGTGCCCTAAAAATATGACGGTTGATCTGCATATCAACAGCTCAATTGATGGCTTGCGCTCCTTTGCTGAGCGCGCGTTTATGATGGAAAAAATTGATGACCACGGCGGCTTTAAAGTCCTTAAAGAGGCCATCGGTGTTTGTACCCTAATTAATCCTTGGAATTATCCACTGTCGCAATTGGTCGGAAAATTAGGCCCTGCTTTAGCCAGCGGTTGTACGGTGGTGATAAAACCTGCCGAACAAACGCCGGTGCAAGATTTCATCATGGCGGAAATTGTAGACAAGGTTGGCTTGCCCGCGGGTGTGTTTAATTTGGTGAGCGGTTCCGGTCGCAAATTGGGTGCAACCTTATGTGGTCACCCCGAAGTGGATATGGTTTCTTTTACCGGCTCGACGGCCGCAGGGATTAAAGTGTCTGAAGCCGCCGCCCCCACGATTAAGCGCGTCTGTTTAGAGCTGGGCGGTAAATCTGCCTACATTATTACCGACGATGCCGATCTAGAAACTGCGGTAAATTGGGGCATTGAAGATATCATGATCAACACCGGGCAAACCTGTAACGCCCATACACGCATGCTAGTGCCACAAAGTCGTTATGATGAAATTGTCAGCCTTGCTAAAGCTGCTGCCGAAGCCATAGTGGTTGGTGATCCATTAGATGAAAATTCTTTTATGGGCCCAATGGCGTCCGCGTCACAAAAAGGCATCGTGCTCGATTACATTAATAAAGGCCTTGAAGAAGGCGCGCGACTCGTTACGGGGGGTACCGATATGCCTACTGGTGTTGATTGCGGCGCCTATGTGAAACCCACCATTTTTGCTGATGTTAACAATCAAATGGCCATCGCCCGCGAAGAAATCTTCGGTCCTGTTTTGTGCATGATCCCCTATCGCGACATTGACCATGCTGTTGAAATCGCTAACGATTCCGTGTTCGGTTTATCGTCGGCGGTATACGCCAAAGATAGCGATAGCGCCATGGCTATTGCTCGCCGCATGCGTGCGGGGCAGTGTTTTATACAGGGTTCTTTCTTCAGTACTGATGTTCCTTTCGGCGGTTATAAGCAAAGTGGTAATGGTCGCGAATGGGGCGATGAAGGCATGAGTGAGTACATTGAAGTTAAGTCGATTATTTGTCCATAAACTCTGCAATATACGGCAGTAGACTTGCCTCAACTAGAGGCAAGTCTACTCCGCATAATTTTTTGGGGCTTCGTTTATAGGTCCCCATTTTTTTAATTTAAAATGAATACATTGAGACCTTAGAGGATTGGAGAAAATGACATTTTCGTTAGAAGGAAAGCGTACATTAATCACCGGCGGCACGTCTGGTATCGGCTTAGCCATTGCAAAACGTTTCGCTGAACAGGGTGCGAACGTCATCATCAGCGGGCGACGGGAGTCGGGGACGGAGATTGCGGCTAGCGTAGGTGCACATTTCATCCGCGCCGACATGATGGTGCCGACAGACGTCGAGCGACTGGTGCAGGAGTCAGTGAAACACCTAGGCGGTTTGGATGTGGTTATTAACAATGCGGGCATTCCCGGGGAAGTCGGTACGATTGCGGATTTAGAAATGTCTGCTTTTGATGCGCCGTTTGCGGTCAATGTTCGAGCGGCTTATCAAATATTAAAGCTGGTGCCGCCACATATGTCGTCAGGCGGTTCAATCATCAATACCGCATCCATCTCCGGAACCATGGGTGAGCCGTATGTAGCGGTGTATGGTGCGACTAAGGCCGCACTGCTTAGCTTGACCAAAAGCGCGGCCCTGGCTTTGGCTCCTGAAAATATACGGGTTAATGCGGTAAATCCTGGTTATTTTGATACAGAAATTTGGGAGGGTGGAATGCCTGAGGATTGCATGAAGTTAGAAGTTCCCCTCGCACGAGCGGGGAAAGGACCGGAAGCAGCGGCGCCTTACCACTTTCTCGCGTCGGATGATGCGGGCTATATCACCGGTTCATGCATCACCGTCGACGGTGGAATGTCAGCCGGAACTTCTTTACAAACAACTGCATTACTTAATGCTTAGAAGAGCTGTGACCTGAACGGCTTCACAATATCACCATAAGAAAGGGTTTTAATTTGTCATTACCACGTTATTCAGATCTAATGATTTGCCTGCCTGCCGCAGTATGCGTCATTGTTTTCAACACGGCTCCCGCACTATTAGGAGCCCTGGCCAACAGCTATCAGTTCAGCAATGATGAGCTGGGCTGGCTCGCCTCCAGTAACTTTGCAGGTTACACACTGGCCACCATACTGACGGGTTTGTTTATGGGCAAGCTTCACCTTCACCGAGCGGCACTGCTTGGTACAGGGACGGTGATATTGGCTTTTATTGGACTTTCACTCAGTAGTGATTTTGGCTGGATTGCGGGGCTGTTGTTTGTCGCGGGTGCCGGTTCTGGCATTATCTACGTCAATGCAGTCACGACAATCGCTGAAGGAGAGCATCCAACGCAGGTTTTCGCCTTGATGATTTTTTGTCAAATGGCGCTGTCTGGAGTGGTAGTGGTGCTTATTTCTAATGTTATTGAGCCAGTTTGGGATATACAGGGCGTTGCTTATAGCTACGCCCTGCTGTTTTGCCTCTGCTACCTGATACTTAAATATTTCACCTCAAGCTTAATCATTAGTCCGGCAGTAAAAGAAGCTAGTCATAAGGAAGACTATGTTCAATTAGCGAGCAGCTCCGAACACGAACGGAGTACTAAACTAAGTACTGAACTAAGTACTGAACTAAGTGACGAGAGTAAGGGATCATTTTCTGCTGCGCCACTACTTGCACTAGCCGCCCTACTAGTTTGCTATATTGGCGTAACAGGTGTTTGGGTTTTTATGGAGCGTATTGGCTCCATAGCCGGCTTCAATGCTGGCATGATTGGCACCGCGCTAATGGCGGCACTTATTGCTGGCGCACTTGGTGCGTTGGCTTCAATGGTAATGGATCAAAAATTCGGCTTAAACATTCCTATTTTCCTTTCTTCCGTGCTTTTGAGTGCTAGTCTGCTTGTGCTTATTGGTCCAGGTTCAAGTTCCTATACCATTTACATTCTCTGTTTGGTGGTGTTTCAATTTGCCTGGTCCATGTCTACCTCGTACTTACTCACGACCGTTGCGGTATTAGATAAATCAGAACGACACGCGGCGCTGTTGCCAGCGGCGATGGGTATTGGCGCTGTTATTGGCCCAGTAATTACCGGTAGTTTTAGTAGCGAAGGTTTCCAAGGACCGATTTACTTTGCTGTCATGCTCATTGTTGGGTTTACGGCACTACACTTATTCACCGATAAAATAGTTTCTCTAGGCAGGGTGTTAGGCTCTGCAGGCGCTATCGAGAAAAAAGTGCGCGACTAAAGAGAGACCCTGTCGACTTTCCCCCTGAACGCGGAAATATCGTCGAGAACGACTAACATGGACTGCATGGCTTAAGTAACCTGAACTCGGGATAAAGGGTGAGTCACGGTATTGTAATACTGTCAGAGTGACAGCAAGCGATTCGATCTTACCGAGAGAGCTTGCCGGCTTAGTTAGTACCGCTAGCCGAGCAAGTACTTGTTCACGATGCTGCTCTGATACCGCTTTAGCCTGCTCCAAGTACCACCTCATGTAGTTCCTCAAGTGTTACCCCGTTCATCACTGAAAGTAACCCTACGGCGGTAAACACCACACAGTCACTGAGTTTCGCTACAGCCTGATATACAAAATACTCATATCAACAGAGTCTCGGCTCAACTCTCGGCTCAACTATCCTAAAGGGACAATCTCCCTACTAATACCAATTCCGTTAAATTTATTCTCACCTCAGAGCTATGTCAGAGAAGTTATAACAAATAAAATTTGTGCTGGTATAGTCATTCTATATCTAACAAATTTGTGCAGTTATTGCTTTTCTGACAAGCTCCCAGGGGCGAGTACCTAATAAAAAGTAAAGGCTTACATGCATCGTTATTGATTTCGATAAGGACGCTACAGGACGTAGCTTATTAGAGAATGCAGGAGCATGTTCTCCTGAACAACCATTCTCTTCAATCAATGCCTTGTCTCTAAGCCTTTTAATTCTCGCTGAGTGGGAAATAACTTAATGGACTTGGTATAACTTCATTGCTGAGCATAATAATATGGCCATGGTAGTTCTCCAAAGTCTTCAAAAATAACTGTCGCTGTTCGGGCCAGTTGTATTCATCCAAGCTACTGCTTAGCGACAAAGTGAGGCAGTCAATCAATACGCAGGAAACAGCATCTAAATATTGAAGTGTCTCGGGCGCTAATGGCGGGAAGATTACTTATTCGATGTGACAGCGTTAATTTGGCCACATATTTAAGCTAAACTCGGTTTGTTTGGGCAAACAAAAAAGCCACACAATTGTGTGGCTTAAAAAGGACTACTTAATCAAGATAAAAAGATTACTCTTCCCAGTTATACTGGAAGCTAACCCCTATCATACGTTCACGACCTAACATCTTAACATTAGAATCGTTAGCGGCTGATACGGCTGTGTAATACGCTTCATCAAATGCATTACGCACAAATGCAGTTACACGCCACCTATCATTGGCATCAGCAATACCTGCACGCAATCTCACTACTGAGAAACTCCCCGCGAAGCGTGGTAAGGGCAGCGCCAACAAACTGGAGGCTAAGGACAAGAAGAGCGCAGAGCTGCCAGTAAGTGAGCGCCAGAAAATGACTTGGGCACTAAGGCTTAAACGCGTATTTAATATTGATGTCACGATCTGCAATCGCTGTGGTGGCGCGGTCAAGATTATCGCATGCATCGAAGACCCATCGGTCATCAAGAAAATTCTGGATCACCTGGATGCCAAATCCATGGCACTAACCTCAGCTAATCAATTGCCAGAACCAAGAGCCCCACCGCAAGCTGAACTATTCGATTAAGAAACACAAGGATTGTGATGAATGGTGCTGCTCAAGGATAGAGCTGGTAGGTCATTATGCGAGCAGGGAAAACAACGCTAACAAGAAGCATTATAAATACGGACAATTAATGATCAATGTGCGAGAAATTAGCATATTTATAGTTTTTTGGCGGCCGCATCAGCAGCTATGCGGCATTGCCGTACTCCGGACGGATAGGGTAGAGTGGCCACGAATAGGGCGTTTGTTTCGCCTATACTCGGCACCAACCTATACAAAAGCAAAATAGAAACCTTTATTCAACAACAAAATAAAATGGCGGCTTGGGAAAATGAGCTTGCTGATGAGCCTGCTTTTAAAGGCTTACTTATGGCTAAGAAAGAACACCAAAAAGAACTTGCCGAATATAAAAAGCAGAAAAAAAACAACAAACAAGAGAAAAATAATGACTGATATCAATAAAGAGCTTCAGGCCATTTCTTCATGCTGCACTCCAAAGGTGGGCCGTGCACCTGAAGTTAGCTGTACAACCAATGTTAATAGACGCCAATTACTAAAAGGTATCGGTGCTGGTGTGGCTTCTGCTTCAGGGGTATTAACTATGCCGTTTAGCATGCCGACAATGGCAGGACCTTTCGCATTCGATGATAAAAATAAAAGTGTTGACCCAAGTAATGGACCCATTCCTCTCGATAAAAAACTCGATGAAAACTGGGTTAAATCACTTTATGAACGCGGTAGTGCAACAACCTATCAAGGTTGGCAACAACTTCAATACATAGGAATGCCAATTGGTGGCATAGGCACAGGTACTGTTTATATTGGCGGTGACGGAAAATTATGGGTGTGGGACATTTTTAATGAAAACCATGAAGGGGTAGTACCACAAGTTTTCGAACACCCGACACTCACTAGCTTATTTGGCGAAAAAGGCTTAAACGAGCGACATGGCTCAAACTATATTAATCCACCGGCACAAATTAGCCCTTGGCATTTTGAGCAAGGTTTTGCGGTTACCGTTAATCAGGATAAGAACAAGGTACGTCGTACTTTAGATCATCTGGGATTTGATGACATCACTTTTAAAGGACAAATGCCGATTGCGGATATTAGTTACCGTGATCCTGTAACACAGTTAAGCGTCGAACTTGAAGCGATGACGCCTTATATTCCATTAGATACAGACCGTTCTAGCTACCCAGCCACTATTATGCATTATAGCTTTACCAATAACAGCGATAGCGAAATGCAGATCACAGCAGAAGCCTGGTCGGAAAATCCAGTGCTTCAAGGCAAAGCTAAAGAACATAATGCCCGTTTGTTAACAACAGAGTATGCAAACAAAAGTGGTGTGGGATTTATTTCTACGGGTAAAGGTAACGATTCTTCGGCTGAAATATTAATACAAGGCTTACCCGATTTTGGTTCGTTTTCGATGATGTGCCTTGACAGTAATAGCAAAGTTTCTATCGATTCAAAATTATCAATTTTAACAAAAGATTTAACCCTTAACCCTGGTGAAACAAAAGCAGTCACTTTTGTTGTCTCTTGGTTTTTCCCCAATCAAAAAGCGCTTGCAAAAGATGAACATCAAGACATAAAACGTTGGTATGCCAGCAAATATCATGATGCAAAAGCAGTCGCCTTAGATATAGCAAGTTCTGTTGATCAATTAACGCAACTGACTCGATTATGGCGAGATACTTGGTATGACTCCACCCTCCCCCATTGGCTACTTGAACGCGCTATTATTCCCACTAATGCACTACAAACGAATACCGCTTACCGGCTAGACAATGGACGTTTTTGGGCATGGGAAGGTGTGGGTTGTTGTGCGGGTACTTGTACCCATGTTTGGCATTATGCGCAATCAGTTGGTCGGCTGTTTCCTGATTTAGAAAGAGATTTACGCGAACGTACCGATTACGGTATTGGCTTTAAAGATAATGGCGCTATTTTATATCGTGGAGAATACAACGATAAAGACGCAATAGATGGTCAAGCGGGTGTTATTTTACGTACCCTTCGCGAACATCAAATGAGCCCAGATAGCGATTTTTTGAAGCGTGTTTGGCCAAAGACAAAAAAAGCCATGCAATATCTTATCTTAGTCGATGCGGGTGATGGCATGCCTGATGGTATCCCACAGGGTGAGCAACGTAACACGCTTGATGCAGGCTGGTTTGGAAAAATCCCAGTGATAAGTTCACTTTATATCGCTGCGCTGCATGCTGGTGAAGAAATGGCGATTGTGATGGGAGATAAAGCGTTCGCCAACATCTGCCGTGAAATTTATCAACAGGGTGAAAAAAACATCTTGTCTTTATTTAATGCTGAACATGGCTTTTTCACCCAAGAGATAGATCCCGCCCATGCCGATGCTATCGCTATTGGTGAAGGTTGTTACATTGATCAAGTTTTGGGTCAGTGGTGGGCTAGCCAGCTTGGTTTAGGTCGACTTTATAACGGCACAATTATCCGCCAAGCATTATCTAGCTTATGGGATTACAATTTCTGCCCTGACATTGGTGTATTAAGAGATTCAATTGAAACCCTGACCGCTAAAGGTCGTCCTTACGCCCTTGCTGGTGAAGCAGGTTTAGTCATGTGTACTTGGCCCAAAGGTGGCCGTGACGATGACTGGGAGCAACATTGGCAATATGGCTACTTTAATGAATGTATGACGGGTTTTGAGTACCAAGCTGCAGGTCATATGATTTGGGAAAGTGATCAACAGCCTGATTTGTTGACCAAAGGGCTCGCTATAACCCGTTCTGTGCATGACAGATATCACGCCAGTAAACGTAATCCATACAATGAAGTTGAATGTTCAGATCATTATGCTAGAGCCATGTCTTCCTATGGCGTATTTTTGGCGGCTTGCGGATTTGAATACGATGGGCCCAAACAACATATCGGCTTTAAACCGCGCTTAACAGATAAAGATAACTTTAAGTCAGCTTTTACCTGTGCACAAGGTTGGGGAAGCTTTGCCCTTACTGCTGTTAATGATAAAGGTGCTGTTGATGGTAAAGGCAAAAACGCGGCTATAACTCTTAACTATGGTCAGTTGAGTCTGTTGACTGTATCACTGCGCTTAGGCCGACGTTTTCAAATGAATTCAACAACAAAAACAATTAACACCAATTATGGAGACGCCAGTATCAAACATCATGGAAAAGACACGATTATAAGCTTTAAGCAGCCAGTAATGCTAACCGCAGGCGACACATTAACCATGGCTATATAAAAATAAAACTATACATAAGCCGGTAGTTACCATCCGTTGCCGGTTGCTTAACTAATTAACAAGATAATTAAAAAATTTAGAAGAAAGGAAAAACAATGACTAATATCAAAAAAAGACACTGAAGCCAAACCTTCATGTTGTGCGCCGAATGAAACCTGTACACCTAACGTCAATAGACGTCAGCTATTAAAAGGTATGGGAGCTGACTTAGCGACAGCTTCAGGTATTTTGTCGATCCCTTTCTCTATGCCTGTAATGGCAGGACCTTTCACATTCGATGATAAAAACAAAATAGTAGACCCCAGTAATAACCCCATTCCTCTTGATAAGAAACTGGATAAAAACTGGGTTAAGTCGCTTTATGCCAGAGGCACAGCCACCACCTACCAAGGGTGGGAACAACTGCAATATATAGGTATGCCGATTAGCGGTATCGGCAGCGGTACCGTTTATATTGGTGGTGACGGTAAATTGTGGGTGTGGGATATTTTTAATGAAAACCATGAAGGCGTGGTTCCACAAGTTTATGAACACCCTACTCTGACAAACGAACATGGCGATAGTAAAATAAAAGAGCGTAATGGCGCTAACTATATCAGTCCACCCGCACAAACTAGTCCTTGGCATTTTGAACAAGGTTTCGCCGTTACCGTTAAACAAGGTGACAGCAAGGTACGCCGTACTTTAGATAAGAACGGCTTTAGCGATATCTCTTTTAAAGGCCAAATGCCGATTGCCGATATTAGTTATCGTGACCCCGCAACACAATTAAGTGTTGAACTTGAAGCAATGACGCCATACATTCCGGCCGCATCAGCAGCTATGCGGCATTGCCGTACTCCGGACGGATAGGGTAGAGTGGCCACGAATAGGGCGTTTGTTTCGCCTATACTCTTGTGGCAGGCACAGCGTGTATATACTGGTACTGATTCTAGATATATAGAATTGTTTGCCACGCCACCGGCAGCTATGTGGCGGATAGCGGTCATTGCTTTTCATCTACCACAGTGCCAAAGCAGTAAACTGCAAAGGGCAGTAATCGCCTACAAGCGGCCGGATGGGCTACACTGTGGCGTAGGGCAGAAAGTTACTCATTACGGCCGGTCGCTCCCCTGCTACACTTGTAAGCTAACCGAAAAAATAATAGGTAAAATGTATGAGATATTTGTGGTTCCTTGCTGTAAGCACCGTTTTTCTCGTTGGTTGCTCCAAGTCGGGGACTGAGACTGGCCCTCAAACAAAAAACCAAGAATTAGCATCCCCGGCCATTGTCGCGGATGTGGTTTATACCAACGGCAAGATATACACCGTTAACGATGCTCAACCATGGGTTGAAGCAGTGGCCATCAAAGACGGTGCGTTCGTTGTAGTCGGCTCAAACGCTGATGTTGCTGCGGTAACTGATAACGCAACTGATGTCGTTGATCTTGGTGGCCGCATGGCGATGCCTGGGCTTGTCGATGTGCACAATCACATGACGAGCTTATCTCTCGCCAAATCAAATCTTTCGCTCAGCAATCCGAACGATCAGGATGCGATGCTTGCCGATATAAAGGCCTTCGCTGAGGCGAATCCTGACCTGTCCTATGTACGAGGCGAAGCCTGGAATATGGGTGTCTTTCCGAATGACAGCCCAACCAAAGACTTACTCGACGCAATCGTACCAGATCGCCCGGTATACCTGATGAGCCAGACGGGTCATGAAGCGTGGGTAAATTCCAAAACGCTGGCGATGATTGGAATCAATGCCGATAGCGAGCAGACATCTGTGCTCAAGTGGGATGTTGATCCGGACACCAACGAACCTACGGGTAACGTTCGAGAATACGTGTTGGGTTTGATTGAACAGGCACTTGACCCCGCTGACCCCGAAAGACTCGCACCGGCAATACAAGAGATCGTTAGTGGACTCAGCGCAAACGGTTTCACATCGTTGAAACTCGCGGAGGGCGAAATTCCCTGGGTGCAGGCTCTCAATAGTCTCGATGAAAAAGGCGATTTGGAAATTCGGATGTTTCCGAGTTGGTTTCACCGCAGTCATCTGGCCTCAATGTCGGCCGACGAATCGCGGGCTACCGCTGCACGCTGGGAGGAATACAAATCTGATCGAGTTTATCCGCGCTACGTCAAAATGACCTACGATGGTGGGCCTAATAGCCGTACGGTGTTGTTATTCGATGACTATAGCGATACTCCCGGCTTCAAAGGCACGACAACAATCCCGCCGGAAGAACTCGCCGACGATATGACCTACTTTAATGGACTTGGCCTAGGTATGATCGTGCACGTTATGGGTGACTCTAGCGCTGAACAACTTGTAGGCGCATTTGAGCAGGTGCGGGAGCGCAATGGCGACAACGGAGCGCCTTTGCACTTGTCGCATGCTCTAATGACTCAACCAGCGGAAATAGAACGCTTATCGAAGATTTCCGATTCCTGCATCGACTTTATAGCGCTGCAATATCCGCACCCGTCTATAACCGGGAGCTTTGTTCCACCTATTGGTGAGGATCGCTACCAAACGTTTCTTAACGCACGTACGGCCGCAGATTCGGGCATGCCGTTTGCGTTTGGCAGCGACTGGCCATCGGTTCTGGAACCCAATCTTAACGGCTTTTTTCAGATACAGGCGTGGATGACGCGTGTTGATCCGAGCAATCCAGACTCGGGAACATTGAATATTGATCAGGCGTTAACACTTGAACAGGCGATCTACGGTTACACAAAAGGGGGCATCGGTTGCCTTGGCTTCGACTGGCCTGACAAGTTGGGTTCGATCGAAGCAGGCAAGCTTGCAGACTTTATTGTAATAGACCGAAACATCTTCGAGATACCGACCGAGGAACTTAAAGAGACTAAAGTCGATCTCACCATTGTTGGCGGCGAGGTAGTTTACAGTCGAAATTAGCGCCAACTGACCGGCAACAATACCGCGAGAAACCTCTTCGCGTTCCGCCAATGTCAGAGATAATCTTGAGCGGCTTCTCGGCGGTGGTCGTATTCCGCCCGTCTCCTTCTGAGGATAAGAAAATGAAAATATTTGCCCTGTTAATTGCGTTTACGATCTCATTGGCTGGATGTTCAACGGAAGACCAATCTTCAGATGGCTCAAGCCCGACCGCCGCTAGCGATGCTGCGGACACTGTCTACACCAACGGTAACTTTTATACGGTTAACACGGCTCAACCCTGGGCCGAGGCCGTAGCTGTCAAGGACGGCAAGATAATAGCAATCGGATCGGGTGCAGATATCGAGGCGATGATAGGCACTGAAACCCAGATCGTCGATCTCGGCGGCCGGTTCGCGATGCCCGGTGTTGTCGATACTCATGCTCATGCGATGGAGGGGGGGGGCTCGAACAGCCTGACCTGGAAATTGCTATCTTCGGCGGATAACCCGACCTGGGAAGAGATCGATTCAAGTATTCGCGATGGCAAGGAACAGCTTGGCGAAGGCAAGGAGTGGTTCGTCGGGTACAACATGACCAAGTTGGCCTTTCCGGAAGGCATGTACCACAAGTCCTATCTTGATGAGGTGTTTGGTGATATGCCAGCCTTCATCTACATCGAAGGTATGCACGAAGCACTCGTTAACTCGAAGGCCCTGGAGCTTGCTGGCTTGACCAAAGACTCGCCTGACCCGCCGGCCGGAGCATTGCAGCGAGAGTCGGATACCGGCGAGCTCACCGGCGCTTTGACCGAAAGCTCTGCTTTCGATTTGGTATACAACGTGATCCCGGTGGCGACGCCCGAGGAACGTGACGCAGCATACAAGCGTGGGTTGCAGATGATGACGGCGGCCGGTGTCACGGCGATGATGGAGGCTTGGTCCAACGACGAGGAGCTCGAAATCATCAGTGCCTGGGTAGGCAACTGGGACTTGCCCATCCACGCCAAAATCAGTATTGAGTCCATCGGATATGGCACCGAAGACGACGCATTAAGTGGCGCTGAAACCATAGCGAATTTCAACAAATACAACGTCCCGCAACATATGCGCTTTGCCAAAGTTCGCGCCGACGGTGACCTCACCGGCAAGACCGGGTATATGAATGATCCCTACGGTGGCGGCGGAACCGGCGAACTGGTGTTGCCCGCTGAAGTGTGGAAGGAAAAAATTCGTGATCTCGATGCCAGTGGTTTGCAGATCAAAATTCACGCGATTGGTGACGGCGCTGTGCGCGCGTCTCTCGATATATTCGAAGAGCTGATAGAAAAACGCGGCGGGAACGATTTGCGTCATCACATCGACCATATCAATTTTGTCGCCGAAGTAGATATTGCGCGATTTGCCGCGAGCGGTATCCCAACATCTCCCTTATCGATTCTGGCACAACCATGGGCTTTCACGATGTTGCAGAAAGAGCTCGTCGGAGAAGAACGCTTCGAGAATACGTTGCTGCCCTTCGGGCGACTCATCGCTACCGGCGCAATGGTCGCTTACCACAGCGACTGGGACGCCTCGCCGGTTATATCGCCATTTTACAACGCGCAACTGATGGTGACACGGAGTATTCCTGGCAACGAAGAGCAGGGCTCTGTGCCGCAAGACAGTGACAAGCTCACCGTCGAGCAGGCATTACGCGTCCTGACGCTCAATGGGGCGTATGTCATGGGTCTCGACGATGTAACGGGGTCACTCGAGATTGGGAAATACGCCGACATGATCGTACTTGACCAGAACTTGTTCGAGATTCCATCAAACGATATCGCCAAAACGAGTGTCGTGCAGACGATTTTCAAAGGTGAGGTCGTCTACGAGAGGGATTGAGCCAACTTGGACGTCCTATACCTGGCCCGAGGGTGTGTGCGACCTCAACCGGTCGACGCAACACATTGTTTAAATCGACCGGCTGGTGTTTCAAAGTCTAACGTCTTTCTTGGTAGTTCGTTTAGTTGTCTGGCTACTGCACTGAGTTTGGCTTGAGAGTGTACTGACTCCGGCCGCATCGGCAGCTATGCGGCATTGCCGTACTCCGGACGGATAGGGTAGAGTGGCCACGAATAGGGCGTTTGTTTCGCCTATACTCTTCCAATGCCAATAGCTGCTGCCCGAGATTATTTCCGGGCTGGGCTTCTTCGTCCTCAACATACGCGGCCTGACGGTAGCCGGACTTCGTTAGCCGCACACTGCGCCACTAGCTGATGAATAAAGGGAATATGCTTGGGGTGTAATTCCAGACGGTTCTGTCGCAAAATCAGCCTTGGGAATTATATACGCTATACTCGTACGCCCCAAATTTCTATATTCGGATAAATCGTGATCAGTTTCAAAGGGCGCCATCATCGACAAGATCTCATCTTACAATGCGTACGTTGGTATGTCGCCTATTCACTGAGTTATCGCGATCTAGAAGAACTCATGCAAGAACGAGGTTACGCTGTTGATCACAGTACGATCCAGCGTTGGGTCGTGCATTATGCACCGCGTATTGAGAAGGCTTTTCGTAAAAAAAGGAAGCGCGTAGGGCTTCGATGGCGGCTTGATGAGACCTACATCAAGATTAAGGGCAAGTGGAAATACCTTTATCGCGCGGTCGATAAACAGGGATGTACTATCGATTTTTTACTCACCGCTAAGCGTGATACAAGGGCTGCACGCCGATTTTTGGATAAGGCCATTGGTTCCAGTGGCAATCCCAGCTTGGTTAATATTGACAAAAGCGGCGCGAATACGGCCGCGATTAAACAGTATAATACGGACGAGAATAGGCGTGTGAAAATTCGCCAGTGCAAGTATCTCAACAACATTGTAGAGCAGGATCATCGGTTCATTAAACCGATAACTCGACCGATGATGGGGTTCGCCTAAAGGGCCTACATTTGGTAAATCGTTCTGGTCAGCAGGTGCGACTTTGGCAGGAATCGAGGTCTGGCGAATGTTGAAAAAGAAGCAAAGTGGTAGCTCTTTACCTGCTTGGCAGCAGTTTTACGACTTGGCTTCGACAGGATAGTTATACTTGAAAAACAGTGGTAATTCGCTTTCAATAGTTTTTGCGACAGAACCGGTCGGTCGAGCTATGAGATGGTTCTTCGTTATGCACATTTGGCGGGGGAACATTTACGCGACGCGGCGGATAATGTTTCTGGCACACAATGACACAGCCAGAAACGAAAAACGGCTTGCGACAAGTCGCAAACCGTTGATATTCGTGGTGCCCGGAGGCGGAATCGAACCACCGACACGGGGATTTTCAATCCCCTGCTCTACCGACTGAGCTATCCGGGCTCTAGCATAGGCCGAGGCCAGCGCAAGAGGCGCGTATTAAACAGTTTGGGCCGTGGTGAGTCAAGCATTTCGGTGGTTTTTTGTTTTTCCGTGGCAGCTGATGCTTTATGATGCGCAGCTTGCGGAGGACATTGTGCGAATATTGGGTATTGAAACATCCTGTGATGAAACGGGAATTGCGGTCTATGACTCATCTGAGGGTCTGCTGGCTGAGCGGCTATACAGTCAGATTAGCCTGCATGCGGATTATGGCGGGGTAGTGCCCGAGCTGGCCTCTCGCGATCATATACGCAAAACCCTGCCTCTAATTAAAGAGGTGCTGGCAGAGGCGGGTTGTTCGGTAGCGGAGATCGACGGTATTGCCTATACCGCGGGGCCCGGTCTGGTGGGGGCTTTAATGGCCGGTATGTCTATAGGACGAGCCCTGGCTTTAGCGTGGAATGTACCGGCCATTGGCGTGCATCATATGGAGGCCCATTTACTGGCCCCCATGCTTGAAGATGAACCGCCAGATTTTCCTTTTGTCGCCTTACTGGTTTCGGGCGGACATACACAGTTGGTTAAAGTCGATGGTATTGGCCGCTATGAACTGCTCGGTGAGTCGTTAGATGATGCAGCAGGTGAGGCCTTTGATAAGGCCGCCAAGATGCTGGGTCTATCTTATCCCGGCGGACCGGCGATAGCCGCTCTGGCGACACAAGGCGATATAACGCGCTTTGATTTCCCTCGGCCAATGATAAATCGCCCAGGGCTGGATTTCAGCTTTAGTGGTTTGAAAACCTTTACTCGCAATACCATTGCTGCCCATGCAAATGAGGATGGGGTGGTCGACGATGCGACCAAGGCAGATATTGCCGCTGCCTTCGAGTGGGCGGTAGTTGATACACTCTCGCGTAAATGCAAACGGGCGTTAGAGCATACCGGGCTAAGGCAATTGGTAATGGCTGGTGGGGTGAGCGCCAATAGCCATTTGCGCAGTCATTTACAGCAGGTTTTGGGCAAGATGAATGCGCGAGTATTCTATGCCCGACCAGAGTTCTGCACTGATAATGGCGCTATGGTTGCCTATGCCGGATGTCAGCGGCTAATGGCTGGGCAAAGCGATGAGTCCAGCTTTAAGGCGCGGGCGCGGTGGCCGTTGACTGAATTGACGCCAACAAATGTTTCAGTATAGGAAGAAACGATGGATATTGTTTATATCAGGGAATTGAAGATAGAAACCGTTATCGGTATTTATGATTGGGAGCGGGAAATCAAGCAAACGGTGAGCCTGGACCTGGAGATGGGTACAGATATTCGCGCGTCTGCGGAATCTGATCATATCGACGATACGCTCAGCTATAAGTCTGTAGCCAAGCGTTTGATCGCATTTATAGAAGGCAGTGAGTTTCAGTTGGTCGAGGCAATGGCAGAACAGTGTGCTGGCATTGTGATGAACGAGTTTCAGGTTCCTTGGCTGCGGCTGCGCTTATCCAAGCCGGGTGCTGTGCGGGGCGCCATGGATGTTGGCGTTATTATTGAGCGTGGGCTTAAAACCTGATGGCACATGTTTATTTATCAGTAGGCAGTAACATCGAGCGCGAGCGATATATTTGTGCTGCGCTGGATTCTCTCACTGAGAAATTTGGTGAGCTGAATATCTCACCTGTTTACGAAAGCGAAGCAGTGGGGTTTAGCGGAGACAATTTCCTCAATCTGGTTGTCGCTTTTGACACAGAGCTTACGGTGGGGCAGCTGTCTTTATTGTTACGGGAAATCGAAATGGCCAATGGCCGTGTACGTGGGCAGCAGAAGTTCAGTGCCAGAACCCTGGATATTGATATTCTGACCTACGGCGATGCAGTTGGAATAATCGACGACATTGCGCTTCCGCGAGATGAAATAACAGAACGCGGCTTTGTCATTATTCCTTTGGCGGATATCGCGCCCGATGAGATATTGCCCGGTAGCGAAACTACTTACGGGCAGTTGGCGGCGGGTTTCGACCCGGTTGAGCATGGTTTATGGGTTGTCGAACTGGATTGGCCCTGAATCACAGGCTTACGCTGCGGCCACCATCAACGGTAATAATATGCCCGGTAATATAAGGGGCTCGGTCGGCCAGAAATAGCGCTGTCTGTGCTATGTCTTCAGGGCTACCCAAGCGCTGCATCGGAATGTTGCCGAGTATTTTAGATTTTTGATCTTCGTTTAGTTCAGGACTATCCCCGTTGGGCCATAAAATGGCGCCGGGAGCGATACCGTTGACGCGAATGTTCGGCGCCAAATCGC
The DNA here is from genome assembly GCA_036960375.1 of Pseudomonadales bacterium. GTDB lineage: Bacteria > Pseudomonadota > Gammaproteobacteria > Pseudomonadales > CAWVSB01 > CAWVSB01. Next base: position 920,061 of record JBALVY010000001.1, read on the forward strand.
GGGCAAGATTTTTGGTTAGCATGGCGAGGCCAGCTTTTGCTGAACAGTAGAGAGGGTGGTCTTTTAGTGGGGTTTGAGCATAAATATCGACCATATTAATAATGGCCCCACTACTTGCGGTTAACGCGGGAGTACATGCCTGGGATAGAAAAAAGGGTCCCTTCAAGTTACTGCCCAATAAACTATCCCATTCTTCTTCGCTAACTGCGCCAACAGGGGTGGGGAAAAATCTGGAGGCATTATTTACCAATACATCGAGTCTGCCGAAATGTAATACGACGTCTTCTGCCAGACTTTGCATCGCCTGCGCTTGAGCTAAATCGCCACTGAATACAGCAGCTGAGCCATTACGTTGTTGATTGAATTCATCGGCCAGTATTTCAGCGTCGTCTCCTGACTGCAGGAAGTGGATGGCCACACTGTAGCCATTTTGGTGGAATAGACGGGCAATAGCGGCACCTACTCTTTTGGCCGCTCCGGTAATAAGAATGACTTTGGCGCTTGAATCTGTGCTCATGAAAAACCCCTGGTAATAAAACGTGCTAATTCTATGTTGGTTTATTTAGGCTCTGGTCTCTTTCCATGCTTGGTAGCGGGTGAGGTCTTTTTCTACCAGTTTGAGACAAACTGTGAGAACCAGAATATCGTCAAGTTGACCGATTAGCGGAATGAAGTCGGGGACTAAATCGAAAGGGTTAAAAATGTAGGCTAGTCCAATGACGATAGCGGTAATACTCAGCCAGGAGATATCTCGGTAGTCGCCCCGCCAATAATCTTTTATTAGAGACAACATTAATCCCGCATCATCGATAAGGCGACCAAGCCAGTTTTTGTCTTGGAGTTCTTCTTTCAGTTCGTCGCTGCGTTGAGCTAGAGCGTCCAGGTCGGCTTGGGTGACACGTTTGGCGTGTTTTTGTATTTTATCCTTTGTTTTACTCATGCTGTTCCTGTCTTGCGGCACTTATGCGACTAATCCGCTCTACCCGTATGGCCTCGCCCAGCTTTTTACCCGTAATACCCTGTGCTATCAAAGTGGCGGGCTCTACCGATGCGGCTGCCAACAACAACTCTCGGAATATCTGGGCCTGTGGGTATAGTCGATCTTCAAAGCCTGTTCTGCCGCGGCTATCCGCTTCACAGCTGAGGAGGAATAACTCAAACCGTTCGGGTCTGCGCAGAGCATCTGTCGCTTCCAGAACCTTCATGACTGTTGAAGGTTTCAATTCCAAAGCCCGGTGAACGTGAGTATGGTATTCGCAACTTAATAACGCCAGGTCACTGTGTTCGCGAGGTATACGCAAACGTTCGCACAGAGCTTTGATCAAGGGTAGGCCTCTAATCTCGTGGGCTATATGGCGGGGAAGATCAGCTTTTTTTGTTGTACCTTTACCCAAGTCATGAACCAGTGCTGCAAAGCGCACCCGACTATCGTCGCTGAGTAATGTGGCCTGTTCCAGGCACATCAAGCTATGTATACCGGTGTCAATTTCAGGATGATGCTGTGCATTCTGAGGAACACCAAATAATTGGTCGAGTTCCGGCATGATTTCAGCCAACCCATGACAGTCCCTCAAGGTCTCGATGAATTTTGTCGGCGTTTTTTCGCCCAGAGATTTGGCAAATTCGGCCCAAATTCTTTCAGGGACTAAATGCTGAAGCTCCCCGCTGTGGGCGATGTCTTGCATTAAAACGAGGGTTTCCGGAGCAATAGAGAACCCCAAGTGTGCATAGCGTGCCGCGAAACGTGCCACGCGTAATACCCGTAAAGGGTCTTCACTAAAGGCCGGTGAAACATGGCGCAATATTCTGTGTTTTAGATCTGTCAGGCCGTCGTAGGGGTCTATTAGTTTGCCGGTATTACTTTCAGCCATGGCGTTAATAGTTAGATCTCTGCGTGCCAAATCCTGCTCAAGTGTGACGTCGGGCGCTGCGTATACGGTGAATCCAGTATAACCGTGTCCCTGTTTACGCTCGGTTCTAGCCAAAGCGTATTCTTCGTTGGTTTGGGGGTGTAGAAATACGGGGAAGTCTTTACCTACCTGTCGATAACCCAGTTTTAGCATGTGCTCCGGGCTGGAACCGACTACTACCCAGTCCCTTTCGATAAAAGGATAAGACAGATTTTTATCGCGGACAGCGCCGCCTACAAGGTAAGTTTCCATGGGTCTATAGTACCCAAGCAATAGCCTTAACGGGAGTGTAAATTACTCCTGCTTTAAGCTTGGCAGTCACACTGGAACAATTTGCGGTCTTCCAATCGCAGCATGGTGAGCTTATTGCCCCAGGCACATCCGGTGTCCAGCGCGTAAATACGCTTGGTATCGGCTTCGCCATTCAGGGCTGCCCAGTGACCAAAAATAATATGATCCTTTTTGCTTGCTCGATTTGGGTGGCTAAACCAGGGTTTAAAATCTGACCGAGATGATTGTTTATTGTTTTTGTCTTCCAGGTCCAACTGCCCCTCGGCGGTACAAAACCTCATGCGGGTGAGGTAGTTGGTGATCAGGCGTAGGCGGTCGCCGCCGACAAGATCTTCTGTCCAAATGTCAGGTATATTACCGTACATCTGTTGAAAAAAGCCTGCCGCTTTGGGACCTCGCAGGACGCTAGTGACCTCGTTTGCCAATGCGTGAGCTTTTTTTAGTTTCCACATAGGCGGGATACCCGCATGCACCATGGTATAGCCCAGATCTTCATCGGTATAGATTAGCGGCTGTTTGATTAGCCAGGCTAAAAGTTTATCGCGGTCAGGGGCTTCAAGAATGTCATGCAGTGTATCGTTGCGTCCTGGTGATTTTGCTCCGTGGGCAATCGCTAAAAGATGCAGGTCGTGATTACCCAGCACCATTTTTACACTTTTTCGAATACTATAAATGTACTCTAGAGTCTCTAGTGACTGGGGGCCGCGGTTAACGATATCTCCGGCCAGCCATAATTGGTCTTGGCGGGCATCGAAGTTTACTTTCTCCAGCAAGCAGAGAAGTGGTTGCAGGCAGCCCTGAACATCGCCAACGGCGTAGGTGGTCATTAGTGCAGAGACTTGGGGTCTGCAAGTCGGAAGGGATCTATTGGCGCGTCAAAATAGGCGCCGGAATCACTGACCATCTGGTAGCTCCCCTGCATTATACCGAGAGGTGTTTTTAACAAGGTGCCACTGGTGTATTGATAGGTCTCTCCGGGTTCAATGTGGGGTTGTTCACCGACCACACCTTCGCCGTGGACTTCCTGTCGTTCGTCATTGGCGTCAATAATGAGCCAGTATCGACTGAGCAGACTGACACCTTCTTCGCCGCAATTGGTAATGGCGATGGTATAGCTGAAGGCATAACGTGCGCTTTCTGCGTCAGATTGCTCTTCCAAGTAGGCCGTTATCACTCGAATTTTGATTTGATTTTCTGACATTATATTTCATCCAGCTTATTCGCAAGTCGTACAAAGTCTTCCAGCGAGAGGTTTTCTGGTCTCAGTTTACTATCTATTTCGGCCGATGCTAATTGTTGTTCTGATGCTAAAGACATTAGCGCATTGCGCAGGGTTTTTCTTCGTTGTTGGAAAGCAATAGCGACCACCCTTTCCAGCGTGGCAGCGTTTTTGGCTTCGTGCTGAGGTTTGTCCCTTACTTTTAATCGAACCACCGCTGAATTGACTTTAGGTGGAGGGTTGAAGCAGCCAGGTGGAACGGGGAACAGAGGCTGAACTTCGCAATAATACTGCACCATTATACCTAGTCGGCCCCACGCCTTGGTGCCAGGCACGGCTGCCATGCGATCAACTACCTCTTTCTGTAGCATAAAGTGCATATCCTCCACGTGCTCGCGAAAGCTCAGCAGATGGAATATAAGAGGTGTGGATATGTTGTAGGGCAAATTACCCACGATACGTAAAGGTTTATCCTCGGCCAGTTCGCCAAAATCGACTGTTAAGGCATCCGCGCTAATGATATTAAATTGGGGCTGGAGGCCAAATTGCAGCTTTAACCATGGAATCAGGTCTCTATCGAGCTCAATTACATCAAGTTTGGCACCGGTCTTGATGAGCCCTTCGGTGATCGCTCCTTTGCCTGGGCCAATTTCGACGATGTGTTCACCCACCTTGGCGCTCACACTACGCACAATTTTGTCGATGATATTGCCGTCGTGAAGAAAGTTTTGGCCAAAACGTTTGCGTGGCTGATGCGGCAACAGAGGATCTCTTTTTGCCATTTTAGTGGGTTTCCTGTTGTTTGTGTCTGCTCATGGATATGGCGTACTCAATGGCAGTTTGCAGGCTGCCGCAGTCTGCTGTGCCCGTACCAGCGAGATCCAGGGCCGTGCCGTGATCGACCGAGGTGCGAATAATTGGCAGCCCGAGCGTAATATTGACCGCTTCACCAAAACCCTGGGACTTCAGCACAGGTAAACCCTGATCATGATACATAGCCAGTACCGCGTCGGCTTGCGCAAGCATATGGGGTGTGAACGCGGTGTCTGCAGGCGAAGGGCCAAGCAGATTCATGCCTTCCGTCGATAACTTTGCCATGATCGGAATAATGGTATCGATTTCTTCGTGGCCCATATGGCCGCCTTCACCCGCGTGAGGGTTCAGGCCGCAGACGATAATGCGGGGCTTAGGGAGCCCAAATTTGGATTGTAAATCCTCGTGTAATATTCGAATTACCGATTCCACCAGTTTGCCTGTAATGGCACTACTGACCGAGGATAGTGGCAGGTGAGTGGTTACCAGAGCGACTCGCAAGTCAGGAGTTGCCAGCATCATCACTACCTGTGCGGTGTTGGTGCGGCCCGCCAGGTATTCCGTATGACCACTGAAAGGGATCCCCGCATCATTAATAACCGATTTTTGTACCGGGGCGGTGACCATGGCGTCGAAGTCTCCTCGCAGGCAGCCATCGATAGCGATATCCAGCGTTTTGAGTACATAAGTCGCATTGACGGTGTTGAGTTGTCCCGGTTTTGATGCTTGTTTTAACATGGCTGGTGCGAAGTAGAGTTGACCGGCATGGCTTGGCAGGGCAGACGCGCCGGCCTGCCACGGGATTAACTCCAGTGGCAGGTTCAGCATGGCTGCGCGTTGAGCCAATAGCTGCGGGTCGGCAATGGCTATAAGCTGAGCTGAGCTGGCACGCTGAGAAGCTTGTACGAGCAGCTCCGGTCCAATGCCAGCGGGTTCTCCGGCAGTAATGGCCAGGCGTGGGCAAGGATGTGTCATTGAAGGCTAAGCTTAGCCTTTGATATCAACATAAGCCTCGTCGCGAATTTTTTGCAGCCAGGTCTCAAGTTCTTGCTGGAACTTGCGATCATAAATATAACCATAAGCCTGTTCTTTTAACATGTCCTCGCGCACGTCATGCTGGCGTCTATCTACGACCTGGATAATGTGCCAACCGAACGGGCTACGGAAAGGTTCACTGATCTCATCGATTTCGGTGATGGCCATAGTCTGCTCAAATTCAGGTACAAATTGCCCTGCCTGTGACCAGCCAAGATCACCTCCTTCCTGGGCAGTTCCAATATCCTCGGTATACTTTCGTGCTAGTTCTGCGAAATCACTGCCGGCCATAATCTGCTCACGAATCGAGCTTAGTAAAACCTGGCACTGTTCTTCTGTTCGAATTTCGGATGTTTTGACTAGAATATGCCGAGCTTTGGTTTGGTCGACCAATTTTGCACCACCAGTAGTATCTGCCAATTGCAAGAGATGCAGGCCAGCAGGGCTGCGCAGAGGACCTTCAACCTCTCCTCTACCCATTTCTGTTACGGCCTCGACAAATAATGATGGCATTTCATCTGCGGTACGCCATCCTAGGTCACCACCTTCAAGTGGCTTGTTGCTTGTTTGGTTGTACAGACTTAGCCACTGCAGTAATGGCATTCCCGCGCGGATTTCTTCAGCGGCAGTATCCAATTGGGACAGCGCACTATCAACAGTATCTTCACTGACATCTTCTGTTAGCGGCAGCAGAATATGGCTGAGCCGGTAACGTGCCTGTGTTAACTGTTGGCCTTCGTTTGATGCTAAAAATGCTTCAATTTCAGGCTGGGTGACCAATACTTTGCCAGAGAGGCTGCCATTTTGAACCTGACGTAATATCATCTCACGGCGAATTTGTTCGCGAGTTTGGTAGTAACTACCTTCTGCTAGCAGTTGCTCACGAAACTGATCCAGTGACGCGCCCATCTGTGATGCCACAGTACCCATGGCCTGATTGAGTTGAGCATCACTAATTTGCACACCAGCACGGCGGGCAATTTGTAGCTGCAAACTCTCAACTATCATTTTATTAAGCACTTCGCGATAAATTTCCTCGGCGGGCGGCATTGCTGCACCCTGGCGCTCAATGTTTTTCGTCACCATCTCGATCTGTTCGTTTAGCTCACTTTCCATGACGATGTCATCGTCAACTACGGCGACAACACGATCAAGCATTTGTGCAGCATGGCTGAAGCTGATCAGTGATAAACTCAATAACAAACCAGCTAACTGGCGTAAAATTTTAACGGTCATAACGTTCGCGCTCTCTGTAACCTACTATGGAATTTCTAAGAATTCCGTCGACTTTTTCGCCTGTACCACCCAAGCCTTTTAACTGAACTTGAAAGTACACGCCGTTTTCTCTTTCATTATTACCGTCTATGCCTTCCTGATAAAGCAGGCTGACCTTCCAGCAACAAGTATTGTATTCGACACCAAGAAGCTGTTCTAAATCGCGATCATTGGTTTTGTCATAATTCCATTTTGCCACGGCTGCCCAGTGGCTGCCTATGGGTATAATTCCGGATACATTGTACTGTTCTATGTCATTGTCAATGAGTGCCCCACCGGGAACCTGAATAGCATCGTCCTTGCGCAACCGGTAGGCCGCATTGAATATAGCGCCTGTGTCTGATAAATAGCGTAAGGCAAAGGCAGTTTGGTTCAGGTGTGAGTTGTCAGTATTCCAGACCAGGCTAGAAACTGCTCGCAAATTGTCATTAGCTCGCCAGCTGATCTCGGCTGAAAAATCTGAAGAGTTAGTCATAGCCTGCTCTTCATCAAGGTTTACCCGCCGATCTGTAAAGTACTGGATTTGACCAATACTTATGCGAAAAGTTTCTGCTCCCGTATCACGGTCTATCAATCTGCTGGTAAGCCCAATGGAAGCCTGGTTAGCGTCCGGAATACGGTCATAGCCGGCAAAACGGGTATCCCGGTACAGCTGATTGTAATCGAAGGACAATTGCTGGGTATCAAACAAAGGGATATCTGTCTGATCTTCGTATTCGCTGTAGAGGTAATACAGGCGAGGTTCAAGAGTTTGCGTGTATTTTCTGCCAAACCAATCAGATTCACGCTCGAAAACCAGCCCCGAGTCCAGGCTAAACATGCCCGCGCCTACGCTGGGGCTTTCGTCGGTCATATCAAAGTTTGGGTCGTTATTGTCCTTCAGAGAATAAGATGATGCTCTATATTTTGCTGTGGGAACAATAAAACCGCTAGTCCATCGCATGGGAAAACTCACGCCTGGTTCAAGGTATAGCCGTGAGCCGGTAACACGATTGTCATCTTTTGCGTCAAATTGACTGTATTGAGCGCGCAACAGCCACTCGGGCTGAAATGAGCGGAATCTTTGTCGGGTGGCTATTTCCAGTTGAGGCAAGAGTTGGTACGGATCTGTTGCCAGTATGTCAATAGTTTGGTATTGACTCACACGGGCGCTGCCTTTGATAGCTTCATTTTGGAAGACTAGCTGGCCTTGCTGTAAAATATGGCTCTTCCGTTTGAGACTGAAATTGGAATTACTGAGGTCATTCAGGTAATCATCATCACTCACTCGGCCGTAGTCAATCTTGTGAGTCCAATTATTACCTATGCTTCCGTTCTCCTGTAGTGACATCATCCAGCGCTTGTCGCCGTATAATTCGTCGTCCAAATAGGCGGCATCGCCTTCCCAGTAGCTGTATTTATTTAAATGGCGTAGCTCTACCTCGGCCATGGTGCCGCGTTTGGAGATAAACCTGGGGGCGACGGTACTATCCCAGTTGGGGTTGATATTAATGTAGTAGGGTACGGTTATATCTGCTCCTCCGGTGCCTTTTGCAGAGCTAAATGTGGGCCACAAAAATCCGCTACGCCGCTGATTGTCGATGGGAAAGGAGATTCGTGGGGTGTAAAGCACCGGGATATTCTTTATGCGCAGGACGGCTCCCCGGGCAGTACCCACTCCAGATTCCAGATTAAGCTCTATTGCTCGTGCCTCCATGTGCCAGCTATCGTTTTCTGGTTCGCAGCGTGTATAAGTACCATTATCTATAGTCGCTATATTGTCGCTCTCACGCGTAATTTGGTCTGCCTCACCGTGAATATGGGCTTGGTGAATAACATATTGTGCGTTAGACAGTGTGCCAGTTGCATCATCAGCATTGATGTCCGCCTCGTCAGCGCGCAACAGGACACCTTCATCCCTGACTTCCAGGTTGCCGCTTATTTTGAGTCTGCGATTGATCTGATCAAGTTCAATCTCATCCGCTTTTATTCGTATATCACCTTTTGACAGAACAACATTACCGAGCATTCGAACTTTCTCGTTTTCCAGCATCTCCGAGGTATCGGCACTAGCCTCCAGATCGGCTTGGTCGAAAGGTATTCCGGCGCTTGGACTGGTATTAACGGGTTCTTGATAATCGCCTTTATAGTAGCGAGGAAGGTCTTTCAGGGCTTCAGCGTCAAGCTGACTGCGCGGCAGCCAGTCGAATTCTGCCGGCGAAGTCATCGCGTTGCGTGCAGCCGAGCTGTCTTCGATGGCTGGCTCCGAGGGTTCTGTTTTTTGGCAGTCTGACATATCGGCGTTGTGGTCTTGGCAGTCTTCATTATTTTCTTGCACCGCGGCAGGCAGGTATAGGCTTGCCAAAAGGGTACTCAGGCCCATTATTAGTGAAAATGAGCGCCCGGAAATTCTGTACAATGGTGCCATGGGTATGGTGTATTCCCCGTGTAGACCGCAGTTTTTAGCGGCCAAATTTTTCTTGTGTGCAAAGAACGGGGATAATAAAGCATTTAAGCTCTGCTGCCCACATAGCGTGCCATCAAATAATGGAGATCGACTGTTTGCCTGATTCTGCAATTAACGATGATTTTACTCATTGGTGTTTAAACGAAGGGGGTCGCAATGGACTGGACAACCCGGTGATACTATCTGTCTCCGGTGATGCCAGTTTCCGACATTATTACAGGCTTATGGCAGCACAAGGCAGCTTAGTCGCCGTAGATTCCCCTCCTGATAAGGAAAAGAACCTCGAGTTTGTTGCTCTTGCCAATGTATGGCGCTCGGCAGGCGTTGGTGTGCCTGAGGTTAAATCGGTGGATCTGGATCGCGGTTTTATTCTGCAGGAGGACTTGGGTGACGTGTTGCTTATGGCTCAGCTTTCGGGCGATAAGACCGATGAGCTGTATCAGCGTGCTATTGAGCAGTTATTGAAAATCCAGCAGGTATCTTTACCGTTGACCTATGAATCATGGACTATGCCTTCCTATTCTACCGAGTTACTGCAGGATGAAATGGAATTGTTTCGTCACTGGTTTGTCGGCGAAATGCTGGGTGTCAGTCTTGACGAAGGGTCTAACCGTTTAATTGACAGGCTGTTTGCTCAGTTGGTGGAGTCCGCATGTCAGCAGCCCGTTGTCTGTGTGCATCGGGATTTTCATAGTCGTAATTTAATGCTGATTAGCGACGGAAATATTGGCGTCATTGATTTTCAGGATGCCGTGGCGGGCCCTATTACCTATGACCTGGTCTCGCTATACAAGGATTGCTATCTGCGCTGGCCCCGCCGGCGGGTACTTGAATGGGTAGAGGTATACCGACAGCAAGCAACTAAGGCACTGGGTCTGAACCTTCCGGACGAGGCTGAGTTTATACGCCAGTTTGATTGGATGGGCATGCAGAGACACCTAAAAGTGTTAGGTATTTTTGCGCGACTCTGGTTGCGTGATGGTAAATCAGGGTATTTGAAAGATTTGCCTCTTGTGCTGGCCTATACAAGAGAAATGATGGCGCTATATCCCGAGTTTGCTGATTTTGAAGCCTGGTTTGTTCAGGTATTACAGCCAGCGATCGAAAAACAGGATTGGTATGTAGAGCGAGTCGTCGATTGAAAGCGATGATTCTGGCCGCAGGCAGGGGAGAGCGTATGCGCCCTCTGACTGATACTTTGCCTAAACCACTGTTGGAGGCGGGTGGCAAACCCCTGTTGGCCTACCATATTGAAAAGCTGGTTGCTTGCGGGGTGAGTTCAATCGTAATTAATGTTGCGTGGCTTGCAGATTGCATCGAGAAATACGTTGGCGATGGGAGTCGATTCGGAGTTCCGGTGGTGCTCTCCTATGAAGACGAGGCGCTGGAAACGGGCGGCGGGATTTTCCAGGCATTGCCTCTACTGGGAGATGAGCCGTTTATCGTGGTAAATGGCGATATCTGGACCGACTATCCCTATGAGTGTCTGGCTAACTATCCTGTGAGGCCTGATCAGCTGGCGCATTTGGTTTTGGTGGATAATCCCGAGCATAACCCAGGCGGTGATTTTAGCTTGAGTGAGCAACAAATTTGTATTGATACTCCTCTATATACATTTAGCGGCCTACGGGTGTTTTCTCCGCGTCTATTTGATGGCTGCACCGCAGGCCGTTTTTCTGTTGTGCCGTTATTGCGTGAGGCCATGGCAAAAGCTCAGGTGACCGGTGAGTACTATGCTGGTCGTTGGGTAGATGTAGGTACTCCCGAGCGATTGGCCGAGCTTGATCGGAGCTTGTAAACCCTGCATGACTTGCATTCGGCAGTTCGCGCACTACAATCCGCATTCTCGAAGCGAAGGCAATCCTCATGAGTATTAAGGCTTTACTATCCTCCCGTTTGCAGTCAGCGATGATCGCTGCAAATATTCCGCCAGAATGCCAGCCGGCAGTCACCGCCAGTACACGCCCTGAATTTGGCGATTTTCAGGCTAATGGCGTGTTGGGGGCTGCCAAACGTTTAAAAACCAACCCTCGAGAGCTGGCGCAGTTGGTTATCGGTCATCTGGATATAGAAGATATTGCTGACAAAGTGGAAATCGCGGGCCCCGGTTTTATTAATATTCATGTGTCATCGGCTTTTTTGGCAAGCCAAGTGAAAGTTTTGGCCGCAGATGAGAGGCTTGGCGTGGCTGTGGTCGAGCCGCGACAGACGGTTATTGTTGATTATTCTGCACCGAACCTGGCCAAAGAGATGCACGTAGGGCATTTACGTAGCACCATTATCGGTGATGCACTTGCGCGTCTGCTTGAATTCCAGGGCCATGATGTTGTGCGCCAGAATCATATGGGTGACTGGGGCACCCAGTTTGGCATGTTGATAGCTGAGCTGGAGGAGCAATTGGGCAGCGGAGAGGAGCCGGAGCTCGCTCTGTCTGATTTGGAAAAGTTCTATCAGCAATCAAAAAAACACTTTGATGATGACGCCGCCTTTGCCGATAAAGCACGTGAATACGTAGTAAAACTGCAATCCGGTGATGCTCACTGCCGACGTCTATGGCAGCAATTTATTGATATTTCTGTTGCTCACAGTGAGGAGATTTACCGTAGCTTAAATGTGACTTTAAGACATCAGGATATTAAGCCTGAGAGTGCATATAACGATGGTCTTGGGCCGATCGTGGAGCACTTGAAAGCCAGGGGTTTGGCCCTCGAGAGCGATGGTGCACAAGTGGTGTTTCTTACTGAGCTGGCGGATAAAAAAGGTAATCCTAGCCCTGTTATTGTACAAAAAAGTGGTGGCGGCTATCTTTACGCGACATCTGACTTGGCTGCGCTGAAATATCGGGCAGAGGAATTACAAGCAGACCGCGTGCTGTATTTCATCGATGCTCGTCAATCTCTGCACATGAAGCAAATGTTCGTCCTTGCTCGTAAAGCTGGGCTAGTGGGCGATTCGGTCAGGCTGGAGCATCACCCCTTTGGTACGATGATGGGCAAGGATGGAAAACCCTTTAAAACCCGCAGTGGAGGGACGGTTAAACTGGCTGAGCTGTTAGTGGAGGCCTGTGAACGGTCGGCGGCATTACTCGCTGAGCGTGACAGTGACCTGGGCCCACAGGAAAGGGCCGAGGTAGCCCGTAAAGTGGGTATTGGTGCGGTAAAATATGCCGATCTGTCTGTCACACGTACTAATGACTATATTTTTGATTGGGAGTCGATGCTGAGTTTTGAGGGCAATACCGCGCCTTACTTACAGTATGCCTATACCCGAGTGAAGAGCATTTTTCGACGCGCGGGTATTGACCCCGACAGCCTTCACGGCGAGGTGATTGTCGAGGCTGTCCAAGAGCGCCATTTGGCCCTAAAACTGCTTCAGTTTGCTGAAATGGTAGAGCAAGTAGCCGCTGACGCCTATCCGCATGTGCTGTGCACTTATTTGTATGATCTGGCCAGCGCTTTTATGAGTTTTTACGAGCATTGTCCGGTATTAAAAGACAATGTGCCGGCAGCGCATCGCGATAGTCGTCTACAGTTATGCAATTTGACGGCCAATACTCTGGCTGGTGGTTTGGATTTGTTGGGTATCGAAGTTATGGAGAAAATGTAGCGTTTTTTTCCAGGGCACCGCTGAGCAATGGCAATCGTGCTCAGCGGTGCGCTAGCCCATGTCTTGCGGGTCTACGTCTATGGACCAGCGAATTTGTCTGGCCTGTTTGTCTTGTTCCAGCCACTGTTCGGCTTCTGTTAATACACGATGCAGGCGTGATCTGTTTTCGGATTGAACCAGCAGCTGGTTGCGAAAACGGCCGCCTCTACGGGCCATAGGGGCGGGTAGAGGGCCCATTGTGCGGGCTTCATGGTCAATTCTATCTCTTAGCCGCGCGAGCAAAGCTTCACCTTGCTGCGGCCGGGTACTGTCGGCTCTGATCAGGGCCATATAGCTATATGGGGGCAGGCTAAAGAGTTTGCGTTCTGCCAGCAGTTGCTGATACCAATCTTCTGTCGTTTTTTCCCGTAACGCGAGTAATAGCGGATGATCCGGTTGATGGGTTTGCAATACTACCTGACCAGCCAGGTCGGCTCGTCCTGCTCGCCCCGATACTTGTAATAACAGTTGGGCAGTGCGCTCGGTGCCGCGAAAGTCTGCGCTGTAGAGGCCGCTGTCAGCGTCGACAATGACCACCAGTGTTAGGCGTGGAAAATCATGGCCTTTGGCTAATAGCTGAGTGCCTACCAGTAGGCAGGCCTCGCCCTGATGGACGGGGCGCAGTAATTCCTGCATGGCTGATTTACTCTGGGTGACGTCGCTGTCCACCCGAATGACCGGGAAGTGTTTGAACTGCTCGCATAAACTGGCCTCCAGTTTCTGTGTGCCCTGACCCAGTGTGATGAGGCTTTTACTCTGGCAGCTGGGGCAATTTGGCGGCAGTGGGCGCTTTTGGTCACAATGATGGCAATGCAGGCATTTTTTCCCCAAGTGCAGCGTCATTCTGGCATCACAGCGGTTGCAGTCAGCAGTCCATCCGCAGCTATGACACATTAATGTCGGTGCGTAGCCGCGCCGATTAATAAACACCAGCGCCTGTTCCCCGCGCTGTAAAGTTTGCCCTATGGCTGCCAGGGCTTGTTGAGATAGCCCCTGAGTAAGCGTTTCGTTGCGCACATCTAATATGTTTAGCCCAGGAGGGTTGGCGACACCCGCTCTTTCACTGAGCTTGAGCACGGTGTAGCGCTTGCTCAGGCCGTTATATCTTGATTCCAGTGAGGGTGTTGCCGAACCGAGTAATACCGGAATATTTTCCAGCTGGGCTCTCTTTATTGCTCCATCACGAGCCGAATAGCGAAATCCCTCCTGTTGTTTGAACGACAGATCATGTTCTTCATCAACGATGATACAACCCAATGATTTGAAGGGCGTAAAAAGTGCGGAGCGGGTACCGATGATGATACCTGCGCTGCCATCGCGGGCGGCTAACCAGGCATCAAGTCTTTGTCGTTCTGGCAGGCCCGAGTGAAGTGCGATTACCGAGCAAGCAAAACGTTGTTCGAATCGCGCCAGCGTTTGCGGTGTCAATCCTATTTCTGGTACAAGAATAAGCGCTTGTTGTTTTTGAGCCAGTACTTCTGAAATTAGCTGTAGATAGACTTCTGTTTTACCGCTGCCGGTAACTCCCTGCAATAGAAAGGTATGGAATTTTCCCAGCGCCGGTATTAGTGCGGTAATAGCGGCCTGTTGTTGAGGGTTCAGTGCTAGTGATGTCTCAGGCTCTGGGTTAATTTTCGATGTGCCCGTTATGGGAGTCTCAAATTCCTCAGCCAGGCCTTTCGTTACCAGGTTTTTTGCTGTGGTTGGCTTAATTTCTGCTGATTTCAGTTGCTCCCTGCTTACAAAGTCCTGCGTCAGTAATAGCTGAAACAACTGTTGTTGAGAGGGCGAACGGCTCAATGCCGTTTGCGGCAGGCCTTTGCCGTGTGTGGTAAGTCGCCATGCCCGCTGCTGTTTGGCTCTCGCCGCTTGCCCGTCGCGCAGCATCACGGGCAGGGCATTGAAAAGAACTTCGCCCAAAGGGTAGTGGTAATAGTCGGCAGCCCACAAACACAATTGCCAGATTTCATGGCTGAAAAGGCTTGTTTGATCGAGGATATTTATGGCTTCTTTGAGCTTGTTAGCCGGATACTCAGATTGGGTTTTAACTTCTACCAGAATCCCCAGTCGCTCACTATGACCAAAGGGTACGGTAATACGTGCGCCTGGTTGTAGTCGTGTAGCTGATTCGGCACTTATACCGGCTGGCGGCAAATAGTCGAAAGTGCGCCGCAACGGAGTGGCCAGGGCGATCGAAAGTATGGCTTGGTTCATGAAGGTAGAATTGAGTTCCTGATTGGCAATTTCGCTCTGCGGGGCGCAGTCTACCATGTACTGGGTCTATCTATTAAGTGTCTAATAGCCATCATAAACGGTTGCGTCAGGGAAAGATTCTGGTATTATGCGCGTCCCTCGTTGGGGGTGGGCTCCAGCGAAGAGGCAGAAGCCGAAATTTCTGCAGTGCGGTGCCGGGTTTGTCTCGGTGGCGGTGCTGCCAACAAGTGGGTCGCTAAACATGAAAGCTGATATACATCCTAAGTACGAAGCCATGACTGCAACATGCAGTTGCGGTAATACAATTACAACTCGCTCTACGCTGGCCAAAGACATACACATTGAAGTATGTTCTGCATGCCATCCGTTTTATACCGGTAAGCAGAAGACAGCCGAAGCTGGTGGACGTATCGATAAATTCAAGAAGCGTTTCGGAAACCGTACCGTACGCGGTTAGGAGTTATGGCAGCGTGAGCGCTGTCTGTCTCTTAAAAAAGGCACTGTATCGCATAGCGATCAGTGCCTTTTTGCTATGTGCCCCATTAGCGTGGTCGGATTGCATTGCTGAGGGTGAAGTAGAGTTGGCCCGGTTAGATCGGGTCATCGATGGTGATACGTTTGAATTGTCTGATGGTAGAAAAGTTCGCCTAATCGGCGTAAATACCCCCGAATTACAAGGTGGTAGCGGTTTTCCGCAAGCCCATGCCAGAGATGCACAGCAGTTTGCCAGCAGTTTTTTAGGCACTGGTGGCTTGTTGTGGTTACAGGTCGGAGCTGAGTCTAAGGACCGGCATGGCCGCTGGTTAATGCATGTTTTTGATCATGCCGGTCGTGCTAGTCTATCAGAGGCGCTTATCTCGAGAGGGCTGGCTTTTCAGGCGGTTCATCCGCCTAATCTGGCTTATTTTGAATGTTTGCGGCAAGCTGAGCTAGCGGCCAGGCTTTCCGGCCTGGGCGTGTGGCAGGCAGCTTCATTTCGAACCAGTAGTATTGCTCCTCAGTCGTCGGGATTTATGCTTCTGACTGGACAAGTGCTTAAAGTCTCCCGCGGCGGCAGTAGTTGGTGGCTCGAATTGGAGGGTGACCTTGTCCTTCGGATAGATTTGAATAATCAGCCATATTTCGATTGGAATACGCTTCAGGCCTTGGTGGGGCAGTCCATCGAAGCGCGTGGTTGGCTGGTTCGACGTGACGTAAAACCGAATTCCGGCTACGCTAATTGGAAAATGGATGTTTATCATCCTGCTTCAATACGTATGAGAATTAATTAAACCCTCCTTAGGACGCTTGTGAGCGGGACGTGATTTATATATGCTTCGCGCCTCTTTTTCTTAATCCAATAGGCTGGAGATCATATGTCGGACTATAAAAAGGCTGCGCTGGATTATCATGCGTCCCCTAGACCTGGAAAAATTTCAATAGAGCTGACCACGGCGGCGGAAACTCAGGCCGATTTGGCCTTGGCTTATAGTCCTGGTGTAGCTGAGCCCGTTCGAGCGATTGCTGATGATCCTCAAAACGCCTATCGCTACACCATCAAAGGTAATTTAGTCGCCGTGATTTCAAACGGAACGGCGATTTTGGGTTTGGGTAATCTCGGCTCGCTAGCAAGCAAGCCGGTGATGGAAGGCAAGGCTTTGCTTTTTAAGCGCTTTGCTGGAGTCGATTCGATAGATATCGAAGTGGATACTCAGGATAGTCAGCAATTTATCGATACCGTAGCGAATATCGCCGATACCTTTGGCGGAATTAATCTGGAGGATATTAAGGCTCCGGAGTGTTTTCATATTGAAAAAACATTGATTGAGCGCTGTAATATCCCGGTTTTTCATGATGATCAGCATGGTACGGCGATCGTGACTGCTGCTGGAATGATCAACGCGTTGGCGATACAGGGCAAAGATCTGGCGACAGCCAGAATAGTCTGCTTGGGTGCGGGATCGGCTGCGATTGCTTGTATGCGTCTACTGGTGTCTCTGGGTGCAGGGCGTGAAAATATCTATATGCTGGACCGTCAGGGTGTGATTTATGGTGGTCGCACCAATATAAATGAATTTAAGGCAGAGTTTGCTAATGATACGGCTGCGAGAACTTTAGCCGATGCATGTGCCGGCGCTGATGTCTTTGTTGGTCTGTCGGGCGCAAATCTCCTTTCTCCGGATCTGCTGAAAACCATGGCGGCTAATCCTATTGTTTTTGCTTGTTCGAATCCTGACCCGGAGATATCGCCAGAGCTGGCTCATGCTGTACGTGATGACCTGATAATGGCAACCGGGCGTTCTGATTACCCGAATCAAGTAAATAATGTACTGGGCTTCCCCTTTATCTTTCGCGGTGCGCTGGATGTGCAGGCATCACGAATAAATGAAGAAATGAAAATTGCCGCAGTACACGCAATAGCGGAAATCACCAGAGAGCCCGTGACTGATGCTGTATTGAAGGCCTGTAATCTGGAATCCTTGGAGTTTGGTAGGGAATATATTATTCCTAAACCCATGGACGTCAGATTGTTGGCGCGCGTGAGTGCCGCGGTAGCCCAGGCTGCGGTTGACACTGGAGTTGCTCGCCAGCCTTACCCCGAGCATTACCCTCTTTAGAAGAGCTCCGATTCTTCCAGCTCCCTGGCCTGGCTGTCAACTGATGGCGCATTGGGTGATGGAGCTGTTCTAGTAGGTATAGTCTCCTCCAGGAACAGCTCAAATATTCCATCGTCCTGATTCGGGTGAGCCAGAAGACCTGATTTTGGGTCGATACGGGCTGATACCACGCCTTGTGGTCTGGTCCTGGGTAAGTCCGGGCTATCTTTCAATGCTTCACGCATGAAATCTATCCAGATCGGCAGTGCGGCGCTGCCACCAAACTCCCGTTTACCCAGCATTTCGTAGCGATCAAAACCGAGCCAGGCGGTAGTGACAACGTCGGGGTTGTAGCCCGAAAACCAGGCATCAGTTGGACCATTGGTAGTACCAGTTTTTCCGGCCAGGTCGGAACGTTCCAGTACCTTGGCGCGGGTGGCTGTGCCTCTGCGTACAGTATCCTGCAGGATCGAATCCACCAGATAAATCACACGCGGATCAATGACTTGTTCAGCGTAGTGCGGAGCAATCGCTTGTTCGGATGGAGTGGTGTTTTCTGCGTTGCTTACCTTACCTCCTGCCTCGGCTCCTAGCTCGGATTCTACCGGTTCGCCGGCCAGTGAGGCGTTTTCTTGCCTAGTACCGATTCCTTCGCAGTCCTGGCTGCAAACGACCCGCGGTTCAGCCTTAAAAATAGTATTACCGTCTTTGTCTACCGTGTGGTCAATCAGGTAAGGTTCTACCTTAAATCCACCGTTGGCGAGAATGGCATAGGCGCTGACAATTTCCATCGGTGTATTGGTTTGCGTGCCCAGAGCAAGAGAAAGATTTTGTGGTAATTGTGAAGTGTCAAAGCCGAATTTGGCGACGTTATTTCTAACCCGGTCGATACCAACTGCCCTCAGTAGTCGTATTGAGACCAGGTTTCTGGACTTATAGAGCGCTTGTCGCAACGGTGTAGGGCCAAAAAATTTGCCGGATGAGTTTTCCGGGCGCCAGGTGTTTTCCAGACCACTATCGTCAAATACCACTGGCGCGTCGTTTATCATCGTTGCAGGGGTAAAGCCTGAATCCAGTGCTGTAGCGTACAGGAATGGTTTGAAATTGGATCCGGGTTGTCTGCGAGCCTGAGTGGCGCGATTAAACTGGCTGGACCCATAGTTAAACCCGCCTACCAGCGTGAGTATGGCGCCGTCTGAGGGCCGTAAGGAAATTAAAGCTGACTGTGCTGCCGGTAGCTGGCTTAAGTGCCACTGTTCGTCTATCAGGCGAATTCTAACCAGATCACCTATTTTGAGGATATCTGCAGTTGTTTTCGGTGTCCGGCCGCGACGGTCTTCAGATAAATACGGTCGTGCCTGCTTAAGACCTTGCTCCCACGAGAGGAATACACTCTGGCCATCGGCTGTGAGTACCATGATGTCTTGTTCATTAGCCTCGCTGACAACGGCGGGTACTAATGGACCTATAGCGGGTGTGCGAGCTAGTATTTTAAGCCATTCGTCATTTGCGGGCTGTTGTTCATCGTTAAGCGCCACATGGGTTTCAGGTCCACGATAGCCGTGCCGAGAGTCATAGGCTAGCAGGCCGTTAAGTAATGCCTCTTGACCTATTTTCTGAAAGTGGCTGTCAATGGTGGTAAAGACCGTCAGACCAGCGGTATAGGCCTGTAGCCCGTATTTCGCTATCACCTCCTGCCTGACCATTTCTGCGACATAGGGCGCATGCAGGTCCAGTGTTGGGCCGTGATATGCCGCTGTGACGGGTGAGTTTTTGGCCGCGATATAATCGCTTTCGTTGATATATTCCAGTTGATGCATGCGTGACAATATCCAATCACGCCGTTGTTTTGCTCGTTTTGGGTCTGATAACGGATTGTAAGCAGACGGTGCTTTGGGTAATCCCGCGATCATGGCTTGCTGGGCCAGAGTTATTTGATCTACGCTTTTTCCGTAGTAAACCTGAGCAGCGGCTTGAATGCCGTATGCGCGATGGCCGAGAAAAATCTTGTTAAGGTAGAGTTCGAGGATTTCCTGCTTGCTTAGCTCTTGTTCAAGCTGGATGGCGAGAAGAATCTCGGTGAATTTACGGGTAAAGGTCCGTTCTCTGGTAAGAAAGTAGTTTTTGGCCACCTGCATCGTGATCGTCGAGCCACCAGAGCGGATATGGCCCGTGGTGGCCAATTGAATGGCTGCGCGCAGCAAACCGGGGATATCTATACCGCGGTGGTTGAAAAAATTGTCGTCTTCTGCTGCTAGCACTGCTTTTATGAAAGTCTCGGGTATTTGTTGATATTCGACCGGAGTTCGACGCTTTTCGCCAAATTCGCCGATCAAAACATTGCCTGAGGCATATATCCGTAGAGGGATTTGCAGTTGTATGTCCCTAATTTTCTCGGCATCGGGCAATCTTGGCTGAAGATATAGGATGATGCTGGAAGCAAGAGCAACAGCGGCAATTGCGCCGATAAAGGTCAGGCGCAAAAAAGTGGATAACGGTTTGGGCATGCCGCAGTTTTTCCTCTAAGGGGTGAATTCGCTCACAAAAAAGCACTTGTGAGGCAAGAAAAGTCCATTATATGCAATTTTAGGCTTCATATATATTTGCTGTTTGAGTTAGTCTGGACTTTAATGTAAAAAGATACAAAACATATCTAAGTCACCGTTACTGGCGAGAAAATATTGTGGGAATCTTTAATAAGAACAAACCGCAAGCCGTTTTAGGGATTGATATCAGTTCGTCTGCCGTTAAATTGGTTGAACTGAGCAAACACGGCAAGGGTTATAAAGTTGAGCATATGGCAGTAGTGCCTATGCCGCCTAATGTGGTCGTTGAAAAGGCCATTCGGGATGAGGCGGCTGTGGGCGAGACCATTGCGCGCGCTGTCGAGAAGTCTGGCACCAAACTGAAGTATGCCGCGGTTGCCGTGGCAGGCTCTGCAGTTATTACTAAAATTATTGAAATGGAAGGCGGCTTGGCTGACGAGCAGCTTGAGGCTTTGATTTCAGTCGAAGCTGATCAATATATTCCTTATCCGATTGAAGAAGTCGCTATGGACTTTACCGTCATTGGGCCTTCTGAATCTCATCCTGACATGGATCAGGTGTTGCTGGCGGCCTGTCGTAATGAGAATGTCGAGTCACGGGTAGATGCTTTGGATGTTGCCGACATAGTGGCCAAAGTCGTTGATGTTGAGGCTTACGCGCTGCAGCGTGCAGTTTCTTTGTTGGAGCAGCAGCTGGGTCTGGATAGCAGTCAGGTAGTCGCTGTTTTTGATATTGGCGCGAGTATGACGACACTAACGGTTTTTCATGAGGGCGAGGCTAAGTACACACGCGAGCAGCTGTTTGGCGGCAAACAGTTGATTGAAGAAATTCAGCATCGCTATGGTCTTTCGGCTCAGGAATCGATGATGGCGGTAAATCAGGGAGGTTTACCTGAGGGATACGAAGATGAAGTGCTAGCCCCATTTGTGGACTCAGTGAGTCAACAAATTACGCGTGCCTTGCAGTTTTTCTTCTCGTCGACTTCGTATAATGATGTCGACTATATATTTCTTGCTGGTGGCGTTGCTACAGCGGACGGTTTGGAAGAGAGAGTGCGGGATAGCTCCGGCGTTGATGTTTCTATCGCCAATCCACTGAAAGAAATGGGCGTTGCATCTAAAGTGGATGCTGGGGCTTTGGCCCAATATGGTCCAGCTCTTTTAGTGGCCTGTGGCCTGGCAATGAGGAGTTTCGGCTAATGACGAATATTAACCTCCTGCCCTGGCGTGAAGAGCGCCGCGAAGCTCAGCGGAAGGATTTTTTGGCAGTCTTAACTACAGTAGTCATCGCTGGCCTCGTATTGGTTGGACTTGTCTGGTGGGCCATGTCTATGGCGGTTAGTAACCAGAGCGACCGGAATGCTTTTATTGAGCGTGAGACTGCGGTGCTTGCAGTACGGGTAAAAGAGATTAAACAGCTGAAGAAGCGTCGCGGTCAATTGATCGACCGTATGCGTGTTATTCAGGATCTTCAAGGGCGTCGCCCGGTTATTGTTCGGGTATATGATGAGATTGTACGAATTATGCCAGATGGTGTATTTTTTACTCAAATTAGCTCCAAGGGTAATCGTATTTATATCAATGGTACCGCCGAGTCTAATAATCGTGTCGCCAGCCTAATGAGAAATATCGCACAATCGGAGTGGTTTTCCAGCCCAAACCTGTCAGAGGTGAAAGCAAATCGAAGCTACGGAGAGCAGGCTAATAACTTTGTGATGACGTTTAAATTGGCTCCGCCCAAGAAAACAGAGACTGCTGCAGCCGCTAAGGGTAAAAAATAATGGCCTTGTCAGATAGTTTAAAATCCCTCAACGAAATTAATATTAATGATCTTAGTTTCGATAATATTGGCGCTTGGCCTCTGCTAGTTAAAATGCTCGCCTGGCTTGCAGTGTTTTTATTGATTTTGGTTGGTGGTTATTACGGCTTAATTGAGGCGCAGCAACTAGAGTTGGACAAGGTAGAAAAGCGAGAGTTGGTTTTGCGCAAAAAATTTGCACGTACAGCGCACGAAGCGGCCAACCTGGAAGACTATCGTAAGCAATTGAAAGAAATGGAAGAAACCTTTGGTGTGCTTTTGGGGCAATTACCCAATAAGACTGAGGTTCCGGGTTTGCTCGATGATATTACGGATACCGGTATTCGCAACGGCCTGAGTTATAACCGCATTGCATTGAAGAAAGAAAAGCGTCATGAGTTTTTTGTAGAGCTGCCAATAGATGTAAGTTTGGGCGGAACATACCACGACTTTGGCGCCTTTGTTAGCGGCGTCGCAGCACTACCCAGAATCGTTACATTGCATGACTTTAAAATAACACGCCAAAAAGGCAAAGGCGGGCCACTTAAGCTAGATATCGTTGCCAAAACCTATCGGTATAAGGAGTAACGCTGGTGGATTTCGCGTTTAGCTCAAAAACAAAAATTGCGATCTGTAGCCTGTTATTGTCAGTATTACTGGTGGGTTGTGGTGGAGACAAATACGCTGATATAAAGAGTTGGATGGCGGAGGTTAAAGCCCGCCCTGCGGGAGGCATTGATCCTATTCCGACCTATCCGCCTTACGAGTCATTTTCTTATCAGGCTATGGCAATGCGGGCGCCGTTTGATCGTCCGGTAAAAGTTAAAGACGTGGCCAATGTGGTGGCTGGTGGTTCGACAGTTAAACCTGATGCTAATCGGGTGAAAGAGGCGCTGGAGAAATTTGGAATTGACGACTTGTCGATGGTTGGCACTTACAAAAAAGGTAATACTTTGTGGGCGCTTGTCAACGATGGTCGAGGTGGTGTGCACCCGGTGACTGAAGGTAATTATCTCGGTCGCAATCACGGTAAGATTGTGGAGTTGGTGGACGATCAAGTACTCTTAGTAGAAATTGTACCAAACGGTGCAGGCGCCTGGATTGAAAGGCCACGCACGATCAAATTACGTAGTAAATAGACGGGAATGCCAGAGAGCAGGTTTTTATTATGATAAACATAAAATTATCACACAGAGCTCCCGGTAGGGGGTTGTTAGTCAAGCTTCTGGTATGTGCCGGAATGTTATTGCCTGCAAGTTATATGTGGGCTGCGACTATCACCGGGATTGATTTTAATTCGATGCCGGGGGATACCGTTGAGGTGCGTTTGGATTTCGACGGCACGCCGCCGGACGTCAAGGGTTATTCTATCGACCGGCCGGCTCGCATAGCGCTGGATCTTCCTTCGACCAAGAGTGCGCTGGATCAAAAGAAATACACGCTGGATTTTCAGAATACTGACAGTGTGGTTGTTCTTGAAGCGGCTGATCGAACTCGAGTGATAGTGAACTTGGTGCAAATAGCCCCATATGAGACACGAGTCGAGGGTAATAGCCTATATTTAACACTTGGTTCAGGCGCGAGTGGCGATTTTATAAAGCAGGGAGATAGCTCTGTTAATGCGGCGGTGACTGAGTCATCCGAATCTGATGGGCAAATTACCAATCTTGATTTCCGTCGAGGTGAAGAGGGTGAGGGTCTATTGCAGATAACATTGTCTGACCCACAAGTTGCTGTTGATGTATTCAAGCAGGGTCGATATATCAATCTGCGTTTTGAAAATGTCTCAATGGCAGAAGAGTTACAGCGTAATTACGATGTGATGGATTTTGCAACCCCTATAGGCTCTTTCACGGCTCAATATGCCAACGGTGTGTCCGAGTTAAAGATCGAGCCGGTGGGTGAATATGAATATCTGGCCTATCAAACGGATGATCTTTACGTTGTGAGCGTTCGACCGCTTACTGAAGTAGAGTTGGAAGAGAAAAAGCGTAAGTTTCCGTATACCGGCGAGAAGCTATCGTTGAACTTTCAGAACATTGAAGTGCGATCGGTATTACAGCTGATAGCAGATTTTACCGATCTTAACCTGGTGGCTAGTGACAGCGTTAAGGGCAAGATAACCTTGCGATTGGAGGAAGTGCCCTGGGATCAGGCTTTAGATCTGGTACTGAAGACCCGAGGCTTAGACAAACGTCAAATCGGTAATGTGCTGATGGTTGCGCCTGCGGCTGAAATTGCTGCACGCGAGCGACGTGAGGTTGAAACTAATAAGCAATTGGAGCAACTCGCCCCGTTGCAGACTGAATTTATTCGAGTACGTTACGCTGATGCGAAAGAGATTTTCCGGCTGTTTGATAAAGGCGGTAGAAGTGGTCGAAACAATAACAACAATGGTGGAAGTCGTGGTGACTCAGCTTCTACCGGTAGTATTCTCTCGCCTCGCGGCTCGGTAATTGTGGACGATCGTACTAATTCACTACTGGTAACTGAGACTGCAGCAAGGCTTGAAGAATTCAGACGTCTTATTTCGTTGATCGATGTGCCCGTGAAACAGGTAATGATTGAGGCCCGTATTGTGTCTGCATCGTCAGATTTCTCTCGAGAGCTGGGTATAAAGTGGGGTGGTGCCAGTTGGAGTAATAAGACCGTTGCATCGGGCAGTATTGATTCAAACTCAAATATTATTGATGATTTGTTGGGTGGTGATCGGCCAGCACTGGATTACCCGGATGCTCTTGTTGTCGATTTGGGTGTTGCCGGGTCACAGGCCTCTGCTCTGGCGGTCACCTATTTGAGTTCCGATATAGAGATATCTGCTGAGCTATC
The DNA here is from genome assembly GCA_036960375.1 of Pseudomonadales bacterium. Lineage (GTDB taxonomy): Bacteria > Pseudomonadota > Gammaproteobacteria > Pseudomonadales > CAWVSB01 > CAWVSB01. The sequence continues at coordinate 944,657 of JBALVY010000001.1, forward strand.
TGCACTGGAAAGTAATGGCGCTGGCGAGATTGTGTCGCAGCCCAAGCTGATCACCGGTGATAAGCAAAAAGCGACCATAAAGTCTGGTCAGCAGGTGCCTTATTTACAGAGTTCTTCCAGTGGTCGTACCACCGTATCGTTTAAAGATGCTGTTCTTCAGCTAGATGTAACGCCCAATATCACGCCTGATGATCGCATTATTATGGATCTTAAAATCAATCAGGACTTTATTTCTGACTTGATTGCAGGTGAATTTAACTCGCAAATTCCTATTATCGATACCACCGAATTGGTTACCCAGGTGTTGGTAGATAACGGTCAGACGATTGTATTGGGCGGAATATTCGAGATTACTGATTTTGATGAAGTAGTAAAAACGCCGTTTTTGGGCGATATCCCCTATCTTGGTCGCTTGTTTAAGCGTACAACCAAGAAAAAAGAGAAGTCAGAGACCTTGATATTTATAACACCGCGTATACTATCCGACGATCTACTGGACTAGTACAGGAATATGAATGGCAAAGGCTGACAATGTCTTTCTGATCGGTCCCATGGGAGCCGGCAAATCAACCATCGGCCGCCTTCTGGCGGCCGAACTGCGTTTATCGCTTTACGATACCGATAAGGCTATCGAGGAACGCTGCGGCGCAGATATTCCCTGGATCTTCGATGTAGAAGGAGAGGCAGGCTTTCGCGTACGCGAGAGTGCTATGCTTGAAGAGCTGTCGGGGGAAAACAGTATCGTACTGGCCACTGGCGGCGGTATTATCATGGCGGAAAAGAATCGAAAAATTCTTCGTTCACGGGGCAAGGTGGTTTATTTACGCGCAAGTGTTGATCAGCAGAGTGAGCGTACGGCGAGAGATAAACGTCGTCCTTTGTTACAAACAGACGACCCTCGGCAGGTGCTTGAAGAGCTAATGGCCGTGCGTGACCCTTTGTATATGGCTACAGCGGATGTTGTTGTTAATACGGACGGACGCTCGCCACGCGATGTTGCCTTGGAAATTGCACGTGAACTAGGTGACGAATAGTCTATGCAGCAGTTGAAAGTTGAGCTGGCCGACCGAAGTTACCCCATATATATTGGCAGTGGGTTAATGTCACAACCAGAATTACTTGCTGAACATATTTCAGGCAATCAAGTTATGGTAGTGTCTAATGATACTCTCGCCTCGCTCTTCCTGCCTCGGTTAGAGGCCGCTCTTGCCGGCTTCAAGGTCGATGTATGCCTGTTACAAGACGGTGAGCAATACAAAACCTTATCTGAGCTTAATGCCATATTCGATGCTTTGCTTGAGGCGCGCCACAATCGAACTACAACACTCATCGCATTGGGTGGCGGAGTTATAGGTGATATGACAGGCTTTGCGGCGGCTTGCTATCAGCGCGGAGTGAATTTCATTCAGGTGCCCACCACCCTGCTAGCCCAAGTCGACTCTTCTGTTGGTGGCAAGACAGGTGTTAACCATGTATTGGGTAAAAATATGATAGGTGCTTTCTATCAGCCCCAGTGTGTTGTCGCCGATATCGATACGCTAAAAACCTTGCCGGAGCGGGAGTTGGCCGCAGGCCTGGCCGAGGTAGTGAAATATGGCCTGATATATGACACCGACTTTTTCGCCTGGTTGGAGCAGAACATGGATGCTCTATTGGCCAGAGATAGTGAAGCGCTGAGTTATGCCATAAGACGTTCCTGCGAGTGTAAGGCAGAGGTTGTTGCTGCAGATGAGCGAGAGGGCGGTGTCAGGGCTATATTGAATTTAGGGCATACCTTCGGTCACGCGATAGAAACAGATCGTGGTTACGGGCAATGGCTCCATGGAGAGGCGGTGGCGGTTGGTATGGTGATTGCGGCCCGCTTATCAGTCGATTTGGGCTGGTTATCTCAGGACGCATTAAATCGCTGCATCGAACTTCTTTGCCGCGCGGGCCTGCCCGTACATGCCCCTGCTGATATGACCCCTGAAAGATTTTTGGAGTTAATGGCGGTAGATAAAAAGGTTCTGGACGGGCGTTTGCGTCTAGTCTTGCTACAAAGCCTTGGTAGTGCCGTGATAAGCTCTGAGGCCCCTGTCGAGCTAATTTCCGCTGCGATTGTTGGTTGTCGTGCCTAGCTGATACTTTTCGATATATACACCGTATATCGGGTATCGGGTTTCTGATTCTATTTCAATTTGTTTGCCTTGCGCCCTGCGTGTAGAATGAGCGTCCTTTTCGCCGGCCTGCCTCCGGCGCTGTCGATTTCCATTCGGCTATGTCATTGATTTAAAAGTATTTTTGGTGAGCTTCTTATGAGGAAGGGACTATACAGCCCAGGTGAGTTCAAGGATAATTGTGGTTTTGGCCTTATCGCCCATGTGGGTGGCGAGGCCAGTCATAAATTATTAAAGACCGCAATTGAGTCATTGACCTGCATGACCCATCGCGGAGGTATCGCTGCGGATGGTAAAACAGGAGACGGCTGTGGCTTGTTGATTAAAATGCCCGATTCCTTTGTCCGCACCTGGTCGCAAGCAGAGTTCAAGCATGAACTCGGCTCATTGTATGCAGTCGGTCAGGTTTTCCTGTCCCGTGACGAAACTCTCGCGCAGGCCGCTCGTGATCAATTTACCAATGCCTTAGAAAAGGCCGGCATGACAGTAGTCGGTTGGCGCTCTGTACCGGTCGATCCCGCTGTATGCGGTGAAATAGCACTGGCAAGTTTGCCTACTATTGAACAGGTTCTCATTGAACCCGCTGTCGGTACTGCAGAGACGATATTTAATACCGCTCTGTATGTCGCTCGTCGCATGGCTGAAAATTGTCTGCGAGATGATCAGGACTTTTATGTCTGTAGCCTGTCCTCTGAGGTGTTGTCTTATAAAGGCTTGGTAATGCCTGCAGATTTAACGGCATTCTTTCTCGATTTGGCCAACCCTGCTCTCGAAACCGCGATTTGTGTCTTTCATCAGCGTTTTTCTACTAATACCTTGCCACGCTGGCCTCTGGCTCAGCCATTCAGGTATTTGGCTCATAATGGTGAGATTAACACCATTATGGGTAATCGAAATTGGTCTGAGGCGAGAACCAGCAAATTCGATTCCCCCCTTTTACCTGATTTACAAACTATCGCGCCACTGGTTAATCGCACCGGCTCTGATTCTTCCAGTCTGGATAATATGCTCGATGTATTATTGATGGGCGGTATGGATATTCACAAAGCGATGCGCATGATGGTGCCTTCTGCGTGGCAGAATGTTGATGATATCGACCCGGATTTAAGGGCCTTTTATGATTACATCTCCATGCATATGGAGCCGTGGGACGGCCCCGCCGGTTTAGTCATGACCGATGGTCGCTATGCGGTTTGCATGCTCGATCGTAATGGCCTTCGTCCTGCACGATGGGTTCAAACCACAGATGGTTTGATTACGCTGGCATCTGAAATAGGTACCTATGATTACAAACCGGAAGATGTTGTTGCAAAGGGTCGAGTGGGGCCGGGAGAGATGTTGTCGATTGATACCGTCAATGGCCGCATCCGATTTACTGAAGAAGTAGATCAGGAACTCAAGAGCGCCCAGCCGTACAAGCGTTGGATGCAAGAGCAAAACATTCGAATTGAGTCCACGCTGGAAAGTGATTTGGAGATTAGCCCGTTTAACTCCCAGCAACTACAGCGCTATCAAAAGATGTTTAATGTCAGTTTTGAAGAGCGCGATCAGATCATGCGACCGATGGCTGAAAGCGGCCAGGAAGCGGTGGGTTCGATGGGCGATGATACGCCTCTGGCGGTATTGTCTCGTCAGCAGCGACCCTTGTATGATTATTTCAGGCAGCAATTCGCTCAGGTTACAAACCCCCCTATAGACCCATTGCGCGAGTCTATCGTGATGTCTTTGGCGTCTTGTCTTGGGTCAGAGAAAAATATTTTTGAAGAGACTGCTGCTCATGCTGAGAGAGTTGTATTAAGTTCACCTCTTCTCTCTCCACGGAAGTTCCGTCAGCTAACTTCTTTGAATCATCCGAACTTTGGGTTACAGACGCTTAGTCTGCAGTACGATCCAAAGGAGAAATCTCTTCAACAGGCGGTGTTAGACCTTGCTGATGACGCGGTAAAATCAGTATCCAGCGGCAAGGTAATTTTGGTTCTAACTGACCGGGCCATAGAACAGGGTAAAATACCCGTGCATGCCTTATTGGCAACCGGTGCAGTTCATCACGCGCTGATTAAAGCCGGCTTGCGCTGCGACAGTAATATTATTGCTGAGACGGGTACAGCACGTGATTCACATCAGGTGGCGGCATTGGTGGGTTTTGGCGCTTCGGCGGTATACCCCTATCTGAGCTTTAACATAATTGCTGACCTGATCCGTACGGGAGAGGTATTAGCGGACGAATCCGTTGCATTTGGCCGTTATCGCAAGGGTATTAACAAAGGTTTGATGAAAATCCTGTCAAAAATGGGGATTTCTACTATCGCGTCTTATCGCGGAGCACAGCTTTTCGAAGCTATAGGTTTGGCAAGCGAAATTGTAGATACTTGTTTTTGTGGTGTTGCATCGCGTATTGAAGGCGCGGGTTTTGCTGAACTGGAGGCGGATCAGGCTATTTTAGCAAAAAGCGCCTGGCTCGAGCGCAAGCCCATCAAACAGGGTGGCTTGCTAAAATATGTACACGGCTCTGAATACCACGCGTTTAATCCCGACGTAGTTCAAACGCTGCAAGATGCTGTACAGACCGGTGACTACAAGGTATTTAAACGCTATAGCTCACTGGTTAATGATAGGCCTACCTTAGCTCTACGAGATTTATTGCAGATAACGCCGTCCGCGCAGGCTATTGATATAAGTGAAGTTGAGCCACTAGAAAAAATCTTGCTGCGCTTCGATTCCGCAGGTATGTCACTTGGCGCTCTTTCTCCGGAGGCTCATGAGGCCCTGGCGACCGCAATGAACCGCCTCGGAGGTCGCTCTAATTCCGGCGAAGGCGGGGAGGATCCAACACGTTTTGGAACCGAGCGTGTATCCAAGATAAAGCAAATAGCGTCAGGGCGTTTTGGCGTGACGCCGCACTATCTTGTTAATGCCGAAGTATTACAGATTAAGGTGGCTCAGGGTGCAAAGCCAGGTGAAGGTGGGCAGTTACCAGGAGGCAAAGTTAACGAGCTGATCGCGCGATTACGTTTCTCTGTGCCCGGAGTCACGTTGATTTCACCGCCACCACATCACGATATTTACAGTATTGAAGATTTGGCTCAGCTGATATTTGATCTGAAACAGGTGAATCCACAAGCTAAGGTCTCGGTTAAGCTGGTATCAGAGCCTGGGGTGGGCACTATTGCAGCAGGTGTGGCCAAGGCATACGCTGATTTTATTACCATATCCGGTCACGACGGCGGTACGGCGGCCAGTCCGTTAACGTCTATTCGTTACGCTGGTGGTCCGTGGGAGCTCGGTTTGGCGGAGGCACAGCAAGCCTTGCGATCTAATGGTTTGCGTGGTGCTGTGCGAGTGCAGACTGATGGCGGATTAAAAACGGGTCTGGATGTTGTTAAAGCGGCCATTCTTGGCGCTGAAAGTTTCGGTTTTGGTACCACGCCCATGGTCGCATTAGGGTGCAAATATTTGCGTATTTGCCATTTGAATAATTGCGCCACAGGCGTGGCTACTCAGGATGCCCGCCTGCGGGATGAGCATTTTATTGGCACCGTCGAAATGGTCATGCATTTCTTCCGTTTTGTTGCTGAAGAAACGCGAGAAATTATGGCGAGTCTCGGTGTGCGGAGTATGGCGGAGTTTATTGGCCGTACCGACCTGTTGCAGGCAATGGAAGGGACTACCGATAAACAGCGTAAGCTGGATTTAACCCCTCTGCTGCACAATGACCAGATAGAGGAGTCGCAACCGCGTTTTTGCAATATAGAAAGCAACGAGCCTTATGATAAAGGTGCCTTGGCCGAGCGTATGGTAGAGGATATGTTACCTGCGATTGAAGCCTCTTCTGGCGGTGAATTTGACTATGTAGTAACTAATTGTGACCGTTCCATAGGAGCGCGTTTGTCCGGTGAAATTGCCCGACGGCACGGTAACCAGGGCATGCTGAATGCGCCCTTGAATCTTCATCTTAACGGCACTGCGGGTCAGAGCTTTGGTGTATGGAATGCCGGTGGCCTGAATATGTATCTTGAGGGTGATGCCAACGACTATGTCGGCAAGGGGATGGCTGCTGGCAAGTTGGTGATTTATCCGCCACTACAGAGCACTTTTAAGTCCAATGAAACCACAATCATTGGCAATACCTGCCTCTACGGTGCGACAGGTGGGAAATTGTTTGCTGCAGGAAAAGCCGGTGAACGTTTTGCGGTGCGTAACTCAGGCGCCCATGCTGTTATCGAAGGCGCGGGAGATCACTGTTGTGAATATATGACCGGTGGTTGTATTACCGTGTTGGGTAATACGGGATATAACTTTGGTGCTGGTATGACGGGTGGTTTCGCCTATGTGCTGGATATGGAAGGTAATTTTTACGATTGTGTGAATGCTGAACTGGTAGAAATAAGCCGAATTACCAAAGAGGCCTATGAGGCTAACCGTCACCATCTACGTTCAGTGATTGCAGAGTATGTGGCTGAAAGCGGTAGTCAGTGGGGTTCGGAAATATTAGATGATTTCCACGGTTACCTGAGAAAATTCTGGTTAGTTAAACCCAAGGCGGCCAACCTGGTCGAACTGCTTGCCAATGTGCGCAAGCGGCCTGAGTAACAGATTAGCGAGAGCAGAGTAATGCAACAGCGTTTGGATAATAATTTTCAGTTTCTCGATGTAGGCCGAGCAGATCCGGCTAAAAAAGCGGCCGCAGAACGCAGCAAGCAGTTTGCCGAAATCTATGAGCCGTACAAACCCGTTGAGGTACAGGATCAGTCACACCGATGCCTGGAGTGTGGTAACCCTTATTGTGAGTGGAAGTGTCCGGTACACAACTATATTCCCAATTGGTTAAAATTGATCTCTGAAGGCAATATCATGGAGGCTGCTGACTTATGTCATCAGACCAATAGCCTGCCCGAGGTATGCGGTCGTGTTTGTCCACAGGACAGGCTTTGTGAGGGCGCATGTACTCTGGACGATGGTTTTGGTGCAGTCACCATCGGCGCGGCTGAAAAGTATATTACCGATACGGCATTTGCTATGGGCTGGCGGCCTGATATGAGCTCTGTTGTGCCTACTGATAAGCGGGTTGCCGTTATTGGGGCGGGTCCTGCTGGTTTGGCCTGTGCAGACGTATTGGCGCGCGGTGGGGTTAAGCCGGTCGTTTTTGATAGTTACCCTGAAATAGGCGGCTTGCTAACGTTCGGTATTCCCGAGTTCAAGTTGGAAAAAGGCGTGATGAAATTGCGCCGTGAAATCTTCGAGGCTATGGGTATAGAGTTTAGGCTTAATTCTGAAGTGGGTAAGGATGTCTCGGTTGAGGATTTATTGAACGAATTTGATGCAGTCTTTCTCGGTATGGGAACCTATACCTATATGAAAGGTGGCTTTCCTGGCGAAGACTTGCCAGGTGTCTATGACGCCTTGCCTTACCTTGTATCAAATACTTATGACCTGCATGGCTACGAGCAAGGAGCCGACGACTATGTCGATCTTGCCGGTAAAAAGGTTGTTGTATTAGGTGGTGGAGATACCGCAATGGACTGTGTACGTACCGCAGTGAGGCAGGGCGGAGAGCTTGTTAGTTGTGTCTACCGTCGTGATGAAGAAAATATGCCAGGTTCTCGCCGTGAGGTGACTAACGCCAAAGAAGAAGGCGTACAGTTTCTATTCAACCGCCAGCCAATTGAAATAGTTGGAGACGGTAAAGTGGAAGGCGTAAAAGTGATTCAAACCCGGTTGGGTGAACCAGACGAAAATGGTCGACGTCGTCCGGAGCCTATTGAGGGCAGTGAAGAAATACTGGCAGCTGATGCTGTGTTATTGGCATTTGGTTTCCGTCCCAGCCCCCCAGCCTGGTTGGCCGATATTGGTGTAGAGCTAAATGATTGGGATGGTGTTATCGCCGATGAAGAGCAGGCCTTGCCATTTCAGACCACTAATCCGAGAGTATTTGCCGGTGGCGATATGGTGCGTGGTTCCGACCTGGTGGTGACTGCTATCTGGGAAGGCCGACAAGCAGCTGAAGGCATGCTTGATTTACTAGAGATTTAATCCTGAATAATTTTGAGCCTGATAATAAAATTGGGCGGAGCGACTATGACTGAATTAAAAAATGATCGGTTTTTACGTGCATTAATGCGTCAGCCGGTGGATGTAACTCCGGTGTGGATGATGCGTCAGGCGGGGCGTTATTTGCCAGAGTATAGAGCGTCTCGCTCTCGCGCTGGTGATTTTATGGCCCTGTGTACCAATCCGGAAGCCGCATGCGAAGTGACTTTGCAGCCGCTGGAACGCTACCCACTGGATGCCGCCATTTTATTCTCCGATATTCTTACTATCCCGGATGCGATGGGACAGGGTTTGTATTTCGAGGCTGGAGAAGGGCCTCGTTTTCGTAAGGTGATTAATAGCGCAGCCGATGTTGAGGCGCTGCCTGTAGTTGATGCAAGAAAAGACCTGACTTACGTGGTTGACGCGGTGAGCACAATTCGTCGAGAGCTGAATGGTCGTGTGCCACTGATTGGTTTTTCCGGTAGTCCGTGGACGCTGGCCACCTATATGGTGGAAGGTGGTTCATCCAAGGATTTTCGAAAAACAAAAGCAATGGCGTTTAATCAGCCCGAAGTTATGCATTTATTATTGGAGAAGTTGGCGCTATCAGTGGTCGATTATCTCAATGCCCAAATTCTCGCGGGCGCACAGGCTGTGCAAATATTTGATACTTGGGGCGGCGCATTATCGCATACGGCGTATGAAGAATTTTCTCTGAATTACATGACCCGTATTGTAGATGGTTTGATTCGTGAAAATGACGGGCGCAAGGTTCCGGTAATCTTATTCACTAAAAATGGCGGGCAATGGTTGGAAGTTATCGCTGATAGTGGCTGTGACGCGGTTGGCCTGGATTGGACTACCGATATAGGCAAGGCTCGTGCACGCATTGGTGGCCAGGTAGCCCTTCAGGGCAATATGGACCCAACTATGTTGTATGCTTCAGATAAGGCTATACGGGCTGAAGTGGCGCGTATTCTAGCTTCATATGGCAATGGTAATGGTCATGTGTTTAATCTCGGGCATGGCATTACACCGGAAGTAGATCCGGCCAGTGCCGGTTGTTTTATTAATGCGGTTCACGAATTATCACCAATCTATCACCAGCAGCCCTAGTCTGTATTAGTAAACGGGCTCCTCGCCTTCAGGTCGAGTTTTAAATCGTCGGTGTACCCACATGTATTGTTCGGGATGCTGGCGGATTAACCGTTCCAGAGCCGCGTTGATCACTTCAGCATCTCGCTGTGAATCAGTACCAGTAAAACCTTCCAGCCGTTCGGCATGGATGACGTAGTTTTTGTTTTTATCCCGGTAATAATAAGACATCAGAACGTTGGCCCCGGTTTGCTTTACCATTCGCGTAGGGGCATCGATGGTGGCCGCCGATACGCCGAAAAATGGGGCAAATACCGAGTGACGTCGGCCGTAATCTTGATCCGCGGGATACCACAAAGTGCGACCTTTACGTAGTGAGCCATACATGGCTCGTACATCGGATTTTTGAAAAGCCGTACCACCTTTCAGAAAACGCGCTCTACCACGCTCCATAATATAGGTAACTACCGCACTTTTTTGCGGTCTATAGATGATATCGTAGGGTACAAACAGGCCTAATAAGCTGCCAGCGATATCTGCGGTATTGTAGTGGGCCCCAATTAGCAAGACCCCCTTACCTTTAGCCTGTTCTTCTCTGATGAGGGCCGAGGCTTGGTCGTGAACCCTGCTGAGCAGTCGGCTGGGGTTGCCTAGCCAAGCGTGAGCCATTTCCATTAACGCCATGCCCTGCGATTCAAATGTTTTGCGCAGTAGCTTTTCACGTTGTGCTTCACTGAGGTTGGGGAAACATAAGTCCAGGTTTACTTTGGCGATGTGGCGGCGCCGCTTGGCTAACGGCATTAAGCCCCTGCCAAGCCATCGTCCCAGCCATAATTGGAGGTTAAAGGGGAGTAGGGTGATTAATTTCAGTAAGCCTATTCCCATCCATGCAAACCAGTGGCGTGGGTGGTAAAGCGCGGGAAATGGGCTTTGATCAGACAATGTATGGAATCCATTAGTGCGAAAGCCATACTTTAGCAGTTTTTAGTCGTGTATCTACCGTGTTTTAGGCTAAAATGGCCCACTTTTTTGGGCCCAGGAGATATCACGTGTCCGTTCGTTACATTGAGTCTGCAAAACTTCCCACCCAGTGGGCAGAGTTTGATATGCATGGCTTTGAAGATGTCAAAAACGACAAGGAACATGTGGTTCTGACCCTGGGTGAGATGGGTGATGGTGAGCCTCTGTTAATTCGAATTCATTCCGAGTGTCTTACCGGTGATGCATTGTTTAGCATGCGCTGTGATTGCGGCGCACAATTGCGCTCTGCGATGCAGCAAATTGCCGAAGAGGGTCGAGGAGCTATTCTGTATTTGCGACAGGAAGGTCGCGGTATTGGTTTGCTGAATAAAATTAAAGCCTACCACTTACAGGATGCTGGTGCAGATACCGTAGAAGCCAATGAGCAGTTAGGTTTTGGTGCTGATATGCGTGATTACAGTATCTGCAAACCTATGCTTGAACACCTGAATATTCACAAAGTCAGGTTATTGACTAATAATCCTCGTAAAGTGAAGGCGCTGCAAGACATGGGTATTGATGTGGTTGATCGTATCGCATTACGACCCGGCCAAAATCCCCATAATGCAAAATACCTGGCTACCAAGGCGGGTAAGCTTGGTCATTTAATGGAGGATTAAACGCGATTTAGCTGGGGCTTTTGGTTCCAGTTAATTTTGGCTTTAATCGCCGAGAGTATACCTTCCTGATCCAGGCCGGAGTAATGTCTCTGTTGCTCTGGTGTCGCATGATCCAGATATTCATCTTTTAGCCCCAGGTTGAGTATAGGGACTAATATCGATTGTTCCGCCAGATATTCGTTCACTCCACTGCCGGCTCCGCCCTGAATGGCGTTTTCTTCGACGGTGACCAACAGTTCACAGCTAATAGCTAACTGACTGATAAGCTCTTCGTCGAGAGGTTTCACAAAACGCATATCGACCAGATAGGCATCGAGTTCTTCTGCTGCCTGTCTACAAGCATCCAGTACCGTGCCAAAAGCGAGAATAGCGATGCTATTGCCCTTGCGGCGAGTCACGGCTTTACCCAAGGCTACTGCTGCCATTGCAGTTTCGGGGATTATTCCCGCACCGCTACCACGAGGATAGCGAATGGCCGTAGGCCCTGGTAATTGATAGCCGGTATATAGAAGCTGGCGGCATTCGTTTTCATCGCTGGGAGCAATAACCACCATATTGGGTATACAGCGTAAGTAGCTTAGATCGAAGGCGCCGGTATGAGTGGCGCCGTCTTCACCGACCAATCCTGCTCGGTCTATAGCAAATGTGACATCCAGGTTCTGTAGTGCTACGTCATGAATCAGTTGATCATAGCCGCGCTGTAAAAATGTGGAATATATGGCGACAACCGGTTTCAAACCTTCGCAGGCTAGCCCGGCCGCAACAGTAACGGCATGTTGTTCGGCAATGGCGACATCATGAAATCGCTCGGGAAAGCGTTCGGCGAACTGCTGCATGCCCGAACCGTCGCACATCGCGGGTGTAATACCAATCAAACGGGGGTCAGTCTCGGCCACATCACACAACCATTGGCCGAAAATATCCTGATATTTGGGTTTTTTTGTGCCGCTTGGCTTGCTGTTGGCTTTGGCTTCTATTTTATTGAGTGCATGATAACCAACCGGGTCAGCCTCAGCGGGGGCGAAGCCCTTGCCCTTGCTGGTAAGCACGTGTAGCAACTGTGGGCCTTCGAGTGAACGCATATTTCGTAGTGTTGTCACCAGACCCGGCAGGTCATGGCCATCTATAGGGCCAATATAATTAAAGCCCAGTTCTTCAAATAGCATTCCCGGAGCGACCAGGCCTTTCATGTGTTCTTCGGTCTTGCGGGCAAATTCCCATGCCGGGGGGATGCGAGACAAAACCTTCTTACTTCCTTCACGCAGCTGTGTGTAAAGTTTACTGGCCCAGATACGCGAAAAATAGGTGTTTAATCCGCCTTTATTGTGCGAAATGGACATCTGGTTATCATTGAGCACAACTAGTAGGTTGGCGCGTGTATGAGCGGCATGATTCAAGGCCTCAAAGGCCATGCCTGCAGTCATGGCGCCATCGCCTATGATGGCGGCAACTTGTCTTTTTTCACCTTTTTGACGGGCGGCCAGTGCCATGCCCAGAGCTGCACTAATACTGGTACTGGAATGGCCGACACCAAAGGTGTCGAACTCGCTCTCACTTCGTTTAGGAAAGCCAGAAGGCCCGTCAGCCCGACGAATATGGAGAAGTTCCTCTCGTCGCCCGGTAAGAATTTTATGCGGGTAACACTGATGGCCCACGTCCCAGACCAGTCGGTCTAATGGGGTGTCATAGACGAAATGGAGGGCCAGAGTTAGCTCAACAACGCCCAACCCTGCACCAAAATGGCCACCAGTCTGTCCGACGCTATACAGCAACCATTCACGCAGCTGATCAGCCAGATCCGGCAGTTGTTCCTCTCGCAACACGCGCAGTTGCTCTGGCCGGCTAATTCTGTCCAGCAAGGGTGTGGCAGGCCGATGTAAAGGAATATCCTGGAACGTTTTACTCATTGCGGGTAATTTGCTGCGCGAAGGTACAAAGAGGCAATTCTACCTCAAATACGGATAGGCTGCCTGTTCTGATAGTTAGTATTCACGTCGGATAATATAACTAGCCAAATTGCGCATGTGTTCGGCGGGTGGGCCCAGTGGTATCAGGGCCGCTAGAGCCTGTTCATGTAGTGATTTGGCGAGATTTTTTGATGCGTCCATACCGAGTAAGGCCGGAAAAGTGGACTTATTCAGTTTATTATCCGCGCCCTGCTTTTTCCCCAGGGTTTTAGTGTCGCTTTCAATATCGAGGATATCGTCTACTACCTGGAAAGCCAGCCCCATTGCATCAGCTGCTGAATCAATAGCTTGTAGCTGATGAGGGTTAGCTGCTCCCGCTAGCGCCCCCATACGGGCCGCAGCGCGAATAAGAGCGCCGGTCTTGAGGTTGTGCATGCCGGTAAGCTGCTCAAGGTCGATGCGCTGGCCAGTGGCTTTAAGGTCGATATATTGGCCGCCGACCATTCCTTGAGACCCACTGGCCGTGGCCAGTGTTTCAATAATTGCAACAACGGTTGTTGCTGGTGTCTGGTTCAGTTTGGATAGTAATTCAAAAGCTTTGCTTTGCAGTGCGTCTCCCGCCAGTATTGCCGTAGCCTCATCGAAGGCTATATGGCAGGTCGGTATTCCCCGCCGAAGATCGTCATCATCCATAGCGGGAAGGTCGTCGTGGATTAACGAATAGCAGTGCAAGCATTCGACGGCTGCTGCGATGTAATCCAAATCATTGGCGCTGGTCTGGTTTTTGGTGGCGCTTGCCGCCGCATAAGCCATGACTGGCCTGACGCGCTTACCGCCGGCTAGCAGGCTGTAGCGCAGAGCCTGGTGAATGCCGGCTAAAGGCAATTCACTCGATTGTTGAGTATAAGGTGAGTCGGATTGTGCCAGAACGGTGTCTAGTACATGGTCGGTACGCCGACGACAGTCCAATAAAAACTCGGTGAATGTCACAGGCATCAGGCGTCGTCAGTGTCCAGTATGTTTGTATCCAGAGGTTCAAGCTGATTGGCTAGCAGAATTTGCACTTTTTGTTCTGCTTTGCTGAGAGCGTCCTGGCAGAGATTAGTCAGTTTTACTCCCTGCTCGAAAGCGGCCAGGGATTGCTCCAGTGAAAGATCTCCCTGTTCCAATTGCTCTACAATTTGTTCCAGTTCACCGAGACTTGACTCAAAATCCGGTTTTTTAGTGCCACCTGCCATCTCTAGACTCTCTATCATTCGTTTTGAATATCAGTTTAGCAGATTCTAACAAGGGAATTCACTGCTCTGGGAGTGAAATCGTGTGTATTAGCAATTGTTATCATCGGCGTTTACGTGTAATTTTAGTCGCATAAATTTGATGGCAGGAAACTGATCATGGTTTTAAGAAATATTCTAGTGTTAGCGTCAGTAGTATTACTCTCAGCATGTGTCGGTACAAAAACCGATTCGTGGCAATCGCCGGAGTTAGATGGTACTGGTTGGGTGAATTATGGCTGGAATGCTCCAGCGTTGACGGATAAAAAGAAGTATAGTGACAATATCCGGTTGATTGATGAAGCTGTGCGAGCGGCCGCAAATAGCCAGTTGTCTCGTAAGGGCTATAAGGAAAATCCCGAAGCGGCACAGTTCAGACTGGATTATCGCGTAGGCAGTGAGGCTTCTGTCGGTCAACTGGCCAGCGCCAGAAATATGTCTGCTACAGAAATTGCCGAAAGACAATGGCAGGCGCCCTTGGCGGAATATGAGGTCAGTTCGCGCTTTTATACGGCACCCTCTCTCGGATATCAAACCACCAGTCATTTAAAGCTGACTATTCTGGATGTTTCTACCGGCAAAATTGTCTGGGAGGGCCTCGCCAGTAGAATGTCTGAGCATGACGGCGTTGATTCATCCAAGACCCGTAGCAAGATAGGTAATGCGGTTGATAAGCTAATGTCAGGTTTTCCCTCAGTTAAATAATCACTGAGAAGACTAATGTTCAGTATCTCGCCCTATTAAGGGCGGGATATCTATTCCCTTTTATATTTACTCGCTCCCTTTGAGATGCACGTCTCGTTGTGGGAATGGGATAGTCACGTCATTGCGATCAAATGCAGGCTTGATGTTTTCATGAGTACCAAAGTAAACCGGCCAATAGTTCTCTGACGCACACCATGGCTCAGAGTAATATACGGCCGTTTGAGTATCTGTCATGTTATCCCTGTTTTAGTCAGGCTATAATATCGCCTCAAAAATATTCAGGATGATTTACCTTGTTATTGTTTAAGCGTTTAGCCTGCTTAATGGCCCTTGTTTTACTATCAGCCTGCTCTAGTCTTATAGCTAATCAGACTAGCCAGTTGGCGGATAATATCTCTATAGCGATCTATAATAATGGAGATATTGAGTCTGTTGGCCAGGCGATTCCCACATTTCTGGTGCTCATCGATAGCATGATAGAGGGTAGTCCAGAGAGTACTTCCCTATTGAGGGCCGGGGCACAGTTGAATGATGCCTATGCCGGATCGTTTGTTGAGCAGGAAAGTCGTAAGAAACTGATTAGCGATAAAGCGCTGGGTTATGCCCGCAAATCAGCCTGTTTTGAACGAAGTGGATTTTGTGATCTGGACAGTATTCCTTTTACCGAATTTGAATCCAGATTGAAGGCCGCAGGAGCCGGAGATATTCCGGCGATTTATACGCTGGCTGTGACTTGGTTGAATTGGATACAGATTCATAGTGATGACTGGAGTGCGGTTACCGGATTGGCCCGAGTAGAACGTTTATTGGATCGCGTAGTCGAATTAGATGATGCCTATGATAATGGCATGGCTCATTTGTACCTCGGAGGTATTGCGGCGTTGCTACCACCAGCGCTGGGCGGCAAGCCTGAGGTGAGTCGAGAGCACTTTGAGAAAGCCATAGAGATTTCCGAAGGCAAGAATTTGATGGCCAAGGTGGTCTACGCACAGATGTATGCGCGTATGATGTTTGATGAAGATCTGCATCAAACACTATTGCAAGACGTATTAGGCGCCGACCCAGACGTGCCAAATTTTGTTTTGATGAATCACTTGGCGCAACGCCAGGCAGCTGAGTTGATGGCATCGGCGCCAGACTATTTTTAAGGAAGTATCGTAATGGGTGTTAAGATCGCAATTATTAGAGTATTCATGTTGTTTTTGGTCTGTGCTGGAACAGTACACGGGGCAACTATAAAAGTGGCTACTTTGTCACCTGACGGCAGCGCATGGATGAAAATTATGCGAGCCGCGGGTAAAGATGTCGCAGTTCAAACCGAAAATCGAGTGAAATTTCGTTTTTATCCCGGTGGCGTAATGGGTAATGATGAAGTGGTGCTACGTAAAATTCGTATTGGTCAGTTGCAGGGTGCGGCAGTGCCTGGCGGCGCATTGGCTTCCTTATATCCCGATTCCGAAGTATATAACTTGCCTCTGAAATTCCTTAACTTTGATGAGGTAGATTATGTCCGTTCAAAGATGGACAGCAAGATAGTCAAAGGTTTTGAAGATAACGGTTTTGTGACCTTTGGTTTGGCTGAGGGCGGCTTTGCCTATGTTATGTCCCGCCGCCCGATAGTCACTACCAAGGATTTGTCTGGCGGTAAAGTGTGGATACCCAGCAACGACCCTTCTGCCTTGCGAGTGGTGCAAACCTATGGCGTATCACCGATACCTCTGGCTCTGCCCGATGTTTTGGCTGGCCTGCAAACCGGTTTGCTCGATACAGTTGCATCATCACCTATCGCCACTATAGCCTTGCAGTGGCACACGCAGGTAACACACCTTAGCGATATTCCGGTTATGTACTTCTACGCGACTTTGGCAATAGATAAAAAAGTCTTCAAGCGATTTTCCCCTGAGGACCAGGCCACAGTGAGAAAAATCATGGGGCAGGCATTTGTCGATATCGACAGACAAAACCGCAAAGACAATGAGGCTGCATATCAGGCTTTACTTAATCAGGGTATTACTTTGGTCTCAGCAGAAGGCGCCGATCGCGAAGAATGGTATAGCGTTGCCAGTAAGGCCGAAAAAAACGTGATTGATAAGGGCTATATTTCACAGGAAATGTATCAGGAGTTTGAAGGCCATTTACAGGATTTTCGTAATCAAGCTGGGCAGATTAGGGTCAATGAATAAGTCTATTCGGCTGTTTCATTTTCTTGAGGACGCTCTGTTATACCTGATAACCGCAGGGCTTATCGGTTTGGCAATCCTTCAGATTTGGCTGCGTAATGTTCACGACTCGGGCATATATTGGGGCGATTCCGCTCTTAGAGTGTTTGTATTCTGGTTGGCTATGGTTGGCGCTATGGTAGCCAGCAGGGAGTCAGGTCATATATCAATTGACGCTTTTACCCATTACCTGCGTCCTGCTCAGCGCCGGATGCTCGGTGTATTAACTTCACTTTTTAGCGCGTTTATCTGTTTGTTGGCTGCATGGTATTGTTTGGCGTTTGTACTGGATGAGCGTGAGTACGGAGATATCGCCTTCGCTCAAGTTCCTGTATGGATTTGTGAGGCTATCATCCCAGTGGCTTTGGCCACTATGGGGCTGCGCTTTCTTATTCAGATTTTTGTACCACTGCCAGAGACAAAAAGCTGATGGAGTTACTGCTAGGTATTATTCTGATCTTGCTGCTGGCCATCTCCGGTACGCCTATTTTTGTCGTTATTCTGTCGCTGGCAATGCTGGGTTTTTACGTTGCTGATGTACCATTAATGGTTATCGCGGTTGAGCTTTATCGCATTAGCGATACGCCTTTGCTATTGGCTTTGCCCCTATTCACTTTGGCAGGTTATTTGCTGGCTGAGAGCAATAGCTCTACCCGATTGGTTAATGTAACCCAGGCTTTAATAGGCTGGCTGCCAGGCGGCCTGTCAATGATTGCCTTCATTACCTGCGCGATGTTTACCGCATTTACCGGTGCCTCGGGTGTGACCATAGTGGCGGTTGGCGCATTACTTTATCCCGCTTTGCAGCAGGTAGGTTATAGCGAGCGATACAGTCTCGGTCTGGTGACGACATCAGGCAGCCTTGGTTTGCTGTTGGCGCCATCTTTACCCCTAATTCTATACGGCATTATGGCTCAGCAAATGGGTGTGGGAGAGCCGTTTACTATTCAACAGCTCTTTGTGGCCGGCGTGATACCCGCGTTGTTAATGGTTGTACTGCTATCGGTCTGGAGCTTGTGGCATAACCGTGGCAGGCAGATTGCCATGCAGAAGTTTGAAGCAGGAAACGTGCGTAGTGCTTTGTGGGAGGCTCGCTGGGAAATACCTTTGCCGCTATTTGTTATTGGCGGCATATACGGCGGTTTTTTCGCCGTCTCTGAAACAGCAGCTGTCATCGCTCTGTATGTTCTTATTGTTGAGGTCTTCATCTACAAGGAAGTGAGTTTAAGGCAGTTGCCCGGTGTAGTGCGACGCGCCGTCGCTATGGTTGGTGGCATCATTCTCATTCTCGGTGTTTCGCTGGCCTTCACTAACGTACTGGTTGACGCAGAGGTTCCTACCAAGGCATTTGAATTAATTCAGTCAGTTGTGAAGGACAAATGGACGTTCCTGATACTGCTGAATATCTTCTTGCTGATTCTGGGCGCGATACTCGACATATTTTCGGCTATCGTGATTATGGTTCCCATCTTGCTGCCCGTTGCCGTGGCATACGGTATTGACCCGGTGCATTTAGGCATTATTTTCCTCGCCAATATGCAGATAGGCTATTTTACCCCCCCAGTCGGTATGAATTTGTTTATCGCCAGCTATCGCTTTAACAAACCTATTACAGAGCTCTATAAAGCCGCGCTGCCGTTTATGGCTGTTTTAATAGTTGCCTTGCTACTGATTACTTATATCCCCTGGTTGAGCCTGGGTCTAATTCGATAAGCTTTCTATTGAGGCTTTGGCCGACAGCCCGGCGCTAATGAAAGAGATTAGTCCGTGAACCCTCTCAGTGAACGATACCTGTTGCCTGGCGGTACTTGGTTGCTGTAGGGCGGGCGGCAACCAATCAATGGCGTCTTGTAATAGCAGGTGTTCAGCAAAGCCAAGGCGAAGTTTTACTTCTGTATCAGGTAAATCAGGACACGCCGTAGTTAATAATTGGGGCAGATCAATATCGGATGTTTCGTAATGGATTTTCTTGATCTGAAGCAGCTGTGGTGATCTGTCGGCATACAGGCGTGATATTAATCGAATATAGTCTCCGCCCGTTTCAGCGTTGTCAGTAGCAAAATCAGCCAGCGGTTGAACTATCAGGCACGCTATTTGTAACGCAGAGATGGGTGTCTGTTTGATGTTTAAATTGGAATACAGTGCCTCTCTTCGTTGCTCGACATCGTTTATACGCCTAACAATGATTGCTTCAATCAGGCTTTCTTTGTTGCCAAAATGGTAGTGTAAAATTCCCGGGCTTAAGCCTGCGGCTGAATTAATGGAACGGATAGAAACACCTTCAATACTTTTTTGAGCGAATAGCCGCTCGGCAACATCGAGTAACTTTTCCCTAGTAGATGCTGAGTGTGTTTCTGCGGCATTGACCATGTATTTGCTCCAGTATAGTACTAAATGATTCTAGTCGATCAACTGATTAAATCAACTGTCCCATCTGGAGTAGATTTAGTGCCTTTTTGTTATCGGCCTGATAGGGCTGATGGCAGAAAATTACTACCAATGGCATAACATGTTAAGGATTCTGTTTAACGTAATCCGCAAGGTTGTTAGCCATGGATTGAACCGACTTGGCCATAAAAGGTTTGATAATTGCCAACATTATTTTGCTGAAACCGGCTGGCTCCATAGCCATTATCCAGCGCATATGGCAGCGGCCATTGCCCAGGTCAGTGACTTGGTAGTCCTCGCCAAAGGCTTCAATGCTTTTTTTATTGCAGCCGACGAACTTAAAGGCCATGTGTTTGCCTCTTTCCCACGCAATAAACTCTTCATAACCCTCCATCTTTCCGGCCATAAATACCGTGCGGGTGGTACCCAGACCAAATGGCTGAGGAGAGGTCCATTCCACCTTTTTTATCGCTGGTGCCCAGACTGTCCAGGCGTGGGCGTCTTCAAATATTTCAAATAATCGCTCCGGCGTACATTCGAGATCTACTTCTGCAGGAAAAATGTATTTAGCGTTATCAAAGAAATTCAGATCAATGTCTCGAGTTGGGAACATGTATCACCTCTTTATAATTTTAATTTTGAATGCTTAGAAATTGATTCAGTTTTTCGCGCATGCTGTCTGGAATAGCCAATGGCCGTTGTTTTTCTCCGTCAGTCCACACCATGGTAAATAGTGCTTTTGTACATAAACGATGGCCATCGGTATTGTATAGCTGCTGGCTAATGGTGTAGCTGGTATTACCAATATGGCTTATGCGTGTTTCCACACATACCCGAGCGGGGTAATGAATGGGCTGTAAATACATACATTCGGTTTTAAGCAGCACCGGTCCGTCTGTTTTGCCATCTATACGAATGCCAGTGTCCATGAAAAACCCGACCCGCGCAGACTCAAAGTAGCTGAGGTAACTCACATTATTGACATGCATCATCAGATCCATGTCTCCCCAACGTACGTCGGTGAAGTATTTATGAAATTTGTTCGAATTCATAGCGCTTAACTCAATGGTAATTATTTTGGCTGTGACCTCAGCCTCTCTGGACGTACTATAACGATATTCAATTTAAATTACTCTACGAGTGTCGTCTATGAAAATTGGTATATGTCTCCCATATATGAAGCCAGAGTATGATCGTGAGGCTCTATTTCAGTGGTGTCGTCGCATTGACGAGGGGCCGTTCCATAGCCTGTCCTGCGGTGAGCGGATCACCGGTTATACCTACGACATGAGGGTGATGCTTTCTGCTGCAGCGGTTCTTACCGAGCGGGTGCGGATCAATACAACCCTCTATGTATTACCGATGCACAATGCGGTGCAGGTGGCCAAGGAAATCGCGACGTTAGATGTGCTGTCGGGCGGTCGGGTGGATATGACTATTGGCGTCGGGGGCAGGGAAAAAGACTATCAGGCTGTTGGCGCAAGTTTTTATAAGCGCCATCAGCGGATGGAGCAGCAGGTGGCTGAAATGCGAAGTATATGGGCTCAGCAGCCGCCATTTGAGGGCGCTGACCCGGTCGGTCCAATACCTCTGCAGTCAGGTGGCCCCAAGATTCTGGTCGGCGCTATGGGCCCAAAGAGTATGGCGCGCTGTGCTCGTTATGCAGATGGTATCTATGCATTTTCGATGAATGGTGAGAAACATGAGATCGACAAAATGTTCAATATGGCTGATGACGCCTGGCGGCAGGCTGGGCGCGACAGCAAACCCTATAGACTAGGCGGATTTTGGTATACCTTGGCGCAGGAGCAGGCGGCGAATAAGTTACAGTCCTATGTTTTTGATTACCTGCAAATTGCCGGTGATGAGATCGCCCGCATGGTGGCAGATACCATGACTCGCCATAGCGAGGCTGAAGTAATGGCGGGTTTGGATGCAATGGAAGCGGCAGGCTGCGAAGAGCTGTTCATGGTGCCCGCAACCGCGGAAATTGCCGAGGTGGATCGCCTGGCAGAAATTATTGCCAGGCGTTAGTCGGCTTTATAAGTTCTCTTCAGCAAAGGCCGCCAGGCGGCTGCGCTCTATGCCATTCACATGTAATACCCCGGCATGTTTGAAGTTCTTAAAGCGCTCTACTAAATAGGTTAAGCCGGAGGTCAGCGGCGTGATGTATTTGTTGTCGATTTGAGCCAGGTTGCCAAGCACTACTATCTTCGAGTTTTCTCCCACTCGGGTGATAATGGACTTTAGCTGGAACTGGGTTAAACCCTGGCTTTCGTCGATGATAATAAACGCATTGTTGAACGAGCGACCGCGCATAAAGTTAAGTGACTTAAACTGGATGTTAGCGCGTTCTTTGACGTATTCGATACTGCCAAAAGGCGACTCGTCCCGGCCGTGTAATATTTCCAGGTTATCATCGAAGGCTGCAAGCCACGGAGCCATTTTTTCTTCTTCAGTACCTGGTAAAAAGCCAATGTCTTCAGCAATGGGGGGGGTGTTTCGCGCCACTATTAACTTGTCGAAGCGTCGTTCTTCCAGAATTGCATGCAGTCCATAAGCCAAAGATAGCAAGGTCTTTCCCGAACCTGCGGGGCCGGTGAGGACAGTAATATCGATATCGTCCCGCGACAGGATATACAGGGCCATGGCCTGTTCCAAATTTCTAGGCTTGAGGCCC
Source organism: Pseudomonadales bacterium (assembly GCA_036960375.1). Lineage (GTDB taxonomy): Bacteria > Pseudomonadota > Gammaproteobacteria > Pseudomonadales > CAWVSB01 > CAWVSB01. Next base: position 966,751 of record JBALVY010000001.1, read on the forward strand.
CAAACCTCGCGGTTCATCAGTCCATCGCGATTAAGGTCTGCGATATAGACGTCTTTATCGTCCATATGTCGCACAAAGCCCAGAAAGCCGTCGTCGTCGACGATAAACATATTAATATGGGCATCCGGTAGGGCATCGCGACAAATCACGTGAACGGTGGTTGAGTCGACCATGCTCGTTTGTACGCTTTCTACACGCTCCCAAAAACTGCCTTCGACTTTTTGGTAGCCGCAGGCCAGTAAGTCAATATCATCCAATACACGATCTTTGCGGTAGTCCTCGACATTATCCAGCCCTGAGCCCTTGGCTTTTAGGCGCATATTAATGTCTTTGGTCACCAAGCAAACAAATTTGTCGGGATTTTCATGTTGTAGTCTTAACGCCACGTTGATAATCCTATTGTCATTGGCGTGGGCATCGCTGGCATTTAGAAAGGGGATGTTTGAGTCGTCATCAATAATTTGGTCAGGATAAATGGATAAATGCCCTGATTTTAGTGGCTCGCCGCTCTGTGGTCGGGGTATCTCGACACCTGCTTGAATCTCCCTTGGTGAGGCATTGGCCAGTATGTTGTCAATGGCGCCGATGGCGATGCGAGCCTCTCGGCTGACATCTTTGTCTCTTCGGTCTTTTATATTGTCCAACTCTTCCAACACGGTCATTGGAATGACGATAAGGTGCTCGTTGAATGCGTTGACAGCGGTAGGGTCATGTAGCAATACATTGGTATCAAGAACATAGATTTTGGCTTTTTCGCTGGCGGTGTTTTTCCTGTAGTCAGTGGATGAGGCGCTTTTTGCGGACACGGGAGTATCTACTGCTCTTACTTCAGCCATAGTTAGATTCCATTAGGTGAGTGCGAAAAAAGGAGGTGGTAAAGGTTTTGGAGACCGTATAAAGGTCTCTGGGAGCGAGGGGGGTAGGTAGGCCGCTGGTGCAAACCTTGATGCCTACCGCGATGTCAGATCGTTACAGTGCAACATGGCTTTAATAATGTCCCAGTGTTCAGGTGTTTGTCAATTACTGAAACTCAATTTAGGCATTAGTAGGCAAAAAAATTGAATTGGCCTATATATTGCTACCTAAATTCAGCTAATAGGAATTTAGGTAGCTGGCGGTACTTTTTAACAGATGTTGTGATGTAAAAGACCCCCAAGTGGGCATCTTTTACAGGGGAATTACGAGAATATTAGGCCGGGTGAATACCAAGAAAGGGGTTTAGTACGGATCTCAAACCGGTAAAGCGGACCGGCGCATCCACAGCCGTAAGGCAGATACATTCCATATCTTCGGTAGCAGTGGGCTGATGTTGGTTGTCGCCATTGCAGTAGGCGAAGTCACCGCTGCGGAATACGCCATGGTTATCTGAAAAAGCCCCTTTGAGAACAACGGTTAGCTCATTTCCCCGGTGGCCGTGCTCACCGATTTTTTCTCCAGGAGGAAGGCGGACCAGCGATACCTCAAAATCATTGTCTCCAACGGCCAGCGTAGTAGTCTGTATTTTCCCCAGTCGTCGCCAATTCAATGAATCGAAACCATCCGGTATTAGCTTGCTCAACGTGAAAGGTACTCCTGCCGCGGGTTTACTTGCGCGTGCCGGCGTTGGTGAAAGGTCTTTTTCAATGCTATTCAACACAGAGTTAAGCAAGTTCTCGCTCACTTCAGTCGGCTCGAGATCCTCCATTAAGACAGCCCCAAGACCGTTGAGTCGTTCAAGTTGCTGGCGACATTCTGCACAATGCTCGATATGGGTGCCGACGCAAACCGACTGCCCAAAAGATAAGCTTCCAGCGGCATAGTCAGTAAGAAATTGATAGTCCGGATGATGTTTAGCCATGATCATTGTTCCAATAGTACTTTCATTTTGCCCATTGCCAGGCGTACGCGAGATTTTACGGTGCCTAGTGGCAGTCCCAATTCTTCTGCCACTTCACTATGGGATTTACCTTCAAGATAGACCTTCGCGATAACCTGCGACTGTTCTACGGGTAACTGGCTGACGGCCTCTCTGACAACCTGGTGCGTGCGTTTTTGTTGAAACTCTGTATCAGGGTCACCATCGTGAGCTTCAAGCCAGACGTCGTCGGCATCCATATGGTTGCTGTGTCGATTCTGTCGGCGTAGCAAATCTATGCGAGTGTTTCGAGCTATGGTAAATATCCAGGTAGTGGCGCCGGCTTTACTTGAATCAAACTGCACAGCGCGTTGCCACACCTTCACCATGACCTCCTGAACCAGTTCGTCTGAAAACTGTGCCAGACTCACACCACTAGTCGCAGTGGAAAGGGCGTAGGATTTGAGTTTTGGCGCATAGTGTTTGAACAGGCGTGCAAAGGCTTCGCGGTCTTGATGAAATGCGATGGCGGCCAAATGTTCGGCCCAGTCCGGTGTGCTAGTATCTTTGGCCTCCATGGCGGGAGATTTCCTCAGGGGAACGACGTTAGATATGCTCGAGTGTAGCCGATTCATCGTATGTAGATCCAATTTCTGCTGAAAACATTCAATTAGTAGAGTTAATACGGCACGGCAGTGGCTTTGGATCATATCGGGCCCATATTCTCAAAACGGTTTCAGGGGTGATCCATTTTGCTCTAGCGTTGCGTAAATGTACCGGGTTCAGGAAAACGAAGCGTGTAAGCGCAGTTATTGATTGAGACTAAGTATCATGAGGAACCAGAAATCTTGAAAATTGCGATTATTGGCGCCGGCATTTCAGGCCTGAGTACAGCCTATCTATTATCTTCCAAGCATGAAGTGGTGGTTTTTGAGGCAGGGGATCGGCTTGGTGGCCATACGGCAACTGTGGATGTGGACTGGCGCGGAAGTCACTACGCTATTGATACAGGCTTTATAGTCCATAACGATAGAACCTACCCACATTTTAATCGTCTAATGAGCGAGCTGGGGGTGGAAACCCGTGACAGCGAAATGAGTTTTAGCGTCAGCTGTGATCAGACTGGCCTCGAATACGCGGGTTCGAATATCAATACTTTGTTTGCGCAACGCAAAAATATGGTATCTCCTTATTTTTTAAAGATGGTTCGGGACATCGTGCGGTTCAACAAAGAGGCGCAGCAGGACCTGGAAAGTGGGCAGATATCTGAGGCATATACGCTGGGTGACTACCTTCAATCACGTCATTATAGCGACGGTTTTATTCGGCATTATCTGATTCCCATGGGGGCGGCAATTTGGTCGGCCAGTACCAAGGTTATGTTCGGGTTTCCGCTACTATTTTTTATTCGTTTTTTTAAAAACCACGGTTTGTTACAAGTTAAAGACCGACCTCAGTGGAGAACCGTAGTAGGCGGCTCGAGTAGCTATATAGAGCCTTTGACAAGAAGCTTTGCCAGCAATATACGGCTGTCATCAGCGGTTACAAAAATCCACAGAAACGCCGAGGGTGTGGTAATTCAATCGCCTGCAGGGTCGGAGCAGTTTGACCAGGTGGTTGTTGCGTGTCACAGCGATCAGGCACTTGCGATGTTGAGCGATCCCAGTCAGTCCGAGTCAGGTATTCTTGCTGCAATTCCCTATCAGATGAACGATGTTTGCTTGCATACCGATGAAAGCTTGTTGCCTCGCTCCAGACGGGCCTGGTCTAGCTGGAATTATTTGCTTGAGGAGTATGAGCAAGAACAGGCGACCTTGACCTACAATATGAATATATTACAGGGCTTAGACTGTGCCGATACTTTTTGCGTCACGCTAAATCGTAATGAAAGAATTGATCCTGTGAAAGTCATCGGACAATATCAATATGCTCATCCGGTTTTTACTCTTGATAGTGTGGCTGCGCAGCAGCGTTGGTCGGAGATTAATGGGGTCAATAATACCTGGTTTTGTGGCGCATATTGGCGCAACGGCTTTCATGAAGATGGTGTGCACAGCGCGCTAAGAGTGGCCGAGGGCATGGGAGTTAGCTGGTGATGCATAGTGCTATTTACAAAGGTACTGTGGGTCATTGCCGGTATGAGCCTAGAGCTCACAAGTTTGCTTATCAAGTATTCATGATGTATCTCGATCTGGACGAGCTGGATACTGTGTTTTCCTCAAGTCGTTTATGGTCCGTCGGTAAGCCGGCGCTGGCCTGGCTGAAGCGAGAAGATTATCTGCCCGGCCAGGAAAGTCTTATAGAGGCAGTACGTGATCGAGTTGAAGCTGAAGTGGGGTCCAGACCAGTGGGGCCGATTCGGATGTTGGCCAACCTGCGTTATTTTGGTTATATCATAAACCCCATTACCTGTTATTACTGCTTCGATGCTACAGGGCAGCACGTTGAATACACCGTACTTGAAGTGACCAATACACCCTGGAATCAGCGTCACAGCTATGTGCTTGTTTGTGACCCTGATCGTAGCGAACAGCGTATTAGCTTTGATAAAGAGTTGCACGTATCGCCATTTAACCCCATGAATATGGTGTATCAGTGGAGTGCCAATCAGCCGGATAAAACTATTGGTGTCTGTTTAGAGAACCATTTACAAGATCGCTGCGTATTTAAAGCGACCATGTCATTTAAGAGAGAGCCGATAAGCAGTCGAAGCTTGAGATCTATCTTGTTGAGCTATCCCTTTATGACCATAAAAGTTTGTGCTGCTATATATTGGCAGGCGCTTAAATTATTAATAAGACGGGTGCCCCCTTATCCTCACCCCAAAGTTATGGTGAAATAATTATGCGAATTAGTAATGTGGCCGACGGCTCATATGAGTTACCCCGTATTTCCTCAATGGGTGAAAGTGCGGCGAGAAAGGCTTGTTTTCAATTTCTATCTCGGCTTAGTCAGGGCCGACTGTTAGTAACAGAAGGAGGCACTACTGAGTGCTTTGGAGAGGCTGCGGAAAGCGCCGAAATAGTAGCTCATATAGTGGTAGAAAAGCCGGCAATATTTCGCGCTATGATGCTGGGCGGCACAATCGGTGCAGCAGAATCCTATATGGAAGGGGATTGGCACACGCCCGATTTGGTCGCAGTTGTACGTTTGATGGTGGTCAATATGGACGTCATGCAAAGCATGGAAGGCTCGCGTTCGGTTTTGGCAGGATTTGCACTTAAAGTATTTGGCTGGTTACACCGTAATACAGTAGACCGTGCGCGTAAAAATATCGTTGCACACTATGATCTGGGGAACGATTTTTATGCGCTGTTTCTGGATCGATCCATGATGTATTCGGCGGCTATTTTTCCTTCTGCGGACAGCGATATCAATACCGCTGCAAAATTTAAACTTCAACATATATGTCAACGTCTGCAACTCAAATCTGATGATCATTTACTCGAGATAGGCACCGGCTGGGGCGGCTTGGCGATACATGCGGCCAAACATTTTGGTTGCAGGGTTACCACCACGACTATCTCGGAGGCGCAATACGATTACGCCTGTGAGCGAGTGGCTGAAGAGGGCCTGCAAGATCGTATCACTTTGTTAAAGCAGGATTACCGTGAGTTGGCCGGGAGCTATGACAAGCTGGTTTCAGTGGAGATGATAGAGGCGGTAGGGTATGAATACTATCGAAGTTATTTTACCCAATGTAGTGCCTTACTCAAACAAGACGGTCTTATGTTGCTGCAGGGTATAACAATTGCTGATCAGCGTTATGAAGAGAGCAAAGAATCGGTGGATTTCATCAAACGTTATGTTTTCCCTGGCGGCTGTTTGCCCTCGGTGAGTTCCATATCCAGTCATGTAGCCCTCGATACCAATATGCAGATTATCGGCCAGCAGGATATTACCCTTCACTACGCCAGAACATTAAATGCCTGGCGTGAACGCTTCTTCGACCGGATTGATGAGGTTCGAGCGATGGGATTCGATGATTCATTTATTCGATTGTGGGAGTTCTATCTTTGTTACTGTGAAGGGGGTTTCCTTGAGCGGGTGATTGGTACGTCGCAGTGGCTGATTGCCAAGCCCAGTTTTAAAAACATGCCTGAAATTCGTTGAGAAATGGTGTAAATCATGGCCATTAGCGATCTGTGGAGGAAGGTATTTAACGGAATATTGTTTCAGCTGGGCTGGTTTGTTTGTGTGCTCGGTGGTAATGGCTGGGGTTTACTGCTGGTTGCAGCGATTGTATTTGTGCATCTGCGATGGATTAGTATCGACTCGTCTGAATGGAGGCTGCTAGCCCTGGTGGCAGCTATGGGCTTTGCTGTGGATTACTTGAGTATTCAATTGGGCTGGGTAGTATTGCCAGATTCAGAATTCCCATTCTGGTTAGTGGCTCTTTGGTTTCTATTCGCGACCACACTAAGGCACTGCCTGTCCTGGCTATCTGGCAAGGTAATTCTGTCATCCGTGATTGGAGCCCTCGGCGGAAGTGGTAGCTATTTACTGGCTTGCCGTTTGGGTGCGGCAGAGATGGGCGGCACAGGCTCCATAGTTGTTGTGTATTGGTGTGTCACTTGGTCGATTATGCTGCCAATATACCTGTGGCTAGCTAAATGGGAAGCGTTGCGAAGCCCTGCCTATGCATAGCCTTCGTTTTCTAGTGGTAATAGTTGTCTTGCTGCCATGGTATGCATTGGCAGAGGCGCCTCGCGCCATCGGCTCGGCATTTTCCCCGCAAACGGGTGAGTTACTGTATCGTGAATTGCATTATGGTCAAGCTGGCCTGCCCATCGACAAGGTGACCTATGTGGATCCAGCGGGAAACACGGTAGCGATAAAACAACTCGATTTCTCACGCGGAGATCTCTCGCCGGTTTTTACCCTGCAGGATCTTCGCCGTGATCTTGTTCTGGGCGCACGGTTTAGTGGCGATGCTATGCAGCTATCGCGACAGGAAGGTCAGAAAACCCCGCAACTGTCTGAGTTGTTTGATTCCGAGAACATAGTGATCGATGCAGGTTTTGACGGATTTGTTCGTCAGCGATGGGATCAGCTTGGTGAAAATAGACGGCTAGATTTCGACTATGCTTTCCCCAGTCGTTTAAAAACCGTCAAGTTATCTATTCGTGAGGTCGATTGCGATTCAACTTTGCGAGAGTGGACCTGTTTCGAAATCGAGCCGTCAAATTGGCTTGTATCCGTATTGTTGCCGGCAATAGTTTTGGCTTATGACAGTGGCACTCGTCGATTGAGAAACTATCGCGGATTAAGCAATATCAGTGATAATACTGGCAAAAGTCAGCAGGTCGATATCTTCTATCAATACCCCGACGAGGCCGATGCTCAGCTGTTAACGTCAACCCCGTGATGGCTGAGGCAGTCGATAACCTCATTGCGAGAGCCAAGAATGACTGGCACTCTCTGATGTATTTGCTTGGGCTGCACATCCATAATACGTTGATTATCAGTCCATGCCAGACCGCCAGCCTGTTCAATCAAAAAAGCCATAGGGTTGGCTTCATACATCAGTCGTAATTTACCGGCTTTTTCAGGCTCTCGATCATCCCAGGGATAGGTAAAAATGCCACTGCGGCATAATACGCGGTGCACATCACCTACCATTGCGGCCAGCCAACGCATATTAAAGTTTTTACCTCGAATGCCTGCTTCGCCCGCCAGCAGGTCTTGAACATATTGTTGCATTGGGGCGGTCCAGTGGCGCTGGTTGGACATATTAATGGAAAATTCCTGGGTATCTTCGGCTACGCGGACGTCGGTCTGAGTAATGATGAATTCCTGACTGTCTGGCGCCATGGTAAACATATTGACACCATTGCCTGTCGTTATTGCCAGCATGGTTGACGGACCATACATAACGTAGCCCGCTGCTACTTGCTCACGCCCTGGCTTGAGCAAATTAGCCGCGTTCAGCTCAAGGTTGTCGTCCAGCTCGTAGATAGAGAAGATGGTGCCAACCGGCGCATTGATATCGATATTGGATGAGCCATCCAATGGGTCAAAATGCACGACATGGCTGCCGCTATGACCACTGCTGACAAAATCGTCTTCTTCCTCGGAGGTGATGGCGCGGACACTAGTGCAAGCCAGCAGCTCCCGCTTAAGTATATTGTTGGCTATCACATCCAGCTTTTTCTGGGTTTCGCCCTGAATATTGGTATTTTCAGCAGAGCCCAGTATACCGGCCAATTGACCGCGATGTAGTTGACCACATATTTCTATACAGGCATCAGTGACTGCGTGAATGGTGTCAATCAAAGCAGAGCTGGTATTGTCTTTATCGAGCACATTATTCAGGGTGGTCATTGTGTCTTCTCGTTGACATAGGGCTGCGGCGCGCGATTATCGCACCGCTTGCGGTTTACTGCCAGTGTCTTGACTGAAAAATAACCAGTATGGCCCCTCGCTATTAACATTATCGGGCCATCCTGCTGACGGGCCACCTACTTCAGCAGCATGCCACGGATTGTCGCTCTATATAGCGCAGGATAACCCGGTTGTTCACGACAAATTTTAAGAATAGGTATAGCGGTACGGGCGATCAGCTGTAAGTTGTAGGCAGGGTTGGGGTTACGCCAGAGTGGTAAATCGCTCAGTCGCTCTAGTACTTTAAGTAGTGCGGCAACATAGGCATTGTGCTCATCTGCCACTAAAGCAAATAGCTGTGGATCCAGTCGGCTTGAAAGATTGAGCGCATCGCGTCGTTTTTCGTCTAATCCGATATAGATGTCGATGATACGGTCAATGTTAGCTGCATTATCGTCAGTCATAAGTTCGAGGGTGATGATGCTCTCGGTAAATACAGGCCTGACAATGTCGGCGGCTAATTCGTGTTTGTTAGCATAGTATCGGTAGAAGGTGCGCCGAGTAATCCCGGCTTGGGTCAGTATTTGAGCGACCGGGGTGGCAGATACCTCTTGTGTAGAGAAAATGGCTTCCCCCGTTTGCAGCAGGCGAGTTTTTACCTCGCCTGTTTTGTTTTTCCCCATAACCGACACTAGAGGTAGAAACCGTAGTAGTAGAGGGGAAAAGAACTCAGGCCAGTTGCCATCATGCAGATCATACCTGTGCGCCCCATAATCCTGTGGGTGCGGCTGAACGCATTGGGTGTGGGCGGCTTATCAAACTTCTTCAGTGACAGAAAAACCAGTATGACCCAAACCAGCGTGGTGGTAATAGCGACCAGCGTATGGCTGTAAATCAAGAAGTTGAGTAGCGCTGTGCCAGCATAGCTGCTGTCTTTTGTGAGTACGAATATCCCGCCCGAAACCTTAAGGTCAATTTCGAATAGCAGTACTGCAACAGCGAGTACGCTGGCGATGGCGATTTGCAGGCTACGATGTTGGTTTAGTTGTTTTTGTCGTGCCCAGCGCCAGGATATAACCAGCGCAGGTAGAATTAGAAAAAAAGACAGTACGACGATATCCATCAGAATGTCGCCGCGGGTACCGAGGAATCCTTGGGGTAGCATGACGTTTACTCCGTATAATTGCTGGTATACATCAATGTATACCAAATGAATTAGCCGATCAATGTATTGGTATCAGCCTAAGCTTAGCTTAGGAGCTAAAAATGAACCGAATCCCTGAATCCTGCGTATGTAGTCACCGATATGATTTACATTTAGGGATATGAAATGCTGATTAATAACTGGTATGTGGCTGAATGGTCAGATGCGATAACCGACAAGCCGGTCAAAGTAAAAATGCTTGGTCAGAACTTCGTTGTTTTCCGTGATAGCACCGGTAAAGTGAATTGTTTAAGTGATGTCTGTATTCACCGAGGGGCGTCGCTATCTGGTGGGCAGTCTACCGATAGAAACTGCGTGGCCTGCCCCTACCACGGTTGGGAATTTGACGGTCAGGGTCAAGTGCAATTCATACCATCATTGGGAGAGGGCGCCGAGATACCCGATAAGGCCAGGATAGATGCCTATCCCACCGAAGAGCACTACGGTATGGTCTGGGTGTTTTTGGGTGATCTGCCAGAAGAAGAGCGCTATCCGATACCTCCTTTTCCGGAATATGAAGACAAAGATACGTGGCGCGCTCTCAATGCCGAGTTTACCTGGCAGGCACCTGCTGCAAAGGTAGTCGAAAATGGTATTGATATAGCCCACGCATCGTTTGTTCATCCGGGCTTTGGTTACCCGGAGATGGCGGATAAAAATCATATTTCCAAACTCGAGAAAGGCGATTGGTATGGTGAATCTACCTGCGTAATGTATCCACCGAAAATGAAAGGTGGTCTCGGTATTCGACGTTTTTTTCGCAAAGACAAACAGGAAACTCAGGTTCATCCTTCATTTTATCTACCAGGGTTCACCGTGCGACTGCAGATTGATATCAATAGTTGGATGACCACCATGATATTTGATGCAAATACCCCCGTCGATGAGTTTACCACTCGTACTTTTGTGGTTCAGTTGCGTAGTTTTTTCAAGCAGTCCTTTTTCGATAAAGACTCTCGTCGCAGGTTGATGAAAGTATTTGAGGAGGATGCCGCCATTGTGGAGGCCGGCTCGCCCAATTACTTACCCGAGCGTATGGAAAACGAAATGTCGGTGAAGCAAGATCGGTTTATGGGTGTATGGCGCAATATTCGGCGCAGACATATAGAAGAACTGGGTTGGCAGGTGGATACCGATAAAATAGATTCGTACCGAGGCAAAAAGTCTTTTGCATTACCTTCGCCACAGCGACGTAGTTTGCCTGATATGGAGTGGGTAATGGATACGGTGCCATTGGTTGATGCCCTTGTTAGCCCTATCAGGGTGGTAGATAGGCAAGCGAGTTAATGCTTGGTCCTGTCTCTCAGACGGCTTGAGTGACGAGAAGCATGAGCGGCGCCATTGTGGTGGAATAACATGATGTCGGCGGTGCTAAACCCGTCCTTTGCGCTAGTGTGGAGGATGGGTTTAAGCTTTAAGCTAAGGTTTCAGAAGTAAATATAATTCCTCTAGTCGCTGCGCATTTACAGTTCCCTTCAATTGCGCGACAGCCTTGCCCGATTTGACAATGACGACAGTGGGTTGGTCGTCAAGTATTAGACCTGCGGCGGCGGAAAACTCAGTTAAATCGTCGACAAACAATACCCCGGATTGCTCAGGACTTACGCGTCCTTCGTAGCCCTCTGACATGGCGCTGCTGATAATACCTTTGACAAAAAACGGTGGGCTTTCCATTACCGGATAATGATATCCCTTGGTATTATTTGGTAAGCCACCACTCTCATCGATGCTAGACTGCCATTCTAATAATTGATCCATTTGAACCTGACCATTGTCGCGTGTTTCACTCATGGCAAGAAACAAAACGTAAGTTGATGCACCAGTAAGATTGTCAGGGAAAGTGATCTTTGAACCCGAGAAATCTTTTGCCTTAACAGAGGGAAGTGTTTGTGCTGGATTGATAGCCTCAGCCCAGGCTGAGCTTATACATAAGCTGGCTACTATCGCTAAAGCCGTATTGCCAAAAAACTTCATGTCTTGTCCCTGAAATTTGGATTGCTGATAACTATACGAAGAATAAGCTTAACTGGATTCGAATGGCAGTCACAAAAAAGGGAGCCTAAGCTCCCTTTGTCTTATTAGGTCTGAATTTAGCCTACGTACTGAGCATCCAGGACCATGTCGCCTTCTTCCCAATCCAGAACGCCAAAGGTCATATACTGCTCGGCCTGGGATTCAAAGAATTGCCAAGCGCAAACCATGGTGTAGTCGTCATCAATAATGGTGTCGCGAGCCCACATTTTATAAGCCTCGCCGTACGAATGACGGATAGTGTAAAGATAGCGCCCATAAGACATACCGTTGCCAAACATATCCGGTCCATGGAACTGGTGGTGATTGCCAGTGCGGGTGCGCATGGCGGTCCACTTACGATTTATAACACCTTCAATCTCAATCGTCTGCTCAGAATGCAGCAGGTTGATCGGGCGGTGATGCACAGTGACTTTATTGGTGCCCACCAGCTCTTGTTTGTTGTTATAGACTTCAAATTCGCCGGTGAACTTGCCAGCGTTTTTTACCGGCAGGTTAAAGGGCTTTTTGCCATCCACTTTTTCTTTCGCCAGCCAGTCGTCTACTTTTTTCTGCGTCTCGGTATTTTCGGCATGATCCTGGGTGACGACATATAAGCCGTTAAATACGCCAACTAAAGTATCGCCTTCAAATAGTTGGGAGGAATATACCTGAATGCCTTTTTCGGGCACAACATGGTTCATGGTGCGCAGGTTGACGTTCCAGCCAGGAGAAAAATAATTGGAATCAACCAGCATGCCAAAAGGACGGCCAGAGCCGATGAAATCAGGGCCGGTATAGATTCGGTCCTGATCGCTATCGACCACACCAAAATTCATTTTGGCGTTGAGCTCAAAACGATCATGCAGCGGCCCTGTTGCATCAAATTTGGTTTCCATCCAATAGGTGGTACGCCCATCCTTGAATTCGCTGGCACGGCTGACCTTGTTGTATCCCACGTGTGTTCCATCAGATTCGAATAGAGATGGATAGCCATGCCATTCTCCGGTAATTGCCTGTTGCCATTTACTAGGTGTTTTCTCTGTCATCGCTGCTGTCTCCTGAGCATATGTCGTTTATTTGCAAGCAGCGCGAGTGAAGCGCTGCTGAGTATTTTGCGTGAGTTGTTGTAACTGACTGAGGGCATCTGCATTGTTCTTTACATGGCCCAGAATAAATTGAGTGATGATATTGGCGAGTATATCTCGTGATTCCTGTCCCGGCTTGCTAGACGGGCTTTCGAGAAAGGCCCTGCCGGTTGTTGTATCTTCAGGGTAGGCCAAACTGAAATGATTGGCGCCCTCCAGCAGAAATAAATAGCTGTCATTGCGCGAAGAAGAAATTGATTCGTCGAAGGTCGTCTCGATCGCCGAAGTACTATTGCCGTTGTCGACAGCATAACGGCCAGAACTCGCCGCGATAACCCCGTCTTCGTTGCCGCCCAGTAAAAGAGTAGGTACTTCAGATGGCAGCGGTAGTATGGTGGCTGGCGGCCAACCCAGTAGGGTTGAGGCACCGGCATGAGTGGCATAGGAAAACGAGGCGGAGATACCTGCGAACCATTCTGCTTTGGCGTTAAAAAGAGCGACTGAGCCACCGGCAGAGTGGCCACCAAGAATGATCGCGTTCAGGTCGAGCATGCCTCTAAGTAGACCTCCATTCGCCCTGTTTAGCTGTGCCAGTTTACCTACCAGTGCTTCGATAGCCGTGGCAGAAGGTTTTAGGCCGTAGCCCTCTGGAGTCAAAGCATCCAGATCGAGCCCCGGCGTGAGTGCAACTTGTCCGGGCATCGCCTCGGCGATGAATGAGTAAGTTAAGGTGGCGATGCCGCTGGCAGCAAGTGCTTGCGCTAGCCAGCTATAGGCCTCAGGGCTCACGTTTATACCCGGGCAGAGTATGACGACAGGGAAAGGTGCCTGGCTTGCATCGGCGGGGACAGCTCCGCTGTTACGCTCCTCGTCGGTATTACCCAATAGAGCAGGATAGTATAGCTTCAGGCTCGCGGCATTATAGGGCGCCTGATAACCCGGTATGGATACCGAATCATATAGTGCTCGTACTAGGGGCGTACCTTCAGACATGAAAGCTTATTTCCAGCGGTGGGCACGCGGCAGGTGCCGGTCGCCGCCCCACAGTGCGCGAATGGCATTGTTGGCGGTTTCGTCGCCAAATAACTTTGCTACCAAGGGGTTGACCGGGTCGCGATCAGCGATGGTTCTACGGATAAACTCGTCGCGTTCTGCGCGAGCCTCCCATTCGCTTTCCGGGCTGGCAGCCGGCTTGTCCAGCCAGCCCAACCAACGGTCAAGCATTTCGTGTGCGTGGTGGGTAATTTTGTCCATGTTGGTGGTGCTATTAGGGGCACTGATACAGAGGCTGGTAGCGGTTTGGGCTACTCGGGTATATACGTCCTGACTGATAAAGCTCACCATGTCTGACTCTTGCTGCAGCGTCAGAAAATTCTGGTTTGCCTCAATATAATACTGGTCCATATACTCTGGGTTGGTCAGCAGTTCTTTGCGTGGCACATAGTCCATATAGAAGAACAGGTCTGGAGTGGTTCCGAAGGCGAGCCCTAAATTAGGCGCATCGTATTGTGCGCCCAGGCTGATAGTCAGGTGCATATTGGTGAAGCTCAATTTTGGGTTGCCTACCCAGGAGTGCACCAGCCAGTCTATCTCTGGTCCGGCGAAGGTAGAAAGGAAACCTTCGGCGCCACCGCTGTCAGCCAGCCCGTGATACGGCTGTAATATCTCGGTAGATGGGTCAGCATGAAGCTCAAAGCGTGCATCAACCTTGGCAAATAAGTCACCGAGGATGGACCACAATTGGTCGAAAGTGTCCTGGTTATCTACGGCTGGCTGGCTGCCAACCATATCAATAATGGACTGTGTGGTTTTGCTCATGTACTCGCTCCGGCCTTAAAAGATATAAAGTTATGCTTTTAGGGCATTATAGGGAGAGAAATCGATTCTGGCAATGTAATCGTTCTTTTCAGGGATAAAAAAAGCGCCACTAAAGTGACGCCTTGTTTAGCACTGGAACGCTCAGATTAGTAATTTTCGGGTTTATTCTCACCGGTTTTCCCAGGGTTCCACGCCGGCGCAACAGTAGCGGCCAGACTCGGTCGGGGCAGTGTACGAGCCTGCGCCGAGATGGTCTTAACCAGGCGGTTACCCAGATCAGGTCCATAAAACTCGTCGGCCATGTTATTGGCGGGGTCGCGCTCACAAATATTGCGACGCACAATATGGTCACGGGCAGCAATTTGCTCGCGAATTTCTACCGGTGTTTTGGGCGCTTCATCAACCCATTTTAGCCAGCGGTCCAGACGTTCATGATAGATTTCACGAATTTTGTCGATAATCTCGTCTTCCGGTTCAGCACTGTAACCAATGGCGGTAGGAGTCATAGCAAAGCGGGTATATAAGTCGCGGCTGACAAAAGGCATAAAACGATTATCTTCAGCAAATTCCAGGAATTCCCGATTTACTTCAGTGTAAAACTGGTCGACATAATCAATATTTGTCCAGGTATCTACTCGCGGAATCAAATCGTTATACATGAATAGTTTTGGAATGGTGCCCAGTGCACAACCAAAGTTTGGCACCAGAACTTGTGGCCCCAGCGTGACGGTGATATGCATATTACTGAAACCCTTTTCCGGGTTGCCACACCATGAATGCACATACCAGTCGATTTCCGGCCCAGCATAAACTTCGGTGTTGCCCCTGATGCCGGTAGGCGCGGTATAGTCGAGCAGGTCGTCACAACAGGGATCGCGCTGTAACTGAAAGCGATTCATGATCTTGTTGTGCATCTCATCCAGAATGCCCCACAGCTTTTGAAAAGTCTCTGTGGTATCTGTTTCAGGTGCGTTTTTAAAAATATCCATTATTGGAGTAATAATGCGCTTTGGTTGCTCGCTCATGGCTGAGATTCTCTCGTCTGCAGACTAAAAGTTATAATGTTATACTATTAGCGCAAATGGCATAATGCAAACGCTCTTTCGGGCGAATTTGATTTGGCGCAATATAAACACTGGAATTATTTAGCCGGCTAAGATTTCTTAGCCGAAGGCTCGCCGGCGGTTACCAAATGCTCCCAAATAGTCGCAACAAAGGGTGTTTCATGTACCGCGCCTTCCAGGCCGCGCGGGTCCCAGGGGTGGCGTTTTGAACAATCATTACTGAGCTTGGTGCCGCGGGCAGTCAGCGTACGATTGGCTTCGCCGTGACGATACAGCACCGTGTGCCGCACTCTTTCTGTCGGACTGGTGAGGATAATAAAATCCGGTTCCATATAGACGTCAGTGGCGGGGCTCAGTTTTTGGGCGTTAAAAGTGAGTATTCCTGCGCCGCCCGACATACCTACATTCTTATAAGCACCGGCTCCAAGTGGGTCAAATACCAATAGGCCGTCTATGAGTTTTCCAGTGAAGGTTTTTGCCGCCATCGGTCGCCCTTTGAAGTGTACATTGGTCAGCGAGAGGTTTTTTCCATCAAAATCCAGGTAAACCAGGTTATCAAAGGGGCTGGCGCCGGGCGTTCCGCTACCTTGTACGGTATCGTCATTTAGTTCGGTACCGTCCAGCTGATAGAGGTGGATATGGTCGTGCCAGATGCCACGCATATTCATCAGTGTCTCACCGACTGAACCGGCGGCGAAGGGTGTTTTTTCGTCTGTCATGGTTTTTTCTGTTTAACCTGAACGCATAAAGATATAACATTAATACTTTATTGGGCTAACTCAAAGCTATTTTCGATACTAATTGCCATTCTAATGGGCTGAGGAATTCAAAATAATGAAAACAGTAGTTGTCACGGGTAGTACGCGAGGGATCGGCAGAGGTTTGGTCGAAGAGTTTCTCAAGCGAGATTGTCAGGTTGTAGTGTCCAGTAGACACCAGGCAGCGGTCGATGAAGTAGTAGCAGAATTGGCCGCGAGCTATGGCGCCGACAAAGTAGCCGGCTGTGCCTGCGATATCAGCTCGGAGGTGTCGCTCAGGGCTTTATGGGATGCTGCGATTAGCGCATTCGGACAGGTCGATGTATGGGTTAACAATGCGGGTATCAGCCTGGATCGCAAACCGATTTGGGAACAAAGCCCAGCTGATTTAAAGCAGATCAGCAATACCAATCTCGACGGCATATTACTGGCCGCCCACGTGGTGCTGGGCGAAATGGTTAAGGCGGGTAAAGGCCAGATGTGGAACATGGAAGGTTTTGGCAGCGATGGCATGACCAGCCCCGGTATGGTGGCTTACGGTGCAACCAAGCGGGCGGTAAACTATATCAATAAGGCACTTGTTAAAGAAGTGGCTGGCACCGGCGTACAGGTGTGCACCTTAAGCCCGGGCATGGTAGTGACTGATTTACTGATCAGTGATTACGATCACAGCTCGGAAGAGTGGGCTAAAACTAAAAAGATTTTCAATATTCTCGCAGACAAAGTTGAGACGGTGACGCCGTTTTTGGCTGAAGGCATTTTGGCGGCTGATAAAAATGGCGCGAGTGTGAAGTGGTTAACGCGAAGCAAAGCCGCCGGACGATTTATGACGGCCGCGTTTAATAAAAGAGATCTTTTCTCGGAATTGGGTATTTAAAACTCAGCCTGATTTGGCTGTAATTTGGAATAAGGATTGATAATGGACAATATTCAACTGGCACAACGTGCGCGCATTGGCGTGCTGATCCCGGCGACTAATACAGGCGTTGAATACGACCTGTCTAATATCCCACTGAACGGCGTTACCTGGCATCCCAGCCGTTTTTGGGTGGCTCTGCCTAACTGGAGTGCCGATGGCCGTGACAAGGGTGACGGCGTTGATAGTGCCTTTGAGCGATTCCTGGAAGGTATTCGTCCAGAACTGCCCTTGAGTATTCGCAATGCGATGGCGGCCGATATTCATCATCTGATGTTGGGTATGTCGGCAGAAACTTTCTGGGGCGGCGAGCAGGGCAATATTGAATTCGAAAATCGTATTCTGGAGCAGATGAATGAATATCGCCAGATAGACCCTGAAGGTGAAATGGCCTACGACCGCGATATTGGGCTGACTACCGGAGCCGGTGCCATTGTTGATGCACTTAGAGCATTTGGTGTTAAAAAAGTGGGTGTTATCGACCCTTATCCACCTATTGGCGATAAAAACGTTGAACTGTTTTTCAATGAAATGGGTTTTGAAGTCAATAAGGTGAAGGGACTTGCCAGAGCAAATGCCTGGGAAATAGCCCGCACGCCTATATCGGACGTACTGGAAGCGGTACAAATGGTAGATGGCGATGATGTTGATGCGATTGTGCAGGCAGGTACCAACCTTTCCACGCAGGATCTATTTCCGACCCTGGAGCACAGCCTGGGCAAACCCTGTTTGTCTATCAATACGGTATGTGCATGGCATGCTCTGCGTGCTTGTGGTGTTAATGACAAGATAGTTGGCCGCGGGCGGATTCTGGAAGAGTTCTAGTGGTTTTTGAACAGAACCATCCAATCAAACAAATAAAAACGCCGGGCTAGCCCGGCGTTTTTTACGTTTAGTTAAACACGGTATTGCTGCTAGACCCTATACCCGCTGGCCAGTCGAGCTTGTGAGTCTTAAATATTTTCTTCGGGAGGCTTGATTTTATGTCTGACGAGCAGTCCCCAGCAGAGAACGATAAGCGCGGCCATTCCTACAAATACAAAAGCACCTGCAGGCTTCCAACTGTCGAATAAATAACCTCCGGCGATACTGGCAACCATAATGCCTACGGCGCCGGAGAGATTGAAAAAGCCGATCACCGCGCCACGAATTTTCTTGGGTGACTGCTGGCTAATAAGTACGGCACTGGTGATGACGCAACCCACTTCACTCATACCAATAAATACACCACAGGTAATCATACCGA
This sequence comes from Pseudomonadales bacterium, assembly GCA_036960375.1. GTDB lineage: Bacteria > Pseudomonadota > Gammaproteobacteria > Pseudomonadales > CAWVSB01 > CAWVSB01. The sequence goes on from JBALVY010000001.1 coordinate 985,013, forward strand.
TGCCAAATGGATCAGTGACAAAATAGGTGCCGCCATAGCCAATGAATGCAAATAACATGGTCAGCAAGAGGGCGTCGACACGGTTAATTTTATCGGTAAGAATACCAAATATGGGAGCGCTGAAGAGAGCGATACTTTGCACGATTGCGAGAATAATACCGGCTTTAGCCAGTGCCGCTGCTCTATCCATGTTCAGTACGTCACTGCCGTAATTGGCCAGCCACAGTGTAAAGAATGTTCCGACAACGGCCAAATTGGCTCTGGAAATGAATGCGGCGCCATAGGCCAGTGCTATTCCGGGGTCACGGCCGGCACGCAGACCAGCTTGCGCAATTTGCAGTAAATTGCCTTCATGGGGGACGGCGTTGATATCTTTCTTTTTTAGGCCCAGCCACATAATCAATGCGGTGACTGCAGTCATCGCCGCCACAACATAGTAGGTGGCAAAACCTGCCTCGCGGCTATCCATGCCGGTACTTTGGAAGTACTGCGGTAATTGGATTAACAACATGACGGTGGTTAAGGCGCCAAGACCATTAAAGACGCCCAGCATACCGGTCGCTTTGCCCCGGCTTTCATCCTCAAAGTAGTCCGCAATCAGGGTGATAATAATAACGCTGAAGGCACCAATGCCAACACCAAAAGCCAGACGAGCCACCAGTAATCCGTTATAGCTAGTGGCGTACGGATATAACAGAACACCCAGGGTAATAATGGCATAACCGAGTGCCATCACAGGACGCCTGCCAATTTTATCGGATAAAGCGCCCCACACCCCGCATGACAGAATAATCGCGACTTCACCCCAAAAAGAGAGTTTACCGCTAATCAGCCCCTGCTCGCTGGTCGGTATATGAAGAAATTCACTGAGTAAATAGGGTTGTAGCTGTGGGGTAAAAGTGGATAGTAAAATACCGGTCAAGCAAGCCCAGTAAAATGTTACGACATTGCGGCCGCTGGTACTAGGTGTCAGGTTGAGGCCCATAAAACGCAGGCTGGATGTTGAACTGCTCATAGAGATTCCGGTTTAATTATCTTATGGGTAATACGACGCAAGTCCGCAGTCGGACTTGCGTAGAGCAGTTTATTTTACCTGCTAGTCAGTCTTGGCATTACGGTAGAGCATAATGGCAGCAATAAGGAATGAGCCTTGGGACACGATATTCAAGCCTTCTTCTATCCACTGTAGGGCCGCAGTTTGCTCGGGTAGTCTAGCGAGATAGCTCATGGTGAAACTGCAAACGACATTGGCCAACAGAAACACAAATGCCAGCCATATTTTCACTTTTGCCGAGTGAATCATTAAAGTAATACTTGAGCCTGTGCTGAATAAGACTGTGGCGCCCAATAGCACTAAAAACCATATTCTACTGTCTGCTTGGGTGCGAAAGAAGTAATAACCGACGCCAAATACCGCCAGCGACATAACTATAGGTAGAATCTTGGGGGCCTTGTGTGACGCATGTAAAGACCACTGCAAAAGGGCTGCAAAAAACAAGGTGAAGCCAGGTGCCATTAATAGCCAAAGCAGATTATTAAGAACGGTAATATCCTGACCGATCACAACAACCAGCGTCTTCCAGGTGGCTTTACATAAACCACCTCCCAATACTAACAAACCGCCCATCAGGGCTGTTTGCCCCGCCGAACGGCTGCGAATACTGATCATTTTACTGAACATGATCAAAGCAATTCCGGAAAGAATGACCGGAACAAAGTCCATCAGAGCCAGGCCAAGAGTATAGTCTTCGTACATGAGTATTTCTCGTAGTGGTTTTGTATGTTGTATCTTACTGGATAAATGCGTTTTGTTCAGTTATTGCGCGTAAGGCAACTACCTAAGGCTCTGTTCTATAGGTTTTGCCTGTCCGAAGTGTCGAGCAGTAAATAACAGGCTACTGATAAACAGGACCTCTGCCGTATTACCCGCCAACAATGCCCACTGAGAGCCTGCCAACGAACCGTTAATTATGAAAATGAATGCACTGCCTGCGAATAACCAGGGCCAGCCAGTCTTACGCCAGATGATTACAGCCATAGGGATAATGAGTAAGTTGGTAAAAATAGTCGCAAGAGGCGGAATGCCGGATGCGCTGCTAAAGCGGTTAATACCCCAACTTTCTTTGATAGTGAGTTCAAGTAAATAGACTTCATGAAAGAGGCTATAGCCCAGCGCTATGGCAGTAAACAGGAAGCAGAATGCGACGAAGTATTTGTTGTATGCAATGCGAATCGCGCCGTCGCGCATGCAGGCTAAAACAAACAATGTCAGAAATGGCAGGGATGCCGCGTGAAACACAAAACGAAGTATATTGGCCTCTCGATACCAGCTAGTCTCAATGGCCCAATTGGCTATAGAGAGCATGAAATTGTCATAGGCCATACCCAGCAACATCAAGCGTAATAGCCACAAGCGCCAGGGCCGATGATCTTTGATGCTAAAACTCCAGCCCAGCAGGCAGAGATCTATCAGGCTAAAAATTGTTAGGAAGGTAGGCATCATATTTGTTCTTTAATTAAGGGTAAAATAAAAAGCCCCCACCTTGTGGGCGGGGGCTTTAGCTTAGACCAGGATAGCAGCCTTAACCGAGTTTAGAACCTGTAGGTAAGTCGCACACCCGCAGTTCGTAGATCGGCTGGACGGCTAACATACAGCACCTGGAAGTCCTGCTGGAAATCCACAAAGCCTACGGAGCTTGTTGGCGTTTTGTCGTTGGTCAAGTTGTCTACATAACCAATAACCTCAAGCTTTTCACTGGTATAACCCAGCTGCGCATCAAAAGTGGTTCTTGCTGGCAGTTTTACATCGCCGTCAATGTCGACCAATTTGTCAGAGGTATAACGAGCAGCCAAGCGGGCATAGATGTTTCCATTGCCACTTAGCGGGAAGTCATACTGCAAGGCGGCAAGACCAGAATGCTCAGGTGTGCGAGGCAAGCGAGAGCCTGCCAAGTCCGGACGTGGATTGCCCTGGCCGTCCAAAGAGACAAAGGTTTTATACTCAGCTTTGATATAGGCGTAGCTAATATCAAATTTGAAGTTACTGGTAATCAGTACGGTATTTTGTAGTTCCAGACCTTTGGATTCGGTATCACCGATATTGTCGACATAAGTGACAGGTGGTGTGCCGGGCTGAACGTTGTTGGCCTGTTTGTCTGAATTATCGTTTAAGAATATGGCGCCATTGAACAGCACTCGGCCGTCCCAATACATGCCTTTCCAACCGAGTTCATAGGAGACAATTTCTTCCATTCCGTAGGTTTTATTACTCTCACTGAGAATACTATCGAAATTAAAGCCGCCAGGCTTGGTGCCTTTTGCTACCGAGCCGTAGAACATGTGATCGTCGCTATAAAACCAAGTCAAAGCTACACGAGGGTTAAATGCCTCGAAACTATTGCTGGCGCTGAAGGTGGAGGGCGTAGATGCGTAGGGAGATACTGCTATGCCGCAGGCGTAGTCAAGATGCCCAGACGTGAATGTGGGTGGTCCGCCTGGAAGAGGGCTTGGATGACCCGTGGTATTGTACGGGTCAACGACAAACATAGAGTCCGGAGATATTACGTTCACTGGGGTAAACGGACCTGGGGGGCCTAATGGCGGGCAGTCCCCAAGAGGTTGTGGGCCGTACGGACCAAACCCTGCTGGCACGATTGAATTGGTCGCATGCACATAACCTTCAGGTTTGTCTTCATCTGCTATTGGCACTAAATAAGTCGTATCAAGCTGGTCGGCATAAGCCGATACTTCTTCTTCCTGATAGCGTGCGGAGAGTGATAATTCCCAAGAGTCAGAAATTTTCCAGTCGACGCTGCCATAAATACCCCAGTACTCCGTTTCTCTGCTTTCATTTGCAGGAAGGGCGCTTTCCACCGTATGGACGCCGCCCGAAAATATAGGAGCCGCCATATGAGGTGTATTGCCAGCAGGGTCTTGGTAGTCGGCTACCCACGGTGTCCACATGTCAGTGATGACTGAACCGGTTGCTGATTGCCCCACACCGCGGTTGGTATTGATGGACTCATTAGCACGCTGATAATTCTGCTGCTCAAATTCTTCTTTGTAATATTCTACGCCGGCCAGCCAGCGGACGGAGCCACCGTTATCAAATTGCAGACGTAAGTCCTGAAAAATGACGTCGCGTTCAAAAGACAGATCGCTGCGATAGTTAAACTCATTCACTTCGTCTACCCAGCCAAATACCCGGCTGGCCAGCGAGTTGGCGTGCATCTCTCCAACTGTTTCTTGAAAGTCCAGATCATATTCATCATCGCCTTTGGCGTTGGTAATGGCTGTATTAGAGTAAATGGTGTAGTCGTCTGAGAGTGCCCAGTCAATTTGCATATTAAAGTTGAGCAATTCGTTACTTGTGCCGTTGACACCTTCTTCGGAAGTATGAACGTTACTGGCATCAAGATCAGGTACTTCACCCTCGAAAAATGGCACGGTTTTGTTGGTGCCTGTTTGATTGGCTGAATAATCACAGCCGCCATCGGTGATGGTGGTCTGTCCACCGACGGTTCTTTCGCACATGTTGTAAGGGACCAGTGCTGTGGGTTGCTCGCTACTGTCTTGCTTGGAGTAATCCAGGCGAGTCAAAATATCCAGATTGTCATTAGGTAAAAATTGCAGTGCTACCGAAAAGGCATCGGTTTCATCTGCGCCTAGTTCGCCACCAGTTACTGGGTGGTTGTACTGTCCTCCCGTTTCGGCATGGACAGCGCTAACACGATATAAAACGGTATCCGATATGGGGCCGCTAAGGCCAATTTTTGCTCTGTAAGTATCATATTCAGCGCCTTCTAGCTGAAGATCGCCTTCGAAATCCTCAGAAGGCTTTTTGGTGACGTAATTGATAGCACCACCAAAAGCGTTTCGCCCATATAGTGCACTCTGTGGTCCGTGTACAACTTCAACCCGTTCCAGGTCGTACAGGCCCATATTGATCATTTGGCCCGCACCGGTGCCGGTCAAAGCATCGGTGGTCTGGTCAACTCCGTCAACCAATATAGCGACGTTGGCGCGCCCAGACAGTGCAGTAATACCCCGAATATCCGGGCGTACATCACTGGAGCCTATGCCTTTGGTCAGCGTCATGCTAGGGATTTGCTTGATAACATCCGCAGTAGTGCGGATGCCCAGTCTTTCGATTTTTATTGCACTGAGGGCATCGATTGCAATAGGTATGTCCTGCAGGTTCTCTGTGATTTTCCGTGCAGAAACCAGCACTTCTTCGAGTTGTATCTCTTCTTGGGCGAGAGTTGGTGTTGAGGTGGATAAGGCCGCTGTTGCTACTGCTACAGCGATACCCGTGCGATAAAACCTACGATGGTATCGGTTCATGAAATTCCCCTGACGCTTAGTCAATTTATATTGTTTTGTGGTATTACGGTTTTATCCTAGGACAAAAAGACAATGCTGTAAAGTTATAACTATAGATCTTTATGGGTTTTTTGTGGGCCCTTATTGTAGTGGCGGACGGTAGTGACCATTGACTCAAAAGGTATAATGATATTATATTAGGTCTTATGCGAAATTCACTCTGTTGTAGGAGTAAGCTCGCGCTGTACAAAAATGAAGGGAAAAGCCTGGTTTTACTGGCTTTTTGCGATGACTAAGAGATAGGCAAGCCTGATATGACCTCACCATCCCTAGTGCGAGTTGCCGTAGCCCAATATGCGGTCGGTGCTGATATTGATGCCAATTTGGCCCGAGCTTTGTCCATGTTAGATGAGGTGGCCAGCTGTAAGCCTGGTCTCGTTGTTTTGCCCGAATTTGCCAATCATTTGTCCTGGTATGACGATAAGGCCCACTGTTACCAGGTATCCGTCGAGCAAGATGGGCCATTTTTGTCTGCAATAGCAGCCAAAGCAGCAGAAATAAGTGCTTATGTGGTGGTGAACGTCACTCTGCGGCGCGGTGCAGAAGCCTGTACTGGCAGCAGCCTGCTGTATTCACCAGAGGGCAATCTACTGGCGGTTAACGATAAGCAGGTATATATCGGCCACGAAAACGACTTTCTTGAGAAGGCTACGGAACATGGGCCTATCACCGAAACGGCCGTTGGCAGGCTGGGTTTGTATGCCTGTATGGATGGTGTTATTTGCGAAACACCACGCTACCTGGGTTTACGGGGTGCGCAAATACTGTGTAATTCACTCAATTCTTTTGCTCCCGATGAAGCCAATTTACATATACCGGTGCGAGCATCAGAAAATCGCGTATTTGTGGCTGCTGCGAACAAAGTGGGGCCCCTGGTGCCTGAAGAGTTATTGGATGTATTATCCGGGGCAACCAATATTCCGGTTGAATTTTTGATGGGTGCCGGCGAGAGCCAGATTGTCGCGCCTGATGGCACTGTATTAGCGATGGCGGATAAGACAGCAGAGGGTTTTGTTTTTGCTGATATCGACCCCGCTCTGGCCGATGATAAAACCCGACCCGATGGTACCGATGTTTTTGCATCTCGCAGACCAGAGCTTTATGGACCCATAGCGGCAGACCCTGCAACTCAGTCCGAGTTTGCTGCCACCGACTGTGAAAGCGTACAGGCTGCCATGGTGCAGTTGCCATTTTTGGGGGAGGCCGCAATATTGGAAGCGGCTGATGCGGTTGCCCAGGCAGTTGGGGCTGGCGCCCGTTTGGTCGTATTGCCGGAACTGTTTTGCTATACCGACGATGAATCAAAAAATGATGACGCAGCGCTTGCCCGGGCCGACATTGCCTTAATGGCGTTGGCCACGGTCTGTGGTGATGAGGCTTATGTAGTCACCAGTCTTCCTCAGCGAGATGGTCAAGTAATACGGCACAGCGCGGTATTGATAAACCAACAGGGTGTCGTTGGCAGTCAGCATCAATTGCATTCTTGCAATCGATTTGCTTGGGCAGTTGAAGGTGATGAAGTGAATATTATCGAAACACCCATAGGCCGTATTGGCATGGCCACTGGTGACGATGTCATTTACCCGGAAATGTTTCGTTTGTTGACCATTGCCGGCGCCGAAATAATCGCCGTGCCTTTTGCCGCCCAGGAAGCCTGGGAGTGTCGCACGGGTTTGATTGAGCGTGCTGCGGAAAATCACGTTTGTATGGTGGCTGTGACCCAGCCTTCAGAGTTAGGATGCAGCTTCGGTGGCACCGTACATAAAGACTTTACGGTATTAACACCGTGGGAAACACGAGTATTTGATGGCAACCTGACTTACCCCGTCACCACACGTATGCCGGCGGAGTCGGGCATAGGTATGGTAGAGCTTAATCCAGCCTGGACTACCAATAAAGTTGTCTCCAGCGGTACCGATGTGGTGCGCGGTCGAGCCTGGCATTTAGCCGACGCTATTTTAGCTAACGTATAAAAACGAGGAACAACATGAGCGATATGACCCTACCCGAAAAACTCCATCATACGGCGCTAATGCGCATTGTGGAGCGTTATGATATGCAAGAAGTACTTAACGATGAGGGTGGCCCCTTTTTGCCCTTGACCTGTCATGCGCCTTTTGCCGAAGGTGCACCTATAGGACATATGCGAATATTTCGCGGCGGGCCATTATTTCAGGTGGTGACTTCGTCAATTGTGGTGCCGCAAATTCAGCTCGATTCGCATATGGTGTTTGCCTTTACGCCTTCAGACAGCGCCGTGCCGCATTTTACCGTCGACTCGGTGATGGCAGGTGACCACTTTGCTTTTCACCTCGATTTAATTCCGCGCATGGATCTGGGTTCACGGCTTGCCTATCTGAATGAAGTGTTTCAGCCTTTAACAGAAGCCTGTGAGGAAGCTCGAGCTGATGAAGGTTTCACCAAAGCACAGCTGTCACCACGGCAATGGGCGATTATGTCACCCTGGATGATGGCCAACCGTGCCAGTGAAGAATCTTTCCCGCGTATTGAAAAAACAGTAACCAGCTATCAAAATCACTGGTTCGAATTAATGGACAAGGGTATTTCTGCTGCGGCATTGGACGGTGTGAGCCGTGAGGAATTGATAGCGCGCGACCAGCGCAATAAGGCTGTTATTTTTAACCCCGAGGTAGATCCGGTTTGGCAGAAAATAGCACCTTTAGTGGGTGAAGAAGCCAACAGAATTCAGATCGAAACCTTAAAAGCTACCAGCGAGTAATTTTTACCACAGTGATATGCCGCAAGCCTCCTGTTGAGGCTTGTTGTATTTTGGGAGTATGACAAAGGTGAGTCAGTTACAAAACCATATTGCCGGACAATGGCAATTGCCCGCCAAGGCATTGGCCGTGCAACTCTGTGATGCAAGCACGGCTGAGCCGCTTTTTGCGCAGATGGAAAGTAGCCCTGAGCAAATTGAAAACGCCATTGCGGTGGCCAGTGACACTCATCGTCGCGGCGTTTGGACGGGTCTGCCTGCGGAGCAACGAGCTTTATTGTTAGAGCGAGTGGCTGCAGAGCTGAGTCTGCGAGGCGAAGCTCTGGCAGTAACTGACAGCCAATCGACCGGCGTCATTAAGTCTCTGACCAGTCGTTTCGCGCTAATCTGTGCGGCGGCCTTTAAAGGGGCAGCGCAATTAGTTCGCCAGCCTCCCGCCATTGAGCAGTTCGCAGGCCCGCACGGCAACTTGCTGGTCGAACGTTTGCCCCTGGGGCCAGCGGCGATTATTGCACCCTGGAATGCTCCCGCAGGTATTACCGCGCACAAATTAGCTTCAGCGCTGGCAGCGGGCTGTCCTTGTATTATCAAGCCTTCTGAATGGGCGCCGCTCTCCGGCCAGATTATTATGCAAGCGGTGGAAGCAGCCGGGCTGCCGGTGGGGGTGTGTCAGTTGTTGCAAGGTACCGGCGTAACCGGTGCGGCCTTAACGGCAGATTCTCGTATTGCGGCAGTCTCGTTTACCGGCGGTTTGGCAGGAGGTCGCGCAGTAGCCGCAGCCTGTGCTCAAGATATCAAGCCTGCACAGCTAGAGCTGGGTGGTAATAACCCGCTAGTCGTTTTACAAGATGCCAACCTAGATAATGCCGCGGACAATATACTTACTGCCATGATTACCTTGAATGGCCAATGGTGTAGAGCGCTGGGTCGCCTGCTTATTCATGAGGCTATAGCAGAAGACTTATTAGGCAGAGTGAAGGCCCGATTAGCCGCCGTTGTTATGGGTGATGCACAAATCGCCAGTAGCCAGATGGGGCCAATAGTGCATCCGGGTCACTTGGCTCATATCAAAGAAGCGGTTGCAGCTTATCAGGCTCTAGGTGGCGAGCTGCATCAGCCGACAAAGCTACCCCAGCTAGATGGCTGGTTTTATCCGCCGACTTTAATTACCGGTTTAGATCCTTCCCAGACATTAGATGAAATCTTTGGTCCCGTTGTCACGGTACATACATTTTCAGATGACGACGAAGCAGTAGAAATAGCCAATGGTGCCCCCTATGGTTTAGCAGCCTATGTCTTTGGTGAAGAGCGGCATTGCTGGCAGGTCGCCAGGCGTATCGTTACCGGTATAACAAAAATCAATGCAGTCACCATGCTAAACCTGAATCCTATGGCACCCAGGCCAGCCTGGAATCTGAGTGGCATAGGCGAGGAAGGCACCTTGGAGACTTTTGAGTTCTTCCGCGGTACCCGAGTGATTGGAGTGGCCGGTCCTAATAGTGTGGAGAGTGAACAGTGAGAGAAGCAGGTGTATTGATTGCTGGAGTAGAGCAAGCATCACTGAGTGGTGAAACATTTGATGTGCTGAGCCCCGTGACGGAAACGCTATTGGGTAAGGTCGGACGAGGCAATGCCGCCGATGTCGATGTTGCTCTCACAGCTGCTCGGCATGGTTTTAATGCCTGGTCTGCATTGCCGCCCAAGGAACGCGAGTCGGTATTGCTGCGGGCGGCAGATATTCTTTCTAAAGAAGGCGAGGCCCGATATCTTGATTTACTGATTGATGAATCGGGCTCGGTGATCAATAAAGCCCGCCATGAAATCCATTATTCGGTCGATCTTTTACGTACGGCCGCAGGCGAGGCACGCCGGTTGTATGGTGATACCTTTCCCAACGATAACCCTGAACGCATTTCGATGGTATGGCGTGAGCCGCTTGGCGTAGTCGCTGTAGTGTCGCCCTATAATGCACCGCTTGCCCTATTGGTTAAAATGGCTGCTTTCCCTTTGGCTGCCGGCAACAGTGTGGTTATTAAGCCATCGGAAGAAACACCCTTTATTGCGCTTGAATTTGGCAAGTTAATGGTCGAAGCGGGTTTGCCGCCAGAGGCTATTAGCGTGATTCCCGGTTTTGGCGCTGAGTGTGGTGCACCGCTAGTCAGCCACAGCGAGCTCGACGGGATTGCGCTAACCGGGTCAACAACCACCGGCAAAGCCATTGGCGCGGTAGTCATGCAATCGATGGTGCGCGCCCAGCTAGAGTTAGGTGGTAAAAGTGCCTTGTTGGTGCTGAAGGATTACGACCCGGCCAAGGCCGCAAAAATCGCCGCCCAAGGTATGTTTAATCACAGCGGTCAAATATGTATGGCCAACTCTCGCATCGTTGTTGAGCGTGAGGTTTACGCTGATTTCTGTAGTGCACTTAAAACAGAGTGCGAGAGTTTAAAAATTGGAGACGTGCGCGATACGGCTTCGGTCTATGGGCCATTGATAAACCGTGCGGCGGTAGACAAAATCATCGCCCATCAGCAAGATGCCGTAGATCGTGGCGCGACAGTTCTCACCGGTGGTGAGGTATATCAGGGCTTGGTTTACAAACCAACAGTACTGCTGGAGCCAACCCGTGACAGCACCGTTTGGCGTGATGAAAGCTTTGGTCCTATTACCTCAGTGGTAGCGGTAGATTCCTTCGATGAAGCAATTGCTGTAGCCAATGATTCGACATTTGGTTTGTCTGCCGGCGTGCTAACAAACGATATTAAACTGGGCTTTAAGGCAGCACGCAGAATTCGCTCAGGCGCAGTTCATATCGGAATGCATTCATTCCAGTCCAATGCGCTGGCTCCGGTCGGAGGTATTAAGGACTCTGGTATTGGCCGCAGTGGCGGAAAATTCAGTACGGAAGAATTTACTGAACTTAAATGGGTTAGCGTAGAGTTGGGCGAATGATTTATCGCGATTACGTTGATACGTCTGCTGGACAGGTGCATTACCGATACGCAGGAGATAAAACATCTCCCGTTGTAGTTCTACTGCATCAGGCTCCCAGTAATTCGGCAATGTTTGAACTCTTGATGGCCGCGCTGCAAGACGAATACTTTTTAATTGCTCCGGATTTTCCAGGCTTTGGTTTGAGTGATCCTCTGGTTGGCGCTTTGTCCATCGAAGCGTTGACTGATGTAATACTACTTGCACTTGATGCCTTGAATATTCAATCTATAACAGTATTTGGTCATCATACCGGTACCTGTTTAGCGGTGCAGGTCGCTGCACGTCGACCGCAGCAAGTTGCTAAGGTAGTGCTTTCAGGGCCAGCTTTACTGACTGATGAAATACGGGAGATATTGCCGAGCTTGGCGGCACCCATTCCGCCGACTGACGACGGCAGTTATTTACATGCGATGTGGGATCGAATTTCCGCCAAAGACCCTGACGCCGATGCATCGCTGATTCAGCGCGAGGTATTACAGGCGTTGGAGTTAGGCCCTGTTTATCAGCAGACTTACCAAGCCGTGTGTGATTATGACTTTTCGTCAGCGCTTAGTCGGTTAGTCTGCCCGGTATTGGTTTTTGCAGGCACAGAAGATTTATTACACAGTCGTCTCGACGATACACTGGCCATTCTGGCTGATGGCCACAAAGCAGAAATAGTCGGCGCACGCACTTATGTCTGTGAGCGTAACGCAGACCAGGTTGGCGCATTAATACGCGATTTTATAGTTAAGGACTGAATATGGATTTGGACAGAAATGCAATGCAGATGGGCGATCATCCAGCACTAATATTGGTGGATATGATCAATGGCTTTACCGATCCGGCATGTCCGCTGGGCTGTGCTTGTCCCGATGTAGTTGCAGCCAATAAGGTATTGCTGCAAGCTTTTCGTGCTAAAGGTCTGCCGGTGTTTTTCACCACGGTGGTCTATCATCACGAACATCAGGCGAGAGTATTTCGTGATCGTATTAATCATCTGAACGTCTTGCAGCCGGGTTCTCACTGGGTAGAGGTGAATGAAGAGCTGGCTCCGCTGGAAGGCGAACCGGTAATAGACAAACAATGGGCAAGCAGTTTCTTCAAAACTGACCTTGATCAGCGCTTACGCAATGCCGGGGTAAACTCGCTGGTAGTGACGGGTTTGACGACCAGCGGCTGTGTACGTGCCACCGTGGTTGATGGTTTGCAATCGGACTATGCGGTATTTGTTCCGCGTGAGGCAGTGGGTGATCGCAATCAAGAGGCTCACGAGGCTAATCTATTTGATATGCATGCCAAGTACGGTGATGTGATATCCGTGGCAGAGGTGCTTGCCCTGATCTAGCCGCTGCATATAAGCTGAGTACCACATAAAAACAAAATAGCCTGAGTGCCCATGGAAAAAACAACAATAGTCCTGATAACACTGGTGGTCTATAAGTTCGCGCTTATCGGCATCGGCTTCTGGGCACAGCGTCGGGTAAGCGATACCACCGATTTTTTTCTTGCCGGGCGCACCGTAGGCCCCTTTGTTTCAGCCCTCAGTTATTCCGCCAGTTCGTCGTCGGCATGGACTTTGCTGGGTTTAAGCGGGCTTGCCTATGTTATGGGTGTATCTGCCTTGTGGGTAGCATCTGGCTCGGTAGTGGGCATGTTAGTTGCCTGGTTCTGGGTCGGCCCTCGTTTGCTGACTTACAGTCATAAACATAAAATGATCACACTGACTGACTTTCTTGCTCATGGCAGCGTAGGGCACTGGCGTCGCGCGATAATTGTGGCTGCCTCTATTGTGGTCCTGGTGTCTTTTGCATTCTATGTGGCGGCTCAATTTCAGGGTGCGGGTAATACCTTCGCTTCTACCTTCGACATGAATAGCCGAGATGCCATTATTCTCGGTGGCCTTATCGTTATGGTCTATACCTTCCTGGGTGGTTTCTGGGCGGTCAGTGTGACCGATGCAGTGCAAGGTACTCTTATGGCAGCCGCCGCTTTGCTGTTGCCAATTACCGCATTGGTTGCCGTGGGCGGTTTTGAGGGTTTTGTCGAGGGTTTGCGTGCAGTGAGCACCCCCGAGCAACTCAGCTTTAGCGCCGGTAATGTCGGTCTAATGGCGGTGGGTTTTATTGTCGGTAGCTTGTCTATCGGTTTGGCCACATTTGGCCAGCCGCATCTTTTGGTGCGGTTTATGGCATTGCGAGACAACGATGCTTTGCGCCAGGCACGTATACTTACTACCGCCTGGTTTGCGATTGTGTTTGGCGGCATGGTGTTTTTGGGGCTTGCCGGCCGTATTCTTTATCCCGCTGTTGCCAATCCGGAAACGGTATTTTTTGTGATGACCGAAGGTCTGTTTTCGCCGGTAGTAGGCGGCATTATTTTAGCAGCGGTCCTTTCGGCCATTATGTCTACAGCCGATAGTCAGCTCTTGGTTGCCGCTGCCAGCGTGACTCATGATATGGGGGTAGGGCGGCGTCTGGGAAATCGGCATTTGTTGGTATCACGGCTAACCATTGCCGTGTTAACAATACTGTCCATTCTTGTGGCCTTGTATCTGCCTGCAACAATATTTAACCGGGCGCTGTTTGCCTGGGTTGCTCTGGGGGCGGCGTTCGGTCCGCTTGTTCTCTTGCGTCTGGGTAATATTCATAGCACATCCGTTGGCACATTCTTTGCCATCGTGGTGGGTTTTGTTATGGCCGTCTCTCTCTATCTTTTACCCAATACCGTCGGTGATATAGCCGAGCGTATGTTGCCTTTCTGTAGCGGTTTGTTGATTCTTTGGTTTACCCGTCAAAGGGTGAGTCCTTGATAGCGGCCCGTCGCCTGCTGGCTCTTTTGACCCGGCTGGAGAATGTGTTCTGCCTGTCGGGCTTTACCGTTCTGGTATTGGTCTTGTTTGTTGATGTTGGCATGCGTTGGTTGTTTGGTGGCGGTATCCCTTGGTCTCATCAGGTAGGCATTTATGCCAATGCGGCTTTAGCACTGGTGGCCATGGGTCTTGCTTCAAGTGGCGGAACCCACCTGCGACCACGATTTGCAGACAACTGGCTGCCGCAAAAGTATCACCCTCAACTAGAGACTCTGGGAGAGCTGATTAGCGCAACTGTGTTTTTTGTCTTTGCTGTCTTTGCCTTGCAGATGGTCCTGGAAACACACGCCTTGGGTGAACGCTCCACGGTGACCCTCACGCTGGTGTGGCCCATCCAATTGCTATTACCCAGTGTGTTTTTTGTGGCCGCTCTTCGCCATCTGCTTTTCGCAGTATTCCCCGTTCTGCGGCCGACAAAAAATGAGCAAGAGGCATGACATTCTTCCTGTTGTTTGTGCTGCTAGTTGGCTTGCTGGTCTTGCGCCAACCCATGGTTGTAGTATTGCTGGTCGCTTTGATGGCCTGTTACTTTTTTTGGGGTGAAGGCCAGTATCGTTTTATCGCGCTGGACGCATGGAACGCGCTCAATAAAGAAGTCCTGCTGTCTATACCGCTCTACCTGCTAGCGGGAAACTTGATGGCTGCGGGGAGTATGGCGCGTCGAATAACCAATTTTTTACAAGAGCTCAGTTGCTTCGTTCCCGGAGGCTTGGCTTTGGCGGCAGTTCTCGCCTGCGCCGTGTTTGCTGCGATGTCGGGCTCTTCAACAGTCACCCTGTTGGCGGTGGGTGGCGTGATGTATCCCGCATTGATGGAGGCGGGTTACTCCCGCTCTCTTGTTGTTGGTTTGCTCTGTGCGGCCGGTACTTTAGGCATCATTGTGCCGCCGAGTATTCCGCTAATTTTGTACGGTGTGATGACCCAGGTTTCCATTGTGGATTTATTTATCGCGGGTTTGGGTCCTGCCTTACTGTTGACTTTATTGATGTCGGCCTACGTGATTTGGCGTTGTCGAGATATGCCCACAAGGCGCTGGTCATCTGAGTTGGGCCGTAGTTTTCGCGCCAGTATTTGGGCCCTGGGTACTCCCGCGCTGATTATGGGCGGCATATACAGTGGTTATTTTACTGCTACGGAAGCCGCCGTAGTGGCCGTTGCATATACCCTGCTGGTACAAGTATTTGTCTATCGCGAAATGGGCTTTAGTCATGTGGTAGAGGTGGCTCAGGATACCAGTCGTTTGATTGGTGGTTTGTTTCCGGTATTAATGCTGGCGGTCTGTTTGAATTTATTTTTGACCCTGCAGCAACTGCCTGCCGAAATTGTGGCCAGTTTGGCTTCATGGCTGGAAGGCCCCGTTTCATTTTTGTTTGCCACTAATATCTTATTGTTGTTGGTAGGTAGTGTGGTCGATATAGGCTCGGCTATCCTCATACTGGCTCCGTTACTAAATCCTTTGGCGGCCAATTTTGATATGCATCCGGTGCATTTCGGTATCATGATGATTGTTAACCTGGAGATAGGCTATTTGACACCGCCCATGGGTTTAAATCTCATTGTGGCTATGGGCGCATTCCGGATAGGTTTTTGGGATGTCTGTAAAGCAGTGATTCCTTTTGTCGTGATTCTATTGACCGGCCTGTTTTTAGTGGCAGCGGTACCCTCGATATCCACCTTTCTTATCTAGCTTGTGTTTCGCTGAGCTTGAGGTGTCGCGTCAAAGCGCGGTTGTCTTGGCAAGGCCTTCGATAATTCTTTGGATTACCAAAAGGCCAGATTTTGATCCTGCAGCGAAAAACACATTAGACTGTTCTTTTGATGTCCTTTTAGTGGGAGTAATTTAATGGAAGCTAGTGAGAAAATTGCCGTAGTAGAAAAATATGTACGAAGCTTTGATGAGTCCAGTCTTGAGCTCATTAAAGAGATTTTCGCAGATGATGCGATCGTTGAAGATCCAGTTGGGACTGAGCAGCGCAACGGAATAGGGGCGATTGCCGAGTTTTATAAAACCGGTTTTGAGGCAAATGCCAAGCTGGAACTGACTTCGAAGCCGCGTTGTGCAGGTAATTCCGTCGCTTTTTCCTTTGATGTTGTAATGACGGGCATGAAAATTTCAGTCACCGATGTGTTTGAATTTAACGATGCGGGTAAGGTTGTATTGATGAAGGCCTATTGGGGGCCGGAAAACGTCGAAGCCTAATTGATAGTTCGGTGGGGTGGGCTGCTCAGTCCGCCCCGTGAGTTAGTGCGTTATAGTTCTTTTTTCCCTCATTGATTATCTGATAGACCTGACTTGCGTCACCGCCAATAGAATCAATCAATAATTGATGATTTTTTGCTGTCTTCTCGCGCCACTGTAAAAGCTCGTCTTCTGTCGGTTGGTATACCGTAACGCCAAGTTTTGTCGCGTCAGCGATTACCTGCTGTTCTGCTGTTCGCAGGCCGGCTCGCATTTCGGCTGTTGTTGCCAGGCTGTCTAGCAGCGCGCTCCTTTGTATATGACTTAAGTTATCGAACCAGGTCTTATTGGCCAGCATGACGCCGGTATCGAATGCATGTCGGGTGAGGGTTAGGTAGGGCGCCTCATGTGGAATGGCCGATAGTCCATAAATAATTGCACCAGACTCTCCTCCGTCTATTAGCCCGGTCTGCAGAGAGGGCAAAATGTCAGGAAAGGGTAATGGCACCATATTGCCCTCAATGGCCTGAATCAGTAATTGTGAAGCCAGTGCATTACTGGAGCGAAGTTTTTTGTATTGCAAATCAGCCGGGCTGCGAATGGGTTCGCGGGTATAGAAATTAGTCCAGCCAACCTCGGCCCAGCGTAAAAATACCAGACCTTGTTGTTTAAATTTCTCTTCGATAAGCGTGCTCAAGTATTGGTCCAGTACATGATCGACCTGTGGCCGACTGTCAAATAAGTAGGGAGCCAGTAGAAGCCCCAGCTCGGGCACGACGGAGGAGGCGCCCTGCAGGGAGAAACCGCCCAGCTGAACTCTGCCACGGCGTAATTGAGATAGAGCGCTTTCTTCGCTACCCAGTTGACCCAATATATAAAACACAGGTTTGACTGGCTGCCCGGCTTGCTGTGCCAGTCGTTCGCCAAGAGTTTGCCAGTCGTTATACCAGGGTGTATTGGGTATCGTGATGGCCACAATGCGGGCAGTTGCGACTTCTCCGTTAGCAGGGTTGTCTGCGATGCTTTGGCTGCATAGGAACCATAGGCCAAGAGCATAGATAAAATATTGCGACAAACGCTGCATTAGGGGGCTGCCACCTGGAGTTTATTTAGTTACAATGTAATAACATTATAACAATTGTTCCTGCGCGAATAGACTAGCGCACATTAAATGATGAGAAAATTATGGAATCGGTGATTGATGAGTTGTTTAGCCAGCGCGACCTGGACTCGTTGCGATCGGAAGCGCCAACTCCGCTCTACTTCCAGATGTATACCCTGCTGAAGAATCGAATAATTGATGGTTCTATTCCGCACGGTACTCAGATGCCCACAGAACAACAATTGGCAGCCGCCTTCAGTGTGTCGCGTATTACAGCCAAGCGAGCGATGGATGAACTGGCCGCTGAGGAGTTAGTCGAGCGTCGCCGTGGTCGCGGTACTCATGTGACACATCATTATGCACCTGAGCCGGTGCAGGCTCCTTTGGTTGGTATGTTAGAGAAGTTGGCCAGTATGAGCCGACAGACCAAGGTGCGAGTACTCGAAGTACAAGAGCTCACTCCTCCTGGCGATATCAGAGTCGATCTTGGTTTGGACAATGATCAGAAAGCGCATCGTATTGTACGTGTGCGGTCTAATGATAAAGGCGAACCCTTTGCCTATTACATCAGTTGGACTGCCGGCATAAGCAAGGGTTATACAATACGTGACCTGGAGTCTCGAGTGCGCCTGGATATCATGAAAGACAACGGTATCAAGGTAGCCATGGTTGAGCAGATACTGGGAGCGGCGCCTGCTTTAGAGTTTTTTGCAGAGTTAATTGAAGTCAAGGTGGGTGACCCGGTATTAACACTGAAGCGTAGCTCGCATACTGTTGATGGAGCCATCGTTGATATTCTCTACGCCTATTACAACCCCAAGCGTTTTCATTACCGCATGGAAATGGCGGTAGAGGATTACCGGGCTTGAGTGATATAGCAATGGGCCCCGCGCTGACGGGTACTTTAGTCTGTCGCGATATCGCTTTACTTGAGTCGTGTTATGTCGACTATCTCTACATGCAGGTTGTCGAGCGCAGTGTCATTAGTCATGAGCAGGCCAGTTTGTGGGCTGCGCCAGCTTTGGCAGGTAATGCACAAATAGTATTGGCCTCTTCCTCTGGGGTGCCCTGGATTCGCGCAATAGAAGATCCAGCGGCGGCAATACCCCGGCCCTTTCTCGAACAGGGCTGGATGACCCTCGAAGTAGTAGTGAAGCATGTTGATGCACTGGCTGTTGAGTTAGAAAGCTCACCCTTCGAGATTTTTCGACCACCCGCTGATCTTGACGTCAGCCCGATGATCCGCGCTATGCAGGTGATTGGCCCGGCAGGCGAGGTTTTGTATCTCACCGAGGTGAAAGGTGATGTGCCGCCTTTTGATATCCCGCAGGCCTCGTGTGAAGTGGATAGACTGTTTATTCCGGTTATGTGCTGCCAGGATCGCGACGCCTCGATAGATTTTTATACTGGATTCTCCGGTGTGAGCAAATTTGTATTTGATACCAAAATAACATCCGTCAATGCCGCCTATGGCTATGAGCTTGATCGTCGTCACCCGGTGGCGACCATGCAATTGGCGGGGCAGTCTATGATCGAAATTGATCAAATAGAGGCCTGCAGCTCTAGACCCTGCGCGAATGGCGGCCTGCCAGCAGGTATTGCGATGATAAGCTACGAAGTCGATAGTCTGGACGATTTGTCCCTCGAGTGGTTGTCCCAGCCGCAGGTTTTACAGCTTTCCCCCTATGCCGGGCGCCGTGCAGCAGCCTGCGTGGGTGCCGGTGGTGAACTGCTCGAATTAATCGAACGTCACTGAATCACCAATTTCGCTCTTCACTCAATTGTTATAATGATATATCATACAGCCTAATTGATTCCTTCTTTGATTGGCGTCAAAACAGTGGCCGTTACGCTATGCCATGCTGAATGCCATATCCAACCCTATAACAATCAGGTGATTTAGATGAAACTCGAACACCCCATCGTCATTGCAGGCTCTGGCCCCGCCGGCTCAGTGCTTGCGCTATATCTTGCTCAGCGCGATATTCCCGTTGTTGTTTTAGAGCGGGAAGACTCCATTCCTATTGATCTACGGGCCTCCACCTTTCATCCGCCTTCGCTGGAAATGATTGCTGAATTAGGTGATGGCCTAATTGAAGAAATGTTCGCCATGGGTTTGTCAGTTAATACCTATCAGTATCGTGATCGTCGTACCGATGAGGTGGCGATTTTCAATATGGATTTAATCGCTGATGAAACCGATTATCCGTTTAGGCTCCAGCTTGAGCAATATGAGCTGACCTTGTTGATTGAAGAGCGCTTGAAAAAATATTCCTGTGCCCAGCAGTTGTTTGGCTGTGAAGTACTCGATTTCGATATGCACGATGACTGCGTTGATGTGAATTATATCGTTGGCGGCGAGAGTAAAACTCTGCGCGGTGCATTTCTAATCGGGGCCGAGGGTGCCCGTAGTAACGTACGTAAAGCTGCAGGTATCGACTATATGGGTTTTACTTACGACGAGAAGTTCTTGGTCGTCAGTACAGCTTTCCCGTTTGAGACAGTTTTCAATAATCTGTCCTATGTTAATTATGTATCTGACCCTGATGAGTGGTGCGTCATTTTACGCACTGATAAAATCTGGCGTGTACTTTTTCCCACCACACCTGAAAATGAAGACGACGAAGAGTTGTTATTGTCTGATGAGTTTATCCAGAAACGGCTTCAGCATTTGTACGATAAAGGCAGTGACTACGAAATAGGGCATCGCACCTTATATGCGGTCAATCAGCGAGTGGCCGAGACCTACTTTAAGGGGCGCGTAGCCCTGGTTGGAGACGCATGTCATATTAACAATCCCTTGGGTGGTATGGGGATGAATGGTGGTCTGCATGACGCCTTTAATCTTGCAGAAAAGTTGGTCGATATTGTTGAAAATGATGCCGATTATGATGAGTGTTTTGCACTTTACGATCGTCAGCGCAAAGACCTCGCTGTGCGTTTTGTGCAGGAGCATACAATAGCCAACAAGAAGTTGATGGAAGCAACTGATACGGCGACTCAGGATGCCAGGCAGAAAATGTTAATGGAGACGGCGGCTGACCCTGTTAAAGCCAAGGATTTCTTAATGGAGCGTGCAATGATTAATTGTGTGCGTGATAGTCTCGCAGTTAAATAGATGTGTTGTGGCGTCGTTAGCGTAGATGGTCAATTTGAATAAAACCCCTATTTTAATTGGCGTTTTCCTGACGACCTCTCTGGCAATGGTCGGCGTGCAAAATTTGGTGCCGGCCCTGCCAGCGATAGCCAAAGCCTTGCAGCTTGAAAAAGGTGATATTGCTTATCTCATTACGGCTTTTACTCTGGGCAACGTATTAGTCGCTCCGTTCCTTGCTATTCTGGTTGATAGAATTGGACGACGTAAAGTGCTATTGCCTTCTCTCTGTGTATTCGGGGTGGCGGGTACCTTCTGTGGCCTGGTGGATTCAGCCGACTGGGTATTATTTTTTCGTTTTCTACAGGGTATGGGTTCGGCGGCGCTGGGTGCAATCAGCGTGACTATTTTGACGGATCTGTATAGCGGCCCCGATCGCATTCGTTGGTTTGGCTATAACATGTCCATTACCAGTTTGGGCATGGTTATATTTCCGTTGGCCGGTGGATTTTTAGTGCAGTATAGCTGGCGCTATCCCTTCTTTTTGGCTGCCGCGGCCTTGCCCGTCGCGCTTTATAATTATATCTATTTGCGTTATCCCGAGCCCTTGGGCCAGCTTAATGTTAAACAGTATCTGCAAAACTTTTCTCGCTCATTACACGACCCGCGTATTCTTCGTTTGGCTGTATTGAATTTATCCGTATTTATTTTGTTCGGCGGAGTCATAGTCACTTTTTTCGCCCTGCTGATAGAAGATGGTTTTCCCGCTGACATCACACTGGGTAGCCTGACGATAGATTCACAGTTGTTCTCGGGCTTGGCTATCGCCTTGTTCGCGTTGATGGTAGGTGTGGCTTCCGCTCGGCTGGGAGCAATACATACGCGGTTTGGTTTTAGTCGAGTTTTGGCCTTGGCGGTGCTGGGTTACGGTGTGGCATTGTTAGGCGTACAGGCCGCTAGTACGCCCGCTGGCGTATTGGCTTCAATGATGGTGCTAGGGTGTGCACATGGCATCACCGTGCCTTCTATTGTCGCTTTGCATACCAAACTTGCGCCTGAGGGAATGATCGCCGCCTATGTCACGATGAATAGTCTGGTATTTCGTATTGGTCAGACGCTTGGCCCGGTTTTGATGGCATTGGTATACAGTAGTTGGGGCCTGTTGCCGGTTTTTTGGCTTGGCGCGGCGATGGCTATACCAATGGCATTGCTGGCGGGCCTCACTCGCTGGCGTTAAATTCTAAGGGGTCGTTGTGGCAATTCTTTTTCTGGTGGCCTTTCTCGATATTGTAGGCTTCAGTATCATTATTCCCATCTTTGTTTATTACGCGATGGCACTGGGTGCCAGCGCGCAATTGGCTACCATGTTTTTGGCCCTCTACCCTCTGGCCATGCTGTTGGCGACACCCATATTGGGTAAATTATCTGACCAGTATGGGCGTAAACCGGTATTGCTGGTTTGTCTGTTTGGCGCAATCGGTGGATATATGATGCTGGGTTTAGCTGGCAGCCTATGGACCATTGCCGTGGCGCGCATTATACAAGGCGCACTGGCCGGTAATATCTCGGTGGTACAAGCCTGCGTGACGGACATAACCACTGAAGAAAATCGTACCCAGGGCATGGGTATGATTGGTGCGGCCATCGGCTTGGGTTTTGTTATGGGGCCGGCCATCGGTAGTTATCTCGGCGGTGATAATTTTGCTGAGGCCAATTTGTTGCTACCGGCAATTGTGTCTGCAGTGGTCGGTTTGATGGCTTTTCTATTGGTTTTGTTTTTTGTGCCAGAGACTCATAGCAAGGCGACCAGAGCGGATCATGCGGCTTTGCCAAAGCTGAGTTTTTTCGCAGCAATTGGCGAGATGATGAGGCGGCCTCTATTGCTGCCTCTTATCGTTTGTGGTCTGTTGTTTAATGTTGCCGCCGGGCTAGTAGAAGCGATTTTCCCTATCTGGATTATGGAGCGCGGTATCATCAGCGGCCCGCGCGGCATGATGGTGATTTTTCTATGTGCCGGGCTCACTCTAGCCGTGGTTCAAGGCAAGTTAGTCGGTGTGTTAGCGAAACGTTGGCGAGATCAGACTCTGGTTATCATCGGTTGCGTTTTATATGCGCTGGGTCTGCTGTTAGTCGTCTGGGCTGCAAGTATGGCCAGTCATGTGGGTGTGATAGCCGCAATGTCGGTTCAGGCGGGCGCGATGGGTTTTATTATTACGCCACTGCAGACCATGGTGTCGCGGCGCGCGGGTCCCGCCGAGCGGGGGATGGTGCTAGGAGTCTTTTCTTCCATCGGTACCTTTGGGCGGGTTATTGCTCCAATGGTAACCGGCATAATTTATGCGTCATGGCATTTTGACGCGCCGTATTTTGTCTCTGTCGGTGTCGTTGCTATCTTGATCCTGGTGATTATTGCATGGCAGCGTCGTGTCGATGCCAGCCTGGCTACTTAGTCTTCTGTTAGTGGTAGCTCGGTTCTATAGAGCAGCTGCTTGAGCGCAAAACTGGATTGGATATTAGCAACACCTGCTACGCGGGTCAGCTGATCTGCAAGGAATCTTTCGTAGGCTTCGAGGCTGGGTACGACTATTCTCAGTAAATAATCGTAACTGCCTGTCATGAGGTAGCACTCCATAACCTCGGGGTATTTGCTTAACTGATTTTCAAAAGTGGCCAGGGCTTTTCTATCCTGTCTTTGCAGGGTCACATTCACGAATATGCTAATGGGCAGCCCTACGCTGGGTGCATCGACTATCGCTACGTAACGTTTGATGACCCCTTTGTTCTCCAGTAGTCGTACCCGGCGTAAGCAGGGTGACGGCGAGATTCCCACTTTTTCTGCCAGCTCGGCGTTGGTCATTCTTGCTTCGTTTTGCAGCTGATGCAGTATTTTGTAGTCAGTATTGTCTAGTGTCATTTTTGGCATATTCTGCCCCAATATAGTCGATTTTAATGAAATCCTGCCAAAATAGTAAATTAATAAGCTATAAGCCGTCTATATCATATCCTGTTTTCTTGTTTTTTGGCATTCTCCCGCCTTTGATTGACTAAAAGCAGGAAAACCTCAGTGGTCAGTGACATAAATACCGCATTAATGGATGAACTCATTCTTGATAAACAAGAGTGGCAGCAGGCGATGGATTCGATTTATCGTGAGTATGGCGAGGCCGGGGTGCTGGAGATTTTACGTGACCTGCAAAATCATGTGCTGGCATCGGGTATACCGCTCAATGAAGCGACCCTGAATACGCCCTATATCAATACCATACTGCCTGCTGATCAGCCAGCCTATCCCGGCGATATTGACATGGAAAAGCGGCTTGAAAATCTGGTGCGCTGGAATGCAATGGCGATGATCTTGCAAGGTGGAGATTCAGGCACCGGTGTTGGAGGACACATAGCCACTTATGCCTCCGCTGCAACCATGATGGAGGTGGGTTTTAATCATTGTTTTCGCGCCCGTGACGAAAATTATGGTGGTGATATGGTTATTGCGCAACCACATGCCGCGCCCGGAATTTATGCCAGAGCCTACCTCGAAGGACGTATTAATAGCGAGCAGATGAAAAACTTCCGTCGTCAGTTACAGCCCGGAGGCGGTCTCAGTTCTTATCCTCATCCACGTTTAATGCCGGATTTCTGGGAGATACCCTGCGCCTCAATGGGTTTGTCTACGCCATCAGCCATTTATCAGGCACGCTTTGCCAAGTATCTGGAAAATCGCGGTTTAAAACCCAAAAACGGCGGAAAAATATGGTGTTTTATTGGTGACGGCGAGGCAGATGAACCTGAAGTTTTGGGAACCATCAATATTGCCTCGCGAGAGAATCTCGATAATCTGATATTGGTAGTGAATTGTAATTTGCAGCGGCTGGACGGACCCGTGCGTGGCAATGGAAAAATTATCCAGGAGCTCGAGCGCAGTTTTCGTGGGGCTGATTGGAATGTTATCAAAGTGATTTGGGGTTCTGGTTGGGATGGTTTGTTAGCACAGGATGACAAAGGCATATTGCGTAAACGAATGGAGGAGGCCCTGGACGGAGATTATCAATACTATTCCGTCTCAGAGGGGGACATTCAGCGCGAGCATTGGGTCGAGGGCAATCCCGAGTTAGAACGCATGATGAACTCCCTGACCGACGGCGAAATTCGTCAGATCAAACGCGGTGGACAGGATCCCAAAAAAGTCTATGCAGCTTTTCAGCAGGCTATGGCAAGCAAAGGCAAGCCGACCGTTGTGCTGGTGAAAACGGTGAAAGGTGACGGCATGGGCTCCTCTGCCCAAGGGCGCAATACGGCACACCAGAAGAAAGATCTTAATGAGGCAGAGCGTGTTCAGTGTGGCAAGAATTACGGCGTGCCACTGTCAGAACAGGAGATGGCGCAAGCGCAACTTTACCTGCCTGCGGAGGAGACAGCCGAGCAACAATATTTACGCACACATCGTCAGACACTTGGCGGCAGTCTACCTGCCAGAAAAATCCAATGCCCAATCATTAGTCCGCCACCTATGGAGGCGTTTAAGGCCTTGCTGGAAGGGAGTGGTGAACGGTCTATTTCATCGACTACGGCGGTAGTGCGAATGATGCGCACGCTGTTGAAAGACAAAGACATAGGGAAATATATCGTTCCTATCGTGCCGGACGAGGCGCGTACTTTTGGTATGGACGGTCTGTTTGGCGTAGCCGGAATCTACTCTCCAGCAGGTCAGCAGTATACGCCGGTAGATGCAGGTTCTGCTTTGCCTTACAGGGAAGCGATAGATGGCCAAATTTTGCAGGAGGGCATTTGCGAGACCGGCGCGATGGCTTCCTTCATGGCAGCGGGTACTGCCTATGCAGTACATGGCTTGCCAATGATTCCTTTCTATATTTTTTATTCCATGTTCGGTTTTCAGCGTGTCGGCGATATGGTCTGGGCCTGCGGCGATATGATGTGTCGGGGATTTTTACTCGGTGGCACGGCAGGGCGTACTACCCTTAATGGCGAAGGCCTGCAGCATCAGGACGGCCATTCTCATGTAATAGCAAATACCTACCCAAACATGAAAAGCTACGACCCCGCATTTGCTTACGAGATAGTGGTTATTATTCGCGACGGCATTCGGCGTATGTATGAACAGGGCGAAAATCTGTTCTATTACATTACCGTGTATAACGAAAACCACCCTATGCCAGCCATGCCCGAGGGGATTGAAGATGATATTCTGTCGGGTCTATATTGTCTTGAACGGCGCGAGGGTGATGACAGTAAACGTGTGCACTTAATGTCCAGTGGTTCAATAATGCAGCAGGCATTGCAGGCGGCCGATCAGTTAGAGCAACTGGGTTATCCGGTCAGTATCTGGAGCGTGACCAGTTTTAATGAGCTATATCGAGATGCGGTAAGCTGCGAGCGAGATGCATTGGTTACCGATGAGGAGCGCGAGCCATTTTTACTGAAAAAATTGTCTGGTGAAGATGGCGTTTTTGTCGCAGTAACCGATTACATGAAGTCCTTGCCTAATAGCATCGGGCAATGGGTGCCAGGGCGTTATCTTGCTCTGGGAACCGACGGCTACGGTTTGAGTGAATCAAGGCAAGATCTACGTGATTACTTTGAGATTAGCCCACGATATATTGTTAAAGCCTCGCTGAGAAACCTGTATCTCGATGGTCGAATTGATCAGGCCAGCTATCAGCAGCAATCCGCTGGCTTGGGGATTGACCGCGATAAGCGAGTGCCCGCTGATCTCTAGTGATCAAATTTTTTGGCGACTCGGTCTATCATATCCATGACTGTTTTCCAGCCTTCTTCGGTATCCAGATCGACACCATTGAATTTAGGTGTCGTTTGGGCGCGCATCGCAAAGTAATTACTCGCAGCCTGTAGTATAAAAATAAGCGCCACCATGTCCGGGTCACCAAAGTCCGGATTTTTTGTAAAAAATGCTTCGTGTGTTTCGCCAATGCGATTGCGAATATGCGCCAGGCTTTCGGTGATGTGAGAGGGCGCTAATAATTCTTCGGTCATCAGTTGCTTGGCTACCTTACTGTCTCTTAGGTAGCTGGCATAGTTGATATGAACCGCACTAATTTGCTCGGTAAGAGGTCTGTCAACAAAGCTATCCAGCGGTTCGCCAGCAATTTCTTCCTGTTCGGGAATAAAGTGACTTTGTTCTACCCATGCATCTGCCAGTCCGCCCAGGCCGCCAAAATAATCGTATAGCAGACCTTTGCCTACGCCCGCCTCCTGTAAAACGGCATTGACCCCCATGTCCTGAATGCCGTCACGTAGCAACACGGTCTCAAAGGCCCTGATCATACGGGCTTGGGTCTCAAGACGCTTGGGTGTGATCTTTTTTTCTTTGGCTTTATTAGTCATGTCTTCCGCAGGGCTCAGTGGCAAGCTATAGATTAACATCATAAGCGTAGCATTATTTCTGACTAAGTGTTCAGTTTTTGTTGACTTGAGAGAATAACCTGCTAATCTAAAACTGACTACACGGTCAACTCGCTCAATTAAATAATAAACAAGCGCATTGTCTTTAGCGCAACAACGATGATCAGGGGATTCAGTATGAAATACTCTCATAAATTACATAAGTTATTTGCACTTAGCGCAATGGCGATGGCGGTGACGACTACTAGTCATGTGGTATCAGCCCAGGAAGTCATAGGCCTAGAGGAAGTTATTGTTTCTGCACGTAAACGTGAAGAAAGTCTGCAGGTGGTTCCGTTGGCGATAGCGGCTCTTAATGCAAAATTGATAGACGAGAAAAATATCTCGTCTACTCAGGACGTGGCTCGTTTGATTTCTGGTCTAACTTTCGATGAAGGTGTATTGCCCAACGATACTCGACCAGTGATACGTTCAGTCCCTTCCAGTCGTGGCCGTTCTAATGTCGGTATTATGGTTGACCATGTGGATATTACGTCTGAATCTTTGACCGTTGGTGGAGGTGGAATGACCGGTAATCTCCGCTTGTTGGATTTGGAGCGAATCGAAGTGGTTAAAGGGCCGCAAAGCGCGCTTTACGGTCGAAGCGCATTTACAGGTGCTATTAATTACCGAACCAAACGCCCCAGCGAAGAGTTTGAAGGCAAAGTGGAGCTGAACCTTGACGATAACGATACCGTCGAAGGTAAGCTGGCCGTCTCTGGCCCTCTTTCTGATAACGTGCGAGCTGGTTTGACGTTGTCTTCCTGGCAAACCGATGGCTATTATACCAACCCGGTTACTGGCGGAGATCTGAACGCAGGAGAATCAGCAGGAGGCTCACTATCTCTGGAGTGGACGCCCAATGATACATTTACAGCGTATGGCCGAGTAGAGGCGTCTGACGATGAGTACAGCCCACGTGCACAAGTTTTGCGTAAGTCAGTAAATAACCATCCGTATGGCCTGCCGTATGGGGCTTCTATGGATGCAAATGGTTTTGATCATGGCTCTCTTACTGACTCGGCAGTGAATGCGCCGACTGAAAATAAGACTTCCTTCAATCCAGCTATTTCTGGCATTGATGGGTTTGGTCCTGAAAACGTTGCGGCCTGTGCTGACCCTATTAGTCGTAGGTTTCCTTTTGCGGCGGATCCAGCAGCGCACGGATTGTGCCGTCCCATCATAACGGGCCCTTTGTCAGCCAATGCCAGTGAAGTTGAGATATCCGCTAATCCCCTGACGGGCCGAGATTTTTCGGGTACTAATACGGATAGCCTCAGGTTACATCTTGACCTTGAGTGGGATTGGGAATCCGTTCAGTTTCGTTCCATTACTGCTTATACGGAAAACGATACCAATATCCAGGAAGATTTTGATCTAACTGATTACACTCTGGCGCCCGAAGTTGTTATCCCAGGTTTTGACCTTAGTGGACAGGGTTATGGTCCATTTGTTGATTTACCTATCCAGTATGGATTCAGCTCCTGGATGGACATAGATCATGAGCTGGAGCAGTTCAGCCAGGAATTCATTTTCCAGGGTTCTACTGATGTGCTCGACTGGCAGGTGAGTGCTCTTTATTGGGAGGAGACTCTGGACACGACTTATCATGATAAGTGGTGGATGCGAGAAGGGGGTTTTGATACCGCTGCGTTCGTAAGCCCCGGTTTTGGTGCCGGTTGTTTTGGGGCACCTGGTGTGCGCTGTTTTTCAACCGCAACGGCCCCGGATATGTCTGCACCAGATGATAAGCTCAGTCGAGAGACTCAAAGTGCTTCTTTGGCTGGATCATTGGCCTGGCATATCAACGAAGCGTTTACTCTGACTGTTGAGGGCCGCTACCTTGATGAAGAAATCGATTATGCTGGCAGCGGCGTGGATAACCGTGGTCTGGCTACCGCATACGGAAACTGCGGTGGATTTACTCCCTTTGGAGTTTTAAAAGATGATTACCATGGCGATTGTGGAAATACGACTAATTCAGTGTCTTTTTCTGAGTTTATTCCCCGTGTAAGTGTTGATTGGCAGACGTCAGACGATGTGATGTTTTATCTGACCTATGCCGAAGGTTATAAGCCAGGTGGTGTAGATACCACTAACGCATCGACTGATGTGTCAGTGGGAACTTATGATCCAGAGAAGCTTACGAGTTGGGAATTAGGTACCAAAACCAGCTGGGTGGACAACTCCGTAATCTTTAATGCGGCGGCTTTCTTTTACGAATATACGGATCAGCAGAACTCAATTCAGACTGAGCAGGGCGGATTTATAGGCACCACCGTTGTCAACGCGGGTGAGGCTGAAGTTAAGGGAGTTGAGTTTGAGCTTAATTGGCTCGTGACTACAGGTCTTAATCTGGGTGTGAGCTATACCTTCGCTGATTCTGAATACACAGACTATAACTTGTCCGAGATTGCAGCAGCAGAAGGCGTGACCCTGAGCTCTACTAATAACATCGCCGATGCGGGCAACGCCGAGGCAGATTTTACCGGTAATCAAATGCCACAGTCTGCCGAGCACTCAGCCAACTTGATGGTGCGTTATGAAGCGCCTATCTCTGACGGCATGAGCGGCTTTGCTGAAGTTGATGGCCGCTACATGTCCAAGCGCTATATATCAGCTGGTAACAATGCTTATCTTCCTGATTACGACATCTGGAATCTATCGATGGGTATTGATGCCGAGAGCTGGCGCGTCATTCTCTATATAGAGAACCTGGCTGACGACGATTCTATTCAGTCGGGTATCAGTAACACCGACTACGGTTTTGATGTAAATGGCATGGGCGGTTTATCTAATGCTGCTAATCTGATTTTGCCTAAGCCCCGTACTGTAGGAATTCGCGGAACATTCCGCTTCTAGTCCCCTGACGCGAATTGCTTTTAGCAGTTTTGCGTAGCCCCATCGGAAGGTGGGGCTTTTTTATATAAGGCGTAGTGTTATAGCCGCGCCTGAATTGTAGGGTCTGCTGTTCGAGTGCAGCAGACCCAGTTCGATAAGGATTACAACATAATGGATAAGATAGCGACGATGTTGCGCAAACCCCCGCTGTTGGGGATAGTGCTAATTGTGATGCTGATGTGCGAGAAGATGCTGGCGCATACTTATACCGGTATTACGATTTATGGTTTACCCAAGCCCTGGACGTATATTGTGCCGGCGTTTATGGGTTTTGTGGGTATATATCTTGTTTTGCGGGGCATAGGTAAAGACGAAGTTAAGGGTTCGCTGCTGGGTTATATGGGTGGTGTACTTATTTGGATGTCATGGTTTGAAAGCGGCATGCCCTTGCTTGCGCATATCAATAAAATTGACCCTGTACTGCCTGAAACCGGTAATGTGATGGCCGGCATGATGGGTGAGCATGTATTGCTTGAGGCCAGTGGTTTATTTTGTATCGTATTGATGTTTTTCCTGATGCTGAATAAAGATGTGCGTTGTCGCATGTTGGTATGGATTCGGCGTAAGGCCAAGGTAGAGGTTGGTAAACCTACACCAGGCTACCGGCCCATGGTGGCGCGCGTTGCGGCATTTGAATATATCTTTGTGACCTGGTTTATGTATGTGCTGACTCTGGTATTGATAGACGTGCGCTGGACCGGTCTGCATCACCCGGTAACCTATGTCGGCGCAGTACTGATTTCTGCCTGGGGTATCTATCTTGGCTGGAAACTCACCAAACAGCGTGAAGTGGGTTTGTCTGTGCGTTATGCAATTGGTGCGGTAGGTGTATTGTGGTTTGTGCCTGAGATACTCGCATTGTATGAGTTGTTTTACGAATTTTACCTAAGGGTAGATCTTCATCCTATCGCTATGACGATTGTCTTCATACTATTTGTTGGCAGCTTTACAGTGCTTTGGAAAACGCCGGTGAATGCAGATACCGGCCGATCGGAAGTTAAGTAGTCCAATGAGAGGCTGGCAGCGTATACTCTTTTAATACTACCGGAGAGTACACGATTGTCAGTCATCAAGTCCCCTTCATACCCAATTCTTTCCTTAGGTCTATTGGCTTGCCTGGCCATAATGGGTCTCATTTTATGGCTTGGGCCCTATAGTCTGGGTATACAGTTTTTGCCGGACAGCGGTTTCGAGTGGTACTACTGGAAACTTCCCGAGCCAACCTTCATTACCCGGCTGACTGCCTGGTCTGGCTACGCCTTACATCAGGTTTTTTTGTGGGGCCTCATTTGGTATGCCCGTAAGACTCGTCCTATATATGCCCCGGGTCTGCACCCAATTAATATAGTCGCTTTGGCTGGTAATGCCTTTTTTGTATTGCTGCATATTGCTCAAACACGCTGGACATACGACGGCTTGGCACAAGATACCTCGGTGATGTCTTCGCAGGCCTCTGTAGTTTTTATGCTGGTCTTTATCCTGATAATGGAAAATCGCCGCAGAGGTTTGTTTTTTGGTAAAAAGGTCGGCTTCGTCGATGCGATGGGTGACTTTTTACGTCAGTACCATGGCTACTACTTTTCCTGGGCCATTATTTACACTTTCTGGTTTCACCCAATCGAAACTACGCTTGGCCACCTGATGGGTACCTTTTACATCTTGATGTTATTGCTGCAGGGCAGTCTATTTTTCACTCGTTCTCATTTGCGCAGGGGCTGGACCACGCTGCTGGAGGTATTTGTGCTGTTGCATGGGGTTGTTGTTGCTTATATTGCAGTCCAGCAGGACGCAGCGGGGATGTTCTTTTTTGGTTTTCTTTTTCTTTTTGTAGTGACCCAGATGCACGGTTTACGCTGGCATAAGTCAGTGCGCTGGATTATCACTTTGTTGTCTATTGCGGCCGTTTTTATCGTTTATTGGGCGCAGCCAAAAGACGCCATCGAGGTATTACGGATTCCCCTTGCAGAATACGGTTTTGTGATTTTTATTGCCGGGGTTTACTACTTGGTAACCAGATTTTTGAACGGCTCTGCGCAAGATAAATCAGCACTTCAGGAAACTACTGAAGTGCTATAGTGACTAGCTGGCCGCGGTAAAGCCTTTGGGTACGCCGGCCGATGGTGTAAAGCCGTACATTTCTTCGCCGGGTAGTGCAGCTTGAACCAATTCGCGAACAGCGATTAATTTATCGATATCAATACCTGTTTTAAGGCCCATGGCTTCCAGCATAAATACCAGGTCTTCTGTCACGATATTACCACTGGCGCCTGGTGCCCACGGGCAGCCGCCGATGCCACCAAGAGAACTGTCGATGGTTGTGATGCCGATCTCTACGGCCATTAGCGCATTGGCCAGACCCTGACCCCGCGTATTGTGTAAATGTACGCCGTTGAGTTTATCGCGTCCGCAATTGGCCCAAATACCCTCAGCCAGTCGTTTTAACTGTGCCGGGTTGCCGTAGCCTGTGGTATCTGAAAGGCCGACTTCGTCAACACCCATCGCTATCACTTTTTCTGCCAGCTCAATGACTCGGCTCTCTGGTACAACACCTTCTATAGTGCAGCCAAAAGCAGTAGATAGGCCGACTTCAAATTTTGGTCTGTTTTCACTGGGTACAGTGCGCAAGAAGTCCATACAGCGAGAAATTTCTTCCAGCATCTGCGCGTGAGTCTTTTTAAGGTTTTTCAGCGAGTGACTCTCACTCATCGAGAAGGGAATGGATACCTTATGTGCCCCAGCCGTAACGGCGTTCTCCAGTCCGCGTAAGTTAGGCGCCAGAACAGCAACCGTCAGGCCATCAAGGCTGCGCGCATAGTGAACTATCTCGGCGGTATCGGCCAGTTGCGGCAGTAACTTGGGAGAGACAAATGAGCCGACTTCTATTTCCGGCGTGCCAGCTTCATATTGCGCCTTGATCCAGGCCTTTTTGTCTTCTGTGGCCATAATCGTCTCGATGCTTTGCAGGCCATCGCGTGGTCCAACTTCGGAAATTTCGATATCAATTGCGGTATTTGACATATCTCACTCGGGTTTTGGTGCAAATTAGATATAATGATATATCATAGTAACATTATATTTCTAATTATAGAGTTTTGGGAGCTATCTGTGAGTGAGGAAAGTCAATTACCGCTGCAGGGACTAAAAGTTGTTGAGTTCACGCATATGGTTATGGGGCCCACAGTGGGAGTCATTCTAGCGGATTTGGGTGCCGACGTAATCAAGGTTGAGCCCATAAAAGGTGATAATACCCGGCGCTTGCAAGGTTCCGGCGGTGGTTATTTTGCGATGTATAATCGCAATAAAAAGAGCATATGTGTCGATCTTAAGTCCGAGCGTGGGCATAAAATCGCTGAAGATATGATTGCCAGTGCAGATATCATAATTGAGAATTTCCGCCCCGGCGCTATCGACAAATTGGGCTTTGGCTATGAGGCGATGAGTGCGGCCAACCCGCGTTTAATTTACTGTTCTCTGAAAGGTTTTTTATCGGGCCCATTTGAGCATCGTACCGCGCTCGATGAAGTCACTCAGATGATGGGCGGTCTGGCCTATATGACCGGCTTACCGGACAAGCCCATGCGAGCTGGATCCTCGGTGATCGATATTACCGGCGGAATGTTTGGAGTGATCGGTATTCTGGCTGCCCTTGAAGAGCGCCACCGTACCGGAGAAGGTAAGCAGGTTACGGCGTCGCTCTATGAAACCACGGCGTTTATGGTAGGGCAGCATATGGCGCAGCAGGCGATGTCGGGAGAAGAACCACCGCCGATGTCTGTCCGCCGTTCTGCCTGGTCGGTATACGATATTTTTTATAGCGGTGACGGCGAGAGAGTTTTTGTTGGCGTTGTAAGTGATTCATTGTGGCAGCGATTCTGTGAATCATTTGGACTAGATGATTTTGCCAGTGACGAGTCGCTTGCTACCAACGGGCAACGGGTTGAGCATCGTGACCGTATTCTCCCGGTCATTAAAGAGATGTTTGCCTCCATGAGCAAAGAACAAATGATGCAGCGGCTGGATCAAGCTGGTGTGCCCTTTGCGCCAATTAATAAACCCGCTGATCTATTTGATGATCCGCATCTCAATGCAGCAGGTGGGCTGGTTCCCCTGACTCTGCCAGACGGTACAAGCACCAAACTACCGGCCATTCCCGTAGAAATAAATGGCAATCGCTTCGGCCTGCGTCAGGATTTACCTCGAGAAGGTGAGCATACGCGCGAGACTCTGCAGGAATTGGGCTTGGATGAGACTGAAATTCAGCAGTTGTTCGCCGATGGCGTGGTCCACTCTGCCTGATAGTAAAATCGTGTTCGGCA
The DNA here is from genome assembly GCA_036960375.1 of Pseudomonadales bacterium. Classification (GTDB taxonomy): domain Bacteria; phylum Pseudomonadota; class Gammaproteobacteria; order Pseudomonadales; family CAWVSB01; genus CAWVSB01. The sequence continues at coordinate 1,018,983 of JBALVY010000001.1, forward strand.
AATTGTAATGAAGTGAGTATACTAGGCCGATACGGTGTTCTTTGATCAGGCTTATTGGAGAAAAATAATGATGTGGAAGAAATTGATTTCAGCGGTAGTGATTGTCGGTAGTGTAGGTTTGGCCGCTAACTTTGCACATGCCGAGGCAGAGGGTTTATCCCAGTTTAGTAAGCCTCTGGCTGTAGCGTATTTACGTCCCTTTACAGATTTCAGAACATACGACGGTATTCTGGTTCAGCCTTTGGATATTACTGAAACCCGATTGATTCCGGCGCCTTGGGCCGAGGGTGGTACCAAGCCACATGCTTGGGATATTAGTAAGAAAAATGCCAAATTCTTGCAAAATCAATACGGTGCGGCCATGCAAGAGCAGCTGCAGGAAAAAGGTGGCTATACCTTGGCCACGGAGCCTGGTGAAGGCACCCTGGAATTCAGCGTCGAGCTGGTCAGCCTGACCCCTTGGGCCAAGCAGGGCGAGAAAGTTATCACCAAAGGTTCTGGTGAAATTACTATTCGGGTGGAGTTGAGAGATTCTCTCAGTGGCGATATTTTAGGTATTTTTGAAGGTGACCAGGATGTTGGCACTGATTACCAAGAGAACACGGAGTTTTCAGTTGATCAGAATGTAAACCGACTGTTTGGTGCCTGGGGTGAAAAGCTCGTCGGTATTTTGAACGAAGAAAAGGCAAAGCGTGAAGCCGAAAAAGAAGCGGTAAAAACGCAGGCCCTCAAGAAGATGGACGAAGCTACCTCCAAGTAGAAGACAGTGGAGGGCTTAGACACAGGGAGACTTATACAATGGGGGACGGAGCACTATATACACGGAAACATGTGTATATAGTGCTCCGTCCCCCATTGTATAAGTCTCCATCCTTTTATCCCGCAACTATCTGATCCAGCAGTTGCACGAAGGTATCGCTTTCGTAAGCTCCCCGTACCAGGTGTTTGTTATTAAGTATAAAGGCCGGTACGCCGGTTATTCCCTGTGACTTGGCTTGCTCGCTATATTGTCTGACCTGAGCGCTGGCAATTGAGCCGCTGAGTTGGGCCTTTAGCCATTCTCGCTCCATTCCAGCGTCTTCGCCGATATCCAGCAGGACATTTTCCTTGCCAATGTCTTTGGCTTGACAGTAGTAACTTTGATACAGGTCTTCCACAATATTATTCTGTTGTTCGCCGGGAGTCGCCAGATAAATCAGTGTTAGGGCTTTTAGCGTATTTGGCATGTTTTCAATGAGCTCTGGTTTGAGCTCCAGACCTACTTCAGCGCCCATTGCGCGCACGCCATGCATGGCTTCATCAAATTTCTCGTCAGTGCCAAGTATCTCTATCATCCGCTCGCGATAATTGCGGCCTTCGGCGGCTGCCTCAGGGTTAAGCTGATAGGGTAGCCATTGCATATTTGCTGTAATTTGAGGACGTTGTGCAAGCGCCTGTTCAAGCTTCTTTTTGCCTATGTAACAGAAAGGGCAGGTAGCGTCGGCGAAGATGGAAATATCAATTGTATGTGTCACGTTGATCGGTTAGCCTTTATCAAAAGATATAATGCTAGAACATTATAACTATTAAAGTGTTTGTTGTTTTGTGGAGTGACCCCGTTAGTGGACCGTTTCCAGCGTTTAATGCCGCTATTTTCGATTACAGCATGGCTATTATTTGGACTATTGTATAGTGCAGGAGTGATTGGCGTCACGCAGTGGGTGATGTTGGTCGCTATTGGGTTACTAATCCAGCTGGCCTATGGCTTGCGTCTTCTGGCGTTCGTGAGTTGGCGTAATCGAGCTTAGAATTACTGTGCCAAGCGAGAAATCATTGACCAGGCTGAAAGGAATATACCTGTTCCAGTGAAGGGTATTTTGTAGTTGGATAGGCTTTATTTATCAACCAAGAGTTATAAATATTATGGATTATCTGTTTTTGAAATACGCGCATATTATTGCGTTTGTGTATTGGTTGGGCGGTGATTTAGGTACATTTCTTGCCAGCAATTACGTTGTGAATCGTGATATTGGCACCGAGTCCCGTGGCGTCGCCCTGAAGATCATGCTGGCCTGTGATCAAGGTCCCAAGCTTGCCATGCCCTTGATCATTACGCTCGGTTTGCAGATGGCCTATATGACGGGCTTATTGGCAGTGCCCGCAGGCGTGATGATCGCTGCGTGGTTAGTCAGTATTTACTGGTTCTCCGTAGTCATGATTCTTCACCTAAATGAAGGCAAGGCATTTACCGCCATCATTTCCAAAATTGATTTTTACTTTCGTATTGCCGTGGTAGTCATTTTATTGCTGTGGGCAATAGCCGGCTTGATGGATAACAGTCTGATTAGAGCTGATTGGGTAGCCTATAAAATGATTGTTTTTGCTGGCCTGGTGACCTGTGGGATTTTCATTCGCATTAATCTAAAACCGTTTATTCCGGCCTTTGTATCCTTGATGAAGGACGGGGCCAGTGATGAATTGAACGATACACTTATGGCTTCATTAATGCGTTGCAGACCCTATGTGTGGTGTATCTGGGGCGGCCTGTTTCTCAATGCCGCCATTGGAGTTCATTTACTTGGCTAAGTTTATAGCTAGAGGTTTTCATGCCTGAGCAGGAGTTGCTAGATAAGCTGGTGGCTCTGCTGGGCGCCGATAATGTATTGGTAGATGAGGCCAGTTGCCGCCTGTACGCGCAGGATGTGTTTACCCGCTCATTACCTGCCGGTCTGGTGATTCGCCCTTACGATACTGCCAGTCTGGCTGCTGCAGTGGCGACAATTACTACAGCCGGTGTGGCGGTAATCGCCCGTGGAGGCGGTATGTCTTATACCGGAGGCTATGTGCCGCAGGAGGAAGGCAGCGTCATTATCGATACCAGTGCTATGAGTCAAGTGCTGGAAGTGAATGCGGAAGATATGTATGTCACGGTGCAGGCGGGTTGTAGCTGGAAGGCATTACACGACGTCTTAAAGCCCCAAGGTTTACGCACGCCCTTTTGGGGGCCTCTGTCGGGAATCCATGCAACTGTCGGCGGCAGTATTTCGCAGAGTTCTGTATTTTGGGGAGCGGGGGCGTTTGGGTCCTCCAGTGATTCGGTGATCAGTATGGACGTGGTGCTAGCCAATGGCTCGGTATTGTCTACCGGTTCTGCGGCACAGCGTAATGCCAGCCCATTTTTTCGTCATTTTGGCCCGGACCTGACCGGCCTGTTTACCTGTGATACTGGCGCGCTGGGTGTTAAAGCCTCAGTGACTTTGCGTTTGATGCAGGAATTCAAGAGTATTCGCCATGTATCCTGGGATTATGAAAACTATCGCGATCAAGTTGCGGCAATTAGCGAGGTCGCGCGCCGTGGCCTGGTAGCTCAGATGTTCGGAACCGATCCGGGTTTGGGTCAAATAAGAGCAAAACGGGACAGTCTGCTCAATGATATAAAATCCCTAGGGGGTGTGCTTAAGGCTCAACCGACGGTGATGGGCGCTATAAAACAAGGTGCAAAAATAGCATTGGCTGGTCGTGGTGTGATAAAAAATGCCAGCTATCCGTTTCATGCCAATATCGAGGAGCGTAGCGATGCTGCAGCTGAGGCGGCCGAAGCTGAGTTGTATGCCGTGCTGGCCAGTTTTGGTGGCAAAAAAATAGATAACAGCGTGCCAGCGATATTACGCGCCAATCCCTTTAACCCTTTGAATAATATGGTCGGGCCGGATGGCGAACGATGGGTGCCGGTACATGGCTTGTTGCCTCACTCGCGGGTAATTGAAGCGATAGAGGGTACCGAGAGAATCTTTAGCAAATACCAGGCTGACATTGATCGCCATAATATCAGTACCGGCTTTTTGACAACCACGGCGTCAACTAACAGTTTTTTCCTTGAGCCCTTATGGCTTTGGCCTGATGAGCTAAATGAGTTGCATGAAGCGACGGTTGAAAAAGAAGTTTTGTCGCGGCAAAAGGGATTTTCAGCGAATCTGGAGGCGCGACAAGCGGTGACATCCATGCGTGAAGAAATTGTGCAAATGTTCTCCGATATGGGCGCCTCTCATTTGCAAATTGGTAAAGAATATCACTACAAGCAGGGGCTTAAATCCGAAGCATATGGCACTATAAAGGCCATCAAAGATGTATTGGATCCGCATAATCGAATTAACCCCGGTAGTTTGGGCTTTCAATGAGTAAAGTTTAAAGATATAACATTAGGTTTTTTGATCTGATCGGTATAAACTATTGCCCAAGTATCGTTAGACTCATCCGACCGAATAATGATGTTCGTATAAGACCCGATCGAGGTAACTGATCAATGTATATAAATTTCTGGTATGCCATGGCTGAGAGCCAGGAAGTTGAGGCCGAAAAACCGCACCGTGTGCGTGTATTGAGCCAAAACTTTGTATTGTTTCGTGATAGCGAAGGCAAAATTAACTGCCTACACGACGTGTGTACTCACCGTGGTGGAGCGCTAAGTAAAGGCAAGGTACAAGGCGACAGCGTCGAGTGCCCCTATCATGGCTGGCAGTTTAACGGTGAGGGTTCATGTACCCGTATTCCTTCTTTGGGGCCAAACCCGAAAATACCCGCCCGGACCAAAATAGATGCTTACCCAACCCATGAAGAATACGGGCTAATTTGGGCATTTTTAGGTGATCTACCAGAAGAAGAGCGGCCACCGCTGTTACTGCCTAGAACCAATCCTCCTGGCTTTGATTACAGTACGCCAGAATGGCGCTGGATCACTCAAAGCTGGCCTATCAAGGCCAACTATGAGCGCAGCGTCGAAAACGCACTAGACCCGGCGCACAATGAATTTGTACATGCTCGTCATGGCTTTGCGGGCGCCAACCCTGACTACGCCGTTCAGGATTACCCGCTGTCCCTGCACGAGTGGGGTAACTGGTTTATGCATGACTTTGTTTCGCCGCCAAGCACCGAAGAGTTTTTACGTAACGCCGAAGGTGGCCGTGTAGAGTCTGGCGGCTTAACTGCTGGCTCAGGGCATACCGGTCCCAATAATGTCTGGACCCACATTCATATTACGCCCACCAACTGGATGCACCAGTATCTTTATGAGACACCGATAGAGCCAGGCCAGACGCGTGCCTTTAATATTAATCAGTGTAATTTCCTGGATGAAGACGACGCGTCTGATGATGATATTCGTGAAATGAATGCAATGATCGCAGAAGACGATGTAATTGTTCTGGAAGAAATTTCGCCCATAACCACGCCGCCCAATATGACTCAGGAAGTCATGATGCCGGCCGATAAATCTATCGTAAAGTATCGGCAGTTTCTCAGAACATGGGATAAAAATGGCTGGCGCATAGATACTGATGCACAAAAGGCTGCTGAAGGGAAAAAAGTGTATGCTATTCCATCACCACGCCGTCGGCTGGAAAAGGGCTGGGTTTTTGATCCAGTACCTTTAATTGCCGGCGACCAATAGGAGCTAACCCGGCGCCACCGAGCCTGAAAATGGCCGGTGGCGTTTTTGATATTTGGAAAAAAGAATATGGCAGTTTTACACATTACTGATCGCGATGGTTCGCAGGCAGAAGTTGAGTCTGATACGGGCTATTCAGTCATGGAAATTTTACAGCGTAATAGTTACGATGTTGCGGCAATATGTGGAGGCTGCTGTTCGTGTGCTACATGTCATGTCTATGTCGATGAAGCGTATGTCGACAAGCTAGGCGCTCTGGAAGGAGATGAGGCTGTGTTGGTTGAATCCTCAGAGTTTTTCCGTGAGGGGCAATCTCGCCTGAGTTGTCAGATTGAGTTTACCGATCAAATTGATGGTATAAAATTGCAATTGGCGCCAGAAGATTAATCCAAAAACGAATACTATCCGTATATCAAAGGAGAGAATAATGGGCAAAACTGCAGAGCAAATTATCGAAATTGCTAAAAAAGTAGATGACAGTATCGAGTTCAGTATCGAGGCTGCTGAGGCGATGTCGGTGATTCCAGGTCCATTCGTTAAAATGGCCATAAAGAAAACCATTAAGCGCGCTCATGAAGAGGGTGTGACGGTAGTTGATATGGCCTTTTCCGACAAAATTCGGGACGAGAATTTCGGCTAATTCACCAGCTCAGACCCTAGCACTGAGCGGCGAGTCCTAATACAAAATAGCCTATATTTGGCGGAGTAAACTAATGGCAAAAGACTTAATAACAGGGCCATTTGACTCTGTACGCGACTACGTCGCTGCGCTTGAGCATAACGGCCATCTGGTTCGTATTGCTAAAATGAATCAGGACAAATACGAATCTACGGCATTCGCCTATAAGTTGATGGATAAAATCGGCTTTAATGAAGCGCCTGCTTTTCTTATCGAAAACACGGTGATTGGTGGTCGCGAGTATACGACGCCTGTTTTGGGTAATCTTTACGGCCCACTCATTTCCGAGGCCATGGGCTTCGGTGTTGCCGATCTCAGTCATGATCACAACGAAATGTACCGACAGGCGATTGCGGCGGTTCAGGCCAAGGGTGGTTTTCGCGGGTGGCAGCCTATTCCTCCTAATGAAATAGACGCTACGGCAGCGCCCGTGAAAGAAGTGGTTAAATCTGGCGACGACGTGGATTTATACGACTTCCCCTGGATACAAAATAATCCAGCTGATGCCGGTCAGTATATTTCTATGGGTTCAGTAATAACCGAAGATGAAAAGCTCGGTCGCAATGTCGGCACTTACCGCTGCCAGATTAAATCCAAAAATAAAATTGGTGTTAATCCCGAGATGGGCCAGCATGGCTGGAATTATCTGATGGCGCTGAAAAAGCGCGGTGAAAAGGTCGCTAAGGTGTCCGTTGTTATAGGCGCCGATCCAATTACTTTTGCAATGAGCTCATCCAAATTCGCACCGATGCAGGGGCAGGATGAACTCGGTTACGCTGGCTGCCTGAGAGGCAAGCCGGTTGATGTCGTTAAGTCAGAAAATACAGGCATTATGGTGCCGGCTCATGCTGAGATTGTCATTGAGGGTGAAATCCCTCTAGATAACATGGAGCCCGAGGGCCCCTATGGTGAGCTATATGGGTTTATGGGAGCGGCCAAAGAGGCCAATTTCTATATGAATGTAAAAACCATTACTCACAGGAAAAACCCATGGGTATTGAATGCTTATTGTGGCATCACCCGCGGTTTCTATACTGCCCCATTAGAGGCTGGTGCTATCGCAAGAATGAAAATGGCCGTGCCTTCGATAATGGATGTGCATATTCCTAATGATGCACTCGGTGTCACTATCGCCGCGGTAAAGAAAACCCGGCCTGGTGAGGCCATGGCCGCGGGGCAGGTAATGTCCGGTATGTTACCTATTGCTAAAGTTGTAATACTGGTTGATGAAGATGTCGATATTCGTAATCCGCGTCGGGTTATCGCGGCGCTAGGCGCCAGGTGGCAGCCAGATCCTGCAATGCAATTGATCCACCAAACGATGGCCATGCAGCTTGATCCGTCCAATGCAGGCAAGCAGGTGACGTCCAAGGTCATCATCGATGCGACTCGTCAGTTGCCCGAGGAGGGCGGCCCGGCAGTATGGCCTGCCCTAAATCGTACTTTGTTAGAGGATTCTGTGCCGGAAGCGATGGACAGTGCCGATGAAAATTGGGCAGAATGGATGAGTGCATACGTGCGTCATCAGTAATCGAGTCAGTTTATGTCAGATCAGCGGCGAATTATCATTGGTATTACCGGTGCTTCGGGAATCGTTTACGGTATCCGAATGCTGGAGCTGTTGGGGCAAACCGACATTGAGACCCACCTGGTGATGAGTAAATCGGCTGAAATTACCATGAGTCTGGAGACGGACTATAAGCATGAGCAGGTTCGAGCAATGGCCGATGTATATCATCCGGTCAAAAATATCGCTGCCTCAATTTCCAGCGGCTCGTTTCCAACAATGGGCATGATCATAGCGCCTTGTTCCGTGCGTACAATGTCTGAAATCGCCACAGGCGTTACCTCCAGCCTGACTACCCGGGCCGCAGATGTCATTCTTAAGGAGCGGCGCAAATTGGTATTGATGGTGAGAGAAACACCGCTGCATACTGGGCATTTACGCACCATGACTCAGCTATCAGAAATGGGCGCCATAATCGCTCCGCCGTTACCGGCATTTTATGCCAAGCCCCAAACTCTGGCTGATATTGTTAATCACAGTGTAGTACGCGTACTCGATTTATTTGGCATTGCCGCTGGCGATATTGACCGTTGGGGTATGGATAACTAAGTTTCTCCTGGTATTCAAAAATAACAATAATTGGCGTTTATTATGCAGAGTAAGCCCGAGTTAGCAGGCACGCGTTTTCTTCGTATCAACCTTCAGCTCGACGTGAAAGGCAGTAATGTGCTCGGCTATTTGTTGGCCTGTTGGGCTGGCATCATGGTGGCTTCCTTTGTACCAACTCTGCAGCCCTATTTATTGACTGAGTTTCTCCATGTGCCGGAAGCAAAGCAGGGCGTGGTCAGCGGTAAACTCGCCTTTCTTGGTGAAGTGGTATTTATTTTGACGGCCGGATTTTGGGGCGCAATTTCCGATAAGTTTGGTCGTCGAATTGTTATCGCTTCCGCATTTCTGATTTTTTCTGTCGGTATCTGGTGTTATCCACGAGTCGACAGTCTGATGCAGCTATATATGGCACGCAGCCTGATAGGTTTTGGGTTTGCAGCGTATAGCTGTATGGCCATTACGCTGATTGCGGATTATGCCCAGCCAGACAGCCGTGGAAAACTGACCGGGTATCACGGTATCGCCAACGGCTTCGGCGCACTTACTGCTGTATTCTTCTTGTTGCGTTTACCCGCCATGTTACAGGCCAGGGGTATGTCGCCCGTTGAGGCGGGTTATATTACTTATAATATTGTGGCCGTCATGATGCTGGTCATTGCATTGCTTACCTGGTTGGGCACAAAAGATAACAAGCAGGATAGCAGTGAAGAAAAAGCCAGTTTGGTCAGTATTTTTCGCGGGGGTTTGCTTGCGGCAAAACACCCGGTAATCAGGCTTTCTTATGCAGCGGCGTTTGTTGCCAGGGGTAACCTAACTATTGTTGGCACTTTCTTTACTTTGTGGCTGGCGAATTACGGCACCGACATCGGGCTGGACCGCGCCGAGGGAATTAAACGTGCGGGCATGGTTGTGGGTATAGCGCAAATGGTGACCTTATTTGGTGCGGTGGCCTTTGGAATAATGGCTGATAAGTTCGATCATATTAAAGTCTTAATGCTAACGTTGTTTATCGCAGCAATTGGCTACGGATCTACCTATTTCATCGTCAATCCCTTTGGTGGATGGATGATCGTCTGCGCTGTATTTATTGGTTTGGGTGAGGTCGGCTGCATTATTACCAGCGCCGTATTGATCGCCGACCATTCGCCGGTGAAAGTGAGAGGTGCAGTAATTGGCTTTTTCAATATATGTGGAGGGCTGGGCATTCTTGTTGCCAGCGCAGTCGGCGGTTATCTTTTCGACTATTGGGATCCAACCGGTCCGTTTGTATTGTTTGCGCTGGCAGCCATTGTGGTGTTTTTTTGGGGTGGCATATTACTCCGCCGTCAGAAAAACTCTTCCCTGGCTGTTTAGCCATGCGCTAGCTCATGCTCAAGTCTTAGATATAGATCGAGTACCCTTGGTAAAAACTACCACCAAGACTTTTTGCTGCTGCCAGGTTTCTTATCGCCGGGTTTTTCTTCGGCAGGCTTCACTTTTTCAGGTCTCTTGTGTTTTTTAGGCGCAGCCGCTTTCGGTTTCTCTACGGCTGGCTCGCTAAGTGTTTCAGCCGCGGCCTTGGTCGGTACCTTTAAACAAATGCCGCCCTTTTCAATTTCAATGATGCCTTGTTTATACAAGCCGCCGATGGATTTCTTGAAGGTTTTTTTGCTCATTCCAAATAGTTCAGAAATCACTTTAGGGCTGGTTTTATCATGTATTGGCGCGAAACCATTTTGCTCTTTTAAGTACTCCAGAATAGCGGTGGCGTCTTTATCTCGTGTTTCCTGTCCGCCGTGTAGGCTTAAATCTATTTTATTGTCTGGCCGAACATTTTTAATATAGCCCTTGATACTTTGACCAAAACTTAAGCGCTGAAAGACTTCGTCCTTATACAATATGCCCCAGTGACTATGATTTATAATGGCTTTGAAACCTAGCTCTGTCGTATTCGCTACGATCAAATCAACCGGCTGCTTGGCTTTAAAATTCTGCGGCCTGTCATCATCAAGAAATTTGTCTATTTTAGATGATGCGGCGATTCGACCATCTGTTTTGTCGATATATAAATAGACTAAATAGGAATGCCCTTCTTCCATTGTCTTGTGCTGTTCGTTAAACGGCACCAATATGTCTTTTTCCAGCCCCCAGTCCAAAAAGGCACCTATCTTGTTGGTGGCGACTACCTCCAAATATGCAAACTCACCCACTTTGGCATTAGGCGTCAGTGTCGTGGCTACCGGCCTGTCTTCTGAATCAAGGTACAAGAAGACCGTAATCAGGTCTCCCACAGCTAAACCAGCGGGTAGGTATTTTCTTGGGCATAATACTTCACCCAGTTCTTGGGCATCTAAATAGGCGCCAAAATCCAGGATTTTTAGTACTTCTAGCTCATAAGTCTGGCCAAGCGTGATCATTCTAATCTCTATGTTTGCGGTATCTGTGGGCAGGCATTATACAGGCATATGACAACGTGCATGTTGGCATCGGCAACTATTTAGTTATTTGGCGTAAACGGTTTCAGTTGGAGGGGGGTATGGAGCTGTGGAGCCTTATTTAGTAGAGCCAGCTGCGGTTTATCTTGTCTGAGGCTTCGAATTCTCTGATAGTGGATTCCAGTTGTTGCGTCAGCGCGACTGAATCCAGCCCATTGAGTAGCATATGTCTATGTGACTCTTCGATTTCAAAACTCGTGCTATTGCCGTCCGGCGTGCTGATCACGCACGACTCCAAATCAATGCTGAGTTGATGGTTTTGCGTGTCGTCGGCAGCCGCGCGCGCCAGATTTTTTACATGGTCTTCATCTAGTACTATAGGCAGAATGCCATTTCTCACGCAGTTGCCATAAAAAATGGCGCCAAAGCTGGGCGCAATAATGGCTCTGATGCCATATTCAGATAGCGCCCAAACGGCGTGCTCACGTGACGACCCACAGCCAAAATTGACACCCGTTAACAATATGCTGGTATTGGCGTAGCTGGATTGATTGAGGATAAATTCCGGGTTTGGTTCACGGCCGCCGGCTTCTGTATAGCGCCAGTAGGCAAACAGGCCTTCACCGAGTCCCTGTTTGGAAACAAGCTTCATCTCTCGAGAGGGGATAATAGCGTCCGTGTCGATATTGGGCTGTAGTAAGGTGGCAGTAACTCCGCTGTGGTGAGTGAATTTCTCCATTAGCTTGTCTGCTCAGCAGAGACTATTTTATCGGGGCTGGTAATGCGCCCCGTAATGGCAGAGGCGATTACCGTAAGTGGACTGGCCAGATGTGTGCGCGTAGCGGGGCCCTGACGACCTTCGAAGTTGCGGTTGGTGCTGGAGATAACCCGTTTATGCGGGCCAAATGTTTCGCCACCGGCATAGAAACACATGGAGCATCCTGGCTCACGCCATTCGAAACCTGCGTCTACAAATATCTTGTCCAGACCCTCGGCTTCAGCGGCACGTTTAACGGGTTTGGATCCGGGTACAACCACTGCCGCTATGCCTTGGGCCACTTTATGGCCTTTAAGTAGTTTGGCGGCGGCTCGCAAATCACTCAGCCGGCTGTTGGTACAGGAGCCAAGAAATGCCGCGTCGATGGCTATGCCTTCTATAGCTGAGTTGGCGCTAAGGCCTTGATAGGCCAAAGCCTTGATCATTGACTCCCGTCGATTAGGGTCATTCATTAATTCAGGGTCGGGGATAGTTTCGCCGATGGCGATGGCGTGTTCCGGGCTGGTACCCCAGGTTATTGTCGGCAATATAGCACTGGCATCAATAGTTATTTCTTCGTCAAAGTCCGCATCATCGTCACTGTTTAGCGTGCGCCAATAGTCTACGGCCCGTTGCCATTTGTCACCGTCCGGCGCGTGCGGCCGACCTTTTACGTAGTCAAAGACGGTTTCATCCGGAGCGATAATTCCCGTGAAGGCTGAAAACTCAACTGCCATATTACACAGAGTCAGCCGTGCCTCGACTGGCAGTGATTCAATGGCGCTGCCGGCAAACTCCACAACATAGCCGCTGCCGCCTGCAGTGCCGAATTGTCCAATAAGGTGCAGGATCATATCCTTGGCTGTCACGTTGGGTCTTAGCTGGCCGGTAAAATTCACCCGCATGTTCTTTGGTTTATGCACACGCAATGTATTGGTACACATCGCGTGCTCTGCTTCTGACGAGCCGATACCCCAAGCCAGGGCGCCAAGCCCGCCCAAGCTGCAGGTGTGGCTGTCGGGGCATACCAGTGTAGTGCCAGGTAAGGCGATGCCCTGTTCCGGAGATATAACATGCGCGATACCCTGCAGCGGGTGATCTATATCGTATAGCGTAATGCCTGCCTCGTTGGCGGCCTCTCTGGTGGCCTTGATAAATAAGTGGCCAGAGGGCATCAAGGTATCGTCGTTGCGGCCGGGAAAAGTATCAACAATATGATCCATAGTGCAGAACACCCGACTCGGGTCGCGCACACTGCGGCCATCTGCGGCAAGGCTTTTCAGCGCAATGCTGCCGGTGCGCTCATGCAGAAATATACGATCGATGTAAATAAGGCAGTGGCCGTCATCCAGCTCTGTTACTGAATGCGATTGCCATAATTTGTCAAATAGAGTCTGAGCCATCGGGTGCCGAATTTGGTCTAGTATTAAGCCAGCAAGGGAGTCATTATATTGCTGATATCCCTTGTATATTCTGATGAATGCTAGCATAATTTATTTCAAAAGTACTATTATTATATCTTTATAGTTTATACTGCGTTTCTGATGATTTTTATCAAGGCGCATTTGGGTGTGTATGTTTCAATACGCAGCTTTGTTGGCGCTTATCCTGGAGTAATTCTTGAGCCCAGAGATTATTGTTTTGATTAGTACTGCCGCTACCATCGCGTTTGTTCATACGCTGATGGGGCCTGATCATTACCTGCCGTTTGTGGCGATGGGTAAGGCGCGTGGCTGGAGCCTGCGGCGTATGCTGGCGGTTGCTGCCGTCTGCGGCCTGGGTCATATCGCAGGCTCTATTGCGCTGGGTTTTGTCGGTATTGGTCTACAGTTACAGCTAAATTCTCTTGAGTGGTTTGAAGGTTTGCGTGGAGATGTTGCCGCTTGGGTTCTGTTGGCCTTTGGTTTGGTCTATATGGTCTGGGGGCTGCGCAAGGCGTTTCGCAACAAGAGCCATAGTCACAGTCATCGCCATGACGGTCTGGTACACAGTCATGATCATAGTCACCAAAAAGAACATACCCATGTACACGACCGGGCAGAGGGAGCGAAGAGCACTTTTGTGCCGTGGGCCATCTTTATCGTGTTTGTCTTGGGGCCATGTGAGCCACTAATTCCCCTGTTGATGTACCCGGCTGCAAAAGAGAGTGTGACAGGTATGGTCATGGTGACCGGTGTTTTTGGTCTAGTGACAATGCTGACAATGTTGGGCGCTGTGGCAATAGTCGGTGTCGGTTTAAATAAGATAAAGCTGCCGCGGATGGAACGATTTGGTCATGCAATGGCAGGAGCAACTTTAGCAAGTTGTGGCTCCGCTATTGTGTTTTTAGGTTTATAAACAGGAGCAGGCATGACCGATCAGGAAGATTACAAGGCAATTGATGCCGTAGTAAATATTTGGACTACCGAGGCTTTGTCTCATCGTCCAGGTTGGACCGATGAATTCTTTATCGACAAGGTAAAAGGCAAACATAGTAGCGGCGGCGTCTCGCTGGAGACCATGCTCGAAGGCATGGATGAAGCCGGAATTGAAAAGGGTTTTCTGGTTGCGGCCAAATCGGGTAGACCGGGTCTCCCCGGCAGCTACCACATGCCGCTGGAAGTCGTAGCCAGAGCAGTAGAGCAATACCCTGATCGTTTTTATGGTTTGGTAGGCATAGATCCCTATCAAGGTATGAATGGTGTTCGCGCGCTGGAAGACGCAGTCAAAAACATGGGTTTTATCGGTGCACATTTATATCCGCACTGGTATGAATTACCGCCCAATGCGGCCAAGTATTATCCCTTTTATGCCAAGTGTATTGAGTTGGACATACCTATTCAAATGCAGGTGGGTCAATCGCTCATCTATGCCAAGGATCAGCCCTGTCGCTCCGTAGGTCGTCCAATTTATCTTGACGATATTGCCTGTGATTTGCCGGAGCTAAAACTCATCGGCACACATGTCGGTATTCCCTGGACCGATGAAATGATCGCAATGGCCTGGAAACACGAGAATGTGTATATCTGCTGCGATGCACACAGTCCCAAGTACTGGCCTGATGCATTAGTTAAATACATTAATTCCTATGGCCAGAATAAAGTGATTTTTGGAACAGATTTTCCCGTTCTACGCTTTAAGCGAACCGTAGATGAAATTGATTCTTTGGGTTTCAAGCCTGAAGTTCGGCGTAAGTTTTTACGCGACAACGTAAAACGCGTGTATGGCATTTAATGCCGCTGCAAACGCCATTTAATTGAGGAACTTATGACTGCACCACTTGAAGGAATCCGGGTTGTTGAATTAACCAGTGTTGTATTGGGACCGTACGCTTGCCAGATGCTGGGTGATTTAGGCGCCGATGTGATTAAAATTGAGCCACCGGCCGGTGATACCAATCGTAATCTGGGGCCCAATAGAAACCACTCCGATATGGGTGCCTTGTTTCTGACCTGTAACAGAAATAAACGCAGCGTAGTGCTGGATTTGAAATCTGAGGAGGGCAAGTCCGCAGCTCTTGAAATTATCAAAACAGCTGATGTGATGGTGCATAATTTTCGTCCACAGGCAATGGACCGCCTCGGTCTCGGCTATGAGTGCGTACAGCAGGTCAATCCTAATATTGTATATTGTGCTACCTACGGTTATGCCAAGGCAGGTCCTTACGGTGAGAAAGGCGCACTGGATGATTCAATTCAGGCCGCCAGTGGCATAGCTATGCTGCAATCTATGGTCGGCGGTGAGCCGCGTTATTTACCGACCATCGTTGCAGACAAAACAACAGGCTTGTTTGTTGTTCAAGCTGTTTTAGCCGCATTGTTTCATCGTGAGCGTACCGGCGAAGGCCAGGAAATTGAAGTGCCCATGTTTGAGTCAATGGCGTCTTACGTTATGACTGAGCATTTGTGGGGGCAAACTTTTGAGCCACCGATTGGCAAAGCAGGTTATGTGCGTTTAATGGCCGAGCACCGCAGGCCTTATAAAACCAAAGACGGCCAGTATCTGGCGGTATTGCCGTATTGGGACAATCACTGGGCGACATTTTGCGAGAAAACAGGACATCCTGAATTGGCCTCGGATCCACGTTTTATTGATATGGCAACAAGGCTCAAAAATATCAATGAATCCTACAAAGCCACCGGTGACATTATTATTTCAAAAACTCGTGATGAGTGGTTGGAACTCTTAGGTGATACCAATGTACCAATGATGGTGGTGAATACGCTTGACGGTTTGATAGAAGATCCGCATTTGGTTGCCACCGGTTTTTGGCAGGAATTTGATCATCCTACCGAAGGTCGTATTCGGATGAGTAAGTCACCAATAAATTTCAGTAAGACACCGGCATCGATTCGTCAGATGCCTCCCCGTTTGGGCCAGCATAGCGTAGAAGTATTACGCGAGGCCGGGCTCGATGAATCCACCGTACAAAATATGATTGCCAATGGTTCTGCCAGAACCGTAGTTGAATAAGCCTTACAGCAAACAGGAGTAGTAACATGACATTCAGAAATCTGTTTATTGAGCACGACCGAACGCCGGAAGAAGAGGCATGGGTCGAAGAAGAAACTGCAGAGCAAGAACTGCGCTTTGATAAAATAGTTGAGGAAATGGAAGCCCTCGCGCCTCAGCGAGAGGTTTGGTACAAGGAGTTCTTCGATCGAATTATGAACATTGGTTTTAATACCGATGCTGACGACAAGACGAAAATAGCCCCTGCCGATATTCCTGTTCAGCCTGAAGGCAAAAAAGATCAGGTAGTTTGGAAATATGGCGTAGACGGCGAATAAACGACGTTACATGTGAATTTCGCTGGCCTGGTGTCGGCAGTTAAAAGAATTGATTTGGGAGAAAGACAATGGCTCGTCCACATATAGAACCGTTTTGCGATAGAGACGTACACTTTAAGACAATGATGCTGCCGGGGTTTGGTTTCGGCATGCGATATAAAATGCTGAGTCTGGATTCCGATAATGGTTCCTGCTCAATGACAGTGCAGCTGGATGCCGGCTACAGTCAAAAGCCGGGATTTTCCTGGTCTGAGCTGGAAGTTATTATCGTTGAAGGTGAGATAAAAATCGGAGATAAAGTGTACCGTAAAGGTCACTATTTCTTCTTGCCTGCCGGCTACTGCCTGGAGCAATTGAGCTCTGAGAAAGGCGCGCTGTTGATGTATATGTACAACACGGGCGAACCTTCTCATGTTGAAGCAACCGAGCATCATCAGCTTTGCCGTACGGCCTTTTATCATGATGTAGATTCCTATATGGATCTGGCATGGGTATTAGGCAATGTCACAAAGCCTACGGTGGCCACAGGTTGTTTGATTAAGCTGCTAAATTTTAATGTTGATTCCCATGCGCTGACGTTCCTGTATTGCATGACGCCAAATTTCTATCAGGACAATATTTCGTACCACGATTGTGCGGAAGAGTCCTATCACCTGTGGGGCACCAGCTGGATGATGCAGTTTGGTGACGTACCAACAGGTGGCTATTTCTGGCGTCCCGCCTATATTAATCATGGCGCTTTTGCCTCTGAGCAGGGCTGTATTGCATTGGGTCGTACAGATTCAAAACTGTTCAATCATTTCCATTACAACCCGTGGAGTACTCCAGGCGAAAACCAGGACCGTTCCGTTGCGCGTTTGGCTAAACGTGATCCGTTGCTTTACAAGTGGACGGTTGATCACGCGCATAACCATCCGCATGGTCCTGAAGACTTTGAAGAGACTCAACCCACTCGTGGTGAAGATCACGATCATGAGGCCGAAAAAGTCAGTGACGGTCACACGCACGGTCATTGGCATGGTGATGAGTATCACGCTCACGGTTGATCTATTTCCGGGCGGCCTGGCCGCCCGGAAGATGACGCATTGACGACTACTGCAGGAAACAATGAAAAAGCCCCTTGAAGGAATACGTATACTCGATTTGACGCATATGTTGTCAGGTCCCTATGGCGCCATGATTTTGGCAGATCTAGGGGCGGATATGATTAAGGTAGAGCCTCTTAAGGGCGAAGGCACTCGTAAACTACTGGCCACCGATCCAAAAAATTCAATCGATGGTATGGGCGCCTATTTTCTCACTTTAAATCGCAATAAACGCAGTGTCTGTATCGACTTAAAGAGCGAAGAGGGAAGGGAGGTTTTTTATGATCTGGTTCGCGAAAGTGATGTGGTCATTAATAATTTCGGCGCAGGCGTGCCAGCGCGTCTGGGCATTGACTACAACAGTTTGAAGGACATTAACCCCAAAATTGTCACCTGTTCAATTACCGGTTTTGGTTCTGAAGGGCCGGGTGCCAAACGACCGGCATTTGATCAGGTAGCGCAGGCTTTTGGCGGCGGAATGTCAATTACTGGCCAAGATGCCAATAATCCAATGCGAGCGGGTATCCCAATTGGTGACCTGGGCGGCGGTATGTTTGGAGTGATGGGAATTTTATCGGCACTGATGGAGCGAGAACGCTCCGGTTTTGGCCAAGATGTTGATATTTCCATGGTCGATGTACAGGTATCGCTGCTGAATTACATGGCGACAATGTATTCCTTGTCCGGAGAGGACCCGTTCCCGATTGGTAACTCGCACTTTGTGCATGTGCCCTACAATACCTATCCCACTTCCGATGGCCATCTGGTTATTGCGGTGATAACCGATAACTTCTGGCAGAACCTGAAAACGGTAGTTCTTTGCGCGGAGTTTGATGATGAGAAATACGATGGCCAACCGGGCCGACTTGCCGACAAGGCAATGATTGACGGACGCTTGGGCGAGGTTTTTGCGACTAATACTACGGCGCATTGGTTGGCACTTCTTAATGCTCAACGAATCCCCTGTGCTCCAGTTAACAAGTTGTCCGAAGCGCTGAGCGATGAACAATTGCTGCATCGCAATATGGTTGTTGACATCAGTCACCCTAATGGCAAAACAACTAAAGCACCTGGTAACCCGATAAAGCTTTCTCGTTCAAATGAAGAAAGCTTTTCCTCTCCTCCGCTGTTGGGTGCCGATAGCGATGAGGTATTTGGCCGCTTATTAGGCTATTCTGATGACAAGATAGAGCAACTTCGTCAGATCGGTGCGGTAAATTAGTATGGCAGAACGTGTTTTTATTAATGATGTTGGGCCGCGAGATGGCCTGCAAAATCAGTCAAAGATATTGGCTCCACAGCAGCGTCTGGAGCTGATATCTGCGCTGGTAAAGGCGGGGCTTGGCGCCGTTGAAGTGGGTAGCTTTGTTTCACCCAAGGCGGTGCCAGCTATGGCGGGTACCGACGAAATCGTCGCAGGTCTTCCGCCAGGAAATACCTATTACTCGGCACTTATTCCCAATCGTCGTGGCTACGATCTGGCTGTCGCCGCAGGCGTAAAAGCTGTGGGTATAGTTGTCGCATCGACGCAAATGATGAATGAAAAAAATATTCGCCAGAGCACCGAGCAGGCTATGGCCGGTTGTGCAGAGATTATCGCGCAATCGAAACTCGATGGTATTGATACATTGGCCTACGTTGCAACTGCCTGGGAATGTCCCTTTGAAGGAACAGTTGATGCCTCAGTGGTCATTGAGATGACCGGCCAAATGCTCGACATGGGTGCTACCCGCGTAGTAGTGGCAGATACCATTGGCGCGGCTAATCCGGCTCAGGTGAAATCTCTGATGGGTGCACTGGTGAATCAGTTTGGCGCCGACAGGCTTGCTTGCCATTTCCATGATACCCGCGGTATGGGTGTGGCAGATGTCTATGCTGCTGTACAAGAAGGTATTCGCCATTTCGATGCCTCGATTGGCGGTTTGGGCGGCTGTCCTTTTGCTCCAGGTGCCACAGGCAATGTGGCAACCGAAGATGTAGTGGTTATGCTCGAGCAGA
The DNA here is from genome assembly GCA_036960375.1 of Pseudomonadales bacterium. Taxonomy (GTDB): domain Bacteria; phylum Pseudomonadota; class Gammaproteobacteria; order Pseudomonadales; family CAWVSB01; genus CAWVSB01. The sequence goes on from JBALVY010000001.1 coordinate 1,038,223, forward strand.
TGGGTTTTGATACAGGTATAAATCTTCCGCGCCTCGTTGAGGCTGTGGATCTGGCGACTGAGCTGACTGGTAATTGTGATGGCGGTCATTCTCTGCGCTGGGTGAGAAGACAAATTGAAAAAGGCGTGTTATAAAAACGCACAGGTTATTCTTTAAGAATCACGCTGGGCTAGTTGCCCGTTTAATTTTTTGATAAGGACGAGGATAAAAAATATGAGCTATCGTCTCGGTGTTGATGTTGGTGGTACGTTTACCGACTTACTGTTGATCAACGAAGAATCGGGTGAGACCCATACAGCGAAGGTGCCGTCTACTCCGGAAGATTCTTCCATCGGTGTATTGAATGGCATCGCACGTATTTGTGATGAATCGGGCATAGACCCAACCAAGGTTAACCGTGTTATGCACGGTACCACTGTGGCTACCAATGCCGTGTTGCAGGGCAAGGGCTCTGTAGTCGGATTGGTAACAACGGCGGGTTATGAACATACGCTGCAAGTTGCCCGCTCGTTTTGTCCTGGTGGCCTGGGTGGTTGGGTTACGTTCAATAAAAAGCCGCTGCTTGCACCACTTGAATTGACTATTGGTGCCGAAGAGCGCTTGAGCGCCAATGGCGATGTGGTACGTGATCTTGATAAAGACAAATTGCGAGCAGACCTGCAGAAACTTCACGCCCATGGCGAAATTGAAGCACTGACTATTTGTTTTATTAACGCACATATAAATGGCGAGCATGAGCGTCAGGCCAAAGTGATCGCAGAGGAAGTTTTTGGCGATACGCCAATCTCTATTTCCAGTGAAGTTGTGCCAGAGATGCAAGAATATGAGCGTACCGAAACAACGGTAGTAAATTCCTACGTACGCCCTGAAGTGGCCAAATATGTGAAGAATCTTCAGAGCGCGTTGGAAGAAAAGATGGGTGCTGATACTCAGCTATCAATTCTTCGCTCCGATGGCGGCTTGGCTTCTGGTCGCGCATCAGCTGAGTCGCCGGTTAACTTGTTGATGTCAGGTCCGGCTGGTGGCGTAACAGGCGCCATTTACTTTTGTAGCCGAGCCGGCTTCGACAATATTCTGACATTTGATATGGGAGGCACATCTACCGATGTGGCACTTATTCAGAATGCCAAAGCCAGGGTACGTCGTGAAACCATTGTTGGCGATGTGCGGGTAAGAGCGCCCTCGGTTGATGTACGTACAGTAGGTGCAGGTGGCGGTTCGCTGGCATTTGTGCCAGAGCTTACCAAGGCGCTGCGTGTTGGTCCGGAATCAGCAGGTGCCGTTCCAGGACCCGCCTGTTATATGAAGGGCGGCGAGCAAGCCACGGTATGTGATGCCAACGTTGTGCTGGGCTATTTGCCTTCTGATGCACAGCTTGGTGGTGCCATGGAAATAAACCGCGATGCATCGGTTAAAGCGGTCCAGTTAATTGCTGATGCGGCAGGCATCAGCTTAATGGAAGCCGCCGAGGGTATTATCAAGGTGGCCAACGAGGCCATGTTTGGTGCGCTGCGGCTAGTGTCGGTAGAGCAGGGTTACGACCCGCGTGATTTCTCTCTTGTCGGCTTTGGTGGCGCAGGCCCCTTACACGCCAATGCGATTGGTATTTTGACGCAAGCCTGGCCGGTGATTATTCCACCGGGTCCTGGTGTACTGTGTGCCTACGGCGATGCCACTACTCAAGTGCAGGATGAGGCGACACGTACCTATATCCGCATGGCAGAAGACATCAATAAAGATGGCCTGATGACTGATCTGCTTGAATTACAGCAACGTGCAGGCGAATCTCTTGTTGCTGACGGCATACCGGTTGAAGAGCACGATGTAATATTTCAGGCTGATTTACGTTATGTGGGTCAAGCTTTCCAGATCACCGTTGAATTCACAGAGGCTGAATTGGCAGCTCAAGGTATCGACCTTCTCACTACCCAGTTTGATAATGAACACGAGCAGCTGTTCACCTTTAAGTTAGGTGATGGCCACGAAATATTGATGGTGCGTGCGGTGGTCAAGGCCAGAACCAAAGCCATAGCGGAACTGAAACAGGGGCAGGCTGGTACCACGCTTGAGCAATGTATCATTCAGCCCACCAGCTTCTACTACGAAGGTGATGATTATACGGGCCATTTGTATGATCGTAACAAACTACACGAAGGTTTGGTGGTAGCGGGTCCGGCTATTGTGACTGAAATGGATTCGACCACAGTGGTGCTACCTGGCTATCAAGCCACGGTGGATTCGGTTGGTAACTTACTGATAACGCCTGTAGCGTAAGAGGAGAATAACAATGCCCGCAAAAATTATTGAAACCAATTCAGCGCCCTTACAAACCGTTGAGATTGAAGGCGTTACTATCGATATCATCGAAAACGCGTTGAAGAATGCCCGCGAGGAAATGGACGCAGTATTGTTTCGTACTGCCATGAGTCCCGGTATTCGAGAGCAGGGTGACTGCTTCCCGATGATAGCCAACAAAGAAGGCAAGATGGTAGTGGGCCAGTTTGGCTCCTTCATTGGTCCTTTTATGGAAGTCTACGACGGCGAGCTGGAAGAAGGCGATGTACTGCTAACCAACGACCCGTATATGTGTAATGCGGCCGTATCCCACTTACCCGACTGGTTGGTGCTGGTGCCGATTTTTAAAGAAGGCCGTCACATTGCCTGGTCGGCTATGTTTGGTCATATGTCGGACAACGGCGGTATGGTGCCAGGCTCAATTCCCATTGAGGCAACCACCATTTTCCAGGAAGGCATTCGTATTCCGCCCACCAAGCTCTATAAAAAGGGTGAACTACAGAGTGACGTACTGGAATTGATCCTGCACAACGTGCGTACGCCGCAATGGAATCGTTTTGATCTGAATGCACTGGTAGCGGCCTGTAATACGGCGGCCAAGCGAGTCATTGAATTAACAGATCGTTTTAGCGACGACATTTTGCATACCGCTATGGACGTTATGCTGGATCGCAACAAAGCGGCCATGAGATTTATTATCCAGAACTTTGTGCCAGAAGAGCCACGCGAATTTGTTGACTACATCTGTGACGATGGCAAGGGTATGGGTCCGTATAAAATCAAATGTACTATGTGGCGCGAAGGTGATGTCGCCATTTTTGATTTTGATGGTACCGATCCACAAGCTCAAACATCAGTGAATTTCTATCTCAACGAAGATATGTTCAAGATGTTTTTCGGCTCATTCACTATTAATGTTGTTGATCCTCATATTGTATTTAACGACGGCTTCTATGACCTGGTTGATGTGCGGATTCCAGAAGGTACTTTGCTCAAACCCAAGTACCCTGCTGCACTGTCGGGTCGTACCCATGCCCTGGGCCGTATCTTTGATATATTAGGTGCATTGTTGGGAATGGGCGCGCCAGAACAAATGCTGAACGCCGCCGGCTTCTCTGATTCGCCGCACCTGTTTTATTCCGGTTACGATGACAATGGCGAGTGGTTCCAGTTATTCCAGATCGGTTTTGGTGGCATTCCCGGGCGACCGGCGGGTGACGGCCCTGATGGTCATTCTCTCTGGCCTGGCTTTACCAATGTGCCGAATGAGTTCATTGAGTCTTACTTCCCGTTGCGTATCGAGCGGTACGAGGCCATTGCCGACTCGGGTGGCGCAGGTCTGCATCGCGGGGGTAATGGACTTAGTGTGGTTTATCGCTTCCTCTGTGACGGCGAGATCGGCATTCATGACGAGCGCTGGTTGATCTACCCCTGGGGTGTACTCGGTGGTGAAACCGGTTTGCGTTCAACCAAGCGACTGGTGCGCGCCGATGGTACTGAGGAGTGGCTGCCGTCCAAAACTGACAGTGTTGCGGTTAAAAAAGGCGATTTACTCTACTTCAATACCTGGGGTGGCGGTGGCTGGGGTGACCCTTATGCTCGTGATGCCGAACTTATCCGTGCAGATGTTGAGCGCGGCCTGGTCACAGCCGATGGTGCCCAGCGCTACGGCGTGGTAATCGCAGCCGATGGCGCGGTTGATCAAGCTGCAACCGACGCACTGCGCGCCGAGCGCGTAGCTGAGCGTGGTGATGATATTCCGTTGTTCAACTACGGCGGAACAGTCGAAGAAATCAAGGCGCGCTGCCTGGAAGAGACCCACCAGTTACCACCTGTGGCTCCTGTCTTTCGCTAATTCAGCGTTTTGAACTCAAGCCCTCTCATACGAGGGCTTTTTTGTGTCTGCAGCAAATTGCTGCCCCTTTTGGGGCATTGCTCCAAAAAGTAACTGATCTACATTGGTACATTGAAAATAATGAGATAAGACGGAGATAAGATGAGAGTACTATTTCGATATGTGACCCTGCTGCTTACCGCAGGTTTGCTAGCCTGTAGTCAGGACGCACCTCCTCCGGTTGCTTCGTCGCAAGAGATAACACCTGCGCCCGTTCAGCTTGGTGCTGATCGTGTTTTTACCAATGGCAAAATCTATACCGTAGATGAATCCCAAATCTGGGCTGAGGCCGTTGCTGTCAGTGGCGATGAAATAGTGTATGTCGGCAGTAGTGATGGCGCCAGTCAGTGGATAGGCGACAATACCCAAGTAGAGGATTTGGCAGGTAAACTGATGTTACCGGGATTCATCGACTCTCATGCTCACCCATTGCATGGCGGCGCGTATATCCGCAGCTTATCTCTAGATACCTTCGCCGGGCCCGACGAGTGGGTTCAGCAAGTGGCCGAATACGCCGAGGCTCACCCCGAGATGCCTATAATTTTTGGTTACGGTTTCCTTGCCAGTGCCTTTGGTCCTGAAGGTCCGCTAGCTTCTCAGCTGGATGCCATTGTTGCCGATCGGCCGGTCTTAATTATGGACGAAGGTTTTCATGGTGCCTGGGCAAATTCACTGGCCCTGGCGCAAATAGGAGTGACCAAAGATACTCCCGACCCGCTGCCTGGATTTAGTTATTACAAGCGTGATGCCGAAGGGAATCCTACCGGTTATCTTCTGGAAGGTACTGCCGGCAGCGCCACGGACGCATTAGGGGTTATTAGCCCCGAAAGTGTTTCGCTCGGCCTGGGCGATGTAGTCGATATACTCAACAGCTATGGTGTAACCTCAGTATTTGACGCAGGCGCCATGGGGATGGAGAGCATGCAGCTGCCCGCCATTGAGCGACTCGTTGAAGAGGGCGAAATGACAGTGCGCATGGTTGCCGCACACTATATTAATTCGCCAGACGACATGGAGGGAGTTGTCGAGTTGGTTGCCAATAGAAAGGCCACCACTAAGTCAGAGCTGTTTCACCTGAATACACTAAAAATCTCGCAAGACGGTACGGTAGAAGGCCGGACAGCGGGCATGTTTGAAGACTACCAAGGTGAGCCGGGTAACAAAGGTGAAGTGCTGTTTACTCAGACGCAAATGAATACTATGGTTTCGCAGGCGGCAGGCCAGGACATCGATGTGCATATCCATGCCCTGGGTGAACGTGCTATCACTGAATCACTTAATGCCGTTGAGGTTGCTCGAGTGGATCACCCCAATAGCACCACACGTTACGCCATATGTCATGTGCAAGTAATAACAGACACTGATCTACCCCGTTTTGCCGCCCTTGATGTTGTTGCGCAAAGTACGCCTTTATGGGCCGCCTACGACGATTTTGGCAAACAGTTTGTCAGTGAAGACCAGTTTAATCGATTTTTCCGTTTTGGTGGGCTGAAAGAAACTGGCGCAACCATGTCGTTTGGTAGCGATTTCCCGGCCAGTGGCGCAGGCTCCTTGGGAATGTCGCCCCTGTTCAATATAGAAATAGGCCATACCCGCCAAGAGCCAGGCAAGCCTGATTCCAATGTGCAGCCGCGCGAAAGCGAGCGCCTGGATATCGCCAGTTTGATTGAGGGTTATACCATAGGTGGAGCCTACCAATTGAATATGGAAGATCAAATTGGGTCTATTACGGTAGGTAAGAAAGCTGACCTGGTTGTATTGTCGGAGAACGTCTTTGAAGTCGACCCGTACAGCGTGCACAAGATTGCGGTAGAACAAACTATTCTAGGGGGCAAAACCGTATACACCGGAGACTAAGTTACAATTGATCTAAAACTTTTCAATAAAGGCCCTCTATTTTGAGGGCTTTTATTTACGCGAATAAAAAAATGGTAGAGTGGCACTACTTTAGACGTTATCTATGCAACCTTGGTATCTAGATGGCTATTTTCTTGACGATACCATTTACTGATTTAAAGGACATGAGGATCATCAAAGATGAGCTGAATAAAATGTCAATCATGCTTGCCTACGATGATTTTGGCGTGGGGCAGTCACGTTTGCTTGAGTTGGTTGAAGCAACACCTGATTTTTTGAAATTTGATCTATTGATGATTCAGGATATCAACCTGGCTGGGCCAGATAAATTCGATTTGGTGCGGCAGTTACATGACATGGCAAAGCGATTGAACATCGCAACCATTGCAGAGTGTGTCAGTCAGCAAGAAGAATATGATATCTGCCGATCTATCGGTTTTGATCACTATCAGGGTTTCTTGTTTTCGGTGCCAAAATCTCCGGATGAACTGCGTTAAGAAATATTGCGATAAGCTGGCTGCTACTTCCAGGTTGAATTTTTCGAGTGGCCATTGCCCTCCGGGGCGTCTGGTTCAACGCCCATCCATGAAACCTTGATGCCGGTCATCGCTCCTTTAGGCCCTGGAATCAGTAAGCGTCATTACGGACTAGCTATCTCCTGTAGTTATACTAAGGGCGAAAATCGTCAATCGACGAGGCGAGCGTCCAGTTTACGTTCTCCATTGAAGGAAGCATTTGGCCAGCGTCTTCACCGACCTCTGCCTCAATAAGCACGTTCAGCTTTGCGTTCATCATGACGATAATTTCGCTGTGTTTATTTCTATTTGTTGCAAGGTTGTTCATTTCCAGCGGATCGTCCTTCAGGTCATATAACTCAACATCATTGTTGGCAAACAACTGCTCGATAGTCTCGGGAGTATGGTGCTCTAGGGGTGAGAAGTAGCGACTGAACCGGTAGCGGCCATCGAATATACTACGAATGGCACCACGTTTCTTTAGGTTTGGTTTAAATCCTTGTTTTGCTAACTCAGGTGGTTTGCCTCCCCCGGCAAAGAAGTTGCCAACGTTGGTCATGAAGTCACGATCTACATAGGCGAGCATATTGAAGTTGTAGAGAGCGCCATCCCTGATGGCATCGGTGCCAGCCGTTTCCGGACTGTCGAGCAAGGTCGATATATCCTTCCCAGGTAGTGCGGTTATTGATTCAGGGTCGCCGCCGGCTAAACCAATCAATGTGGTCGCAATATCAACGTGCGAAGTAACTGCCTGACAACGTTTGTTGCCCGCGTGAGCTGGATGTATGATAGTGAACGGTACATTATTTTGTTCGCGGTACGCATTGGCACCTTTGCCAACGAGACCATGCGCGCCAGACAACTCGCCATGATCTGACGTGTAAATCACGATGGTGTTGTCTGCTATACCCAGAGCTTCAAGCTCATCGAGCAAATCGACAATATTGCGGTCCACGTCCTGCAGGCAATTGAAGTAGTAGTTATTCAGTTTTCGCCAGCGATCATCTTCATCGGGTATGGCGCCAAGCATAGCGTTGTTGGAGTCTCTGAAGTCAAGGTGACATGCCGGCCGCCCTGCTTCGTCGATACGCTGTTTGCGTGAGTCCGGTAAACTAACCTGCCACTGCTGATGGTACAACGCGTTGTCGGGCTCGCGGCTAATATGGAACATGGCTTTTTCTGACTGTCGCTTTTCGCCAGGAAGGTCAGTGTCGCAATACATAATGTCATGAGGATTAACCAGGTTTACCGCCAAAAACCAGGGCTTTTCCTCGCTACGCAACTGCTCTCCCTTACCCCGCATCCAGCTCCGGCTGGTCGAGGAAATAACATTATCGTGCAGATAGCCGCCCTGCGTATGTCCGATAATGTCACCAATTCCCATATAATCTGAGAATCCATACTCTTCCATCTCGGCTGACAATAATCGTTCAGGCGCGTGCAGCTGGTTGGCAGTCTCAAATTCGGCCGTCAGATGCCACTTGCCTTTATAGACGGTGTAGTAGCCCTGCTTTCGCATCAGGTCGCCCAGTGTATCGATATCTGTAGATAAGCTGCCTGACCAGGGAAAGTTCGTATTGTCGAACATGCCGTTGTTCTGAATATGTTGGCCTGTATAAAGAACGGCCCGGGATGGCGTGCATACGCAAGATGCTATCTGATGGTTTTCGAATGTCACTCCCTGTTCGGCCAGTCGCTCATGTCCCGGCAGGCGATAGTCCGCAGGTAATTCTTTCTGCGTCATATAGCGTTCCTGGTCGGTAACTATCATCAAGATATTGTAAGGTCCGCCACCATCAGCTCTACTACTTGGTTTTCTACCCGCGACCGCAGCTTGTGCTGAGGCAGAAGTTGCCAGGCCTCCGGGCACGCTGGTACCCAAGGCAGCAAGGCCAGTAGTTTTTATAAACTGGCGCCTTGAAAATTCATTGTCCTGTTCCATAAGATCACTCATTTACTTTTCCTCAAAGTGGCTACGAATAATGCGGTGTACTACGGCAGCCATCGAGCGCTCTTCATCGCTGGCCACCTGCTCCAATTTATCCAGTTCGCTATTTGTGACAAAGGTGACTATACGATTTGGTCGCGCCACATTTTGTGTAGATTTTGGTCTGCCAAGTTTGGGTTTTCTGGGCTCAATTTGCTTAGTCATTTATCAATCAACCCTACTTTTTAAGTGGTATGGGTATATCGACCACAGCCTGCAATAGGTGGTATTTACTGTTACGGTGATATATATTTAACGCAAATCTATTGAATGCCACATCAAAAAAACGAACATGTTGAAAATAGAAGCTCAAAAGTCACTTAACTTTAATGACCTTTCTCCACTTCAGTTTGGTTGGGATTTCTCAGTGTCTCAGTTGGGGCCCAGTGAAGATGAGTCTATTGTGCGTCTTTTTCAAACTGATCACCTTGGCTATAATTCGTTTCGATATGGTTCGGCTTACGATCAACAGCTCGCCGTCAAAAAAGGTATTGTCAGTTTTGGATTGTTGGAACCGGACAACCCTGTTACCTGGGCACACGATCAAGTCATACCTAACGATGCGCTCATTGTGTTTCCGCACGATGAGGCCTTCAAGGCGGTATCCCCGATAGGCTTCCGCGGTAATGGCATGAGCTTTTCTGAGCCATTCATGGAGCGCGTGGCTGAGCAGGCCTTTCGCCTACCCTTGAGTATGCTTTTGCCCACAGCAGGAATATACGCGCCAAGCCCCTCGAAGTTGGAAGTTGTTCGAGCGGAGTTACGCAAGTGGCATCAATTGGTGGATCAAGGTGCTGAGAATCGACCGTCTATCATTTTACGTCGCGAGGAAAGCCTTGCTCTAGCTATTCTCGAGGCGCTTTTTGATGCAATGCATATTGAAAAGGACGTAGACAAAAAGTCTTCATGCGCGACTACTCGGGCGTTAGAGATGATTCATGCTAGCGATCTTGAGACCGTATCTGCGACTGAACTTTGCAGGCATGCTGCCTGCAGCCAGCGCACCCTGGAGAAAAGTTTTTTGCAGAGGTTTGGTGTGACACCCAAAAAATATATCAAACTCCTGCGCTTGGCGGAGGTCCACAAGGGTTTACGACTGTTTGGTTCTCAAAACTACAGTAGCATTATTGAGCTAGCGAGCCAGCACGGCTTTTGGCATATGGGGCAGTTTGCCGCAGATTACCGTACGGTCTATGGCGAGCTACCATCAGAGACTTTGTCTCGAAGCTAGGCCAGTTCGATTTTTTGATGTGGTAACTCCACGTCGACTTGTATAAATCATTTTCTGGCATTATCCGGTAAACGCCTGTTGCAACAACACGAGGCGGCATAGAATTAATGATGATAGATACAGGTGGGTCTGAACCGATGACGAAACTAAGCTTATACATGATATTGCCAAGCGATTGAGCATCGCCACAATCGCAGAGTGTGTCAGTCAGCAAGAAGAATATGATATCTGCCGATCTATCGGTTTTGATCACTATCAGGGCTTCTTGTTTTCGGTGCCAAAATCTCCGGATGAACTGCGTTAAGAACTACTGCGATAAGCAGGCTGTTACTACCGGGCTGCATTTAGGTGAGAGGTTTGGTTGCTTGAATTTTCGTAATTTGACTATAGCAGCATGTCACTATCGTGATTTCAATTGATTCCGAGGAGTTACCGGCATTGTTGGCCCAACTGCTAAAGCCCAAGCTGCTTTGGTATGTCATTAAATCGCTGATAGCAGCACCGGCCAGGTCGTTACGTAACCGGGCGTCCAGGACAATTTAGGACGGTCGATGGCGGCATTTCTGCCGCCACGTTTAGTTATCTTCCCTGCACCCGAAAACTACGGCTCCAGCACGAGCCTCGTTTCAGTGAGCCAGTCCGGTCGCTGAGCCTTACTGGGACCTATGATTTCCGATTTTTCGTCCGTAGCCTCCGGAGCCGAAGGCCAGGCGAGCAAATCGGCTTTGCTTTGGCGAATGACAATCTGCCCCGTCGTAACATTGATTGTTGTCAGGTCTTGTATCAGTAGTAAGGGGCCATCGTAGGTTGTCTGCCAACGTTCAAATAACGGGTCGATCAAATTGTCGTCTACCGAAAAATGCATGCCAACACCTAATCGAGGCTTGGCAATGCTGAACACCGCACCCAGCTCATCAGGCATAGTGTGCTCGTTCATTATCAGCCTGGCGTGTTCTACGGGTACGTAATTCTTTTCCGCAAACTCCTCGGGGGTCACCATGACTTCATGGATGAAGACGTCGGCGTCCTTGGCTTGTTCGGCCTCGAAAGTACTCGGCGCACTGTCGGCGGTATAAACCATGGACAGCCCATTCCACTCCAGACGGTAGCCCACCGACCCAGCGATAACGTGGATCACAGGAAAGGCATAGATCTTGACGTCGTTTTTGTCATAGACGATTTGACGAGGGTTCTTGGGGGTGAAAGCGTCATAGTCAAACTCGTGCGGGACGATCTTGGTTCCTCCTGAGGGAAGCACGTGCTGTTTGCTTTGGACGTGCCACTCAGCTGCCTTTCTAACGTTCTGTGTGAAAGCTGCAACGCCAAGATCTTCGGTATATCCCGAGGGGCCCCATACATGGAGTGGTGTGTTGCGCGCCCATCCCATGGCGTCGAACAGGCCAAATATCCCGCCAGCGTGATCCAGGTGAAGATGAGTGATGAAAACCTTGTCAAGGTTGGCAGGGTGCACACCCAGGGCGAAAAGGTTCGCGACCGTGCCACTACCCACGTCAAAGATGAATGTGTCGCCGTTACCCAGCTGTACCAAAAGACACGATGCCTGCTGGCCGATTCGAAGCGGCGCGGGACCATACGAGCCGCAGGCCGTGATTCGCATTTCGTCCTTAGCGAGAGTCTCCTGACCCGGAATGTAATGCTCAGGGTACTTTTTTAAGGATGCGCCAGGTGTTGTAGCGATTACCGGCGTCTTGGTGATGGGGCTTCCGGTAAGAGGCAGGGGATAGCCGTTTTTGGTGGCTTCCGGTTCTCTGGGAAAGCGGTAGTCCTGCGGCTCGGCCATTGCCAGAAGTGGATGAAACAGGTAAACAGCAATGATTCCTGCAAGTACAATCTTCATCTTTAATCTCTCTCAGCTTGAAATTTATGGAGCGTGTTAGTTACCCGTATATTGATGGCCTGATCATGGAGCCTCAGTCCATAAAGTCAGCAAGGCTAACTCTGCCTTCACCTCGGGCGCGCAGGCGCACAAACTCTTCTCGCCTCTTTGGTTCTGCCAGCGATGGCTTGGTGGCATCTACCGCCCATCGGTTATTGGGAATGGGTCGAATATCACCGGGGCCGTTAATGAGTGTCGTTAATGGTTCTGGTAACGCGCGTACCCCGTTAAAGGACGCCACGCTGTTGATACCGTCGGCGCGAATGGACAGGGCAAATAGTACGTCCTCTATGTTGTAAATATCGACGTCCTCATCGACCACGATAGTTAGGCGAGGGAACATCGGGTTGGCCATGGAGGTCAACATAACTTCGCGTACTTCAAGCGGATTATTGGCCGTCATCTGAATGATGGCGCAGTTGCCGCAGGAGCGCAGCGGCATATGGATGTCGATCACCGGCAGCCCCTTGGCCTGCAACATCCCGAACAGAGGGGGAACAACGATAAACTCTGCCAGTGCGTGGTGTTCGGTAAATCGGTTGGGCTGGATATGCCGGTAGATCGGGTTCTTGCGCATAGTGATGGCAGTAATATCGAAAAAAGGCTCATCGCTGAGGATGGGGGCATAGCTGTCAGAGTGAGAGGAGGCGTGTAGATAAGGGGCCTTGTTTGGATCGATAAAACCTTCGATGACAATTTCCGCCAGAGCGGGAACCTGCATGTCCAGAGTTTCAGCGCTAATAGTGGGTACTGGGCCACCGAGAATTCCGGCTATTAGGTCGAGCTCGCTGAAGCCGGGATGCGGGCCGGTATAGGCACCGCCGATTTCATAGGCCGGGTGGCAACCGATAACCAAAGCCATTGGGCAGCGCTCACCTCGTTCATGCCAGGCTTGTACGTTGCGAGCGGTGTGTCCGGGTAGCATAAAAAAGTGTATGCGCTGGTCGCCGACTACTTTGGCCATGGTGAAAAAAGTATTTTGGTTGCCCTCGGGGTCGCAGGTGACACCCATTCCGCCGCTTATTGTGGGAACCAGGAAATCCTGTTCCTTCACGCCCAGGTGCGGGAAGTCGTAGCCTTCGCTGGCAATAGGTATTGGTAGGCGGGACAGTCGAGCATCATCGCCTCTCCAAATAACGTCTTTAATGGGAGAGTTATCAACTTCCACAGTGGTGCCGGGGCCGGCCGCTAGTTTAGCTGCATACCCGGGGATGACAGATTCCGGTCCGCCCTCTATACCCAGTGCAAGTGCTTGGGTGTCTCGAAATCGGGTGAGACCGTCAGCCAGCCGAAAATCCGGATACCCGGTAATGTTCTCGAATACGGTCGGTTGGGTGGTTTCGGAGCACAGGGCTGCGATTTCGGTAGCCGGGTCAACCGGTTTGCGAATATGCAGGGTCTTGTTGGCAGCTTGTGCTAAGAAGGATCTTAAATCTGCGTCGCAGTAGTTCATAACTCATTAGTCCGATATAAATGAAAGTGCATAAAAATGGTTTGAGCTCAATCGGCCGGAGTAGCATTATACATAATAACGCCTATCCCATAGTCTCTTCAGGCTTATGCCAACCATCCTCATAGGGCGATACAAAAAATGGATCCAGGATCATTTCTGTTTGCCACCAGCGTCCGTCTATCTTCACATACTTATCGTGCTCCAGTGCTGACAACCACATTGCCGTGTCGCTGATAGTGCAGGCCTGCCACAAATACCAGGTTGCGCTGGCAGATTGTCCGTCATCAGCCAATTTTATCTCCGGTTGCACGAAATAGTGAACGGCAAAGCTGATGTCTTTTCGTGCTTCGCGGAAGAAATCCTGAATAACTTTACGGCTCTCATGGCGCCCCCAGCCTTCACCACCATCCCACACTGCGTCTTCTGAAAAGACATCTGCCATTTTATCCGGGTTATAACAATCATCGCAAGCCCTTGCATACACCACTTTCAGGTCCTTGATGGCCTGGATGTCTTCAATTTTTTGGATGCGCCTTTCGAGCGCCTGCAGATTCGTGTCACTCATTGTTTAGTACCTGCTTAACGTTATGGGTCTTGTGAATGAAATGGTTTTGCTTCAGTCAGTCCGTAGAACTAATCTTTGAATAACTATCCGGTCGCCTAATCCACCACAAATCGGCTGCGGGAAGTTCCGGCACTAGCATCTTGTCGTTACTGGCAATGGCCGGCTGTATGTCGGCATAGATAATCTCTTCCCGATCAGCGCTCGCCTCTACCATCACGTTGCCATAGGGGTCGACGATTTGGCTGCGCCCTGCAAATGGCACTTCTCTTTCTACGCCAATGCGATCTGCCCCTACAATCCATACATGATTTTCAAGCGCGCGGGTTCGCAGTACGTGGTCAAAGACGGCCTCTCCGGCGGGCACCGCGACGGTATTCGTGGGAAAGGCAATAATGTCGGCACCATTGAGTGCTAGCATTCTAGCCGTTTCTGGAATCCACATGTCGTAGCAAATGCACATGCCGATATTGCCAATTTCGGTTTTAAAAACAGGGAAACCCTGGTCGGATTCGCCTCGTGTAATAGGCCAGGCTTCTTCTGCCGGATACCATGGGTGCATTTTTCTATATTTTCCAATGTACCCCTCGGGTCCGACTAGGACTGACACATTGTAAAAGCCCGATTCGTGGGTTTCGACCATGCCGGCGACAATGTAAACATCTTTTTCTTTCGCTTTCTTCGTAAGTATTTCCGTTGATGGCCCGGGTACCGACTCTGCTGCCGCAGCGGTTTCAGTGCTATCTTCGAACACGTAAGCGGTTAGTGCGCACTCGGGAAAAATAACCAGCCTGGCACCTGCAGCAGATGCTTCATCAATGCAGGACAGCGCTTTAGCCATATTTCCTGCTTTATCATTGAGTCTGGGCTCCATTTGAATCGCTGCAACCGTAATCGTGTCCAATGTTTTTTGTTCAGACATGCTTCATCTCCTTTATCAAGCAGCCGCTTCAAGACTGACGGGTGCTCGGTTTAGGTCGGTTTCAGGGAAGTAATTCACCCACACGCACCAGTAGGCGGCGGCCTTCACTGTCTCAACTCGCTGCAGTTTTCCTCGGTCAGATTCACCCCAAAAATCGATCTCAGACACGGGGGCACCACTATCGTTGTAATAGATACCCATGCTTTCGTAATGAGAGTCATATGCGCAGACGATATCCCGGCCGCCGACCGTAGTATTGATAAGGTCACCATTTTGGTGAATAAACTGCTCGGTATATGCGACGGAATCCTTGCCCACATTAAAGCCCCAGACGTACTCCTTCATTCTCAGCCTGTCATCAATAACATCCATGGTGTTAAACAACAGTGACTCCTTAGTATCGTGAATAGCAACGATCACGATAACGACCCATTCAATTATGTGGTCAAACAGGCAGAGAAATGGGTTTTTCAGGAAAGAGGGGATTTTATTGAGAAACACTTTTCCGTCGGGAAACGCCTTCTCGAAGGCTCTCAACGGCATTCGGTAGGTCGGCCATTGCTGCATCTTGGTGTCAGAGTGGCGGCCGTCGCATTCACGCGTGCCGTACATTTGTTGTATAGGCTCGCCTTCCTTATTGCGCATAATAAGATTGTTGCCGATCTGGGCGATTACGGTCAGGTTTTGTGGTTCACCCTCTATCTCCGCTTTGTAGCCGAGACCCAGATGCGTCATGGCGCAATAGGTGAGAATGATATTCTGGTCTCCGCCCAGACTCTCTAGCGTGCCCACTAAATGAGGGCGTTTCATGTGATAATCTGGGTGAGCACGGGCCTCGCCGTTATTATCGAGTACAATCACGCTTTCGTCAGAACGGACGTGCTTTTTAGCTTCTTCGATGGAATAAAAAGCGGCGTTCGATTGCTGGTTGCGTAAACCCACATGTATAAACACCCAGGGGAATCCTGCAAAGAATAAGGTAAAACCCAGTAGTACCTCGGTGCTTCGTCCCCAGCTCACATCTTGCTGGAAATCGATTAAGGCTCCCATAAATGCGCAAGCCAAGGCTGCGGATATAATTTTGTATTCATTTCGAATCGCAAAAACCATTCTTTTGCGAGTAACGTTTAAAAATATTTGGGTAATATCTCCAAGGTCTCGAAAATATTGTAAAGCGATTAAAACGCCTGCAACCATCAATATCCAGTAAGCCATTTGCCACATAGTATTCCACTCTCTCTATACACGTTAAAAACTCCCAAGCAGTAACTAAAACAGCCTCGCGAGTTAGTTGGTTTACGTCAATGCAGACGAGGGTGGCCCCCTCCACATGACTGTCAGCCACCTCTGTTGCGTAACTGAGTGAATCTGAATAATAGAACACTTTCCGGTCAATAACAATAATATCAATGGTATTATTATCAATAGAGTACTGTATTCGGCTAAATCCAGTAAATATCAGGTGGCAAAAGGGCAGAATGCTAAGTTTGAGGGATCAATAGACACGATGCAGCTGGGGAACCCCCATGCATTAGTGGGTAAAGGCCCAATAGCCGTCGCTTAAATGGTCAGGAAAGCAGCCTTCTATAAGCACTTATTAGCCAGTGTTAGCAGTGATATTACGTGTAGACTTAAAAGGTGCTGTAACTAAAGACTTCAGCACAAACCACAGTAACTTGGGCTTAAGCAGTTGAGCCATCAAAGAAGGCAGTTCATCGGGCTCCACCGCAATCCAGACATTCCAGATTACCGGTTCAGTGGTTTTACAATACAAAACCAGCGCCCCTTCCGGCGGTTTGGTGGGGGGGAGGCGCGTCATCTCTGACTCTTTCGCCAGATGCATCTTTAATGCCATTTTACCTAAACCGGTAGAGCCTGCCTGCACAGTAAACGCCTCGCTCTAATCGTTTTGTAAAAAATTGTTGGCTTTTGCTTTGGCTACCATCTCCGGCTCTGGCCACCAGATATCCAAGCTTAAATCCTCGGCCACTATTTTAGCCGCGTTATAACCCGCGCCGTGTAAAATCATACCGCCGGGATACACCGCCGCCCCGCCCATATACAAGCCATCAACCGGCGTACTGTAGTTGGAGCATTGGTCGTTGGGGCGCAGGTAGCCCATTTGCGTCATGCTATAGGCGCCCTGTTTATAGGAGCCATGTTTCATATTAATTAGACGGCGCTCAATATCCTTTGGGGTACAGACAAATTCATACCCACAGGTCGCGTCTTTTAGGTTGGGGGCATATTCCGCCCAGGCAGCAAAACACTGCTTCATATAATCCTTGCGTACATCATCCCAGTCCTGGCCGTCCAGTTTATACGGTGCCCAGCATTCAAATCGCAGGGTACTTAATTCACCGCAGACGTCATGGCCGACGGCGGCAAGGCTATCAAACTGGGAAGTGCAGGTGGCGTGCCCATGAATAGCTCCGAGGCGGCCATTAGCGACATCATCATGGGCCTGCAGCACATCTTCTTCCGACTCAATGCCGATCACATTCATCAAGGCGTGATTGGCATCAGGGTTAAATTTTGCAGATGTGTAATCCGGCGCTGGGCCAACCATTCCGTAGTGGCTGGTGCAAATAGAAATGTCCTCCCATTGCCACTGCTTGGTAGCGGCGAGCAAATCTACAGGTAATTCTTTTTCGTCGATAAAATCGATAAACGTCTGCTCTGGGTTAACCGTGCTGACAATGGCTTTGGCGCGGTATTCGTCGCCATCTGTTGTTCTGACACCTACGGCGCGACCATTGTCCATTATGATTTTTTCGACGCCAGCTCTGTCTTTGACTTCGCCACCGGCTTTACGGAAAACGCTATGCATTGAAGATGCCAGCGAGTGGGAACCACCGCGAACCAGAGCCGCATTCATCATTCGATATATCCACAAAGGCACTAGGTAGCCTACATTGGTGGCATCTGGCGTAATGCCCCACAGGGTGGCCAAATACAGCATTGCGCCTTTCACCCGAGAGTTTTCAAAACCGTAACTGTCGATAATTTCTGTTGGTGTCATTTCGGATATGGCAGCGACTTTTTTGCCAAGTTCCGTTTGTTGAAACAAAGATATTTGATCCAGTGCCGGTACGGCAGGCACATAGGTGGCAGGAATAAGTATCTCGTCGCACATTTCTTTAAAGTCAGCGAACATTGTGCGGAAACGATCTGCGTCAGGCTCAGAAAACATTGCCACTGACTGTGCGGACTTTTCTGCATCGCGATACAACACCAAAGCTTTGCCGTCTTTATGGTGGAAGGCAATTTGGGTTTCGGGTGTAATGTACTGCAGGCTGTGATCATGAAGTTTAAGGTCGGTGTGACTAGGGGCCACATCTGCCATCATCATGTAGGTAGCGTGAAGATTGAAGCGAAATGGCGATTGAAAGTCTTCGGTCACCAAACCGCCCCCGGTTTCGTGTTTTTTCTCCAGCACTAAAATTTTGCTGCCCGTATTGGCAAGGTAGGCGCCACATAACATGCCATTGTGGCCGCCGCCGATAATAATCACATCGTAATCAGTGTTGGTATTCATCATCCACTCTCTTTAATTAGCTAATGCACAGCCAGGTTTTTGTTGGGTTTCGCCTAAGGCCTATTTATGTGCGCAGTCTTTCAGGTACTAGTCGCGGTATATTTTCCAGAAACCATTGGCCGGGTTTACCTACCCACCAGTCCTGTTCGCGAATGCCCATGTCCTCTGCCACAATACAGGCCACATTGTAGCCAGTGCCAGAGACGGTTAAAGATGCTGGCCATACACTGTTACACATATAGAGATTATCGATGGGCATTCGATAAGGCATACGACCAAGATAATTCTGATCTCCGTGGAACACGCCGCCTTGCGCGCAACCATTCACTGCGGTCATATTTGAGCGTGCCAAATCTACCGGCGATGAAGCCACTCGATCAAGAATCAAGTCCTTAAATCCGGGAGCCATCTCTTCCAATATCTCTTCGCGTCTGGCTACCAGGTCCCATTTTTCTTTTTCCCATCGCGCCACATTTGCCTTGCCGTCCTCATCTCGTAGACGATAAGGAAGTACTTCTTCGATGCGCAGTGTTAAAGGACCTTCAGGGGAGCGCTGAGTAGGGTCAATTAATCCGGGTAAAAATATTTCCCACCAGCCACCATTCTCACCAAAAGCGCCCTCAAGATCATCACAGCGCATTGCCATATTCCAATCCTTCCAGCTTTGAACGCTGTCAAGTCCTTTGAATATCCAGTCGGCCTGATTGACATAACTATCGGTAGTGGCCGCTTTAAATTTGGGTGGTTCTTTAAGTACCCAAACGGTCACTGTGGACGGGCGGGTAACCATATCCCAGCGCCGCATTTTATTCTCCAGCACCGGATCAGCTTTACGCAGTATTTCGTGGTCAAGAATATTATAGGTGGCCTTGGCTCCGACGTTGGAAATGACCCCGTGTTTGGCGCGAATGACTTCGCCGGGGTGCATCACAGCATCGTCTGCCAGTCGTACACCAACCGCTTTGCCGTTTTCAATGACTATTTCATCGACTTTCGTGTTTTTCCACAGCGTACCGCCGTATTCGGAAAACACTCGCAGCAGCGCATGGACCACCATATGATTACTGCCTTTTAACTGCCCCAGTCCCATAAATAGCACGCCGACTATACCGACAGGGCCTTCTCCGCGGGCATCGACATCGGTAAATACCCAGCTCACCTCACCGGCAACCAACAATAGTTGCTTTATTCGATGATCCTCGAACATGCGGTCGACAAACTCCCAACCATTCATCTCGGTAAAATCTTCTACCGCTATACCTGCGACGTAGGCGAGCTTTTCATAAATCAATTCTAATCGCTCGGGGGTGGGAGGTCTGAAGAACAGCAATTCATTCACTTCGACAAAGACTTCCGCTGCGCGGGTATTCCACCCGATCATGGTCTCAGCATCTTTTTGTGAGTAACGTGCCAAGGCCTGCACTGTGCCCTCGGGGTCTGCCGGGCCAATAAACAGGCTTGTTTCATCGGGAAATATCATTCCGGTGCCGCGCTTGTTGAGGATGAGCTCTGCGCCGTATTTTTCCAGTTCCAGGTCGTCCCAATAGGGGTTGGTAGAGCCAATAAAACCCCCGGCACAGGGTACACAGGTGGCGCCAGTGAAGTATTCATGAACTTTCACATGGGTACCTGCCTCATGATTGGCGTCAATCATCAGTACCTTGGCGCCCGCTTTTTGCAGGTATGCAGCGGCCGGAAGCCCGCCTGACACTCCGGCGCCAATAATGATGATATCGTAGTCTGTGTGTTCTTCAGTCATGCCTAAACATCTCCGTTATTGAACTATTACTAATCTATGAATCAAGCTAAGCCTGTTTAAGCATGTAGTCGTTATAGACTTCCCAAATTCCCGTCCAGCGTTGGGCGAACCCTATACACGCTACACAGGAGATTAGTTCGGCAATTTGCTTAGGCTTGAGTTTTTTAGTGAGATCGAAAACCAGGCGACCCGGAATCACATTCGGGTAGCTGATAGAACATTCGGCAAAGCGGATTGCCATAACTCCGGCTTCATCCAAATCGATTAAGTCACTAATATCGTGGCTCTTGGCAAAGGCTTCTACCTGAGCGAGCTGTTGTAGAGTGAGAGCAGCATCCCCTGAGCTGGTAATGGCGAGCCGCCGCTCTTCTGCCGCTAAATTTGGATAGCCGCTGGCATAAGTGACCAGATAAGCTGCCAGATGTTTTGGGCAGGCAGGCAGTTCGCCGTCTTTGAAGGCAGAATGATATAGATGGCTGGCACCACCGATCATAAATTGGTCTGGCAGACTGCCGATCCAATTTGGAAGTAACTCATCTGGATAGGCATCGTACTCTTCACGCTTGTACGTGTTCATTTCCCATATTGTATCTCGCAAGCGCTTAAGCTTAGGTGCGAGATCAGCAGAAGGATCCACTTCTTTTATATTGTGGAGATTTTCCTTCTCCTGAGTGTCGTGAGCACCCCATTCCCATACTTCGCCCAGAGCAGAATTATCGATGGTGGTTTTGAATTCAGCCTCAATTTCCAGGCCCAGCATGTCGACCTGACGAGTAAGCATTCCCATCATTCCGCCCATGGCCGCGACACTGGCTGTATAGGCACCAAGCTCCTTAATTCCTACTGCCTTGCGCAGCCGATGGATGTCTTCTTCTACCACAAGGTGGTTGGTGGTCTTGGCCGCAAGGTTGATGTAGGCCAGTTGCTCTTCGGTGAACGGAAGATCGTCCAACTCGCCCGCCTCTCCGTCCAGATAGCGGATCAAATCTGCTAGATTAGCTGGGTCTTGCTGGCCATAGATCATCGCAAAGCCAGCGCCATGGGCCGAGCAGTAGGCGCAGCCAGAAGTGTAGGCCGTTGCGAAACAGGCTAGACCCCACTGCTGGCCCAGCTTGGCAGAAACAACCGCCATAATGGCGCTAAAGGTAGTCATCCAGTTAGTGGCTAATTCAGGCTTAACCAGGAAGTATTTGTAGCCGTCGCCAAGGAAGCCAAAAACTTCGGAATACCAAGCTTCTACGACATCATGCTCCGGCTGCTCCATCCAGTTTTCTGGAATGCTGGAATCCAGCGCCGCGCTCAAGGGCAGCACTCCCTTCGCCAGTTCGGTTTCGCTAGGAGGCTGGGTCAGGAATTGCGGTGCTTCGGCTTCGGCTAGCGCGGTTTCCCCTAAGGCCTTTATGGTGTCTTGCCCCAGCGCGTCAAGATCAGCCGCACCACCTATATGGTTATTATTAAAGAATATTTGTGGCACGGTATATTGCTGGCTTACGTAGGACATTAGCATACGGCTAGGAATATCATCAGTGATATCAATTTCGTGGTAGGGAAGTGCAAGCTCACTGAGTAAGTTCTTTGCACTGACGCAGTGCGGACAATTGGTTTTTGAAAATACGACGATCTTTCCCACTTGTAGACCTCTTTATCTAAACGCTTTGGTTTGCCATGGGCAGCCGGAATGTTAGCTCTGGGCTCGCTCGGGCTTCCTGTTATGGCCGTTTACGCGACCTGTTGAGTTGAATAATAATATAGTTTTTCTCTATTGACAAGACTATCAGTGATATAATGATCAATAGAAAGAGAGGTTTAACTAGTCCTGCTAAATATGCGTCTGGGTGAGACTATTTTGGCGAGTACATTCGCCGTATATCTAAGCCCAAAAAGAGGAGCTGGGCTCTGGAGGAGATGGGGGGTCTATGACGTGGTGGAACTATCCATTGTTCCGCGTTTCTAATTTTGAGGCCCGCTCCGCATCCATTCCATGATGTACCTGACGGGTACCCGGCCCTTATGCCTGTATCAAAGAATCCAAGACATAATATGTTCTGAAAACTCTGTTGTGCGGGCCTGTGGTCCGCCGTCAAATACCATCTTTGCCACTATCCCCGATGCGGCAGTGATGACTCGCGCGCGGTCGTGAATATCCTGGCCCGGATCGTTGTGTGAAGATCCTTCTTTTATCATTTCGGCGATACCATTAACAAATTGCGCTTCGAATTTCTGAAATTGGGCTTGTATTTCTGGTGCAAAGTGCATACTCCACATCAGCCAGACTTTTACATAGTTGGGCTGTCGTATGGCGTAATCAGAATAAAGTGGAACCGTAGCGGGTAGACGCTTTTTTGAGTCGGACACTGCCAGCGCTGGGGCGATGACGTTTTCAAGCATTTGTTCTCCCACCTCGTTCAGAATTGATGTCACCAGGCTTTCCCGGTTGGGGAAGTAGGTGAAGATAGTGGGTACCGAAACCTTGCAGGCGCGGGCTAGGTCTGCGTGCTTGGTGGCTCCGATGCCCTTGGCTGCAGCACACGCCACGCCAGCCTCTAGAAGTAGTTGTTTGCGCTGTTCCGGTTGCATCTGGGGTGCGCGAACTCGTTTGGCGGCTATGGCCATGTTTTAACTCCTAAAGTATGTTTGCTTCCAGGCTGTTTGCGACAATCGCGTCACGGCAAGATGGCTGGTGTTCTTGGTGTCTCAGAAGTATACCATTGATAGTTCTGTCAATAAAGGAATAGAGGTATATAGTATGAGGGAGCTGCTTGGGTAATATTGTTGCTATCAGGAAGAATATTCCGCTTGAGCTTAGATGGTTACTCGATGATGGGTAGGTTAAAATCTTATAGGATTTATAATAAACGGGATTCCGGTTTTATGAACAACACCAGTGACACCTCTTTCTCTGATGTCTTTTCGAGTCTGTATACCGGGAGGGACTCTTCCGATCGCGTATTGAAGACGATCATCGAAGGGTTGCTAGACAAGCGTTACAAACCTGGGCAGCGGGTAGTGGCTGCCCAGCTCGCAGAGGAATTGGGTGTCAGTATTGTGCCGGTGCGCGAAGCCATTCATCTCCTCGTAGGGGAGGGAGTGATCGAGCTCACCGCCGGTAAGGGCGCTCGCATTCGCAGCATGGATTTGGATGAGGTGGTCAATTTGTGGCGCATTGTAAGCTGCCTCGCGAAGTTGGGCGCGGGATTCGCTGCCCGCAACATTAACCACCGCGAAGATAGTGTTATCCGGATTAACACGGCTATGAAGCTAATTACGGACAGTGCTGGGAGGTTGAGCGGCTTTGATTTTCTGATGGTGCTAATGCGTTATCACATAGTGGTAAATGAGGTGGCCGAAATACCGAAACTGGACGAAGCGATTCGTCGCATGGGGTTCTTCTTCTGGGCGATTTTTTTCGCCGAATACATTCCCGTGCGCGAGTACGGTGAAATGTATATTCGTAATCATCAGCGGGTTACCGATGCCATTGTCAATGGCGATGAGAGCGCAACGGAGGCGGCCTATCAGTATCATATTGACTGGACATCTGCGCTACTGCTGGGTGCCCGCCCCGACCCAGGTCAACCCTGGGTACGTGGTTCTTCTTGAAAAACGGACATCAGCAATAGCTTAGAGTTAACTCCAGCAGGGTCTAAAAGCGGAAGGTAAAGTCTACGCCGTAGGTGCGTGGTGCGCCCATGGCGAAAGAATTATAGCCCAGCGTTTGCAAGGCGATTCCGTAGACGTCGTATTCTTCATTCGCCAGGTTTGCCACCCACAACGACACTGCATAGGTGTCGGTGTTGTCGGCAAAGACGGCACGAGCATTCCAGAGCCAATAGGCGTCCTGCTTAATATCGCGATAGTCACCAAAGCCTGGCACTACCTCACCGTTATAGGCGCTGAACCACTGGCTAGAAAGGTAGTTGCCGTCGACGTGTAGTCGGGCGACCCAATTATTGCTGATGTCGAATTCGTAATCGACGGCTAGATTGAAATTGGTGTCTGGTGTTGAAACCGGCTCATTACCTGCGAGATCATCTGCCCCGGTAAGAAACAACTCGTTGTATTCCGCATCGATCAAGCCAAGACCGGCTTGGAGCGTTAGACCTTCGGTGGGGATGGCTAATAATTCAAACTCCAGGCCATAAATGTCAACACCACCGGCATTTTCCAGGATAGCGGAGATGCCGATCTGGTTCACAAATTGTTGATCCTGGTAATCATAGTAGAACGCCGCTGCGTTCAATCGCATCATACCGTCGAAGAACTCACTCTTAAGACCCAGCTCCCAGGCGTCAACAAATTCCGGATTGACATAGGCGTCACTGCCTTCGTCGGCATAGACCAGGCCGTTGTTAAAAGCGCCGGAGCGGTAGCCATGGGAGAAGCGGATATAGCCCATAGTGTCATCGTTAAAACCGTAGTTTAGGGCAATAGTACCGGTAACTTCCCCTTCTGATTCAGATCTTACTTCTGCTGATTCAGCTGTATAGGCGGCATGCGTCCATACTGGGAGGAGTGGAGTGCCACCGGGGCCAATCGTGCCGGGTGGTATAAAGGGTGCAGGAATACCCAGAGCATTTCCTTCGTTGCCGCCAATCCAGGTACCCTCGGTGCGGGTGTCTGTGACCCCTATTCCTGGCACTGCTAATGGGCCGCCGTTAAGGCGAGAGTAGTTCATGAAGTCGCGAGTGACTTCGTCATCGGTGTAGCGCAGACCAATATTCAGGCTCAGGCGCTCAGTCATGTCCCAGTTGATATCGGCGTACGCCGCCCAGGATTTCTTCTCCACATCGAACGGGCGGTGGATCTCGCCATAGGTGCTGCCGTCAGCGCCTGTCAGCAGGAGAACTGGAAGCTGGTTGAGCCCGAGGGGATTAATGGATGCGGGTTGACCCGGAGCGTAGATGTTGGTGGCATCCACCGGTGCGCCAGCGAATTCGTTATGTAGCATTATGGTATCGACGTCTTCACTACCGTAGTAAAGGCCGGCGATAAAATTGAACGGGCCGTCAAAGTTCGATACCAGCCGCAGATCCTGAGAAAAGGCGTCGCTGGCACCGTGCCAATCGACGTGAAATTGGGAGTCCGAGACACCGTCGATATCCTGACCATTGAAGAATGAGCCGTCGTACCAGGAGGTAACGGAAATTACGCTGTAATCTCCAAGTTCCCAGTCCAGTTTCAGGTTGGCCATTGTCATTTCGTTGGTGGTATCGCCGGCATAATCGGGAGAACCTTCAAGATATTTGGGATTAAGAGCCGCGGGGTTACTGGTTAGGTTCATACCATTGGGCTGGGTACCCTCAATTCGGGATACCGCACTTTTGGCATCGCTGTCGCCATAGCTGATTTTTAGAACCGCATTAAATGCATCAGTGGCCTGCCAGTTCAACGTGCCACGCAGGGCGTAGTAGTTGGTCTGGGCCATATCTTCGCCACCCGGAGTGTTGTTTTGGTAGTAACCGTCATTTTTCTTGTAGTTGGCTGCCAGCCGGCCAGAGAGTTTTCCATCGACAAGTGACCCTTCTACTGCGCCGTTGCTCTCTATCAGGCCATAATTTCCGGCACCAATTTTGAAATAACCACTGGTTTCAGCATCAACGTCCGGGGTGCGGGTAATTAAGTTGATGGCGCCGCCGGTGGTGTTCTTGCCGTACAGCGTGCCCTGGGGGCCCCGCAATACTTCGATGCGTTCCATATCGTACATGCTTAAACCGTGCAACCAAGGTGAGCCGATATAGGCTTCGTCAACATAGATGCCGACCGGGCTGGACTGAGATGGCGTGTAATCTATCATTGATATGCCGCGAATGGAGAATTGCGGTTGTACATCGCCGAATGGGGCGCTCATTTGCATATTGGGAACTTGAGCTGCAATTGCGCTTGGGTCATCCCAGCCTAGAGTTTCAATATCATTGCCGCCGAATGCAGATACTGCGACAGGCACATCTTGCATGCTCTGGGCACGCTTCTGTGCCGTAACGACAACTTCTTCAAGTTGTGCGTTGGCGCCTTGGCTGGATAGCGCGATAATAGCGGCCACGATGGAAGTTTTTGTGAATAGATGTTGCATTGTCTGCCCCTCTTAAAAAAGTTAGGATTATTAAGATGATCATAATATAAGTGTCAGTGACAAAATTGTCAATGGATCTTATAGGATTTTAAGAAAATATATGGGCATAAGGTTAGATTGATTGCTTATAAGTAGTGTTTCCTTGTGCTCTTATAAGATATTGACGTCAGGTGGGAATATGCATAAAAACTTAGAAGTAGGTGAGTTTCTGGCCTCAATTCCGGCTAGTGGTATTAGTTATGCTCAGAAGTATCAGTATTTTCATGCGCATTGGCAAGGGCACGTAGATGTGAGCCGACAGGCGATTCTGCATGGAGCACGTGAGGCGGTGGGGGCCGATGTGACCGTATTGGGTGCCGGGGATTGCAAGGAAATTCCGATCACCGAACTCTTGGATCGGTTCGAGCACATAAATCTGGTAGATGTGGATGAGAATAGCCTGAGCCGTATGATGAGCACCTTGTCGCCGGCACAGCGACAGCGAGTACGCCCCGTCGTCAAGGATCTCACCGCGGGAGCGGTGTTAGCCTTGAGTGAGGCCGCAACAGATATTATTGAGCGAGCTTCCACTGCGCGTCAAGCCTACCGCGGGTTGGTGGAATTGTACGGTAGTATCGATATTCCCGACTTTGAAGTGGATGAATTGCGCGACCTGCAATCAGGCTATGTGGTGTCGTCGGTGGTAGCCTCCCAGTTATTGCCTTTTCCAGAGCGGTGGATAGCACAGCAGTTCGAATCCAAGTTCAAAAAGAAACTGGTGGATATGCATGGGGAGAAGTACGCCTCGGCAAAGCTGGGCTTGCACCGTCGCATGCTGCAGCAGCATGCGCGCCTGTTGGCTCAACTGGCGCCAACAGGCTTTATCTACTGGTCCTGTGATGTGCGTCAGGAACTGGTGATGGGAAAGTTATCTCCTGCTCATACTCAGAAGTTGGGTCAGCAGATGACAGAGTATCTCGGCACCATTGATTGGTCAGCATTGAGCGGGTCGCTTGATGTGGATTCTACCGCCGGCGGCCAGTTTACTGCGTACCTGACGTCGTTGATCGGCAAAGGGCATTTGCTGCCATCACTGGAGCTGCAAATAATTGAAACCATGGTGAATGCTGCGCAGGCCCTGGACCCTGGGATTACCCTGGATCTGGTGGCGGGCGATATGCAGCAATATTTTGCAGGCCTTCTGGAGCCCGTCGGCGAGAAAACGAGTTGGCTCTGGCATCTGGATCCGGCACATTTCTACCGCGGTGGTGTGCATAAGGTGGATGCCTGGTTGCTCCGCAGTCTCAGTCCATAAAGTCAGTAAGGTGAAATTGCCTTCATCACCGTCCTGCATGGCGGCTTCCAGATTCATACTCAACCTTAGGCCGGACTTTACGCGCTGCAGAGTATATAAATGACAAGAGCGCTGTAGCGTTTAGCCACGGCCGCTAACACGTTTTAGAACGATGCCCCCCGAACCTACGGCATAAACCCCGTTTGTCGTGGCGGCAATTGCTTGCAGTGTATTTTCGCAATCGCTCTCTTCGGGTTCCCACAGGCCATCGCTGTTTCGAAGAATGGTACCGTTGGATCCTACAACATAGAACTCATCCTCCTGGCCCGATACACTATGCAAATCACTGCGCACACCGGAGAACTCCCGTTGCCAGCTATTGTCTTCAAAGCGTATCAAAGTGCCCGCAAGGCCGGCGATAAAAATCTTGTTCAGTGAACTACCGTGTACGCCGTAAAGGTCCTGGTCGGTACCTGCGCCGAAGGATTTCCAACGCTCACCGTTCCAGCGCAATATAGTACCGCCACCGCCTACCGCGAGCAGGTGCTGAGAGTCCTGCCCCCACAAGCCGTATAATTCCTGCTTGATACCGGTTTCTATCTGGCGCCACATCAGGCCGTCGTAACGCAGCGTATAACCGCTGTCGCCGACGGCAAAAATATCATGTGGACCGAAGCCCGTGATGGCCAGTAGCGCCGTATCAACACCACCACGATGCGCTTCGCTCCATTCAGTGCCGTTAAAATGAAGAATAGTGGCAGAGTCACACACAGCGTAAATATTCCTGGGAGAACTG